>CAWAUM010000002.1:0-321307 GCA_963785235.1 uncultured delta proteobacterium | reverse complement strand
CGCGAGGATTTCAGCGGGGAAGGCAGGATCTGGCTGATGGGGCAATCCTGGCAGCAGAAACTGCGGAAAAGCTGCAAAGAGGCGAAAAAGTAAAGGTTACGGCCAAGGAGGGACTGATCCTGACCGTGGAAAAGATCAAGGAGGAGCACTGAGATGATTTCACCTAATCTACTGCAATATGTAGCCCCGCTGGCCCTGATCATTGGCCTGATAGCCATCTCTTTCAGGATCGTTGCCGAATACGAGAGACTGGTCGTCCTCTTTCTGGGCAGGTTCCAGACTGTCAAACAGCCCGGGTTGCGCATCATCGTTCCCGGTGTGCAGCGGGCCTTCAAGGTCGATCTGCGGGTAGTGACGCTGGATGTCCCGCCCCAGGATGTCATCTCCCGGGACAATGTCACGGTACGGGTCAACGCCGTCCTCTATTTTCGGGTTGTCGACCCGGAAAAGGCGATCATCCAGGTTGAGGATTTCATGAACGCGATCAACCAGTTGTCCCAGACGACCCTGCGGTCGGTACTCGGTCAGCACGAACTTGACGAAATGCTGGCAGAGCGGGAGAAACTGAACAACGACATCCAGGAGATCATCGACATGCGGGCCGACGCCTGGGGAATTAAGGTGATCAACGTCGAGATAAAGCATATCGACCTCAACGAGTCGATGATCCGGGCCATCGCCAGACAGGCGGAGGCGGAACGGGAAAGACGGGCCAAGGTCATCAATTCGGAGGGCGAATTCCAGGCCTCGGAAAAGCTGCTGTCGGCAGCCGAGGTCATCTCCCGCAACCCCCAGGCCCTGCAGCTTCGCTATCTTCAGACCCTGGCCGATATTTCAACGAAGAATACCTCGAACACCATTATCTTCCCCATTCCGATGGAGATGATGACCTCGTTCATGAAGCCGCCGACCGGCAAAGTCAGTGAAGCGGAATCATATATCCACCGGCAGCCGTCTCGCGGCTGCCGGCAGTCGGCATTGTAGACGCATAGTCGCTTCAGCCGCAGTGTTCTGCCTGCAACGGCTTGAAAATACAAGGCGACTGATTCAAAAACCCTGCGGCGATAACAAAAAAAGCCTGTCCGATCTTCCCCTCCCCTTGCAAGAGCGGAGTGCCTTGTTATATCCTTATATGCATATGAAGCCGAAATGAGGGCTCAGTTACCGTCAGAATCTTTTCCGGACACACTGGTCACGCCGTTGGCGGGAGCTGGTGCGCAACCTGAAGGTGCTTCCACCTCACGGGGAAGTCGCCGTCTGAATCTTGCAAGGGGAGGAAAAAATGATCACACTGGACGTAAACGGCAAAAAACATGAGGTTTCCGTAACTCCCGATACACCCCTGCTGTGGGTGTTGCGTGAAGAACTGCAGCTGACCGGCACCAAGTTCGGCTGCGGCGAGGGAATATGCGGCGCATGCACCGTGCATGTCGGCGGCGATCCGGTTCGTTCGTGCGTCACTCCGGTGGAAAATATGCAGGGAAAGGAAATTGTCACGATCGAAGGACTGCCGGAGAACCACCCCGTCAAGCAGGCCTGGCTGGATGAGGAAGTCTCCCAGTGCGGCTACTGCCAGCCGGGTCAGATCATGACGGCGGCCGCCCTGTTGCAGAACAAACCTCAACCAAGCGATGCCGAGATCGATAGCGCCATGGGCGACAATCTCTGCCGCTGCGGCACCTACCCGCGCATCCGCAAGGCGATTCACCAGGTGGCGGCGGAGCCGAAAGGAGGTGGCAAATGAACGATATCATCAAGCTGGACAGACGCTACCTCCTCAAGACCGGCATCGCGCTCGGCGGCGGCCTGGTGCTGGCCTGGTACCTTCCGTTCTCCGATCAGGCCGGGGCCGCAGAACCGGCTGCCAATGTTTGGCCGAAAGCCTTTCTGCGCATCGGTACTGATGGATCGGTGACTATTATCGACAACAAATCGGAGATGGGCCAGGGGGTTTACACCTCGCTGCCGATGATTGTTGCCGAGGAACTGGACTGCGACTGGCAGAAGGTACGGGTGGAAGCCGCTCCGGTCGCACCGATATATAACCACACCGAATTCGGCAGCCAGGTGACCGGCGGCAGCACCAGTGTCCGCACCGAATGGCAACGCCTGGCCCTGGCCGGCGCCACGGCCCGGACCATGCTTGTCCAGGCGGCGGCGCAGACCTGGCAGGCCGACCCCGCCGCCTGCCGGACCGAGAAGGGCCAGGTCATCCATCCCGACGGCCGCAAACTCAGCTACGGCGAATTGGCGGCAAAGGCCTCGGAGCTGCCCGTTCCCGAACAGGTGAAGCTCAAGGACCCGGCGCGTTATACACTGATCGGCCAGCCGGTCCACCGACTCGACAGTCCGGCCAAGGTCAACGGCACCGCCGTTTTCGGCATTGACGTGCAGCTTCCCGGCATGCTGGTTGCAGTCATTGCCCGACCGCCGGTCTTCGGAGCCACCCTTAAGAAGGTCGACGATGAGAAGGCCAAGGCGGTGCCCGGGGTAAAGGCTGTGGTGGCGATACCGGCCGGGGTAGCGGTGGTCGCCGACCGCTTCTGGCCGGCGCTGCATGGACGTGATGTCTTGCAGATCAGCTGGGATGAAGGCCCGGGGGCGAAGCTTTCATCCGAGGAGATGAGGCGGCAGTACGCCGCGCTGGCTCGCACCCCAGGACTCCCCGCCCGCCTGGAGGGGGACGTTCAGGCCGCCATGGCCCGGGCAGCGAAGACCCTTGAGGCCGAGTACGAGGTGCCCTATCTCGCCCATGCCCCGATGGAGCCGCTCAACTGCTGCGTCGATTTACGCCCCGACGGCTGCGATGTCTATACCGGCACCCAGATGCAGACCGGAGACCGCGACGCCGCTGCCCGCGTCTCCGGCCTGCCGCCGGAGAAGGTGCGGGTCCACACTACCTTCCTCGGCGGCGGTTTCGGCCGCCGCGCCACCCCCACATCGGACTTCGTCGTTGAGGCGGTGCAGGTGGCCAAGGCGATCGGCAAACCGGTCAAGGTTATCCGCACCCGGGAGGACGACACGCGTGCCGGCTACTATCGTCCTTTCTGGTACGACCGCATCGCGGCCGGTCTCGACGCCAAGGGGGGGGTGGACTGCTGGCGGCACACCATCGTCGGCCAGTCGATCATGGCTGGAACCGCCTTCGCGGGGATGATCAAAGAGGGGATCGACGAGACCTCGGTGGAGGGAGCCGCCGATACCCCGTACGCCATTCCCAACATCCTCGTCGATCTGCACAGCCCGACGCAGCCGGTGCCGGTGTTGTGGTGGCGGTCGGTAGGCCACTCCCACACCGCCTTCGTGGTCGAAAGCTTCCTCGACGAGGTCGCCCACGCTGCCGGCCGTGATCCCGTGGAGTTGCGGCGGACGCTGCTCGCGAAACACCCCCGTCACCTCGGCGTGCTGGAACTGGCAGTACAGAAAGCCGGTTGGGGCAAACCGCTGCCGGCCGGACGCGGCATGGGTGTCGCGGTCCACTCCTCTTTCGGCAGCTTCATCGCCCAGGTGGCGGAGGTCTCGGTGAATAAGGCCGGAGGCGTACGGGTGCACCGCGTGGTCTGCGCCGTCGACTGCGGCCGTATCGTCAATCCCGACACCATCGCGGCGCAGATGGAGTCGGGGATCGTCTTCGGCCTCACCGCCGCCCTGCATGGAGCCATCACCTTGAAGGACGGCCGGGTCGAACAGGGCAATTTCGATGACTATCCGCTTCTGCGGCTGGACGAGACCCCGGAAATCGAGGTGCACATCGTGCCGAGCACCGAAAACCCCGGCGGAATCGGCGAGCCCGGCGTACCGCCAATCGCTCCGGCGGTAACCAACGCACTCTTCGCCGTCTCCGGCGCCCGGGTGCGTTCTTTGCCCCTGACAGCAGACAAGGTACTTGCGGCGATGGGGAAAGGCTAAGCGGAGAATGAAAGGTGGATAAAACGATGTATGGCTGCAAGCAATTCCCAGGTACGTGCTTATTATCTGGAAAAGGTCAAAACATGAAACCATTACAGATGCTTCATGTATTTCGCCTCCTCAGCCACCTAGTGCGTATCAGCTGAGACAGGTCAGTTTGCAGTACCCGAACAGGCGGTAAAAGATTTTCCGTAAGCGGCATTCAACCCGTATCTGAGACGTAAACGAACATAACCAATACCAGGGAGAACCCGTATGAAAGATTCCACAAATCTGCACCTGAAAGTCCAGGAAATGTGCGATTGTTATGCAACGAACGATCCGCTCAAGGAAATGTCCAAAATACAAAAGGATAAAGACACCGACGAAGCGGTGGTGAAGTGGCTTGCCCTGGCGGTTCTGCATGGCATCAACAACAATGCGGAAAAGATTACCGTTCAGCAGGACCAGGATGGCGCCGTCACAGTCATGGCCAAATACAAGAAAACGGAACTCCCGCCCCCCGGTTCGGAAATCGGCGGGAAGATCATCAAAGCGATCAGGGAGATCGCCCACCTTGACAAGAGCAAGGACAAATCGCTGCTGGCCATCGGCTTTCGCAACAACAGCCTGGAATTGAAGGTCAGCGCCATTGACAAGAAAGGTGAGGCGTCCGCTACCATCGAATTCCCGTAACAGCTGCCTCAAGCCTGACCGGATTTTTGGGAGGATGCCCTTACGGTTCAATCGCGAACCGTAAGGGCATTTTTTTGATCTGGGAAAAGGGCAGGGGATTGTGTGGGCGGGGTGAGGCCCATCTCATTGAGTGGGCGGCAAACCCGGCCCGGAGGATCAACCGTGAGTTTCTGGCAGACTAGACGGAACCAGGCCTCAAGTTCGCCCGTTGAGGCGTTCAGAGATAATAATCGAGATTTTGAAGAAGGATTTCCCTGTTCCATTCCTCACGACATCAAGCGTAACAAAATTTTCATCGACCATTCCAGCTATCCCGCACCTGATAAAAACGTCACAATCACGGCGTTCACCCTTTTCAGCCGCAACATAACCGATCGCAGGTCTTCGGGACCAGCATTACGGAAGTGAAGGCAAGCTCCGGACCTTAAACAACATGTTGGACTCCAAGCCTGAGGGCAAAGGCACCGGTTCCGAACCATCCGCGGCGCACGCCTGAACAAGCGGTTCTCCCCGCAATCGTCATCGGCCTCCTGGCCGCCAAAATCCGTATGCGCCATTGATTGTATGATAATTTATATATCATATATATCTCATATTTTTACCATTGCTTTTGCACATGCTTTTGATACGATTTTCCTAGGGGCAACAGCCTGTTCGAAATGGTGTTTCGCCGATGAGGGGCGCCTGGACACCAGGGAAACCCAGGGAAAATGCCGGAGGCATTGAGAGCCATCCGGGTAAGGGCTCATTCTTTACCGTTCTTTTTGTTCACCATTGTCCACCAATATGTTGATATTGATTCCTGAAATTTCAATCGGTCAGTTTGCCGATCAGGAAATCGTCAGGATCCATGGCAGGAGGTGGGATACATCCTATCCTCATATATCGTCACTACCCTCAATATTAACCATCAATAAAGGAGGCAAACAATGGCTGGTAAACGGAAAAAAAACAAAAGGATAAAGAATCCGGTGACGATCGCCTGGACCCGGCGGCAGGTCTTGAAGGCCGGACTTATCGGGGCGGCAGGGTTGGCGTTGCCCTGGCAGTTCAGACTGCCGAAGGCCTATGCGTGGCCATTCCCGGCGGCACCCTCGATCCGCTTAGTGTACCAAAATTTGCCACGCCGATGCTGATCCCGCCGGTCATGCCGAAGGCCGGTACCATTAATCCAAAGGGGGGCAAGCCCGTCGATTATTACGAGATCTCGGTGAAACAGTTCACACAGCAGATTCTGCCGGCTGGGCTACCGACAACTACTGTCTGGGGCTACGGTGCGGTCACAGGCGCGGAGCAAAAACCCGTTGCTGGTCCACAACGCCCCGTCGCTGACCATTGAGGCCCAGGTGGGCCGGCCTGTCCGTGTCAAGTGGATCAACGACCTGAAGGACGCCAATGGAAATTACCTGCCGCACCTGCTGCCGGTCGATCCGACCCTCCACTGGGCCAACCCGCCCGGGGGGACGATGGGCAGGGATACCCGTCCCACCTTTACCGAGACACCCGGCCCCTACACCGGACCCGTGCCGATAGTCACCCACGTGCACGGCGCCATCGGTGTCGGCGACGAGAGTGACGGCTATCCCGAGGCCTGGTTCCTGCCGGCGGCGAACAATATTCCCGCAGGCTATGCCACCGAGGGCACCTGGTATGACTTTTTCGCCGGCAAGGCCGTGGCGAAATTCGGTGCGACCTGGGGACCGGGATTCGCCACCTTCCAGTACCCGAACCATCAACCGGGCCTCGACCGTCTGGTACCATGACCATACGCTCGGCATGACCCGGCTGAACGTCTATGCCGGTCCGGCAGGCTTCTACATCATCCGCGGCGGCCCGGCCGGGGATAAGGCGGTGCTTGATACGCGATCCGGCACTGTTGCCGTGCTCCCCGGCCCGGCACCGAAGGAAGGCGATAAATTTCCGCCGAACAAGACCTACTACGAGATTCCGATCGCCATCCAGGACCGTTCGTTCAATGACGACGGGTCGCTGTTCTATCCGGACACCAGGGCATTTTTTGACGGAATCGTCAGGACCTTATATTCCGGTGGTTATATTCCCGAGGAATTCTCACCCATTTGGAATCCCGAGTTCTTCGGCAACTGCATCATGGTCAACGGCAACACCTGGCCGTTCCAGACGGTGGAGCAGAGACGCTACCGCTTCAGGTTCCTCAACGGCTGCCAGTCGCGCTTTCTGATTCTCGATTTCAACAGTATCCCCGGTGTCGAGGTCTGGGCGATCGGCAACGAGGGCGGTTTCCTTGCCGCGCCGGTGAATATCACCGCGACCACGGCAACAGGCTCCTGCTCGGACTCGCCGAGCGCGCCGACATCATCGTGGACTTCACCAACGTGCCGGTGGGGAACTATGTCCTTGGCAATGTCGGGCCGGATGAACCGTTCGGCGGCGGCGTACCCGGTGTAGATTTCCCGATTCGGCCGACCCGGACAACTACCGGCCAGATCATGCAATTTCGGGTCGTGCCGGCCGTCGCGCGCTGACCCCACCACGCCGCCGCAATTCCTGCAGCTGCCTGCCATCGCACCTCTTCCGGTGAAACGGTCACTCGTCCGCTGGCGCTTATCGAGATGATGGGGTCATGATCCATCGATGACGGTCCTGTCGAGGCCCTCCTCGGCACGGTTGATGCGGAAGGCATGCCGATGGAAAAGATGTGGATGGAACCCGTCACCGAGAACCCGGCCGTGGGCGCCACCGAGATTTGGGAGTTGTACAACACCACCGGCGACGCCCATCCGATGCATGTGCACGAAGTCGTTTTCGAGGTCGTGAACCGCCAGGGATTGGTGCTTGATGACGATGGCGAGGTCGTCCAGCCGATTCAACTGGTTGGCGATCCAACACTGCCCGAGCCATGGGAGATCCGGCTTCAAGGATACGGTTATCGCCTATCCCGGGCAGGTCACCCGCATCAAGGCGCAGTTCAACACACCCGGGCAGTTCGTCTGGCACTGCCATATCGTCGAGCACGAGGACAACGAGATGATGCGGCCGTACCGGATCGGTCCCGAGCAGCCTGGTCAACCCACTGGTGAACCCGGAGGATGTAGGTTTATTTATGGATCAATACCGATGAGCACTCCCGCCGGCCTGCAGGGCCGGCGGGAGAAGCCGGGGACTACACGATCTATCCCTGTCTGAAGTGCGGCTTGATCATCAACCGGGCCAATCAAGCATTCCTGCGAGGAGGATACCCGAGAAAAGGGGAGAGGTGCTGCCCGGCCGGACGATGCATCTTTCTCCTTTTTTCTCGATTTCACTGCCTCCCTGCCAATCCCGCCTTGCTTTTGTTTCCGAATTATTGCACACTTGCAGTTCGTCGCTTTTTTCTTATCCCTGGCTTTTCGAAACATCAGTCATGAACGAAACAGCAAATTCACGCACCGCGGCCTGTCTCAAAGGCGTCCGGCGGGCTCTGCCCATTGTCCTGGGCTATATCCCGATCGGCTTTGCCTACGGGGTCCTGGCCGGCAAAAGCGGCATTTCGTCCGCCAATACCCTGATCATGTCCCTGATCGTCTTTGCCGGCTCAGCCCAGTTCATCGCCGTAGGGCTGTTCGCCAGCGGCACCGGCGCGGCTGCCGTTATCCTCACCACCTTTGTCGTCAATCTCAGGCACCTGCTGATGGCCGCTTCGCTGACGCCCTATCTGGCAGGTTGGAGGAAGAGGCATCTGGCCTTCTTTGCCTTTGAGTTGACCGACGAGACCTTCGCCCTCCATTCCTCGGCCGCCAAGACCCTCAACAGCTGTCCGCTCGAGGCCCTGAGCCTCAATGTCACCGCCCAGGCCTCCTGGGTGCTGGGGACTGTGCTCGGTATCGTCGCCTCGAATCTGATCGGCGATGTCAAACCGCTTGGCCTGGATTACGCCCTCTCCGCCATGTTTATCGGCCTCCTGGTCAGCCAGTGCAGCAATCCGGTGCGGGTGGCCACCGCCATTTTCTCGGGGGCGCTGGCGACCGGCCTGTACCTGGCGGGTTGGCACCAGTTCCATATCATCGTGGCGACCGTGGCCGGCGCCACCTTCGGACTGGGGGTCGAACGATGGACCAGGGGCTGATCCTCCTGACCATGGTCGGTATGGCGGTGGTCACTTATCTGCCGCGCCTGCTGCCCATCCTCTTCTTGAGCGGCAGGACCCTGCGGCCCCTGCTGGTGGCCTGGCTGCGTCTGGTGCCGCCGGCGGTGCTGGCGGCGATGCTGGTGCCGCCGCTGCTGATCCCCGAGAAGCGCCTCGATCTGGGTTTCGACAATATTTTCTTCTGGACGGCCCTGATAGCCTTCCCGGTGGCCTGGAAGAGCAAAAGCCTCTTCGCCACCGTCATCGTCGGCATGGGGCTGGTGGCCCTGGCCAGATATCTCGGCCTCGGCTATGGCGGCTGAGCGCTGAGATCCGATCAAGGTTGCGATCAGAGCGGGCACATTGGAACCATTAGGGGAGGCGGGAGTGCCTGTCTCACGAGAGAATCCGAAATGCGTTGAGACGGTCGCTGAAGTCAAATCCAACAATGTCCTCGCCCCGTCCGCCGTTCAGTACGGCTTGAAAATAGGCCGTAACAACCGGGTTTTTTACCTCACCCCATAATTGATGCTTGCTGCCCACTTTCTTGCCGCCGGTGAAATCGAAATAGGTGGCATTCGGCGATTCGAGATTCGCAAGGGTTTTTCCCAATCGCGGGGGATTGAGGGTTTCGGACCAACCCAAGATCTTGTCGTTTTCGTTGATCGTCACATAGACGCGCTGGCCTGCCACAATTTTGTCAACCCAGCTTCTATGGTTAACGCTGTTGACATCCGCCTGGCTCAATACGACATTCGTGAAAATCCTGGTCTCGGCCTGGTATGCAGTGCTGTGCACATAATGCTCAAAAAGGTAATTGCCAAGGCTGTGAGCCATAAGGTTTACAGTAATTTCACACTTCAGCAGGGCGGTCTCGTCCATCGGCGTCTGCCATTCACGCAGGTAGATACTGAATTTCTCGATCAGGGAATCAAACGCGCCGAAGGAGGCCTGTGCAATCCGACGGGCATCCCTGTACTCAACCGGCATCATACCGCCCGTATTCGATGGCCAGGAAAAGACGACAACTTCAAGTCCATACCGCTCCTGCAAAAGCCATCCCTGCTCAAGGGTTTCCGTAAACGGCTTGTTGTAGCCATGCACATAAAAAAGACAGTTTTTCTTCTGCGCCAAACATCGTTTTACAAGTTTCTCAAACTGGACCCGGGAAGGAACGTTCTCCCTCGTCATGTTCGCGGGTTCGGCGATCAGGCGCAGGACCCAGCCGGTCTCTTTCTTTTCCGCCTGGGCCAGCCGTAACTCATTTGGACCTTTGGCGTTTACATGTTCGCCAAAACCGTCTTCATTTCCGACGCCGTTTTTGAAGTTACTTTCGATAACATTTCGATTAGTTACTATTAACATGGCCTTCTCCTTTCGTTGAGTGGATGCCGCGAGTAAGTCTCATCCGGGCGCGTGCAAATGGAATTGAGTGATCAATAAAGCGCCCCATTCATTACTCATGACGGGACCGTGCGGGTGATGTTTGGTACGGCGCCTGGAGGTATTCTCGCACCGTTTTGCGGGCCTGGTCAAGGAAAAGAGCTGCTCCGGGGAGATTGCGCGGATTATCCTCAGTCATCGCTCAAGATGGTCTGGCTACTTGTCCTGTCCTGTATTATTCTTTCCGTTGGACAAGATGGCTTTTCGCAGGGATTCTTTATAGTTCCGGACATGCAGTCGAGGGAGGGGAATTTGGTTCGGATGCTCACAATCATACCCGGCATTGCGTTTCTCATTTTCTTCTGGGTCAATGAGTTGGTCAGCGGGACGGCGGAGGTGCGGGTACCTGTGCTGGTCTATCACCGGTTCGCTGCGACGGGGACGGATTCGACGACCGTCGCCACCCGGGAATTCAGGGAGGATTTGGCCTGGCTCAGGGATAACCGCTATACCGTCATCCCGCTGCGCAGCCTGATCGACTTTTTGCGCCATGGAATCCCCCCGCCGCCCCCACGGGCGGTGGTCATCACTGTTGACGACGGGCACCGCTCGGTCTGGTACGAGATGCTGCCGGTAATCAGGCAATACGCTGTCCCCGTCACCCTGTTCCTCTATCCTTCCGCCATATCCAACGCATCCTACGCCCTGACCTGGCAACAGGTTGCGGAAATGCAGGCGACGGGGCTGGTCGACGTTGGCTCCCATACTTTTTGGCATCCCAACTTCAAGACGGAAAGGAAGCGGCTTGCACCGGCCGACTATGAGGCGCTGGTCCGGATGCAGCTGCAGAAATCAAAGTCTGTTCTGGAGCGGCATCTGGCCGGGAAAATTGACCTCCTGGCCTGGCCGTTCGGCATCCATGACGAATGGCTGGAAGAAGAGGCGGAAAAGGCAGGGTATGCGGCGGCCTTCACGATCGAGCGCCGCCCGGTGACCGGCGCTGAAAAACCCATGGCCTTGCCCAGGTATCAGGTCGTCAGCGGTCACGGCATCCGGCGGATTGTCAGCGATGCGAATCCCGCGGCAGGGGATGGAGAAAAAGAGAGATGAAGAGCGCACTAGTTGCCCTCTGGCTGGCGGCGACGATCCTCATTGTTTCCACCGGCGTGTCCGCCTACGAGGGCCGGGTGTACGACAGCGAAACGCTTGCGCCGATTGCCGATGCGGTGGTGACCCACGGCACCCGGGTGACGCGCACCGATTCCTACGGCCGGTTCCATCTTGAGAACGTGCCGGCCGGAGCATACCCGGTGCTCCGCCTGCGGGCTCCCGGATACTGGCGCCGGGACTTCGTACAGGATCACCCCGGGGAACCGGATGCCGTGATTCCGCTCAGACCCCTGACGGTGAAAGCACTCTACCTCTCCGTCTACGGGATCGGGCACAGACGGTTGCGGGAGGCGGCTCTCGACACCCTGAGAAAGAACGGGATGAACGCCCTGGTCATCGATGTGAAGGGCGACCGGGGATTCATTCCCTTTCGCATCGATCTCCCTGCCGCTGTCGCCGTTGGCGCCCAGAATATCATTACCGTCAGGGATATGCCGGCTCTGCTGGACAAACTGCGGCAGCAGGGCATCTACCTGATCGCCCGTATCGTGGTCTTCAAGGATGACCTGCTCGCGGCGGCAAGACCGGAATGGGCGGTAAAGACCGCGTCCGGCGTCCCCTACCGCGATTTTGAAAAACTGCAATGGGTCGATCCGTTTATACCGGAGGTTTGGACGTACAATATCGCCATCGCCAGGATTGCGGCGGAGTTGGGTTTTGAGGAAATCCAGTTCGATTACCTCCGCTTTCCCGACAAACCCGGTCTCAGGTATGCAGAACCTGCCAACGAGGCGAGTCGAACTGCCGCCGTCAGCGGTTTTCTGCAGGACGCCAGGCAGGCCCTCATCCCCTATAATGTGCTGGTGGCAGCCGATATCTTCGGCTACGTTCTCTGGAATGCCAACGACACCGATGTCGGCCAGAAACTCGTACCGATCATGGACAGTGTGGATATCGTCTCACCGATGCTCTACCCCTCGGGTTTCCAGTTCGGCATCCCCGGATACCCAAATCCGGTTACCCATCCCTATGAAATCGTCAACAGGTCGCTCAAACGAGGCCAGGAGCGGAGCGGCGCCTCACCGTTGCGCTTTCGTCCCTGGCTCCAGGCCTTTCGCGATTATGCTTTTGGCGCCGGTGCATTCGGTGACGAGAGGGTCAGGACCCAGATCAGGGCCGCCGAGGCCTTCGGCAGTTCCGGATGGATGTTGTGGAATCCCCAGAACATCTATCCCCGGCTGCAGGTGGAGGAAGGCCTAGCCGGGGAGTAGCATGATCAGTCCGCGATCAACATTGCTGCGATGACAACACCGGGAAGACTCTGCTTACCCGTTGCTGCGGATCTTCGGAAAGAAGGCGATAATGGGAAGGGTGAGCAACGGGATGCAGGCGACGAAGATGAGTACGGGGCGAATGGAGTAGATATCGGCCATTTTTCCGACAAGGGGGGTGATGGCCCCGCCGAGGCCGTAGGCGAAACCCATCATCAGGCTCGCAACCATGGAACGGCCTTTCGGGGCGAGGGTCTGGGCCATGGTCACGCCGAGGGGAAGCGGCGCCAGGACGAAGGCCCCGGCCAGGGCCGAACCGAGATAGACCCAGTTGCCGTCGAGCTGCAACAGCAGCCAGAGGGCGGGGGCCATGAACAGGTAGGAAAAGATGAAGACCGGCTTGAAACCGATGCGGTCGGAGATATGGCCGGAGAGCAGGCCGCTGACGGTGCCCGATACCGTAAAGAGCGAATAAATCGCTCCCGCCGACACCACGCTGAACCCCTCCCGCACATAGAGAACCGGCATGAAGGTCAGAAAGGACTGGCCAACCACGGCGCGCATGAACATAACCAGCCAGATCAGGGCCACGGCCTTCCAGGCGTCGCCCAGACTTTCCTTGAGCGCCCCGAGAAAGCCGGAGCGCCGCAGGCCCTCGCTCTGCGGTTTGGGAATGACCGTCAGCAGGTAGAGGAGGACCAGCAGACCGGCGATCATGGTTACGGGCATGGCCGACAATCCGAAATAGGCCACGTACCAGGTGATGAACAGAGGGCCGAGGCCGAAGGCCAGGGTGCCGCCGGTATTGAAGATCGACATGGAGAAGCCGGCCTTGTTGCCGGCGTAGACGGGCACCATACCGGTGACCGAGGGGTGGAACATCGACGAGCCGACGGAACCGAGGGCGACAAAGAGCAGCAGGACCCAGAAATTGGGGGCGATGCCGGTAAGCGGGATAAACACGATGGTCAAGGCCAGGCCGGTGAAAATAAAGGCCCGTGTCGGGTGCCGGTCCGCCAGATAGCCGACGGTCGGTTGGATGATGAAGGCCAGAAGGCGCATCGTGCCGGCAATAATTCCGACCTGAGTCAGGGAGAGACCAAGTTTGTCGACGAAAACCGGAAACAGCGGACTGATAAAGGCGGTGAAAAAATCGCCGGTGAAATGGATGAGGGTAAGGGCAAACAGGATCTTCAGATTGGCGGACATAGGGCGGGACCGGGAACCTGGCAGGTCCGGGAGCCTGTCGGGCGCTGTCGAGGTTTGCTGAGGTTTGAAGGTCGATGGCGTTTCGGAACGACAGGTGACACCTGTAAGCACGAAATATCGAAGGGCAATACGTTCCCGCGATACTTGGCAACGATTTCCAACTTGGGGAGGCAGTCGTCCGCAGATACGTGCAAAAATACTTCCCTCAGGCAGAGACTCCTGCCCGGGAAGTGTCCGCCGATTGCTGACTATCGCATCAATAATAGGGAGGAATCGCCTGTCAGACGGACTTATTCCGCTGGCTGTTTCAACGAAACATCGAGAATCTTCACCGGTTCGGCAAAGGTCTTCCAGCCATGGCGTTCGCCTGCCGGGATGAAATAGCTTTCATTGGCGTTGAGCAATCGGCGGGCATCGCCGGCAAACATCTCTATCTGCCCTTCCAGGACAACGCCGCACTGGTCGAACGGGTGGACATGACCGGTGTCTTCCTTGCCGGGAGCGATCTGCATGCAGACCATGATCAGATTATCGCCTATTTCCGCCTTGCTCAGAATGCCCGGCCTGAACTCTGCCAATTTCAGCGTGGTCAGATCCCAAAAAGTCATACTACCCTCCTGCAATGCCTACATGGAACGGAATCTCGGAACGTTACCGCTTTCAATATAACCCGAATCCAAGGTTTCGAGCAAATTTTGAGACGATTGTCTAAGTTTTGGGAATGTCAGATAGTTACAGGGAATGTTTTCGTAGCACCCTGGGTGAAATCTGCCATAATTGAGAAAAGAAGCAAGGAAGAAAGAGTTTGCCGCCGCCGAAATCCCGGCGGCTCAACTCCTCTCTACTCTGACCAGACTATCTACTGTTTGTAGATAATTGTCCCGACATGCTCTCCGTTCAGGGCACGGGTGATGTTACCCTCGACCAGACCGTTAATGATCTGCACCTTCTCGATGACCTCGCTGTTCTGTATGATCTCGAGACAGGGTCTTTCAATCACCAGATCGTCCTGATCTTGATCAAGGAGGTCCTGGGCGCCGATCTCCGGAATGAATTCGGCGTTCGGGTTCTTTTTCGGATCGTCAGTGTATAGGCCATCTTCATCCTTGATGAAGAGTATGGTCCGGGAACCGATGAGATCGGCAAGAATCACCAGGCCGACATCGGTACGATGGATCGGTATGCGACCGACTTTGGGTTTGATTGCGAAATAGTCGTACGGGGGCATGCCGTGCATGACCGGAATGATGTTTTCGGCAAAGTAGGTCGGCAGCTTGACGATATCCGAGTGGGATATTTTGATTCCGCCCCATGGTGACAACAGGGTGGCGATCATCAAGGCGTTCTGCTCGGAGACCATGCTGCCGAATTTGGCGATCACGCCGGTCGGCATGCCCATTTCCAGACCGATAGTATAAATATGGCGGCTCCTGGTGCCGCCGCCGGTGGTAATCAGGAGTTTATGGTCCTGGCGAATCCTGACGATTTCCTTGAGAATCGCCGGCAAGGCCTTTACCCCGCGGTCGCAGATCGATTGGCCGCCTATCTTCATTATTGCGATATCCGGATACAAACGTTCCTGCGGAGCAATATTCAGTTGACCGATGAATTCCTTGCTCACCAGACTCTCGCCCATCAACATACTTTTGACGTGCAGTCGCTTGCCATCTTTTTCCCGCACCAATGCCATGTTTTCTCTCCTTGTCAATCGGCGATGTCGATTTTCTGTTACTGATGCTTCGGGCCGCGCTGCAATGTGACAAGGCTGGCCTTGGTGGCGCTGGCTATCTGCTCCAGTTCGGCCTTTCGTAAGTGGTTGCCGTATACCTTCAGGTCAACACCGGTGACAGCGACTATTCGATACCGAGGTGTTTTTGCCCCATCTTTTGCCTTTTGCCGTTCTCTATAAAAAATTTGTCCAGCCATGGTCTTCCTCCTTGATGATATGTGTAGGGGTACAGCCTTAAAAAAAGTATAGGGCACCATGCATGAGATGGCAAGGAGCATTCTCCTGTCATTAATGGTTATTAATGGTAATTTATTATTTTTTTAATGTGTGCATATGTCTGGTATGTTAGACAAATTGTTGAGATTTTTTTCCATTATGGCAGGCGCGAGGAGGATCTGGCATATCGGTGTGCGGACCTCTTTTTAAATAAAAACGTGACTGGAATCTCAATAAACCCGGTGAAAGGAGAAAGCAGATAGTTGCGGCATAATCACCTGAAAAATATGATGTTATCCTGTGTCTGTTTATGCTTTTTTCGTCTTTTTATTTTTACTGTTTCGATTTCGAGCCCCTTTTGGGAACAAGGATGACTTATTATGACAAGAAACATCAGTATGCTGAAAATATTGATTGGTATCGATGACACTGACAACCTCGACAGTCCCGGATCAGGAACCGCTGCGGAGAATCTGGCAAGGGCATTGCAGAGCAACGGCCTTGCTGAATGTGAGGGCATAACCCGCCACCAGCTTTTCGTTCACAAGGATATTCCCTTCACCTCCCACAACAGCGCGATGTGCATTCCCGCCATAAGTCATGCCGACAGATTGGAGGATATCATTTCCTTCGGCCAGTCATTCCTGCAATGTTCATCAGCTGAAGGCTCCGATCCAGGCTTGTGTGTTGTTATAGACGACTCACATCTCGATAAGGATGCCCTGATAAACTTCGGCAGAAATGCCAAAAAGACCGTCCTTGACAAGCAGTCGGCATACGACCTCGCCGATACCCTGGGCGTGCACCTTTCTGAACATGGAGGGACCGGAGGCGGGGTAATCGGGGCTCTGGCGGCAACCGGCCTGAGACTGTTCGGCAATGACGGTCGTTACCGGGGATGGCATCAACTCGGCAGTACCGGTGATGTGATCACTGTGGCGGAATTGTGCAGCCATGCCTTTGTAGATGCTGTAATGACTGATACCGGTGAGCAGCTGGAATCTGAAGATCTGGTTCTCTTTGCCGAAGATACGGTCAAAACGGTATTGCTGGACGACACCCGGGTAATCCCGGTTGCGAGAATTTCCGATGGAATCGATGGTCCGAAATGGACGACGTTGAAGAAAAAAGAGATGAAACGCTTCTGAAATATCAAATGAAGATTTTTGGGCTATCCGGCATATCCCGATAGATGCTTGCTGCAGAGGCGCTACCCGAAGGCGCTGAATCCCGGCATCGAAAATGCCGAGTGGCCCTCGCGAATCGGTTGCTAGGAAACCTGATTTCTGAGATGGAATTCCTATATCATTGTTATTTCTGCTGATTTATTGGGATGTTTATATCATGGCAGCTGGAAGCCATATAGATGTCAGTCTAAACCCAATGCATGTTGGATAATCGGCATCATTCTCCGGACACATTCTTTTCCCTCACTTATAGCTTCATTTGCCCGATAAAACTCCAATAATCCAATATGGGACAACCTCGGTGAAAGCAAAATATCCGGCGGGTCCCCAGCCATTCGACTCCTGGTGATTCTGTCCTGGGTAATATTGACGGAGCCGGCAATAGCTTCAAACAAGTTCGGTGGTTGATCTTCAACCTTCGCCGTTGCAAATATTGAAGCGGTATATTCTGCGACCAATCCTGTAATTTTACCTACAACACCTTGATTTTTTTCCTGGTTTATTAATTTTTTCGGCTTCTGGAAATGTTTTCCGACAATATCGCCATTCAAATTTACGGCTATGACAATCTCCGCGCCCAGCGCTCTACAGACCGAAACGGGAACCGGATTGACCAATCCGCCGTCCACAAGCCACTTGTTATTGTTTTTTATGGCCGGAAAGAGCCCGGGTAACGAGATGGACGACCAGACTGCCTCCAGCACCGGACCTCTGGTCAGCCATACCTCCCTGCCGGTTTCCAGTTCCGTCGCGACGGCGGCAAATCGTTTGGCAAGATCTTCTATCAATGCATTATCATTCGCCACGTATTCATACAAGAAATGGCGCAGCCTTTCCGTATTCACGAAACCGTTCAATGAAGGATTAATTTCAAAAAACCTGGCTGTCTCAAATTTAGTCAGTGACCGCACCCATTCCTCTAATTTATCTATGGTACCTGAAACATACGCTGCGCCGACCAATGAGCCCACGGAGGTGCCGCAAACAATATCGGGCACGATGCCCTGATCACTCAGGGCGCTGATAACACCTATATGCGACCATCCGCGGGCAGAACCGCTTCCCAGGGCTAAACCGATATTCATTTCGATTCCTGTTGTATTCCCTAATTGTGATGCACGGTCAGAGACCTTGCAGATGTTCCCGTTTGATCGTTCAACCTTCTCCTTCCTGCCGGAATGGGCGTTTGTCGGAAAAGTCTGAAAATTACTTGCTATGGCCTGACAAACAGGATAGCCTTTTCTTATATATTGGGCAATATTGCTCGTACATCCTGGTTGCGATAAATCAGGAAAGTCATGACAGATCGCCGTTGGGCATCAGGGAAATGATTCTTTTGCGGGTGATCGGATCTTCTACTCGCGTTCCGTGAGCAGGCATTCCGAAGAATAAGGGGGCAGCAGGAAGGCAAGACCGTATGCACCAATAGTTTCTGGAGGGGAAGCTATGAGCATTGGAGCACGCGTATTTTCGGTCCCATGGTTGGTTGTTGTCGGCATTCATATCTTTTTCTCTGCCGCCGGTGCTGCGGAGCGATGCCGGGAACCGGCCGGCCGGCTGGTTTCCGTGCAAGGCGATGCGCAGGTTCAGAACAGCGGGCAGTCGACCTGGGATCCTGTTCGGAGAGACAACAGCCTCTGCCCCGGCGATACCCTGAGGGTCGGGAATCATGGGCGGGTGGCCGTGGTCCTGGCCAACGAATCCCTTCTCCGGGTCGACCAGAACAGCACCCTCAGTTTCGGCGTTTCCTCGACCGGAACAGCCAGCCTCATCAAGCTCCTGAAAGGCATCCTCCATATCTTCAGCCACCGCCCCCGCTCTCTGGACATCGCCACGCCCTATGTCAACGGGGCGGTTGAGGGTACAGAGTTCCTCGTTCAGGTCAAACCCGAAAATACGGTCATCATCGTCTTCGAGGGAAAGGTCAGGGCCGTCAACGGGCAGGGGCAGTTGGACGTCTCCACCGGCCAGGCGATCGTCGCCGAGAGAGGCATGGCGCCGCGTTATACGACCGTGGTCAGGCCCCGGGATGCCGCGCAGTGGACGCTGTATTACCCGTTCATCATCGATCGCCCCGCTGTCAGGGAGGAAAAGAGCGATAGTGATCCCCTCCTGCAGGCAGTCGATAATCTCGCTGTCGGCAGGGTTGCAGAGGCACGCGAGCTGATCGCCGGAATACTGGAGAAGGATCCGGCCAGCAGTGAGGCCTTTGCCCTGCTGGCCATTATCGAGGTCGTCCAGAACAACTCGGAAATGGCCTTGCGCCTTGCCTCAAAGGCGATCGAGATCAATCCCCGTTCCGCCGCCGCCGGTCTTGCCTTGTCGTATGCCCAGCAGTCCCGTTTCGACCTTCCCGGCGCATTGGCGACCCTCGAGAAGGCGAAAGAATTCAATCCTGACAGCGCCGAGATTCTGGCCCGTCTCGCCGAACTCCAGCTCTCGGTCGGCGAGCTGGACAAGGCCGAGAGTTCAGCCCGGCAGGCCGCTGCCCTCAACCCCGATGTCGGC
The DNA here is from genome assembly GCA_963785235.1 of uncultured delta proteobacterium. GTDB lineage: Bacteria > Desulfobacterota > Desulfomonilia > UBA1062 > UBA1062 > MWEI01. Next base: position 302,026 of record CAWAUM010000002.1, on the reverse strand, counting down.
CGGATCCAGACCGTCCTCGGTTTTGCCCACCTGACCCGTATCGAAACCGGCAAGGCCCAGGAGGCATTCAGAAAGGCCATTTCTCTCGATCCCGCCCTGCCTCTCGCCCGTCTCGGACTGGGGCTGGCCTTGATCCGGGATGGCGACCTGGAAGCGGGGCGGGCCGAGATCGAGATCGCCGCCGCCCTTGATCCCGGCAACGCCCTGATCCGCAGCTACCTGGGCAAGGCCTACTATGAGGAGAAACGGGACAGTCAATCCCGGCGGCAGTACGACATTGCCAAGTCCCTCGACCCGGCCGACCCTACCCCCTGGTTCTACGACGCCCTGCGCAAGCAGAGCGTCAACCGGCCGGTGGAGGCCCTGCGGGACCTGCAGCGGTCGATCGAGCTCAACGACAACCGGGCGGTCTATCGCTCGAGACTGCTGCTCGACGACGATCTGGCCACCCGCAGCGCCAGTCTTGGCCGGATCTACAGTGATCTCGGCTTCCAGCAGCTGGCCCTGGTCGAGGGGTGGAAATCGGTGAACATCGATCCGGCCAACTATTCAGCCCACCGATTCCTTGCCGACTCCTACAGCGTCCTTCCTCGACATGAAATCGCCAGGGTCAGCGAACTGCTGCAATCGCAGTTGCTCCAGCCTCTCAGTATTACCCCTGTTCAACCGCAAATGGCGGAAAGCAGCCTGTTCATCCTCGACGGAGCCGGACCCGCCGAGGCCTCGTTCAACGAGTACACCCCGCTGTTTGTCCGCAACAGGCTGGCTCTCCAGGCCAGTGGTGTGGCTGGCGGCAATGAGATTCTCGGCGACGAGGTGGTTCAGTCCGGGGTGTGGAACAGATTTTCCTACAGTCTCGGCCAGTTTCATTACCAGGCCGAAGGATTCCGGGAAAATAACGACCAGGATCAGGATATCCAGAACGCCTATCTCCAGTACCGTGTTTCCAACGATACCAGCGTCCTCGCTGAGGTACGGAATAGCGAAAGGGATACGGGCGATCTGGAAATGCTGTTTGATCCTCAGTGGTTTTTCAGTGATCAGGAACAGGAAACCAACAGGAAGACAGGGAGAATCGGTTTTCATCACAATTTCTCTCCTGTTTCGGCACTGCTGGGCGTAGTGACCGTGCAGGACCTGGAGGAAAGGTTTGAAACCGGATTTGATGGGGGAGTGCTGAGTTACTTCGAACAGACCGATGGGTATCTCGCTGAAGTGCAGCATCAGTTCCGGTCCGCCGTATTTGACGTTACAGGTGGAACAGGCCTGTTTGCAGCTGAAAACACGCAGAATTTCGAACTGATATATGATCTCTCCGTAGCGTCTGATTCCTCGCCGGGGGATTCCAGCGATATCACGCATGCCAATGCATACATCTATTCTCAGATCGATCTTTTGAAGAATCTTATTCTCACCACCGGGATGAGTTATGATGCCTTTGACGACGAGCAGTCTGAAAAAGATCAGTTCAATCCCAAATTGGGCCTTGCTTGGAATCCCTTGCCGAAAACAACGTTCCGGACTTCCGTTTTCCGGGTTTTGACCAGATCCCTTGTTTCCGATCAGACCATCGAACCTACTCAGATTGCCGGATTCAATCAATTTTATGATGATGCGGCGGGAGTCGGCAACTGGATCTACGGCGGGGCCGTGGATCAAGGCTTTTCCGAAAATCTTTTCGGCGGGATGGAACTCGCCGCCCGCCGCCAGGATGTCCCTTACGAGAGTTTGGACTCTCAGAATCTATCGGGTTTGCCGGAACGCAGAGAGGCCGATTGGCAGGAAAATCTGGCCCGTGTCTATCTCTACTGGACCCCTCGCTTATGGCTCTCGACCAGCATGGAATATTTCCTGGAAGAATTTGACAGGGGGGATGAGTTTGTCGGGACTGAGAATTTCCAGACACTTGAAACAAATCGGCTGCGGTTGGGAGGCAGCTTGTTCCATGGCTCAGGGATGTTCCTGCGTCTTTACGCGACCTATGCCGACCAGCGGGGTGATTTCTTCGATCCCCTCACCCTCGCGGCCATGCAGGACGACGATCAGTTCTGGGTCGTTGACTGCAGTATCGGCTATCGCCTGCCGAAACGTCGCGGAATTGTATTGCTGGAGGCAAGAAACCTCTTCGATCAGGAGATCAGATTCCAGGACACCGATCCCGGCAATCCCCGGATAGCTCCCGACCAGCTGCTGCTGCTCCGGGTGACACTAGTGTTCTGACAATCAGGCCGGCCAATTCTTTACAGACACGGCAGCAAGGGAGTGAGCTGAACGACTGAGCCAAGGCAGTTCAATACCTTGGAAAGGAGGTGGATGATCGAGGAATCAAATTGTTTGTATCGTTAGTCCAGCCATCTATCGATGTTCAATCATTATGTGCCAAAGGAGGTCATGCGATGCCGAGAGAGAGTTTTAAAGTTGAACTTATTTTTGATGATGTGACGGGAGACCTTGTCGACGTTGTCGCTATCGAGGGAGTGGGCTCTAAACATGGCGACAAGGTGGAAATCCGCAAGTTGTCAGAGGCAAGTCTGAACAAAGCGACAAGTCACTCCTTGCTGTTCGCCTGGGGCAGCCCGGGTTGCATCGTCATCAAAACCAGCACCGGGTATAAACAGATCTGCAACTGAACTCGGTGCACAGTCCGTGATAATGAAAAACAACGGTTGATGACGGGAGCCATGCGGTGCACTCGCACGATTTCTTTAGAGATCGTCGACCACCCCGGCTGAACGGTCATGGCACGAAACAAGGCCTTTCCGGCCATGGGTTGCTGATCGACAGTCATTCGGCAACCCATTTTCGGTCACTTGTCCACCAGGAGCGTTCCCCCCCAATCTGTCGGCGGCGGCTGCTCGCGGTAGGATCTGCTGAGCTGCAGGTAGAACCGCGAGGGGCCGTCATCGCCCAGCAGGGCGATGCAGAGCCTGAAACCTTCGATCGCCCGACTCCAGTGCCTCTGCTGAAAATCATTCAGTGCTTCGGGAAATATCTGCACAATCGTCTCCTGTTGCTTCTCGACTTCCTCATCGGCGCTCAACAGCTCGCGGATCGCGATCGGTTGGGTCTTGCCTGCAAAAAGGAACATGCCCAGTTTGCGGGTGAGAACTCCGGCTACACCTTCAACCGTCGCCTCGGAGGCGAGGATCCGGGTGCCCAGCAGCTTGTTCAGCCCTTCGATCCGCGATGCCGTGTTGACGATATCGCCGACCGGGGCATATTCGAAATGGCTTTCCGCGCCGATATTGCCCATCAGCAGGTAGCCGTAATGGAGGCCGATCCTGGTCGGCAGTGAGGTTTCCGGATGCTTGCGGTTGAACTGGTCAACAGCCGCGTGTATCTGCAAGGCGGCTTGACAGGCCTTTGCTCTTTGTTCGGCGAGAGGCTGAACGGAAGGCCAGAGCGCCAGCATTGAATCTCCGATCACATTGCAGACCTGTCCGTCGTATTCGTTCACCGGCCTGAAGAGGTGCTCGAAGTAGTCTTTCATCAACCTGCTCATTTCTGCAGGGGCCAATTTTTCCGAGAGTGAGGTGTAGTGCTGGGCATCGGTGATCAGGCAGGCGCTGTAGACCATCCGGTCGCCGGTCCTGATGAACGAAAGGTCGCTCGTCAGTTCGCTCACCACATTGTCGGGAAGATACAACTGCAGAGCCTTGCGCACATTTCCCCTTTCCTGGCATGCCCTGACATATTTGCAGAGGATGGAGGCGAGGATGGCGGCCGGCAACTGCATGGCCAGGGGAATGATGAGCGGCGGCCAGACGCCATGCCGGACAAAAAAATAACTCGCCACGGAAAGGTAGCAGAAGACGAGTGCTGAAAGGGCGATTGCCGCGATCGTCGGAGACAGCAGAAAGCTGATCAGGCAGGCCGCGAGGCTGCAGGCAACGAGCAGGGCGGCGCTGAAGAGCGGCGCTGATCGCCGGATCTGGGAATTTTCGAGAAGATTGGCATATATTGTCGCCGCGATCTCGACACCGCTCAGATCGAGCCCGTCCGGTTGTGAAAAAACGGTGTAGAAACCGTCCTTCTGGCCGGACCAGGTCTTTCTGGCAGCGCCGATGAATACCGCCCTGCCTCTGATCCGTTCCTCGAGGGCGGTGGTGTCTGAGCTCTCCGGCGACAGGATGTCACTGTACGATAAGGTGAGGAGTGATGCCGGCGGGCCGTAATAGTTGATGTGGATGTTGTCCCTGCCTGCGTACATTCGCACCAGCGCCTGCAGCAGGGCCCGGTCGGCGGGCGAGGGCAGTGCGGTTGGACCTGCGGCGAGGTCGGAGAGAAGCTGTGCCTTCAGCTCGGGGCGCTGCTTGAAGATCTCCCGTGCGGTGCGGATGTTGTCGACCGGAGCGGCCGCCTGCCGGGTGATCGCCGGCGGTGTGTCGATGCGGTCGGGCATGTTCCTGCCGAGAAGCGACTGCAGGTAGGCGTCGTGTTTGCCGGCCATGGTCTGGAGGACGACGACCGGCAAGGTCGGCATCTCTCCGGCGGACTGCTTGAACAGCCAGGTCTGGTTGATCCGCACCGGCCGTTTGGGGATGGGGAAGGGGGCAAGCGCCAGGGCCGCATCGGCGAGGGGCGGAATCGGAGGAACAAGGATGTCGATATCGACCTTGCCTGCTTCCCGGGCGCGGCCAGAGGGGTCGATGGTTTGCCGTTTCAGTTCTGCGAACAGGATGACGTTGCCGGCCCGGCGGATCGATTCGGCGAGGACGAGATCATCGGCGGGATTCCTCGCTTCGGCGAAATGAACGTCGAAGGCGATGGCTTCCGCACCGAGGCTCTTCAGCCTGTCGACCATCCTCGCATGGATAGTCCGCGGCCATACGCTGAAATTTTCCGGCAGGCCCAGCCGGGAGGAAGGGTCCTGGTCAAGGTTGACGATCACCACCCCATCGGGAGGAAGACGCGACCCCCGGATCTTGAACAGCATCGCCAGGCCGAATTCCTCCTCGACCTTCAGCCCCAAGGGCGAAAAGAAAAGAGCCGTTCCTGCAATGGCGATCAGTGATCCGATCAAGAGCCCACGCCAGAGGTGGTTCATATCCGGTACCGATTTCTATCCTATGGGGATGTTGTATGCCGCGATTTTGTTGAGTAATCCCTGCCTGGAAATACCGAGCGACTTGGCCGTCCTGGATCGGTTGCCGCCGGTTGAGGCCAGGGTCTCCCGGATGAGACGCGCCTCGACGAGTTGGATAGCATCCTTCAAGGTCCGGGAGAACTCTGCAGGGGCGTTGCTATCCTTTCCTTCCTGCCCTGTTCCCCTAATCTTGTCTGAGAGGAACTCCTTCAGGATGATCTTTCCCTTGCCGGCCATGGTCAAGGCCCGTTCCATTTCGTTTTCAAGTTCCCTGACGTTGCCGGGCCAGTCGAATCGCATCAGGAGGTTCAGGACCTGGGGAGAAATAACGGGAACCGTCCTGCCGGTCTTTCCGGCGAATTTTTCGAGAAAATGGCTGGCGAGAAGGAGGATGTCCTCTTTCCTCTCCCGTAGTGGCGGGGGCGTGATCTGAAAGACATTGATGCGATAGTAGAGGTCCTCCCGGAAATTTCCCTTGCGGATTTCTTCGGCGAGGTCCCGGTTGGTCGAGGCGATCAGCCGCACATTGACCTGGCGGGTGTGATTACCGCCGACCGGCCTGAACTGACCACTCCTGGAGAACCCTGAGAAGCTTGACCTGCATGTGCGGCGACATTTCGCCGACCTCATCGAGAAAGATGGTGCCGCCGTCGGCGATCTCAAACAGGCCTTTCTTGTTCATTACCGCCCCGGTAAAGGCACCCCTGACATGGCCGAACAGTTCGCTCTCCAGCAGCTGTTCCGGCAGGGCGCCGCAGTTTTCGGCGACAAAGGGCTTGTTTTTCAGCGGTCCGTTATAATGGATGACCTTGGCGATAAGTTCCTTGCCGGTACCGGTTTCTCCCTGGATCAGGACCGTTGTCGGGGTGTCGATCACTTTCTCGATGAGCTCGAACATCCGGCGCATCGGCAGGCTGGAACCGATGATCTCCTTGAAGCCTGAGCCGGCCTGCGCCTGGGACAGCAGGAGCCGTTTTTCCCGTTCGAGAGAATGGACGTGATCTTTCAGTTCGCCATACAGTTTCGCATTTTCGATGGAAACTGCGATAGTCCCGGAGAGGATCACCAGAATTTTCTCCTCCCTTTCGCTGAATTGGCCGTTGATTTTGTTCAACGCGTACAGGACTCCCAGAAATCCTTTCCTGGTCTGGAGCGGCACGCAGATCATCGATTGGGTATTGAAGTGACCTTTTACATCCATACCGCTGAAAAAACGTTTGTCACGTGAGACGTCGTTAATCACGGCTGCGCAGTTGTTCTCCCTTACCCAGCCGGCAACGCCTTTATCGTCGGGAAAACGCAGGGCGGCGTTGTCGGTGTTTTTCATGCCCGCACATTCGCCGACGGTACGGATAAAATAAAACTCCTTGTCCGCCGCATCGTGCAGGGCTATGGATGCACCCTCGATGTTCAGGATGGATTTGATTTTGCTGAAGATATCCAGGATCATTTCGTCCATGTCCCGGATAGTATGGAATGAAGTGGTGACCTCGCAGAACAGGGAGAATTCCTTGTCCGAGAGATGGAACTGTTCGGCCATGCCGGACCTCTTCTGTCGTGAACATGCAGTGGTGGGACTGAGCCGGTTTCTGTGACTGTCAATTTCTTATATATCGTCGAGGGAAAAATGTCTAATCGATGGACATTTTTCACGCCAACGCTTGAGAGAATGCCGTCTGATGATCGCTCTCGACGAAATCAATTTCCATGAAAAATCGAAATATTGAACCACCCCAGAAAGGATCGGCGGCGATCAGGATCATTCTGGTACTCCTTTCGCATGGGGATTCATAAACGATGCCGATGGTGGCGCCGATTGCCCACAACGCAAAGGGAGGGATAAAAATGACTGGATTAGCAGATGTGATCGTATGTTTGTGGATTCTTCCGGTCGTGCTGTACAGCGTTATCCCGCTGGCCATGCTGTCCGGCTGGCTGGTCGGGCGACTGATTTTCCCGCAGAAAGAACGTCGGGAATCAGCAGTATACCGGGAAGCCGAGGCAGATGTACCGGAAATGTTTGCAAAAGACGGAGCGTAAACCATTCCGGCAACGAGAGGGGGAATCCCCCGCCTTGATTCCCTCGTTCACCTGAGCGGCTCAAAATTCAGGAAAGATGAGGTGTCGGTGTGACAGGTCAGGCAGGATTGGTCAGATAGCGGCAATCGGCGTTTTTTTGTTAATGCACCGGGAGAAGAAAAATGAACATTAGGTGCAGGAGAAATCGTTCCCGTACGATCCAATTTTCAGGCAGGAGCGGCTGCCACGGGTCAGCCGCTCCGTATCCGGGAATGCCTGCATCTCGACGAAAAGTGCAGGCATGGTGGCATGGAGGGAAAATCGCTTGAATTCACAGATACCTAGGTCGCAATCGATAAATAAGATCGATAAACTCACACTCTTCCTTTCCGAAACATGCAACCTCAATTGCAGTTACTGTTGCGTCAGGCTTCCGGATGCAGAAAGCAGGACAAGGTTGATGAGCGAGGAAGCCGCTAGAAATATCGTTCGACGCGTTTTTTCACATTTCGAATCGTGCAATTTCTTGCAATTTTCCGGAGGTGAACCGACACTGAACATGCCAGCAGTGCGGGCGATCGTCGATGAGACCATGCGCATGGTCAGCCAGGGAATCATCTCGCAGCCGCCGAGTTTCGGAATAGTGACGAACGGCGCCTCTCAACATGCTCCTGAAATGGTGGCATTCTGCAGAGAACATAACATCGCTGCGACAGTCAGCCTCGATGGTCCCAAGTATATCCACGATGCGTTGAGACCCAGTGCACAAGGGATGGGCAGCTTCGATGAGGCCGTTACGACGATAGAGGCATTGCTTAGCAACCGGGTACCGACCGCGATCGAAACCGTATATACGTCCAGGCATATCGATCAGGGATGTTCAATTGTTGATCTCTTCCGGTTCACGGCAGGCCTGGGGGTAGAGAAGCTCATTTTTCATACCGCCTATCCCCCGGCACCGCTGGAACTGTATCCATTCGACGACTGTCATTTTGAGCGGCTTCTTGATTGCCATCTGGAGGCTGTCAACTGGTGGTTCGAATCGCTGCTGTATGGGCGAAATGGCCTTGTTGACGTGTACTTCAGCGAACTCCTTGTGCCCTTGCTCGATGGTGGGGGAGCATCTGTCGTCGACGACCGGCGCCCTGCCGGAATTCGTGATTTTGCCGTCGGACCTGATGGTGATGTCTACGCCTGCCATCTTCTCTACAAGTTTCCGCAATTCTATTCAGGCAACATTCTTGCGAGCGATCATCTGCCGCAGGGAATGAGGATGCCCGTGCAAACCGACGATCTCGCGGAATGCGCGAGTTGTTTTGCCCGGCACTGGTGCCGGCCATGCGGCGCCTTGAAGCCGAGTTGGGGCGATGCGTGGAGGCCGCCGAGACGCGAGTGCATGCTGCGGCAGGTCGTACTGTTCAGAATAGGGGAATTGGCATTCAAGCACCTGACAATACCGGTTAATACGGTGACAGATGTTCTTCGCCAGGCGGCTGAGGGATAAACTTCCGGATGACAGACTGGCCAATTCCCCGATACTGTCCACTTCTTGTACAGTATCGAAGAATATAATGTCTATTCGGTAGACATTTTCACGCCGCCTGATGAGAAGCCGGCAGCGGATGATCGCCCTCTCTCTAGTCAATTTCCATGCAATATCGAAGTGTTGACCAGTTTCCGTGATGTTGGGCGGCGAACTTTATCATTCTGGTACTCCTTTTGCGTAAGGAAGGGTGAACGCAGACTGCTGGCGATGGCGCCGAGTGCACACAATACAAAGGGAGGTATGAAAATGACTGGAATGGCAGAAGTAATCGTATGCTTGTGGTTTCTTCCCGCAGCCCTGTATGTCGTTTTTCCGTTGGTCATGCTCTGCTGCTGGCTGGTCGGGCGACTGGCCATTCCGGGGAAATACTGTCGGGATACGGCAGTGAAACGGGAAGGCGAGGCAATTATGCCGGAAATGCTTGCAAGAGTATGATCATAACACAGGTTGCCCAGGGGACTGGGGCTATCCGCTTTGACCGCCTCACTTCTCTCCGCAGCTGATAAACCTCCGGCAGAAAAACAGCTTATAAAAACCAGGCGGTAGCAGATATCTATCCAGGGACGATGAAAAATTTATCATTTCTTAAACAGGTTGCCGGCAAAGCCTATGCAGGGAATATCAACATCAACGGAGCAGGATACTTGTTATGAAAAAGAGGCAGCAAAAGGATATCTCGACCAGATGGGAACTCTATTCTCAACAACAACAGGCTGATATTCTATCTGAATTCCGGAAAAGACTCCCCGATGACTATTACTGTAAAGCAACCTTATTCGAGTTCCTCAACAAGAAACTCAGTTTGGAAAGATATAGAAACCAAGGAGATTCTACCGATGAAAACAATCGAACAGGAAAAAAGAGGCATTAAGCGTATCATCAGTATTCAATTCATCTCACTTGCTCTCATCATCACGGCAGGCGGCATCATTTACGGTATCAATACCGGAAAGTGGTCCAGCGCCTTCGGGACGACAATAACATTTCTGGCATTCATCTCACCCTTTGTTCCCTTGACTTACATGGCAGTTCTGAACCGCCTGGAAAAATATTCTGATAGTCAATCTTCAGAGATGCCGAAACTGATGTCCAGCATTCCATTGAAAGCCACACGCCTGCCAAACGGCTTTGAAACCGGTGATGAGTGAAGATCTGAAGAAATTATTCAGGCCTGCTCATGTGGAACCGTCGAGTCATGATCGACATCGACGAAATAAAATTCGCTGAAAATCGTACTATTGAACCGCCTCAGAAAGTGTTCAATAGTAATGTGTATCATTCTGGTACTCTTTTCGCTGTATTAAAATAAATCAATTGACATTCCGGGGGTTGGACTGATGCTCTGACCGAAAAACCTGCCTCAGTCTGTTTTTGACAGGCGGGAAGATGCATCGAAAACATGCCGGTCTCCCGGCAAACACGTGTCTGAGGCTCGGTCTGCGGAACCATGAAAAGTTGTGTACACTTTCTATACACTTCTTCCTGACATATTAAAAATGCTGTATGAGGCGCTGGCAGATACATGCAATCATGCAAAATATCAAGATATATCATTATTATGTGATGAGGTGAGATGATGAAGAAAATGCTGGCGGGTTTGATCATGGCGATATTGTGCATCATGCCGGATGGCGCATGGGCAGAAGGAACCAAAAGCGGAGAGAAAACGTACTACAAGGAAATGAGAGGACTCATCTCCCCGGACAGGATAAAGACAATCGATGACCTGTACCGGAAATGGCAGGAAGTTCAGGCCGGCAAGAGCAAGGCAGTCCTTATAGACCTGCGGACTGAAGCAGAGTTTGCCAGCGGTCATATCAAGGATTCGAACAATGTCGATTCAGGCCATGCCTATACGATGCCCGATAAGTGGGCCGACCCGGAGACGGAGATGTGGGTGTACTGCCGGACAACACACCGGGCCACCTATTTTGTCGGAACGTTGTACAGGTATGGATACAGGAACGTGTATCTCGTTGAAAATGGCATAGTCGGCTGGGCAGAAAAAGGATATCCGCTTTTCAATACCTATCTCGGTGAGTTCAAGGTCGTCAAATACGACAAGAAACTGAAAGAAGTGTATACGTTCAGGGAGAACAGGTAAGGGCTTTGGTGTGCGGGAAAGGCCGGATGGTGATTTAATATCGTAGACGCGCCGGCCGGCAGTTTGTTGGACGTGAACCTTATTCGGAGAGATTAATCGCGTCCGGATGTGATTGCATAATCACAGCGATGCTGACAGGGCATGCTTCACTGGAAGACCTTCCTGGTCGTGAAATTCGATCTTTGACCGTATGCCTTTTGCCGGAATAGAACGGTAACGAGAATTTTTGTTATTACTGCATTCTGAGTCAGGATTGTTTCTCCGCTTTCCAGTTCGATGACAAACCAATATTCCGGATTGGCATTTCGATATATTTTTTGTAGCGGCGACTGGGATACCGACCACCCCTGTCATTTCGGCCGAAGGGAGAAATCTCTGTCTTCCCGATCTGCGCCGGAGACGGAAACACGATGTTAAGGAGTTTTGCAAGATCGTTCAATGACTATAATTTCCGCATCTTAAATAACTTTCCATATAAAAACATACTGTTGATTTGATACGACAAACGTATTCCCCGCCTCACTTCCTGGGTGACATGCCGATATCCGGGAATGTTACCGTAATTATCTCATAGATGCTTGTCGCAACGGCCGCGACAAACAACATCATTGCCGTGATGAGAATCATGAGGCCTGAATTCGTATCCAAAATGTGCAATGCCGAGGCCGCCTTGACAGCCAGGGGCATGGCGAACCAGCCAATCGCCGTGGACAGGATCACGGCAAAGACGATGCGGATTTTGTTTGCCCGAGCGCCGCTGAACGCTCCGAAGACGAATATCATCAGCGCCACAACGAGGGCAACAATAGATACCGTGTTATTCATCTCCGGCCAGAAAAACTGCACAACGTTCGCTGCCTGCATGATCTATTCCTCCTGCTATTATGGGTTGAAGGGGTGTAATCGCCGACCCCATCGTAAACCCGCATTATTCCTTGATGCTACCCATGAAACGAGGTGAGGCAAACAATCCCGTACTGGTAGCGGATACCTGAGTTATCTACTCGATATTGAAGGGTAATAATCCTTTGAAATGGCATTATTTACCCCGATAACTTCCTTTTCGGCCCCAAAAAGCTGCCGCCAGGACCTGAATGCTCAGATTCCGGGCGGGAGGGGCCGTGCCGAATTGCTTTGGCCATGCCAAACAAAGGCCTGCAATGCGCTTTTTGCCGGCCAAAAACGTATTATAGCCGTAAAAACGTCGGTTTTATACGGTATTTTTTATTGAATTGGGTTCATTTGGAAACAAGATGTTTTTTCATGAATCGAGGCACTCGATGAAATTAACCGCAGGCATATACCTGATATCTCGGAATCTCGTACCTCGCTTACCGGAGGATTAAATTCTGAGAGCAACGAAGAGTCAGAGAAAAAGAGCCGATTCCGGATGGACACTACATGACAATCTGTCAGCTTGGTCCTACCCAGTAGCGCCACTCCGTTGCACACCCGTCGGTGTGCCAGCCATAATTTTGGCCAGATCCGCGGGGTATCCGAGACCTACAGACTGATAACCGTTGCGTCGCAGGCAAGATGTATCAATTCAACGGCAGTACCCATCCTGGCGCCGTCAATCAGGTCTTCCTTGGAGATCCCACGGGCCTTGGCGCACGGAGTGCAAGCAAGCACAGGTACCTCGTTCGCCTGCAGATACGTCATGAGGTCATCTGCCACATCACCTGTCGCGGCCCGAAGATTGTCTAATAGTCCCTTCTTGGCGAGGTAAACCGCTTCATCGAGAAGAAACAGGGTGACGTTTTTTCCTTCCTTGTGAGCAACTGTTGCCAGATGAATGGCCCTTGTCGCGCGATTTGGATCGTCAGTGCCGCTTGCAACAGTAATAACAACGTTATTTGTCATTTCTTTGCCCTTCTTTTATTTGAATTGTGTGTTTTTGAAGCGAACAGGCTTCAGTTGATTGTTTCTCATTAAATTTACCTTCAGCGAGATCATCCTATTGACTGGGAACTCAGCGGGCGCGCTGGTTTTTTTGCGCGCCCGCTGAAAAGGCTTACAGGCATCTGGAAATTTCCCTAATCAGGTTGCTCCCTCCCATGTGTTTTGTAGTTCATAGCAGGATAAGCAGTCTGCGTAATAAAGTCGCCAAAGCTTTGTCTGTTGGTATTACTGCTTGACCAATTCCACCCGTCGGTTTTTCGCCATTCCGTCCTCTGTGTCGTTCGATGCGACGGGCGAAAGGGAGGCCACCCCAAAGGGTTTCAACCGCATTGCGGCGATTCCGTGTTTGCCGGACAGGGTCTTTGCCACCGCGTCCGCCCGGTCTTTCGAAAGTTTCATATTGAAATCGAGGGATCCCGCGTTGTCCGTATGGCCGACGACATACACCTTCAGTGCCCCGTCGTTTTCAAGGAGCTTTGCGATTTCCGAGATAGCGGCGTCGGATTCGGGTTTTATCTCCGACTTCCCGGTGTCAAAGTATATACCGTATATCGAAACATGGCCGGTCGAATTGATGTCGTTGCCCATCACCTCAGCGCTGGCCACGACCTCTTGTTTCATGATCTCCTTTTCCACTATCGACAGTCGGTACATGTTATTGAAGGACCTGACCTCGACCCAGGTCTCTTTACCGTCCTTTTGGAGCACGATTGTGGAGACTCTGTTGAAGTTATCGTCGAAGACGACTTTTCCGCCGATCTTCTTCAAGGCGTCCTGGATGTTCCTGCGTATCTTCAATTCTCCGGGCTCCGCAGCACCCTTGTTCAGCTTGTATCCGATGTAGTATTTGTGGCCTTCAATGCTGATCGGCTTTTTGTCTTCGCCGATGAATCTATGGCTGTCGAACTCGGTGTCCTTATATTCCGATATGTAGAAGTTGGGCATTCTCGAAAGCAGGGGACGATCCTTGCTCCCTTTTACATCCTGATCGGCGGCCATAGAGCAATCAAATCCCGCCAGCACAAAAAACACACTGAAGATCACTGCCATCACATTTTTCATTCTACCTCCTGATTTTTATCAACTTTCTATGTAGTTCCAACGATAAGCTCAGCAGCGGCGGCCGCGCCGCGAGACAGTAAACTCTGAAATAACAGTATCGCAGTTGCCCGTCTGTTGCAGAGGCTGGTCATTCATGTATATACCACCTTAATGCGCTGGATTTCTAGGGAGAGATTCATTTGCAGGTTATGGCGTTCCTGATCGTTTTCCTTTATACATCGGACGCGCTTTTTATAAACCAAGATCCCGGTTGATTATTACGACCTTAATCCTGCCTTTGGGATACGATTTTTCGGTAATTGTCCAGACATTACATATTCGATCGGGGCTTTTGCAATCGGAACAGTATGAATTTTTTGCACATGGCGTTTTAAAGCCGGTATGCCTGATGGCATTCAGGGGAGCAGCGTAATTTTTAATACGATGCATCGCTTCCTCAACCTCTGCAACAATTTTATTTCTTCCAACTGTAATGATTACGTATTTAGGTCCAAAGATAATTCCGGCAACTCGATTGCCAACCATATCGAGATTAACCAACTTTCCTGATTCAGTAAGAGCATTGCTTCCGCTAAAAAACACATCAACGAGCAAGGCTTGCCTGCGACGTTCCATGATTTCATCCCGTGGCACACCAGGTTCGAATGTCTTGATAATTTCGATATCCTGGTTCTCCTCTATCTTTTCGAGAACCTTGGTTGCGTGCAGAGACATCGAGTCGCCCCATGAAACACTCCTAACGGAAATTGTGGGAAATATTTCATTAAGTATCAATTTGTTGGCATCTGCTGGATCTTCAGCAAGAAAAACTTCAAAATTATTCTTTTGCAATGCTGTCCTGCATGTTTCAATTCTTTTTTTCCAATAAAATTCAATGTATTCTGTCATGGGATATGTCCGGAAATTGGGTGTATTAATCTTGATGATCCCGTAAAAAGTCCCCAAATGGTCATATTATCGATGATAACATATTGAATTTACAAGGCGTCGTTTTTTGAAATGGGCTTATTACGAAACCTTCAATCTTGAGTTTAACGATTTACAGCACCAGTACTGACCTTGAACATGCCGATTCAGCGCCGCATAGTTCTCGCCATCTGGTGTATGTTTTTGTTTGTTGTGTGCTCATCAATTTTTTGCTTAGTTTCTTTTTTTAAATATTTTGGCTTCGTTGGCATCTATGCCCAACGTGAAAATACCTTTAATCGAGTTGCTCTGTGAAAAATGACTTTTCACAAAATCTCTATTATACACTACTGGTACTAATGGGTTGGCTTGCCGTGGCAGGTAGCAATCTGGATAATTAGATTCATAGAAAATAACTTTTGACAGGGCAGTTTTGCCACTGCCATTGCTATTTAAATTTGCCCACATAAAAAATGTTTGAGCAGTTTCTCGAAAGCTCCAAGTTACAGATTTAAAAAACCTCCTTCCAGATCCGCCAGAATGCCCTGAAGTTGCGAGGCGACCGGTAACAGGCTCCATTGTCCTTGCATAACAGATCTGAACTACATATAAATCTCTTGTCATGGGTTTTGCAACTTGTTAGTCGGTTCTCTCTGAGTATCATACATAAAAAGACGGTTGTGCAGAGACTTGTGAGCTCCGAATGCTTAGTGTCCCGGCAAAAATGGAATCCAGGTTTGCGGAGTATTTGCGCAGGAATGCCATGCATAACAGGATCCTCTAGTTTCAGAAATAGCTGAGGTCGTTTCTGGTTTTGACCGATGACTGACCGGAAGAATTGACAGGTCCGGTAGAAGGGAATATACATTCGTGCTCATCCAGGCCGGTCCGCCAGCCGTCAAGCCATAACGTTCGAACACCCTGATCCCGTATGCCCCTCTTTCTCGATATCCTGCTTATCGTCCTGCCGGTATTTCTGGTGATTGGCCTTGGTTTCAGCCTGAAACGGACGGGGCTTGTCAACAGCGTTTTTCTCTATCAGCTCAACCGGCTGATCTACTATATCGCACTGCCGGCCCTGCTGTTTTATAAGATCGCGGTGGCCGATTTCACCGCCAGCTTTAACAGCATGCTGCTACTCGGCCTGCTTGCCGGCGTCTTTCTGACCTTCCTGCTCTCCTACGGCTATGCAGCCCTTCGCGGCTATCCGCCCGAGGTGCGCGGCAGCTTCTGCCAGGGGGCCTTCCGCGGCAATCTCGCCTATATCGGCCTGGCCATTGTCTTCAATGCCTTCGGCGAGGAGGGCCTGGCCGCGGCCGGCATCCTCCTGGGCTTCATCGTGCCGTTTTTCAATTTCCTGGCGATCATTGCCCTGCTCCTGCCGCACCGGCATAACGGCCAGCGGATCGGCGCGGCCTTCTGGGCCCAGCAGCTCGGCTTCAATCCCCTGATCATTTCCTCCTTTGCCGGTATTCTCTGGAGTTTTCTGGAACTGCCCCTGCCGCAGGTGATCGACCGGAGTCTCGACATCATCACCGGCATGGCCCTGCCGTTGGCCCTGCTGGCCATCGGCGCCTCGTTTTCGCTGGAGAAGTTGCGCGGCGATCTCTCCAAGGCCCTCATCGCCACCGCTATCAAGATCGTCTGGCTGCCCCTGTGCACAGCCTTGATTCTGTTTTTTCTCGGGATCGGCGGCCGAGATCTGGCCATCGGGGTGATCTTCGCCGGCACGCCGACGGCCACCGCCGCCTATATCATGGCCCAGCAGATGAAAGGGGACGCAGAACTCTCCGGCTCGATCATCATGCTCTCCACCCTGTTTTCCGTCGTATCCTATACCATCGCCCTGTTCAGCCTGCAGTGGCTGGGTTTGTAGGTCGGCCGGCGGCGGCATCCCGATGAAAGAGAAGAAAGAACATATCGAGCGACGACTGCTGGCCTGGTTCCGCCGGACGAAACGCGACCTGCCCTGGCGCCGGACCTATGATCCGTATCATGTCTGGATTTCCGAGATCATGCTGCAGCAGACCCAGATGGATCGGGGGGTGGACTATTTCCGGCGCTGGGTTGCCCGCTTTCCCGACGTGACCGCCGTGGCGGCCGCCGAGGAGCAGGAAATCCTCAAGTATTGGGAGGGGCTGGGCTATTACGCCAGGGCCAGGAATCTGCATCGGGCCGCCCGAGTGCTGGTCGAGGAGCATGGCGGCATGATCCCTTGCGAGTATGCCGCCCTGCACTCCCTGCCGGGGATCGGGCCCTATACCGCGGCGGCCATAGCGAGCATCGCCTGCGATCAGGATATGCCGGTCATCGATGCCAACGTCATGCGGATCTTCGCCCGTCTCTTCGATATTGACGAGCCGATCAAGGATCGGAGCTGCAGGCGGCGTATCGAGCAGTTGGCCTGGGAACTGCTGCCGGCGGGCAAGGCGAGAGCCTTCAACCAGGCCCTGATGGACCTCGGTGGCCTGGTCTGCACCCCGAAGAATCCGCGCTGCGAGGACTGTCCTCTTGCCCGGTTCTGCCTTGCCTTCCTGCGGGGAACCGTGGCCGACCGGCCGGTGGCGGGCAGCCGCCGAAAGACGATCGTCATTGAGATGGCGACGGGGATTGTGGCCAGGGAAGGACGGCTTTTCATCCAGCAGCGGCTGGCCGACGATATCTGGGGAGGACTGTGGGAGTTTCCCGGCGGCCGGCTGGAGGAGGGCGAACCGCCGGAGCAGGCGGTTGTCAGGGAATATCTGGAGGAGACCGGCTTTACGGTCGAGGTCTGCAGCCGGATAACCACCGTCATCCACCACTTCACCTGCTACAAGGTGGTGCTGCACTGTTTCGCCTGCCGCCTGGTCGGCGACGGGCACGTCGCCAGGCTCCAGGCCGCCCAGGACGGCCGCTGGGTCCTGCCCGAGGAGCTGGCCGAGTACGCCTTCCCGAGCGGACATCGGAAACTTCTGACGTATCTCTTTAAGACCTGCCCAGACGAGATGGCCGAGCTGTGCAGGTGATGCCGAGGTTGCCGGCGGGTTGAGGCCGGCAGCAAGGAATCAGGGGAGGAATTCGAGCTGCACCGGGCAGTGATCCGAGCCCATGACGTCAAGGAGGATGGCTGCACCGTGCACCTTGTCACGGCTCTTCTGATCGATGCAGAAGTAGTCGATACGCCATCCGACATTCTTGGCCCTGGCATTGAAGCGATAGCTCCACCAGGTATACTGTTCCGGTTCCTGGTTGAACATCCGGAAGGTGTCGACGAATCCTGCCTCGATGAAGGAGTCCATCCAGGCCCGCTCCTCCGGGGTGAAGCCGGCGTTTTTGACGTTCGCCGCCGGGTTTTTCAGGTCGATTTCCTTGTGGGCGACGTTGAGGTCGCCGCAGAGCACCACAGTCTTCTCGTCCCGCAGGCGGGAGGCGAAGGCGACCAGGGCATGATTGAAGCGGAGTTTATAGTCGAGCCGTTTCAAGCCCTCGCCGCTGTTGGGAAAGTATACGTTGGAGAAATAGAAACCGGGAAATTCCAGGGTGAGCACCCGTCCTTCGCAGTCGAATTCCGGGTCGCCCAGGCCAGTCATGACCCGCAGCGGCGCCAGCCGACTGTAGCAGGCGACCCCGGAATAGCCCCTTCTCTCGGCGCTGTACCAGTAAGAGGTATAGCCAGGTATCTCCTTCAGTTCCGGCGAAAGCTGGTCGGGGTGGGCCTTGGTCTCCTGGATGGCGATGATGTCGGCGTCAAAGCCGCTCAACAGTCCGCTGAAGCCTTTCTGTTCGACGGCCCTGATGCCGTTGACGTTCCAAGAGATAAACCTGAGGGGCCTTCTGCCGTTATCCGCGGATTTTTTCATTATTTTTCTCGGGGTGACGCCGTGTTGTGGACATCTGCCAAGGAGGGGGCAGACATCGCAATGGGGACTGACCGGCCGGCAGAGCGACTGACCGAAGGCGACCAGCAGGGAATTCACCTGCCGCCAGTGCCGCTCCGGCAGCTTTTCGCGCAGGGCCATCTCCGTTTCGAGGGGGGTATCGGTCTCGACATATTCCCAGATATTCATGATTCGATGGACATGGGTATCGACGCAGATCGCCGGTTTGCCGAAGGCGACGCTGCGGACCAAGTTGGCGGTCTTTCGGCCGACGCCGGGCAGGGTGAGCAGTTCCTCGATGGTTTCGGGTACCCGGTTGCCGCAGGCCTTGATGGCGCCGGGGAGCTGCTTGAGGTAACGGGCCTTGCTTTTGTAGAAGCCGACCGGATAAATGCACTCGGCGATTGCCTGTTCGGAAAGTAGGTCGAGAGCCTCGACGGTGTCGGCCACCTTAAAGAGACGGTCGGCAGCCCGGGCGGTTACCTCGTCCTTGGTGCGGGCCGAAAGGATGGTGGCAACGAGGATCTTGAACGGGTCCTCGGTCTGAACTGCGATAAGATCGACGACCGGGGTGCTGGTCCCGGCAACGACTTCGGCCACTGTCGCGAGGAATTCGTCTATGTCGATAACCATGAGCGATAGCCGGCCTGTTCCAGATGAATATCAGAGGGTTAAAAGAGAACGCCGCCCGTGCAAGGCGGGCGGTGGAAAAAGGAAAGGGCCGCTGGAAAACCAGCGGCCCTTTCCCTACCAGTGGCGGAACTGGCCGGTATCGAGGTGGACAAAGTCCGATTTGGCATAATAACCGACCCCGCCGAAGCGAAGCTGCCTGGCAATATCCCGCAGTTCCCTGGTCCGTACATCGGTGAGGCGGACATCAATCGCCTTGCCCCGCATGTGCAGACTGTCCCTGGCCACGCCCGCGCTCTTGGCGCGCAGGTAGGCGTTGGTACGGGGCGAACGGTAGCCGGAAATGACCTCGTAGACGCCCTTGCTACCGCTGAGCCGCTGGATGCGGGTGAGTATGTCCATCAGGGCCGTGTCGATGACATGGGTGTCGCCGGTGCGGAAATCACGGAGGAAGGTTTTAAGCTGTGATTTGGCCGTCAGTGGGCATTTGCCGGGAATGTAATTGATTTCAAGCTGCTCTCCGGTGTGGGTGTGGATGAATGAGAGCATGTGGGGTTCGATGGTGCTTGAAATGGCATCGAGCGGGGTACTCAGCAGCAGGCCGATGGCCAACTGGGCGGAGGCGGCGAGAAATTTGCGCCGGCTTAGAAAAAATCGTTTAAAGGTCTCGTTGGTTGGCATCTGGCATCCTGAAGTTTAGTTTCTCATTGGGTGGTTTTCTCCTAATAATGCAAGGGAAAGTTCGGTGTCCCTGCCATAAACGTCCCTATTAAAATGGATTGATCCCTCTTTGTCAACCCAAGTTGTCTGATATGTGAGATGGACCGAAAGAGGGGCTGTCAACTGGACGATCTTTCGTCTGCCGGTATCGATGGTCTCTTTGATTTTCTCCACGGTCCAGTCTTTTTTCTCCTCTTCCAGGGCGAAGGCGGCCAGGGCCAGGGGGTCGCTGACCCGGATGCAGCCGTGACTGAAATTTCTTGCCGACTGGCTGAAGAGATCGCGTTTCGGCGTGTCGTGCATGTAGATGGCAAAGCGGTTGGGGAAGACGAATTTCACCCTGCCGAGCGCGTTCAGCGGGCCGGGGTCCTGGCGCAGCTTGTAGCGGGCCATCTGGGCGGGGGTGATGGACCGCCAGTTGACCCTGGTGCTGTCGATCTCGACGGCATCGGCGTCCCAGCTGGAATAGAGGCGGACGTTGCGCTGACGTTCTTGAGGCGATCCGCATACACCTTCAGTGGCACCTTGAGATCCTCATCAAAGAAATAGCGGGCATCATCCAACCGGGCCTTGAGAACCCGCTCGTTGCCGGTCCTCACAACGGCATCGTCCTTGGGTACGATGTTGCTGAATGCCCCGAATGATGCCTTGAGTTTCGAGCTGTCGAGCGCGGCATACATGGGGAAGTATCTCTGGTGGTGCTTCATTACCGTGACAAGGACTTCCTTGGGGAGCCTTAAGAATGCCTCGTCAAAGGTGCCGATGATGGGGTGCGGGTATTCCAGAAGGTCCGCCACCTCGGCAAGCAGGTCCTTGTCCAGGACCTCGGCGCCGATTTTCTTGGCCTGGTCCTCAACCGCCTTCCAGATGGCAGCCTTCCGCTTTTCCAGGTCCGGGATGACATAGGCCTTTTCCAGGATCTGCTCGTAGTCATCGGGGCTTGTTATCTCGATAGGGTCTTTTGTCATGAACCTGTTGCCATAGGTTAGCCTGCCGGCCTTGATATTGCCGAATTTCACCGGAAGCACTTCCTGGCCGAACATGGCCAGTATCCAATGAACGGGCCGGGCAAAACGCACATCAGGGTTTGACCACCGCATGGTCTTGGTGAACGGGATCTTGAGGATCATCTCCTCGAGTATTTCGGGCAGGACCTCCATGGCGGATTTCCCGGGTATATTCCTGGTAACGCTTAAGTATTCACCCTTTGGTGTCTTTGCGATGACCACCTCAGTGATGTCAACGCCACAGGTCTGGGCGAATCCGAGGCCTGCCTTGGTGGGGTTGCCTTCCTTGTCGAAGGCTATGCCTTTGGGCGGGCCCATCTTGGTCTCCATGGCATCCGGCAGGGTCTCGGTCATGCCGGCTATCCTGAAGGCGAACCTCCGGGGCGTAGAGAACATCTGAACTTCTTCGTGCTCGAACTTCAGCGCAGAAAGCTTCTCGGTGATTGAGGCCTTCATGAAGTTCAGCGCAGGAACGATGAAGCCCGAGGGGATCTCCTCGGTGCCGATTTCGAAGAGCAGTGTCTTGGCCATCACGCCACCTCGCCCTTTGCCTGGATATCATCCAGGTACAACCTGGCAGCCGTACGTGCCAGCTCGCGGACCCTGAGCACATACGACTGGCGCTCGGTGGTACTGATGGCGCCGCGCGCGTTCAGCAGGTTGAAGATGTGCGAACACTTGAGGCACATATCATAGACCGGCAGGCACAAACGCCTGCAGGGCGATACGCTTGCCCTCTTCCTCGTAGAGCCTGAAGAGCTCCAGGAGCATCTGTACGTCGGCGAGCTCGAAGTTGTATTTGGACCACTGCACCTCGCCTTTATGGTGCACATACCCATAGTTCCAGTTATCTTTCCACTTTATATCATAGACCGAGCCCTTGTTCTGGAGATACATGGCGATGCGCTCCAGGCCATAGGTGATCTCGGTGCATACCGGATCCAGGTCAAAGCCTCCTACCTGCTGGAAGTAGGTGAACTGGGTGATTTCCATGCCGTCCAGCCACACCTCCCAGCCAAGCCCCCACGCGCCAAGCGTTGGGGATTCCCAGTCGTCCTCCACGAAGCGGATGTCGTGCTCTCGTGTATCGATGCCGAGCTGTCTCAGGCTGTCCAGGTAGATCTCCTGGACATCGAGCGGGGAGGGCTTCAGGATGACCTGGTACTGGTAGTAGTGCTGGAGCCTGTTGGGATTTTCCCCGTAGCGGCCGTCAGTGGGCCTTCTGCTGGGCTCGACATAGGCGACGTTCCATGGCTCAGGGCCCAGAACCCGCAGGAACGTGGAAGGGTTGAAGGTGCCGGCGCCGACCTCAAGATCATAGGGCTGGGCAATGAGGCAACCGTACCGTGACCAGTAATCGTGTAAATTCAGTATTAATTCTTGGAAATCCATAGTCTCACCATCTAGCATTGGTTCATATCCAGGTCAAGCAGCTTTGCCAGGAACATGGCTGTTTTCAGGGGTCTTTCGGAGATCTTGGAGCACAGGCGCAGCAGGTATGAGGTGATCTCCCTCCTGGCCTGAAGGCTCACATTGATCCTGACCAGCACATCGGACTCCAGCTGGGCACCCTTCTCCAGGAACATGCAGGCCTCTGCAGAAAGGCCGGTCCTGTCTGACCAGCTGCCATTGCCTGCGTGATCCACGCCCCGGGCAAGGGTCTCAAAATCGATGCCGTACCCCAGTGAGCGCAGGATATTCACCATGGAGATGCTCCACAGGGGAAACCACTGCCTGCAGGGATCCATGACCGATAAGGGCCTTGCGTAAGCATTCATAGGTAACAGGAGATGGATCGTATGGCCCGAGATTCTCCTTAACCACCTCCAGAAGCACACAGGAATATCCAATAAGTGAGAGGTCCTCGCGTATCCCCAGGTTCGCATTGATCAGGGTTGCCGACTCTATGCGCTGCAGATCGGTGCTGCGGCCCTGATAGACCTCCAGGGTCACCTCGCAGAAAGGCTCCAATGTTCCGGGGAACCTCTTCTTGCTGCGGTGTGCGCCCTTGGCGATGGCGGAAATAAGTCCCTGTTCCCTGGTCAGGGCGTGCACGATCTTGTCCGATTCCAGAAAATCAGTTGTGTGCAGGATGATGGCCTCTGAAGTGTATCGCGGCATCTTTTGGCCTGTTTAGGGTTGTTTCAGCTAAGGTTCAGCCGGTTCATAAATTTAAGGGGGGCTTGAGGACAAATTCAAATAACTGTGGTGGCATAGGTCTGGGAAAGACTGCTGGTCTTCTGGTCGCCCTGTGGCTCCTGTCCACATCTTTTTAGCGCCACCGCGAAGATGACTACTGCAATCAGCACGACCGCAATGATGATCAGGATAACAGGCATTGCAGGTTTATTATGATATGACACCACTTTTGCCTTCTTGTTTTTAAGTTCATGCGATGACAGTGTCTCTTCCAGGTGAGCCAGGAGTTCCTCTTCATCGAAATGGAACTCTTTGCTGATAACGCGCAGGAACCCCCTCAGAAAGGTCCTGGGCGGGAGCAGGTCAAGCTGGTCTTCCTCGAGAAATATGAGGGTCTGGGCAGAGATCTTTGTCCTTTCCTCAATCTCTTTAAGATCGATGCCCTTGCTTTCCCGTTCCCTCTTGAAATATTCTCCCAAGGTGAGCTTCTCTTCTGACATTGTCTTCTCCTGTCTTCCCCCATTATCATGACCAGTACGGCCAGGCAAGGATGAATGCGTCCGGCGAGAATGCAGCATTGACTCTTGGGAATATCTGTGGCTACCCTGGGGGACTCTAAAATTCAGCTGGGGATACCAAGGCCATAATGAACATTCTCAATTTGCTTGAATCCATAACCAAACCTGCCAGGTATATCGGGGGTGAAGTAAACCAGGTCATCAAGAAAGATGATGAGGTCAAGGTTCGCTTTGCCCTGGCATTCCCTGATGTCTATGAGATCGGTATGTCACATGCGGGCATCAAGATCCTCTATAACATCCTCAACTCCATGCCCGGCATCTGGGCACAACGTGTCTTTGCGCCCTGGCATGACCTTGCCGAACAGCTTACCCGGCATAATATCCCCCTAGCGAGCTTGGAGGAAGGCAGGCCCATTTCGCAATTCGACATCGTTGGATTTTCCCTTTTATATGAGCTCTCCTTTACCACCATGCTCGGCATGCTGAAGATGGCAGGCATCCCTCTTTTTGCAGCCGAGCGCGGCGACGCCGACCCCATCGTAATTGCTGGTGGAACATTCTATGCAAACCCCACCCCGGTTATGGACTTCTTAGACCTTGTGGTGATTGGCGACGGTGAGGAAATCGTGCAGGAGATGGCAAGGATATGCCTGGCTACAAAAAATCGCAAGGAACGACTTCAGGCCTTTTCCGAGATCCAGGGCGTGTATCTTCCTGGAAATCCCACGCGGCCTCGTCGCCGGGTGTTGCCGGACCTGGACCTCTATCCCTTCCCGGGCTCACCCGTGCTGCCGCATATCGGAATCGTCCACGACCGCATCGGCGTGGAGGTTGCCAGGGGCTGTACGCGAGGATGCAGGTTCTGCCAGGCAGGCATGATTTACCGCCCCTACCGCGAGCGTTCCTATCCATCAGTGCTGGAATCCTACAGAAAAGGCCTTGCAACAACAGGTTGTGACATCGTGGGCATGATGGCCCTTTCCATGACCGACCTGAGCTACATAAACGAGCTCATAGAGTCGGTCCATTGTCCATCCAGGGAGATATCGGTGAGCATCCCCTCTTTGCGGGTGGAAGGCATCACCCGAACTGTGGCCGACCTCATCGCTTCGGTCAAGAAGCCCGGATTCACAATGGCACCCGAGGCCGCCACTGAGCGTCTGAGGGCGGTGATCAACAAGGGCAACACAGAAGAAGACCTGTTCAGGAGCGCGTCGCTCATCCGGGATCTCGGGTGGAGATCGCTGAAGCTCTATTTCATGGTTGGCCTCCCTACAGAACAAGAGGCTGACATCGAGGCCATCAGCGAACTGTCGCGCAATCTTTCCAAAGCCTTCAGAGGAAACCTCACCATCAGCATCTCCTGTTATATTCCAAAGGCCTTTACACCTTTCCAGTGGGAGGGACAGATATCGGCTGAGAAGTACCAGGTGGCAGTGAACCTCCTCCAGAAACAACTGCGCCATAGAAGCATCACGTTAAAATGGCATGACTCGAGGCTTTCAACGTTGGAAGGGGTGTTCGCCCGTGGTGATCTTACGCTTTCGCGCCTTCTGCTTGAGGCGCACCGCGGCGGGGCATATCTGGACGGATGGGGCGACACGCTTAATATGCAAGCCTGGGAAAAGGCCTTTGCTGTGACCGGGATAGATGCGGCATCATATCTTGGACCAAGGAAAACAGAGCAGACGTTGCCCTGGGACTTTATCGACATGGGAATTGAGAAAGGCTTTCTGCTCGCAGAGCGCATGCGCGCCCATGGCGAAAAACCCACCAACGACTGCAGGGACGGGGACTGCAACAAGTGCGGGGTTTGCACCGCAGGGCTAACTAACATAATAAGGCAAAAACCCGAGCCAATTCATCTTTTCCACGAGAGGTCAGCCCACGGCGCGTATTCTTATGTAATAGGACTTTCCAAAGAGGAGGGATTGCGGTTTCTCTCTCCCCGTGAATTCCAGGAGATGCTCAGGAGGGCCATTCGGAGGGCCGGACTCGATGCGATCTACTCCCAGGGCTTCAGCCCCATTATGAAACTCAGCACCACCCCACCAACCTCCTATGGGATCGCATCAAAATGCGAGTATGTATCCATCGAACTCAAGCACCCCGTTAATCCCAAAGAGATATCAGAGCGCCTCGATGCAAACCTGCCGGCAGGGTCATCCGTCATCTCCTGTGCTGAGGGTAAATTGAAGCAGGTTCGATCTTATACTTACAGGACCCTCAAACCTTTTGCCCTATCGCTCACGCCTGATGCATGCGTAGTGAAGGAGGGCAAATCTCTGTCCGTGGCTGATTATCTTGAATATTCTGACCCTACGACCCTGCGTCTGGCCTTTAACCAGGGCAGGACCATTTCTCCTGTGCTGCTCCTGGAGAGCTTCTCCCCGGACAAGCTCCGGATGGAAGACATCATCAAGACCGAAACATTTTTTGCCGAGGATGACTCTTTAGGCAAGGAACCTGAGCGTAAAGACACCTGTGGCACTTAATGCGGTATAACATCTTGATATCCCTTATCAACGGCCTTATCTAAGAAATGCGACACTTGTGTGATAAAACCCAGGCAGGAGGCATTCAATGGATAATCCCCGGGACAAACCCATGAAGATCGTGGACAAAGGTATTCAGATCCAGACTTCTATCAAGAGCTGTCCGCACTGTTCTCCTGCACATGCCCAGGCAGAATACATTGATCCGGTTTGCATGATGCGCACCACTGACAAGGAAGCATACATGCCTTATGAACATAAGGGGTCGATCTATTATTTCTGTAATCCCAAGTGTCTGGAAAAATTCAAGAAGGACCCACAGACATATATCAACCGCCTGACAGATCCAAGCCTTTCAGCAACGCTTTCACCGGTTATGATGCAAGAATCAGCAACCGGGAAATATACATGCCCGATGGACCCGGAGATCATCACGGATGGTCCGGGGATCTGTCCCAAGTGCGGTATGGCCCTGGAGCCCATGGCGCCTTCTTTGGAGGAAGAAGAAAACCCGGAATACCTCGATATGAAGAGGAGGTTCTTTTTCGGGCTAGCGCTCACTATCCCCATCATGCTTATCGCAATGAGGCATATGCTGCCGGGACATCTCTTTGAGGGTATTGCATCTGAACAGGCCTTCGTATGGGTTGAGTTCCTGATGGCTACCCCGGTGGTGCTCTGGTGCGGATGGCCGTTCTTTGTTCGCGCCTGGATATCCATAAAAACAAGGAACCTTAACATGTTCACCCTCATCGGCATCGGGGTCTTGGTCTCCTTTGGCTATAGCCTTATTGCAACCCTTTTCCCTGATCTCTTTCCGGCAACGCTCAAAGGGAAAGAGGGTACAGTGGGGGTATATTTTGAGGCATCGGCCATGATCGTGACCCTGGTCCTTCTGGGTCAGGTCCTTGAACTGGGGGCACGGTCCCGGACAGGCGACGCCATCAGGGCGCTCTTGAAACTCGCGCCTAAAACCGCCAGGATCATACGGGCGGACGGTTACGAAGAGGATATACCCCTGGAGATGATCCACCCTGGCGACCTCTTGCGGGTGAGACCCGGCGAGAAAGTCCCAACAGACGGTCTCATCATGGAGGGAACAAGCTCGATTGATGAATCCATGATCTCGGGCGAGCCCATACCGGTGGAAAAGACCATGGGCAACAAGGTTGTGGGGGCTACGGTAAACGGGAACGGCTCGTTTGTCATGAAGGCCGAGAAGGTTGGAAGCGAGACATTGTTGTCCCAGATCGTTCGCCTCACCATCGAGGCCGGCAGGAGCAGGGCTCCTATCCAACAGCTTGCTGATGTAGTGGCCTCCTACTTTGTCCCTGCAATATTTGCCGTCTCTTTCATCTCCTTCATCATCTGGATGATCTTTGGGCCTGAACCCAGACTTCCTTATGCCATCGTATCGGCTGTATCGGTGCTCATAATTGCCTGCCCATGCGCATTGGGTCTCGCAACACCCATGTCCATCCTCGTTGCTACAGGCAAAGGCGCGCATATGGGCGTGCTGTTCAGGGATGCCGAGGCCATCCAGTCCTTTGAAAAGGTGGATACTGTGGTTGTGGACAAGACAGGGACCCTCACCCAGGGTAAGCCCACACTTCACGCCATCATACCAAGCGGTGCATTCAATGAGGATACCCTCCTCTTTCTGGCCGCTAGCATTGAAAAGGGCAGCGAGCACCCATTGTCTCAGGCCATTGTACAAGCTGCCCTCAGCCGAGGTATCCAAGTTGCCTCACCTTCGGGTTTCACAGCTCATACAGGCAAAGGTATTACTGGCTCTGTGGAAAACCACGAGGTCGCATTAGGTAACGATCACCTGCTGCAGGACCTTCATATTGAAGCCGGATGGCTCCAACCTCAGGCGGAACAGCTATCAAAGCAGGGTGCAACCGTTATGTACATTGCTGTTGACGGGAAGGCGCAAGGGGTAATCGCGGTTTCGGATGCCATTAAGGGAACCTCCAAATCAGCAGTACACATGCTTATCAATGACGGGCTTCACCTGGTCATGCTTACCGGAGACAGAATATCCGCAGCCCAGGCCATAGCAAAGGAGCTTGGCATCCGTGATGTCATCGCCGGGGTATTGCCTACGGAAAAAGTTGATGTAATTAAAAAACTACAAGGCCAAGGCCGCCAGGTTGCCATGGCCGGCGACGGCATCAATGACGCACCGGCCCTTGCTCAAGCAAACGTGGGCATTGCCATGGGAGGCGGGACGGATATCGCTATTGCAAGCGCACATGTTACCCTTATCAAGGGAGACTTGCGGGCCATTGCCAGGGCACGGCTCCTGAGCAAGGCAACCATGCGCAATATCAAACAGAATCTCTTCTTTGCATTTTTCTATAATATCCTGTGTGTACCCATTGCAGCAGGGATACTCTATCCTTTCTTCGGGATTATCATGTCTCCTATGATAGCAGCAGCAGCCATGAGCTTCAGCTCGGTGTCCGTCATTACCAATGCCATGCGGCTGAAGAACGAAACCTTTTAGGCTCGGATGTCGCAATTGAGTGTATCTTTCAATAGCTGCACAAACAGAGTATAGTCCCTATTATCGCTCGTCTCCAAGGACCACTCTACGATGTCTGATTGTAAGACATATTATACAGCATACAAAATATCATATGTTTGATCAATGAATCATTTTTTTGTTGACCGGGCATGCATTAAGTGTCATGAATGCAATTACAACAAGTGTTGTTCTGACCTCCTTTACGCCAGAAGAGGGGACAAAACATCTCGTGCTTTGTCCTTAAACCTAAACTTCTTCTGGCTATTTTTTTTATTAAAAAATCCTTCTGCCGTGCTTACAGCTTTATTCATAAGCCGCCAGGGAGCCCTTCCCCATGCTTTAGACTTCAGGCTTGGATGGAATACATCCGTGTGATACAACACATCCCAAAGGAGTTATCCATGGCCGATTTCGAACTGAAAGGCATCCCTGGTGAGGCTGCAGTGGTCTTCCAGCCCTTTGCCCAGGAGCTGCTGGCAAAATTTTCCTTAAGACTCCTGTCGCTGTGTGTAACCGGGAGTTGCATTACAGGCGACTTCGTCCCCGGTCAGTCTGATATCAATTCCGTGCTCGTGCTTACCCAGACGGATCAGCCCGAACTTGATATCCTTGCCTCCATGTCAAGGTTCAAAAGAAGGCGCATCAATAGCCCTCTCGTTATGACCGAGGATTACATAAAGCGCTCTCTGGATGTCTTCCCCATAGAGTTCCTGGACATCAAACTCTTTCACAAGACGGTTTATGGCCCCGACCATTTCGGCAAGCTTGCCATCGACAAGGCACATCTAAGGATGCAGTGCGAGCGCGACCTCAAGGGCAAGCTCATCAACCTGCAGCGCGGTTATGTCTCCTGTGAAGGCAGGACCAGAGAGATCAAGGCGCTGCTCCTGGAGGCCCTGCCCGGATTCTTCGCACTGCTGAGGTCCATGCTGTTCCTTGTCCAGGCCCCAGAGGAGCCTCCTGCTCGAAAGGCGGATGTGTTGATCGAGGCAGAGGCCCTCTATCATATTCCTATGGCCGGACTTCGAGATATCATTGCATTGAAGGCTGACAGGAGTTTTTTCCTTAATCGGAATACTATAATTGGCCTTTTCAAAGAGGCCTACAGGATTACCCATGAACTTTGTGCGGCCACAGATGCACTGGCAGTTTAAGTTTCTTCTTGCATGCATTCTCTTTCCCCTGGGTGTCTTCGCGGCACAGGGCCAACCTGCCACCTATGTAGTAGACAATGCCGGCATCATAGAAGACGGGGCCAGGAGCAAGCTGGCCGGATTACTGCAGGAGTTGGAGCAGAAGACGACCGTTCAGATGATCATCCTTACCGTACCAAGTACCGAAGGCATTCCCATTGAGCAGTACAGCCTTGAGCAGGCGGAGAAATGGGGGCTGGGAAAGAAGGGCAAGGACAACGGCCTGCTCATGCTTATCGCAGTCAAGGATAGGAAATACCGGTTTGAAACCGGGTATGGACTGGAGCAAATTCTACCCGACAGTATGCTGGGGAGCATCGGCAGAGCATACCTTGTCCCGGCATTCAAGGCAGGCGATTATACCAAGGGAACAATGAACACCACCTCTGTCATCGCGCGCACCATTGCCGATGCCCAGGGCATAAAGCTCAGCGGATTACCGGAAGTGAAGCAACCAGGCAGACGCGCCCATGGTTCTCCCATAGGAGCCTTACTCTTTTTTATCATATTCGTAATCGTTCTCTCTTCCCTTTCCCGCTCCCGGTCCGGGGGTATCCTGCCGGCACTTCTCCTAGGTGCTCTCCTTGGAGGAGGCGGACGTGGGAGTTCGGGCGGTTTCGGCAGCTTTGGCGGGGGAGGATTCGGCTCCTTCGGCGGTGGTGGAGGTGGTGGATTCGGAGGAGGGGGCTCGTCCGGCGGATGGTGAAGCTGCATCAAGAAGCCAAACTTTATGAGGCTGCTACCCTTTAGAGGGCGTTTCTATATATACGCATTCATGCTCGCAGATAGACAGGAGGTTGTATGAGCAAAACGACTCAGGTAATCATCGGGATTGTTGTCATTATCATCCTCGTTACAGGATTGGGCATATCCGGCTTCAACAAGGCCCGCCGTATGAACGAGGCGGTGACGGCCCAGTGGGCGCAGGTGGAAAACCAGCTAAAGCGCCGGTTTGATCTCATCCCGAACCTCATGGAGACCGTCAAGGGTTTTGCCAACCAGGAAAAATCCATATTCTTAGGGATCGCTGAGGCCAGGAAGGCATACTTCTCAGCCCCTGATGTGGCAGCGAAGGCCAAGGCGGCAGGTGGTTTGGAGCAGGCTCTGTCCAGGCTGCTGCTACTCCAGGAGCGCTACCCTGAACTCAAGTCCAACGAGAATTTCATGAAGCTCCAGGATTCCCTCGAGGGGACGGAAAACCGCATAGCGGTGGAGCGCAAGCGGTACAACGACATTGTCCGGGAACTCAATTCATATGTAAAGACCTTCCCAGGTGTACTCTTTTCTTCATGGGCAGGTGTAAAGGAAGCACAGTATTTCGATATACCTGAACAGGAGACTGCTGTCCCGCAGGTGAAATTCTAGGGATTTGAGATCTCCCGGAGGAACCCTGAGGGCATCTGGTAGGTCTCCCTGCCATAGAGCGCCCTCACCCGGGACCAGGACAGGACGACATGTCTGCGCGCCCTTGTAATGCCAACATACAGGAGCCGCCGCTCTTCTTCGATGTTCTCCGTGGTATCATACGACCGGGAGTGGGGCAGCAGGCCCTCTTCACACCCGACTATGAAGACATGATCAAACTCGAGCCCCTTGGACATATGCAGGGTCATGACACTGGCCGTTTCACCTCGGGCCACGTCCATGGTTGTCATCAGGGCCTTTTCCTGAAGATAGGTCGTCAAGTCGGTAATCCCTGCCACGCTGGCGATGAGCTCCCGGACGTTCAGGAGCCTGTCCTGCCCATCCATATCCCCGCCGAGGTAATCTTTATAAGCTGTCCGATCCACGATCCGGGAGAGCAGCTCAGCTACATCAGCGACAGCACTTAACCTTTTGAACTCCTCCATCATGGCAAGGAAGATAACCGCCCCTTTGGCTGCGGCCCCCTTGAGCACCCTGCCTGAGACCGCCTTTTCCAGAGCATCATAGAAGGTTAGTCCCTCGGCCCTGGCAAGGCCCTGTACTGTCTCCAGGCTCTTTTCCCCCATGCCCCTTGGCGGGGTGTTGATGATCCTTGCGAGGGCCTCTCCATCGGCAGGATTGGCGATGACACGCAAATATGCAAGCAGGTCCTTTATCTCCCTGCGGTCATAAAATCTTGTGCCCCCATAGACTGCATAGGGTATGGCCCGCCTCACAAAGGCCTCTTCCAACACCCTTGACAAGGCATTGATCCGGTAGAACACCCCTATGGAAGATGGGCTTACGCCCTTATCAACAAGGCGGGAGATGTTATAGGCCGTATGGAGCGCCTCCTCACCATCATCGCTGTATTCCATGATGCTTACATCGCTTCCAGGCCCGCAAGCAGAGCGTAATGTCTTTGGTGCCCGGCATGAATTGTTGGCGATCAACGATGTGGCGGCCTTCAGGATGTCTTCGGTGGATCGGTAGTTCTGCTCCAGCGTCACGACATGGGAGTCGGGAAAGTCGTCCCTGAACCTGAGGATATTCCCCACATCAGCACCCCTCCACCCATAGATGGACTGGTCATCATCACCCACCACGCAGATGTTTCTGCCCGGCCCCACAAGTTGCATGAGAAGCTTGTACTGGGCCATATTGGTGTCCTGGTATTCATCCACCAGGATATGGGTGAACCTCTTGTGATAGTGCTCACTAAGGTCGGACATGGCAGCGAGCATCTGCCCGGGGAGATAGATGAGATCTGCAAAGTCAAAGGCGCCGCAGACCTGTTTTTTCTGTTCATAAAGGCTGACCACCGGGGCCGGGTCAAGGTGAAGGTCAAAGGGAATCTGGTCTATGGGCCGCACCGTATCCTTGCTCATGCCGATAAGCCAGGCAATGCGGGCATCCCATCCCCGCTCGCGGTCAATGTTCAACTCCTTGAGACACCTGCCAATGAGCGAGCGCTGGTCAGCCTCATCGTAAATAACGAACGCTGCAGGATACCCTATGCGGTGCGCTTCGCGCCGAAGCATCCATGCCCCAAAAGAATGAAATGTCCCTGCCCACAGGGCAATATCATGTTTTCCAAGCAGGGACCTCAGCCGCTCCTTCATCTCGCCGGCTGCCTTGTTGGTAAAGGTGAGGCAGAGTATCCGGCTTGCATCCACACCCTGCGCAATGAGGTGCGCCACCCGGTGGACAATGACCCTGGTCTTGCCCGAGCCTGCGCCAGCGAAGATAAGAAGCGGCCCGTCCACATGTCTCACCGCGCGTGACTGCTCCGGGTTGAGGCCGTCAAGGAGTCTCGCCGGCATCAAGTCTTCCCCTGGATGACCTTGTCACCCTTGCTGAAAGGCTTGCGAATAAGTTCGCCCGGACCCGGAATAAAAGGGGTCTTTAAGGTAAAGAGCTGGCTTGGCCTGATGCGCTCTATGGGGGTACCCTCACTGAAGGCACCCTCCAGAATAAATTTTTGTCTCGTGCCGTCTGCTGCAAGCCATTCAAGCTCCATTCCTGCAATCAGGGGATTGCGGGCCTCCATGAGCGTCATGCCGTCTTGAACCCCAAGGACCTTGGCTGCGAGGTGATGCGTCTGCTCATAGTCCTTAAAGCCATAATTGATGCCCGTGCTGTCCGGCCTGCCCGTGAAGAACCCGGTGAAGTAGGCCCGGTTGCTTACCATTCCTGCCTCCTTGATCCACTCGGGTTTTACAGAAAATGCAGCAGGATCTCTCATATACTCATCCCGGGCATTCCTGTAGGCCGAAACGATTGTTGCTACATACAACGGGGCCTTGTTTCTGCCCTCGATCTTGATGCCATCAAGGCCAAGACCCATGACCTGGTCGAACACCGGGAGAAGACAGAGGTCTTTCGAGTTGTACAGGGAGGTAAATCCATCTTCTTCGGTCAGCGGCATATACTGCCCGGGCCGTGTTTTTTCCACAAGGGCATAGTCCCACCTGCATGGCTGGGTGCACTGGCCTTGATTTGCATCTCGGTCGCACAGGTAATTGCTGATAAGGCACCTGCCGGAGATGGATATACACACACTGCCATGAATGAAGATTTCAAGTTCGATGTCCGTAGTTCTTCCTGATAAGCTTGATCTCTTCTCGCGAGAGTTCCCGGGCAAGAATCACCCTGTTCACCCCCAGGGCCGCCCAGGCATTTACTGCATGGGTGCTCACGGCATTGGCCTGGGTGCTCAGGTGGACATGAAGATTCGGACAAAGCTGTCTTACCAGACTCAATACCCCAATGTCTGATACAATGACTGCATCGATATGAGCCTCCTGAGCAGCAAAGCGGACCAGGCCGGGGAGCCCCTCATACTGCTGATCATGGGGATACGTGTTCAGCGCCAGATAGACCTTCACCCCTTTTGCATGGGCAAAGGCCACTGCCTCTCTAAGCTCCTCCGGCGAGAAGTTCCTGGCAAAGGCCCTGAGGCTTGTATCTCCACGCAGGCCCATGTACACGGCATCGGCCCCGTAGATGCAGGCGGTCTGCAGGGTCTCCATACTGCCTGCCGGTGCTAAGATTTCAGGTCGTTTCATTGCACAGAAGGCTATAGCGCAACAGCGCTTGCCGCACAAGACCGAAACACCTGCCCAGGGCCTGCCAAGGCCTATATTTCATGCCCATTTTCTCCTTGACTAGATCCGGCCGGGCAGTTAATTAAGGCCCAATGCCCCCGTAGCTCAGTGGATAGAGCACAGGATTCCTAATCCTGGTGTCGCAGGTCCGATTCCTGCCGGGGGCATGATCTATAAAGGGTTTAGTGTGTCTTACACATGCAACATGGGTGAAATCTATGAGGTACTTCCGTTGTAAAGTAGCTTCTGGCTTGGTTTTATGGAGTGATGATTTTTTAAGGCTCACTGATTTTTTAAAAGCTTGAGACAAGGGTTTTAACCTTGAAGTGAGATTTGCGATATTTTCGTTTTAGAGGACTTTCACGGTCTTAATCAATGTCGACCCTCGAGGGACTCTTATTCAACTTGTTGTCCTGCATTTCACACGTTTCATTCAATCCCTTTGAACATTCCATCGAATGAATCATGGTTTTTATATGTTTCTACCGGATCTCAGATGAATGGAAATTCATCTAATAATCAATATTAACAATATGATGAAAGGTATTATGCTCACATGCCACAGAGTTGGCACAATGTATGCCTTATAAATAGTATAAAAAAACAAAGTGGAGGTCAGACAATGAAAAGGACAATCCAGACAATAATCGTAGCAATGTTCGTGGTAATGATCACTGGCACGTTTGCTTTTGCAGCAACAGCAGTTTCCGGCGGCAACAGCTTACCGTACTTCCACCTTGGTTGTCTGATCATGGGCGGGCTCACCATCATCTCTTTGAAGTATCGCTATGAGAAGATATACATGAGTGAGGCAATCGGATCTTTCGCACTGTATGCCGTGCTCGTGGCCCTGTTCACTGCTCCGGTCCTTGAAGCAGTAAAAGGCATGATCAGCTAAGAAGATCATAACCTATAAAGGAGGAGAGGCCATGAAAAGGGTACGAAGAAACAAACTCCAGACAAAGACGCTGAATCAGATCATACTGCTGAGCGCATGGAGCTTCACCCTGGTTATCTCCTCATTCCTGTTCATGTTCGCAGGCCGGTGGATCGATGTAAAGTTCAACACGGAACCGACCTTCATGCTTGGACTGTTCATGCTGGGACTCTCTCTGTGCATAGGACGGATGTACACGGACTACACAAAGGCCAAGGATGAGTTGAATAAAAGAAGAGTAAGGTTCCAGTCTTAGTCAATACATCAAGAGAGCCATCAAAAAACATCTAGAAGATGCATCATGAAAGCGGGCCGCCCACTACAGGCGGCCCGTTGCTTTTAGCGGGATAATCAGTTGAATAAAAAACACGACCCTTTAGGGGCCGCGGTGTGTTATATGGATTTTACCTGGGGAGGAAATACGCTGTAAAGTAGACGTGTCCTGTTTGATTACCGGTTGTGCACTGTCCTGGGAGCATGCTCTGCTCGTTTCAAGAACCGTGCAGTCAGGGCCAGGAATGTTGTGAAGCCGATGGTTACAAAGATGACTGTCATGGCTAAGCCCTCTTTACCTTTCTCTCGATCACGACCTCTTCGATGAACCCCTTGAAGCCCAGTGCTATGCCGGCCACCAGTCCTACCATCGTGAAGTTGGGTGCCATGCCGAGAACCCTGTCCAGATACATGCCGCCGTAGAGTCCGAGGAAGGTCATCGTAACGAGCACCAGGCTGTATGCGCTTATCCTGCTGAGCCTGTTGGCCAGTGCCTTTTCGATCTTTTCTTTCTTTGTCTTCATGGCCTTCCTCCTTATCCTTTTTATCTCTATCGAGTCCTGCCTTAGAACAGGCTCATGAGGATCTCACGTGCCGGGCCGGTGTTGATGGTTACCAGGGCGACCACCAGGACGAATACCGCGCTTGCTTCTACCGGGGTGAGTCCCAATACCTTGTAGGTGAACCTGATCCCTATGCCGGTCATGAACAGTGCGCCGATTACGATCCATAATGTCATCATTGTCTTGCCCTCCCTGGGGTTTGTTTTTTTCTTTCTAGCTTATATAAGGCAAGGGGCGTGCCAGGTTCTGATAATTTATAACTCATTGATAACAGGCAATAATAATCAACAGGTTTTCCCCCGATACTGCCACTTTGGCAGAAAGGCCTTCTGCCGGGAGATGAACGGGTACAAAATGACAAAATGCCCTCAGGGGCACTGCTATAAATGTCAGAATGGCAAATACGGGGTTTGCCAATCAATACCTATTGCCTCTGCGATTACACAATAAACCCTGCATTGATGAAACCAATTGGTCAGGTATACAAGTTTTTGGTGGCACCAAACATTTCAG
This sequence comes from uncultured delta proteobacterium, assembly GCA_963785235.1. Classification (GTDB taxonomy): domain Bacteria; phylum Desulfobacterota; class Desulfomonilia; order UBA1062; family UBA1062; genus MWEI01. The sequence continues at coordinate 265,509 of CAWAUM010000002.1, read as the reverse complement.
GTCCGATAAGAGATGATGGGTCAGGACCTATGCTGAACGGCGCTCCACATCAGGGCATGTTGATGGCAGAGTTTGTTGAAAAACCAAATGGATGATTGGTGGCAGAAAAACGACCTCACAGAACACACGACATCGAGAGAATTTTGATCGAGACTTGTGTTTTGATGTTCCAAATTTGATTATTTTTACACTTGCCGAGGTTTTTCAACAATCTCGCATGAAATCATCGGTTGGGGCCAACCAGGATCATAATCAATCTAACAGGCTACACCTCTTGAATGTTGCGGATTGTGCATTATTAAAAAGACAGAGGTGAATGATATGTTTCTTAGGATGCTATCGCAAAAAGTTCTACACGACAGACTTAAGGAAAGACCAACGATTATCCTCTTTTAAGAAGCACTATCTTATCAAGACAATTAAGTAAAGATCTGCGTAGAAAGATATTTCAGGACCACAGGTTTTTTTGAAAGGAGAAAAAAATGATATTGCCTGATTACGTAACAGCGAAAGAAGTCGCTAGGGTTTGTGATGAGATTGAGATGGACGATTGGTCAAAACGGACTGAAGCGGTTGTTTCGATAGAAGAGAGCTCTAAAATTCTCGCTATTGTCAATACTGAGGGTATGCCTATACCTCTCGAAGATTTTCGCATGGGATTGGAGGTGGAACTGGAGCACGGGACGAGATTTAAAGACGCCAATGTCACGAACAACCATCCCATCCTAACCGGAAAGATCGTTCTGGCCCATCTCAAGGAAACCATGGACTACTACCGGAGAATCGATGTGGCCGAACTGGAAGGCGATCTCCTGAAAGCGATTCTTTCTGGTAATATGGCTAAAATAACTTCCAAGTACAAAAAGCTTCTTGAAGCACAAAAAGCCTTAAATGATGCCATTGCAGACCAATTAAAGTAAAGAGAGCCACAAACAACTTAGATGTTTGGTCTTCCAGCTTCACCAATTCTACCTAATTAAGGGGCAGGGTTGTCGAGGAATTTATAAACCAAATAAGGGCAATGATGCCAACTATCTGAGAGAGACATCTTGAAAATCACAATATGGTCATTATATTAATAATTATTCTTAATAAATAATCACCCTCATTAGATCGGACTTTCATGATGAATCGTCAAGGGAAAATATCATCGCCTAAGGATAGAATAGACCAGATGCTCTCAAAAATTAAGGGCCATGATTTCCGTATAACACCGCAGAGAATCGCTGTGCTTACTATTCTGGCCGGTAGCGAAGAACATCCCAATGTAGAAGAGATCTACAAGAAGGTGAGGACTCAGTTTCCTACTACAAGTCTGGCTACGGTATATAAGACTGTATCGCTGCTCAAGGACCTAAATGAGGTCTTGGAGCTTGGGTTTCCAGACGGGAGCAATCGCTATGATGGCACCAAGCCCTATCCCCATCCCCATGTTATCTGCACGAGATGTAAAAAGATCATGGACCCTAAGCTTGTCCACCTGGGAGAAATCAGCGAGGAGATGAGCGTTAAAACAGGGTACAAGATCTTCTCCCATCGCCTCGACTTTTTCGGTCTATGTCCCAAGTGTCAGAAGAAGGAATTGTGAAAATGAGGATTCGGAATCAATGGCAGGGAAGCCAAAGACTGATGAGGGAATTTCTAGCCTGCCAAATGAATGCAGGCGGGCAAATCCATGTAAGTTATATGGGCAGCGAAACGCTATTATTCATAGTAGCGCTATTCAACAATTAACATAACGAAAGGAGTAAACATTATGACTAAAGATAGCAAGACCGGTAGAGGCACGTCGAACAGGGACTGGTGGCCAAAGCAGCTGCGACTTGATATCCTGCACCAGCATTCCTGCAAGTCCAATCCGATGGACGAGGATTTCAACTACGCTGAAGAGTTCAAGAGCCTCGATCTGGCATCTGTTAAGAAGGATCTTCTGACATTGATGACCGACTCGCAGGACTGGTGGCCGGCCGACTGGGGTCACTACGGCGGGCTCTTTATCCGCATGGCATGGCACAGCGCCGGTACGTACCGCACAGGCGATGGGCGCGGTGGCGCGGGTTCAGGCTCCCAGCGTCTAGCGCCGCTGAACAGTTGGCCGGACAATGTCAACCTCGACAAGGCGCGCCGCCTGCTCTGGCCGATCAAGCAGAAATACGGCCGCAAGATCTCCTGGGCCGACCTCATGATCCTCGCCGGCAACTGCGCCCTTGAATCGATGGGTTTCAAAACCTTCGGGTTCGGCGGCGGGCGCGAAGATATCTGGGAACCGGAACAAGACATCTACTGGGGCTCTGAGGACAAGTGGCTGGGTGACCAGCGCTACTCCGGCGACCGGGAACTCGATAATCCTCTCGCCGCCGTACAGATGGGCCTGATTTACGTGAACCCGGAAGGACCAAACGGCAATCCGGAACCGGTGGCCTCCGGCCGTGATGTGCGCGAAACCTTTGCGCGCATGGCGATGAATGACGAAGAGACTGTCGCACTAGTAGCGGGCGGGCACACGTTCGGCAAATGTCATGGCGCCGGCGATGCGAAACATGTGGGGCCTGAGCCCGAAGCTGCCGGCATCGAGGAGCAGGGCCTCGGCTGGAAGAGTAGCTTTGGCAAAGGGAAAGGCGCTGACACGATCAGCAGCGGCCTCGAGGGTGCCTGGAAGCCAAATCCGACCCGATGGGACATGGGCTATTTGAAGGTAATGTTCAAATATGAGTGGGAACTGGTCAAGAGTCCGGCCGGAGCACATCAGTGGCTGGCCAAGGACGTAGCCGAAGAGGATATGGTGGCTGACGCGCATGACCCGTCGAAGAAACGCAGACCTATGATGACCACGGCGGACCTATCGCTGCGTTTCGATCCTGTCTATGAGCCGATCGCTCGGCGCTACCTGCAGAATCCCGAGGAATTTGCGGATGCATTCGCCCGCGCCTGGTTCAAGCTGACACACCGCGACATGGGTCCCCGTTCGCGCTATCTCGGCCCGGAGGTCCCTGCCGAGGAGCTAATCTGGCAGGACCCCATTCCTGCTGGCAATCACAAACTGATTGATAAAAAGGACATTACCTCCCTCAAGCGCAAGATCCTTGCTTCAGGCTTGTCTGTGTCGGAACTGGTGTCAACGGCCTGGGCGTCGGCATCCACCTTCCGAGGCTCCGACAAGCGCGGTGGTGCCAATGGTGCCCGCATTCGTCTGGCACCGCAGAAGGATTGGGAAGTCAACCAGCCTGCCCGGCTGACTAAGGCGCTCAAGACCCTGGAGGGCATCCAGAGCGCGTTCAACAGCGCCCCGTCTAGCGGGAAGAAGGTCTCACTGGCTGACCTGATTGTTCTTGCTGGTTGTGCCGGCATCGAGCAAGCTGCGAAGAACGCCGGCCACAAGGTGATGGTTCCCTTCACGCCGGGACGCATGGACGCCTCTCAGGAGCAAACCGATGTGGAGTCCTTCACCGTGCTCGAACCTTTCGCGGATGGGTTCCGCAACTACCTCAAGACCAAATTTTCGGTATCGGCCGAGGAACTGCTGGTGGATCGGGCGCAATTGCTGACGCTTACCGCGCCTGAGATGACGGTTCTTGTGGGCGGCCTGCGCGTCCTGAATGCCAACTTCGGACAGACCCAGCACGGTGTCTTAACGAAGCGGCCGGAGATGCTGACCAACGACTTCTTCGTGAACCTGCTTGACATGGGCACGACATGGAAGGCGGTATCGGAAGCACGGGACGTGTTCGAAGGACGTGATCGCAAGACGGGTGAACTGAAGTGGACCGCCACGCGTGTCGATCTGATCTTCGGTTCCAACTCCCAGCTCCGGGCCTTGGCGGAAGTCTACGGCTGTAAGGACTCCCAGGAAAAGTTCCTGCATGACTTCGTAGCGGTGTGGAACAAAGTAATGAACCTTGACCGTTTCGACATTGCCAGATCATAGCATAAACATATTTAAGGTCTTCTGACAGGCGGCGAAAAAACGGTCATATAATACTGATAATTTTATTAATTAGATCAATCGCGCTATTGTTTAGAGGGAATGATGAACGACTGTTAATAAATGAAAGGAGTTTAGTTATGCCTGAAGAAATCAAGGCAGGATGTGCAAGGCCTACAGGTGGACCTGTGGGAGAGGAACCCAAGACAGCACCTCCCCTGGAGGAGGGTATCAGAAAGGAGACCAAGATCATGATTAAGGTTGGAGGTAAGGCCCCGGACTTCACTGCCCCGGCGTATCTCAAGGGCAAGTTCGTACAGATCAAGCTCTCGGAGTCCCTCGGCAAGTGGGTGGTGCTCTGTTTCTACCCGGGTGATTTCACCTTTGTCTGAGCAACTGAGATCTCGGCAGTTGCCGAGAAATACGGTGAGTTCCAGAAGCTTGGTGTCGAGGTCTTTTCCATGAGCATTGACAGCGTCTTCGTCCACAAGATGTGGAATGATCATGAGCTTTCTAAAATGGTTAAGGATGGTGTCCCTTTTGCCATGCTATCCGATTCAGGTGGGAGAGTGGGCAGTGTCTATAATGTCTACGATCCTGATGCTGGGGTAGAGATGCGTGGGCGGTTCCTTATCGATCCCGATGGTGTGATACAGGGTTATGAAGTACTTACCCCACCGGTGGGAAGAAATGTAAATGAGACACTAAGGCAGATCCAGGCATTTCAGCTTGTAAGAAACAGCAAAGGGACCGAAGCAACACCATCAGGATGGAGACCAGGTAAATTAACACTCAAACCTGGACCGGATCTTGTCGGGAAGGTTTGGGAAGTCTGGAAGACTTCCATGGCATTTGACTGATACTAATTTATAATCGACCCGAATGAAGGCAGGGGCTATTTTAAAACCCTGCCTTTTTTATGTAAGCACTACCATCAAAATCTAGACTTGTAAAATCAAGGCGGAACACTAGATCTCAACCATTGATTTTTAGGAGAACTATTCATATAGGCTAATGTGATGATAATGCAATAAAAATCATCTGTTCTATGTTCACACACTCAACCAGAGATTATGTTCTATAACCAACATTTGCCTAACTGAAGGGTTTGTACAAAGATATCCTATAATAATTGGGATATTAACTGGTAGTCTTAACATTGTTCCACGTGGAATATGCAACATATAAGACTCCACAAATTTCAGATCAAATTTAAAAGGGAGAGAATCACATTGTGATACTCTCCCTTTTTCTTATGAGTTATTCGAAATAATAGAATCCCTTACGGCTTTCAGAAAGCTGAATAGCTATAGGCTTAATAAGCTCGGCATCAACCTTGAAGACTATGTGTTCGATACTCTGTAGAAGCTCGATATGATAATTCGAGAGATATGGGAGGCCGAAGCTTGAGATACACTGTTTGCCCTCTTGAATCATCCTGACACATTTTAAGATGTCAGTGGTGAAGTAGACAGGTTCTTTCATTTCACCCGGATTGATATTGCACAAGTTGTACAGGTAGAGTTCAGGATTGAATGACTTATGGAACATTGGCTTCCTGTCCTTCATCTTTATCCCGTAATAGGCCACCTTTAACCCAGTTTCATCTTTGACCGTGAACGCCACGCACCCAGCAAGCATCGTCTTCCCTTTGGGTACACCGATTTCGTAGTCTCTACAGAATTTCTCAGTTAAGCCGATGTTTTCAAGATATTTGTCATACTGGAGCTCATATTTCATGGTGAGTTCTTGAGTGATCTTCTTGGCTGTTTCCTGTGTCTTGGAAAGGAGTAGATCAGCTTCCTGCCATTCAATATCCTTAGTCTTCATGACAAGGGATATGATATGGCCGCTAAGTTTGCATTTTGGGCAGTAATACAGATTCTTCTTGTCTCCATATGCTTTGATAACAGCTTGTTCCTTGCAGTTGGGACAGGGGAACTTGACATAAGCTCCCTGGGTCTGATACTCAATTCCGATAAGCGATAAAGCCTTTTCTGTGTCCACTTTTTGAAGAGTGTTTTTATACGACATGGTTCTCCTCCTTATGGGTGACTGTTATGGGTGAATTGTTGAAAAACTAGACTCTTTAGGCCGATTTTAAGCCAACAGGCTAAAGCAACAACAAAGGAAATTCGATAGGTTAGCTGATTTTGTGGATGATGTGAAGTTTTCCTAATCCTGGTGTCGCAGGTCCGATTCCTGCCGGGGGCACGTTACTGCACACCTTTTTTGTCAAATCAACATCAACGGATAGAAAGGACAATTGATCTTTATTTATCTTTGATCCTTTGATTCAAACCCACAGGCTTTTTCTGGGCTGTTCTAGCAATCTCGAGATTCTTTATCGCACTAGCATTATCCGATTTTTCGCGAATAGCCGCCTGAAAGCATTCTATTGCTATTGGGATATTCCCTTTTCGAAAATAGGCGGCACCAAGATTATTATATGTATCTGTTTGATGAGAATTTATCCTCAATGATTCTCGATAATGCCTGATAGTTTCATCAGGATACCCCTTAAGCAACAATATAGTCCCAAGATTATTATGGGCTTCTGTAAAATCAGGTTTTATTTGCAAGGACGCTTGGTATTCTCTCATAGCACCATCGACATTCCCTTGTTCGTAGAGGGTAATTCCTAAGTTGTAGTGTATTAGATAATTGTTTCTCGTTACATCAAGCGCATGCATGAATAGGGTTTCACTGTTCTTCCACAAACCAACCTGGACCCAGGAAACCCATATGAATAGTGGAAAAACAAGAATAACCGTTCTAAGAACGGTCTTCCCATATCGCTGCCGACTGAGGAAATCAACAATGCCCCATACAATCATCACAAATACTCCAATAAGCGGAATATATGTGTACCTGTCCGCCATGGACTGGGATCCAACCTGCACAATTCCGATGACCGGAAAGAGAGTTCCGAGATACCAGAACCATCCAACAAAAAGATACGGCTTCTCTTTTACTGCAAGGATGACAGCAGTCGTTATGAGAATGAGAAGCAAGGCAGACAGCGACACTGTGATGAAACTGAAGGTATCCGTGTATGGGTAGAAAACGGCTAGATTGTATGGCCTAACCATCTTATCTAGATAAGCCGCATAGGATGTAATAGCGTTGGCCAGTCTTGTTCCTATGGCGAAGCTATCAACAGAACCCACCGCACCACCACTTTTCTGTGCATAAAAAGTAACGATGCTTGATACCGTTGAAAGTACAATGAGTGGTATCTTCTCGGCGATAAAGATTGGTAATACTTGTTGTTTATACCTGGACCTCAATGTCCTTTTGCCAGGATCATTGCCGATGTTTCCTTGTATATAGGGTTCCCAGCGCTTCAAGGGCCAGAAATCCAAAAGCACTAATACAAAAGGCAACGTCACCAGCATGGGTTTCGACAAAAGCCCTAGGACAAAGAACAGAACTACAACAAGATATCTGCGAACAGTGCATTGCTGCACATACCATAGGTAGCCCGCCATGGTGAGCAGCCAGAAAAAAGTGCTCAGCACATCCTTGCGTTCAGAGATCCAAACAACCGACTCTACATGCAAAGGGTGCAGGGCAAAAAGGCCAGCAACGGCAGCGCTCCTCCACAATGTCCCGGTCATCCTCTTCAAAACAAAAAACAGCAAGAGAGCATTGAGAATGTGGAAGATCACATTGGTCAGGTGATGCATGCCCGGGTTCATTCCGAAAAATTGAACATCGAGCATATGCGAGATCCAGGTCACTGGGTGCCAGTTTGCCTTGTGAAAGGTTGAATATGCCCACCTGATTCCGTCGGTAGTTATTCCCTGTTTGACAATATCATTTCCACTAACATATCCTGGATCATCGAGATTGATGAACCCGAAACCAAGAACCTGTCCATAAACAATGCAAATGGCCACGATAAGTACCAGGCAAATGATTATGCTATAAAGCAGGCTCTCAGAAGAATCCTTGGCAGTCCATTTTGCCTTTACATACAAAGAAATCCCAGCCACGACCTACTCCTCAAATAAACTATCAGCGCATGATATATTTCACTTAATATGGATCTCCGGCCCAGAACGGTCAATGAAATCGTCTTTCTCAAGGCTTGTGAGGATATTCTCAGCACGGTCTTGGTTTATACCTAAAAGGCCAATGAGCTTTTTCTCGGTAATAGTATCTTTTGTGAGAAGAAGCCTGAGGATCGCACCCCTCACCTGCCTGTCCGAGCCTTCAAACGGCGCCTGTATTGTGTAGTGGGCGCTCTTCCTGTTGGGGTTGATCCCCTGTTTCTTGAGCATGGCGCCATAGTCCATGAGGGCATAGTACCAGTGCCGGGGGTTCTCATGGTCCACGGTCACTTCCACAAGGGGCATGATCTCTGTGTCCTTGATGTCGGTTCTATCCTGAAAGAAAAAGTGTATGAAGACCCGCCTGATATTGGTCTCGATGAATACTGCAGGCTTATTGAAAGCAAAGGCAAGAACAGACCCGGCTGTTGAATGGCCGATGCCAGGCAGCCGGATTAATTCGTCAACCGTGCTCGGCAGCTCTCCTGCATGATCCCTGATCACCCGTATGGCAGTCTCCTTGAGGGCTATGGCCCGCCGGTTATACCCAAGTCCCTGCCAGATCCTAAGAACAGACCGGAGATCAGCCCGTGCCAGGGTTTCAAAATCCGGAAACTCATGAACAAACGCTTCCGTACTTCGCCCTTACCCTTTCTACCTGGGTCTGCTGGAGCATGAACTCGGAGACGAGGATATGGTAAGGATCACTGGTCTCTCTCCAGGGGAATAGCCTTCCTGAAAGCTTGTAGTAGCCTCTCACACTATCTCTAAATTGAGGACAAATAGCTCCAGTGGTAATACTACTACCTTCTATGATATTGATTCTGTTCTAACGGTGAATATGAAATGGTGTCACGAAGAAAAGTGTATCATAAACTAGCGCATAACAACAACACCTAGCCTTCACTTCTATCTCGGAAGCTTTATGGAATAAAATAGGGCCTTGCGATTCATAGCAAGGCCCTATACATTGTGTGTAAATAATTACCTGTCTTAGTTGCTTCTCGGGATATAGGTTGCAGCCACAGTATCGGTGCCTAAAGGTTCCATGTTCCCCTTAGCCCCTGTGCGACCCTAAGGGTAAGTGTTCTCCCGGTCAAACTCTGTTCCAATTACGATTACTAAATGTGACCGGAATATCAAGCCAGTACCGGGTGCAGCTCCACCCTTGTAATAGCACCTGGCATCCTGTCACATATGTTGGAGGAATAGTGATGCCCAAGCTGGTGGCTATTGTGGGCCATCGTATTTATGCCGGTGGGGTAGCTCCCTGTCGACTGGAACGATTCCACACAGGTATTAGCCACAGCACCCATGGCGTTGGTGACCTCGCCCACCTTGGCCTTCTTGGAATACGTTGAGTATGCCGGGATAGCGATGGCCGCCAGGATACCGATGATCGCCACGACGATCATCAACTCGATTAATGTAAAACCTTTTTTGTTTGACCTGAACATTTTTAACATTGCCTCATTCCTCCTTGGTTTTGTGGAATTCGCTTAATGTATAAAATAAGCCTTGGCGCCCTGCGGCCCGACAGAATGAAAGTGCATAGTTCAGCAAGTATCATTTCACTCTCTCTATACGGATAATTTTTAAAAAACTTTAACAGTAATTATTTCGTGTGTATTTTGGTAACCTTGCGGGGTTTGTGTGCAGGTTCGTGGAGTACAGGAGAAACCGTCGCCGGTTACCCGCCCATACTTTATTGATATCATTATCATAGCAAATGTTTGCTTCTGTTAAAGTTTCCGGTTCTTATTGCCTAATATTCACCGGACGCATACCCATCTCTTATGCATCCGGAATATTGTTTAAACTATTATATTCTCTACCCCGCCTATTCCTACTCTTCCTCGGCCTTCAGCATAGAGTATCCTCTGGCATGCCGGGCAGTTGATCAGCTTGTCGCCACGAATGAGCTCGTTGAAGAGTTGAGGCTGGATGTGCATGTGGCAGCCCCTGCATACCCCTTCAAAGCACTCCACCACGGCCAGGCCCTTCTTGCTCTGCTTGATGCGGTCGTACTTGGACAGGAGTGATTTGTCCACTATCTTTTTGCGGAGGCGGTCGTCTTTCCCCTTGTATTCGGCCAGTACGGCCTCAAGCTCTTCCATCTGGGTATTGAGCTTATCCATCTTCTCTTCCAGGATCACCTTGTCGGTCTCGAACGAGGTCCTGATTCTCTGCCGCTCGGAGCTCTTCTTTTCGATCTTTTCCATTATGGTAAGGACCTGCTCCTCGAGATCGGCCTTTCGCTTCTTGGCAATGTCGATCTCACGCTGCATGGCAAGATATTCCTTATTGGTCTTGATCCGCTTTATCCTGGCGTCCGCCGCATCAAGGAGGGCCTGGTTCTCTTTAAGCTCCACCTCCAGGGGGGCCTTCCTCTCCTCATAGGAGGCAATCTCTTCATCCGCTGAATCCAGGGACCTCTTCCTGGCGGTTATAATGCTCTCGATCTCAGAGACCTCTTTGGGAAGCTCCCGCAAGCCGTCTTCTGCCTTGAATATCTCAATCTCCACTTCCTGTAATGCTATCAGATCTTCCAGTAAATCCTTCAATATCTGCTCTCCTTAGTTGTAATAGGGGATAAAGACATCCCTGCCCTGGTGGGCGTGGACCGCTACTCCCTTCAGCTCCTGTTTGAGCCTTTCTGCAAGGGGGATTACAATAATCTCTTCTGTTCCGAAGTGCCCCAGGTCCACGACATTCATGCCCGCTTCCTTTGCGTCGAGCCCGGCATGGTAGCGGACATCGCCGGTTACGAAGGTGTCGCAGCCGAGGCTTAAAGCCTGTTTCCAATACTCCATGCCGCTTCCCGGGCACAGGGCAACCATGGACACATCCCTGCCGGTATCTATGAGCCGAGCGCTTCTTACACGCAAAGCCGTAATCCAATCATTCAGGGGAACTGGTTTGTTGATGGAACCTATCCGCATATACCCGTCGGACCTTACATCGTTCAGGCCAAGCCTTTTGGCCAGCTCGTCGGCCACACCGCCCGGCGCCTTGTCGAGATTGGTGTGCATGCTGATGAGGTTTATCCGTGTAAGGATAAGCATTGCTATCTTTTTAGCGATCACTTCCTGAAGATCTATGCGGATAATGGGCTGTAATATAAGTGGGTGATGGGTGAGGATAAGATCTATTCGGGCTTCCTTGGCCTTATGGATAACCTCAAGTGAAGGATCAAGTGCCACCAGTACCGAGTTGATGGGGCTCTCTACGTCACCCACCATAAGGCCCACGTTGTCCCACTCCTGGGCCCCCTCGAAGGGGGCTATGGTATCAAGCACTGCAATCACGTCTTTAAGCATCATCATAAATGAATAAAAAAGGGATGCTTCTTACGAGCACCCCTTTGTACTGCCTTGTCGAAAATTTGCGTTAAATAGTGGTCATGTACGTTACCCGTTCTCACCCTTACTTCCTTGGCCCAGTTATGGGCCCACCTGGAATCGAACCAGGGACCTACCGGTTATGAGCCGGTGGCTCTACCAATTGAGCTATGGGCCCTTGTCAGGGTTCATAGTCCAAACGAAATTGAGGTGTCAAGCCCCTAATTAGCCTCTACCTGTTCAAGGATGCCGACAATGTTAATACTATTGTCAATTGTCTTGATGCTTGATTCAATATTTTTAAGCTGCTCAGCAAGGCCTGCCTTTTCTTGCTCGTGCTTTTCAACGGCAAGCTGATCCATGAGAAGGGCCCTGAGACCCTTAAAATATTCCTGCTCGCGGCTCGGTAAAGAGAGAATCTTGGGGACCTCGGTCTGGGAACCCGAAGATGGTCTCTCTCAGGTAATCCAGGACCTCGGGTGATTCTGATCGGGTAAGCCCGTGCTGCATATCTGTGTTGATGAAAGATACCTGGTCGTAATAGAAATTGAAGATCGTCTTGATCATGCGGGCCCTGTTTGGAGAGTATCCCTTCAAGGTAACCCTTAAATTCGGAGAATTTCTTTTCGATCTTCTCCTCGATCTTATGCCTTTTCGCTGTGTCGGAGCACAGATAATAATCTTTTGTCGTGTCAGCGAAGAAGTCAAAATAGCTGTGCAGGGCCAGAAACATGATGATGTCTCCCACAATATTGCCATTTGTGGTGCAGGAACTCGTGGACATTGCGCCACCCCTTTTAATGATCTCCTGGGGGGCCTTTACTATCCAGTCGGTCCCGAAGAGACCGGGGACATTGGTAACAGCTTCATACTTCAGACCATCCGTCCTGACCTTCTCCACCAGGGCACTGTCTCGATAAATCAGGCCAAGAGCCTTGAGATTGGGGATGAGCGACGCGCAGATGAAGCCATATTCGTTGTCTTCATAGAAGCTGAAGATGATATACTCAGGCGAGGTCACGGTAAGGAAGTTGGGAGGGTAGTTCACCAGGATCTTCTCACCATCGATCTCCCGGATTGTTGTGGGCTGTTTCTTAAGGATCTGTGCATAATTCTTGAAGGCATCGTTTTGTGTAATCTGCGCTATGATCCTGCCGAATACCTTTTTAAACCTTTGGGCCGCCTTTCCGAACTCAAAGTTATTATACGTGAACAAGGGCTGCTTCAGGGCGATCCCGGTCCTGAACAGCGTCCCTGTGGGGCTGTAGTTCCTTGAGCAGAGCATGCTGATCTCATCCTGACGGGAGAGCATCCTTTTCTCCCAGCCCTTGGCCGGCGCAGATTCTAAAAACCCAATCGGGTATTTCTTCTCATGGATCTTGTCGAGCCACTTCTGCATCCGGTCCGCCTTTTTTGCCGTGTCTCCCACACACGACAGCAAGACGTTCGCACCCAGGTCATACGCCGTGTCCAGAACCCGGTCCATGATGGCCTCTGAAGAGAGTTCTCCGAGACGTACATTGGCGTGGCGGATAATCGAGAGCACCTCCTGTTTGTCATGGGACAGGATCTTGATGGCCGGAAGTCCCTCGGGCGAGTCTATGAGTTCCTGGCGATCAAAGGGGATGACATGATCGCGCTGAGGCTCCTCATCAAGGGTCTGCTCCAGATACTTGGTCCTCAGCTCGTGCTTGCCGTCAGCCTTCAGGCGGACGATGGGACTCCCCATCTTGTCATAACCTTCCAGGATTTTTGATTTTTCCGAACGCATGACCCCGGCAAGAATCAGCTGCACCGTGGGGATGTCTGCGGTAAAGGCCCCGAAAACGATATCTATCCAGACATCCTTATCGGCAAGCTCCTTGGTTTTTGCCCTGGCAAGGATATTTTCGTTATTCTCCATCGAGGCATAGATAGCCTGAAGACCCATCCTTCCATTGGCACCCCTGATGGCAACCCTGATCACCGGAATCTTATCCCTGATATCCATGGTCTCCTCCTAGAATTGTGTTGTTATGCTTGCGCTTGAGTAGACCATGAAAGGTATACCAGATCACAGGGAAAGAGGCAAGACGGCTCGTGAGATTTTACAGCGTTTTATAATAAGACGACCTATCCTTAGGGCTGTTTATATTTATACTACGGCAAAGGTCTCATTTCTTTCCGTTTTAACTTTTTCTTTTACGTTTTTCTTTTCCCCAATTCTCTTTGTTGGTATAAGGGCTCTATGATTCATGTGGATATCACTATTGTGGGGGCAGGTGTCGTGGGCCTGGCAATAGCCTGTGCACTCGCAGGGAAAGGCAGGTCCATTGTCGTATTGGAAAAGGAATCCGGCCCCGGCAAGGAGACAAGCTCCCGCAACTCCGAGGTGATCCACGCCGGGATCTATTATCCAACGGGCTCGTTAAAGGCCAGGCTCTGCATAGAGGGGTCTCAAAGCGCTGTATTCGTTTTGTGAAAGGCATGCCATACCCTTTCAAAAAATCGGAAAGGTTATCGTGGCCACAAGCCCTATTGAAGAGCCTGCCATTGAGAGTCTTTGCAAGACAGGGAACAGAAAACGGGGCACAGGGGCTCACCATGATCACCAGGGACGACCTGCAACAAGAGGGAACCTTTTGTTGCCGGAGTAAGCGCCCTTTATTCACCGCTGACCGGTATCATCGATTCGCACCGGCTGATCAAAACCCTCGAGGCACTTGCCCTGAGCCAGGGCTGCACGGTCTTATACAACTCTCGCCTATCCGGGCTTGATTTCACCAAAGAGGGGTTCCTCTGCACAGTGAATACACAGTCGCGGGAGCGCTATACCTTTACCACAAGGACCCTCATCAATTCAGGGGGCCTCCACGCGGATACGGTTGCCTCCATGGCCGGCATCGATGTTCCCGCTGCGGGGTACCGCATCTATCCGGTCAAGGGCCAGTATTTCCGTATAAGGGGAAAAAAGCAGGGGCTGGTGAACGGCCTGGTGTACCCAAGCCCTGAAAAAGACCTTACCGGGCTGGGTATTCACATCACCAAGGACCTCTCAGGCTCGGTCAGGCTAGGCCCTGATGCCAGGTATGTTGACATGATCAATTATGACGTAGACCCGGCCCATGCAAAGGACTTCCTGGACAGCGCACGGAGGCTCCTGCCGATGCTTGATGAAGAGGATCTCATGCCGGACATGGCAGGCATCAGGCCCAAGACTTCAGCCTCCGGATGGAGAAGTGCGAGACTTCGTGATCCGCCATGAGGCGGACCGTGGCCTTACAGGCCTCATCAACCTCATCGGGATCGAGTCACCAGGACTCACGAGCTGCCTCGCCATCGGTGAAATGGTAAAAAGCCTGCTGGAAGACACGGACCTTATCTAGTCAGAGCTGTAGACGGTTTTTCCTTCAGAAATGGTTCGCACCACCTTGCCGGTAAAGGTCCATCCGATGAAGGGGGTGTTCCGGGACTTGGACAGAATCATCTCTTCGGTCAGGGTCCAGATGGCCTCTGGATCAAAGATTGTAATATCGGCCCGTGAACCTGGACTCAGCATACCTCCATCGATGCCCAAAATCTTGGCGGGGTTCTTGGTCACGCAGGCCAGGAGCTGAGAGAAATCGATGTCAAAATCGAGGTGAAGCTTCATGATGGCCGGCAGCAAGGTCTGAAACCCTATGATGCCGAAGGGGGCCAGGTCAAAGTCCAGGTCTTTCTCGTCCTTGGCATGAGGCGCATGGTCAGTTGCAATGCAGTCTATCAGGTTCATCCTGAGCCCTTCTATCAACGCATGCCTGTGGGCCTCATTCCTCAGGGGCGGATTCATCTTGTAATTCGCATCATAGGTCCGCACGCCTTCCTCGGAGAGAAGGAGATGATGCGGTGTGGCATCGCAGGTGACCTTCGCCCCGTACTGCTTTGCCTCCCTTATAATATCCAGGCTCCCTTTGGTGGAGATGTGGGTGATGTGAACAGGAACACCGGTATATTGCGATATCAGCACATCACGCGAGACCATGACCTCCTCGGCCAGGGGCGTGATGCCTGCCAGGCCGAGCTCTGATGCAAGCGAGCCCTCATTCATCACCCCTGTAGCTGCGAGATTCCTGTCTTCGCAATGGGATATTACGGGCAATGAGAATGTGGCGGCATACTCCATGGCGCTACGCATGATGGCTGCATTTTCCACAGGCCTCCCATCATCTGAAACCCCGACAATACCCGCCTCTTTCATGAGCCCCATCTCAGAGAGCTCTTTGCCCTGTTGGCCCTTGGTCATGGCCCCCACCGGCAGCACCCGCACCAGACCCACGCTCAATGCCTTCTGGAGAATATACTGAGTAACCGAGGCATTGTCATTGACCGGATCGGTGTTGGCCATGCAGACCACAGTAGTAATGCCGCCTGCTGCTGCAGCAAGGCTCCCGGTTGCTATGTCTTCCTTATACTCAAATCCGGGATCCCTGAGGTGGGCATGCATATCGATAAGTCCCGGGAGCACCCACATCCCTGTTGCATCGAGAACCTCAACACCTGCCGGCACAGGTCCGCCTGCAGGAAGGATCTCTTCGATAATGCCGTTACGCAAAAGAATATCAGCGAGTTCGTCACGGTTATTCGCAGGGTCGATAATGCGTCCGCCCTTAATCCACATTGACATTCCCTCCCAGCGACAGGTACAGCAGCGTCATCCTCACGGCCACACCGTTTTCCACCTGATTAAGGATAATGGAGCGTGCCCCGTCAGCGGCGTCATGGGTGATCTCCACGCCCCTGTTCATGGGCCCCGGATGCATGATGACCGCACCTTGTTTCATCTTGTCAACCCTGGCCCTGTTAAGACCATAAAAATAGGCATATTCCCGCTCACCTGAGAAGTATTGTTCGTGCATCCGTTCTTTTTGCACCCTGAGCATCATGATGACATCCGCTTCGCCCACAACGGGGTCAAAGGAGGTTGAGACATTCACCCCCCATGTCTCTATGCCCACAGGAAGGAGCGTCTTTAGGTGCCACCAAGGTGACCTGCGCCCCTACCTTTTTTAATCCATAGACATTCGACCGGGCCACCCGCGAATGCAGGATATCTCCCACTATAGCCACATGCAAACCCTCAAGCTTACCGAAGTGCTCCTTCATGGAATACATGTCCAGCAGGGCCTGGGAAGGGTGCTCATGGGCTCCGTCTCCTGCATTGATGATGGAACAGGGAAGTTCCCGGGCCAGCTTCTTGGGAAGCCCGGCATACGGGTATCGTATTACGATGCAATCGGGGGACATGGCCATGACATTCTGTGCGGCATCCATGATGGTCTCGCCTTTTGCAAAGGAGGACCCGGATGCGGACAGCGCCATGGTATCGGCACTCAGGCGCTTTGCAGCAAGTTCGAAGGACAGGCGTGTCCTGGTGGACGCCTCATAGAAGAGCAGCACCACGGTCTTGCCTCTTAGCGCCGGGACCTTCTTGATGTCCCTCTTGCTGATCTCCTTGAAAGACTTGCTCATATCGAGGATGGTATAGATCTCTTCGCGGCTCAGGTCTGCAATGGCGATGAGGTCTTTATGAGGCCAGTTCATCGTTTCACCTCGCTGATGACTACTCCTGCGATGGCCTCCTTGTCAGCAGAGGCCTCAAGCTTGATGATATGCTCATCAGGCAGGTTTATCTTCAGCCCTACGAAATCCGCCTGGATGGGAAGTTCCCTGCCATCCCGGTCGAACAGCACCAGCAGGTAGATCCTCCTGGGGCGTCCCAGGTCCACGATGTGATCTATGGCGGCCCGGACAGATCGGCCGGTATACAGGACATCATCTACAAGGATGATTTCCTTGTCATCAACCCCGAAGGGGATATCCGTACTCCTTACCACAGGATAGGATTTTCTCCTGGTGAGATCATCCCGATATAAGGCAATGTCAAGGACCCCAAGAGGCGGTTGTTTCCCTGTCTTTTCCTCAAGGATCTTCACGAGGCCTCTTGCCATCAACTCGCCACCGCTGCGCACGCCGATGAAGGCCACCTTGTCCCAGGCACTGATTGAGGCCATGATCTCATGGGCGAGTCTTATAAGGATTGATTGAATCTCTTGGGGAGTTCTTGGTATATCAGCCATACCCGTCCCCTAGCGCACGAGATGACCGATACGCCAGTAGCGTATCCACGGTTTTTCGCTTGTCCAGGAAAAGTAGATGATGAATGCCTTGCCTTTAATATTCTCAATAGGGACCTGCCCCCAGAAGCGGCTGTCATAGCTCTGGTCCCTGTTGTCTCCCATGGCAAAGATATGCCCGGGGCTTACCGTGACCGGTCCGAAGAAATCGCGGACCTTGCCGGGCCCCTGGTTCAAGGTAAAGGGGTCTGTATATTTTTCTTGGGGGATCTCATGGCGCTTCCCATTGACGAAGACCTTCTTATCCCTGACCTCGATCACATCCCCAGGCAGGCCGATCACCCTTTTTACAAAATCCATTTCATGATTTACCGGAAAGGTGAAGATTATAATGTCTCCTCTGGCTGGCATCTTGTCCGCCCCCCAGATCTTCTTGGTGGTAAACGGCATGGTAAGGCCATAGGTAAACTTCGTTGCAAGGATATGATCGCCTTTCAGCAGGGTATCCTCCATGGATGAAGACGGGATTCTATAGGCCTGGAGAATGAAGGCCCTGATGATCATGGCGATGACAAATGCAACTACAAGGGCCTCTGCCCAATCTCTTGCAACGCTCTTGTTCTTATCTTTACTCAATTGCCGCCTCCTTAGCTAAAACCCTGCCGCCCTCTTTAGTGTGTTTCTCCGTATTCATTGCACTGTTTAACAGAAATGTATTTTTTCCTAAAGACGATTCTCATCAACCCTTTATGCCGTGCCTTTCACGTGCTGCAGAAAATCATGGACATAGTTCTCCAAGGATGACTGCCAGATGGGCATGAGCTTGCCGGTTTTTGTTGTAAACTTCTTTGTTGAAAGGATTGAATACGGAGGCCTCTTTGCGGGTAGTGGATATTCTTCCGTGCTTATCGGTATCACCTGAGTCCCCAGTCCGACAATCTCGATGGCCTTCTTTGCAAGATCGAACCAGGTTGCCTTGCCCCGGTTGCACACATGATATATCCCGCGCGCATCCGCCTCCATGAGCTGCATAATAGCCTTTGCCAGATCAGGTGCAAAGGTAGGAGAACCCCACTGGTCATTCACGACACGCAGACTCTCATTGATCTGGGCGGCAGAGAGAATCGTTGAAACGAAGTTTCTCCCACTGTGGCCAATGAGCCACTGTGTCCGGATGATTACATAGTCCTCCATCTGATGCCTGATGGCGTTTTCTCCTGCAAGCTTGCTTACACCATAGACATTTATCGGATTCGTGGTGTCCTCTTCGATATACGGCTTACCCTTTGTCCCATCGAAAACATAATCGGTGCTGATATGGAGAAGTCTAACGCCGCGTTTTCTGCAGGACTGCGCCAGAAAGTCAGGGCCTTTTGCATTGAGGAGAAGGGCCTGATCCTCGTGCTCTTCGGCCATATCAACATTGGTGTATGCTGCGCAGTTGACAACCCATGACGGCCTGAATGAAGCAAGTGCATACCTGAGCTGATTCTGCTTTGTGATGTCGAGCCTGTCATCCTTTGAAGAAATATCGGTGCCCCAGACCTCATGGCCTCCCATCTCCAAGGTCTTTACGACCTCGTGCCCCAACATGCCTCTGGCCCCGGTTACAAGCACCCTCATCGGTTGTCGTACATCCTTTCGTAATACCCCTGGTAATCTCCGGAGATGATCCGTTCCCACCATGGCCTGTTGGCAAGATACCACTCAATGGTGGACGAAATACCGTCGACGAAATCCATGGAAGGTTTCCAACCAAGTTCACGGGTTATTTTTGAATAGTCCATGGAATACCTGAAGTCATGACCTGGCCTGTCTTTCACAAACCGGATAAGCGACTGGGGCTTGCCGAGATGCTTTAAGATCGTGCCCACGATCTCAATATTTTCCTTCTCCGCGCCTCCGCCGAGATTATAGGCCTCTCCGGTTATCCCTTTTTCCGCTACAGTGACGATACCCTTGCAGTGATCCTCCACATAGATCCAATCCCTTACATTCTTGCCATCTCCATAGACGGGCAGTTCTTTATTATTCAGCGCATTTACTACCATCAGAGGAATGAGCTTTTCAGGGAATTGGTAGGGCCCATAGTTGTTGGAGCACCGGGTGATTACCGCATCCATACCATGGGTCTTGATGTAAGCCCTCACCAGGAGGTCTGCGGCTGCCTTAGATGCCGAATAGGGGCTGTTGGGCGCCATGGGAAGATCTTCATGGAAGCTCCCCTGGTTGCCTAGGCTCCCATAGACCTCATCGGTTGATACCTGTAAAAATCGCTTCACCTTGTGCTTAAGGGAGGCATCGAGTAAAACCTGCACCCCCACCACATTGGTCCTAACGAATACCCCGGCCCCTTCGATGCTCCTGTCCACATGGCTCTCGGCAGCAAGATTCAGCACCAGGTCGAATCTGTTCTGGGCAAAGAGCTCCTCCACAAAACCTGTTTCCGCAATGTCCCCCCTCACAAAGGAATATCTTGATGGAAAGTCCTTTGTGAGGCCATGCGTATTTTCCAGGTTACCCGCATAGGTCAACAGGTCAAGGTTCGTAACCTGCCAGTCAGGCCTGTTATTCAAGATATACCTGATAAGGTTTGTCCCAATGAAACCGCAGCCGCCCGTTATGAGGACCTTCATCATTCTGTCACTCCCTTTTAGTATTCAACACCCACAAGGTAGAGGCCCTGGGGCGGTGCTGTAGGCCCGGCAAAACTCCTATCCTTCAGCTCCATGATCCGCTGCATGTCTGTTGGAGCACGCTTTCCCTTGCCCACCTGAAGTAATGTACCGACAATGTTTCTTACCATATGGCGTAAAAATCCGCTACCTTGCATGCGGAAGAACACCTTGTTTCCCTTTTGTAACACTTCAGATGTGGTGATGCAGCGAATAGTTGTCCTTACAGGAGATCCTGCCCCCTGGAAGGATGTAAAATCATGTTCTCCGAGAAGATAGCTGGCTGCTTCCTGCATGGAACAACAATCGAGCGGTCCCTTCTCGTGCAAGGCGTACCGCGCCAGGAAAGGGTTCCTGATGGGCGAGATCTCCATGACATAGACATACGTCTTGGTCTTGGCCATCTGCCTGGCGTTAAACTCCAGAGGCGCATCCTCTGCGGAAAGGAATGCAACATCTCCGGGGAGGATAGTGTTGAGGCCCCGGATGAGACCATCTATGGGGATTGTGGATTCAGTCGGGAAGTTGATCACCTGGGCAAAGGCATGGACGCCAGAATCGGTACGGCCCGAGGCTATTACCCGTACCTGATGGCCCAGGACCACCTGGAGGCCGCCTTCTATGGTCTCCTGAACGGTCCTGCCCCGTTCCTGGCTTTGCCAACCCATAAATGCCGCACCATCATATGCGATTACACATTTGATATTTCTCATGGTAGGAACACTTCCTGCCGAAGGATATATAAGAATATACAAAAGAGGCAAGGATTAAGATGAATCTCTTCGGATGGCATACAAAAGGTTATCAAATTGAATCCATGACTGCCGGCTGTAAGATCGGAGAAGTATATGTACAATGCTCCATAGATGAGGTCTCGCGCGCCGACATGACCTGCACCATCCCCACATGCCGCATTCAGCAGAGTCTTATGGACATGCTTAATAAATCAATCACCATCAGCGTTAACAATATGCTCGTGGAAGGATCTCTGGCCTGGTACACCATTGAAGAATCGACCTACCGCATCGGTATTGCTATAACCCCGAAGGATCTCCCGGTTTGGCGTAAGGTCCTTGCGGCAACGAGCAGGGGTTTGATGCATCCTTCAGCCAGAACTGCACCCGTGTAATCCAGGTGTAATACTTCTTACGAAACAGGGATCCACTGAATTTCGCCCTGTTCGATTCTGCCCAAAGATACAAACGTGATCTTGTCCTCAACAAATATATCATTGGCCAAAGAAACGATCTCATCGAGACATACCGCCTGAAGCTTTTCCACAACCTCTTCAACGGTTACTTCCCGTCCATAGTATAGTCTCGTTCTTTGCCATGGACGACATCCTGTTCACCGAGCTCTCTCTGGACAGGAGCAAATTGCCCTTGATCTGGGCCTTGATATCCTCAATCTTTATGTCCTTGAGGTCGCCGGCCTTCAGCCTTTTCATCTGTATGCTGATCACTTCCAGTGTCTTGTTCACGTTCTCGGGAGTACACGCGGCATAGATCGCCAAGGCACCGCTGTCACGGTAGGCATTGAGAAATGAATAGATGGAATATACGAGGCCCAGTTCTTCCCTGGCCTCCTGAAAGAGCATGGAGCTCATGCTTCCCCCGAGCATGGTGTTGAGGACGATATAGGCCCACCGACGTTCATCATTCATTGCAGACCCGGTGGTCCCTAAGGTGAAATGGACCTGCTCGATGTCCTTGTAATACACCTTTTTCACACCACTCAGCGATGAAGGAATCTGTTCATCGTAACGGCCTTGCCTTGGTTTCATCCCTTGGAATAGCGGCGTGGTGAAATCCACCAATTCCTGGTGGTCCAGGTTTCCCGCCCCGGCTACAATGATGGAATCAGGGGAGTATGAGGTGTTTATAAAATCGATGATGCTCTGTCTGCCGAAAGACCCGACGTGCTCAACTGTCCCAAGGGTCGAGATCCCCAGTGTTGTATTGCGGAAAAAGGCTTCGGCAAAGAGATCGGTTATGTAATCGTCCGGGGTATCTTCGGTCATCCTGATTTCCTGGAGAACGACCTTTTTTTCCTTTTCCAGTTCATCGGGGTTGATCTCTGCATTGAGAAAGAGATCAAAGACAATGTCGGCAGCCTTGAAGAGATGCTCGTCCAGCACCTTTGTATAGTAGATGGTATATTCTTTCGAGGTCTGGGCGTTCAGATGACCGCCCAGCGCATCAATCTCCTTGGCAATCTGCTGGGCAGTCCGACGAGGCGTCCCTTTAAACAGCATATGCTCTGTGAAATGCGCTATACCTCGATCCTTTGGAGGATCGTTGCGGGAGCCGGCATTTACCCATACCCCCAAGGAAACCGATCGTATGCCCGGCATATGCTCGGTCAGAATCCTGACCCCGTTGGGAAGGAGTGTGGACGTGATCATCCTATGTCAGCTGCTGATTTCGCTCAGGGCTTCCTTGCGTGAAAGGCGGATTTTCCCTGTTTTTGAGTCAATACCGATGACCTTAACAAGAATGTCATCTCCCTCCTTGACTACATCACGTACATTATTCACCCGTTCATTGGCGAGTTGAGAGATATGGACAAGTCCGGACTCTCCGGAGGGGAAGTCGACAAATGCCCCGAAATCCATTATCTTGGCAACCTTTCCGCTATATACACGGCCGATCTCCATCTCCTTGGTGAGTGTCTGGATCATGTCCACGGCCATCTTTGCGTGTTCTTCATCCGCAGAGAAGATATCAATCCTGCCGGAATCATCGATCTCGATCTTGGTGTCGGTTTTGGCCGTAATGTCCTTGATTACCTTACCGCCTGGGCCGATGACATCGCGGATCTTATCCGGATTGATCTGCAATGTATAGATCCTTGGAGCATACGGGGATATGAGCGCCTTTGGTTCGTTTATGGCTTTGGCCATTTTCTCCAGGATAGAGAGTCTTCCGATGCGCGCCTTTTCCAAGGCATCCCGCAACACCGTCTCAGGGAGGCCTGATATCTTAATGTCCATCTGCAAGGCAGTGACGCCATCGGTGGTTCCGGCGACCTTGAAGTCCATATCGCCGATGTGATCTTCATCGCCCAAGATATCTGAGAGGACCATATAATCGTCACCCTCTTTCAGAAGCCCCATGGCAATTCCGGCAACAGGCTTTTTCACCGGTACACCGGCATCCATCAGCGACATGGAGCCACCACAGACCGTTGCCATTGAGGACGACCCATTGGATTCGAGGATCTCTGATACGAGCCGTATGGTATAGGGGAAGGACGCTACATCAGGAAGGATCTTGCTCAAGGCCCTCTCGGCCAGGTTGCCATGGCCGATCTCCCGTCTGCTGGGTCCCCTGAGCATTTTCACCTCACCAACGGAAAACGGCGGGAAGGAGTAGTGGAGCATAAAGGATTTTGTGGTCTCTCCCAGCAGTGTCTCCACTCTCTGCTCGTCCCTTGGTGTGCCCAGTGTCGTTGTAGCCAGAGCCTGGGTTTCTCCGCGGGTGAAAAGTGCAGAGCCGTGTGTGCGAGGAAGGATTCCTACTTGACAGTCGATGGTGCGGATGTCATCGAACCCCCTGCCGTCGATACGTGTGCGCTTTGCCTTCATCAAGGCACGGATGGTCTTTTTCTCCACCTCGGAAAAGGCTGCCTTGACATAGGCCTGCCGCTCTTCTGTGTCATCGGCAAAGCTCGTTAATATGTCCTCTTTCACCTGTTCTATCAGTGCCTGACGGCCCTGTTTTGAGTTAATCCCAGCAAAAATCTGTTCGAATCGGGGGGCCGCCATCTTCATGATCTCATCAAAGAGGGCCAGGTCCTCCTGCGGGGATACAATCTTCATCTTTTCCTTGCCTACGGCACTGCGGAGCTCTTCGATTGCCTCCACGACCTCAATGATTCTCTTGTGGGCAAAGGAGATCGCATCAATGATCGTACTTTCAGAAAGTTCGCCGGCCTCACCCTCCACCATGACGATGGCGTTCCTTGTGCCGACAACCAGAAGATCCAAAGTGCTGGTTTCCAGCTGCGCAACAGAGGGGTCAATGATGAATTCGCCGTTGATCAGGCCAACTCGGGCTCCTCCCACAGGCTCTAAAAAGGGTATGCTTGATATGTGCAACGCTGCGGAAGCTCCATTAATCGCCATCACATCAGGAGTACATGCCGGGTCAGCGGAAAGGACCATGGCAATGATCTGTATCTCGTTATGAAAGGTGGAGGGGAATAGTGGGCGGATAGGTCTGTCAATGCACCGCGCCGTCAATATCTCCTGGGTTCCAGGCCTGCCGTCCCGCTTGATAAAGCCGCCTTTAATCCTGCCGGCGGCGTAGCTCATCTCCTGATATTCGACCGTGAGCGGAAGAAAATCTATGCCTTTTCGTTCTTCTTTTGCAGAAGTAGCTGTTACGAGAACCACACTGTCACCCTGGTGCATAAGGACTGCGCCATCTGCCTGGCGGGCTACTGTCCCAACCTCAAAAATAAGAGGAACCGTTGTTCCTTTTGCTTGTATTTTCATATTACCTCTGACTTCCTCATATCATTATTTCCGCAGGTTCAGTGTCTGAACAAGTTCGCGGTAGCGTTTGACGTCATGATCACGCAAGTAGTTTAAAAGCCTTCGCCTCTGCCCAACGAGCATGAGAAGTCCACGGCGGGAATGATGATCCTTTTTGTGAACCTTAAAATGCTCTGTCAGCTCGTTGATCCTCTTGGTGAGTATCGCCACTTGGACATCAGGGGAACCGGTATCATTCTCATGTTTTTTGAACTGATCGATGATCTGTTTTTTTTCCTGTGCTTGCAACGCCACTTCGTAATCCTCCTGCGTATATATGCATACTATTTTTTTCTCTTTCTTAAGACGCTTAACACGTTTCCTGTCAAAAAGAGACCAGGAGCTTACCACACCTTAATTTCTGCTGTAAACAGCTAATAAGTCTTGAAGCCTCTGGTGATATGTCCCCAGATGCCTCCATCCCGGTTCACCCTCGCTATGCAGATGAGGTTACCCTGCATATTCAAGATCGCAACGCTTTCGTCCTGGGGCGCCGCCACATCATCAAGAACCCAGGAAAGCTGGATGGACCGGCCTTCCCTTACTCCTTGCTCTCCAATTTTTGTAACGCGTGCCTTTGGGATGGTCAGTGCGTCCAAGAGCGATATGACTGCCTGCTCCCCATGCTGTGAAAGCCCGTCCAATGAGTTTGACTGCTCAAGGTTGAATCCCTCGCTGCGGAGCCTCCTGAGCTCCCTGAGGTAGCCTCCGCACCCGAGATATGCACCAAGGTCCCTGGCTATTGATCGTATGTAGGTGCCCCTTGAACATACGATGCGGACGCGTGCCCAGTCAGGGCCGACCTCAAGGATCTCGGCGGCTTCAAGGTGAACCTGCTTGGGTCTTGGATTAACTTCCTTATTGGCCCTTTTGAGCTTATACAGGGGTTGACCGTTCAACTTCTGGGCGCAATAATCGGGGGGAAGCTGATTGATCCACCCCATGTTTTCCTCAAACCACGTCTTCAGCTTGTTCTCGTCGATTTTAACATTTTCGAATCTCCGTGTCATCTTGCCGGTTATGTCATCCGTATCAGTGGCCATCTCAAATCCGATGAGTGCAATATATTCCTTTTCATTCGTCTGCATATAAGGCAGCAGCTTCGTACCCTGGCCTATGCCTATGCAAAGCAGGCCGGTGGCAAAGGGATCCAGCGAGCCGAAGTGACCGGCCCTCTTCACCTTTAAGATACCCATCACCTTATCAACAGCCTTACGCGAGGTGATGTCCTTGGGTTTATCGATGAGTACGATGCCGTCTAGAGCCACTTGAGCCCTTCCTTGATGATCTCATGGATGAGAACATCCGGCCTTCCTTTTATGGTGAATCCGGCCGCCATTCCATGACCGCCTCCGCCGAAGGCAGTGGCGGTCTTCAGTGCGGCATCCGGGATTTTGCTCCTGATGGAGCAACTGAGCGTTCCTTCGGACTGCTCTTTCAGGAAAATAATGAGCTTCGAGCCTGCAATGGAGGCAATCTCTTCCACGATCCCGGAGGCATCCTCTTGCCTGGCGTTGAATCTATTCATATCTTCACAAGACACATAACCGGCATAAATACTGCCGCGAATAATCATGCGATTCATAACCGCACACAGGATATTATAGTAGGCAAGGGCCTTGTTCTTTTTGATCTGATAGGCAATCCGGTGCGGGTCTGCGCCGGCAGTGGCCAGCTCGTGGGCAATCTGGAATACCCTCGCATTCGTGTTTGCATGCATGAACCCCCCTGTATCGGCGAAGATGCCCATATAGAGGTTCGCGGCGATGAAAGGGGTGATCGTCACATTCATCATGAACAGAAGATCATATATCATCTCGCATGTTGAAGATTTTTCTGAATCTATCCAAGATGCATAGCCGATATTATTCGTGGTCCTGTGGTGATCGATCACCACTACCTTGCCCCGTGGTTTTGTATTTGCAAGCATGGCCATATCCGAAACATCCACCAGAAAGGTGATCTCGATTGCCAGGAGGTCTTGCTCTAAAGGCTTATCGGTGAAGTCGAGAATATCAGGTACAGGTGTAGGATAAACAAGGCAGACCGATTTGCCGAGCGCAACAAGGGCGAGGCCTAAGGCCCTGGAGGCCCCGACAGCGTCCTCATCCGGGCTCTTGTGTGTGATGACCTCAAAGGACTGGTGCGCCTTTATGATCTCAGCTATCTTGGTCGTCATGTTTCCCAATGCTTTCAAGGATACCATCTATCTTGGAGCCATAGTCGAATGATTCATCATAGGTAAAAAACAGAGAAGGCACGGCCCTCAAGCTCAGTTCCTTCTTGAGCTCCCGCCGAAGAAATCCGGTTGCGCTCTTGAGGCCTTCTAGCGCCCCATCTTTTCTCGAAGAGTCAAAGACACAAAAAAAGATACGTGCATTTTTCAGATCTATACTCACATCAACACCCGTGATGGTAATACCTTCCACCCTGGGATCCTTGACCTTCCTTAAGAGGAGCACGGCTATGGTCTCCTTGAGGAGATCGCCCACCCTGGCTTGACGTATGCTGAGTATCTTCATATGTGTATGATCTCGATCCTGCTGGCGAGAAGTTCCACCTCGCCGCCTGCTTCAATGCCTGTAATTATCTTATCGATCACGGAATTGATTAATGCCACCTCATTGCTTACAAGGGTTATCCCTAGGGTAGAGGCCTGCCATTTGTCATTATCATCAACCTCGGCTACGGATACGTTCATCCTTGACAGACGATCTTTGATAGATTTCAAAACCTTGCGCTTCTCTTTCAAAGAATTAGCCCCAATAATCCGGAGCCTCAGCTCGCAAGCACCTATCACCACGTGGTGAGGCGCTCCACTTTCTCCTTGGTGAATGATTCTATGACATCGCCAGCCTTGATGTCGTTGTAGTTCCCAAAACTCATCCCGCACTCAAAGCCCGACACCACTTCCTTTGCATCGTCTTTGAACCTTCTCAGTGAATCTATCCGGCCCTCGTGGATTACCACATTGTCACGCAACAACCGCGCCTGTGCCCCGCGGATCATGGAACCCTCGGTGACCATACATCCTGCGATGACTCCCACCTTGGGGACCTTGAACACGTCTCGCACCTCGGCCCGGCCCTGTACGACCTCCTTGTAGACCGGTTCGAGCATACCGCGCAGGGCCTGTTTGATGTCCTCGAGGAGATCATAGATAATGGTATAGAGCTTTATCTCGATATTACTCTTCTTGGCCAGGTCCCTCACCTTGGGCTCTGGCCTCACATTAAATCCGACAATGATGGCAAAGGCTGTTGAGGCGAGGAGCACATCATTTTCCGTAATGCCCCCCACGGCCGAATGGATCACGTTGATCCTCATCACGTCTTCACCGGTATCTATTCCCTTGACCGCATTGACGATGGCCTCTACGGTTCCGTGCACATCGCCCTTGATGATCAGGTTGAGCTCTTTGAGCTTGCCTTCTTTCACCTGGTTATACAGATCTTCCAGGGTTACTAAGGCCTTCTGCTCAGGGGCCTGGAGGCGGGATATGTTCACCTTATCCTGGAGGTACTCGATGATCTCCTTGGCCTTCTTCTCATTGGGAACCACGAACATGGTATCCCCGGCGGATGGCGGCTCGGTAAGCCCTGTGATCTCCACCGGTGTGGCCGGGGTTGCACTCTCGATGGGAACTCCCCTGAAGTCAAACATGGCCCTGGCCTTGCCCCATTTGGACCCGACAATGAAGATATCGCCTCTCTTTAACTCCCCTTGCTGGATGAGCATGGTGCACATGGGTCCTTTATTCTTGTCAAGCTTGGATTCCAGCACAACACCTTTGGCCGGGCCGTCTATTTGGACCTTGATATCCATTACCTCTGCCTGAAGCAGTATCATCTCCAGGAGGTCATCTATGCCGGTGTGCTTCTTTGCCGACACGTCAACATAAATGGTATCTCCACCCCAGTCTTCGGGAACGAGCCCGAGTTCGGAGAGCTGCTCACGGACCCTGGCCGGGTTGGCATTGGGTTTATCAATCTTGTTTACCGCAACAATGATGGGGATCTTGGCTGCCCGTGAGTGGTTTATAGCCTCTCTGGTCTGGTCCATAACACCATCGTCCGCAGCAACAACCAGGACCACGAAGTCCGTGGCCTGGGCGCCTCGAGATCTCATGGAGGTGAAGGCCTCATGGCCGGGCGTGTCGATAAAGGTGATGACCTTGTCCTTACACTTTGCCTGGTATGCCCCGATATGCTGGGTAATACCGCCGAATTCGCTGTCGATGACGTTTTCTGATCTGATGGCGTCAAGCAGGGATGTCTTTCCATGGTCGACATGCCCCATGACCGTAACCACAGGGGGTCTGGAAACGAGCTTTTCGGGCTCATGTGCAGCATCGGCGAAGTACTCCTCATGGATCTCGTCGCGGGCCTCTTCTGTCTCAAATCCCAGTTCGGTTGCCACATAGGTGGCCTCTTCGGGGGATATGTACTGGTTCTGGTTGGCCATAATCCCCAACCCCATGAGCACCTTGATGACCTCGGACGCCTTTACCCCCATTTCCTTTGCAATGTTTGCCACAGTTATAGTGGCCACTATCTTGAGCTTCTTCTTCTTGAAAGGCTGGAGTTGTGCTGCCCCTCTCCTGTCCTTTTTCTTCTTGAACTTCTTGCCCTGGGAAGTCCTCCCCGATCCATACAGATCGGTCTGCGTGTAGACCTCCGTCTCCGGGACCGGCTCGACCTTCGGTTTCAATACGGCAACACGGGCTCCGGTCTTATCAACGCCCGCTTCTTCCTCTTCCGCCTGGACCTCTGTGGCCTTGGGGGGTTTTTTGCCCTTTTTCTTATTGTCTTTTTTCTTGGCCTCTTTCTCTTCTTCCTTATCAATCTCCTGTGGTTTGACGATCACACCGGGGATCACGGGGCTACCGGCAGGGGCCTGCGCAGTCTCTCTATTTGCACTGCCGGCCACAGGCGCAGCCGGTCCTTTTGCCTGCTCAAGACTCGCCTCTTCAAGAACAGGGGCGGCAGGTTTTTCTTTGGTCTTTCCTTCGCCTTTTAGGGAGAGCGCCTCTTTGGCTGCCTCAATAGGAGGCTCCTCTTTCAACACACCCTCTTTTTTTGGCAGTTCCTTCTTTTTAGGCGGTTTCTTTTCACCCGCATCCTGTTCAACCGCTTCTTCGGCCTTTATCTCAATCTTTGCCTGAACCTCTTCCGGGGCCGGGGCCTCGGGCGCAGGTGCCGGCTTGGCCCTGCGGCGGATAATGGTAGTGCTTACCCTCTGTTCTTCATAGACATCCTGGAGGTCTTGTTCTTCCGGTTTCTGGGTGTCTTTCTCGATCCGTTTCCTGATTCTTTCGATATCATGGACATCGAGGATGCTCATCGTGTTTTCAACCGAAATGGCCAAGTCCTTGGCAATGCGAAGTAAATCCTTCGCCTCTAGAGAAAGGTCTTTTGCCAGTTCAGAAATCCTCATCTTTTTCATAACGCTCGCCCCTTGGAAGACAACCTCTCATAAAACCTGGAATTTCTCAATATGGGAAGGTCCTTGCCGCTTCCTGCAGATCTTGAAAGGGTATCACAAACCGAACCAAGCAAACGCTCCATGGT
Organism: uncultured delta proteobacterium; assembly: GCA_963785235.1. Classification (GTDB taxonomy): domain Bacteria; phylum Desulfobacterota; class Desulfomonilia; order UBA1062; family UBA1062; genus MWEI01. The sequence goes on along the minus strand of CAWAUM010000002.1, from coordinate 235,317 downwards.
CGGTTTATCCCGAAAGATTGCATTGGACCTCCTGTTCTTCCATGCGTTCAAGAAACAGCTTTGCTCCGGGCATAGGTAGTAACCTCTGCCATCCCGGCGCTGTTGTTCGTCGAACAAATCTGATTCTTCTTTGTGTAGCACGAAACGCAAGAGCTCCTCCTTGTGGAATATCCCTCTGCAGCTTACGCACTGCCTGTATGGACCGTCTTTACGTCTCACTGCCCTCCTACCGTTGCCCTTAAGATAATCTTCTTGGCTATTGTCTCATCGATCCCTTCGAATTCGAGAAGGTCTTCTTCCTTTGCGTTGGCGAGGTCATCCAGCGTTTTATAACCCGCCTCCATCAAGACCTCCACCAGGGATGGATCGATATCTGCTATACTATTCAAAGACCTCTTGTCTTCAGAAGAGACTACTTCTTCAGTGCCCTCAGCCCCCACATCTATCTTCCACCCCGTGAGTTTTGCAACGAGCCTTACATTCTGGCCCTTTCTCCCTATGGCGAGGCTCAGCTGGTCATCGGACACAATCACATCCATGGTGCGGTTGGACTTGTCCACAATAACCTTTGATACTCGTGCCGGAGATAAGGCATTGCACACAAAGCGGACAGGATCTTCGGACCAGACCACTATATCCTGCCTCTCTCCTTTGAGTTCCTGGATTACGTTCTGGACCCTGGCACCCTTGACGCCCACACAGGTTCCGACAGGATCTACCTTTGTGTCATGGGAGCGGACGGCTATCTTAGCCCTGATTCCAGGTTCCCTGGCAACAGCCACAATCTCCACTATCCCTTCCGCCACCTCTGGGACTTCCATCTGGTAGAGCTTGACCAAGAACCTGGGATGGGTCCTGCTCAGTTCCACCTGGGGCATTTTCATCGATTTGGTAACATCCAGCACAAGGGCCTGCATACGGTCTCCCCGTCTGAGGATCTCTCCTGGTATCTGTTCCTTCTCTCGAAGAATAGCCTCAGACTTGCCAAGGTTTAAGATAACATCCTTGCGGTCGAACCTGTGGATAAACCCTGAGACGATCTCACCTTTGATGTCGATGAAATCATTATAGATGGCATCGCGTTCGACCTCTTTTACCTTCTGGACTATCACCTGTTTGGCGCTCTGGGCTGCAATTCTGCCAAGCTTGGAGGCATCAAGCTTTTCGCCGAGTTCATCGCCCATCTGGCAGCTTGGATCAAGCTTCCGCGCCTGTTTCATGGATATCTGGATGTTCGGGTCTTCCACCTCTTCGGCAACCACCTTGAATTGGAAAACCTCAACCTCGTCCAGCTTGGTGTTGTAATGGGCCTCTATATTATCATAATCTCCATAGACTTTCTTTGCAGCGCTCTGGACAGCCGCTTCGACAACCATCACCAGGTCCTCTTGCCGTAGGCCCTTCTCCTTAACGATGAGCTCAATTACCTTTGAAAGGTTCAGAACCATACCATCTCCCTAGAAATCAAGATTGGCCTTGATTATATCTCTTAGTCCCACAGAAACCTCAGATCCTTCCACATCAAATATCACATTTTCCCCCTTAAGGGCCGTTATAATACCCCGGAATATCCCTTCGCCTGTCTGCACTTTCACCCTTCGCCCGGAAAAATGCTCGAATTCCCGTGCAGTCTTCAGTTTCCTGTTCAGTCCGGGAGAGGATACCTCCAGCCGGTATTTGCTCTCGATGGGATCTTCGGCATCCAGGAGCAGACCCACCCTCCTGGTGACAGAGACGCAGTCGCCGAGCGTCACTCCGAGAGGCTTGTCGATGGTAAGTCGCAAGCTCTTCCCTACGAATTCTAAATCGATGAGTTCAAAGCCCATCATGGAGAGCTCCGTATTAACCAACTTAAAAAGCGTATCCATCATTCCTCTGTCCATCGTAGTAAATAAAAAAGTGGGCACTTGCCCACTTCCTCGCCTCCGCAGTTCTCTTCAAAGCGCTTTTTAAAAACTCGCTTCAGAGCGGGCAACGGGATTCGAACCCGCGACATTCAGCTTGGGAAGCTGACACTCTACCAACTGAGCTATGCCCGCATTGCCTTCTCTAATAGAATATGACCATATTGCTTGTCAAGGAAGTCTTTGGATAGGCGCACCTATAGGCCCCGGACAGCCCGGCCCTTAAAGAAATACCAGCACAGAATCACGCTTTAAGCGTGAACAGGGAATCAGAAGTCTTTAGTTCATCCGGGAATGACCTTAATCAAAATAGACCGCTTTCTTGGCCCATCATACTCGGCGAGGAATATCCCCTGCCAAGTCCCAAGGATCAAAGCGCCGCTCTCAATGATTACCGTAACACTCGACCCTGTAATGCTTGCTTTGATATGCGCGTCCGAGTTACCCTCGGCATGGCTGTACTGACCGTTAAAGGGTATAATTCTGCTGAGAAATGCGGTAATGTCTTCCTTAACCGAAGGGTCGGCATTTTCATTGATTGTGATACCGCAGGTAGTGTGAGGCACATAAATAATGATAACGCCCGAAGAAATGGCAACGCTTCTCAGAAATGACTTGACCTGGGAGGTGATGTCAATGAGCTGGGTACGCGATCCGGTCTGTACTTCAAGCTTCTTTATCATCTATTTCCTCCCTTCCACTAATCCCTTAAGCCTTACTTTAAGTTATCGGGCGAGCGTCTTAAGAAAAAGCCGTGAGAAGTTCCCCGATGTGATCCTGGCTACTTCTTCAGCGCTCGTCTTTTTGATCCGCGCAATCTCTTCAACGACCTTTGCAACATAGAGCGGTTCGTTCCGCTTGCCTCGAAACGGTTCCGGCGTCAGATAAGGTGCATCCGTTTCCACCAGCAGGGACTCCAGGGGTGTCCTGGCAACTACATCCTTTAATTCATGGGCGCTCTTGTAGCTGACCACCCCTGGAATGGAGATATAAAAACCTTTTCCGGTTACTGTTTGGGCAAGCTGTGAATCCCCCGAAAAGCAATGAAACACACCGCCTATGGGCCATGCGTTCGTATCGTTCATCACCTGAATCGTCTGCTCGTGGGCCTGTCTGTCATGGATCACAAGCGGAAGACGTAGCCGCCTTGCCAGTTCTATGTGGGCCGCAAATAGCTCCTTCTGTCTGGGTTCGCTTTGTGGTGTCCGGAACAGATCAAAGCCGGTCTCTCCTATGGCCACCACGCAAGGGTCGCTGCTGAGCCCGGCAAGGGTTTGTACCTCTTTTACCCCGTATTTATCCGCGTTCTGGGGGTGTATTCCTATGGAGACAAAGACCCCCTCATGCCCCCGGGCAACATCAATGGCCTTTTTGCAATCTTTAGGGTCTATTCCCACGGTGAGCATCCATGTGACGCCACCATCAAAGGCCCTGCTCAGGGCCTCTTCCCTGTCATGACTAAATGCCCTGAAATGGATATGATTGTGCGAATCGACGATATTCATGCTATAACATGCACCTTAAGAGTTCTTGGTGTACTTTCGCGTTACTTGCCAGGATATCACCCCTGTACAGGTCAAAGGGGCTGCCGTCAAGGGAGGTTATCATGCCGCCGGCTTCCGTAAGGATGGTAACGCCAGCCGCCATGTCCCACGGCTTCAATCCTTCCTCCCAGAAGGCATCGAAGACGCCGGCCGCTACATAGCACAGGTCCAGTTCAGCTGATCCCAGCCGCCTGATCCCCTGAGCTCGGCTTAAGACGCATGAGAACCTTGCGATGATGGCATCAAGGTTTCCCTGTGTATACGGAAAGCCGGTCGCAACAAGGGAATTTAAAAGCTTCTCGGTAGCCGAGACAAAGATCCTTCTGCCGTTTTGATATGCCCCCTGGCCCGCCTGGGCATGGAAAATATCTCCGGAAATGGGATTGTAGCATACCCCGATGAAGGGCTGGCCCGATTTCGTTAGCGCAATGGAGACGCAAAAAAAAGGGATGTGGTGGATGAAATTGGTTGTCCCGTCGATGGGATCGATGATCCACATATACTCTGTATCACCCTTTTTCGTGCAAGCCTCTTCGGCCAAGATGCTGTGGCCGGGCCATGCCCTCTCGATCTCCTCAACAATCCTTGCCTGTACTTGGCAATCCATGTTGGTCACAAGATCGATGCGCCCTTTGTGCTCAATGGTAATATCATCATGGAGATGTTCGTTCAGGAATTTTCCTGCACTTGTTGCAAGACGGATAGCAAAATCCAGCATGGCTCCACTTGTAAAATGAATAATTTTATGTAACATAAAAGACATGGAGCATGTTTACAAGATAAAAAAAGCGCTTAAGGCACCTATGGTGCTTGCCGTCATTTTATCCATTCCTGTTTTCGTTGATGTCATTCGCATGGGATATGCAACCAGGATACTTGTCATGGCCTGCATGCTCATGGTACTATTTTATCTCTTTACCTTGAACAATCTTATAAAAAAACTCATCGTGAGAGACAACGAGATCATCATCAGAGGTCTGTTTGGATCAACCAGGATACCTGTTGATGAAGTGAAACTCATTGACGGAGTAACGATGGGCACCAGACAGTTCATCACCATTTCGTCAAAGAAAAACACCTTTATACCCAATAACTTCGATGATTTTGTCAACATTATTGATTCTCTCACCTCCGTTGTGAAAGAGGATGCCGTCGGCAAGGATCTGAAGGGCTTCAGGGACCATGTGGTAAACCGAAAGAGCGACATAACCATGGCCTGGATAACAGTGATCTTGCTCTTGATCATTGTTGTTATCCGTTTCTTTCCTCTATGATGGGGCAATTCGAATCTATGAAATTTATGAATAGAGCCTTTCTTATTGAAGGCTTACCCTTTCATAGGTCAGCCAAAAAAGAAGTGTGTTTCACGTGAAACTTTTTCAATTCATCTTTCATAACTTTTATGGTAGTCCACCATTGTGCCTCATAAAATAATAAGTATCTCCAATCAAAAGGGCGGCGTGGGCAAGACAACAACGGCCATAAACCTTGGCTCTTCCCTTGCCTTGCTGGGTAAACGCACCCTCCTCATCGACCTTGATCCTCAAGCGAACGCAACCACTGGCCTGGGTGTTGATCTCGCAAAACTGAACTCCCATATCTATCATGTCATGCTTGATCAGCAGTCCCTGGAAAGCATTATTGTTTCCACCAAGGTTGGAAATCTTTGTCTGGCTCCTAGCAATACCGACCTGGTGGGTGTTGATGTTGAACTCATGGATATTCCCTTGCGGGAGAGGATCGTCAAAAATATCCTTAATCAGATGGATTCTGTTTTTGATTTTATCCTTATCGACTGCCCCCCTTCTCTGGGCCTGCTCACCCTGAATGCACTTACCGCTTCTGATTCTCTCCTTATCCCGGTACAATGCGAATACTATGCCCTTGAAGGAATCAAGAGTCTTCTGAACACCTTTGCCCTTGTGAAAAAAAGACTTAATCCGGCCCTTTCCATCGAGGGGTTTCTCCTTACCATGTTTGATTCACGCACCCGTCTCAGCCATGAGGTGGCTAACAATATGCGCGCTCATTTCAACTCCCAGGTTTTCAAAACGGTCATACCAAGGAATACGCGGCTATGCGAAGCGCCGAGCTATGGGCTGCCCATCTGTCTCTATGATATTTCTTCCAAGGGTGCCCAGAACTATTTAATGCTTGCTAAAGAGATCTTGAGCAGGGAGGTTGCTGATGAAGGCAAAGCCTCGTCTCGGTAAAGGTATTGATGCCCTCATTCCTGTTGAAGAACACGATATAACTACTCATGTTGTTGAGCTTTCTCTGGATGAGATCCGTCCCAATCCCATACAACCCAGAAAGTCCATTGACAGGGATAAGCTTGCTGAACTTTCGGAATCCATCAAGGTTCATGGTCTGATATCACCTATCCTAGTCCGTAAGTTTAATACCAAATACGAGATCATTGCAGGCGAGAGAAGGTTCCATGCCTGTAAAATGGCCGGCATCGAGCGTGTCCCGGTTATTGTGAAAGACGTCTCCGATGATGATTCTTTTAAGCTTTCTTTAATTGAGAACCTCCAGCGGGAAGATTTAAACCCCATGGAAGAGACTGAGGCTTATTACACATTAAAGGAGCAGTTCGGCCTTACCCACCAGGAAATTGCCGAGTCAGTAATGAAGGAGCGTTCCACTGTCACCAACGCGCTACGTCTCATCGGACTTCCTGAAGAGATGAAGTCGGCGCTGCGGGAAGGGACTATCACCCCTGGTCATGCTCGCGCCATTCTCATGATGGACACTGAGGAAGCCAGGCGCTCCTTGTTTCATAAGATCATTGCAAAAGGCATAAGTGTGCGAGAAGCTGAACGCTATGCATCCAAAACCCGCCATGAAAAAGAACTGCCAAATAAATCGGATACTGCTCTTGATGCCCTTTCTTCCATGCTCTCGAATCACTTTTCTGCTCATGTTATCTGCTCCTGGTCCAAAAGAAAGGGGAAGATCACCATCGAGGTTTCTTCACGTGATGAACTGGACAGGGTTGTGAATGAACTTACCAGGACTGTTTCTCCTTTGAGATGAACATATGAACATTTATTGTGTCAGGTAAGCCTGGTGCAGTGAATTATGAACGTATGAATGGAAAACATATACAGATATAATTTAGTGGGTTAGATGACTTTTCAACATATTGACATGATCATTAGTATATATAATTCATACTTATGAGGAGAATAAAGATATGAAGTGTACAATCTCAAAAAGTGTTCTCCAGAACATGCTCGCAAAGGTACAGGGATTTACCGAGAGAAAGTCCACTCTTCCTATCTTAAGTCATGCACTCTTAGAGGCGGTGAAAGGAACCTTGATTATCAAAGGTACAGATCTCCACACATCTATACAGGTGGTTGCTGACTGTTCTGTTGAATCTCACGGGTCATGTGCTATTAATGCTAAGGGTTTTTTCGATATCATCAAGGAACTTCCGGATAAGGATCTCCTCATCTGGACGGATGAAAACAACCGGGCTCACATATCGGTCGGAAATAAGAATGTGAAGATGAACATCATGGACGCGGACGAATTTCCTACAATCGATTTATCCTCCAATCCAAGCGGTTTTTCAATACCTCTTGATGTCATGAAACCCCTGATCGAAAAGACCATATTCTCAATACCTCTATCAGCAGAGAGCGATACCAAATACACCCTTGGGGGAGCGCTGCTCATTGCCCGTGAAGAGAAGCCGAAACACACCTATATTGAAATGGTCACCACTGACAGCAGGAGGCTCTCAATGGCCAGATATGCTGTTGACGGGAAGCTTGATATGGGCGAAGGAATCATCATCCCGCGTAAAGGCCTGCTGGAGATAAAACGGCTCATGGACGGCAAGGATCAATCAGCCCATATTGTGCTTGCCAAGGAGTCGCTTTACTATGTATCCAAAGAGACAACAGCCACGGTACGTCTCTTTGACGGCAAGTTCCCTGATTTCAGGGGTATCGTAAATGAAGAAGCATACCCTATTTTAACACGCATAAATGTGGGTGAACTCGTTGGTGTGTTAAAGGTATGCGTTGCCATGGTATCCGAGTTGGCAAGCTGTGCTAAGTTCTCTTTCACCAGCGACAAGACCGTAATTTACGCAAATAATCCAGAACAGGGTGAAGTGGAAACAGCAATACCATCGGAACACACGGGAGAAGATGTGGAGATAACCTTCAACCCGAGATATTTTTTAGAATGTCTTGCTTTCATTGAGGGAGAGGTAGAGATACGACTGAAAGGGCCCCAGGGACCCTGTTTGATATCAGACAGCGCAAACCCGGAGTGTAAATGGGTCATCATGCCCATGAGGTTTTAAACACGCAAGAAAAGAGGAAGGAACATGCAGGAATATACAGCAGATGATATCAAGGTTCTCGGTGACTTTGAGGCAGTGCAGGCTCAGGCCGGCCATGTACATCGGATCGACCTCGGGACAGGGGCTTCACCACCTGGTATTCGAAGTCGTTGACAACAGCGTGGATGAGGCCATAGCAGGCTTTTGCACCACATCAAGGTCATCATCCACATGGATGAGAGCATCACGGTTATTGATAACGGCAGGGGTGTGCCGGTGGATATCCACAAGGAGACCGGTAAATCGGCCGTTGAGGTTGTCCTTACCACGCTCCATGCAGGCGGCAAATTCGATAATTCCATCTACAAGGTTTCAGGAGGACTCCACGGAGTAGGCGTATCAGTAGTGAATGCCCTATCCGAATCCCTGGAAATAGACATCTTCCGGGACGGACACCGGTACTGTCAGAAGTATGAACGGGGAATGCCAGTAACCCCGCTGAAGAAATTAGAACAGATTGACAAGAGGGGCACCACGGTGCACTTCAAGCCTGATGCAGATATTTTCGAGATCACCACCTTTGAGTACGACATCCTTGCCAACAGGCTCCGCGAGGTGGCTTTTCTCAATAAGGGGTTGAAGATCGAGCTTGAGGATGAACGGACAGACACGATTGTTACCTATCTTTACAAGGATGGTCTTCTTGATTTCATGAACTTTCTGAATGCCAAGAAAAAAGCCATTCACCAGCCTATTTACTTCAAGAAGAACAAAGGCGATGTGGTGGTGGAATGTGTGCTGCAGTACAACACTTCATACTCCGAGAGCCTGTTCTCCTTTGCGAACAACATCAACACCCATGATGGGGGAACGCATGCCATCGGCTTCCGCAAGGCCCTGACACGCACCATCAACGCTTATGCAAAAGACAAGGGTATGCTGAAGAACGCCAAGATCGCCATTCAAGGTGATGATACAAGGGAGGGCTTATGCGCCGTTGTCAGCGTGCTCCTACCCCAGCCCCAGTTCGAAGGGCAGACCAAGGGCAAGCTCGGCAACTCAGAGATCCAGGGCATCACCGAGAGCATCACCAATGAAGCGGTAGGGGCCTATCTGAATGAGAATCCTTCAGAGGGCGCAGCCATTGTGAAAAAGATCCTTGACAGCGCACAAGCCAGGGAGGCCGCCCGGCATGCTCGGGAGCTTACCAGGCGCAAGACAGCGATGGAGAGTACGCTACTGCCCGGAAAGCTCGCTGATTGCCAGGAGCGTGACCCGGCCCTGTGCGAGATCTACCTCGTAGAGGGCGACTCGGCCGGTGGAAGCGCCAAGCAGGGGAGAGACCGAAAAAATCAGGCCATCCTGCCCTTACGGGGAAAGATCCTGAACGTGGAGAAGGCCAGGGTGGACAAGATGCTGTCCAGCCAGGAGATCAAAAACCTGGTGACCGCCTTGGGCACGGGCATAGGCTCTGACAGCTTCGATGTGTCCAAGCTCAGATACCACTCCGTTGTGATCATGACGGACGCCGACGTGGACGGCGCTCATATCAGGACACTGCTCCTAACCTTTTTCTACCGGCAGATGCCCGAGATCATCGAGCGGGGGCATCTCTATATCGCCCAGCCTCCCCTGTTCAAGCTCGCCAAGGGCAAGAAGGTGAGCTATCTCCTGAACGAAGAGGTGCTTGACGATTTCCTCTTGAAGGGCATCACCAAGGACATCGTTCTTAAAGGGGCGGTAGAGATCACGGGCACAGAGCTTGCCCGGTATCTCAAGCTCATTACCCGCAGGCAGAACATCCTTGAGAACTATGAGCAGAGGCAGATGGATGACAGGATCGTCCAGTCCGTTTCCTATGTAAGTGAAGAGCTCATAGCCGCTGCCCTTGATCCGGCCCGGATCAGGGATGAAATTATCCATATAATCGGTGAATGGTTCCCCCACATCGGTCCGGTCACCTGCGAGATTTTTGAAGACCACATAGTGTTCCATTCCATCAAGAACGGGATTCGCAAGGCGACCCCCATTGACAGGCGCCACATTGAATCCAAGGGTTTCGAGGAGCTCCAGAAGATCCATAACCAGCTCCAGAAGATCGGAAAGCCGCCCTTCAAGGTGATCAAGGGCGATACGGTTCATGAGGTGACGAACCTGACAGAGGCGGCCGAAAGGATCTTTGAAGAATCCAAGAAGGGTTACGCCATCCAGCGGTATAAAGGCCTTGGCGAGATGAACCCGGAGCAGCTCTGGGAGACCACCATGGACCCGGCAAGGCGCACCATGCTCCAGGTGACCATCGATGACGCGCTCGAGACCGACCATATCTTTTCCACCCTCATGGGCGATGAGGTAGAGCCCAGGAGGGAATTCATCGAAAAGAACGCACTGAAGGTATCTAATCTTGATATCTAGCTTTACACCTAAGAAAGAGGAGTTTGCATGAGCACGAACACTGTTGCCATAGACCAGGAGATGAGGCGCTCATACCTGGACTATTCCATGAGCGTTATCATCGGACGCGCCATCCCTGATGTGCGCGACGGACTCAAGCCCGTCCACAGAAGGATCCTGTTTGCCATGCAGGACCTGGGCAACACCCACTCCAAGGCCTACAAGAAGTCCGCCCGCATCGTGGGTGATGTCATCGGTAAGTACCATCCCCATGGCGACCAGTCGGTCTATGACGCCATCGTGCGCATGGCCCAGCCGTTCTCGTTACGATATCCCCTGGTCGACGGCCAGGGCAACTTCGGGAGCGTGGACGGCGATCCGGCCGCCGCCATGAGGTATACCGAGATCAGGATGTCACGCATTGCCGAGGAGATGCTTGCAGACCTTGACAAGAATACCGTAGGTTTCCACCCCAACTACGACGAGTCTCTGCAGGAGCCCGATGTCCTGCCCACGAGGATTCCGGGGCTGTTGCTGAACGGGTCCAGTGGTATCGCGGTAGGCATGGCCACCAGCATCCCGCCGCATAATGCCACCGAACTGATGACCGCCCTGATCGCCCTGGTGGACAAACCTGATCTGACGCTGCCCGAGATCATGAGGATCATCCCCGGTCCTGATTTCCCCACCGGCGGCATCATCATCACCGAAGGCGAGATCGAGAAGGCCTACCGCACCGGCAGGGGCATCATCATAGTCCGCGGCAAGGTGGAAAGGGAGGAAGAGCAGAACAGGGAGAAGATCATCATCTCCGAGCTCCCCTTTACCGTAAACAAGGCCGAGCTCGTAACGCGCATAGCTCTGCTGGCCCAGGAAAAGAAGATAGACGGCATTGCCAACATCCGAGACGAGTCGGACAAGGACGGCATGCGCGTGGTTATCGACCTGAAGAAGGGCGCCCCGTTTGAAGTCATAGAGAACCAGCTTTACAAGCTCACCACGCTCCAGTCCTCCTTCTCCATGAACCTGCTCGCCATACACAACAAGAGGCCCGCTACCATGGGCCTTTTGCAGATGCTCCAGGCCTTCCTTGATTTCCGCGAGGAGGTGGTCACCCGCAGGTGCCTCTTCGAGCTGGCCAAGGCAAAGGACCGCATCCACATCTTGGAAGGCCTCTTAAAGGCGCTGGAGCACATCGACGAGATCGTTGCGCTCATCAAGGCATCGGCCAACCCGCCCGAGGCAAGGGTAAACCTGATGGAGCGCTTCGGCTTCTCCGAGATCCAGGCCCAGGCCATCCTGGACATGCGGCTCCAGAGGCTCACCGGACTGGAGCGTGACAAGCTCGCCGATGAGCACGCAGCGCTTACCAAAGAGATCGCCCGGCTCGAGCTCATCCTTTCCGACCGCAATGAGCTGCTCAAGGTCATCAGGGCGGAGCTGGAAGAGGTCAAGGCCGACTACTCGGACGCCAGGCGGACCCTTATCCTGCAGGGCGAGATCGGCGAATTCAACATGGAAGACCTCATCGCTGATGAGAAGATGGTGGTCACCATCACCCGCAAGGGCTATGTGAAGCGCACCGAGCTCGACAAGTACCGCACCCAGAAGCGAGGCGGCGTGGGGGTAAAAGGGGCGTTGACCGGTGAGGACGACTTCATCGAGCACATCTTCGTGGCCACCAACCACACCTCCATCCTCTACTTCACCAACAAGGGCCGGGTCTACCACACCAAGGTCTACGAGATCCCGGAGCGCGACCGCGCACTCAAGGGCGTACCCATCGTGAACATCAGGCCCATCCAGAAAGAGGAGCGCATCTGCGCCATCTTGGTCACCACCGACATCAACATGGAAGCCGAGGTCGTCATGGTAACGGCCATGGCCAACATCAAACGGGTCGAGCTCAAGAGCTTCAGCAACATCGTGCGCACGGGCATCATCGCCTGCACGCTGGAGCAGGGCGACGAAGTGATGTCGGCACGCATCACCTTCGGCAGCACCCGCATCATCGTTGCATCCAGGGCGGGCAAGGCCATCATCTTCCCGGCCGACCAGGTCCGCGTCATGGGCCGCCAGGCCCAAGGCGTGCGGGCCATCAGGCTCGACGAGGGCGATTCGGTTATCGGCATGGACGTCATCACGAGCGACGAGGACATGGTCATCAACCTCACCGAGTACGGCTTCGGCAAGAAGACGGTTGTAAGCAAGTACCCGGTCCAGAACCGGGCCGGCAAGGGTGTGAATACGGTCCACATCACCAAGAAGACTGGCGACCTGGTGGGTGTAAGGGTGATCAAGGAGACCGACGAGCTCATGATCATCTCCACCTCGGGCCAGATCATCCGCATGCCCGTCTCCCAGATACGCACCACCAGGACGCGCTCGGCCCAGGGCGTGCGCGCCATACGCATGAAGGAAGACGAGAAGATCGTGGACTTCACCAAGTACATCAGCGAAGAGGACGCCGAGTAAAGCAGGCGTCTCATTACGAGAATACCTAAAAAATACCCGGTCTCCGGAAGGAGGCCGGGTATTTTTTAAACCTTAGACTATGACGTTGCTTCATTCTCATTGCCGCAGCAAGAGTCCTTAGTCCCCACCCGGGAGTTGTTGTGACGCTTTTTCAGAGACTAGTCATAACGTCCCCAAGGAAAGAATGCCTGGAGTAATTTCATGTATGTTTTTTAAAAAGGATTTGACTGCCTGTTCCTGGGGCATCCGTATTTAGTAGGCCGATGATTAAGAGCTCTCCTTCTAATGGGAGGCATCTGTTTTTTTAAATAATTTGCTTATTTTGCCCGGCTTGTTCCTGAGGCATACCAACTACCCCGGACGCTCTAATATTTTTAATGGCGGCTAAATCAGAGGGCTGTTATTTTTTACTACTGCCGAAAGGGGGGGTCTTCTGTTAATCTTTGGGATTCTTGAGGGATACCACATTGAGATTTTTTGGATGTTGCCTTTTAGCAACAAGTTCTTAATTTTAACAATCTGAGTAACGTACGGAGCATCGTAATCCTAGAAGGAAGGTCTACAAGTCGAACATGTACAGATGTTTGTTAGAAATAAATAATATATTAAATATTAACTGCCTTATATATCTTTAATGACAAATATATTAATAGCTAATAAGACAAGATGATAATTCTTCGAATAAAAATCTTATTACCAGATAATATTAATTTATTATCAGGTATGTTTGATATTAGATAGTTGCGAATAAAAAAGAACAGTGACTGATGTGATTATCGAATTAAGTCGTGTAAGCCAGATGCACTCAAGCGGAATGAGAAGTTAATCTTAATCGTAATAAAAATAAAAAAAGATATTACTAAAATTATCTTTCTTTGGTTGGAGTGTTCGGATCTAATTAGAGTTAAGATAGCCTCAGAGAACCAGGTCTACCTATTATTCCATGAAAAACACTTGCCTACCCTTTATCCCTTCCCCTCATCCTTCTGGCGAAGAGCCTCACGCTGCCTTTCGAGCTGCCTCAGTTCTCTGCGGGCATTGGCCTCCTGGTAACGCCGTGTCTGCTCGCTATTCTCCACAATCAGGGGTGGAATCTCCATGGGTATGGAATTGGAATCCAGGGCAACATAGGTAAGGTAGGCCGATGCCGTATGCCACACCTCTCCTGTAAGAAGATTTTCAGCCTCTACACGTACTCCCACCTCCATGGATGTTGAGCCGGCCAAGTTTAAGCAGGCCTTTAGCGTAATGAGATTCCCGATATAGACCGGTTTGTGGAAACTAAGGCGGTCTATGGATGCTGTTACCACATTGTTTCGGGCATGCCTTGCAGCCACTGTTCCTCCGGCATTATCGATGAGCTTCATAATGACCCCGCCGTGGACATTCCCTGCCGGATTGGCGTCTTCCGGGGTCATAAGCTGGGCCATCAGCACCATGCTTTCATTTACCCTTTTCCCGTTCATCCCATTTACCTCCATAGAGCCTTTCCATTCATTGGTTTATCCCTGGAAATCCCAGGGGTCAAGCATTGCTTTTTTATGATCCATTTATTTATAATATGTAATTTTCTAGAAAATTAGCATAGTAAAATGAATACAGCCAACAAAATGTTACTAATAATAAAATTAATATAAATCGATAAAAGACTATAATAAATAGTATTGTTTTATAATATATATATATAATATAATATAGAATGATTAGTGTAAATAAATCAAATATATTACAGGAAATTGATTGAATATCCGCTTACCGGTATAGTTTTCAAGGTGTGGCCTACAAGATACCCTCCGCATGAATCACAACCATACCAGTTTTCCAGCAGAAGTTCATTTTTTGACGGTATTTAGGCGGCATCTTGACGTTATTCATAAGAGAGGCAAACCATAACTAGGGTGTCCTCAAAATGGTCCTGGCCTACAGCACTAACAATTAATGCAATAATATTAATAATTAATTAATAAAATGGAAAAAAGAAACAACATTAAGTCATTCCGGGAAAGGGGACCGGTTACAAAAATATCAGGCCTATGTACGATAATGTAACAAAATCTTCAAAAAGCGAAATGTAACTCTTTGATTAAGAAACAGAAATAAATATGGCCTGGTTTTTGCTTTTTGTTTTCAAAAGTGCTGCATTGGAACTACTGGATTGGAGTTATTATTATGAGGCGTTTTCGAAATATAGGGGTTCTGGTTATTACCTTCATAGCGCTTTTCCCTCCTCTTTGCACTGCGGCTTCTCTGCTCATTACATGGCAGGCGAATACCGATGCCGATCTGGCCGGTTACAAGGTGTACTACGGCACTCAATCGAGAACATATGAGACTGTTGCAGATGTACAAATGGCAACGAGTTATTCGATCAGCAATGTACAGAGCGGATCAACCTACTATGTTACGGTGGCTTCATATGATAACTCCGGGAACGAGTCGAGCAAATCAACGGAGCAAAGCGCTTATATTCCGGTTATTGTGCCAGCTACTACGGATACCACAGCCCCCACAGGGAGCGTGGTGATTAACTCAGGGGCAGCGACAAGCACGACCAATGCGGTAACGCTCAGGCTGAGCGCCAGCGATGCAGGCGGAACAGTGACAGGGATGAGGATCAGCAATGACGGAGTGAGCTACGGCAGTGAAGTTGCCTATAGCACCAGCCGAACGTGGACGCTGTCAAGCGGCTACGGTAATAAGACGGTGTATGTCCTTTTCAAGGACTCGGCAGGAAACTGGATGAGGACCCCGGCCACGGACACGATCCAGGTCACGGATACCACAGCCCCCACAGGGAGCGTGGTGATCAACTCAGGAGCAGCGACAAGCACGACCAATGCGGTAACGCTCAGGCTGAGCGCCAGCGATGCAGGCGGAACAGTGACAGGGATGAGGATCAGCAATGACGGTGTGAGCTACGGCAGTGAAGTTGCCTATAGCACCAGCCGAACGTGGACGCTGTCAAGCGGCTACGGTAATAAGACGGTGTATGTCCTTTTCAAGGACTCGGCAGGAAACTGGATGAGGACCCCGGCCACGGACACGATCCAGGTCACGGATACCACAGCCCCCACAGGGAGCGTGGTGATCAACTCAGGAGCAGCGACAAGCACGACCAATGCGGTAACGCTCAGGCTGAGCGCCAGCGATGCAGGCGGAACAGTGACAGGGATGAGGATCAGCAATGACGGAGTGAGCTACGGCAGTGAAGTTGCCTATAGCACCAGCCGAACGTGGACGCTGTCAAGCGGCTACGGTAATAAGACGGTGTATGTCCTTTTCAAGGACTCGGCAGGAAACTGGATGAGGACCCCGGCCACGGACACGATCCAGGTCACGGATACCACTGCCCCGACAGGGAGCGTGGTGATCAACTCAGGGGCAGCGACAAGCACGACCAATGCGGTAACGCTCAGGCTGAGCGCCAGCGATGCAGGCGGAACAGTGACAGGGATGAGGATCAGCAATGACGGAGTGAGCTACGGCAGTGAAGTTGCCTATAGCACCAGCCGAACGTGGACGCTGTCAAGCGGCTACGGTAATAAGACGGTGTATGTCCTTTTCAAGGATTCAGCAGGGAACTGGATGAGGACCCCGGCCACGGACACGATCCAGGTCACGGATACCACTGCCCCGACAGGGAGCGTGGTGATCAACTCAGGGGCAGCGACAAGCACGACCAATGCGGTGACGCTCACGCTGAGCGCCAGCGATGCAGGCGGAACAGTGACAGGGATGAGGATCAGTAATGACGGAGTGAGCTACACCACTGAAATTGTCTTTACCACCAGCTATGCTTGGACGCTCTCAAGTGGGACTGGGAAAAAGACGGTGTATGTCCTTTTCAAGGACTCAGCAGAAAATTGGATGAAGTCCCCTACCACCTGTTCGCTCCAGGTCAAAGAGAACACCCCTCCGAAAGAGAACACTCCCCCGAAAGAGAGCGTATCGACCAAGGACCAGCCAGAAACCACCCTCATAACACCGGTAATCATCGCTCCGGAAAACAACGCAGTCGAGGTCTCGCTGACACCTGTCCTGAAAACGACTGCCCTCGCCAATAACTACGGACTGACAGAGTGGGAGATCAGCAATGATAAAGGTGATGTTCTCCTCAATCTGAAGAGTGCTACGCAACGTACCGAGTTGGTTGTTCCCGAACTGATTCTTGATGCCGGCATGAAACATTACTGCAGGGTAAAATTCTATGACGATCAAAACAATGGCACCCAGTGGTCGGACCCGGTGGCATTCGAGACAGTGCAAATCGATCCGGCAGATCTCAATAAGAATGGGATACCCGATGAGCAGGAACTGCTCTTAGGTGAAGATGTGGATTTAGATTCAGATGGGGTTTATGACCGTGATCAGGAAAATATGAAAGCCCTGATTACCTCTCCAGGAGAAGAATATGTAAGTCTTAAGATGTCTACAAACTGCAAGGCTATACGATCTTTTAAATCAATTGATCCTACATCGATCCATGATACAGCAGGGAAGCCAGGGGCTCTCCCGATCGGACTGATTGACTTTAAGGTAGAGGTAGCTACACCCGGTGATTTTGCCGAGGTGGTTATAAATCTATCCGATCCGGCTCCTCAAGGTGCAAAGTGGTATACTTATGATGAGACTAACGGGTGGAAGATGTACCCGCATTTTGCCTTCAGTGAAGATCGGATGAAAGTGACGATACAGTTAAAAGATGGAGATCCGGATTACGGCGATACCGATGGAGTTGCCAATGGGATTATCATTGATCCAGGCGGTATCGGAGCAGATGAGATTCAACAGGTAAATGAAGATATAAGCACAGATAAAAACAGCAAGAACGAATGCTTTATCGATACATCCCTTCATCATTCTTCATCACAGGGTGTGTGGGCTGTCAGCCTACTCATGCTCGTATTGTTTTCAAGCATTGGCCGGTATAGGAAAAAGATCGGTCTATAGAGAAACAACGAGGCCTCAGGGTTTAATTGCATCGAAAGGACAAACGCAGGCGAGTCTTGTCTGTGGAGGCCCGTCCCTTAGCAGGTGTCGCTGTTGAAAAGGAAAGAAGGTATCTTTCAAGAGAATTGTATGGCCATTCCCCTTTCTGCCCTTCGCATAACCCGTCCCCTAACCCGCATAATAGGCCCGAGATTTTTCCCTGAAAGATTGAAGGACACTTCCGGTCCAACCTCCAAGGGGGACTCTACCTCAACATACATACCACCCTTGCTGATGTTGATAAGGTGTATGTCCTTCAACATCTTTCCATCACTGAAGCCGGTTATGGTTTTTTTCAGCTTAAGCCTTCTATCATACCTTCTGTCATCTATATGCTGATGAAAATGCTCCAAGCTTCTTCTTATCGGGGAAGGCATGACTTCCTTAAACATGCGTGATAGAACGATCCCGGCCCAGGTACCTGTTTCAATGGTCTTGTCAAAGAACCTGCGCATCTTTTCCGATCGGGCTTCCCATGAGCTTTCCATAATCAGCCTCCTTTATTGCGATGCCTTACATAGTTAATATTCATCAGAACAGAGTCAAGGGGTCCAGGTGAGACTATTGATTGTTGGCGACGAGACAAAATCGATTGCAATAGTCCGGCTCTGAAAGGTAGAGCTTAGAAAGCATATAACGCCAAAAGCCTTCCGGTATATGAAAAGTAATTCAAGGGTCACTTTTTCTTAGCGGCTTTCGGGGCTGTTTTTGTTGCAACCTTGTCCTTGGGTTTTACCTTACTCTGTTCAGGGGCGGCAGGCTTGGGCTTGGCAGCTGCTGCAGCGGGTCGAGCCTCAGGCGAGGAAGGTTTCTCTCCGAAGACATTGCCAATGTTATTCATGAAATCCTGATACTGCTTTGCCTGCTCATTTATGAGCTCCTGGAAACCCTTGAGCCCCTCGCCGTGAAGAAGCAATGGCCTTTTCCGCCAGGAGCGCCCTCTGGTGGGCTATCCCTTCTTCCAGTTCGGAAAGGCGTTTCTTCAGATCCTGGTTTTCCCGGGACAGGGCGATGTAGTCCTTCCTGGGCACCAGGTCCATCATGATGGCAAGTTCGCCAAAGGATTTCTGGAACTCGTCAAAGGCCTTCTGCCATATAGTAAGGTTTCCAGGTGCCTTTTGTGCCTCCGGATCTATACCGTACATCTTGCAGAAGGCCGAAGTGATGTCTTTGAATTCAGTGAAATTGCCGGAGAACCACTTCATGATGTCGTCAAGCTGCTGCTGGCCTTTGGCTGAGGAGAGCATCATATTGCCCCAGAACTCTAAAAATTGCTTATCCATGGGATTTCCCCTTTCTGGCCTCTTCATCGAGGTCAAGCTGGAACCGCACCGGCCCACGCGATCCGTTTGCATAGCGCTTGTGGATGGCATACTCCGTCTCAACAGCAGACCAGGTCGTTGCAATAGCGCCGTGGCCCTTGGGGAACACGGTCACCTCCGCATCCACATAATCAAGTGGTGCACGCGCAGACTCCTTGTCCACAAGGTCATCATTTTCCGCATAGCAGATAAGGAACTTGATGCCTTTTTCCGTGATCCTTTTAAAATTAAGCTTCCTGCCAAAGAGTTTCACCGGTAAGGTCCCGTCTTCGGCCACCGGCACGGTATAGGAATCGAAGCTCATTTTCGTTATGGCCACCGGGATGTCCTTGCGGTCATAGATGAGCCAGTGGTTCAGTGCCGCAGCGGTCTTTGTTATCCTCACATCCTTTCCCAGCGGATCGTCGAACATCATGAGGTCGCGGTACAGGGCATAAATGGGGGCCTCTTTGTCCATGCTCTTGAGTTTGTACACCCAGCTCATTACCTTGCCGTCCACCACGGAGTTGCCGTTGGGCAGGTCTTTTACTGCATAACCGAGATCGCGGAATCGGCCGGGCAGGTGAGCAAGATATTCGATTAATGCCTTGCTCCTGGTGCCGTCCATGGGAGCCACACAGGTGATGAGAGCATCCACAAGGCCGTCGAGCTCGCCTGAAACGATGTCCAGCACCGCCACAAACCCACCCTGACAGAAGCCGTTGAGCGTTACAGGCAGATTGTGCCTCTTATAAAGGATCTCACAGAAATACCTGGTATCCAACGCATCGTCTTCACCGGTCATGATCTGGACTGCAGGAGTGGTCTCGATATCTTTGAGCACGCGAACATAAGTGGGTATCCCCTGGTTGGCATAGGCATGCACATAGCTCTTACCTTCTCCAGGAAGAAATCCAAGTATGTTTGCTCCGAGTACGTAAGGCGGTATGATGAGGACTGGTTTTGAAAGGGTTTTGATCTTGAAGCCTTTTTGTGGGAGCACCTGATAGACACTAAAGCGATCGGTCTCGGCGATCTTCTTATAACCATCTGTCTCGAAATGAAACCCATACTCCGGTTCGATGTCGTCGATGGCCTTTGGGTATTCGTAGATCACCTTTTGCAGTAGCTTGGCCTGTCGTTCCACAAAGGCCTGGATATCTTCCCCTTCCCGATCGAATATGGTGTTGAGCCAGGCATTGAATGCCCTGGAGAGCTCGTTCATGTGAAAATCGGTCATGGCCTTCATGGAGCTGTCATAGCCTCTTTGCGCCACCTGGATGTTGAACTGGAGCAGCTCAAGGTAATCTTGTAAGCTGTCCTGCGGGGTGTGGCGGACGAGCTTCTCGCGCTCGGTGGCATTGAAAGAATTCAATGCGATCCAGAAGGGGGTCATGAATTCATTGAGGTACTTGAACACGCCATTGAAGTATATCCCGCTGGCCTTAAGCTTTTCCTGCGAGGCCTCGCCTAAGGCGAGACTCATGCCCATGAGCCTTTCAATTTCCTTGAAAACAGACCCATAGTACTCACGACCCTTTTCGGTAGCTTCACTGATGTCATCCATATTCCCCCCGGATCTTCAGGCTGCAAGGAAACCTAATGCTGCTTCGTCTTGGTCTGCGGCTTGTCTGGAATTGAGAAATAGTCGTCCACGCGCTTGAAGTTCTCATCGATGGATTTCTTGAATTCTTCGCGGCCTTTTTTGTAAGAGGTGGTCCATTCTCCCATAACCTTCTTGAAGTCCTGCGGAACCCAGTTTGCCTGGCTCAAGAAGGCGCTGAGCATCTTTTCGGTCTGGTCCTGAAGCATGGTCATCGCATTGTAACTGTTCTGGAATGTACTTTTGTGGAAGTCGAGCATCTGTTTGACAATAATTTTCTCGTCCATAACGGTTCTCCTTGCTTTTTCTTTTTGTGACCTGCAGGGCAGGTTCTTTACTCAACTCTTTCCAAATTTTTCGAAAAAATCTTCTACCTTGGCATACCCTTCATCCATGGCCTTCTTGTAATCGTCGCGTCCTTTCTTATACACACCCATCCACTGCTCCAGCACCTTCCTGCCCTCGTCGTTCATCCCGGGGGCCTGTGACACAAACGTCTTCATAAGCTTTTCCGCCTGTTCCTGAAGCATGATCATAGTGTTGAAGCTGTTGTCAAAAGTCGTCTTGTAAAACGCAATTACCTGTTTTGCCATATCCTTTTGATAATCCATAGTATATCGCCTCCTTCATTATTATTTATAGTTTACTTGGCAATATATTCTTCAACCTTTTTATATCCATCATCAACAACCTTCTTGAAATCCTCGCGCCCCTTTTTATAGGTGCTTACCAGATTGGTCACTGCATTTCTTCCCTCTGCGGGAAGCCATGGCGCTTGTTCCACAAAAGAATTCACCATCTTTTCCATCTGGTCCTGCAGGGTAATGAGCATGTTAAAGCTGTTGTCGAATGATGTCTTGTGCAGGTCAACCATCTGTTTTACGAGTTCCTTGTTTTCCATTGTTACCTCCTTGATCTTGATTGTTTAATCTATAATAGTGGCAAAGAACAGATTGTCAAGGGGTAATTGTTGCAATGCAGCATATTTTATTTAGGTCTGGTTTCCTCGTAACTTATCCATGCTTAACGTAGCTATTTGATATAACGATTAATGATTGCGCAGAATCAATATCAAATGGAACCCCTGTGGGGATTTTGTTGCACTGTGACAATAAAGAGGGTAGTATAGGCGTAAGAAAAGTGAATGAGTGATCCATGAACGAGACGGTTATCCTGAAAAAATATGCGAGCAGGCGGCTTTACAACCCGGAAAACAGCTCTTATGTCACGCTGAACCAGGTGGCGGACATTATCAGGGGCGGCAAAGACGTTCAGGTCCTTGATGCCAAGACCAGCGAAGACGTTACAGCATTTATCCTCACACAGATTATCATGGAGGAGGCGAAGAACAAGAATGCCCTGTTGCCACCACCACTGCTTCACCTAGCCATACGCTATGGCGGTAATCTTCTCCACGAATTCTTTGATAAACACCTGCAGGACTCCATCAATTCCTATCTTCAGTACAAACAGGCCTTTGACGAGCAGTTCGGCAAGTGGCTGAACATGGGCATGAATTACTCGGAGATGACACGCAATGCCATGAAGGGACTCTCCCCTTTCCCGGGTCTCTCCTCAATCAGCTCCGCGCCCTCAAGAAAAAACCAACAAAAAGAAAAAGGGCAGATGATGTTTCATCCGCCCTCTTCATGATAATCGAATCGAGGTTTCTTTTATGTAGAGCTTACCTGCTGGCAAGTTCCAATAGTCTGGTTTCTCCTGGCCCCATACGTGAGTGCTGCACCAAGCCCTGTCTTTTCAAGGGTGAACCTCAGCGCCGGCGGCCAGTGATCCTTCAGTGCCTTTCGACCCATAAATACCGATATGTGACCTGCACTCCTCCACAATTGTCTGGAAGATATCCTCAGGCTGGGTTGCCACATAGGAGCTCATATTGAAGAGCTGCGGCACCAGGGTAATATCGTCCTTTTCTCCTGCGAGCATGGCGATGGGGCACGAGATGGTGCGCAAATCAACATACTTTCCCAAAATCTTTAGCTTCCCCTGTATGAGGAGATTCTTCTTGAAGAGCTTATCCACGGCCTGCAGATACCACTTGCCCGAGATGTTCTGGGTATACTCGTACCAGGTCTGGAACTGCTTGGACCTCTCCAGGTATTTTTCATCCCTTACATTGACCCAGAGATTGATAAAGTCGCTCACGAAACGTTCGTAGGGATTCATGATCTTCCACCCCATGAGCATCATGTCGCCGAGCATGTTTCCAAAGCCCATAGTAACAAGCCATTGGTAGAAATCGATGGGCATGCCCTGGACTACATCCTGAAGCTTTCCTCCGCCGGCTGTAAAATCAATAGGTGCGGCTGCCAGCATAAGGGCCTTGACATCCTGGGGGTAAAGGGCCGCGTAAATGGCGCAGAGCCACCCTCCCTGACAGAGCCCCACAAGGATCACAGGTTCTCCGGCATCATGCACGCAGAGCCGCAACTGTAAGACAAGATCGCTGATGGTCTCATGCTGCCTGGTTGGTGTGCTCGGTTTCCATTCAATGACATACACCGGCAGGGTCGTTTCCCTCAGACATGTCTGGACCAGGCTTTGCTCCTGTGCATAATCGGCTATGCTCGAATGATGGCCCGCTTGAGGCGGAACAATGAGCAGCGGGGACCCGGTCCGTCCCTCATCAAACCTCCTGAGGATGACGGCCTTGTCTTCATGGACAATCCTGTTCGGGGTAATGAACTCGGGTGTGCGCCTGTAGGTTGCTGTTTCCATGAATTTGGAAATATCCAAACAAGAATCGAACATCGATCTCCTCCTTTGTATTCTCACAGCTTCTCATATGGTCGATGGTTTAGCTTTTCAATGATCCTTGTCTTAAGCTTCTGCCATAGTGATATAGACAACGGGTGAAAAGCCCTATCATACATATCGGTTGAGATTGTGAACCCATAATGTTCCCCAGGTTGTTTCCTTGATCTTTCCCCTCGCTGACCATTGATCTCGAAAGGGCATCCCTTTTCAAGAGGGCGCCCATCATACGCGAGATAAAACTGGAAAATCCTTATATCAAAGTCATCCGGTTTAAGGATGGGACGGACAAAGCCTGCGAGATAGGGGTTTTGAACAGACCTATTTTTAAAAACAATACCACGACACAATGAGTTTTATGGTTAAGCCACCCGAACAGCATAGTGCTTTTATGGGCACTTTCAACTACAAAATCCCGGATTAAATACCGAGCGCTCGCTCTTAATTATTGACAACAACCCCCCTTCCCGGTATCTTACACAAATAACAGCACTTTTTATGTCTTCATCAATAAGGAGGATTTACTATGGGTTACGAAACCTTACTTTTGGAAAAACAAGGACATGTGGCAGTGCTCACCCTGAACCGCCCTCCAACCAATTCCGTCAGCTATGTCATGCTGCAGGAACTGGACAAGGTGTTTGACGAGGTAGCGAACGACATGGATGTGCGTGTGCTGGTGATAACCGGGGCCGGGGACAGGTGTTTCTCTGCAGGTATGGATGTGGCCGACGCCATGAGCCATCCTGATGTCGGAGATATAGGCCGGGCACTATGGACCAAGGTGGACCGGTTTGAAAAACCTATAATAGCGGCCATCAACGGCCACGCACTAGGCGGTGGATGCGAACTGGCACTGGTCTGCCACTTCAGGTTCATAGCAGAAAACGATAAGGCCAAGATGGGTTGCCCTGAGCTGAACCTTGGTATTATCCCTGGATGGGGCGGGACTCAAACTATGACGCGATTACTGGGCAGGACCAAGGCCCTGGATCTCATACTCTTCAGTAAGCGCTTAAGCCCCCAGGAAGCCCTTGCCATAGGGCTGGTGGACGGACTTTATCCTCCCGAAGAGCTGATCCCGAAGGTCATGGAGATGGCCCAGGCCCTTGCCGAGAAGGCCCCGTTAGCAGTCGCGCAGCAATCAATGCTACGTTAGCTCATGTGGACAAGGGCATAGATGAGGGCCTCAAGGCGGAGGCGGAGGGATCCAAGATCTGTGTAAAATCCAAGGATGCCATCGAGGGATTCACTGCATTCATGCAGAAGAGAAAGCCCGAATTTAAAGGCGAATGAACTGACTTTTCAGGAGGAAAATATGGAAGTGAAGACAATTGCAGTCATCGGCGCCGGAGCCATGGGCAACGGCATCGCACAGGTCGGACTCATGGCAGGGTATACCGTCTCCATGCATGATGTTGAGCAGCGCTTCGTGGAAAGGGGCGTGAACACCATCAAGGACAGCCTTGCCAAGTTCGTGAGCAAAGGCAAGATAAGTGAGGACCAAAACAAGGATATGCTTTCCCGCCTTCTGCCTACCATTGACCTCAAGGCAGCAGCGGCGGATGCTGACCTAGTGATTGAGGCTGTGTTCGAGGACCTGAACCTCAAAAAGAAGATCTTCTCCGATCTCGATGCCTTTGCCCCGGCCAAGACCATTCTGGCCAGCAACACCTCGTCCATGAGCATCACAGCGATCGCCTCGGCAACAAAGAGGCCGGCCAACGTCGTGGGCATGCACTTCTTTAATCCCGCGGTCATGTTGAAGCTCGTGGAGGTTATCTATGCCAAGGATTCTTCTGATGCAGCCATCCAGACTATCTATGAGGTTGCCAAAAAGATGGGCAAGGTCCCGGTCATTGTGAAAAAGGATTCGCCCGGCTTCATCTACAACCGGGTGAATGCGCCAACTGCTCTGTTCATGCAGCTCATCCTTGACAAGGGCAGTCCAAAACCTGCGCAGTTCGATGCTGCATTTAAGGCCCTTATGCCCATGACACCATTTGAGCTCATGGATTATGTAGGGCTTGATATTGTTCTGCATACACAGAAGTACTACTCTGAGACACTGTCCAAGGACTACACACCGAGAAAGGCCCTTGTAGACATTGTAGCATCCGGGAACCTGGGTAAAAAAACCGGTAAAGGTCTTTATGATTGGTCAGCCGGAAGACCAACCATTGATACCAATAATCCCACCACGGAATATGACTTCACTCACATGGTAGCACTGCAGGTGAACGAGGCCACCAAGTGCCTTGAAGAAGGCGTGACGAACGACCCCAAGGACATCGACCTTGCCATTGCCAACGGAGGAGGAGGGCTCGGTCCTTTTACCCTGGCCCAGAGCATCGGATATGACAAGCTCGTGGCGAGGTGCAATGAACTGGCTGATAAATTCGGCATCGAAACCTTCAGGCCCACCGAGTACCATGAAAGAAGGGAAGATAAAGGTTTAGCCATAAGTCATCAACAAAAGAATAATTCTAAAAATAGTATCATGAGTCAAAATAAACAAGGGCTGCCGAATAATGGCAGTCCTTGTTTATTTTCTCCTTAGAACATGGTCCTTTCAGGGAATCTCGTTGATTCTGGGTATCAAATGAGATAACCAAGGCATTATGAGGGTCCTTGTGATCGAAGATGAAAAGAAGGTTGCAGATTTCATCAGCAATGGGCTTGCCGAAGAAGGTTATGCCGTTGATCTTGCACATGATGGAGATCAGGGCTATTTTCTTGCAATGACAAACGAATATGATGCAATCCTGCTTGATATCATGCTTCCAAAGATGGACGGCATTACTCTCTGCACAAAATTGAGGTCTGAGGATAATCACACACCCATCCTCATGCTCACAGCAAAGGACGCAATAAAGGACAAGGTCAGGGGGCTCGATGCCGGTGCGAGATGATTATCTCACAAAACCCTTTGCCTTTGAAGAGCTTCTGGCGCAGGATCAGGTCGCTACTACGCAAGAAGTCCCTTCAACAGAAAACCCGGTTTCAGGTGGACAACCTCGTTCTGGATACAATCACCCACACCGTATCCAGGGGTGAGACCGAAATCCAACTAAGCGTCAAAGAATATTCCCTACTGGAATACCTCGTGAGGAATACAGGCAGCGTAGTGACCCGCACCATGATTGCCGAGCACGTATGGGACATCAACTTCGACACCTTTACCAACGTGATAGATGTCTACATCAGTTACCTAAGAAATAAGATCGATCGTGGCCATGAAACAAAACTCATCCATACGGTACGGGGCAGAGGGTATGTCCTGAAGAGCTGACATGTTTAAATCCATCAGGCTCAGATTCTTCTTCTGGTACACCCTTATTCTCGCAGTTACCTTCTCGGGTTTCGCTGTGGCGCTCTATTTCAATGTAAGCGCTACCCTGAAAGACCAAATGGACGACTTGTTGCTCACCAAGGCAGAGGGTATCGCCAGGTCCATTAACACCTACTGGGAAACCGAGAAGATGGATGCACTCAAGCATGGGGCGAGAAAAAATGTATTCAGCAAGATCAATAATGCAAATTTCCTCAAGATTGCACGAAGGTGGGTTGAAGAACGCACGAATGATCCTGATCTTATGAATATCATCGTCCAGATCTATAAGCCGGATGGTGAACTCATAGCCTTTTCGCTAAACGCCTTGACGCACCTGAATATATCCAAAAACACACTCCATGGGCTTGCAACCAATAAGACGGTATACGAAGACCGTCAGGTAACACAAGGAGAAGAAAAGCCCCTCGATCTGCGCATTCTCGTCATCCCTGTCTTTGAAGAAGGCAAGATTGCATATATCGTCCAGGTTGGAGGCCCCTTGAATTCCATCTGGGAAACGCTCAAGGGCCTTAAATTTATGCTCTTTCTCCTGCTTCCTATAACAGTAGTGCTTGCCAGTGTGCTTGCAGGTGAATTCCTTGCCAGCATAACCTTAAAACCTCTCAAAAACATGATCGCAACGGCACATCAAATCACTGCGGAAAATATGAGTCTTCGAATTGCACCGCCGGAAACGCACGATGAGATCAGGGAGCTTGCAGAGACCTTCAACGAGATGCTTGAAAAGATACAACAAGTATTCCTTTCTCAGAAACAGTTTATCCAGGATGTTTCCCACGAGCTGAGAACCCCCTTAACCATCATGAGGGGAGAGCTGGAGGTGGCGCTGAAGAGACAACGCTCTCCGCAGGAGTATAGTGCTATCCTGCAGAGCAGCCTTGAGGAGACAGCGAAGATCGGAAAGCTCCTTGAAACTCTTCTGGCTCTGGCTCGATTAGACAGCAGTTCCGTGAGCCTCGCAAAGGATACTGTGGACATAGCTGCCATTATGCGTGATATCCTTGATGACATGGAGATTCTTGCGCACCAAAAAGGCATCGAGATCGATTTTGTAAGTCAGGAGGGGATAATTCTTCCCATTGACAAAGATCAAATCATGCGATCATTCATAAATATCCTGGAAAATGCCATAAAGTATACCCCGGAAAAAGGCCGTATCTCGGTTGAGGTCATACGAGAGAACTCATATGCAATTATTACCATTACCGATACGGGCATCGGCATACCCGACCAGGACCTCCCGCATATCTTCGATAGGTTCTATCAGGCCGACAGCTCGCGGAGCTCTGCAGGATTCGGCCTGGGGCTGAGCATAGCCCTATCGATTATAGAGGCCCATGGAGGGTCCATAACGGTGGAGAGCACGCCCAACAAAGGGACAACCTTCCTCGTATCGATTCCCATGGGAGGTTTAGACCAAGATTTTCACCCAGCTGTCCCCCCTCCTACCCAAATAACATGAGAATATTCTAATCTTCTTCTAATGATCGTTTAATCATCCCTGTCGTAGATGGCACAGCATCAATAAAAAATCTCAGGAGGATTGTATCATGAAGAAAATTATCAGTTTGATCGCAGTATTCGCACTGGTGTGCTTCACCACGATGGTCTTTGCCGCTGACGCAGCAAAGCCAGCCGATGCAGCTAAGCCCGCTGTAGCAGCAACACCGGCAACACCAGCAACACCAGCAGCAGCTCCCGCAAAGGCTGAGGCAGTAAAGGCCGAGGTAGCAAAGCCCGAAGTAATCAAAGGCAAGATCACCAAGATCGACACAGCAGCTAACACGATCGATGTAAGCGGCAAGACCTTCACCGTGAAGGCAGAAGATATTGCTAAACTGAAAATGGGCCAGCAGGTAAAGATTACAGCAGCAGCCGGCACCTTGAACGCAGACAAGATCGAGGTTATTAAGGCAAAGAAGGCAGTGAAAAAGGCAGAAAAGAAAGAAGCAGTGAAGAAAGAAGAAGTGAAGAAGGCAGAAGAAAAGGCAGCACCAGCAGCAGCAGTACCAGCAGCAGAAGAAAAGAAGTAACACCTAACAAACAAGAGGTATATGGAGGATGAAAAGGGTTGCAATCATACTACTTGCCCTTGGGCTTCTCTCTTCAGTGTGTTTCGGGCAGGATACACTCCTGAGCGCACAAAAAGAGGGAACCCATCCTCCTGTTTCTAAGAAGATCTCGGTTCCTCTGGAGGTGAGAGGCAGCGTCGGAAGCATCATCCCCTCTGAGCCATCCAAGGGCATCCGCCCTGAAATAACCTTATCAGGTGAAGATGGGAAAAATTACACCTTCCTGGTAAGGACCACAACAACCATTTATGGGCCGGACTGGAAGGCGATATCCCTTGATAAACTTGAAAAAGGACAGCAGGTGAGGGTGCAATACATCACCAACAAAGACGGCTTCCTTGTGGCACAATCCATCAAACCGGTTTATTTGAAGCAAAAGTAAGTACCCTCTCGCCCGAGTTCCTCCCTTTATTTTTTCTTGCTGTTTCCCGTCTACAATCGACCAGCACTTCAACCAGCAGGGAAAAAATAGGGTTGTTCCGTATCGACTAATTAGTCCCGTCGGTATCTGAACCGCTCACTGGCTCAGGGACTGGACTTTTGTCAACACCTGTCTCCGGGATAGATGTATCGGGAGGATTCGGTCTTTCTCTTGTTTGGATTGAGTCCTCAGGTGTTTTATTTTGTGTTGTCTCGCCGGTAGGAGGTTCTATCCCGGCCGTAGTTGTTTCGATTGCGGGTGCCTCTGCTGTTAAAACCGGTTCCGTCTCTTCGGGTGTAGTCATTACCTCATCATACTCGGGTATAACGATACCACGGGCCACCATGACCTGATAGATCCTGGCCGAGCGGTTCCGCACGTACCTGGAATCCCCGGTTACCTTGTATATCCTCGGGTTGGGAAGGACTGTGGCAAGCCTTGCCGCCTCTTGGGCGGTCAGTGAAGATGCATGCTTACCATAGTAGTGCTTTGCTGCGGCTTCTATGCCAAATATGCCATCACCCCATTCCGCCACATTGAGATAGATCTCCACGATCCGTCTTTTTGACAGCGTCCGTTCCATCCGCCAGGTAAGGATAGCCTCTTTGATCTTACGGATGGGGTTTTTTGATGGGGAAAGGTAGAGATTCTTGGCCAGCTGCTGGCTTATAGTGGAACCTCCTGCCTTGAACTGTCTTTTTTTGATATCTTTTTCCAGAGCCTGCTGCATGGCCTCGTAATCAAACCCTTCATGCCCCCAGAATTTGTCATCTTCTGCGATAATGACCGCCTTAATAAGGTACGGGGATATCCTCTTCAGGGGCACCCATTTCTGTATGATAGACTTGCGAATACCCTCTCTTGCCCATTCTTTTTCACGGTATTCCATGAAGGCAGTTTTCCGGGGATTTTCTTTCTTTAGAGTAGAGAGGCCAGGGTATACAAAACTGATAGCTATATCTGATGCAAGCAGGGCAAGGAAAAGCACTGTTGAATAACAGATTAACTTTCTCAGCATGGGTTAATACACCACAGCCGCGAGGTAACCCACTACCGAGTCGTTATCGCCGGTGATATTGCCTGAGTGGGCATAACGTAGGACCTTGGCCGTGCTCCGGGATGCCTGCTTAGAATAGAGCAGGGCTGCCAGGATGGGGCCGCCTCCGCATGCCTCGCTGTAGGCCTTTTCAAGATCAAGGCTTAAGCCCGATATATCAAATGTCTCAATGCGCTGGGCCACTTGCTGATCCATCTTCTGGGCCTTTTGGGAGGAATGGAAGTGGGAGAGGTCCGAGCTAGCAACTATCAGGGTGTTATCAGGGTCCTTAATACTCTTATGGAGTGATTCTGCCAGAGCTTCGCACAAAGAGAGATCCTGCCTGCCCATGATGAGCGGACAAAGTTTGAATGGTTTAAGTACGCTCTGGAGGAAGGGGAGCTGAATCTCAAGGGCATGCTCCGCTATGTGTGGATGGGTGTCATCCTGGATATCCCCAAAGTTAAGGAGCCTATCGCAGAGGTCTTCATCCACGTCGATCATGCCGAGCGGGGTTTCATAAGAACCCTTAGGCCAGACGGATATGAAGGGAAAGTATGCACGGTGCGATGGGCTGATGACTACGACACTTGAGTAATCATATCCGGTAAGTGCCTTGTATGCATAAGCCGCCACAGGCCCGGAATACATATAGCCTGCATGGGGGGAGACAATGGCAATAGGCTTCTGGGGGATCTCAGGGATGGATGCATCTTTCAGATACCGACCGATATCCTTTTTCAAGGTGTCCTGATTGCCCGGATACCAGCTGCCTGCAATAACCGGTCTGCGCACAGGTCCTGCCATAAAATCCCTCCTTGATCCCTTCAGTGCCTGCTTGGAGGCCCCAGGAACCTACATTAAAAAATTAGGGGAATACCGGGACGTAGTCAAGGCCGGTTGCCTCGTCAAGGCCGAACATGAGGTTCATGTTCTGCACGGCCTGGCCAGAGGCACCTTTGGTGAGGTTGTCAATGACGCTTATGATGATGGCCCTCCTGGAGGCCTTGTTTTTTGCCATGCCCATGAGGCACCTGTTGGTGCCGCGAACATCCTTGGTAGCAGGGAATCCATCAATGACCCTGACAAACCTCGAGCCAAGGTAGAAATCATTGATACAGGATTTCAGGTCTTGTTCATTAGCTGATGTATTCACATAGATGGATGAGAGCATCCCGCGGCTTATGGGCAGGAGGTGCGGCGTGAACTCGATATTGACATTCCCACCTGCTGCCAAGGCAAGTTCCTGCTCCATCTCAGGGATATGACGGTGAGAGCGTCCGACCTTATAGGCAGTAAATGATTCCCCTGTTTCGCATATGTGGGTCTTCAGGCTTAGGCCCCTTCCTGCACCCGAGACACCGCTCTTGCTGTCCACAATGATGTCATCTTTTTCCACAAGGCCTGCCTTCAACAGCGGAATAAGCGGTAGCAGCACGCTGGTTGGGTAACACCCGGGGTTTGCAACAAGCCTGGCATTCCTGATCTCTTCGCGGTGGATTTCGCATAGGCCATAGACTGCTTTCTGAAGTAGCTCCGGGTTCGAATGCTCCTGATACCATGATTGGTACAGGGAAACATCGTGCAAACGAAAATCCGCACTCAGGTCAACTACCTTCACCGAGTCAATAATCTGGGCAATAAAGCCCATGCTCACCCCATGGGGGAGGCAGCTGAACACGACATCGCATCGATTTTTTATGGCCGAGGAGTCAAACTCCTCAAGGTCAAACTCTGCGGACCCCTTTAGAAATTCGAGGATTTCGGAAATTGGCTTCCCGTTGTACTGGCGAGACGAACAATAGGTAATCCTTGCCTGAGGGTGTGAGTGCAGTAATCTTATAAGCTCCGCACCGGTATACCCCGTGGCTCCCAGGATACCTATGGAGATCGTCAATGAAATACTACCTCTTGGAGAACTGAGGCCTCTTGCGGGCCTTGTGGAGGCCGTATTTCTTACGCTCAACCATACGGGGATCCCTGGTGAGGAACCCGGCGGCCTTCAGCTTTGACCTGAACTTCTCGATGTCAAAGGTTGCAAGAGCCCTTGAAATGCCGTGGCGTAAAGCTCCAGCCTGGCCGGAAATGCCACCGCCACTGACAGTTGCGTAGATATCGAACTGCCCTCTGGTATCAGTTATGACAAAGGGCTGTGATGCTGATATCTGAAGTGTTTCCCTCGGGAAATACTCATCGATGGGTCTGCCGTTTACGGTCATATCGCCCTTACCCGGGGACAACCAAACCCGCGCGGTTGCGTTCTTACGACGTCCAGTGGCGTATATCTTCTCTGCCATACCAATACCCTCTTACTTGCTTAATAGCTGAGGCATCTGCGCCTCATGCGGATGGTTCTCTCCAGTGTATACCTTGAGCTTCTTGAACATGGCCCTGCCAAGAGAATTCTTGGGGAGCATACCCTTTACAGCGTGCTTGATGACATCCTCAGGTTTTTTATTGAGGAGCTCTCGCATGGTTGCACTCTTGATGCCGCCCATGTACCCGCTGTGATGGTAATATGTCTTCTGCTCCATTTTGTTGCCTGTAACCTTGATCTTGTCGGCATTGATCAGAACGACGAAATCACCCACATCGGTGTGGGGTGTGAATTCAGGTTTTGTCTTTCCCCTGAGGATAGAGGCAATCTGAACAGCCAGTCTGCCGAGCACCATATCAGTTGCGTCCAGAAGGACCCACTGTCTGGCAACCTCGTCCTTTCTTGCTTGGTATGTACCCATACATACTACTCCTTAGCGCGATAAATAGGGCTCGGATATATCTGAAGACTGGAAGGATGTCAAGTGCCGAAGGAGGAATGTCCTTCTGTCCTTTGGTGGGAACTGTGCGATGCCGGAAGAGCAAGGGCGTCTGAGGGATATCAGACGAGCTTGGTTGTAAGCCAGTATATAAGCATTCCGACGATGACCGTCCCACCGAGAGACCTCGTCTTTAAGGCAAAGATTATTGTCGGTACTGCAGTAAGGAACCGGGCCTGAAGTATCTGAAAATCTCCGGTGGAATCGAGGAAAATGGCCGGTGCCACCAATGCGCTGAGTATGCAGGCCGGTATAAATCCGAGCCACTCCTTAAGAGTCTCCGGGATATCCCTTTGGGGCAGCAGCGCCAGAGGCAGCCACCGGGGAAGGTAGGTAACAAGACCCATACCGAGCACGCAGATGAGATATTGATCATAGCTCATTGTCTGGACCTTTTTTATGGTATCTGAAGGCATATGTGATGAAAACACCTGCGGATGCGGCAATCATGGATGCCAGGATAATATTCCAGGCCCCGGGCAGGAGCAGTGAGAAGAACAGCGACAGCAACCCTGACAGAATAGAAAGGACAATGACGAGAGTGTTCCTGAGCTGAAAAACCAGCAAGGCTATGAACATGGCAGTCAAAGCATAGTCGATACCTAGGGCGCCTTCAGGTACTACCTCTCCAAGATAGCCTCCGGCAATGGTGCTTGCGATCCATACAGCATTTGCCGTGTGATTCACCACAAGCGCCCTGTTCACATCCCAGCTGCCATACATGAACTTTGTAAGGTTTACCGCAAAGCTCTCATCCGTGATCCCATAGGCGAACAGGCTTAATCGTCCCTTTGAGATGCCTTTAAGATGAAGTGCCAGGCTTGAGCTCATGAGGAGGTGCCTGAGGTTGACAAAGAAGGTGGTGATGATGATGGGAAGGACGGATGCACCTGATCCTATCATGGCGACTGCTATGAACTGAGAACTCCCGGCAAAGACGATTATGGACATCAGGGCGATCTGTATCGGCGAAAGCCCGGCCTGTCTTGCCAGGACTCCGAAGGGTATGCCCACAGCTGCATATCCTACCCAGATGGGTAACGCTGCTCTCAGCCCCTGAAGTAAGAATGCCCGAGATAATAATTTCATGGAGATTCAACCCTTTAATAGTGTGAATAGGTATGTGGTAAGGCACGGTGAAAAATATTTCAAGGTACTAATATACTCCGTGAAAAAATTGTAAAGACCCCAACATAACCCTCCAAACAGTTTGTTGAGGAAAGGAAAAGACCTTACCCGTTCAAGACATGCATCTCGGTGAAGCCGAGATGCATGTCTTGAACGGGCCAATTTTTTGTTTGCCTCTTAGAGTTTGTTAGGTTGTGCAATGTTCTGAATCGCATGTAGGCTGCTCACAAGCCTTTTGCTACAGGTTTTCATCCTTCGTTGAATCCATTCTCTGGCATGATAGTTATGCAGGAGTATCTAGTCTGTCTTGACATCCGGACAATTTTCCCGTTCATACAATGTTATGGGTATAGACGCAGTCGTTCTTGCAGGTGATGGTAGGGCCTCGCGGAAGGTGTTTAAAAAGAATAAAGCGCTGCTCGATATTGGCGGAAAGCCTATGATCAGGCATATTGTCGATACCCTGAAGGCCTGTAAACTCATTGATAATATCGTTGTGGTAGGGCCCAGGGAGAAGTTCGAAGAGATCATCGGTGACACTGGCGTGCATATCGTTCAGCAGAAGAGAAGCCTTGCAGAGAATGGCTGGGAGGGTTTTCTCCAGACCTTACCCGAGTATCGTGAGAATCCGGAGATCACCGGGGCATTAATTGATAAGTATTCACAAAAACACATCCTGTTCCTTTCCGGCGATATCCCCTTGATCTGCGTAGAGGAGTTGGAAGAGTTCATATCGCGATGCGATATGGAGCATAGCGACTATGTTGCAGGTATCACCTCCGAGGAGATCTTACAATTGTTCGGTCCCCGCAAGGGGAGACCGGGCATCAAGATGGCAACATTCCACACCAGGGAAGGGAATTTCAGGCAGAACAACCTCCACATGGCCCGGCCTTTTGTCCTGATGAACAGCATCGATCTCATTCTCAAAGTATACGAGTTCCGTTACCAGAAAAAATTATTTAATATAGCCAGGGCCATACTGGAAATCATCAGACTAGGACCCGGTAAGATAGGTACGACCTTATTTCTCTACATACTCCTGCAGATATCTGCAGGCCTCTCTGCCCTGGGGCTGGAATGGCTAGCCCGAATCATAAGCTATCCCGTCTGTAGGGAAAAGCTTGAGATACTCATATCCGCCATAGTCAGCGCACGTTTCAAGCTTGTGGAGACCACCATCGGCGGTGCTGCATTGGATGTGGACAACGAGAAGGATTTCATGGTGATCTCAGTCATGTACCGCGACTGGCTGAACCAGATCAACCAGAGGATTCACCACTTGGCATAATGGTCCTCGGTAAAGCCCGGACAATCTTTTATCTGTATCATCTCTCCGGAGTCGGTAGTCAGAGTACCCTCGAACATGCCGATGAGTTGGGTGAACCGGGATGCTACAAATCCTGTATTGATCTTCTCCCCTCTGGAGGCCTCGGGATTAAAGGTAAGATCGACCTTTTTGTCGAATGAGGTGATGAGCCAGGGTTTCATGAGGTCGCGGGCATCGAAGATATAGTTGATCGTGTCCACCTTTGTCATGGTGCCATCTATCCAAAAGGCGTTTTCTGTAAAGCTCGTCTCATTCACCCCGCAGGAGAGGTTGAGGCCAAACGATCTGTTGTCAGGCAGTGTTGCAGCAGAGGCTGCCCAGTTCCAGCAGGTCTTCCTTCTCATGTATCCGCAGGTCCAGTCCATGAGGGCCATGGTGGCGGGTGATGAGACCTCGATCTGTCTATCTCCTATCCTGGCAGAACCGCGCACAAGGACCGGGCTTGTCTTTTGCGTATAGACCCATCCACGGTACCCGGCTCGAGTGCAGATCCTCAGGGGTTTTGTTGCCTTGGTATCAAGGTCGAGCAGCAGCGAGATACCTTTCCCCTGTGCCGACACCCGGGAATTGTTTATATCTATGGTGAGTCCACCGGAAGAAAAGGTGCTCAATGGCTGCTCGGGCGTGGGCTTGATTCTGCCCCCTGCAACCGAAAGTGCTGTGGCTTCATACATACGCCTTGCCTGCCGGTCATACAGATAGAAAAAACCGTTTGCCACATATTTCAGGTCAACGACGGCCAGGCCGCCGATGACCTCCGGGCCCATGATACCGACAAAATGGAACTGATTGGCCAGGAGCCGTTTCAAGGACTTCGGCAAGGTCAGACCCATCGGTGTCTGGAGGTCATAGTCGAGATAGTTCACGCTCTGGATGGGTTCGTCATAGATACCCCACCTGATCCGGCCCTGATCATCAATGAGTGATTCCATACAATTGCCCCCTCGATGTATGTGCTGTTTATATTATCCCAGATTTTACGTTTAAGAAGAATAAAAAAACTTGATCTGGGATCAACGGGAAACACAATTGAGTATCTACGGGTGATCCTTATGAAGAAATTGAGCGGAGAGAATAGCTAAGGGTGACTATGAAAAGGCATGACCCTATTTATCGAGGTAATCCTCGAAGCCGGGGGTATCAACATTTTTTTCATTGCCCTTTGATACAGTCTTTGTCCCTGCGGAAGCCGTTGACTTGTCTTCCAGGTAATCTTCAAATCCTGGCGTATGTTCGATATTGCCTGGTCTTGCGCCTTTCGAGACAGCCTCAATCTTTGGTTGTTCCTCGATATAATCCTCAAATCCGGCAATATCGCCCTGATCCGGAGCCTTTTCCTTGTGCAAAGGTTCTCTCGATTGTGTATTTGCTCTCTGTCTCAGGTCGAGCATCTTTTCATTCTGTGTATAGGAAGTTTCCACCACATCTGATATCTCCAGCATCTTTTTTACGACATTCCTGACAGCAATGGCCTCTCCTTTAATCTCATTGATGACCTTCTTTGCTGCCGCGCTCAACTGCAATTCGCCTGTGAGCATATCAAGCTTTAATAAAATGGTGGTCAGGGGTGAATTAATCTCATGGTTTGCCGCAATGGCGGTCTTGGTAACAGCTGCCAGTTTTCCTGCCTTCATGTTCTTGGTAATAAGCATAGCCCGTTGGATAGCCTGAGAACTCACCTCGGCAATGGTGCGCAGCAGGAGCCCCTTCTGAGAGATTTCATCCGGACCCAGGTTGTCCTTCAGAAGTACCTCGATAGCGCCGATGATCTTGCCGTCTACCTTTAAGGCTGTAAAGATGATACCACTGGATTTGGGAAAGATGCCGTTCGTCCTATCCAACATCTCTTTTGTTGCGCTTGCAATGCCCGCTTTGGTCTGAGGGGATTCGCCAAGCATGAAGGATTCAGTAACCATGATACGAAGGTTGTTGAGTCGGATCAGGCACCTGGTTTTTTTGGCATCAAGGATGGTGATTGTATTGGATGCAATGGTGTTTGTAATCTCAGAGAGCTTCAACGATGCCTGGAGGTTGCTGCTCATCTGGTTGAGGCTGACGAGTTCCATGGTTCTGCGTTCCAGGGCCATCTTTTTCTGTTCCAGGTCAAGGCCTAATCTGCCCAGGTGGGCATTTGCCGACTGCAGCACCTCAAAATAGGTCTTGGGCTCGGCCGTAGGGATACCCAGCTCATCACTGATGGCCGAGATATTGTCCTTCAGGGAAATGGAGATATCCTGGATGTCCTGGCTGGTTAGTTTCAGTTGGTGGAGCAGAGATGGATCGATGAACCCTGTCTGGATCGGATTTATCCCAAGCCCCAGGTGGTTAGCAACCATATCTGCCACATGGATGATGGAGCATAGCTGTTTGGTCTGTACATCATCAGTAATGTCGATGAGGCTGTGATGGTAGCCTACGGCCTTGCTGAGGTGACCGGGCAGGTTCCAGCGCTCCATGAGGTATTTGCCGATGGATGCGTGATCGATGCCCATGATGCCCTGTTCGATTTCACAGATATCCGCACCGACACGATTCATTGCTTCAAATACCCCATTGTATTCGCCGTGTTTACAGATGATCTGATCGGCAATGACCTTACCGAGGTCGTGCAGCAAGCCCGCAACGAAGGCATCCTCGGATGAAGCCGGCAGTATCTTGCCCGCTATGGATTTTGCGCACACCGCGCATGCGATGCTATGCTGCCAGAATTTATAGAAGTCGAGCGCATGGCGCTGTTTTTCGTTAAACATAT
Source organism: uncultured delta proteobacterium (assembly GCA_963785235.1). GTDB lineage: Bacteria > Desulfobacterota > Desulfomonilia > UBA1062 > UBA1062 > MWEI01. The sequence continues at coordinate 197,122 of CAWAUM010000002.1, read as the reverse complement.
TGATGACGCTGATACTCAGAACAATACTTTTCAATACATTGAAGCCGAGCAGGACTACGCCGCCGCGTATGGTGGAAATCTCCTTGATCCTCCGGTAAAATGGTGAGTTCGCAACCCTGAGCACCTTCAGTGAAAGCGCCTGGTCTTTCTCTATCAGCTCGGCAACCTGCCGTGCACTTACGCTTGCCTCCATTGTTTTCTCCATGATTGCCGTGGCTATGGAGGGCAACGTTGGCAACTCGCCGACATTATTGAGGAGGGTCTCAATCTGATCAGGAGACAATTTCATCATCCTTGATCTTATCGTTCAATCGGCTTCCAATCTTGAGTAAGAACCCCTAATATGGTACTCATCAAAAATGGCGCAGCATCGTGAACAAACACGAAGGATTTATATCGGCACATGCCCTATTGGTGGGGGATCTCCGGTCAGCATTCAGTCCATGACCAATACCGCCACCACGGACGTTAAGGGTACGATCGCACAGATTGAGGGGCTCGAAAAGGCAGGATGCGACATTGTCCGCGTCAGTATCCCGGATGAAGACTCGCTCGTGGCCTTTGGCAAGATCAGGAAAGGTATCCGATTGCCTCTCATTGCAGACATTCACTTTGACCACCGGCTTGCTATCGGGGCTATTAGACAAGGGGCCGATGGTATCCGCATCAATCCCGGCAATATCGGCGGTAAAGAAAGGCTTAAGGCCGTGGCCAAGGCGTCCATCGAGCGTAAAGTACCCATCAGGGTTGGGGTCAATCTCGGCTCGGTCAAGAGGTCTCTTCTTGCAAAATATGCAGATGATCACGTGGGTGCCTTGATTGAAAATGCCAGGCAATATGTCGAGATGCTCGAGGATATGGGTGTAGAGTCCATGAAGGTTTCTCTGAAATCTTCTGATGTCATAGAGACCATTGATTCCTACCGGAGGTTCTCAAAGGTTCAATCCTGGCCCCTTCACCTTGGTGTGACAGAGGCAGGTCCGCTACTGTCTGGATTGATCCGCTCCTCAGCCGGTATCGGGACGCTCCTTGAAGAGGGCATCGGCGATACCATACGGATTTCGCTGTCAGCTGACCCGATCCAGGAGGTCTTTGCCGGCAAAATCCTGCTGGAATGCCTGGGCCTCAGAAAAGAGGGGGTACGGGTCATTGCATGCCCCACCTGCGCCAGGAGCTGCGCGGATGTGGCGGCCATTGCCTCCGAACTGGAGGATGCGCTGAAGAATATCAGGAAACATATAGTCGTGGCGGTCATGGGGTGCGTGGTGAACGGCCCCGGAGAGGCCAGGATAGCAGACCTTGGAGTGGCATGCGATAAAAAGGGCGCGCTGCTGTTTTCTCATGGGAAATCCTTGCGACGGATCAAGACTGCAGACATTGTGCAAACAATTGTGAATGAACTACAGAAGGAGAATGTTTCATGAAGATGTCCTCGTTTTTTCTCCACACCCTTAAGGAAGAGCCCCGCGATGCAGAGGTGGTAAGCCACAAGCTGATGCTCAGGGCATGTATGATCAAGAAGCTTGCCTCAGGTATATATTCGTATTTGCCCTACGGTCTGAAGGCCCTCCGCAAGGTCGAGAAGATCATCCGCGAAGAGATGAACGCCGCAGGCGCCCAGGAGGTCCTGCTCCCTGCCGTCCAGCCCTCTGAAATCTGGAAGGAGAGCGGCAGATGGTCTGTTTACGGCAAGGAACTCCTGCGGGTATCAGACCGTAAGGGTGCGGAATTCGTCATTGGGCCCACCCATGAGGAGGTCATCACCGAGATCGTGAGGGACTACGTCCATTCCTACAAGGAGCTCCCGCTCAATCTGTATCAGATCCAGACCAAGTTCCGCGACGAGATAAGGCCGCGCTTCGGGGTCATGAGGGCGCGAGAGTTCATCATGAAAGATGCCTATTCCTTTGATAAGGACGATCAGGGTGCGCAGAAAAGTTATGAGGCCATGTATAAGGCCTATGAAAGGATCTTTCAAAGGTGTGGCCTGAAGTTTAAAGCTGTAGAGGCGGATTCTGGACCCATCGGGGGTAATTTTTCCCACGAATTCATGGTTCTGGCCGATACCGGTGAGGACGCCATCCTGAGCTGTGACGCGTGCAAGTATGCTGCAAACCAGGAAAGGGCAGAGGTGGCAATGCCAGGTGATCTCTCTTTTCCAAAGTCGCCGGAAGGGACGCCTGCGGAGGTTCACACCCCGAATATCAGGACAGTGGAGGAGGTGTGCGAATTTTTGAAGATTGAGCCATCAAATTTGATTAAGACCCTTATTTACACAACAGAGGACGGCCCGGTGGCAGCCCTTGTACGAGGAGACCATGAAATCAGCGAGGCCAAGCTGAGGCGGGCACTTGGGTGCGAGTCCGTGGAGCTCGCGGATGAATTCGCCATAGAAAAATATACCAAGGCGCCGAGGGGGTTTGCAGGTCCTGTCGGCCTTACGTTGAAAAAGGTCGCAGACGCCTCGCTCCTTAAAGGCAGTGCATATGTGACAGGGGCGAACAAGCAGGACTATCATATCAAGGATGTCTGGTTCTCGCGCGACATCAAGGTCGACCTGGTGGCGGACATCCGTGCAGCCATCACAGGAGACAGCTGCCCCCGGTGTCAGGCAGGAAAACTTAAAGTCATCCGGGGCATCGAGGTGGGGCATGTCTTCAAACTGGGCACGAAGTATTCCAAGACGATGAACGCCCTCTTCCTCGATGAGGACGGGAAGCCCAAGCCCCTGATCATGGGCTGCTATGGAATCGGTGTAGGCAGGACAGTGGCGGCCGCCCTTGAGCAGAACCATGATGATAACGGCATCATCTTCCCCATGGCCATTGCACCATACCATGTGGTGGTAATTGCTATTAATGTGAATGAGGGACCTGCCATGGAAGTAGCAAGGCGCATCTATGACGGCCTTATCGCTTTAGGGTTTGATGTGTTGATTGATGACAGGGATGTAAGACCCGGTGTGAAGTTCAAGGACGCCGACCTTATCGGTGTCCCGTTGAGGGTAACCGTAGGGGCTAAGGATCTGGCCGGAGGTGTAGTAGAATTCAAGGACAGGTCAAGTGGAAAGGTGGAGAAGATCGGAACAGATGAGATTCTCGATTATTGTGAGAAGCAGCTTGAGGTGAAGGGTACAATCGTTGACCATACGGATAAATGACATCCTCGATGAGGTATCCGCCTATGCCCCGGAGGCAGAAAAGCGCCTGATAGAGAAGGCCTATGTCTTTTCAGCCCGGGTTCATCAGGGTCAAACGAGGCTATCCGGAGAACCATACCTCAACCATCCCCTTGAAGTGGCCTACCTGGCCGGTCAGATGCATCTTGACGCAACGGCCATAGTCGCTTCCCTCCTTCATGACACCGTCGAGGACAGCCTCATCACAATAGAAGAAATCAAGGTGGGATTCGGCGCTGAGGTGGCACAGGTAGTTGACGGACTCACCAAGATCAGCAAGATGAATTTCCGTTCTGTTGAAGAACAGCAGGCAGAGAACTTCCGCAAAATGATCCTTGCCATGAGCAAGGACTTAAGGGTTCTTCTCATAAAGCTGGTGGACCGCCTCCATAACATGCGAACCCTGGAATACCATAAACGCGAATCACAGATCAGGATAGCACGGGAGACCCTTGATATCTATGCCCCCTTGGCCAACAGGCTTGGTATTCACTGGCTCCAGGTGGAACTGGAAGAGCTCAGTCTGAAATTCCTGGAACCGGATGATTATCGCATCTTGAAGGCCACGTTGGACTCCATAGCAAAAGAAAAAGATGAATATATCAAAGAAGTTATAGCGCATATCCAAGCCAAGCTCACCGGAGCGGAGATCAAGGCCGAGCTCAAGGGCAGGATAAAAAATATCTACAGCGTCTATCAGAAGCTCAAGCGCCAAGGTATCTCTTTAGAGAACATTTATGATGTCCTCGGGGTACGGGTTCTCGTAACAACTGTAGGTGAATGTTATGAGACCCTGGGCATTATCCATTCCATGTGGAAGCCTATTCAGCAGAGGATCAAGGACTTCATCGCCATGCCCAAGCCGAATAAATATCAATCTCTGCACACTACGGTGTTCGGTCCGGGAGGGGAGAGGATTGAGATCCAGATCAGGACCTTCGAGATGGATTTTATTGCCAATGAAGGTATCGCTGCACACTGGCTCTATAAAGATTACTCCAAGCTGAAGGATCAACCCAGGTTCAAGGATCAGCAAGGCCATGAGCTCTCCTGGCTCAGGCGGTTGCTGGAATCACAAAAGGAGCTCAAAGATCCGCACGAGTTTCTTCAGAGTGTAAAACTTGACCTCTATCCTGAAGATGTCTTTGTCTTCACACCCAGAGGCGAAGTGCTGCAGTTCCCCTTGGGGGCGACTCCCCTTGATTTTGCCTACAGCGTCCATACGCAGCTTGGAAACCAGTGTGCCGGGGCCAAGGTAAACGGGCAGATAGTAAAGCTAAATTTCGAGCTGAAAAGCGGAGATGTCATCGAGATCCTCCGGTCTCCGAAGCAACACCCGAGCAAAGACTGGCTGAGGATAGCAAAGACATCGAGGGCAAGAAACAAGATCCAGACATGGTTGAGGACGCAGGAGCGTGAGCAAAGTATCGCGCTTGGAAGGGAGATGCTCGAAAAGAAGTTAAAAAGCCATCATGTGGCGAAGGATATCGATCTTGAATCCCTTGCCAGGGAGTTCTTGTTCAAGACCACCGAAGATCTTTACGCCTCCATCGGCTTCGGGAGAACCTCGGTTAACCAGGTTATCCACAAGATCATTCCCGAGGAGCAGAAGAAGGAACATAAGGATGTCACACCAAAGAAAAAACAGGAAGGCACCAACGTAGTAGTCAAGGGTGTCGAGAACCTGCTCGTCCGATATGCCCGTTGCTGCAGGCCCATACCCGGCGATGAAATCATAGGGTTCATTACTCGCGGCAAAGGGATCACGGTCCACCGCATGAATTGCCTTTATACAAACGAGATCGACGCCCAGAGACTTATCCCGGTGGAATGGGATACCGGTATCAGCGGAAGTCACGAGATAGAGTTCTCTGTCACCTGTGAAGATAAACCAGGCATGCTGGGTTCCATAACAGCAATCCTTGGGATAAAAAATATCAACATCACCAAGCTGAACGTCTCCTCCCTTCCGGATGGGCACTCAAGGTGCGTGTTCAGGGTTATGGTTAAGGATCTCCGGGAGCTAGATAAAATTTTTACAGAGATCAGAAAACTCAAAGGGGTAACCGGGATTGATAGGGTGTAATGCTGCGAAGCCCCTCTTTCTATAATCCGGGATTATCATAGGCATCAGTCACGTTCAAATTGGATATTGTATTTCTCAAGTTTTCTCTCGAATGTCGGCCTGGAGATCCCCAGGATATCACAGACCTCGCCTTTGTTCTTTTTTGTTTCTCTGATCACTTTCCTTATATGCATCTCTTCGACTTCATCGAGGGTGAGGATTCTGCCCAAGGCATCATGGCTGTAATCCACCTCTGGTTCCCTTGTTATCTGGAACCCGGCAGTCTCGTTCAGGTCTGGAAAGTCGCTCTTTATCAAGACCTGCCCCTTGGCAACTACTGCCGCACGAACGAGGAGGTTTTCAAGCTCCCGGATGTTACCGGGCCAGCTATACTGTCTGAAGATCTCGAGCACATCATCGGAAACCCCTGCGATATGTTTATGGAGATCGAAATTAATCTTGGATAATAAATAATTGATAAGCGGTTGAAGGTCTTCTCTTCTTTCCCTGAGCGGCGGAATAAATATGGTAACGATGTTCAGTCGGTAATACAGATCATCCCTGAAATGCCCTTCTTTTGCCATTGCCCGGAGGTCTTTGTTTGTGGCTGCAATGATCCTGGCATTTACCTTGATCCGGTCTTTCCCGCCTACACGCTCGAATTCCCTCTCCTGAAGGACCCGAAGGAGCTTTGCCTGAAGATTCAAAGACATCTCGCTAATTTCATCAAGGAATACCGTGCCATAGCGGGCCAGCTCGAATTTGCCGGGTTTACGCGTGATGGCCCCGGTAAACGACCCCTTCTCATGGCCGAACAGCTCTGATTCAAGCAAGGTCTCTACAATTGCAGAGCAGTTTATTCCGATATATGGTTCATCCGCAGCGGTGTTATTATGAATAACCTTGGCAATGAGTTCTTTGCCTGTTCCGCTTTCGCCTTGAATAAGCACCGGGGTTCTGCTTTGAGATACCACACCGATTGTCTTGAAGATCTCCCTCATCCCGGGGCCTTCACCAATGATGTCGCCGACCTTGTAATCCCGTGAGGACTCAACAAGAAGACCCTTTATCTTTTTCTCCATCTCTAATGCATGGATGGCCTTTTTAATAGCGATATCCAGTTCATTGACATCCACTGGTTTGTGGATGTAGTCAAAGGCACCTTCCTTCATGGCTTTGATGGTTGATTCCATGTCATGATGGGCAGTAATCATGATGACCTTTACGTTTTCATCCTCTTCTCTGAGATCTTCGAGGATCATAAAACCGTTTACATCAGGAAGCCTGATATCCAGGATGACTACATCAGGCGATTGTTGGGTGAATGTGTTGAGGCCGTCCGTCCCTGTGGGTGCTGTATAGACATCGTACCCTTCTTCTGTCAGATAAAGGTCCAGTGTCTCGCGGATCGAGCTATCATCATCGATGACAAGTATCTTCGGCATGCTACCGGCCCTCGTTCTCCTTGTTGTTTGATTTGATCATATTCTCTTTTGTCAGCGAGTTCATCCTCATGTAACACCCGTTGGGAGGGTAATGATAAATCGTGTGCCTAACCCTTTTTTGCTTATTATCTCTATTTCTCCATTGTGCTGTTCAATGATTTTCTTAACCTGGGTAAGACCAAGGCCGGTTCCATAATTCTTCTTGGTAAAGAAAGGATTGAACAGGTAGGGGATATCTTCCTCATCTATCCCACAACCATTGTCATCAACCTCTATGAGGAGGGATTCATTTTCTTTGCGCAAACCGATAGAGAGCCTTCCCTGCGGCTCCATTGCATCGATAGCATTCTGAAAAATATTGATAAGCGCTTGTTTGATCATTTGTGAATCCACAGGGATAATATCATTGCCGGGTGCATATATTTTCTGCAGGTCAATAGCCTTGTCTTCAAGAGATTTTTCAACCATGGCAAGGGCACTCTCAATGATTGACCTTAAATCAGACGGATCTTTACGGGGGGCTGTGGGCTTTGCATAAATGAGTACATCGCTGACAAGCTTCTCGAGGTGCTCGACCTCTCTTTGGGCAATCTTGAATCGCTTAAGGTCATTGCCTTCAGGCTTCATGCGTTTTTCCAGAATCTGCAGGCTCATTTTTATCGACGAAAGAGGATTTCTCACTTCATGGGCAATCCCTGCTGATAATTGACCAATAGCTGCGAGTTTCTGACTTTCATAATATTTTTTTTCAAGGTCTTTCAGTTCGGTAATATCCCGCTCCACCAGAACGAATCTATCAGTGCCCTTTACAGGGCTTGGTGTCATCAGGAGATGTTTCCTTGTGCCCTTTCTGCTGAGCATCTCAAGCTCATAGGGTTTAAAAATCCCTCTTTTTGCATCCTCCCATTTGGAGATGACATAAGCCCTGTGCTCCGGGGCCACATATTCCGTGAAGGGTTTTCCCTTTGGATCGTACGTGCCTCTGCGTATCTGCCTGCTGACATAATTGATAATGCCGTCTTTATTCAGCTCATAAATCTTATCAGGCAGACTGTTCAATATGCTCTGAAGATAACTATAGAGCTCTTCCACCTCTTTCGTAAGCCTGATGTTCTCATCCAGTTCGTTTTGAAGGGTTTCAGCGTATTCCTGGAGGTTCTTCGTGAGCTCCACTTCTTTTGATACATCGAGAAAGGTCTCTATGGCAGCAACAATTTCGCCTTTTTCATCGAAAATCGGAGCAGCAAGGAAATGCAGGTGTCGTTCTTTACCACTTAAGTTTTTAAAATATTTTACTGCCTCATATGCCCCTTTGATGGATTCGGATTTCAAGACCTTGCCTTCACCATAAAATGCTTCAAAGTCCTCCACATTGCCATCGATGATGAAGTCAAGGAGGAATGGTCGTTTGTCTTCATAGAATGGCTTGTAGTAATTATCCGTGTTGATCATCTCATCTGCGCTGTACCCGGTAAGATCAGTACATGCGCGATTCCACAAGATAACCTTATGATCTTGATCCAGCACAAACATAGGGACCGGGGATCCTTCAACGATCCCTTCAATGGTCATCTTCTCGCGCAAAAGCTTTCCCTGCCATACCTCCCGCTCCTGTAGCCGTTTAAGCTCTTCTTTGAGCCGGAATCGTTTTACATCGGAACGGGCAATGGATATGGCTGTGATGATGACAACGGTAATAAGGCCTATTGCACCGAGAATAATGTTTAACGATGCACTGCGAATAGGTTTTAAGACATCTTCATAGGGGGTAACGAGAATGATCCACCACTTTGCAATGCCTATACGGATGGGGGAATAGGCAATAATGCACTTTTCCTGTTTGTCTTTCTGGTTAAGAGTCATCTCGCTGTAGTGTTTCGATGTGTAAGAAAACATTTTAAAAGGCGCATTTCCTTGGGGCGTCAATTCCGCAATATTTTTTCCTATACTGGCCTGGTCGGGATGATAGATTATGGCACCTGATTCATCAACCAACCAGTACATATTCATAGTGCGGGTTTGATTGAGGGATATGAATCGCTTGATGAGTAACTCAGGAGAGATTATTGCCAATATCGCCCCGGCATAGGTGCCGCCCGAGGTTATAACAGGCAGACCAATTCCAATATTCTTACCTTGAGATGACTGGTTTTTGTTGTCTATGATATTTAAGCCTCTGATTTCTCCGATAAATCTTTGATTCATCTTTTTCAGTACATGGTAGAGGGCAAAGTCTTCTATTTTCTTCCCATACATCCTTGATGAAATATCTTCCGGATATCCATAGACAGCAACATCATTCTTATCTATCTCCAAAATGGTGAGCACGTTTTCCCTGAGTTCATTATAAAGGGTCTTTATCTCCTCTTGTTTCCTCAACTCGCCCGCTCCTTGAGTGGATAACAGCTTCAAGAGCATGCTCACGCCCTTCTCACCCTTGGCAATAGACTCCTCTATACGGGATGCCGTATGGCCTGCAATAAATGCCTGTTGGTCGCTGAAAAGCTCTATTATGGCCCGTTCGCGCACATAGTAAACGGTCAGGGCAAGGAGGACTATCAGGACAATAACGGTTAATGCAGTCAACCAGATGGAGTATCTCAGGTATATGCTGGATATCTTCTTTTTCATGCGTCGATGATTTTGTCTTATCCTTATCTTAGATGCAATGAGTAAGATAGTCTGTGTATAAAAAAAGGGAGGGGGTCGTTATGCGTTCTTATCCCCTTCTTCGTGCTCAGCATATGCGATCAGCGCGTAGATGGCAAAGGCAAAGAGCAGGGAGATCATGAGTGTTATAAACCCGCTTTTAATCCCGATTACCAGTTCGCAGAACAACCAGGACACAAGATAGGCTGCAATGGCGGCAATTTCCCTCATCTCTATACCTTTTTACGTTGTACGTGCTTTTCCTTATCTTATAGTATACGGCTTTAATAAAGTCACGAACTGTCTGTAATATTAGCAGCCTTCAAAGTTGTTTATGCAGCCTGAAGGTTCATACTTGCTTCGGCTTAACCTGCCATCCCATTCTATGGATATTATGCTGGAAGCCTGTCAGTCATATCTAAGAGCTCCGATCTTCTTGCCTTCTGAGCTCTTTGATATTCATCTGATGATAGTTCACCCCCATTTTTGGACACATTGGTCATGTATTTGGCTGGAATAGTCCTGTTCATTATTATACAATTGTATATCATGGTATACGGTAACCCCTTCTTGCCGGGTTCCGTGAGTGGTAATAAGCCTGTGTTTAAAGGATAGGTCATTTGGGGTAACCATAGAATAGATCCTTTTGAAAGGAGATCCTTTATGAAACACCTTCTGATCGCCTCGGGCATAATCACTTGTCTATTTTTATCCTCCGGGCAGGGCTTTGCCCAGATTGACAACCTGACCAACATGAGTGCGGAATGGGTGCGCATGTCCAACCGCAATGCCGCTACCGATGCGGCAGATATTGTGGTGTACAACCCGGCCGGTCTGGTCAGTCTGTCCGACGGGTTTCATCTCAATGTCTCGAATCAGATGATGTTCCGGAAGCCCAGCCATTCCTTTAATGATCCTCTGGGCACCGGCCGGCTGAGCTATGAACAGGACAGCCCGGACTTGTTCGTTCCCAACCTCTATGCCTCCTACAAGAAAGGACTGTGGTCCATCTTCGGTGGTTTGTACATGCCGGGTAGTGCGGGGTCCATCGACTACCCGGATGGTTCCATCACTACCCGAGGGCTTGGTGCACAATTATTAACTGACCCGGCTAGTCCCTTTTATGGAGCCTACACCGGCATCACAAATGAGCACCTCAAGGGCACTTCGGTCTATCTCGCAACAAGTTTGGGGGGTGCCTATAAGATCTCAGACAAGATCTCAGTTGCTGCCGGTATCCGTAACATCTCCGTGTCTAATTCCATCAAAGGGGGTCTGACGATGACAGGCGGCGTTGGGGGGGATGCTACACCGGATTACCCGTTAAAGGTCAATGTGGAACAGGAAGATAACGGATGGGGCGGGGTGCTGGGTGTTCAGGTAAGGCCGGATGACAAATTGAATCTCGCTCTGCATTACGAATCCCCGGTGAAACTGGATCTCAAGACAGATATCAGGGGTGGAGACAATATCAGCGAGTCAGTTGGGTTATACTCAGATGGAGAAAAGAATCGCAGGGATTTCCCCGGCATGATCGGCATGGGTGCATCGTACCTGTTCACACCGAAATTCAGGGGTGAGCTGGATGCCAATTACTGGTTCCAGAGCGCAGCCAATTGGGGAAAGGCATCAACTGGAAAGGATATTTCCAACCTAGCCGGTGATTGCTGGAGTATCGGGGTTGCGGGGGTCTATCAGGTCTCACCTGAACTGGAAGTCAGCGCAGGAACGCTGTACACCCTCTTTAGATGGGACGATATTGACGCATACTACAATGCGACTCCCGGGTCTGTTGAAGTTCAGTATTCGGATGATGTGAACCTTGCAGCGGGATTCGGTTACAAGGTCCTTCCCGGCCTTAACCTGAATTGCGGGCTCAGTTATACATGGTGGAAAGATGAGAGCATTGTAACCCCCATCGGTACAGTGGACATGAAGAATTCAACCTGGATCTTCGCTGTCGGGTTCGATTACTCGATTTAGTACAGGTTAAAAAGGGTGCACTTCATGCCCCGGTCCCACGACCGGGGCATGAAGTGCATGCAATAGGATGCATCCACAAATAATTGGGCATCGATTCAACCCTTGTCCCGGGCATTATGGGTGGCCTCCTTGTGGGTGGATGTATATTCGGGGCGGGAGTAATCTCGGCCCTCTCGGATAAATACCACAGAAGAAAGGTATTCCTGGTACTGGCTATGAGTATGTCTATCCCCCTGCCCTTGCTTCTCCAGTATGCATCCAGCATCTGGATAGTGGGTATTTGCAGTTTCATTTTCGGCTTCTTCCTTGTTTCTGCTATGCCGGTAGGACTGACCAAGTCATTATATCTAGTCCTATGTAAATACCAGCTATTGTTTGGTGCCCAGCTACAAATCAAAACAATCCCTCGCAGCTCACCCCCTTGTAATACCAATAGCAACTCCTTATCATTACTTCATTCCATCACGAACCTTATCCATCCATGAGAAGTTCTTTAAACTAGATACAAAAAGGATGTTTTTGGGAGCTCTCGATGAATATCCTTCAGGGAGTATACTGATGGTTCATGGGGCATATAACACTTTTTGTTCAACATGATGAGACTCTATTGAACGATACGTTTAATAGTATTGTTCAGGCAAAGTGGGTGATACACAGAATTCATAGCTAAATTAGATATTAATATCAAGTTGGTACAGGAGAAATATTAACACTGTCACAACGTGGCATAGCTATTGCTTTTCTTGAATGAGAGAAATGAGGACTCAGTCAAAATGAATACGAAAAAATTATCAGTTAGAAAGGAGAATAAACATGTTTCGTAACGCGACCAAAATCTTCTTCACAATTGCAACAACAGTGGCCCTTTCGCTTCTAGCGTCACAGGGAGTCTTCGCAGCTGATGCAATCCCGGCTGCTCAGGATCCGCTTATCAAGGTGATCTTCTCGGTCGGCGCAATGCTCGGCGCAGGCTTTGCTATCGGCCTTGGGTGCATCGGTGCAGGCGCAGGCATTGGCGCAGCAGCAGCAGGCGCCTCTGAGGCAGTAGGCAGAAACCCAGCGGCACAGGGAAAGATCATGATGACAATGATGGTTGGTATGGCCATGGCCGAATCCATCGCTATCTATGCGCTGGTTATTACGCTCATCCTCATCTTCGCCAACCCATTCAAGACTTTCCTGTTTGGATAAGCTTTTGGACAGAGGGTTTTTAACAGAACGATTCAAAGAATAAGGGGGAAAAAATGCCTGAATCGATTAAAGGAACTCGTTTATTAACGGTTGCAAGGTTATTTTTCCTGCTTGTCGTGATCCCCTTATTACTGATCGCTTCCCTCATAGCCTTCAGCATTTTCAATATTGGCGGCTTATCCAAAACAGGTACGATGAATGCTCTTGATACGAAATCGCAACAGGAGCTCAGTGTGCGCGCAACTGATTTGGCAGAGAATATCTCCAACTTCTTGCGTGAACGTCAGAGGGATGTGTTAACCACCACAATCCTTCCTTCAACCCAGGAGACATATAAGCAGTTCTTGGATACCAAGACGTATGAACTCTGGGTTAAAAAAGATACAGGCATCGTAAAGGAACAGCTGCCACTCTATGTGGAAATGTCACTCATAGACACCAATGGAAATGAGCTCATAAAAATTAAAGATGGCAAGATAGCCCCCAAAAACGAATTAGTAAATGTGAGCAATCCTGCCAACACAACGTATAAGTCTGAGGAGTACTTCCTCAAGGCAAAAGAGCTCAACAAGGGTGAGATGTATATCTCTCCTGTCACTGGGTGGTATGTTAACAAGGCTGATTTTGAAAAAGGGAAGAGATTCGAAGGGATTATTCGAATGGCAACTCCGCTGTTCGATAAGCAGGGTTTTACCGGGGTCATAGAACTTGCGCTTGATGCAAGGGCCCTTGCCAAATACACGGATAACATCGTGCCGTTCGAGGCGAATTACGTCATAGAAGCGGACGCCTCCACGGGAAACTATGCATACATGGTTGATAACCGAGGGTTTGTTATCTCGCACCCCAATGATTATCATATAGAAGGCCTCTACAAGGATGGTACACCTGTTCCGCCGCTGACCTCAGCCATTGCCGAGGAAATGAAAAATAAGGGTGAAGAGGTGTTGAACCTCAATCAGCTTGGCGGTATTGATCCGGTCATGCCTGAGGTCGCCAGAGAAGCCGCATTGGGCAAATCGGGAATAAAGACCTATAAATTCGAAGGCCGTACGAAGATAGTGGCGTATGCTCCCATACCTTTCTACGCAAAGGATTACCCCAAGCCGGCCGGATTCGGATGGGTTGGCATGGGTGTGGATGTTGAAAAGTTCAACGAGCAGGCCAAGATCGCTTCCGGTAAGGTAGAAAAGGAAGCCCAGTCATGGCTGACCACGATCATACTGATCCTCTTCGGCGCAATGGTAATACTCTTCTCCATTGCAGCCATACTTTCAAAGGGAATCAACCGGTCAATCAAATCAGAAGCCCCTCCTGGTACGGGTTATGACGATGAAGACTAATAAGTAATACAAGGCCCTGTCTTTTTATAAGACGGGGCCTTTTTGTTTCAGCTCACCTTAGGCTCTGCTGGCATTATTAATATCTATATACCCCTTCACCTATTTACTGTACCTTCACGCGTTCCGGCAGCCCCCGGGTAAGGATTTCGGCAGCCTCTTCAACCATCTCTTCCACCACCTGCCTGGCAGGCTTGATATCATGGATGATGCCCGAGACCTGACCAGCAAAGCCGCCCATGTACTCGTCTTTGTCTGCCTCCACCAAATCTGCGAACAAGGCTGAAGAGACCAGCACCTGCATGGGAAAGGGGAGAGGCTCAAGTCCGGATAAATTCCACAAATCATGGAACAGGCTGTAGCTCGTCCGTGATGTCTTTCCCGTTATTGCATAGCTCACCCGGGTGTCCTCTTCAGTGGAAGAAAGGATACGTCGTTTGTTCACATCCAAGGCGCCACCCTCATTCGTTGCCAGAAACCTGGTACCCACCCAGACACCCGCACACCCCATGGCTAGGGCAGCGGCCAGCCCTCTGCCGTCACCGATACCTCCAGCTGCAAGAACCGGTACCTTACCTGCCGCATCCAATGCCCCGGGCAGCAACGCCATGGTACCTACCCTGCCTGTATGGCCTCCGCCTTCAAATCCCTGGGCCACGAGCAGGTCAATGCCGGCTTCCACCATGCGCACTGCATTCTTCACATTGCCGGTGATGGCGAGTACCTTGATTCCGTTCGCATGTGCCTCCTCCACCATAAAGCCGGGATTTCCCAGTCCTGCGCAGAAAAGGGGGACCTTCTCTTCGATACACACCTTCACAGCATCGAGAGGCCGCATGGTGGTGGTATTGAGCTTCACCATAACCTCCACGCCGGGTAACCCCAGTTCGGTTCTTACCTTACTTATCCAGTCCTGGTAAGGCTTGGGCAGGGTCTTTAACGCTGCACTCAGGGGTACTTCCTTGATATCGCCGTAATCAACACCCTTGCCCTCGACCACATTCTTAGGCAGCAGGAGGTCTACCCCGAAAGGGCGGTCTGTGCGAGCCCTGATATCACGGATGGCCTGCCTCAGCTCATCCACGGTAAAACCGCTTCCGCCCAGTACACCAAGACCGCCAGCTTCAGAAACGGCAACCACGAGATCCACAGGCGAGCCCGCCTGTTCACCGATGAGAACCGGACCCATACCTGCGCAAATAATGGGGTACTCGATACCCAGCATGTCACACAGGTTTGTCCTGAGAACTCTTTTAGCCATCAAGGACCTCCTTAATGAAAGAATTGTACAACACCGGAAAATATAGGTGAACGCAGTCTAAGGACTTAGACATAAGGCCTCGCATCTTTTTTATACCAACACACATACACCCAACATCCCTTCTCATTTACAAAGACAGGCAAGGGGTCAGCCAGGTGGACAAACGTACCCCGCGGATTGGGGACTTCATGCACCGTGAATCCGACACCTTTGTTCAATCCCTCGCCGAACTCCGAATCATCCTGAACGAACCCGCAGGCACCGCACCCACATTCTGCAAACCAGCAATCCAGGTCTTCAATATCCATCAGGTGCCGTTTCCCGCAGAAGGTACATCTCACGACCAGGGAATTCATTATGTATCTATGGGGTTGAAGGGGCGAGGATGTCAACAGTCATATGGATTCTGCTTTAACTGAAACTTGGATTGGAGTATTACATCATGAATATACAAGTGGATTGTTATATCCGTGTTTTTTTTAATTATTATACTACAGGAAACAAGGGGCACTTATGCAATACCATCATTTGTTCACCCACTTGATCATAGTAGCAGCATTTTTTCCTGGGCACTATCTCCATGCAGCAGAGTCGGTATTGCCGGGTAAGGTCGTGGAGGAAACCCTGTCGCTGGGCGGGATGGATCGAACTTACCTTGCATACATCCCATCAGGGGAACTCTCAGCCCCGCCCATCATCATTGTCCTGCATGGCGCCATGGGAACGGGCAAAAAGATGAGGGAGATATGCGGGGATCAGTTCGATCGCGTTGCCGAGAAGGAGAAGTGTCTTGTTGTCTACCCGGACGGGTATCAGACGTATTGGAACGACTGCCGAACCGCACCAAAGGATGATGCCCATACCAAGAACATTGATGATGTGGGGTTTATAACCAAGCTCATCGAGGCCTGCAGCACAAAGTGGCATGCAGACCCGAAAAAGGTCTATGCAGTGGGCCTATCAAACGGAGGCCACATGTGCTTTCGTCTCGCCACTGAAATTCGTGACAAGATAGCAGGCATTGCCGTAATCGGCGCGAACATGCCCGGGAACAATTATTCAAAGTGCGCGGCCCCGCGAGCAGGCATGCCCGTGATGATAGTGAACGGTACAGATGACCCCATCAATCCCTTTGAAGGTGGTATGGTGAGGCTCTTTTATGTGATCTCAAAAGGAGAGGTAGTGTCTTCCATGGAATCCGCCCGCGCTTGGCTGAAGAGCGAAAACCGGGAACTACACCCGAAGATTGAACAGATGCCGGACCTTGACCCGGCTGATGATACACATATAGAGCGCCTTTCCTGGACCGGTTCGAGGGTGTGCCTCTATATGATACATGGAGGCGGTCATACTGTACCTTCCGGAAAGCAGTATCTGCCAGTATTTGTTGTGGGCAGGGTGAGCCGGGACATGAATATGGCTCAAGAAGCCTGGCGGTTTTTTAATGAAAGGCCCTAGTTAAGGGTGCAAGACCCTGGCCGGTAGAGGTGCTATTCATTCACCATCTTGAGAAAATATTCAGTGAAAGGAGTATCTTGCGTAAGTTCAGGGTGGAAAGTGGTAAGCAGGACGTTGCTGCAGCGGACAGCCACGAAGTCTCCATCGAGCTCGGCAAGGACTTGGGCATTTGTCGGAATGGAACAAATCCGTGGCGCGCGGATGAACACCATGGAAAACTCTCTGTCCGTTATGATGGATCTCCCTTTTGCAGCCCTGCTGTAGACCTGGGAGCCATAGGCATTTCTTTGAACCTCAATATCCACGCTCTGCCAGATGCCTCCGGATGCAAGAAGGATGACCCCCGCACAGGTTCCCCAGACGGGTAGTCCCTGCCGGATCAGGCCCTGCACAGGTTCTTTAAGCCCTGAAGACACGATGAGCTTTTTCATGGCCGAACTTTCTCCGCCGGGAAGAATGAGGCCATCAATACCATCAAGTTCAATGGGGCTCCGGATGCACCGGCTCTGTGCACCATGACGCTCGAGGTTTAATCTGTGCTCGCGGACATTGCCCTGGAGCGCAAGGATCCCGATCATCATTACCAGCCTCGTTTAGCAAGCCGCTCTTCATCCGGCATTGTTCTGACATCAAGGCCCGGTATGGCATCGCCCAGACCTTCGGATACTCGTGCAATCCATGCAGGCTCTTCGTAATGCGCCACGGCCTCAACAATGGCTCTGGCCCGTTTTGCAGGCTCAGATGACTTGAAGATTCCTGAACCCACAAATACACCATCAGCCCCAAGCTGCATCATGAGAGCGGCATCTGCCGGGGTGGCGATGCCTCCGGCTGCAAAATTCACAACAGGCAAACCCTTAAGCTCGCGGATTTCCATGAGGACCTGATGCGGGGCACCAAGTCCTTTTGCAAAGCTGAAGACCTCGTCTTCGCTCATGGAGTATAGTTCCCGCACCTGCTTCATGATGGTACGCATATGCCGGACAGCCTCTACAACATTGCCGGTACCCGCCTCTCCCTTGGTTCTGATCATACTTGCACCCTCGGCTATTCTTCGTGAGGCCTCACCCAGGTCTCGGCAACCGCAAACAAACGGGATCCTGAAGACCTGCTTATTGATATGGTGTTCCTCATCGGCAGGCGTCAAGACCTCACTTTCGTCTATGTAGTCTATTTCAAGGGCCTCAAGTATCTGGGCCTCAACAATGTGACCGATCCTGACTTTAGCCATGACCGGAACAGTTACCGCCTCTTTGATGCCTTTGATGATAAGAGGGTCGCTCATCCTGGCAACACCGCCCTGCAACCGGATATCCGAAGGCACCCTCTCCAGCGCCATTACCGCAACTGCGCCGGAATCTTCAGCAATCCTGGCCTGCTCTGCATTTGTAACGTCCATGATCACGCCGCCCTTGAGCATCTGGGCAAGGCCCCTGTTCACGAGAATCCTTTCCGATAATCTGACCATGTTTACTCTCCTTATTGTTATATAACAATTTACTCTTTATCTTATTAATGTTATATTTATTTTCAATAAAGTCAAGGAGGAGTGTAGTGAGGTACAAAGAGGTAGCCGAGAGGCTTGCGGGCGATATCCTGAAGAGAAAGAGGCCCGGAGATCGCCTGCCCGGGGTGAGGGAGTTGTCCATACAGGAGAACATTAGCCTTGTAACGGCGAGAAACGTGTATCAGCACCTCATGGGAAAGGGTCTTGTGATAAGCCGCCAGGGGGTGGGAACCTTTGTTGCGTGCGGTTCTTCCGGGGGCGTCATTGACATGGCAACTATCCACCCGCCCGAAGAGCTGCTGCTGTGGGTCGGCAAGCACCTGAACATTACGATTGAGGGTCTCCAGACCTATGACCCCCCACAGGGTTATGAACCCTTGAGGCAGCAGGCAAGGAAATGGATGATATCCCTGGGCATCGATCATACCCCTATAATCACTGCCGGGTCCCAGCAGGCCCTTTTCCTGATCGGGCTTGCCCTGCTAAAAAAAGGCGATGTGGTTGCCGTGGAAGACCCGGGCTATATGGGTGCGGTACGGATCTTTGAATCCCTTGGGGCCATTGTCAAGACCGTGCCCTATATCTCAAGCCAAAAGGACCTTGACCGGCTGGGTACCCTTGGTATCCGCCTGTTCTACACCATGCCGCAAGGACACATCCCGACAGGCGGATCCATCCCTGAAGACCTAAGGGACAGGCTTCTGGAAATCGCCCGCAAGAAAGATTTCTTCATAATCGAGGATGATCCGCTCTCCGAGATTGAGGGCATTCCCCCATTGAAGGCCCGGGATACCCATGAGAGGGTCGTTTACATCAAGAGTCTTTCCAATATTCTGGGTCCTGGTCTGCGCATCGGATTTGCAGTGGTCCCGAGTCCTCTGTACACCAGATTCATCCACCTCAAGGAGATCAACGACCTCTCTCTCTCAGGCATACTCCAACGATGCCTTTTTGCCATGCTCGCGTCCTCGGATCTGGAAGAGCATGTCAAGCGGCTCAAGACAGAACAGAGAACACGGTTGGCCTACTTGTCTCAGGCCACAACATGGTCTACAAACGGCCCCTGCCTGTGGTTAAAAACATCGGTACCCAGTCGCATCAGCCAGGAAAAACTCCTTGAGCAAGGTGTCAGGATCACCCCGGGAGACATCTATGGACCAGGATGGTCTGATTATATCAGGATCTCTGTGCTGACACCATCCCGCACGGATTTCGAGCGGGCTATAGGTATCATTCAAGGCTACCTCAAGGGTGTGGTGGGGCCGGGTCTTACGGAATTTTAGGAATGGCCGGGCTCGTTCTATAACTTCTCCCTAGTTGATCTCTCTATAGCTATCGTAGGTGGAGGCTTACCCATGCACCCTTAACCTTGGCCTTACACCTAAACTCACTTTATTTTTTTTCCGTTTCTCCAATGATAAAATCATCTTTCTGATATGCAGGATTCGGGTACGAATAAAAGCCCTTGTGCGTCTTATATCCCAGTTCCCCCCTGTCAACGTACTGCTTCAGGAAGTCGGCGTTTTTCAGGGCACCCTTGTCGCCGGCCATCTTGGCCCAGTAGTCGGTGATGGTCCATACGGTCTTCAGGCCTATCTGGTCCATGAGGCCGAAAGGTCCGATGGGCATATGTGTGATCCCCATCCAGGCCCGGTCGATATCCTCAACGGAACTTACGTTTTTAGACGCCAGGGTCATGGCCGAGAAGAAGAGGTTTGAGATCATGGTATTGAACACGTAGCCATTGTTCTCCTTATGGAGCATGATAACGATCTGTCCGATGCTTTTGGCGAAGTCATGTACGAGGCTCGTAACCTCTGGCGCTGTTCCCGGATGGGGCATGACATCCACCACATTGTTTGCACGAAGGTCATGAAAGTGGAGCGCTGCCAATTTTTCCGGTCTGCCTGAGGCCTCGGCAAACATGGATGGGACGAGGTATGAAGTATTGGTGGTAAATATCGTCCGTTCGGGGCAGAGCTTGTTGAACTGCGCGAACACCTTGCCCTTCAGGTCCCGGATCTTCCGGCACCGACTCACTGATAATGTCAACATCTTCGGCCGCCTTGGCAGGGTCTGTTGTGGATGAAATCCTCGCAAGGGTCTCTTTGAGTTGCTCCTGGGTGAGACGGCCGGTGGAGGCATACCAGGAGGCAAGTTTGGCAACACGCTTCACTGCATCATTCAGAATGTCCTGGGAGATATCATAATACACAACCTCATATCCATGCATGGCGCACTGGAGCCCGATCTGCTGTCCCATGGTGCCTGCGCCCAGGATGAGCACACGTTTGATGTCATCTATCTTCATAGCTTTTCCCCTTTATTATGGTTAAGTTTTCGGTCCTATCTTCAAAGATCAATATCTCTATGCCAAGGCCCCGCCGTCCACCACCAGGCACGACCCGGTCGTAAACGGGGCTGCATCCGACACCAGGTACAATACCGCTCCGGCGATCTCCATGGGCTGCCCGGGCCTGTTCATGGGTATCATATTGACTGCGTAATCGTGGAACGTCTCGTTCTCCAGAATAGCCTGGGAGAATTTCGTCTCCACCAGGCCGGGCAACAGCGCATTCACCCGGATGTTCTTGGATGCAAGCTCCTTGGCAAAGGCCATGGTCATGGAGATGAGCCCGGCCTTGGTGATTGAATAGACACCCTGGAAAGGCGCCGGCTTGACACCGTTGATGGAAGACACGTTTACCACTGAGCCGCCCCCTGATTCCATCATAAGTTTGGCTGCATGCTGGATCAGGAAGAACGGTCCCTTGAGGTTCACGTCAAAGGTCTTGTTCCATATCCCTTCATCGGCACCCAGCATCTCCCCGAAGTATGGGTTGGTGGCGGCATTATTAATAAGGATGTGGAGCTTGCCATGGCGTTCCTTGATCTTGGCGAAGAGCCCCTCGATCTGCTTGAGGTCGCCCACGTGGCAGGCCATGACCTCGGCCTTGCCGCCGCGGGAGGCGATCTTTTCCGCAACGCCGGCAAGGGCATCCGCCTTTCGGCTCACGAGGATACAGTGGGCGCCATAGTCAGCAAGCGTAATGGCAATGGCCTCGCCGATTCCGCGGCTGGCCCCGGTCACCAGTGCAATCTTCCCGTTCAAACTAAAATCCACCTTCTCCATGGTATTCTCCTAATATGGTTTCTTGTGATAGCTTCTTGACCTTATCATTATAATGGTTTTCTTTCTTTTTGTCTGCCCTCTTTCTAATAACTGCTTCAATCTGTCTGTCATTTACGCACTCTATTTGTGCCAATCAATTTTTTATTGGAGTGTCACTATGATTTATATACATTAAATAATAGTTGGTGTCAATTAATACTTGACTTTGCCAGAGTCTTACTCTAGTATGATGAAGTCATGACAAAGCCAACCCCGAAAACCGCCAGAAGAGACAGGATCATCGAATCCGCCCTGAATATTTTTGCCGAAAAGGGCTTCCAGGATGCAACCATTTCTGAAATAAGCAAGGCCGCAGGGGTCTCTGACGCCACCGTATACGAATATTTCAAGAGCAAGGAGGAGTTGCTGTTTGCGATTCCCGAGGAGATTACGGACGAGGCGTTAAGAGGCGCAGAGAAGATGCTGCCGTTCCTCAGGGGTGTTGAATCCAAATTGAGGGCTCTTGTACAGATCTACATGACCCTCTATGAAAAGAACCCCCAGTACTCCGCCCTGATCATGCTCCACCTCAAGACCAACAGGAATTTCCTGAAGACAAAGGCCTACGAGGTGATCCGAACCGCTGCACGCATGCTGCTGTCCTGCATCCAGGAAGGCGTGGAAGAGGGCACCTTTAAAAAGGACACCGATCCTTACCTGGTGCGCTCCATGATCCTGGGGACCATTGAACACCTTTGCACCAGGTGGCATCTCCTGGGCACCCCATCCAATCTGATGGATCATGTCGATCCGCTGGTTGATCTGATACTCGAAGGGTTACGGGTTCAGAAGAACTCCAAGGATATCACCCTTCACCTGCACCTCGGAGACGATGCCGTATCGCTGAATAAAACAGAAACCCCGAAAAAGAGACAAGGGTCATAACAATATACGTCAAACGAAAAGAGCATCTCAAACGGAGGTTTGTATGAGAACAAAAGAACAATACATAGAAGGGTTGCGGAAGATGCGCAGGAATCTCTACTACAACGGGTCGCTCATTGACCGTGATGATGAGCTGCAGTTGCCCACCCTTGAGGTCATGGGGGTCACCTTTGATGCTACCACAGACCCGGAGCTCAAGGATCTATGCACCGCAAAGTCACACATTACGGGCAATACCATCAACCGCTTCTGTCATATCCACCAGAACACGGAGGATCTCCACAAAAAGCAGGATATGACACGCGCCCTGTGCCGTAAAGTCGGTTTCTGCATCCAGCGCTGCATGGGCATAGACTCCATCAATGCCGTCAATGCAGCCTCATTTGAAGCCGACAAGCTCAACGGCGGGAAGACCGAGTATCACAAGAACTTCCTGAAATGGCTCACCCGTTTCCAGGACAAAGACCTTGTTGGGTGCTGCGCCCAGACCGACATCAAGGGCGAACGGCTCGAAGAGGCCCATTGAACAGACCGATCCGGACATGTACCTTCATGTGGTGGAGAAAAAGAGCGACGGTATCGTGGTCAGGGGATGCAAGCTCCATATATCGGAGGCCTCCATTGCGGATGAAATCCTGGTCATCCCCACCAGGGCTCTCGGGCCTGACGAGAAGGATTATGCCGTGGCCTTCGCGGTACCGGCTGATCACGAGGGCGTCAAGCAGGTGCTCTCCATTCACAACTTCCGCAAGCGTAAACAGCATATCACAAAGGATTCGCCGGCGGCTATACGGATTCATACCTGATCTTCGATGATGTCTTTGTGCCCTGGGACAGGGTCTTCCTCTGTGGAGAGAACGATCACGGCGGTATCTGCGCGCTGCTCTTCGCCCTGTTCCACCGCCACAGCTATTCCGGCTGCAAGCCGGCCATCGGTGATGTGCTCACCGGTATGGCATCCATGGCTGCAAGGCACAACGGCATCCGGAAGACCGGCCATATCAGAACGATGCTCGCCGAATTCATCAAGATCACCGAACTCGGCTATGCGGCAGGGTATACCGCCTCTGCTTTTGGCAAGCCCGAGATCTATATCCCGGGCATGGGCCCGGTGCCCTATGGCCCCGGCAGCTGCATCCCTAATTCCATCTATGCCAATGTGGGCAGATGTCTCACCGGAGAGGCGGTGTTTGAGGAGCAGGAGATGCTCTGCAGTATTGCAGGCGGTCTGCCCGCCACCTTCCCCAATGAAGGCGACCTCCATGAACCCGGAACTGAAGCCGCTCCTGGAAAAGTACCTCAACCGCAACCCCAATGCCCCCATAGAAGAGCAGATCAAATTCTGGATGCTTTTTATAGACTACCAATGCTCGGGCTTTACCGGGCCAATGAACTATGGGAACTACCATGGCGGCGGATCGCCTATCATGGAAGAGATCGCCATTACATCCCAGTACGATATCAAGACAAGAGAACATCTGGTGAATTACCTTGCCGGCGTGGAAGAGCTGAAGCCCGGTACTCTCACCAAGCTGTAAGCCTCCCTTTTCGGGTACGCCTGGAAAGGCGTACCCGAAACTTTTCCTTTATCAAGCCTCACCCTTCAGATGCTTTTTGAACTCTGCATCTATGATATGCACACCGAAGATGAGCAGTTTGAACCTCTCGTCTTGCGTCTGACCATGATAATAACGGTAATAGATCTGCTGAAGAATCACGGCAATACGGAAGAAACCATAGTAGAGATAGAAATTAAAGTTCTCGAGGTTGATGCCGGCCTTCGCCTCGTACCGCTTGACCATCTCTGCACGGGTGAGCGCCCCGGGCAGGTTGGTGGGCAGCATGCCTGCCGCCTGGACCTCAGGGGGGTCATCGGCCTGAACCCAGTATCCGAGCGAGTTGCCCAGGTCCATGAGCGGATCGCCGATGGTGGCCATCTCCCAGTCAAGCACGCCGATGATCTCCAGGGGGTTATCAGGATTCAGCACTACATTGTCGAACTTGTAATCGTTATGGATGATGGCGGGTTTGTCATGATCCGGGGGCATGTTGTCATGGAGCCATTGCATGACCTTCTCAAAAGTGGGGGCGTCCGGGGTCCAGGCGGCCTTGTAGCGCTCCGACCACCCTTGAACCTGCCTCCTCACATACCCTTCGGGTTTGCCGAAGCCCTCAAGGCCTATGGCCTTATAGTCAATAGAGTGAAGCTTATAGTGTACATCCAGCAGATTCTCGCACAAGGTTCTCATCTGATGCGGGCTCAGCACGAGACCCTTAGGGAGCCTCTTCCTCAGGATGATCCCGGGGATGCGCTCCATTACATAGAAGGGGCAGCCCATGACGGATTCATCTTCCGTATAGACCAGCGGCTCTGGGACAATAGGGGAATACGGGATGTAAGGAAGTGAGAATCCGGTACTCCCTGCCCATGTCATGGGCGGTCTTGGCCTTGCGTCCGAAAGGCGGGCGTCTGAGCACGAGGTCTGTGCCGCCAACCTTGATAAGATAGGTGAGGTTCGAAAACCCGCTGGGGAACTGTTCAACCACAAGATCCCCGGATAATCCCGGGATAGAGTCCTTGAGGAATTGCTCAACAACCTTGAGATCAAGCTCTTCGCCTTGTCTTACCTTTGTGGATTTGTCAGTAAGATCCATGTCTCTAACTCCTTCTAATCACTGTTGAGGCATTGCAAGATATGTCTCAACAAGGTCCACGACAAATGCGGCATACTTCTCCACTGATACATTCCGCCTGGCATACTTCCATCTCTTGAGGTACCAGTCCTGAAGCATGGCCTTTATCACTGCGCCTGTGAGCTCCATATTGACGGCCTTGAAGACACCCTTGTCCTGGCCTTCCTTCATGATGTCGATGAGGAGCTTTTCCGTGGCAAGTTCTGCCTCGATGGCCTTTTTGTGCTCCTGCTTTGCAAGGTTCTTGGTCTCCATATAGGCAAAGTAGAACCACGGCTGCATGACCTCGCTGAGAAAGAGATGAGACTGGATCACCCGCTTCAGTTTTGATCGTGGGTCTTCTATTCCCTCGATCTGGTCCAACAAAACCTGTATGACAACCGAAATCTGTCGCTGGATCATCTGTAACAACTCTTCCTTGCTTGTGAAGTAGGTGTACAGCGCCCCCATGCTCAAGCCTGCCTGGGCGCTCAGATCACGAAGGCTCATGGCGGCAAAACCTTTTTCATTACTTATGGTCAGGGCAGCGTTGAAGATCTTCACGAGGTTCTTTACCGCGACCCCTTCCTTCTTGATCTTGATGCTCTCGCGGTTAACGAGGAAATGCTCCCGGCACAGGTCCTCCATGGAAAGGCTCACGAGACCCTTGAAAGTCTCGAATTTCAAATTAGAATCCATAAGTTAACGGACCTTCCTGCCTTCGTAATCCCTGAGTATCCTCTTGGCTACGGACATCTTATGGACCTCGTCCGCACCGTCATAGATGCGGGCAGCCCGCTCGTGCCGGTAGAAGAAAGCAATGATAGTGTCATCCGTCATGCCCATGCCGCCGTGCACCTGCAGTGCCTTGTCGATTACCTCCTGCATGACATTGGCCACAAAAAACTTGATGAACGATATGTCGTAGCGGGCGGCCTTGGCCCCAAGCGTCTCGATCTTCCATGCCGCGTTCAAGGTCATGAGCCGGGCCGCCTGGATGTTGGCCGCGCACTCGGCGATCCAGGCCTGGATGATCTGCTTGGTGGCGAGCGTCTTGCCGTCGGGTTGAATGATGCGTGTGGAGGCCCTGGAGCACATGAGGTCAAAGACACGGTTGCAGATGCCGATCCAGCGCATGCAGTGGTGGATACGGCCTGGGCCCAGCCGCTCCTGGGCGATCATGAATCCGTACCCCTCCGGCCCCAAAAGGTTCGTCTGCGGGACCCGGCATGACTGGAACAGGATCTCGCCGTGGGAGGCATAGTCGTCGCCCGAATGCCCCATGACCGGGATGTTCCTCACCAGGTTGAACCCTTTGGTGTCAGTAGGCACGATGATCATGCTCGCCTGCATGTAAGGCGGCGCCTCAGGGTTGGTGTTTGCCATGACAATGGAAAAGGCCGAGCCGTCGGCCGCAGTGGAGTACCACTTCTGGCCGTTGATGATGTAGTCGTTTCCGTCCTTGACCGCGGTGGTGTCCATCATCACGGGATTGGACCCGGGCATCTCCACCTCGGTCATGGAAAAGCAGCTCCGGATCTTGCCCTCCACCAGGGGCCTCAAATATTTTTCCTTCTGCTCGGGTGAGCCGTGGAGGTGGAGGATCTCTATATTGCCGGCATCAGGGGCATGGCACCCAAAGACGAAGTGCCCCAGAGGAGATCTGCCGAGTGATTCCGAGACAAAGGCGTGTTCCACAAGGTTAAGCCCCATGCCCCCGTACTCCCTGGGGTGGTTAGGCGCCCAGAGCTCCATCTTTCTGACCATGTTGCGCTTTTCTTCGATGACAGGGAGCATCTCCCTGAAGGTCTTGTGGAGAAACTCAGGCTCCAGTGGTATGAGTTCCTTTTCCACGAACTCGTCGATCATAGAGGTTATGGCCTTCATCTTATCCGGGACTTCAAAATCCATGGTCTCTCTCCTTTTTGTTGTAAGATCTCACCGATAGGTGATGAGGGCCGGGTCACATGCGAGATCGAGATGCGCTGTGCAATTGAACCCTGCCATGGTGATCCTTTCGTTATTATACATGTAGCGCGTTATGGACGTATTCACGATCTGCCAGTTCAGCCGCATGGCATAATCGCCTGGGATGCCCAGGACATGGGCAAGGGATGCGGCAATGGCCCCGCCTGAGGTAAAGACCGCAATGATCTTGCCCTTGCCATGCCTGGCCATAATGGACTTCAAGGAATCTGCAATGCGGGCCTTGAGCCCTTCCCATGTCTCAATCCCCGGGGAATCGAATTCCCCGGTGACCCACCTGAGCATGGCTGTCTCGAAGACCCGCTTGAAGGAGGCCTTGCTGACATACATCCTGGCAAGCTCATCATGCAATGTCGGGTCGTCTAGTGCCATGGCCGGAAACATGGCTGTTACGATAGAGGTGGTGTCATACTCATTGAAACCGCTTAAAAGCTCAAGATCTGGCAACTCTTTGCCCTCTCTGATATAGGTAGCCAAAACCTCCTTGGCCGTGTCCTTCTGGCGCACCATGGTGCCCGAGTAGACGGCATCGGGCCGGAAACCTGTTGCGAATAGGTGTTGGGCCAGGATTCGGGCCTGCTGTTTTCCAAGCGGTGATAGATTGTCATAGTCATTATGGCCGAAGGATGCCTGGCCGTGACGGATGAGATAAATCATGCTCATAGAAACAAGATAACAAAGGGAGGGGGTTTTGTCAAGCAATTATCGAACGAGCGCTCGTTTTTTAACTTGCACTCTTTCTCGTCCTGCGCTATCTTCTATAGGAGAAAATTCAGGAGATAATAAGTGTGAAGATCCTCGTTTGTGTAAAACAGGTCCCAGATTCCAGCGATACTCTTGCCATTGATGAACGTACCGGCCAAATAGTTTTCAAGACCTCAACCGTGTTCAGGATGAACAGGTACGACGAGTTTGCCCTGGAAGAGGCGCTTCTTATTAAGGGGAAGTTTCCAGGGACCTCGGTCCATGCGTTATCATTCGGTCCCGAGCGGGCCGGCACTACTGTCCGCCGTGCAATTGAGATGGGTGCAGACCATGGCGTTCATATACTTTTTACGCCTGAGATTTATGTAAGCCCCTTTAATACTGCATGGTTCATCGCTTCATATGCCCGGAACAGGGATTATGATCTGATCATGGCCGGGGTCATGGCCGAGGACGATATGGCCTGTCAGACAGGCCAGCTCATTGCAGCATTATTGGATCTGCCGTATGCCACCTCGGTCATCAGCACAGAATATCAAGCCCGAGAAGGGCGTCGTGAATGTGGATAGAGAGATCGAGGGCGGGCGCAGGCTTTCGGTCCAGCTCGAAATGCCGGCTGTGCTCACCATTCAGTCAGGGATCAATACCCCCCGGTACCCATCTCTTTCAAATGTCTTGAGGGCAAGGACCCAGCAGCAAGAAGTCATCAGGGCAGAACACTTTAATCTGCCGGAGATACGTGAGGAATGCATAAGTGTGAGATTTCCGGCTCCAGTTTCCATGGGGACATTCATTGAAGGATCTTCACGGGAAAAGGCCCGTAAGCTTCTCCGGATCCTTCATGAAAAAAACTTTCTTTCATGATGGTATGTTCTATGGATAAAGATATATTTATCATTGCTGAATCTGATCAGGGACACATCACCCACGAAACATATGAGCTCATAACCTTTGCTCAAGATCTTTGCAGAGGCCGACTATCAATAATAATCCTTCTTGACAGTAATAACGAAGCACGGGCAACAGAGATTGCTGAAAAAACCGGGTTCGATACAATTGCTGTTATAGGCAACCAATTAAATACCTACAATAACCAATCCTATTGCAAAGCAATCATGGAGATCCTCCCCGAGAATGGCTCCTTTTACGTGTGCCTTGCCCATACATCAATGGGCTATGATCTGGCGCCACAGCTTGCAATTAAGCTGAATGCGGCGTGCATTACATCCGTGGAGAAGGTGCATGAAGGTAAATTCAGCTGCTCTGCCTACTCCGGGCGTTTCATGGTGGATATAGTCCCGCAAACTCCCTGCGTTGTCATTACCGTACTTCCCGGGGTATTCCCGTCGTTTACTTCAAAGGCACACTCCCCTGGCTCAGTGAAGAAAATCGAGGTTATTACTCCACACTCACGATCTAAGACGATTGGATATAAAGAATCCATACACCGTGACAGCAGGCTCAGCGATGCAGATGCGATCATCTCCGCTGGAAGAGGGGTAGGGAAGAAGGATAACATATCGCTACATAAAGGATCTGGCAGCGGTCATACCGCGGTCCGCCTTGGGGGCATCACGTGCGGTATGCGATTTAGGCTGGCTCGAATACTCTCATCAGATCGGTACCACTGGCCACACAGTTTCACCTAAGCTCTATATTGCATGCGGCATCTCAGGTGCCGTCCAGCATGTATCCGGCATGAAGGGGTCCCTTAACATTGTAGCCATCAATACCGATCCCAATGCAGCAATATTCCATGTCGCACATTACTGCATCACGGAAGATCTGACCACCTTCATACCCATCCTTCTCGATGAGGTTAAAACAGGCTCTTTTTTGAAGGAAGATTAAGTTAAACCTCTCAGGCTGCCTTACTGGTAAGGGCCTCTTTTATTGCTACACCTATCTTCTGGAGGAGATAGGGTTTCTTGATATATGACACTGCACCGATACGCAGGGCCTCTTTCACCCTTTCGGTATCGGAGTATCCGCTTGCAATTACAGCTTTCTGGTCGGGATTCCCCGCAAGGACCCTCCTATAGGTTTCCAAACCGTCGATCCCGGGACTCATGATCATATCAAGGACCAAGAGATCAACACTCTTGTATTTTAAAAATTCAACCGCTTCCTCACCACTGGAAACCGTCTCGACATGATATCCGAGACGCTCAAGGATTTTGGTGGCTATCTCCCGCTGCTCTTTTACATCATCCACTACAAGGATTATTTCCCCGTTGCCTTTGTATTCATCAATGGAGACCGGGGCATCTTCCTGAGCCACCTGTTCTTGTGTGGTAGGGAAGTACAGGGTAAACGTGGAACCAATCCCCGGCTCACTTAGCACCTCCAAGTACCCGTGATGATCCTTGACCGTCCCCCACACAACAGCCATCCCAAGACCGGTCCCGCTCCTACCCATGGCTTTCTTGGTATAGAAGGGTTCAAAGATACGCTGGCGATCCGTTTCGGTCATGCCGGTTCCTGTATCAGCTATGACCAGGATGATATAATTCCCCTTATCGATGGCATCATATCCGTGCATAGGCTTATCGATATATCTGTGCGTGGTTGATACCTGGATTGTACCACCACAAGGCATTGATTCTAAGGCATTAGCTATCAGGTTCATAACGGTCTTGAACAGGTGTACCGGTGATCCCATGATGTTCAACAGATCAGGGTCCAAGGATGTTTCGATTTCCACGAGGGGGTTTATCACCATAATACGTTCATGCTCAAGGCTTGCAAGGTATTCAGTAATGACCTGGTTCAGATTCACTACCTCTGAGATAGGTACACCCCTTCGTGCCAAGGTTAAGAGATCCTGTACAATGGAAGCAGCCTTCTCTCCGGACTTCTGGATAGTGACCAAGGGTTTCCTCATGGGACTGTCTTCAGGTATCTCCATGAGGAGAAGCTCTGGATAGCTTACAAGCCCTGAAAGGATGTTGTTCAGATCATGTGCAACTCCTCCGGCCAAGACGCCGATTGCCTCCATCTTCTGGGCACTTTGTAGTTGGTTCTGAAGTTTCAACCTTTCACGCTCTGCGATGATGCGTTCGGTAATATCCCGGGCAGAGCCTCGAACTCCCTTAGGGTTTCCTCTTGCATCTCTGATGAGGGAGTTGTGATATTCGAAGATCCTCTCCCCGGTTCTTGTGATTATCCTGATGAGTCCTTCACTCCTTGCATGGTGAACGATCTCTGCAAGATACTTATCAGAAAGCGCCTTATACTTGTCAGGGATCAGGGTCTTGATGTTCAATTCTCCTGGAATTTGATCTTCTTCGCTTATACCAAACGACCTTTTAAAACCCCCGTTCACTTCAATGAAATTCCCCTCCAAATCATGGGAAAAAAGGGCGTCGGGAACATTTTCAAAGATGTCATGGAGTTTCTCCTCGCTCTCCCGGAGCGCATACTCCGCCTTGATGCGATCATCGATCTCGTGGCGTAATTTCTCGTTGGTCCTCTCCAGGGCAAGGTTTTTCTCTTTCAGGTTTTTTCTTGCCTTCTGGAGGACCTTTGCCGTATATGCCGCCATCAAAGCTATTACAAAGAGCACTGCTGTCAGTATGCTCAAGGTAAAGACCACTGTGTACCATGGATATTCATATGCCAGGATCACATTCTGATGGGGGATATAACCGAAGTGCTCCAGGGTAACCACCGTGCTGAATGAAAGAGAGCACATCCCTGCCAGGATAAGAGGATAGCGCATTGGGGCCTGGACTCCGACATAGAAGATCATTGCTGCATAAATCGGAGTGAGATAGGTGGACCTGAAACCACCGACAAAATAGATGAACCCGGTGTACCCGAGTATCTCAAGGACATTGATAAGGAACGAAAACTGCTCATAGAGCACCTTTCGTCTGATGCGGCTCAGTATCGCAAGCATGGGGATATTCATCAGGATGATGTACGCCATCACCACGCTTGCGCCTTCGAAGGACCCCTTGCCAATGGCTCTGTAGCAGTATGCACCCAGGGTGAACAGCCAGATAAGGACACTGGCTCCGGAGCGGACAAAGGCCCCCTGGAGGTGGGCCTTATTCAGACGATTCAACTTTTCCGGCTTTAAAAAGCGGTCATCACGATCATCTTTAAAGACCAATTCGCTGTTTACTTGGTCTGAGTTGTGCATCGTCTTTCATCCTCCTGCCATAGAAACATTGAGAGAGCTTGCCCCCAATAAACTCATTTCACAATACAATTATTTAAATTCTTATCGTCACTTTTTTACCTGTCTTGAGAAGATGTTGCTAATATATTTTTTTCTATACTGAGCCGGCTTTCTCATGGCAAGTATATGTTTAGATTAAAACAGGTTATTATTTTTTTCCAAGAGAAAGAGGAAGTTATGGCAATCTTCGAATTCAACGGCAAGGTCCCTCAGGTGGGCGAAGGGACATGGATCGCACAGAGCGCTGAGATTATTGGTGATGTGAGGATAGGAAAAAACTGCTGGATCGGTCCGTGCGCTGTAATCAGAGGTGATTTCGGGACAATATTCATTGGTGATGAAACTGCGGTTGAAGACTCTGCAGTCATCCATACACCGTCCATACTCACCATTGGGCAACAGGTTACCATCGGACACCTGGCGATGATACACAGCAGCATCATCAAGGATTATGCCGTGATAGGAATGAACTCTACCCTTGGCGATAACGCCCAGGTGGGGTGCTGGTCGATTGTTGCAGAGCACTCCCTGGTAAAAAAGAACCAGGTGGTTCCGGATTATAAACTCTATGCCGGTTCTCCTGCTATTGAAAAGGGAGACATCAACCAAACATATAAGGATGTCATGCAGGCAGGAAAACAGATGTATGTTGAACTTGTGAAACAATATCAAAACACATTGAAGAAGATCGGCTGACCCGGCAGTTTTATTTTGATATAATCAACCACTGCAAGTCATCCTGAGCCTTAATAACATTTCTTTTTCTTAAGGATGCTTGCCTGAATGACTGAACATAGCTATCATATGTTCATCTTGCAATAAGAGGAGGTTCGCATGAATCACCCGGAAGCTACTACCATGGCCCTTTCCATACTAAGGTCAGGCGACCCTTTCCAGTGGTATGTGATCACGTTGCTGGCCTTGACGCTTTACGTCTATATCAACGAGTTCTCCCAGAAAAACTGGAAGGGAATCGCAGCCGGGCTGTCCTTGTACATGGTCCATTGGTTTGTGGAGATCGTCAATGCCCTGATCCAGTACTTCTCAGGGCATGCGCTGTGGACCGTTCCGACAGGAACTGCGTTTCTGATCCTGGTGGGGGTAGGCATAGAGATAAGCCTCATGTTCTCGATAGCAGGGCTCATCCTGAGCAAACTCTTGCCGGAAGACCCCACCATGAAAATCTTCGGTATAAACAACCGGCTGGTCTTTGCCATTGCCAATGCCGCACTCTATTCGATCATCGAGATCTTCCTGGTTAAAACCCCGACCTTTGTGTGGGTTTATCCATGGTGGGGTTCGTTTCCGGTCTTTGTAACTGTTTACATCCCGTTCTTCCTGGCAGCATTCTATGCTTATGACTGGGCGCCAAGGACTCAGAAACTGTTTATCGGGACACTCTTTGCGATTAATGCAGCGTCCCTGATTCTTTTTGCAGTAATCTTAAAGTGGATATAGCCCGACACATGCGGGTTTAGCGATCATGGTTGCCATATCCACGTAAGGATTGCCTTCGACTCAGAGGGTATTTTCACTATAGAGACAGCCTCTGTAGAACCCCCGAAGATTGACCCAGGGGGGGTTCACTTGTTCAGCTTCTCAAGCTCGGTGATAATGCCTTCGAGCGGGGGCCTTGCGTTGATGTCATGGACATCGATGTAGCGTATTATCCCCTGCTTATCGATGATGAAGATGGCCCTTTCAGCAGTCCCGTCTGAACGCAGCACGCCGTATGCGCTCGCCGCCTTTCCGTGCGGCCAGAAATCAGAGAGCACAGGGAACCACAGGGTCCCCATAGTCTTGGTCCAGGCATACAGGGTCGGTATGTTGTCCTCTGTAATACCGACGAGCGCAGTATTAAGCCTTTCGAATTCCTCTTGGGCAATATTATATCCCGGCCACTGATCCGAGCAGACCGGTGTCCATGCAGCAGGGACAAACGAGATCATGACATTCTTTTTGGCTCTGTAGTCCTTTAGGGATATTGTCCCTCCGGAAACAGCACCGAGTGTGAAATCAGGGGCCTTCTCACCCACCTTGACCTTAAGGGTGCTGTCCACAGGCTTGAGCGTTCCCACCTGGTATATCCCATCCTTCAAGTCATCCGATGCAGCCAGTACAGGCATACTTGCACAGATTATCAATCCGGCAGCAAACATCAATAAATAACCGCTCGTCTTCATGTTACACCTCAAAATGGACTCCCGGACTTCTTGAGAACGGCCTGGAGAAAGGTTTGGGCATCATCATAGGGTCCCTGCTGTGTAAAGAAAACGCTCAGGGTTTTGCCATTTTTCCGGATGCCGAAGTATGTCGGGGTTCTTATGCCACGGATGCTGTTCAGCACGGCTGAGTTTGCATCATCAAAGAGCGGGAAAGGCACCCCATATTTCTTTTTGAAGAACTTGACTTCATACGCTGAGTTTCCCACGCCGATGCCGATCAATTTCACCTTGCCGCGCGTTTCTTTGCCCTCTTCAATCGCCTGATAGAGCTTGTTGGCCATGGGGGCATGCTTCTGGCAGTAAGGACAGTACATGCTGAAGATCTCTATGATTAGGATCTCACCATCTATATCACTTAACATGAACTGGCCGCTCTTTTGCTTGATACCCAGGTAGGCTTTGACATCAGGGTCATCGGGTACGCTGAGCTTCACCTGTGTTATAGCCTTACTGTAATCTTGTATCTGTGCGGGATCATCTCCGGCCCACAGGAATGTCGCGATGAGTATAACAATGATAATCGAGCACGATAATTTTTTAAGCATGATCAGGCCCCTCCGATCAAGGTATACCCAACGCCCGAGGCATCAAACAAAAGCCCGCGGGGTCGGGCCCCAAGTAAAATAGTCGGTTACCAGTTCTCACCGAGGAGCTCGAAGTAATCCTTCGGATGCGCACAGGCAGGGCAGGCACCCGGTGCTTCGGCGCCTTCGAAGAGGTATCCGCAATTGCGGCATCTCCATACAACTGCCTTGTCTCTCTTGAAGACCCTTCCAGCCTCGATATTCGCGGCAAGGTCCTTGTAGCGCTTCTCATGCTGCGTCTCTGCAACCGATATAGCCTCCCAGACCTTTGCTATTGCCTCGAACCCTTCTTCACGTGCTACCTGGGCAAATCCCGGGTACAACTCTGCCTGCTCATGGTGCTCTCCGGCGGCCGCTGCCTTAAGGTTCTCCACGGTAGAGCCGACAACCCCGGCCGGAAAGCTTGCCTGGATCTCAAGGTCTCCCCCTTCGAGGAAACTGAAGAATCTCTTGGCATGTTCCTTTTCCTGGTTTGCCGTCTCTTCAAAGATATCGGCTACCTGCATGAAGCCTTCTTTCCTGGCCTTGCTGGCAAAATAAGTGTATCGGTTCCTTGCCTGAGATTCACCGGCAAATGAGCCCAGAAGATTTTTTTCGGTCCGTGTACCCTTTAACTTTCCCATGTAATCCTCCTTAGCAGTAGTGTTCTTTTCGTTATTATGAGTAAGCCTTTGCTCCATCAATCTTTTGACTGGCGAGGCTTTTTTTACATGAGGGACAGATGCCCTGAAAATCCAACTCGCAACCCAAAACATCATATCCGCTCTGGCTGCTTACAGTATCCTTAATAGTAGTAGCGCTCATGGCCGGATTCAAGGGAACATCATCCACCTTGCCGCAGGAAATGCATCGGATATGCACGTGATCATCGACCACGGCATCGAATCTTCTCTGAGATTGACCCATGTCAAGCCTGCGGATCTGTCCGCCCGAAGAGAGCTGCTCGAGGTTCCTATATACTGTTCCGAGGCTGATCCGAGGGAGTCTCGATTTGACCATCTCAAAAATTTCATACGCCGTAGGATGGGTTTTCACCTTGCTCAACTCTTCAAGGACAACCCTCTTCTGCCTTGTCATCCTGTGTTGTATCTTGCTCATATAATCACCGGCAAGCCCGGAAAGTAGTCGCACGGAGTGTTGTTTAACATGTTATTGATAATAGTTACTATTAACTACTGCCCCTGTCAAGTCTCCTTATGGCATCTTGATAAAGTGCATCGCTCAAAAAAAGTAATCCAAGATTGTTGATAAAGGTCCTTTATGATACATTCGCGCCGGATATGTTTGAAAATCTGACAACCAGTTTTGAATCATACCTGCAAGGGTCTGTGTTGCTGGCTTATCTTTCAGCCTATGTCGGCGGAGTCCTGGTGAGCTTCACCCCGTGCATGTACCCACTCCTGCCCATTACCGTATCTTTTATCGGGTCGCGGCAAAAGGGTTCGCGCAGCAGCGGCTTCTTCCTCTCTGTCGTGTATGTACTCGGCACATCGCTGACATACACCATCCTCGGAAGCATCGCCGGGCTCACAGGAGGATTCTTTGGTGCGATCCAGACCAACCCGTGGATAAACCTGTTTATCGCCAATGTCTTCATCCTTATGGGCCTGGCCATGCTTGACGTATTCTTTATCCCCCTGCCGCGGATCTTCAGCAGTCCTCTTTTCAATACTCAAAAGAAGGGCCTCTTCGGAGCTCTGCTCCTCGGTATTGCTTCGGGACTCATTATGAGCCCCTGTTCCGCCCCTGTACTGGCCGTTCTTTTAAGCTATGTGGCAACCAAGCAGAATGTTCTCTTCGGCATGAGCCTGCTCTTTGTCTTTGCCTTTGGGATGGGGACAATCCTCATTATCCTCGGCACCTTCACCGGCCTTCTGACAAGCATGCCCAAGTCCGGACCGTGGATGGTCTGGATCCAAAAGGTCTTTGGATTCATCTTTATTGCATTGGCGGAATACTTTCTCATTACTGCGGGCAAATTTTGGATGTAAAAAAAGGAGTTCTCCCATTATGAAACCTAAGATCTGTTTGTCTATCCTTGCCTCTCTCCTCTTTGTTCTCCTAGCATGGAATGCATCGATAATCGATGCCAGGGCCGGTGATCAGAATGTTCAGAAGATCACAACAAATCAGCCTGCCCCCCTGGCTCCCAACTTTACCTTGAAGGATCTCAGCGGCAAGACCAGATCATTGAAAGACTATCGGGGTAAGATCGTGCTCCTCAACTTCACCACCACCTGGTGCCCGTACTGCAAAAAAGATATCCCGAATTTGAAGAAGCTCTATACCTCCATGAAGGGTAAGGACTTTGAGCTTATATCGATTTATGTAGCAGAATCAGCGAAAAAGGTTGCTCCTTTTGTTGAGAAATACTCCCTTCCCTACACCATCCTTGTTGACCCTGAGGGGTCGATTGCACGCACCTACGGTATACGGGGCGTACCCACCAAGATCGTCGTGGCAAAAAGCGGGATCGTCGGCTGCTGGCAATGTGCCTCGGCTGAGGACAAGATCAATGAGCTCCTGAAGAGTAAGTGAGCGACCCAGGAGAGCCTAAGTTTTATCCGCTTGATTACCAAGAGATAACCATCAGGGGTTTTGCTTTGCCTTGATAATGTTTTCAGCAATCCGCACAGCCTCGACACCATCTTTGGCATAATGAGCGCCTATGGAGGCGGCATAGTCTGCCGTCACGACAGCCCCTCCCACCAGGTAGTCACACGACATGCCTGCCTGTCTCATAAGATCAAGAGCCCCTTGCATGTTCACCATGGTTGTCGTCATGAGGGCTGAAAGGCCGACAATGTCAGGCTTAAGTTTTCGGGCCGCCTCAAGGAGCTCTTCGTGGGTTATGTCTTTGCCCAGATCGATCACCTCGAAGCCGTTATTCTGCAGCATCAAGCCTACGATGTTTTTCCCGATGTCGTGGATATCACCCTTGACCGTGGCAAGGATGATCTTTCCCTTTCCGGCCGTAGAGGCGCCTTCCTTCTTTAATTGCGGCTGGAGAAATTCGAAGCCGCGCTTCATGGTCTCAGCGCTGGCTATGAGCTGGGGAAGGAAATACGTCTTCTTCTCATAGAGATCGCCCACCTTCTGAATGGCAGGGATCATCACCTCATCCACAAGATCCCTGGCTGAGCGTCCTTGTTCGATGACATTTCTGATAAGGGCCAGAACGCCATCCCTGTTCCCCTCGACGATGGCCTGGTATACCTGCTCTTCCATACTCCTGGGTGAGGCGGCCAGCGTCACGCCTAGCGAAGCCTCTTGTGAGCCGCTGAAATGGGCAATGAAGGCGGCGGCGTCTTTATCCCTTCCTGTAAGCACATCACCGGCCCTCTTGATGTTCATGAGCTCGACACTTTCCGGATTCGCTATGGCGCTCGTAAGCCCGTTGCAGATGGCCATGGCCATGAATGAGGCGTTGACCCACTTCCTCTCGGGCAACCCGAAAGAGACGTTCGAGAGCCCCACAACGGTTTTTACCCCGAATTTATCGGTGCACCACTCAATGGTCTTGAGCGTCTCAAGGGCGGCTGATCCATCTGCAGATACCGCCATGGTAAGGGCATCCACAATGATATCATCTTTCTGGAATCCGAACTTCAAGGCCTTTTTATAGATGCCCTTGATGATTGTGCTTCGTTCGGTTGACGTCTTGGGTACAGCCCTGCCCGTGATGGGCAGAAGGATAAACATGGCCCCGTAGAATGCAGCCAGCCTCAAGCGTTCCTCAAGGGTATTCTCCTCTCCGGAGATGGAATTGATCAGCGCCCTGCCCGGATAGATCCTCAAGGCAGCCTCAAGGGAATCAAGGCGGGATGTGTCAAGACACAGGGGCGCTTCAGTGCTCAGGGTTATCTGCTTTACCGCCTGCGTCAAGGTTGCAGTCTCATCAAGGCCCGGCATGCCCACATTCACATCGATGACGGACGCACCCTTTTTCACCTGGTCCCGTGCAAATGAGCAGGCAAGAGAAAATGTGCCCGCCAGGAGCTCCTGCTGGAGGTCCTTTTTGCCCGTGGGGTTAATGCGCTCTCCGATAACGGCAAGCGGACCACCCCTGCCCAGCATCACGGTCTTTGAATGCGAGCTGAGGGCACTTAGGGATTTCACGGTTGGGGCTTGCGGTGTAAGATCCCGGCACCTCTTTTTCAGCACCCTGATATGCTCAGGGGTCGTACCGCAGCATCCCCCCAGGAGATTGGCCCCGGCATCCACCAGGTCATGGGCAAATCCTGCAAACTCCTGCGGGTCCATATCGAAAACCGTTTTGCCATCTTTGAGCCTTGGCAGCCCGGCATTGGGCTTTGCCACCAGGGGCACCTTTGCAAGGGGTTTCATCCCCCGGATCAGAGGGATCATCTCTTTCGGGCCTGCCGAGCAGTTGCACCCGAAAACATCAGCACCCAGGGCCTGGAGGGTGATCAGGGCCGAGACGGTATCCGTGCCGTTGAGCGTCCGGCCTGAGGCATCAAAGGTCATGGAACAGATCGTGAACTTTGCCGAGATCTCCTTGATGGCAATGAGGGCGGCCCTGGTCTCCTGCAAGTCTATCATGGTCTCTATTACGAACAGGTCTACACCACCGTCTAGAAGCCCTTGCGCCTGCTCTTTATAGCATGTGACCGCATCCTCGAAATCAAGGTCCCCGAAGGGTTCCACGAATCTCCCTGTGGGCCCCATATCCCCTGCAACAAGGCCATTCTTCCCGGCAGCTTCCCGGGCAATAACCGCCAGAGCGCGGTTCACATCATAGGCATCGGATAACCCGTAATCGGCGAGCTTGTACCTGTTCGCCCCGAAGGTGCAGGTATAGATGATATCCGAGCCCGCATCGAGATAGCCTCTGTGCACGGACTTGATGGCCTGGGGGTTTCTGATGCAGAACAACTCGGGCGACACACCTTCGGGCATACCTTGAGCCTGGAGCTCCGTGCCGGTAGCCCCGTCAAGGATAACCAGTCCTTGCCGGATCATCTTTTGTATCTTGAGTTTTGTGTTCACTCATTACCTCTCTTGCAAACTACCTGTTTTCTCTCAATACTACAATCCCGGCAACTGCGGTGACACTCTTTTCCGGCATGAGAATGAATCTGTCCGTAATGGAAACGCCGATCTTGTCCAGATGGAGCAGCGCATGGATAGCCTTCTGATTCTCCAGGGAAAAATCCCCGTAGCCTGCAGAAAACCGGGCCTTTGTAAGTCGTCTTGCTTTCCGCATGAGATCCTGATTCATAAAATCCATTATCCAGTCAAGCCCTGAATCTGTCATCTCACTGGCAACGGCATCGAGTATTACCGCCCGGGTCAGGTTTTCCGATTGGGTTGCTGAAGAGATCTCTTCCATAACCTCCTGGCCGGCAGTGGCGCCCATGAGCAGCACCTGAGCGCAACCGGAAAGCATCCCTGCAAGCGCACTGCTCGTAAAGACCGTCCTGTCTTCCAACTCCACGCCCGACCGGTCAACCCTGACAATTTCCAGCATACAGGCAGCCCCCTTGAGATGAATAGCACCTGCGGCCTCGTCGATGGTAGCCACAAGCTTATCCTCCTGGGCAGGGTTGAGTTCGGTTACGCCCTTCTTGAAACCAAGCCTTTTATAGATGGCCTTCATGGGCAGAGGAACCCGCATAGCGTTAAAATAGACCGGCCCTTGAAACATGCTGTATGCTCTAGTTGTTCGACAAAAAAGTTTCAAGCCCTTTCGTGCGCCATCCTGGATAACAGTGACTCGGAACCCGCGATAAATCTCTGGTAGACCTACTATTGTTTTGGTATTATGCTATGCTCGTAACACATCCTGTGCAACATAGATGAGGAGTACATATGGATCTTCAGAGGCTTTTTCATCCTGAGAGTGTTGCGGTTATAGGTGCCTCCCCACACCTGGGAGGCGGAAAGATGCCTTACTATCAGATACTCCAGTGGGCCGGCTACAAGGGAAGGTTGTATCCTGTCAACCCGAAGTACACGGATATAAACGGGGTCAAGGTATATGCGTCTCTGGACGATGTCCCGGAAGCGGTAGATCTCGCCATCGCAAGCGTGCCGGCCAACAAGGCCCTGGAAACGGCGGAGGCGGCGGCCCGTAAGGGAATCAAATACCTTCACTTCTTCACATCGGGCTTTTCCGAGATCGGAAATATCGAACTTGAAAAGGCACTACTCGACGCTGCAGCCAAGGGCGGCACGAGGATCATCGGACCCAACTGCATAGGCATCCATTGCACTGAGGCCTCCATTACCTGTGACATCCCCAAGTCCCCTATTACCGGCATCGGCAATGTGGCCTTTCTTGGTCAGTCCGGCGGCATGACCCACAACTTCATGCGCATGGCCCATTCCCGCAAACTCGAGCTCAATAAGGTAGTCTCGTATGGCAACCAGATCGACCTGAAGGTGGAGGATTATCTGGAATACCTGGCCGAGGATGATACGGTAAAGGTGATTGCCGCCTATATTGAAGACATCAAGAACTCAAGGCGCTTCATGGATGCCTTGAATAAAACGACAAGGAAAAAGCCGGTGGTCATCCTCAAGGGGGGAATCACGGAACAAGGGGCCAAGGCGGCGGCATCCCACACAGGCGCCATGGCGGCAAACCATGAGATCTGGACTGCTGTCATGAAGCAATCCAATGGCATAGCGGCACTGAATTTCGAACAGCTGGTAGACCTCACTATGATGGCCATTTCCGAGAAAACCCCTGCGGGACCCAGGCTTGGGTTCCTTGGCGCCGGGGGTGGCACCTCGGTGCTCTTCTCCGATTTCTCATCGCAGGCAGGCCTGCCGCTGCCCGAACTGTCGCAGGAAGCGCAGAGGCGCATCAGCGAACGTATCAGCAATGTGAACACCAGCACCACCAATCCGGTTGATCTCGGGTTCTACGGCTTTGATTTCACCATCATGGCCCATACCATCGAGGCCATGGCCGGGGATGATAACATCGATGCCATCATCCCCTACTTTTCTCTGGACTTCATTACGTCCTTTCAGAAAGACCAGATC
This sequence comes from uncultured delta proteobacterium, assembly GCA_963785235.1. Classification (GTDB taxonomy): domain Bacteria; phylum Desulfobacterota; class Desulfomonilia; order UBA1062; family UBA1062; genus MWEI01. Next base: position 155,615 of record CAWAUM010000002.1, on the reverse strand, counting down.
GAGAGCGGCCCGCACACCATCGTAGAGGCCTGCCGGAAGATCAACAAGCCGGTCATCCCCATCCTGTCGCAGTTTACCGAAAACATCCTCGACATCGAAGAGGTGCGCATCCGGATGTTCTCCATCTTCAGAGACGCAGGGCTTGCGGTTTACCGGAACCCCCAGGATGCCATCGCCTCCATCGACGGATACCTGAAATGGCGGTTGCGGTAGATGGCGGCCTTTGGTATGGAATGAGCTGCCCGCGGGCACATACAGCACCGGGCGCGATAAGAGGGCTGCAATGAAATACCTGGTGATGGGAGCAGGTGCCTTAGGAAGCGTATTCGGGGGATTGCTCGCAGAGCACGGTCATGACGTGACCTTTGTGGGTGCAGACGACCACCTGCTGGCCATGCAGAAGCAGGGCCTTACCATCACCGGCATCTGGGGAGAGCACAGGATCGGCCCCGTAAAGGCATACTATGGCACCAGGGACCTCTCCGGGGCCTATGACGTGGTGCTGCTGTCCGTGAAATCCTACCATACCGCTGCGGTCATCACCCAGACACTGCCTTTTATCCATGATAAATCTCTCATCTTTTCCATCCAGAACGGCCTTGGCAATTGGGAGGCCATCGCCCAGGCCGTGGGTTGGGAACGGACGGTGGGTGCCCGCGTCATCTTCGGCGCCGAGATCGAGACACCGGGCACTGCAAGGGTGACGGTCTATGCCGACAAGGTGCTTTTAGGCTCGCCTTCCGGGACAGCCCCTGCGGGCATAATAGAAAAGGTCTGCGATCACTTCAACGATGCAGGCATCCCCACCTCACTCTGCGATACGATTACCTCCTTCCTGTGGGGCAAGGTGCTCTACAACTGCTCGCTGAACGCCCTGGGGGCCATCTTGAACGTGCCCTACGGCAGTTTACAGGAAACCCCCGAAGTCATGGAGACAATGCGCCGGATCATTGCCGAGATCTTTCAGGTTGCTGACTCCAAGGGGGTGAAGCTCCCCTATGAAAACGCCCAAGCCTATTATAAGACCCTCACTGAATCACAGCTTCCGCCCACGGTAACACACCGGTCCTCCATGCTCCAGGACATGGCAAAGGGCGGCAGGCTTACCGAGATCGATGCGCTCAACGGCGCCATCAGCAGATACGGCCGCGAGCAGGGCATCCCCACGCCGGTCAATGACGTGCTCACCGCAATCATCAAGGGTTTCCAGATTTCTTCCTGAATATCTCAAGACACCTTGAGCGAATTCTTGATCTCCTGATACTGCTCATAGGTGAACGCATCGGATCTGCATGGTAGGATGGTGTTGTTCTGGTACAGGGGTTCTTCCTCTATAGGATACCGGCTTGACCTCTTTGCTTCCTCCCATTCGTGTGTGTGGGGTATGGGTGAGTACTCGGACAGCCTTGGCCTTCCACCGTTTTCTCTTACAAAGCTCACGGCATCCATCACCTCTGAAGCACTCTGACCCGGCAGACCGCACAGGATATAGACACCGACCTCTTCATCGCCATAGCCTGCCTTATGAAGGTTCTCCATAGCATCAATAAACTCGGCGTTTGTCACCTTGCCCCCGGTCCGGCGCTGCCTCAACGGGTCTGAAGTTTCCAGGCCGAGCCTGATGGTGGCGAATCCTGCCTGCCTCATGAGCAGGGCTGTCTCTTGGGTGATCTCGCGGGCATGAAGACCGTTGGGGCAGTGGAACCTCACAGAAAGGTCCCTGGATATAATCTCTTTGAGGATAATTGTTGCATGAGACCTTGGTGTAAGCAGGGCATCATCGTAGAAGGCAAAGTCCTGCACGCCGTGCTCAGCTTTCCAGAATTCAATCTCATCGGCCACTTTCACCGGCGATCTGCGGCGCTCAGAGTTGCAGAGGAAGTGTGAAGCGCAGTAGGTACAGCGATAGGGGCACCCCCTCGAGGTCCGGATACTGACAGAGCGCAGGTCTGTCATGAGATCAAAGCACGGGTAGGGGAGGGTATCAAGGTCGTCCGTTCCTCGGACATCCTCCAGGGGTTTGTCCCACATAGCACTGAAAAGCCTGAGAATTTTCATCTCCCCTTCATGGGATATGATATGATCTGCGCCGGAGTATTTCCGGGCATGAGCGGTGCAGAGTGTGGCATATATGCCGCCCAGGATCACGGGTACACCCGGGAGGCGCTCCTTGATTATCCGGATGGCCTCGAAGACCCCTGGATACCAGTAGGTCATCATCGAGGTGACAAGCACCGCATCCGGCCGTATGATTTTTTCAAGCTCATCGATAAATGCCCTTGGCGTGATGCCGTACCTGGCATAGTACCTTGGGATCATATGAAGGGCAGCGGGCTTGGGGATGATCTCTCTGGGGAACCTCCCATGCCCGCCTTGTTTCTTCAAATCACCGGGTCCTGTTTTCAGGCAGTCAATGAGATCCACCCTGCATCCGTATTTCCTTAGCATAGCCCCGATATAGAGCAGTCCCAGAGGTTTTACCCAAAGGTCATAGGCGGCAAAGTCATAAATCCAGGGATTGACAAGGAGAATATTTGTGCCATTCATCGAAGTGCAGACCTCTCGGCTGTGTTTTTTGTACACTCTTTATAAATACCTAGGGTATACTCTTGGATCGATCCTTATCGACTCAAGTCATGAGGTAGCTGCCGATGATGAGCTTCTGGATCTCACTCGTTCCGGCGCCAATGGCATAGGCCCTGCCGTCCCGAACGAACCGCTCCAGCGGGAACTCCTTCATGTAGCCATATCCGCCGTGTATCTGGAGTGCATCCGAGGTGATGCGATTTACCATCTCGCAGGCAAAGAGCTTGACTTGGGCAGCAAGCATCCTGGTCTGCCTCTTAGTCCCTTTATCGAGGCTCACAAGTCCCTTGTATGCAAGCAGCCTTGCTGCTTCGATATCCACAAGCATATTTGCCAGCTTATCCTGGATCATCTGGAAGGATATGATGGGTTGTGTGAACTGCCGTCGCTCTTTGGCATACTTGTGCGCAGCATCAAACGCTGCCTGGGCGATGCCGATGGCCTGGCAGCTCCAGAGGATACGTTCCACGTCAAGACCTGAAAACATGATAGCCAGACCTGTACCCTCGACACCGCCGAGCAGGTTTTCCTCCGGCACCCGGCACTCTTCAAGTATGATCTCACCGGTGGGGGACGATCGAAGGCCCATCTTTGAAAGACTCTTGCCCCGTGTATAGCCCGGGAATGCCTTTTCAACAATGAAGGCGCTCAACCCCTTCGGCCCCAGGGACGGGTCTGTTGTGGCATAGATGAGTGCAACATCTGCAATAGGGGCATTGGAAATGAACATCTTGGTCCCATTGAGCACATACTCCCTGCCATCTTTGCAGGCCCTGGTCCGGATGGACAGGGCGTCCGAGCCCGCCTCGGGCTCGGTAATACCCATGCAACCTCTCATGGTACCGGATGCAAGCAGGGGCAGGTATTTCTCCTTCTGTCCCTGTGTACCGTTTCTCTCGATGTTGTTGCCGCACAGGACTGAATGGGCCCCAAAGACAACAGCAACACCCGGATCTATCTTGCTTACCTCTTCTGCCATGATACCGAGCGAAACATGATCGATGAAACTTCCTGCTGTATTCCGGGCTGATACCCATACCGACAAATCCCAGTTCCCTGCCTTTCTGCCAGAGGACCTCATCAAAGGCTTCATCCCTGTCCATGACAGCAACTCTCGGCCCTATCTCCTGGACGGCAAAACGCCTTATAGAATCCTTGAGGATCTGGTGGTGCTCGGAAAGATCGAAATCCATTACCTCCCCCTTTCAAGCGAACGCATGTGGTTTCATAACCGGTGATCATTCCAGAGATGACCAATTAACTGAACAGCATTATATAGTAAGGGGGATAATCGTACAATCGCTCAAGCGGGATAAGGTCTTGACAGAACTGTGCCTACAATGTATTTTTTATCACCATGCACAGCAAAAAAGAAAAACGGATACATGAACGGGTTCCCTTTCCTGAAGTTAAAGGTTCCATAGAGATCAGCGAGACCGTGAAGACCATTACTGTGGTCAATGCCAGCGTTGAGGGTGTGTGTATAGCAGGGGCACATATCCCGGTAGGTTCAGTGGTGAGGCTTGCCATAGACGATCTCCATGACATTGGGGATATATCACTGTACTGCAAGGTGGTATGGGCTGTTGAAAAGGAAAAGTGCTCCGGACTGTCATTCCTGAACACCAATAAGGTCCTCTTTAAAAAAGACCTTACGTCCTTCAACAGGCTGCTGGAAATGATGCATACCCTGGAACAGGCCTAATTCCTTCATCCGCCTATATCAGACATCTTTGACCTGGGCGCTGCCTGAACAAGGTCCAGGCCACGGCATACGCCATGTGAAGGCGGCTTTTTCCTTACCCCCTCTTCAATGAGCCCTTCCAGGGCTTCATCAGAGATGCCGCCACGCATTGGGGTGAGAAGGTCGATCTCGTTTTCGGAAAAAAGACATGGCCTTAATTTTCCCCTGGCCGTGATGCGTATGCGGTTGCATGCCCTGCAGAAATCATGTTCACTTAAGGAACCGATTATACCTATGCTCCCTTTTGCCCCGGGGATTTTATAGGCTTTTGCAGGGCCAAGACCCGCCTTGAGTTGTTCCATCGGTCCATACACGCGCTCAATGGAATCCCTGATCTCATTGGCGCCGATACCCTCATTCTCAGGATATTTGGTGATGCACCCGATGGGCATGAGTTCGATAAAACGTACCTCAATGGGTAATGTAACAGTGAGCCGCGCAAAATCAGGGATCTCGCTGTCATTGAACCCGCGTATAGCCACTACATTGACCTTGACCGGGATCAACCCATGCTCATGAGCAGCACAGATACCCCTGATGACCTCATCGATGGCATCGACCTTTGTGATGTAGGCGAATTTTTTTCTATCAAGGGTATCCAGGCTCACATTGACCCTTTTAAGCCCGGCCTCCTTCATCTTTTTTGCCATGGATTCCAGGAGGATGCCGTTGGTGGTCAGCGATATATCTTTAAGGCCTACGATCTCGTTCACATGCTTGATAAAATCGATTATACCCTTACGGAGCAGGGGCTCTCCCCCTGTTATCCGTACCTTTTCAACGCCACGCAAGATGCATATATTCAAGATGCGATAGAGTTCCTCGTAGGAAATGACCTTTTCATGGGGGACCCACTGTACACCGGACTCCGGCATGCAGTACCTGCACCTCAGGTTGCACCGGTCGGTGACAGAGATTCTTACATAATTAATGCGCCTTTCATATAGATCTACAAGTGGCGTCACCAGGGTTGCCTCCATGATGCCTTATTCGCTGCACTGCTTCGGTGCAGCTCTTTATGCCACACCTGTGGATCTTGTCAAACGGATTCACCGGTATTGTTTATTGTCCAGCTCGGGAGAAATAGAAATCGAGGGGATGGAGCAACTAGTCCAGTTCACCATGATGTCGAAGACCCTCAAGAGGGTTCCACGAAATGGTATCAACCGAATCTTTCCCTCCGGATATCCACAAAGGTCCACAGGGTGTCTCAAGCTGCGCGATCACGCAGAATAACCCTTAATGCTTTTTGTAGATGTACCATCCTGCTCAAGCTTATTTACCAGGCGCTCAAGGAGGAGACGGGTCTTACGCTGTTCATCCAGGATGTCGTGGAAGGTCTTCTCAAGGTTCTTGTCCGGGGCTTCCCCGTTAAAAGATATGGCCCTAATCACCTTGGGTTTTGTTCCCTTCACGATCATATGGATGAGCCGTGACCAGAGCTTTTCAACATCAGCGCCTACTGCCTTCTGCCCGAGCATGGTCAGCGCAATGACCCGGTAGCACCTGGCAATATCCGAGGTGGGAAACCTCACCACGGCAGGGACCTGGTCGGTTACCGCCCGTACGAGTTTGTCATCGGAATAGATACTCCCGAGATAATCAACCTGAATATCCAGGAATCTCTGGGTGGCGGACGATATCTTCTTGAAGAGGTTATGCCCTGCCGTAGAGTTCTTGACCATACTTGCGAACATGGAGATCCTGCCGTCATAACCGTTGCGCTTGAGGACCTTGATGAGTGCATAGGCGTCAGTGAGGCTCGTGGGCTCATCGGCCACCCCGACCACAACCTCAGGTACTGCCATGAGAAACGATACCACCCCGGTCGATATGCCCGATGAGGTATCTATCAGAAGAAAATCGGTGTCCCGGGAGATCTCTTTGACCGCCTCCAGGAGATTCCCGATCTCTTCTTTGCCCAGGTCCGCAATGTCCTGGGTGCCCGAGGCGCCGGGGATCAACCCGATGCGGTAATCGGTCTTGATAATGATATCATTTAACTGCGCCCTTCCCAGGACTACGTCTTCAAGGGTCTTGTGAGTCCTGACCCCTAAAAGGACATCGAGATTGGCTAACCCCAGGTCGGCATCGAGAATCAGGACATTGGATTCCATTGCAGCCAGACAAATGGCCACATTCAGCACGAAATTACTCTTGCCGATCCCTCCTTTACCGGATGTAACAGCGATAACCCGCGTCATGGATCTTTACCTCTTTATATTTCCTTGCAATATATGTGCACGATTCAAACCTACATATTAGGCTGCTTTATTGGGAAAGAAAAGGGGAAAACGGCAAATAATTTCCCTTAATGAAGAATTGTTTTGTCCTGTACCTCGTCCAGGACCATTGAAACCACCTTGCTGATCCCGGGCACATCAAAGGTAATGCCATAGAGTATATCCGCTGTCTCCATAGTATATCTGTTATGGGTGACAATGAGAAACTGTGAGTCATTTGAAAAAGACCTGATAAGCCGGTTGAGCCTGATGACATTGGCATCATCCAGAGGTGCATCCACCTCATCAAGGATGCAAAATGGAGAGGGGTGGACCTTGAAGAGCGCAAATATGAAGCTGATGGCACACAGGGTCTTTTCTCCCTCTGACAGGAGACTCATGGCCCTGAGCCGTTTAAAGGGAGGTGAGGCAAAGATCGTGATGCCGGCCTCTATCTCTTCGCCCTCATCCAGAACAAGATCGGCCTTTCCTCCTCCGAACATTGCAGTGAATATTTCCTGAAAGTTCTCCTTCACCTTGACAAAGGTGCTATTGAAAGATTTTATGCTCTGGCGCTCAATATTTGAGATCACCTCTCTCAGTCGGGTGCTTGCCTTTACGATGTCCTCATATTGCCTATGGAGATCCTCCCATCGCTGCTGGGCCTGCTCAAAGGCCTCCAGAGATGCAAAGTTGATCTGCCCCATCTTCTCTATACGATCCTCAATCTCGCCTGCCCTTTGCCGTGCCTGCAGGGCATCAAAGGTTTCGGGAATCTCGGGGATGCCGTTACCGAACCTGCCCTCCATCCGTTCGAGGTTCATGGCATACGCAATCTCGAACTCCTTGTTCTTCAGGAGCATTTCGGAACGTGATTTCTCAGCCTCATCAAGGGCAGCCCGCTGTGCTTTGAACTCCTCCTGGGCTGATCTGGCCAGGCCCAGCGCCTTTTCATATTCGGGCAGGAGCGCGGTATATGATGCCCTCAGGTTCAGTATGGAGCTTTGTGCGCTGAGCAGTTGCTTTTCCGAGGTTTCCATGGACTGCTCCACCATGAGTCTGGTTCGTATGATCTCATCGAGCCGGGCCTGGTCTTTTACAATGGACTCTCTTCTCTTTTCAAAAGACTCCTCTATTGCCTTGATGCCCGAGGACTTCTCTGCAAATAGGACCTTCAGATCATTGGCCCTTTCACGGATCAATCCGATATTCTCCTGTGATTGTGTAAGCCCCTGTCTGGATGCGAGTTTTCTTTCATCGATCTCCTTAAGTGCCTCCTCGCGCCTTGTCCGTTCCTCTTCAAGGGCCGTTTTGGACTCCCCCAACGAAGCAACCTGAATATCAAGCCTGCCTTCAAGTTCATTCGTCTGGGCAAGATCGGCCTCATAGGTTCGATGCTGCTCGAAAATCCTCTCCTTCTGCGCCAGGATACGCCCTTTTTTCTCCTCAAAGGCAGACCTCTCGCGCTCCATGGCAATCAATGCCGCACAGGCTTCATCGTTCCGGGCTGTAAGATCCACAAGCACCTGCCTGGCCTGTTTGAGCGAAAGGCTCTCCTGTTCCATGTCCATGGCAATGATTTTCTCACGCTCGGCAAGGTCCTTCATCTCCGCCTTTGCCTTGAGCACATCTGCATACTTTGTGTGTTCCTGCGTGGTCCTGATAACGCCGGTTGGCTCCAGGATCATACCGTCCATGGTTACAAACCTGCACGACCTGTGTCCCTGTTTCCACAACGTAAGCCCAGCCTCAAGGTCTTCAACCACCCACATGTTCTGGGAAAGCGCATGCACAATATCGGCATAGCCGTCATGGGCCTCGATAAACTCCTTGAGAAGACCCAGCACACCAAAAGCTCCCGACAAAGTGCCCTGGCTGTGCTTTTCGATATGCGGCTGCTCTATGACAAAACCGGGGCCTTTTGACTGGAATCCATGAAGCGAGACTATCTCCTCATGATCACGGAAGATCAGGAAGTCCAAGGCATTGCCCATGGACCTGCCCACTGCCTCCTCGTAACCGGCCTGAACACTGAGCAGGTCAGAGACCTTCTTCTTGCCGTTTGTTCTTGTTTTATCAGGACTATGCTGTGCTGAGGATTCATCGTCGATGATCCTGCTGAGCACGGAGAGCTTGGCCAGGATCTCTGCCTGGGTCTTTTCCTGTCCGAAAAGTCTTTGCGTACCTGCCTCAATGGCGGCCCTGGCGGCCTCCATTGCAGCGGCACTTTCCCCTATCTGTTCGTGTATGGGCTGCATGGACTGGTTTATCCGGGAAATCTCCGCCTCAAGAAGGACAAGCTCTTGAGACAACGCCCCGGCGGCATCAACACAGGAGGAAAGGTCCTGCTGTCGTCTTTTGATGGTTGCATTGACCTCCTTGATACGGCCCTGCACTTCTATGATGCGCTGCTCAATGGAACGCACCTCTGAGATGGCCTCAAAAAGCCCTGTCCTCTTCTCGTTGTATAGTTTTTCGAGGGCGTCGTATTCCTGTACAAGTTCATCGTGGCGCACCTGTTGCCCTGCAAGGTGAGTCTGCGCCCCATCCATTTCATCCTTAAGGGCGGACAGCTCCTGCATGAGCACAGCAACCTTGGCCCCCTCTTCATCAATATACCGGTGTGCTTCGGCCATGTTCTGGCTGAGCATGCCCATGGTGGCGGAACTGTCTTTTAGTCTCTCCTGGAATCCCTCGATCTCACGGGCTGCCAATAATTGCCTTGATTCGGTATCGCTCAAGGATGAGGCCAGTGCATCCATCTCGCCCTTGAGGCGGATGCTCTCGGATTCATACACACCCAATTTCCCCATCAGTTCCGTGCGGGCCTCTTCCATCCGGCTTAGTCCGGCCTCAATGTTCTTCAGCTGCTGCTCATAAGCCCCCTTAAGCATGGCAATGTCCTTGAGCTCGCTTGCGGACAGGAGCCTGGAGATCTCATTGACCTCCTTTCTCAGGTCTTGATATCTTCTTGCCTTGTTGGCCTGTGTCTTCAGGTCGTTCCTCTGTCTTGTCACCTCGCCCAGCAGGTCGTTTATGCGCTCGAGGTTCTTGGATGTGGCCTCAAGCCTTTTCAGTGCCTCAGTGCGTTTTATGCGGAATTTCCCCACCTCTGCGGCTTCTTCGATGAGATAGCGGATCTCTTCTGGTTTGGCCTGGATGATGTCCTTGACCTTGCCTTGTTCGATAATGGCATAGCCGCTCTTGTGCAGGCCCGTGTCTAAAAACAGGTCTGTTATGTCTTTCAGGCGGCACCTGACATTATTGATGAGGTACTCGCTCTCGCCGGAACGGAAAAGCCGCCTGGTAATGGCTACCTGTTCGAATCCTTCAAGGGTCTTGGGGAAAGGTCCGCCATCCTTGATGAACTCCAACGTTACACTGGCCATGGAACTGGGGCCCACATCCTGGGTCCCGGAAAAGATCACTTCATTCATGGATGAGGCACGCAAGGACTTGGCCGACTGCTCGCCAAGCGCCCACCTGGCTGCATCAATGATGTTGCTCTTGCCGCAACCGTTGGGCCCTGCAATGCAGGTCACCCCGCCGGAGATGGCAAGGGATATCTTTTTCGCTATGGACTTGAATCCTTTGATCTCGACCCTGGATAATTTCACACCCCAAGGTTTAGCAGAGCTTTATTCCCGCTGCAAGCATCCGTATGGCCAGATTTTCGAATAGGCTTAAAATCGGAGGAAAATCCCTTGCATTCTCAGAGTGAAACCTGCAAAAAGGAAAATGATTACACACAGGAGGTAAGGGGGGGTCTATGTATATCCTCGGCAATATACTCATCGGTTTGGGCAATGTCCTGGATATCATCCTGAGCATCTACATGTGGATCGTCATCATCGGTGCGCTCATCTCGTGGGTGAACCCGGATCCATACAACCCGATCGTCAAGTTCCTTCGCAGCGCTACCTATCCTCTCTTTTCCTGGATCCGCAGGCGGCTTCCCATCGTGATCGGCGGGATCGACCTCTCGCCCATCATCATCATAGCGGCTATCGTCTTCCTCAAGTACGCCCTGGCCAGTACTATCATTGAAACCGGGTACAGGCTGAAAGGGGGGCTATAGATGAAACTCTCGCCCGAGATGATCCGGGAGCAGCGCTTTAAGGTTAAGCTGTCCGGGTTTGACAAGAATGAAGTGATAGCCTTCCTCATGGACATGGCCGAAGACATGGAGATGCTCATTGAGGAGAACTCCATGCTCAAGAGCGAGGTGGAAACGGTAAGGCGCAGGCAGAAGGACTTGGAAGACCTCTTCCTCTCAGTCAAACAGTTCTCGGATGAAAAGATGAAGCGTGTGGATCTCGACGCAAGTTCCATCCTGGCTGATGCCGAAAAGAAGGCCTCTGACATACAGCTCGCTGCCAACCAGAAACTCGTGGAGGCGGAGCAGAAGGCCCAGGAGCTGCATACCCATGTAACACTCAAGGCCAGGGAGGTCTTAAGGGAGGCGGAGCGGTCAAAAACTGAAATCGAGCGGAGCCTGGCAGACCTGAAGAATAAAAGGTCGTCACTCTTTACCGAGCTCAATGCGATCCTGGATTCATATCAGGCCTGGATCAGAGACAAGGGGAATGTGGGTTAGCCAAAAAGGGGTTTCAGTAGTCCTTTCATGCAGGGTTCAGCCCAACTCCTCCAAGGAAGGCATCGGTGAGGTCAAGAATGACGCCCTGATTATCCGCCTGAATGCCCCTGCTGTTGAGGGCAAGGCCAATGATGCCCTTATCAGGTTTCTTTCCAAACGTCTCGGCATTGCGAAATCAAGAATATCCATCATTCAGGGAGAACGGAACAGGAACAAGATTGTTTCCCTTGAGGGAGTGAGCCTTGAGGAGATAACTGGGCGTTTGCAGGATTAATCTATGAGCTTGATCCCTCGGTAGCCCATGTTCGTCAGCTCCCGGGCGATCTCAGACGCATCGCCGCCGGATATGCGGAAATGGTGGGTGTTATCCTCACCGTTCATGGTCATGCCGGCGCTGATGATGTACCCCCCCTTGGACTCGATGATGGATACCACCTCATCAAATGACCCGTGAACATTTTTCAGGATTACATCGATGCGTGAGCCGCCCTTGAGCACGCCCAGCATGTCTATGAAGGCCTTCAGGATATCATTTACCGTGAGGATACCCACGAGCTTATCATCTTCCATTACAGGCAGGCACCCGATGCGCTTTTCATAGATGATCTGAGCGGCCTTCTCAAGGGGAGTATCCTTGGAGGTCGTGTAGGGCTCGCGGATCATCACATCACTTATCTTGAGCTGCTCGATCATGGATGCAATGATGGCCTGCTTGAGGTCCCCAAGCGCCACCAGGCCCACAAAAGCGCCGTTGTCCACCACGGGCAGATGCCGTACAGAGTGCTTCTTCATAACCATAAGAGCATCTTTGATGGCCGCATTACTCCCTATGGTGACTACTTCCTTGACCATCCATGTTTCAACCTTCATGGATTATGGTATACCAAATATTTTCCTGGATGTAAAACCACAAAGCATCGTTTTGATTCACGTCAGAAGAACGGGCAAACTGAACCGGGGTGTCACATCTCATTATGGTTAAACCGGTCGGTCAAACCAGAGTGTGACAATTGGCTGAGAGGCCACGCTTGGAGCATATCTATAAAAACCACACTTTTTTTAATACAGCACACGGCTGCAGCAAGGTTGAGTAAATTCAAGTGTTACCTTTTTTTCGCCGATAAAGAGGACTGGGTACTTTGTGTGAAGATGCCAACGATTATGGGAGCTACACAACGGTTTTTTTCAGGGCAAAGATCATTTGCGCTGAAAATAGCTTCATATTTACATACGCTCTTGAAGTTCTTCAAGGCCGCGCTGCTGTTGATGTCACAACGATACCGTTCTGCCAATCTAAGATTCAAGATTGCTTTCTTTACGGTTATTCTCCTCACCAGCACTTCTTTTATCCTGTGTATTATGACTCTCCAGATAATGAACAATTACATATTGAATGAGATTATCAAACGAGGGGAATCCGTGGGGAAAAGTATCGCTGCATCGGCAGGGTACAGCCTTCTGTCAAGAGATCTCCTGGGTCTGGATACTCTTGTTTATAAAGCAAAGTCATCAAATAGTGACATGCCTTATGTGGTCATCGTCGATCCGAACAGGAAGGCCATTGTCCATAGCGATACCCCTATGATCGGGGAGACTATATTAATCACCCATGGCCGACTTCTCAGAAAGGCTGCTGACGGGACTATGATAAGAGAATTACCTACCCGATCAGGCACTATTTTCGAAATATCATGCCCCATTGTTTTCATGAATAAGTCTCTGGGCAGTGTGATTCTCGGCATGAACAGGTCTGTACTGATAGAGGCACAGAGAAAAGTCACTGACAGAATACTTATAGTCTTCGGAATCATTGTCGTTCTTGGAATTATTGCCAGTTCGCTGCTGGCATCTTTCCTGATAAAGCCTATAAAAGAACTCTCAGCAGGCGTGGATGAACTGAAAAATGGAACAGCAAAGAATCCCCTCAGGATCTATTCTCAAGATGAGTTGGGTAATCTTACACGCAATTTTAATGAAATGTCGGCCCAGATAGCAGATCAAAGGGGCAAACTGAATAGATATGCCCAGGATCTTGAAGACGCTTATGTTTCCATTGTCAAGGTAGTGGCTGCAGCCATAGATGCAAGAGACTCCTATACCCATGGGCATTCCGCACGGGTAGCACAGCTGTCGCTGCTCATTGGAAAAGAGATGGGCCTTTCCAAAGATGAGCTGACAGACCTGGAGGTAGCGTGCCTCTTTCATGATGTCGGTAAGATAAAGATTCCAGACTCCATTCTGCTCAAGCCAGGTAAACTCAGCCCAGCTGAATATAAGGAAATGATGCACCACGTGGAGTACGGAGCATCCATTCTTAGCTGGGCTCCCTCGTTAGTCAAGTATATCCCTTCCACTCGGCACCACCATGAGTGGCACAACGGCAAAGGCTATCCCGATGAATTGGTCGGAGACAATATTCCCCTGTTTGCAGCAATAATAACCATAGGTGACACATTTGATGCGATGACCTCGGACAGGCCCTACAGGAAGGCCCTCTCCGAGGAAGAAGCATTGCGTGAGATCACTCGTATGTCGGGGATACAGTTCCGTCCGGAGCTTGTCACTGTATTCGTTGAGTTGATGGAAAAGCACAGTGTCCATACTATGCCGCTGTCTGTTAAGAAGGCGGTCCGATGATGGATCTCCTTAGACCAAAACTGCTTCTCTTAGCCCTTATACTCTTGCTCACCATACAGTCGTGTGCTGAGATGAAAAGCTGGACATCACCAAAAAGTCCTGTCAAGACATCGGCCCATGTCAAGCATAAGTCGCAGACACCCAGTCAAGTAACAGTTCAAGCCATAACATTGGCCAGGCAATATATGGATGCAGGTGAGTACCAGAGGGCTATTGACATCTACAGTGCCGAGTGCCGCAAGCAGCCACAGGATCTGCCATTGGAAAAAGAGTATGCGAAGAGCCTTGAAGGTATCAAGTCAGCCGCCGACAAGGCTTTAGAAAAGAGGGATGTTGCCTCTGCGGGGAGAATGTATTACGTTCTGCAGAACAATTATGCAAAATTTAACAATGTTAGTAAGATGCTCTCATTCAACAGTGCTTATTTGAATACAAAGCTCTCTTACTGTAAGAAGACTCTTTCCATGCAGGGATTTCAGGAATATAGGAAAGGTAACCTCGATAAGGCTATAATGCTCTGGCAGAGTCTTCTTGTCATTGACCCTAATAATAAAGACATCAAAGAGGCGGTCAGGACAGCAACACAACAGCAGAAGAACTTACAGGAAAAGAACTAAACAATAGTAAGGTGTCATAAAAAGTATATCCTCAACTTTTCTTTCTCAGTGTGAAACCTGGTTCATGACTTTTTTTTGAAAAAATGGGGGAGCCGTTGCAGCTCCCCAAAAGGGGAATATTGAGGAAGTATAGGCTACTTATGAAATTGGTTATTGTAGGTAGTTATCCGCGGTTCTTTAGCTGGAGTTTGGTCTTACTACTACCCATCTCACAAGGAACTTTGGACTTATATTACTCTGCCGCTTTTCCATCTCTTGCTATGCTGGTTATGGCATGATTCCTTGTCTTTTTGGGACAAGAGGACCGCTTTACTACCCTCGTCGCCCCTGAATGACGCTGACCAGCACAACGATAATGGCAATCACCAGCAAGATGTGAATTAACCCTCCCATGGTGTAACTGCTCACCAACCCCAGCAGCCACAGAACTATCAGTATTACGGCAATCGTCCACAACATTTGATCCTCCTTTCGGAGAGATTCCCCGGCGAGCCGGGAGAATCTCTCCTGACTACTATTCGATAGTCATCATGTTCTTCACAGCCTTCACACCGTTTACGTCGTTGGCGTATCTGGTGGCCAGATCCTTTTCAGCTGCGTTGGCGGCTTTACCACTCAATGTAACCACGCCATTCTTCGTAGTGACCTTGGTATTGAGAGCGCTGGTCGAGCGGTGATAGAGCAGCGTCATCTTGACCTGGGCGGTGATGGAGGAGTCATCAATCTTTTGGCCTGTGGTTTGTGTCTTCTTTACGGTCTTTGTCATGGCCATCTGATTATTTACGCCTTTAACCCCTTCGACATCCTTGACGTATTCAGTCGTCAGATCCTTTTGTGCCTGGCTGTCCGCTTCGCCTTGCAGGGTGACGATTCCGTCTTTGGTGTTAACCTCTGTCATACCACTCACATTCCGATGATACAGGAGCATGGTTTTCACTTTCGTTGTGATCCATGCATCGGAATTCTCGGCAGGGCTTTCTCCTTTGATTTCCAGTTTGTTGTCCACACTCTTTACCCCTGGCAAGCTCGCCACGGTCTCCTGGGCTAATGACTTATGGGATTCTTCAGAGACAGTTCCCGTTAAGCTCACAACACCATCCACGGACTTGACCTTGATATCATCAGCCTTGAGGTAGGTCTTGAACACATATGACTGCTTGGCAGCTGTTTCGATGCGGGTGTCCATTTTCGAAGCGTGCACAGGTACACTTATCGCCAGCATAGCCACCGCTGCAACCATTAGAGATATAGAATAGATTACTTTCATTTGTTCGTTCTCCTTTTATTGTTGTTATTTATTGAACACTTTTAATCTGAGAAGACTTCATGGTTTCGGAGTCCCGGTTGTTGTGCATCATGCAACCGCATCCGGAAGCACATGGACATGTCGTTGCATGATACCCCGCTCTCACTACTTCTCCAAAACCCTCTCGACCTGACCGATCTTTTCCTGAGCTTTGCCGGTTATCTTTTCAATGGCACCTTCAGCTTCCAACTTTGGATTATCGCTGAGTTTCCCGGCTACCTCCTTGATCTTACCTTTTACTTTGTGAAACTTGCCTTCCGCCTGGTCCTTCGTACTGGATTTCATGGTATTCCTCCCATAGGATTTAGATTTGACTGCTGAGCTTTTTTGGTTCAAATGATAATTTTCCGGCAACAGGAGATACGCCAGAGAATCAGTTTCTCGATTAAATCTCTCCAACTCTGCCGGGTTGTAATCGGTGTAGAACCCCCATTCATAGGGCTCTTCGAGAAGATTCATGGCCCCCCGGAGCACCCTGAAATGCTCCGACTTCAGATGGGTCATAAGGTTCTCCTGTGTATCCCATTCTTCAAGAAGAAAGAGTCGATTTTCATCTTCAGTGCTCTGGCAGAAGTCCCAGCACTGGCATCCTTTCTCCATTCTTGTGGAGCTGGAAAGTGAAGCAATCGTCTGTAACAACTCTATGTGTTTTTCAGAAAGGACCTTCATGCGTATGATTAACATGATCATGCAAGTGTTACAGCAAATGGCCGGCCAAGAGCTCAAAGAATATCAGAAATCTGAAATAAATATTTATTAACAGCAGGTTAAATGAATAAGTAAGAACAGCAGCAAAGTATGAAATGATCCGTTTAGCCTCAATATTTGGTGGAACCTCAATATAAAGAGGAATTAAGATGACGTGAAGGTGGGATCGTCATTAAAAGAGCGAGGCACTTCATCGCCTCAAGCTGGGATCCTCTTTTTCGAGGCCGGGGAGAATAGCCATGAAGAAGGCGTTCTTGATGAGTTGACCAATGATCTGGAGTGTATTTGTTTTTGGACTCCCCACCGGTCCGGAAATATCTGCTTTGGTTGCGACCTCGCCTCGAGGCCTGTTTTCGAGAAGCTTGGCGACACCGCCAACCATCATCTCGTACATATTATGGAAAACGCTTTTCTCTTTATCTTTTCGCTTGTCGTATACCTTCATATCTCTGAAAAGAGGTTTAACGTAGCCTGTAATGGCGTTGTTCTTGACATGCAGCTCGGTGTAAAATGAAAAGAGGCCGGCAGTGACGTCGAAATTTCCGTAAGTTCGAAGCAGATCGTTCATTGAGACCAGCTTTGTATCCTTTATTTTAAGATCGATATCGAAATCGGGCCCGTTCTTTTCCGGCCGGAAGTGTGCCACCGCAGCCGTATCGCCGCTTCCCATGAATTTTCCCCGAAGCCTGGCTTCGGCAGGACCCTGTGCAAACTGATTGGAGAGATTGGTAAGATGAATATCGGTATCGGCGAGGAAGATACGGTAAGGCGGACTGACGCTCTTATTGATCATGCCGATGGTGCTTCTGTTCAGATTCAACTGATCGATACGGAGCAGCATACTCGGATCGTTGCTCACCTTGTCTGCTGTTTTTTTGACTTCGAGGGCACGTTTCTTTTCGGCGGCGGCAGTACCTGTAGTGTGGATGTAATCAATTTCCAGGTTATTGATAGTGAGGTCTTTCACATGAGCTGTCTTTACTTTCGGAGCATACTCCGCTCTACCTGAAGCGAAGAATTCACCTTTGCTTATGGACAGATTTGCGCGGGCGAACACTGGCTTGAAATAGTCGAGTGGGACCTTTTTCAGCTTGAAATCGGCATTTATTCCCGGAACCGGTTCGGCCAGGAAGTTGGCTTTGCCGTCGATGACTCCATGACCAGTCCCGAAAATTACTGTTTCCAGATGGAAAGAGGAGGGGTAGACTTGGTCCGGCGCTTGTATATTGCGGATGTTTTCTGCCTGCAGGTTCATATGGCTCAGGAGAAGAGGGCGATCGGGATCCTGATCTATGTAAACCATTTCGCCGTTAGTTATCTTCAGGATGTTGATCTTCAATGGATAAATATCTTCTACTGCCTGTTGCCATCCACGCTCCTTGATCGGTGTTTTACTGGCAGCTTCAGCGAGGAGCTGTTGCAGGTTGAGATGAAATTTAGGCCGGTCGAGTTGAAACTCGGCAACAAGTTTGCCTAATAAAACCTGTTGCCAGTGAATACTTGCCTTGAGATAGGGAAACTCAGCCACGGGAGGTTTCGGGTGTTCCTGCTGCAAAACGGTTAATCCCTTCAGGGTTACCGATAACCCTATCACCTGGAAATGCAATCCGGGCAACCGAACCGAATAGCCTTTCAGATGGCTATTCATGTTGCTTTCCATGGATTTCCGGAGCGGTTCATCCAGGAAGCAAGGCGCAATGAAAAGAAGAAGCAGAATGCCGAAAAGGATCCCGGCACTCCAGCGCAGCCATCTAGGAATGGAGCGGAAGATTTTTGTCACACGTTTGTTCGCCGTTTCCTGGCCTTCCTGTCTTTGCTGTGCCACCTTCCCATTCTCTTCGACATCCATGTTGTTCTTTCAAGAAAACCTTACGCCTCACCTTAAATAGCACACATACCTCTAAAACAACTGCGGTTTCCCTCAGGTGCACCCACGTATGAGAAACAGCACCACTAAAACCGGGATCGGGATTCCCAAGAGCCAAAGTAAAATCCATCCCACTTTCCCTTCTTCTGAGTTGTGCATAGCGATCCTCTTTTTTTCTTTCAGACTTGGAACTTTACCTAATTTTCTGCATTGCTTTTTCCGTTAACAATACACTTATACGAACAATCTCTCGAGCAATGTCGGAGAGTGCTTTGAGCATGGGTTGGACAAACCGTCCGGTATACGAGAGACGAGAGCTTGCAATCAAGAGAACCACCAGCCCCACTCCTATCACTAATGAGATAAGGATTATCTTGCCAGGATTTTTACCACTATAACCAGTGGCCTGTTTATAAGCTTCGCTTGCCGTCTGTGTTGGTTTATCGTAAACATCACTTACAGCCTGCTCTGCTTGCTCATAAACTTCGGAGCCGTGTTCCAGAATGCTCTGAGCACTGGCGCTACCGGGTTCTCCTCCAACTTGATGTTTTGGGATCTCGTATATGTTCTTTTCGTTATCCATGTTATCCACCTAAATCCTCCTAAGAAAGTTTAAACGTTAAAATCAATCATTTGCCTCGGATAGGACCTTCTGTATTTGAAGTAAGGAGGTCGCGGGTTCTTGTCTCGACAGACTCACCTGCTCTTGACTCTTCATAATCTGTCCGCTGAGGGGTGTTGGTTCCAGGTCTGTCACTTGCATCATAGTCTGCGTGGGCTTCTCCTTTATCTCCTATATCTTCAGCCCCGGTACGTTTCAGTATGTCCTTACCTTTATTCTTCCATTCTCTATCGTCAGCATGGATAGAAAGTAGAATTCCCCCTTTCTTGATACGCCCTTCATATCGGTTAGCTTCATACTCGGGAATACCCATGCCAATCAGCGCACCGGCTAGCCCTCCGACCAACCCTGCAGCGCCGACTCCAGCAAGAGCAGTCATGATGGGACCTGCCGCAATGAAGGGCCCAATACCAGGGATGACCAAAAAGCCAATACCCATAAGCCACCCTAAAGCGCCGCCGATGACCGCACCGGTTCCGGCTCCTGTCGCTGCCCCCTCAGGAGCCTTGGTTTCCTTTTCGATTGCGAATTCTTTGGTTCCGCCACTTTCAGGGAACAGCACCGAGATATCCGCATTACGAAATCCAGCATCTTTCAATTCTTCAACCGCCTTTTCAACCATTGGCCGGTTCGGATAGATTCCATAAACGGCTATGTTTTTAGAAGCCATAACTTTACCTCCGTCCTCTAGACCAATAGTAACCGCCACCCCCGCCGAACACTAGGAACAACACGACGATGAGAATGATAAGAGTTGTATTATCCATGGTAATTTCCTCCTTTTACTTTGTTGAACATCTCTGTCAGTTTCGGATTCTTCCGTTAACCGCTGGTACATGATAGGCCGCGCTCACTACTTCTCCAGAACCTTCTCTACTTGACCGATCTTTTCCTGAACTTTACCGGCTATCTTTTCTCCGGTGCCTTCGGCTTCCAACTTATTATTATCGCTGAGTTTTCCGGCGACCTCCTTGAATTTCCCCTTTACTTTGTGAAACTTGCCTTCCGTCTGGTCCTTCGTACTGTCTTTCATAGTATTCCTCCTATAAGGTTTTGAATTGATTATTGGCATACCTATCCATCCTTGTTGAACCGAACAGTGAAGCAATTGCCTGCGACAACTCCAGGCGCTTCTCAGAAAGGACCTTCATTCTTATGATTACCAGGATCATACAAATGTTAGTGCAAATGGCCAGCCAACAGCAAAACAAAGATCAGAAGATTGAAAACAATTTTTAATAAAGAGGGTTAGATGAAGAGGAGGGAATAGCAGATAAGTATGAAATGAATCGGTTGGCCTCAAGATTTAGCGGAACCTCAACATATTGAGGGGTACTTTGAAAGGAGGGGGGACAGTCTAATTTGAGTATTTTCTCTTCGGTCGGACTATCCCGAGCTTATGCATCCTCGCCCGTAAGGTACTCGGGTGCATGCCCAGGATCGCCGCGGCCTTGTCCTTTCCCTCGATTCGCCACCTCGTTTCAGAAAGGATTTTAAGAATATGGTTTCGCTCCACCTCTTCTAAGGTCCTCAACGTGGATGAACGTGTGGTGGATGAAATACCCAGCTTGTCCGTCAGTTGCAGAACCGGCCCGGGGCACAAGATCACGGCCCGTTCAATGATGCTTTCCAGCTCCCGGACGTTCCCTGGCCATGGGTATTCCTGCAATACCTTCATCGTTTCCTTCTGGATGGACGTGATCTGTTTGCCCAATTTTCTGGCATACCTCTCTACGAAGGCTTGGACCATGGGCGGGATATCTTCTTTGCGGTGCCTAAGTGGCGGGATCGAGATGGAAAAGACGTTGAGCCGGTAGTAAAGGTCCTGCCGGAACCGACCCTTGCGGATCTCTTCTTCAAGGTCTCGATTGGTTGTTGCAATGATCCGCACATCGACCTTGATGGTATGGGACGAGCCCAGGCGCTCAAACTCGTTATGCTGAATCACCCGGAGCAGCTTTGACTGCAACTCAAGGGGCAGCTCCCCGATCTCGTCCAGGCAAATAGTGGAGCCATTGGCCACCTCGAACCGGCCTACCCGCCGGGCATCGGCCCCGGTAAATGCCCCCTTCTCCCGGCCGAACAATTCGCTCTCTATTAAATTGGCCGGCAGGGCGGCACAGTTGACCGTTATCAATGGCCGTTCCTTGCGGGGACTCATGTTATGGATGGCGGCAGCGATCAGCTCTTTTCCCGTACCGGTTTCACCAAGGATGAGGATCGTTGTGTTGGCAGGGGCAACTTGTTCCGCCCGGTAGAGAACATACTTGAGCCCGTCGCTTTTCCCGATAATATTCTCAAATTGATGCTTCTTTTTATTCTCGTTGCGGAAGTAAATGTTCTCGGCCTCGAGCTGTTCTTTCAATGTGTTGATTTCAGAAAGGGCTGTCCTGAGTTCAATTGTCCGCTCCTCTACACGTTGTTCCAGTTCGTTGTGAGCTTCTTGTAAAGCCTCTCCTAAACGTTTCTGTATGGAGATATCGCTCATGACAACCTTGTACATGAACAAACCGCTGTCACTTGAGAGTTTGGCGCTCGTCTCCATGAGTATCCAGAGGGTGGAACCGTCTTGGCGCATCATCCTCAATTCGAAGGTCTGCGGCATGCCCGTTTCGAGAAGTAGCTTGTTCTGCAGGCAGTAACCGGCCTGGTCCTCACTGATGATAAATCGTATAAGGGGCTGTTTGACCAGAGAACTTCGTTCTATCCCGAGTAACCGTGAGGCTGTCAGGTTCGCCTCCAGGATGAGCCCTTTCTCATCCAGGGTAAGATACCCCACCGGGGCGAGGTCAAAGAGGTCAAAATACTTGGTCCGGGAGATTTCCAGCTCCTCCTGCGACCGGTGCAGTTCTTTGTTCTGCATTTCCAGCTCGATCTGGTGCACCTCTAGTTCGTGGAGCAGGCGCTGGGTTTTTTCCAGTGAGATGTCGCCCTGGCCGGCAGGGCGATCCTTCAGTTCTGCCTCTGCGCGACTGCGCAGGTTTGTTGAGCTGGTCTTTATTGTATCTTTTTTAGTCATTACTAATTTCTCAGGTGGTAGTGTTTACACATAACCGTCCATAGTATCACCCCAGGTTGCAATGGAGCTCTCAGCTCTTATAATATAGTAAAAAACATACAGTCTTAAAATAGTAGTGCTGAAACGGATATACTACAATGTAAACATTTCCTACATGGTTTTGTCGAGTTGGTAGTATACTTTTTTATAGCGAAAAAAGGGAGTTCATATCATGGGAGGAATTGCCTATGAAGGCTAAGAGTGTTGCAAAAGACTTTCCTATCGTTTGCGTTGGCGGTTCGGCCGGTGGCCTCGATGCCTATATCCGGTTATTAAGCCATCTGCCGGCCGATATGGGTGTTGCTATCGTCATCGTTAATCACCTGAGAACCGTAGCCACCCACCTCCACGAGATCCTCCCGCGCTACACTAAGATGCCGGTTGAACTGATCACGGAAAAATTACTCATCGAGCCCAACCATGTGTTCATAATCCCGGAACAGAGTGATTTGCATGTTCTTGATGGAGAGTTCCGTCTCAAGCCGATATCAAAGCCGAGGGGATGGCCCGATGTGATTACAGTTTTTCTGCGTTCCCTAACTGAGTACTGGGACGGCAAACTTATTGCTGTCATTGTCTCTGGCTATGATGGTGATGGGGCAGCAGCACTGTGCGGCATAAAAGAAGCGGGAGGCATTACCATCGCGCAGAAGCTCGACACTGCCGGGCAGCCGGATATGCCTCAGAGCGCAATAGCAAGCGGGTGTATAGATTTTGTTCTTTCACCTGAAGATATCGCTCAAGAAATTGTACGAATTGCGCACGCGGTGTCAAGGGAGGAGTAAACGGGGACCACCAAGGAAAAGCACGGTCAGAGACGATTTTATAATATTTGGAAAAACCTGAGATTCAATTTCATATCTGCTTTATGATGTCTATAAACTAAAAAAGCTTAATCAGGGCTATTCATAGTGGCTAAAGTGATGATGTACTCTGATGCTGCCATATATCCAAGACCACTCCATCCAGGTACTTGAAAATTTTTATCTATCCTCTATCAAGTATAATAATATCACGACAACCGTGATAAGCTTCAAGGAGACCACAATGTCATTATTCCTACTCACCATTTTCAGCGTTTATAGTGCAGTGCATGTCTATGCTTTCTTCAAGGTGAAGGGCGCCTTCCCTTTTGGGGCCGGTGCTGGCATAATCCTGGGGTTCTTTTTAGCAGTCATGACCTTTGCCCCTATTTTTGTCCGCATACTGGAAAGGCATGGATATGAATTTTCAGCCCGTTTGATGGCATACATCGGTTACAATTGGATGGGCATTATATTCCTGTTTTTTACCCTTTCTCTTTTGACCGATCTCTATCACCTCTTCGTACACGGTACAGGGCTGATCTTTCACAAAGATACAGGCCTGTTCCTGCCCTCTGCGAGAATCGCTTTTCTTGTCCCCCTCTTTCTTGCCTTGGGCATTGCCGTTTATGGATATTTCGCCGCAATGAACATTCGCACCGAGATGATAACCCTCAGATCACCCAAAATCCCTGAGGCAATTGGGCACCTGCGGATTGCACAGATCTCCGATGTCCATCTTGGCATCATCGTGCGCGAAGAAAGATTAAGGAATATCCTCTCTGTGATACACAAGGCGAACCCTGACATCCTCATATCTACGGGGGATCTTGTGGACGGACAGATCGACAGCCTCGCAGGGTTGGCCGAGGCCTTTCAGGAGATACAACCTCGATACGGGAAATACGCCATTACAGGCAACCATGAATTCTATGCCGGCCTCCCGCAGGCCCTTGAAATTACAAGGATGGCCGGTTTCACCATCTTGAGGAACGAGGTAATGAGTGTCGGGGGCATCATCAACATTGCAGGTGTCGACGACCCTACCGGCAAGTATTTCGGCCAGTCTAGAGGTATGCCGGAGCATGAACTGCTCAATTTGTTGCCAAAGGATAAGTTCACCCTCCTCCTCAAACATCAGCCTTTTGTTGATCAAAGATCGCTCGGGAACTATGACCTTCAACTCTCAGGACATACCCACCAAGGACAGATCTACCCTTTTCGTTATCTGGTGCAACTCTCTTTCTCGCATATTGCAGGATGGTATGACCTGCCAAAGGGGTCCCGCCTTTATGTGAACCGGGGAACCGGCACGTGGGGGCCGCCCATACGCTTTCTCTCCCCTCCGGAAGTCACGGTGATCGATCTCGTCCATGGCTATTGATTTTCCTAGTGACCGAAGTATCTTTATATAGTCTGATTATTCGCATATAGATTCTTTGTAGATGCTGTTGAGTGTCTCTTTATAATGATTCATTGGTTACCTTTTAATTTTCATTACACCACGATGAACCCCTTGAACGGGATGGTTTATGTCAAAATTATACATGAAGGGAGACGAATCTGCCGGATTGGTTTATCTGTGGTTTCGAAGATAACACTTGGCAGAAGAACGAAAGAAAGGAGGTAATAAGTATGCCAAGAATTCACAAAAGGGTTGAGATCAATGCACCGGTAGAGAAGGTCTACTCTTATATCGAGGAGCTCAGAAAATATCCGGAGTGGATAACGAACCTGCTCGAGGTTAAAGATGTGAAAGGGTCTGGTGTTGGCGCACACTACACCTGGACCTGGAAGATGGCCGGGATGAAATTTAAAGGAGAAGCCACCAATATTGAAGATATCCCAAACAAACGTGTTGTAGTTAAAAGCAAAGGCGGTATCGATGCTACGTGGGAGTTCAAGCTTGAGACTCATAAGAACGTGACAACCTTGGATCTTGATATTGATTATTCAATCCCAGTTCAAGTTTTGGGAAAAAATGCAGAGAAATTGATCCATCAGAATAATGACCGAGATGCTGATATGACCATCATGAACCTCA
The DNA here is from genome assembly GCA_963785235.1 of uncultured delta proteobacterium. GTDB lineage: Bacteria > Desulfobacterota > Desulfomonilia > UBA1062 > UBA1062 > MWEI01. The sequence continues at coordinate 130,804 of CAWAUM010000002.1, read as the reverse complement.
AAGATAGATTTGAGTCATAAGCTCTAATCTCGGGTTCGAAATAGGCAAAGCGTTATGAATAAAGAAGTCTTGATCAAGTTATATATCAAAGATATTGATAGCCTAATAATATTCATATTTTTTTAAAAAAGGTGTATGAAAGATATGTCCGTTATTGTGCCCAAGGTGATTTTGAAAGCAACAATGAAATGTCCTCACTCATTCTCCTGCCTTGAATCTGGCATGTGCGGTGAAAGTAAGATGTGCGTAGAAATGTTGAGTGTTATTCTGCCATGATTGACCTGAGGTATTCCAGGGCCTGGTCGAGGCTGGATATAATACCGTCCGCCCGGCCCTCTTCCACTAGTCGCAGCAGTTCCCCCACCTTTGGACCCGGCTCCACTGATAAGTTTTCCATGATGTCATGGCCTGTGAGTAACGGGTTTGCCACCTGGGCCTTATAGGTTCCCTGGAAATACTCCCACAGGGATGCGACGCGTGTCTCGATGGATACATCCCTTGTTTTGTCTGCGTCCTTCTGGACTGTAAGGGCATCAGAGGCAAGAGCCAGCAGGAGCATCTCCGGCAAACAATGCTGATACACAGACAAGAGCCGGTGCATGCCCCTGCTGCTGAGAAAGGATTTCTCGTCAAGGTTAAGCACCTGCAGCATGCCTGAGATGGTCTTTGCAATGACGCGGCCTGCCAGGGAAGAAAGGGCCAGCCTCGTGCACCAGGTGTTCACCAGGTCTTCATTATAATTGAGCTGCGACGATTCGGCCACACAGGCAAAAAAGCCTGCTAGCCGCAGTGCCCCGGACCTGGTGAAACCGTGCTCCAGCTCATCTGCAAAGGAGTCTTTTATACCGGGGAGGTATGAGGGCACATCCAGGAGAAGGGACTCTATGCCTGATACACACACAAGGCTCAGACCAATCCGATCTTTATCCAGCGGGGTCATGAAGAGCACGTGGGGGTACCCCGCATCAACGAGGAGGCTGAAAAATGTTGCGCTGTCAGGACATATCAGTGCCTTCAAGAATTCGTATTTGATCCGTTCAGGGGCAATCCTGTCAAGGTTTTCTGCATTTTTCTTGATCATTTCCATAGTGAGGCTATCAAGGGAAAACCCAAGCTGCACGGAGAACCTCAGGCAGCGCAACCCCCGAAGTGGGTCGTCCCTCAGGTTCTTTTCCCCAATAAGCCGGATCCGTTTTTCCTGCAGGTCCTTTTGTCCTCCAAGTGGGTCGATGAGTGTGCCATCAAAGGGATTCAAGGCCATGGCATTGATGGTGATATCCCGCTCCGCAAGGTCTGCTGCTATGTCGGTTCCCCTTAGGAGGTGATACGTCTATGGTCAGGTCTCCGTGGTTCAGTGCTACCCGTGCCATCTGACGTTCCTGGTCCATGAAAAAGGCCTTGCCGCCCAAAATTATGCCGAGCTGCCGTGCCAGGTCCATGGACGATCCGAAGGTGACAAGGTCGAAGTCGGATGGCTCGGCGCCCAGCATCAGGTCTCGTACACACCCACCCACAAGATAGGTCTTCCCCGGCAGGTGAGGAAGGATACCTTTAAGGATTATGTTTCTTTTGGCGGCATTGAACAGATCGTGCATGCGCCTCCAGGTCCTCGGCTTGGGCGATGCGCACCGCCATAGGCCCTAATGCATCGAGGGTTTTCTGTGATATCCCGATGACCGAGGTGCGCTTGGTGAAATCATAGACGCCCAGCGGCGAATAGAACCGCGCCGTTGATCCGGTTGGCAGGGTATGGTTTGGTCCGGCCACATAATCGCCCATGGCCTCCGGCGTCATATAACCCAGGAACACGGCCCCTGCATTCTTGATCCTGCCGAGATACTCATAGGCGTTGTCCAGCATGAGCTCCAGGTGTTCAGGCGCCACCCGGTTCGCGATATCGATAGCCTCATCCAGGTCTTTTGTCACGATGCACGCCCCGTGGTTATCGAGGGCGTCCCTGATGGTGTCCTTGCGTGGCAGGGTGACTATGGCCTTTTCCAACTCCTTCAATACCGCCGCAGCCAGGGCCGCCGAAGGTGTGATCAGGATAGAGGATGCCATGGGTATCGTGCTCGGCCTGGGAGAGCAGGTCGCATGCAACCACATAAGCGTCAGCCCCGTCATCCGCGATCACGAGGATCTCGGAAGGGCCTGCAAAGGCGTCGATGCCGATGGTCCCCTGAAGGAGCCTCTTGGCATGCGCCACATAAATGTTGCCCGGGCCGACCACCTTGTCAACCCTGGGGATGCTCCTGGTTCCGAAGGCCAGGGCGGCTATGGCCTGGGCGCCTCCGATACGGTAGATCCTCCCCACCCCTGCAATATGTGCAGCGGCAAGGAGAGTCTGGCTGACCCTGCCCGAAGGGGTGGGGGATACCACAACGACATTCTCTACCCCGGCAATCTTCGCGGGAATCACATTCATGAGGAGCGTTGATGGAAAAGCGTTTTTCCCTCCCGGGACATAGATACCTGCACTGCCTACAGCCGTGACCTTCTGCCCAAGGATGGTGCCCGATTCATCGGTGATGAACCAGGACTGCTCCTTCTGGTGGGAATGGAACTCATCTATGCGTCTTGCTGCACACTCGAGTGCCTCGAGGATGTCTTTCGGTGCTTCCTGGTATGCCTTTGCGATCTCATCCGGCCCGAAGCAGAACCCGTCTTTTTCCGGGTCGAACTTATCAAAGGTCCTGGTGTATTCGAACAGGGCCTCATCTCCCCTGATCCTGACCTGCTCGATGATCCCTCTGACAGCTCCGTCCACCTCATCAGGCATGGCCCTCATACGGTCCAGCAGCCCGAAAAGCCTTTCATTCCAGCCTTGATCCTTCGTATTTATGGTTATCATCAAAGACCGCCCTTTTCCCTGGACACCTCTGCGCCGAGCTTGATAAGTTTCTTGTCCAGCCCTTCATAGCCCCGGTCGAGATGGTAGATCCTCCTTATCTCGGTATATCCGGTGGCATTTAACGCTGCAAGCACAAGGCTGGCCGAGGCCCTCAGGTCCGTGGCCATGACGGACGCCCCCTGGAACCTCTCAATGCCGCGCACGATTACGGTCCTGCCCTTTTCTTCGAGGTTGGCCCCCATGCGCACAAGCTCTGGTACATGCATGAACCGGTTCTCGAAGATGTTCTCCGTGATGTCGGAAACCCCGGGCGAGATACAGGCCAGGGCCATTATCTGGGCCTGCATGTCCGTGGGGAACCCGGGGTAGGGCACAGTCATTATGTTAACAGGCTTCAGGTCGCAGTCCCCGTTAACCTGGACCACACCAGCTTCACCTTCGCTGATCTTTACACCCATCTCGGCAAGCTTATCAATGATGGCTGCAGCATGATCCGGCCTTGTGTCCCTGATGGTGAGAGCCCCCTTGGTGATGGCGGCTGCAACAATGAGGGTGCCCAGCTCTATCCTGTCGGGTATGACCTTGTAGTTAAGGCCTGAGAGAGACTTTACCCCTTCGATGACCATGGTACTCTCTCCTATACCCTCGATTCGGGCGCCCATGGCATTCAGGGCTCCGGCCAGGTCCACGACCTCGGGTTCCCTCGCCGCACCCTCGATAATGGTTGTGCCTTCGGCCAGGCATGCAGCCATCATGACATTTTCCGTGCCGCCCACCGTTGTGTTGTCGAACACGATACGGGCACCCTTCAATTTGTTTGCAGTGGCCATGACATACCCATGGGATAGCTCTATGGCCGCCCCCATCTTGGCAAAGGCCTTCAGATGCATGTCAATGGGCCTCACCCCGATGGCGCATCCACCGGGCAGTGATACCTTGGCCTTTCCATATTTGGCAAGGAGCGGCCCAAGGACCAGGATGGATGCCCTCATGCTCTTGACCAGGTCATAGGGGGCCTCAAAGGCATTGACGCCTTTAGGGTCGAGGACTACGGTGTTGTGTTCGGGCCTGTCCGCCTTGACGCCCAGTTTTGCAAGCACCGCGCAAATGGTGCTGATATCCATGAGACGCGGCACATTTGTATAGGTGCATAAGCCATCAGAGAGCAGCGATGAGCAGAGTATGGGCAGCGCTGCATTTTTGGACCCGGAAACGCTCACCTCTCCCCGCAGAGAATTGCCGCCCGATATAATGAATTTATCCATGAATCCTCTCTACGATCACGACCCTTTCTATACCTGCAAGGTCATGTATCCAGGTCCTTATCTTCAGCGATTTATGGGATCCCACCAAAGAGTCGATGGCCTCTTTCTGGCCCCGGCCGGCCTCCATGATGAGCATGCCGCCCATGGTCAGATGTCCGCTCAATCCTTTGATGATCTCTTTTACAATATCAAGCCCGTCTTTTCCACCGAAAAGGGCTTTTGCCGGCTCATAAAGACTGACATCATCATCCAGGCTCGTTCATTTCATCCATACGGATATAGGGCGGGTTTGCTATTATCATGGGCCAGGAGCTGCCGATGGCTTCCATGACATTGCCCGCAAAGAGACGGAGCCTATCTGAGACACTATGGGTGGCGGCATTGACCCGTGCAGTGATTAGGGCAGGGATGCTGATGTCATTACCCACACCTTTGAGGTCTTGGCGTTCACTTAAAATTGAGATGATCACTGCACCGGAGCCCACCCCAATCTCGAAAACCGTAGCGCTTTTTGGTGCCAGCGCAATTGTCTGCTCCACCAGGATCTCGGTCTCGGGCCTGGGGATAAGAACGTGGGGGTTGACCATAAAGGGCATGCCGAAGAACTCCTTGATGCCTGTTATGTATGCCACCGGTTCGTGAGAGATCCTGCGCTCCATAAGGTCGCTGAAGTCATCCATCTCTTCGACCGTGAGCATGCGGTCGCGGTGGATGATGAGGTCGATCCTTCTGATATTAAGGGAGTGTGCCAGGAGCAGGTCGGCATCGATGAAGGCCGAGTCTATGCCCTGGTCTGCAAGAAGGCCCCTGGCATGTGTGAGCGCCTCGGAGATGGTTTTTGCCACTCCCTTCAGCTCCCGGTCTTCTTGAGTGCCTCGGCCTGGTAATGGGCGGTAAGCCCGTCGATGATCTCGTCGATATCCCCCTCAAGGATCTGGGGGAGCCTGTGCAGGGTAAGGTTTACCCGGTGGTCCGTGACGCGGCCCTGGGGATAGTTATAGGTGCGGATCCGCTCGCTCCTGTCTCCGGTGCCAACCTGGGAGCGTCTCTGGGAGGCGATCTCGCGATCCTGGTCCTCCTGCCTCTGCTGGAGGATGCGGGTGCGGATCACCCGTAAGGCCTTAGCCTTGTTCTTGTGCTGGGACTTCTCGTCCTGACAGGTAACCACGATCCCGGTGGGGATGTGGGTGATGCGTATGGCCGACTCGGTCTTGTTCACATGCTGGCCGCCTGCCCCGGAAGCCCGGTAGGTGTCGATCTTCAGGTCATTGGCGTCAATGCTTACATCCACTTCCTCTGCCTCGGGCAGCACTGCAACCGTGACGGCCGAGGTGTGGATCCTTCCGCTCGCCTCAGTGGCAGGGACACGCTGGACCCGGTGGACCCCGCTCTCATATTTGAGCCGGGCATAGGCGTCTTTGCCCTTGATGCCTGCGATGACCTCTTTGATGCCGCCGATGCCGGTCTCATTGATGGACAGGACTTCAATAGACCAGCGCCTCACTTCGGCATAACGGGTATACATCCGAAAGAGGTCCGCAGCAAACAGGGCTGCCTCATCGCCGCCGGTACCGGCCCTGATCTCCAGGATGACATCGCGGTTGTCGTACGGGTCCTTGGGGATGAAGAGCATTCGGATCTGCTGTTCGATATGCTGCCTTTCGTCCTTCAGGGACTCGAGCTCACCCTTCACGAGCACCCTGATCTCGGGGTCCGGGTCGTCAAGCATGGTTTCGTGTTCGGCAATATCAGCGAATACCAGCTTAAGCCGGCGGAAGGGTCCCATGATTTCCTCAAGGGAGGCCTGCTCTTTGGCGGCAGCGGTATACTGGGTATGGTCGGCAAGGATCTTCTCATCGGCGAGGAGATCGGAGAGCTGCTGATAGCGTTCCTCTATCTCCTTGAGTTTTTCGAGCATGTCATTTTAAGGAAGCTTACTTGCTTTTGCCTTGAGTGCTGTCCTTTTTCAGGTACTCGCCATACTTTCTCTTGAACAGCTCGGCCTTTCCTGCAGTTGAGGTGAGCCTCTGCTGACCCGTATAAAAGGGGTGGCAGGCGCTGCATATTTCAACGCGTATGTCCTTCTTGGTGGAACGTGTGGTGAAGGTATTGCCGCACCCGCAGGTGACCGTTGTCTCGAAATAATCTGGGTGTATTCCTTTTTTCATTGTATCTACTCCTATTTATTCATGGAATCCATGAACTCGGCATTATTGCGCGTCTTGCTTAATTTGTCCAGTAAAAATTCTATGCTGTCGATGGGGTTCAAGGGACTCAGGAGCTTTCTGAGTATCCAGATGCGGTCCAGCTGCTCTTTGGGAAGCAGGAGCTCCTCTTTGCGTGTGCCTGACTTGGATATGTCAATGGCCGGGAAGACCCTGCGCTCCATAATGGACCGGTCGAGGTGTATCTCCTGGTTGCCTGTGCCCTTGAATTCTTCATAGATGACTTCGTCCATCCGGGAACCTGTATCAACCAGCGCCGTTGCAATGATGGTGATACTGCCCCCCTCTTCAATATTCCTGGCCGAACCGAAAAACCTTTTCGGTTTCTGAAGCGCATTGGCATCGATACCGCCCGAGAGGAGCTTACCTGATGGCGGACATACCGTGTTGTGCGCCCTGGCAAGCCTGGTGAGCGAATCCAGCAGGATAACTACATCCTTTTTGTATTCCGCCAGGCGCTTGGCCTTCTCCATGACCATACGGGCCACCTGCACATGGCGTGCAGCAGGTTCGTCAAAGGTTGATGCCACGACCTCGCCATTGACGGAGCGCTGCATGTCCGTGACCTCTTCAGGCCTCTCATCTATGAGCAGAACCATCAATTCCACCTCAGGGTGGTTCTTCTTGATGGATTTGGCGACACTCTGGAGCATCATGGTCTTTCCGGCCTTGGGCGGCGATACTATCATGCCCCGCTGGCCCTTGCCGATGGGGACAAGAAGATCCAGGACCCTCCCGGTGAGGTTGTCCTGACCGGTCTCGAGTTTGAATTTTTCCATGGGGTAGAGCGGGGTGAGATTGTCGAAGGACACCCGGTGCTTGGCCTCCTCCGGGTCTGCATTGCTGATGGTTTCCAGCTTCAGCAATGCGAAGTACCGCTCGTTGTCCTTGGGGGGTCTGATCTGCCCCCTCACCTCATCGCCGTTTTTCAGGTTGAACCGCCTGATCTGAGAGGGCGAGACATATATGTCATCCGGGCCGGGCAGATAGCTGTAGTCAGCGGAACGCAGGAAGCCGAACCCATCGGGCAGGATCTCAAGAACCCCCTGTCCGGATATGGAGACATCCTTTTCCGCCTGGGCCTGGAGGATCGCAAAGATAAGCTCCTGCTTGTGCATGGTGGCTGAACCCTCGATTTCCAGTGAGTTTGCAGTCTCCAGGAGATCCTTGGGGTCCATTTTTTTTAAATCTTCTAAATGCATATAACTTCCTTTCGGCTTAATGAGCTGGTGTGGGGTGTTTCTGTGCGAGGGCCCACGAAACAGATTAATCGGTATGACATGGACTAAATGAAACAAAATGCAAAGTCAAGAGCAAAAGGGCCTGTTTCAAGCTGACTCCACCAGTAGTTATTTATAGACAACCTTTAATGCATTGATATCCCGCGGGATACCCTTTACCCTGATACATCCCATGGGCTCGAACCTTACCCCCAGATCTGTTCCAGACGGGAGCAGGTCCGTGGTAAAGCTGCTGACAATGATCTCTCCTGGAGAGCTGATGGACTCAAGCCGCTGTGCAAGGTTTACCGGCTCCCCGATAACCGTATAGTTCAGCTGCTCCTGCGAGCCGATATTCCCTGCCACTACCAGGCCCGTAGAGATGCCGATGCCTACCTCGATGGCAAAAAAACCATCAACCACAAGCCTTTCCTTGAGTTCAGTCACCCCTTGCTGGATTTCAACAGCACAGCGGATCGCCTTGACGGGGTCCATGTCGGTCTCATCAGGGATGCCGAAGACCGCCATGACTCCATCTCCTAAAAACTTGTCGAGCATCCCTCCATGCTTGAAGATCACTGGAACGACGGTCTCGAAGAACCGGTTGAGGACCTCTACCACCTGCTCTACAGGGTTGCTGTCAAGCAGTGTGGTGAAGGAGGTAATGTCGGCAAACACCACGGTTACGATCTTTCTCTGCCCCCCAAGACCTGTCATGCGGTCATCCGCTACGAGGTGCTCGGCGAGTCCCCGGGAAAAATACCTGCTCAGGTTCATTCGTTTTTTCTCAAGTCCCAGGAGATCCTGATAAGTCCGAACGAGCGATGCGGTAATGGAAAGCTGGTCTGCGATGAGCTCGAAGAACCTGAGATCGTTGGGCCCGAAGCAGCCCGGGACATTATCCCGGAAATTGATGACCCCGACGCTTCTGCCCTCGGTAATGATAGGCACGCAGGCCAGAGACCCTTCCTGGTTGGTCCCCCTGTTGGAAAAATTGGGGTCCTTGGTGACGTCTTGGATATAGAGTGTCTTGCCCGTCTCCACTACCTTGCCGGCGATCCCTTCACCCCTCTTGAGCAGAATGGGCGGCCTGTTGGGTGAGTCTTTCATGAGTGATGCGCTCACGATATGCAGAGTCTGGGTCTGCTCATCAATGAGCATGACGGAAATACTTTGTATGCCCGTAGCGTTCTTGATGATGTCGAGCTGGCGTAAAAAGAGCTGGTTCCAATGGGAGAGGCTCGTCCCCTTCAACGCCTCGCCGAGTTCTTTCAGCAGCGAGAGTTCGGCTATCTTCTGCTCATAACCCTCCTCAAGGGAAACGATACGCTCTTTCAATATAGATACAATGTCCCGTTCCATGGCTATAGATCAAGAAGGGCCTTCACCCTCGATTCCGTATCCTCATATCTCATGGCAACAATATCGTCACTCAGCTGTGAGCGCATCTCCGGCGTGAGAAACCGCACGGCAGCGGTATTGGCCATATCCAGCGTTATTGCTTTTTTATGAGCAATGATGTCCGCAAAATGAACCGTGACGGCAAGACAAAGGTCCTTGGCTCTGCCGGGCAGGTGATGACACAAGAGCCCGTCCACAATTTCTTCAGGGAGGTTCCACCGCTCGGCCACATATGCACCCATTTCTGCATGGGATAGACCGGTTTCCCTCTCCTCTCCCGCCAGGTCCTCCAGGGAAGACAGGCTCGACAGGTCACCCAGGCAGTATCCCCGCTGGAGATAGATTATCTTACCGAAATCATGGAGCAGCCCAAGCGTGTAAAGGGCATTGTGGTCATTGCATCCAAGCAACCGGCCAAGCCAGCTGGACAGGTGGGCCACGAGGAGGGAATGTTCCCAGAGTATCCTTGCCTTTTTCGGTGCAATCCGTTCCATGACCTGGTGTACGGCTATGGAAAAAGCGAGATTGATGACCTCATCATTGCCAAGGATCACCACTGCGTGTTCGATGGACACGATCTGCCTGCGAAACCCGTAGAAGGCGGAGTTCACGACCTTGAGCATGCGTGACGTGAGCACGGGGTCCTTCTCGATGATCTTTGCCATCTTTGAGGCGGCAACCATGGGGTCCCCTGCAAGGTCGATGATCTCCTTTGAGATGGAGGGCAGGGTGAAGAGGTGCTCGAAGTTGCGGAATTTCCGCAAGATGCCCTTTCCCACCTCTCTTTTTTTATCCAGTTTTTCCTGATAGCCCCACTCCTGCATGAGCACTGCTATCTCAGCTTCCCTAACCGCACCGTCCGGCTTTAATCCCGAAACGACACCAAAAGGAATAAGGTCTTCTATCCAATGCCGGTCGGCCTGGCTCATGTCGGAAATGACCTGGCCGACCTCCTGGGGACGCGACGCCATGAATGCATAGAATTGATAGAAGGCGTTCCCCAGGAATTTCGCCTCTCCATCGCTGTCTTTTTCGGAAGAGGCCGTCTCACGGATGCTCCCCCACAGGCTCTTGACCCAGTGCGTACTCCCCTTGCTCAGGTTGAAACGCTCAAGAGCCTCGAAGAACAGGGTCTGGATATCGGCGCCGTCCTTGGGATAGACCGCAATCCCCTTGGGGATGGAAAGGAACTGGGAAGAGGCTTCATCGGCCCCCATGCCGAACACACCGAGAACGAGGTATTCCCCATAGTTTACGGCCGTATCCGTATCACGCTTTGCCCGCAACGCCATGTCCGCCTGATCGCCGGGGACCACAACGACAGACATGCTCCCTCCCAGAATGGAGACCTTTTTGAGCTCGATGTCCAAGGGCGCAAGGATATCCTTAAGTTCCATAGGTGTTCTATCGTCATACCAAGATGGAATCTTGACTTGGATAAGGCCGGCAAATCTGATACATCATCTTAGAGAACATATAAGGTGGGTTCATGTTAAGCATTGAAAAAGCTCGAGAGATAATCCTCTCAAAGGTCCCGGCACTACCCTCCGAACAGGTATCCCTGGAAAATGCCCTGGGGAGATACCTTGCCGAGGATCTCATCTCAAGTCTGGCTATCCCCCCGTGTGACAATTCAGCCATGGACGGCTATGCTGTCCGCACGGATGATGTGAAGTCCATGGGTATCACCCTGAAGATCTCATCAATCCTCCCGGCAGGCTCCCAAGCCCGTTATCCCGTTGCCGAGGGCCAAGCCGCCAAGATCATGACCGGCGCACCCATCCCGGAGGGAGCGGATGCAGTGGTAAGGCGTGAGGACACCAAGGAGGAAGAAAGAACGGTCACGATCAATAAGGTGCCGAAGAAGCATGAAAACATCCGATTCAAAGGGGAGGACATTTCCCCGGGTCAGCTTGTCCTCACAAGAGGGACCCTTATAGGGCCTGCCGTCATAGGTATACTGGCATCGCTTCGCCGCCCCATGGTCCAGGTTTCCCAAAGACCACTGGTAGCCGTACTGGCAACAGGCGACGAGATCGTGGAACTTGGAGAGGATGCCCCGAACAACGCAATCATCTCATCAAACTCCTATACCCTGCTCAGCCTCATAAGGCTTACCGGAGGCATTCCTTGCTATCTGGGCATTGCCCGGGACAGGAAAGAAGACCTCAAGGCCAGGCTTGCCTGCGCAAAAAAGGCTGACCTGATCATCACCTCGGGTGGCGTTTCCATGGGCGATTATGACATGATCAGAGAAGTTATGAACGAGGACGGAAACTCGCTTGAATTCTGGGGCATAGAGATGAAGCCCGGAAAGCCCCTTGCCTTCGGGGCCCTATACGGGGTGCCTGCCATAGGGCTGCCCGGCAACCCCGTGTCCACCATGACCTCATTCTATCAGTTCGCCAGGCCCGCCATCCTCAAGATGCAGGGAGCAAAAGACCTCCTCCTGCCAAGGGTGAGGGCCCGGCTTAAGGAAGCTTTGAAAAACTCTGGCGACAGGCCCCATTACATACGCGGCATCCTGGAGCGCTCCGGCGACGATCTCGTAGTCACCCCCACAGGACCACAGGGGTCAGGCATTCTCTCCTCCATGGCAATGGGCAACTGCTATATGGTCCTGCCCAAAGGGACTACATCACTGCCATCAGGCTCCCTTGTGGAATGCGAGGTCTTCCAGGTCGGGTGCCTTTTATGAAAGGAGACATGGGCGGAACATGCTTCTCACGCAATAGGATATAAATCGATGCATGAATCGTGATGGTGCGGATTTGCATCGAAATGATGAATTGAAGGTTGACAGGGTGATTGTAATAAGTATAAGTAGCCTACTTTTTAAATTCCGGTGGAGGATAGGATGTTAAGAAAGAATGAGCTTCTCGAGATCAAAGAGATCCTTCTCCAGACGAAGAAGGACATCCTTAAGACCCTTGCTGAGAGAATCAAATCTCATGACCTGACAGCACAGCGGGAGATCGGCGACATCTTTGACGATGCCGACCTTGAGCAGACCAGGGAGTTCAACCTCCTCCTCGGGACCCGTGAACGGCAGAAGCTTGACCAGATCGAAAGCGCCCTTTCACGGATGGAGCAAGGCGAATACGGTTTCTGCGAAGACTGTGAGGAAAACATTCCTGCCGCAAGGCTCAAGGCAATGCCCTTTGCAACACTGTGTGTGAAGTGCAAATCTGAGCGGGAAATCATGGAAGGCCCCAACGCCCCCATCTACGTAGAGGAAAAAGGTTAAGTCCATGGGCTTGAGGGTCGAGGTCGGACTCAAGCCGCACCTCTTTGATGCCCGCGGGGCCAGGGTCAAAAGGCAGATACTCCATGCCTTTCCCCAACTTGTCTACCCTTGAGAGAATCTCCTGCTTCGACATCTACCACATGGATTCGGATAACCTCACCCATGCCTGGCTTAAAGAGGCCTTCTGCGACCCGGTCATCCAGGATATCACCATAGGCGGCGTCTTACGAACGGATAAAGGCTGGTATATCGAAGTCGGGTTCAAGCCCGGCGTTACCGACAATGTGGGCCATAGCGCCCAATATGCCTATGAGCTCATCTCGGGCAGCTCTATTAAGGTCTTTTCCGCACGGGGGTACCTGCTCCAGGGCGGGCTTGACCTTGATGCCGCCCACGCAATAGCCCGGGAATGCCTGGCCAATTCGCTCATCCACACCATCAGGGTGCTCAACTATCCCGCGTGCGGGGCCACCTTGCCGGCCATCCCCATTGTCAGCGGGCTCCATGATCCTGTCGTGGAAGAAATTTCGCTGGACCTTGAAGACGACGCCCTTCTAAAACTCTCCCAGGACAGAACCCTGGCCCTGAGCGTAGCCGAGATGAAGACCATCATCAACTACCTGAAGGACCCTGACACCCTGCAAAAAAGATCGCGTAAGGGTCTTGGGGGCAAGATAACGGATGTCGAGCTCGAGTGCCTGGCCCAGACCTGGTCCGAGCACTGCAAACACAAGATCTTCAATGCGGATATCACGTATGAAGAGGATGGTATTACTTCTGAGATCTCATCATTGTTTTCAACCTACATCAAGGGCGCCACAGCCAAGATCCGTAAACGTGCAGGGGAAAAAGATATCTGCGTAAGTGTCTTTTCCGACAATGCAGGCGTTATCCGGTTCAATGAAGGCTATAACCTCGTGTTCAAGGTGGAGACACATAACTCCCCTTCGGCCCTGGACCCATATGGCGGCGCGCTCACCGGCATCGTGGGGGTCAACCGCGACCCCTTCGGCACCGGCATGGGGGCCAAGCTCATCTTCAACACGGACGTGTTCTGTTTTGCAGACCCGTTTCGTACCGGCAAACTGCCCCCCAAGATACTCCATCCCTTGAGGATCTTTGAGGGAGTCCGGGAAGGCGTAGAGCACGGAGGCAACAAATCCGGCATCCCAACGGTGAATGGGTGCCTAGTGTTTGATGAGCGGTACCTGGGAAAACCCCTGGTCTATTGCGGAACCGCAGGAATAATGCCCAAAGAGATCAATGGTTCGCCCTCCCATCTCAAGCATATTATACCCGGGGACCTCATCGTCATGTCTGGGGGCAGGATAGGCAAGGACGGCATCCACGGTGCCACCTTCTCCTCAGAGGAATTCTCAGAGACGTCCCCGACATCCGCCGTGCAGATCGGCGACCCCATCACCCAGAAGAAGCTCACCGATTTCCTGCTCGTGGCCCGTGACAAGGGCCTCTACCATGCCATCACCGACGATGGCGCGGGAGGATTGTCCTCGGCGGTGGGCGAGATGGCTACGCTGTGCGGCGGGTGCCATATAGAACTGGAAAAACCTCTCCTGAAATATCATGGCCTGAGCCCGTGGGAGATCCTGCTCTCCGAGGCCCAGGAACGCATGACCCTGGCCATCCCTGAAGAGAAGATCGCTGAGTTCCTCGAGCTCTCCTGCGCCATGGGAGTGGAATCCACAGTCATCGGCACCTTCACGGATTCCGGCTTCTTCCACTGCACATATAACGGCAAGAACGTGGCCTATATCAGCCTGGACTTCCTCCACAACGGCCTGCCCACCATGAAGCTCAAGGCCCGCTGGACCCCGCCTGCAACGGATGCGGAAGTAACACCGGTCCCGGAAGACCACGGCGCCAAGCTCAAAGAGATGCTGGGCAGGCTCAATATCTGCTCAAAGGAGTATGTGGTCAGGCAGTACGACCACGAAGTGCAGGGTGGCTCGGTCATCAAGCCCCTGGTGGGTGCAGAGTGCGACGGGCCATCGGACGCCGGGGTCATCCGGCCGCTGCTGGATTCCTATGAGGGAGTGGTTGTATCAAACGGCATCGTGCCCAGGTATTCCGACCTGGACACCTACCACATGGCTGCCTGTGCGCTGGACGAGGCATTAAGGAACTACATCTGTGTAGGCGGCAACCCGGATCACTGGGCCTTTCTGGACAACTTCTGTTGGTGTGACCCAGTGGCAAGCCCCAAGAATCCTGACGGCGAATACAAGCTGGCGCAGCTCGTGCGGGCAAACAAGGCCCTTTTTGATTATGCCCTAGCCTATTCCTGCCCCATGATCTCTGGCAAGGACAGCATGAAGAACGACTATATGGGGGGCGATGTAAAGATATCCATCCCGCCCACCATCCTGATATCGGTCATCGGCAAGATTGAAGATGCACGCAAGGCCGTGACCATGGACCTCAAAAAGGAAGGAAGCCTGATATACATCCTCGGCACCACAAAGAACGAACTCGGTGCAAGCGAGTATCTTGCCTCTTTTGGCAAGAAAGGTTCAACCGTTCCTCAGGTGGATGCGGATGCCTCCCTGAAGAGATACAGGACCCTCCACCAGGCCATTGAAAAAGGCCTTGTTCTGTCTGCCCATGACTGCTCGGATGGCGGCCTGGCCGTATGCCTTGCGGAGATGGCCTTTTCCGGGGCATTTGGCCTGTCAATCGACCTTGGCAAGGTGCCTGCCGCACCGGGCATGAACGACACAGAGGTGATGTATTCGGAGTCGGCCGGCAGGATCGTCATAGAGGTACATAAGGATAATGCTGCCGAGATAGACGAGATCTTCAGCAAGGACGCGGCATGCATCGGCATGAGCGCTAAAGCCCCGCAGTTTGTTATAAAATCATCCTCAGGAGACTACCTCCTGCAAGAAGGCATCGACACATTAAAGGCTGCCTGGAAGACGACCCTGGATTTCTGATATGGCTATGGTAAAGGCGCTTGTCATAACCGGATATGGAACCAACTGCGAGATGGAGATGGCACATGCCTGCAGACTTGCAGGTGCTCAGGCCGATATCGCCCACATCAGCGAAGTATTGAGCGGCAAGTACCCCATCAATGATTATCATTTCCTGAACCTCCCGGGCGGTTTTCTGGACGGGGATGACCTCGGCTCAGCACAGGTTGAGAGTGTCCGGTTGAAACATGCACGCGTAAAGACATCCGGAAAAACCCTGTTGGATGAGATCAGCGCTTTCATCTCCCGGGGCATGCTTATCCTCGGGGTATGCAACGGCTTTCAGGCCCTGGTGAAGTCAGGCATCCTGCCCGGCAACCCGCTGGGAAAGAGAAGGGTGTCGCTTACCTTCAACGACTCTGCCAAGTATGAAGACCGCTGGGTGACCCTGAAGGTAAACCCTTTAAGCCCCTGCGTATTTACCAGAGGTATAGATCATTTCATGGTACCGGTCCGTCACGGCGAAGGAAAGTTCGTGTGCGACAGCGATGCGACACTTGTTGAGATCACGAAGGCAAACCTGATAACTCTCCAGTATGCGGATGAAACGTTCTCGCCCACCATGGAATACCCCGCAAACCCCAACGGTTCGGTATCGGCCATAGCAGGTATCTGCGATTCAACTGGCCGCATCTTCGGGCTCATGCCGCACCCCGAGGCCTACACCCACCGCACCAACCACCCCAGATGGACAAGGGAGAACAACCTACCGGACAGGGGCGAGGGCATGGCCATCTTCGACAATGCCGTGAACTTCCTCAAGGGCATCATCTAGAGAAAGCTAGATTCTGCGTTTAAAAGCGTAAAAAAACTGATCCGGTCTATTCAGACACCACGGGAAACGACTGCGAGCGGTAGGCCAGGAGTCCTTCCACGCCGTAGATGATGAGCGCTGCCCATACGATGCTGAAACCGGTGAACTTCGTGGCGGTAAAGTGTTCCTTATAGACCAGCACTCCCAGGAGAAACTGGAGCGTGGGGGCGATATATTGCAGGATGCCGATCAGCGAGAGTGGTATGCGTCTGGCTGCCGATGAAAAAAGCAGCAGCGGCACTGCGGTAATGATCCCTGCCCCCATGAGTAGCGCATCAGATATGGCTCCGCTGGTGAACAACGCTCCGTTTCCTGCCCTGTCGGAATAGACCAGGAACATGATCGCCGGCACAAGCAGGACAAGCGTCTCAATCGTTAGGCCATGAAGCGACCCGAGTGGAGCGGTTTTCTTGACCAGGCCATACGCACCGAAGGTGGCGGCCAGGGTCAGGGCGATCCAGGGCAGTGATCCATAGGCGTATGTCAGGTATACAACGCCGGCTGTTGCAAGTGCGATGGCAGCCCATTGCCACGGTCTTAGGCGCTCACGGAAGAAAATCACCCCCAAAAGGACGCTAAAAAGGGGGTTGATGAAATACCCGAGGCTGGTCTCCACGATGAATCCGGCATTCACCGCCCAGATGTAGGTGAGCCAGTTGATGCTTATCAAAACAGCGGCAACGGCATATGTTCTCAGCACACGCAGTTCGGCAATGGCCTCCCGGAAGGCCCTCCATTGACGGGAGATGAGAATGATAACGAGCAGTGTGACGAACGACCAGAGTATCCGGTGGCAGAGCACTTGGGTAGCTGGTACATGCCGCAGCCACTTCCAGTATATTGGCAGAAGGCCCCAGAGGGCATATGCGCCTATAGCATACCAGGTTCCTCTGTTCATGGGATGCCTGGCTTTCTTACCTTCGGTTCGTTGCGCTGCCGATCATGTGCTTATTTGCAGCATCTTCAATTATGGACATGGGAAAGTCCACCTTATTGCCGTGCTGCAGCATACACATTGATGTCCACATGCAGCTGATGCCCCACCTCTTCCAGGGCGGCCTCCCAGTTTTGGCCGGGCAGGTCGGGCGGCACGACAACCAGGGCGGTCATGGAAAACAACGATGCGCCACTGTTCGGCGCCTGGGAGGTCACCGTATCCATGGACTCGATGTTGATGCCGCATTTTGAGAGGGTCTGCGCGATCTTATGAATAATGCCTTCGTGATCGGCACCAAGGACTTCAATTTTGTAGGGCAGCCATCCGGCATGGGCCTCAGCGTAGGTCTGTTCTGTCCTGCTGGTTGTTACCTTGAATCCCTGGCTTTTCAGGTTCTGTGTGCTTTTTCCCAGGTTGGCCAGTTGAGGTTCAGGTATGGAGACCAGCATCAAAACGGCAAACTCGCCGCCCAACCTTGCCATGCGGCTGGTTTCCACATTGCCGCCAAGGTCAAGCAGTAATTTCGTAATCTCCTCCACAAGCCCTGTTCGGTCAGTACCCGTAAGGGTGAAAACGATGTTCTTACGCATAAAAATAGTGTCCCTTCACGTTGGTTATAAAGCCAGGCTCCCAATAATTAGTATACCTGTTTCTTTCGCTATACCAGGATAATAGCAATAAAAATATTCATTCATCTTGCAACGGACCAGGCAACCTTTAACCTGCGAATGAAGGAGGCGATTTCATACCCAGTTCTCTCGGGGTATTTCTTCCTTGCTAGGTTCAAGGATTGCTCCTATACCTATCATTAACCAGGGGACCAAAGGAGGTTTATCGTGAAAAAGATGCTTTTCACCCTTTCTTTCATTGTATTGTTCAGCCTACCTGTGGTTGCAAAAGATACATACCGTATCGAAGTCCTTCAGGTTTCCAAGATCAACCCGTTTGATTGGGCATATGAGGGGTTTGTGGAGGAACTTGCGAGAAACGGCATTGTGAAAGGGCAGAACCTCGTCATCAACAGGCATATTATCGATGCCGATGCCGATGCCGGCATCTGGAAAAAGCTCGGCATCCTGATGGACATTAAAAGCGAGGCATCGGATATCATCAAGACCAAACCCGACCTCGTACTGACCATCAGCACGCCGGCAACAGAGTACAGCAAGGACAAGTTCATCAGTGCAGGTATCCCGGTAGTATTCACCGGTGTGGCCATGCCTCAGGCTGTTGGATGCGCATCGGTAAGCAAGTCCGGGCCTGGATTTACAGGGGCATCGCTGTATCTGGATCCCACAAGTGCATTCAAAATAACGAAGCTGGCCTTCCCAAAGCTCACAAAGATGGGAATCGTGCACAGCGATGATGATAATGCCGTCGCCTTTGTCAAGGAGGCAAAGGCAAAGGCTGCAGCACTTGGTATTACGGTGATAGGCAAACAGGTGGGGAAATCGGACAGCCCCATTGCTGCTGCGGAAGAACTGCTAGGCCAGGGTGTCCAAGCCTTCGGCATACCCATTGATGCTTACTATGCGCTGAGAAACTATGAACCCACCAAAGAATTGTTGACCGTTGTCGGACCTAAAAATATCCCGGCAGTTTGCTTCTGCCATGTCGGGTTCTCCGGCGCAGTCCTGTATGTCGGATCTGAATTCAAGACCATCGGAATCCTGTCCGGCACCCAGGCTGTGAAGATCTTGAAACAGGGGGTAAAACCCGAGACACTCCCGGTTCTCATACAGGATGATCTCACGATCCTTGTTGATCTGAAGACAACAAAGAAACTCGGGATAGAGTTGCCGATGGGGATACTCCAGATCGCTAAAAGCGTAGATTCGGTAAAGAAGTAGCTTTCAAGAGAAAAAAGGGGCGGGCACCAGGCCCGCCTCTACAAAACGATTTATTTCTTCGGCGGGCTTGCCATGGCGTCGCCTTCCAGAATTTTCACGCCGTCCTGGTTGACGCACCAGGTCTTCAGCTTCACCCGGTTTTTTTCCATGTTGATCTCTGCGACCTCAACGTGGGCTGTCACTGTATCGCCGATATGCACCGGGCCTAAGAACTTCAGCTCCTGGCTGATGTAGATGGTGCCCGGGCCGGGCAGCTGCATGCCGATGGTAGCTGACACAAAGCCTGCGGCGAGCATGCCGTGGGCGATGCGGGTCTTGAAGAAGGTGTTCTTTGCATAGGCCTCGTTCACGTGGGCCGGGTTGAAATCGCCCACAATGCCTGCGAAGAGGTAGATGTCCGTTTCGGAGACGGTCTTTGAGAATTCTGCAAAATCACCGACCTTCATTTCATTGATAGATCTGCCCAGCATGTGTCATCCTCCTTATAATTAGTAATTAATTGCAACCTAGAACCACGACCTGTGACTCCAGATGTCATCCTTAAGGCACTGCATGTCCTGTTTCAGCAGCAGGTACATGGATGCATTCTGAATGGCAAGGCCGCCCAAGCCGGCAACAGCCTCTGCCAGCATGACCTCACCCTCCGTGAATTCCCTTTCTTCTGCGGTATAGTACCTCATGACACCGATGACCTCTTCTTTGGACTTGATGGGCACGGTAAGAATGGACGTGATTCCCTCTTTCTTTTTCTCATCCTTGTACTGAACCTCTTTGTTGCTCGTGGCGTCGGTGATAATCACGGTTTTGCCCTTGAGCGCCTCGGTGACGCTCTTCTCGATCCTCACCGGGCCTTTGTTCAGGTACTTCTTGCTCAGGCCGTGGCTGGCTACAAGCTCAAGGACCTGTTTGTCTTTATCGATGAGCCTTACCGAGACCGCCTTAACACCCAGCGCCTTGGCCATATCCACGGATAGACGCTCCATGATTATCTTTATATCAAGACTCTCGTTGAGCCCCTGGGCTATGTTGGTAAAGATGCGGATGTTCCGTGTAATCTGCATGACGAGACGGGCCCGCTCAATGGCCATTCCGCCCTGTTCGGCAAGCGCGGTGAGGAAAAGGATCTCGTCTTCGGAAAAAATCCGGGGCTTGTCGGTATACAGGGTGAGCACGCCCTTTACCCTCTCCTTTACAATGACCGGTACTACCAGGATGGATGCGATCCCTTCCTTTTTTTTGAGCTCGTGGGTCTTCACCCTGGGATCTGTGGTGGCATCGTGGATGGCGATATATCCCTTTTTCAGGATCTCTTCGGAAGCCCGCTTGGCCTCCCTGGGCTCGGCGTGGAGATAGCTCTTGGTGAGGCCTTTCTGCGCTATGGGGACAAAGATATCACTTTCTTTCTGTTCGTCTTCGAAGAAGAGGCATGCCGCCTTGCCTGCCATGGTGTCAATGGCGCTCTGCACAATGAGGTCCAGCAGCTTTTCCTTTTTCAGCGTGGTGCCTAAGGCGCTGCTTACTTTGCAGAATGTCTTGAAGTAATCGCTTTTCTCAGACATTGGTTATCTCCTTTGAGCGTGTGGTATTCTTTGTCCTGCTTGTCCATGAGACTTTTGCGGTCTTTTTAGGCGTTTTGCGGACAGGTTGTTTTTTCACCTTCACTTCTTTTTTTGGGGTGTCCCTGTCAGTAAGCCACTGCACAATCTTCGGGGTAAATTCCCTCTGGGTCTTGGAGCTTACGTATATTCCTATGTGACCTGTATCAAGGCAGAGGTCTTCCTTGTCCGTGCTCCCCACTGCGCCGGTAAGCTTGTCTGCAGCCCCGGGCGGCACGAGGTGGTCGTATTGACCGTAGATATTGAGCAGCGGCATGGTGATCTTTTTCAGGTCTACGCGCTTGTCTCCTACTACCAGCTTGCTCTGTATGAGGAGGTTCTTCTGGTAGAAGTCCTTCACGAACTGTCGGAAGGTTTCTCCCGGCACATCCGGGCTGTCAAAGATCCACTTCTCCATGCGGATGAAGTTCTCCACAAAGACCTTGTCGTCCATGTTCTCCATAAAACCCACATACTTGTCGATCATGAGGCGAGCCGGGTTCAGCAGGAGGAACCCGAAGTTCATGATGTCTCCGGGCATGTTTCCGAAGGCATTGATCATCAGGTCCACATCCACGTTTTTCATCCAGATGTGCAGCAGCCCCTGGTCGGTGTCAAAGTTGGTAGGTGATACCGTGGTCACAAGGTTTCTGACCTTCTCGGGGTGAAGGGCCGAGTAGATTACGCAAAAGGTACCGCCCATGCAGATGCCCATGAGATTAACCTTGTCCACCTTGCACCGATCCCTTATGTGGTCCACAATGTCATCCATATAACCGTTCACGTGGTCGTCTATGGTAAGGAACTTATCTTTCCTGGAGGGATATCCCCAGTCGATCATGTACAGGTCGATGCCGGCCTGAAGAAAGTTCTTCACCACGCTGCGCTCAGGCTGGAGATCGAGCATGGTCTCGCGGTTTATGAGGGCATAGACTATCAGCAGCGGGGTGGTGATCCCTTTGGCCGGCTCGCGCATGGGCAGGTAATGCTTCAGCTTGACGCGGTCCTGTTGGTAGATAACCTCGTACGGTGTGGTGGCTATTCCTGTTTCCAGTGGCCCCAGCAGCACCTCGGAGGCCTTCTGGGCACGGTCCTGGGCCTTGTCCGCATCTTCTGCAAGGTGCTTCAGGATTACATCAACGGGGATCTTTGGTTTTTCCTCCATAGTTTAGCCTCCGGATGCAGTTGACTTCTTGAGGTCCTTGTTCACCTTTTCCAGGTCTTTCACCCGTTTCTTGAGGTGATAGAGTTCATCATACAGGTCGTCGAGGTCCTTGTTCGTGGGTATGGGAAGTGATTGCAGGGTATCCGTAACGATCTGGTTGCGGGCGCTCAGGTAGTCCTCATAGGAGCTCAAGGTATTGTTAAGCGTCTTTGTGTACTCGGAAGTTTTGAACAGGGTCATGTAATGGCCTTCGAGGATCTTCACCCATAATCGGTAGTACTCGTGGGGGTCTTCAGGGGTTTTGCCTTCCCGGATCTGTTCCTCGATCTTGTCATGCAAAACCATGAATGACTTCTCCATGGGCAGCATGAGGACATGCATGAATTCGGCAAAGGCGGTGGAAAAGACATTGAACTTGTCAATGGTCTGGTAAAACCTCTCCTGGTAGAAGCGTACCAGCCCGAGCTGGGGTACCTTGAGGTACTGGCGGACCTCCTTGTCATAGAAGTCGGACCATACCTTGATGCTGTCCTGGTCGAGATTTTCAAACCTATATGCCTCGGTGCGTTTTCCAAGGTCCTTGAGTTTGCCTGAGGTCTGTTCATGGATCTTCAGAAAGCCTGCCATGCCTGTCTGGAAGAATTTTGCCATGATGTCCGGCAGCGTAGCAAATCCGCTCGCCATGGCGCCGGCAGCGGAAGGCTCACTCATGGCAGAAGACAGGGTGCCCCAGGTCTTGAAAATGGAGAGCAGGGCCTCGGGTGAAAACCTGGAGTAGCCTTCGGGCTTGGCCTCGGGCTCGTTCATTTTTTGGCCGGACATCGTTCCAGGCAGCCCGGAAAATAACTGGTTCACCATTGCCATCAAAGGCTGGAAAAATTCCATGGAGGCATTGGCGTTCGATTGTTTTTCATCCATAGTCCACCTCAAATCCTCTACACTACTGCCAGGATTGAATCGATCCCCCCTAGGGAGCAATATTCCCTAGTACTACTTAGTAAGGTCACAAAGGATTTTGTCAATGGAGATCTTGGCAGTCAGGGTTGAAAATAGCAGGCCGTTGCTGGGGAATTGAGCCTTGACAAACAAAACCCTCTTGCATATAAGTGGCGATGTCGCGGGAATAACTCAGTGGTAGAGTGTAACCTTGCCAAGGTTAAAGTCGCGGGTTCGAATCCCGTTTCCCGCTCCAGTCTTTCTACTCATTCATTATCACAAAAATCACCCTATCCCAGGTAGAGGTGGTTTTTGTCTTTTTCAAGGGCATTACGGATATGCCCTGTACATCATCCTCGGGAAGGGGATGGTTTCGCGAACATGTTTGAGCCCGCATATCCATGACAGGGTGCGTTCAATACCCAGGCCGAATCCCGAATGCGGCACGCTGCCGTACTTCCTGAGGTCGAAGTACCACCCGTAGCGCTCCGGGTCCAGGCCATTGTCAAGGATCGACTTCATGAGGACCTCGGGGTCCTCTTCCCGCTGCGACCCGCCGATGATCTCGCCGTACCCTTCCGGTGCGAGCAGGTCGGCGCACATGACCAGTTCGGGTTTCTCCGGATGCTGCTTCATGTAGAAGGCCTTGACCTTTTTGGGATAACACTCGATGAACACGGGCTTGTCAAAGAGCTGGGTGATAATGGTCTCGTCATCCCCACCCAGGTCGGAGCCCCATTCAATATCCGATCCATGCTTGCGCAGGATTTCGATGGCCTCGTCGTAGCTCACCCGGTAAAACGGCGGTACAACCTTCTTCAGGGGCTCGATGTCACGTTCGAGCTTTTTCAACTCATCAGCCATATCCCGGATCGTGTTCTGAACGATGTAAGAGACAAAGTTCTCCTGGAGCTCCAGGTTGTCCTTGTGATCGAAAAAGGCCATCTCGCCCTCCACCATCCAGAACTCGGTGAGGTGCCGCCTGGTCTTTGAGCGCTCGGCCCTGAAGGTGGGCCCAAGGCAGTAGACCTTGCCGAGCCCGAAGATTGCTGCCTCCAGGTAGAGCTGGCCCGTCTGGGACAGGTAGGTCTTGCCCAGGTCGAAATAGTCCACGGAGAAGAGGTTGGATGAGTCTTCGCCCACGGTAGTGGTGAAGATGGGGGTGTCGATGAGGGTGAAGTCGTTCTTGTAGAAGAACTCCCTCACATACCTGACAAGCGTGTCGCGAACCCTCAAGATGGCGACCTGCCTGGGCGTACGCAGCCATAAATGGCGGATGCCCAGAAGGAAGTCTGGACCGTGCTCTTTTTTGCCGATGGGGAACTCCTCTGACATCTGGAGGATGTTCATGCCCGAAACATGCATTTCATAGCCGCCTGGCGACCTGGCCTCTTCAACCACCTTACCCGTGACGATCACTGAGGATTCAATGGGCAGCTTTCTGATTTCCTCGTAGAAATCGCCCATGGCCTCTTTCTCGGCAATGGCCTGGCAGATGCCTGAGCCATCACGTATGATCAGAAAAGAAACCTTGCCGCTGGACCTGCGATTGGCCACCCATCCCCTGATGGTAACCGTCTCGCCCACGTGCCGGGAAAACGCTGTTATCAAACACACACTCATGGAAGGCTCCGCGATATATAGTATTGAAAATATTCCATAACGCATTTGATATGGAGATATCAACCTATATCAACAGTTCGCTGCCCTTGAAAGACGGCAGGCTTCGTGGTATCTATACTTATATGCACTTCGCTTATAAGATTTGGATAGAAGTCGGGGGAAAGTCGGTTTTCGGTATCGGGATATTCCAGCTCCTCATGCTGGTTCATCAGACAGGATCCCTCAACAAGGCTGCCGAGAGCCTGAAGATGTCCTACCGGGCGGCATGGGGCAAAGTGCGGGACTACGAAACCAGGCTCGGCATAAGGCTACTGGAGCAGGGCCGACACGGAAGGACTGGCGCACACCTTACCCAGGAAGGCGAGAAAATAGTCGATGAATTCGGCAAGGTCCTTTCTGAGATGGATAAACTTGTCACCCATGGCCCTATGACGAAACTGATAAGCGACCTCGGCACTATGAAGAACTCGGGCTGAGTCAGGCTATGCCCGGGATTATCAGCAGGAGCATCGCCACCTTTTTCGGCACAGGCTATTTCCCCAAGGCGCCCGGCACGGCGGCGACACTTGCCTCGGTGCCTTTATACCTGGTCCTTCGGTGCCTGCCTGCGCCCCTGTACATCCTTTCACTCGTCAAACTCATTATACTTGGTGTCATAGCGTCGGACGCCATGGAGAGACAATGGGGCAAAGACCCCTCCCGGGTGGTCATTGATGAAGTCTGCGGGCTGCTTGTCACCCTCATATCAAGGCCCAAAGGTTTCAAAGAAATCGCACTGGGTACAGTGCTCTTCAGGTTTTTCGACATCATCAAGCCGTTCCCGGTCGGCATCATCGATCGAAAGGTAAAAGGCGGAATCGGCATCATGGCTGATGACATCGCTGCAGGCGTCATAAGCGCCCTTATCCTGCACCTTGTCCGCAGGAAGGGGTGGCTTTCGTGAAGGCAGCGCTGGTCATCACGGGCAGCGAGATCATCACGGGAAGGCGAGTTGATGCCCTGGTGCAGCCATTTGCAGCACAACTCACAGCAAAGGGGATCACGGTTGCCGAGGTGAGAATGATCTCGGATGCCCCGGAGACGCTCTGTTCAACCATTCTTGAGCTCATCGACAAGTCTGATTTGATCATTGTCACCGGGGGGCTGGGGTTGACCCCTGACGATACGACCAGCCTCGCTGTAGCCACGTTGAAAGATCGCAGACCTCCTTCTACTGAAGCACTAATAGAAAACCCCGTAGGCTCTGCTGCGGGTATAGACCTCTGGTTCGAGAACTGCCGGGTAGTTTTTCTACCTGGTGTGCCAAGAGAATCCCATGCCATGCTCCCCCTTGTTCTTGAAGGTATTGGGGGAGAGATCCCGGCTATTGTCGAAATCCCGGTCTTCGGTTTGCGTGAGGTACAGATCGCCGAACGCATCGGGCCATTGGCCGAAAAGTGCGGCTATCTGCCGAGAGAAATGGAGATCGCCCTGGTGGCGCCCGCCGACCAACAGGCACGGATACGCTCTATCCTGGGCAGGCATGCCCTGGAGGGGAAAGGCCTTGCGCGTACCTTTGGTGAATTATTGAAAGCAAAAGGGCTGACCTGCGCTGCGGCCGAATCGTGCACCGGCGGGCTCATCTCTCATCTCATTACCCAGGTGCCGGGCAGCTCGGAGTATTTCCTCGGTTCTATCGTGTCTTACAGCAACGAAATCAAGGCAAACATCCTCGGGGTCAGTCGAAAAGATATCGATCAATTTGGCGCGGTGAGCGAACAGGTGGCTCACGCCATGCTCACCGGAGTGCTCAGGCTTACCGGTGCGGATGTGGGCGTGGCTGCCACGGGCATTGCGGGCCCGGACGGCGGCAGCGACGAAAAGCCCGTGGGCACGGTGTGGATCTGTGTGGGCACAGAGAATCTTCATGAGGCGAGGATGATGCGCTTTTCCTTTGACCGTGAAGGGAATAAGATGATCAGTGCCAAGGCCGCGTTATTTATGCTAAGAAATCATATCCATGATCAGGACATTCATCGCACTGACCATTCCTGAAGAAGTCAAGGCTGTTATCGTCTCTGCAATGAGTGAGCTAAAAGCGAAGAACCGTGCGGTGAGATGGGTGAAACCCGAGGGACTCCACATAACGCTCAAGTTCCTGGGCGATATTCCTGAAGAGGCAGTTGTCCCTCTTTGTGCCGACCTCGACAAGACAGCGGTGCTGTGTCCGTCCCTTACACTCAGGCTTGCGGGCTTCGGGGCTTTCCCCAATGTAAGGCGACCCAGGGTTGTATGGGTGGGGCTTGAAGGGGACATGCATGAACTTTCTGCACTAGCCGTTCATATAGATAAGACATGTATCACCTATGGCGTTGCAGGGGAAAGAAGGCCCTTTTCCGGACATATCACCCTTGGTAGACTAAAGGCGCCGACTATGGTAGATCTTGCTATCAATCCAGTGGGTGGATTGTTCAAGGTATCACAGGTCTTGTTGTATCAAAGTGTATTGTTGCCCAGCGGCGCTCAGTATAACGTTCTCCATAGAAGCCCCCTGGGAATTAAAGGAGGATAGAAATGGAAGAAGGCAGAAAGAGAGCATTGGAAGATGCCATATCCAAGATCGAGCGGTCCTTCGGCAAGGGGTCCATCATGCGCATGGGCTCGGATGCCATAGGCAAGGGGGTGCCTGTCATCTCCACAGGGTCGCTCCTGCTCGACTTTGAGGCGCTTGCCATCGGCGGCATTCCCAGGGGCAGGGTGACCGAGATTTATGGTGCGGAATCCTCGGGAAAGACAACCCTGTCGCTTCATTGCATCGCATCCACCCAGGCAGCCGGCGGGGTGGCAGCGTTCATTGACGCGGAGCATGCCCTCGACGTAACCTATGCCCAGAAGCTCGGCGTGAACATCGACGACCTCCTGGTCTCCCAGCCCGACTCGGGAGAGCAGGCCCTGGACATTGCCGAGACCCTGGTGAGATCCAATGCGGTTGATATCGTTGTGATTGACTCGGTGGCGGCCCTGGTCCCCCGGGCAGAGATCGAGGGCGACATGGGCGATTCACATATGGGGCTGCAGGCCAGGCTCATGTCGCAGGCCTTGCGCAAGCTCTCGGGGGCAATCTCCAAGACCAAGACCACCGCAGTTTTCATCAACCAGACACGCCAGAAGATCGGTGTGATCTATGGCAATCCCGAGACCACCACAGGCGGCAATGCCCTGAAGTTCTACGCCAGCGTGAGGCTCCAGATCAAGAACGTCGGCCCCATCAAGGACGGAGACAAGATCATCGGGAACAGGACCCGGGTGAAGGTGGTAAAGAACAAGATGGCGCCGCCATTCAAAGAGGTTGAGTTCGACATCATGTTCGGTGAGGGGATATCTCGTTACGGCGAACTATTGGATGTGGCGAGCAATTCCGATAAGAACATCATTGAAAAGGCGGGCTCATGGTACACATACAACAAACAGCGTCTGGGCCAGGGCAGAGAGGCTGCCAAGACATACCTGAAAGAGCATCCCGAGGTCTTCCAGGAAGTCTCTGACGCTGTGAAAAAGAACTACATCGTGGCGAATGATGCCTTAAGTTAGCCTGCCTTTAGGAGAGAGAGATGGATATCAACCCTATACTGAAGACGGCAGTGGATATCACGGCATCCGACGTACATATCAAGGTCGGTCTGCCCCCGGTTATCAGGCGGTTCGGCGCGCTCATCCCCATGCGCGATCAGAACAAGCTGACCAACGAAGACATCTATGCCATGGCGTACGGCATCATGAACCAGTATCAGCAGGCCAAGTTCGAGACCACCAACGAGATCGACTTTGCCTACAGCCTCTCCCAGGTGGCCAGGTTCAGGGTCAACTGCTTCAAGCAGCGCGGCAGTTATGGCATGGTATTCAGGATCGTGCCCACCGACCCCCCGGAACTGGAAGACCTGGGGCTGCCCGAGGTGCTCAAGAAGATCAGTCTGGAGCGCAAGGGGCTCATACTGGTTACCGGGACCACCGGTTCGGGCAAATCCACCACACTGGCCGCCATGATCGACCACATCAACACGAACCGGAATTGCCATGTCATCACCATAGAGGACCCCATCGAATTCCTCCACCGGGACCGGAAGTCCATCATCAATCAGCGGGAAGTCGGTTCGGACACGAACTCATTTGCCATGGCACTACGGGCCGCCTTAAGACAGGACCCGGACGTTATCCTGGTGGGTGAGATGCGTGACCGTGAGACCATTGATATCGCACTCACCGCGGCGGAGACAGGTCATCTTGTGTTCTCCACCCTGCACACCCTGGATGCCCAGGAGACCATCATGCGAATCGTCTCCCAGTACCCGCCCCACCAGCACCTGCAGATACGCCTTCAGCTCGCGGGTGTGCTGAAGGCAGCCATATCCCAGAGGCTGCTGCCCAAGCTCGACGGACAGGGAGTTGTGCCGGCCGCCGAGATCCTGGTATCAACAGCCATGGTGCGGGAGTGTATCGTAGATGAACACAGGACTTCAGAGATATCCGATGCAATAGCCGACGGCACGATATCTTATGGGATGCAGACCTTTGACCAGGCCCTCATGTCTCTGGTAAAGGATGGCAAGGTCAGCTATCACGAGGCCATGCGCAACGCCACCAATCCTAACGACTTCGCGCTGCGCATGAAGGGCATTCGCGGCACGTCCGACGGCAAATGGGACCAGTTCGAAAAAGAGGAAACAGAAGCAGGAGGGGAAGACGATGCCTTTGCCAAGACGACCGTCTACCAGCAAGGCAAGTATCGTGACGTCGAGTGATGGGGTGCGCTATGCACTATCCGTCATCTCAAGACGTGCGGTTTCTTCCTTTGAGTTAAAAAAAAACTCCATGACAAAGGCGCCCCTGACGAGGTGATCGATGCTACCATAGCCCGTATCATCGAACTCGGCTACCTTGATGATACCAGCTATGCCGTTCGCAGGGCATTGATTCTGGCTGAAAAGGGCTATGGGGACTTTGCCATCAGGATTTTTCTGGAAGGTATCGGTTTGCCGGATTCTTTTGTGACGAGCGCCATGTCGGCTTTGCCTAAGGATCTGGGTGAACGGAAAAGGATAAAAAAAATAATCAGGAAGAGAACAGGCCTGCCAAGGGAAAAGCTTATCCGTTTCCTTGCAGGCAGGGGATTCCCCATTGATCTTATACTTGATGAAACAGGCGGGGTTGATGCATGAAGAAGGGTTCTGAGATTCGCAGCATGTTTTTGGAGTATTTTCAGGAAAAGGGGCACACAAAGATTGCCAGTTCATCGCTGGTGCCGGGCGACGACCCGACCCTTCTCTTTACCAATGCAGGCATGGTGCAGTTCAAGTCCACGTTTTTAGGCACGGAGAAGAGGGCTTATTCAAGGGCCACTACCTCTCAGAAATGCGTCCGGGCAGGCGGCAAACACAACGACCTGGAAAACGTTGGCCGGACGGCGCGCCACCACACCTTTTTCGAGATGCTGGGTAACTTCTCGTTCGGCGACTACTTCAAGAAAGGCGCCATCGATTATGCATGGGACCTGCTGGTTAAGCGCATGGGGATTGACCCGGCAAGGCTCTATGCAAGTGTCCACCATAGCGACGATGAGGCCTATGATATCTGGCACAAGCACATCGGGTTATCTCCTGAAAGGATACTCCGGCTCGGCGACAAGGACAACTTCTGGTCCATGGGAGATACCGGGCCCTGCGGGCCATGCTCGGAGATCCTGTTTGACCAGGGACCCGGGGTTGGTTGCGGCAGGCCTGAGTGCAAGGCCGGCGAGTGTGACTGCGACCGGTACCTGGAGATATGGAACCTCGTGTTCATGCAATTCAACCGCGACGAGACCGGAACACTGAGCCCTTTGCCTGCACCCAACATCGATACGGGCATGGGGCTTGAACGTATCACTGCGGTTCTCCAGGGCGTAAAGAGCAACTATGATACCGACCTGTTCGCCCCGCTCATCAGTTTTATCAGTGATCTTGCCGGGAAGAAATACGCTCAGGACGAAGACCTTGACGTTTCCATCCGGGTCATTGCAGACCATGCCCGGGCAAGTACCTTCCTGGTGTGCGATGGGATACTGCCGTCCAATGAGGGAAGGGGTTACGTGCTCCGGCGTATCATCCGAAGGGCTGCCCGTCACGGCAAGCTCCTGGGAATGAACACCGCGTTTCTGCATAAGGTCGCCATGAAGGTAATCAGTGAGATGGCAGACGTCTACCCGGACCTGGCGGGCAGGAAGGATTTCATCGATAAGGTCATTGCCAACGAGGAAGATCGTTTTCTGAAGACCCTGGACAGGGGCCTAAGCCTGCTGGATGAGATCCTGGTGGCCCTGTCGGCAAAGGGCGAGAAACAGATCCCCGGCATTGATGTATTTTCCCTCTATGACACCTTCGGCTTCCCGGTAGATCTCACCGAGGACATCGCCCGCAAGGCCGGTTTCGGCATCGACAATGCAGGCTTTGAGGCCCAGATGGAGCTTCAGCGGGAAAAGGCCCGCGGTGCGTCATCGTTCGGCGCATTGGCCGAGACATCAGGGACACCCCGCTCATCCGCATCAGGGCATGTTGTGAAGTTCGTGGGGTATGACACCATGGAGACCGACGCGTGCATCCTTGAGATGCACCTTATCAATGATGAAGGCCGGACGTCCTTGGCAGATGATGCACGTCAGGGACAGGAGGTCTATATCATCACCGATATCACCCCGTTCTACGGCGAATCCGGCGGGCAGGTAGGCGATACCGGCACCATAAGTTCTTCACGAGGAGCAGCAGAGGTTCAAGATGCCATTAAAATGGAAAACGATTGTATTGTCCATCGTGTGCGGATTACATCCGGCACGCTCTCCAAGGGACAGACCGTTAAGCTTTCAGTAGATGCATCAAGGCGTAAGAGTATCATGCGTCACCACAGCGCCACCCACCTGCTCCAGCGGGCCTTGAGGGATGTGCTGGGCGAGCATGCACACCAGTCAGGTTCGCTGGTGACCGATGCCAGGCTCAGGTTCGACTTTACCCACTTCGCTGCCTTGAGCGAACAGGAGATGGAACAGGTTGAGGCTATTGTAAACCAGCTCGTATTGGAGAACCTGCCCATCAAGACAGAGGTCCTCTCCAAGGACGAGGCCATGGGCAAGGGTGCCATGGCGCTCTTCACAGAGAAATACGGCGATGAGGTGCGGGTAGTGACCATGGGCAATGGCGTATCCGTGGAGCTCTGCGGTGGTACGCACTGTACATCCACCGGCCAGATAGGCCTGGTGAAGATCGTCTCGGAATCCAGCGTATCCGCGGGTCTGCGAAGGATCGAGGCCATTGCAGGTACACGCTCTCTGGAACAATATCGTTCTCTCGCCGGGCTTGTCTCTTCGGTTGCGGAGAAGTTCAAGTGCGCGCCTTCAGAGATCAATGAACGCATCAGTTCCATGCAGGCCAGGATCAAGGAGCAGGAAAACGCCATCAAAGACCTCAACATCCGCGTCGCTACAGGGGGAACAGGTGATAATATTGGGACAACATTGAATTCGAAATATGGTTTTTCTGTAATTATAAAAGATGTTGATAGTAATGATATTGCACAAATGCGTGAGATTGGTGATCGGTTTAAAGATAGTATAAAATCTGGTTTGGTTATTCTATCCTCTACTAGTGAAAATAAAGTCACTTTTGCGACTATGGCAACTGCAGATATTGGAAGTAAATTTGAT
This sequence comes from uncultured delta proteobacterium, assembly GCA_963785235.1. Classification (GTDB taxonomy): domain Bacteria; phylum Desulfobacterota; class Desulfomonilia; order UBA1062; family UBA1062; genus MWEI01. The sequence goes on along the minus strand of CAWAUM010000002.1, from coordinate 98,974 downwards.
GCAGGAAAAGCTATGAAAAAGGCAATGGATGCAGTTGGAGGTAGAGGAGGAGGTAAGCCTTTCTTCGCCCAAGGTGGTGCAGATGTTAATAAAAAAGATGATGTAATAAAGATCTTAATGGAATCTGCAGGAGTGGAGGAATCGTAATGAGAGAGGCCACTGTCACAAGAAAGACCAAGGAGACGGAGATCTCGGTAATCATCAGCCTGGATGGGGGCGGATTCAGCCTGAACATACCCTCGGGCTTCCTTACACACATGCTCGATGCCTTTGCCAAGCATGCAGGCATCGGGCTCAAGGTGGAGGCCAAAGGCGACGTGCATGTTGACCTGCACCACACGGTGGAGGATATCGGCATCGTGCTGGGCAAGGCCATCAACAGCGCCCTGGGCGAGAAGCGCGGGATTACCCGATATGGCCTGGCAAAGGTCCCCATGGACGAATCATTGGTGGAGGCATGCCTGGATATCTCGGGCAGACCTTTCTTTGTCATCCATGGCGGGGATGTCTTCCATGGCAAGGCGGGAGATCTTGACCTGGAACTCGTGCCTGAATTTTTCCGGTCCCTGGCCTTCCAGGCAGGCATCACCCTGCACATGACCATCTTTGCCTCGGGCAATGGCCACCATCTGGTAGAGGCCTGCTTCAAGGCGTTCGCTCGGGCCTTCAAGGAGGCGGTAGCCGTCACGGGCACCGACATACCCTCTACAAAAGCCCATCTGTGAAATTTCAGCATGCAACCGTGAAGACCTTTGACAGCCATAAACACCCCGGCCGTCCGGTCTCATTTGACATCACAGGCGTGGAACTTGAGATCGATGATATCCTGGATCACTGGAGCGAGGCATATCAGGACCCGAGCTTTTTTCCTGATGAATTTTATAAGATAAAGGCCTCTGACGGCCACGTGTATATCCTGAAATACTCCACCATGTTCAAGAGCTGGTGGGTAAAGGAGTTTGAGGGACTCATAGCATGATTATTATACCGGCCATAGATCTGCACCAGGGACAGGTGGTGAGGCTGAAGAAGGGAAAGTTCGACGAGGTGACGGTCTACAGCCGCTTTCCCGCCGATGTGGCGAAGTCCTTTGCCGAGGCAGGGGCCGAACGCATACATGTGGTGGACCTCGACGGGTCGGTGGCAGGCAAGGGCATGAATGTGCAGGCCATCTCCTCCATCTGCTCAGCCGTGGGTGTCGAGGTGGAACTCGGCGGAGGCATCCGGACTTTAGATGATGCCAGGCGCACCTTCGACCTCGGAATCAGCTATGTGATCCTGGGCACCGTAGTGGCCAAGGACCCCAAGACCGCAGAGGCTATCATCAGCGCTTTCCCAGGCAAGGTCGGCATCGGGATCGATGCCCTTAATGGCAAGGTAGCTGTGCAGGGCTGGAAAGAACTTACCTCTCAGACCGCTGTGGATCTGGCAAGGTACTATGAACAGTTCAACCCGGCCTTCATCGTATATACCGACATCTCCCGCGACGGCATGCTCACAGGCCCGAATATCGCGGCAACCGTAGCCCTTGCCGCCGGGGTCAGAACCCCTGTTGTCGCATCCGGAGGGGTCGGCAGCATGAATGATATCAGCGCTCTCCTGCAGGCGGAAGGTCTTTACGGGGCCATTGTGGGCAAGGCGATCTATGAAGGGAGAGTGGATGTGAGGCAGGCGGTACAGCTGTCTCTTGCCGCGAGGTCTTCCTAAAAGAATTAACCTCTTCAAGCCGTTCGACTCAGTATGAGTCGAACGGCTTGAAGAGGTTAATGCGGCAGCATTGCCGAATGATCCCAAAATAGGAGGATAATGATGGACTGTATCTTCTGCAAGATCGTCAAAGGCGATATCCCTTCAATCAAGATATACGAGGATGACCTAGTCCTTGCATTCGACGACATATCTCCCCTTGCCCCGGTGCACGTGGTAGTTGTCCCCAAGAAGCACATCGCAACGCTCAATGACATCACAGACAAGGATATCTGGTTCGCCATGCTCACCGCCGCCCAGCAGGTCGCCAAAAAGAAGGGTGTGGCCGAATCGGGTTACCGCATTGCAGTGAACTGCGGACGCCACGGCACCCAGCTGGTTATGCACCTCCACCTCCACGTGCTTGGCGGCAGGCAGCTCGAAGGCAAGATGGGCTGAAACGTCGCGGTCTCGGCCGTTCCCTACTCCACGTACACCACGAACCCGGCCTGGTGCATGCCCTGGGGGTGAGAGGGCAGAGAGGGGAAGTCTGTTGACTGGTAAAGGGGCTCCAAGACCTTTGCCGTGCGCGACAGGCCCTGGGCGGCACGGCTGATGGCCTTGAGCAGCTCCACATAGCCGAACTGGGCCGTGACAGGCGCAAGATAAAAGAGGATACCGCCAGGCCTGAGCCTCGCCATGGAAAGGGCCACGGTCTTCCCATGCTCATCATATTCATTGCTGAAGCCAGGGGCATCGCAGACTACCAGGTCGAAGCTCACCCTGTTCATCGTTTAAAAACCTGGGCACATCGTCCCTCATGTGCCGCCAGACAAAGGGCCTGATCTTGTGGAGATCCATGTTTTTCTTGAGCTGTACCTGGGCGGGTGCGGATGAGTCTATGGAGATGACGGATTTTGCTCCTGCATGGAGCGCGCACACCGAAAAAGATCCTGTATAGGAGAACAGGTCGAGCATGTCCTTGTCTTTGGCATAGCGCATGAGCTTCTGCCTTGTTTCCTTATGCTCCAGGTAAAACCCGGTGCGGTCGCCCGTGAAGATGTCCACGGCAAAGGCAATCCCGCGCTCCTTGACGACAAGGTCCCGGCTCTCCATATTCTTGTGAAGCGGGCCGGTGGATGGCCTTAAGCCTTCATTGTTGCGCGTCTTGGAATCGGAACGTTCGAAGATGCCGCATTCGGGCAGGGCCGATTTCAGGATGTCCACCAGGTCCTGCTTGATCTCTTCCATGAAGGGCGTGATGGCCTGCAGCACAAGCATGTCGTTATAGCGGTCCACCACCAGGCCCGGCAGACGGTCCCCCTCGCCATTGATGAGGCGGTAGCAGGTGGTGTCCTCAGGGATAATCCGCCTGCGCAGCGCCAAGGCGCTCTTGATCCTTGCCTCGAAAAAGGCCTTGTCAATGGTTTCCTTGCCAAGCGTAAGCACGCGGACCGCCAGCTGTGAGATGGGATTATACGTGCCCTGGCACTCGAATTGTCCCCGGGCGTTCAGCACCCTGCAGAGGTGTTCCTTTTCCGGCTCGCCCTGGACCTTGTCCACGGCCCCGGAATATATCCACGGGTGCCCGTGGATTACAGGTACTTCCTTTTTTTGTTTCAGCTGTACGATCAACATAGAGCAGTGCCTTTAACACAGTTTATTCAGCGAGGGAAGATATGATTAGCCCCGCCTTTCATGCAGGGTCACCCGGTTGATCTCTCCTGGTTGCCACAGGCGCATGCGCGGGCCCCATGTGCCTGTGCCGCGGAACACAACGGCGCTCATGCCTCCCACCTCGTAGCGCCCGGCCAGCAGCGGATAGGTAAGCCGTACAATATAGCCACACGGCCACCCGCCATATATACACAAAGGTGATATGAGTTGGAGAACTTACGGAATGCTTACATTCACAGCTTACTAATCCGCCGGAGATTATCGGCCCTGGCAGGTATGTTCCTCGATAAAGGCCGCAATGGCAACGATGTCTTCGAAACGGAACTGGGGGATGTCTGTATCAACCGGCGCCCTGCTCACAATGGCCAGGTACCCTTGGCCCGGCTCTCCCACACACAAAGGAGTGGTGTAGTTTTCTTCGTTGAAGACCTCGATCTTTCTGAAAGGTCCGCTCTTGAATCCTTCCACAAGCACGATGTCCATGTCTTGGGATGCAATGGTGTAGAGATAGTCTGTTTCGGGGTGTCTTGCCTCGTACATCAAAAGCCCGTCCGGTGAAAACAGGATGATGCGGTCAGCCCCTGACTGGGCGAACTTGTGAGTATCCTTGCCCTCAGGATCAACGGCATGCCCGTGCATGGCATGTTTCACTGCGGTTACCTTCCTGCCCCGACTCTTCAGTTCGGTTATGAGGCGCTCCATAAGATACGTCTTTCCGCTGTTTGTTCCCAGGGCGACAAAGGAGATGACATTTCGGTATGGTCTGTCCACGCTGTGATGTATAGTTCTTCATGATCGTATGAGTCAAGAAAAAGGGCAGGAAATGTAATATTGATTTTGATGCGATCTATAATAGGTTCAAGCATTGCACGCCCTGGACTTCTGGGTTAAGATGTGGCCATGTTCGAGCATGTGAGCCCGGCCGAAGTGGCCACTTGGGCGGCACTGATTTTTATCACCGGATTTATCGGCTTTTTCGGGAAAGCCCTGGGCAGGACAATTCTGTTATTCTTTCAAAAAAAGAAGCATGACGCACATGCAGGAGCAGGGCCTTCGGTCAGTGTTCCTCCATCCAGGCAAGAGCCTTTGCCCGGTAACGGAATGAGACTTGATCCGGGAGAGGAGACTTCTAAGGACCAGCAGAAGCTCATCAAAAAGTCCATGAAGGCACAGGTAAAGACCCAAAAAAAGATGGGAAAATAAAAGGTATTCCTTTTTTGTTACAAGTCAGCAGTCAACATATACTCATTGACTGGCTTGTGCCTGCTGCCCTGAAACCACCGGGTGCTGGTGCGAATAGCTCTGCTTGTCGCAGATGACCTGCACGGCACTGCGGCTCTTGGCATTGATGATGATGGGGCCTAAAAGGTTGATCGTCATGCGCTTGGGGTCATTCCGGGGTATGGTGACTATGCAGACAACCTCAAGGTCAGTCTCCTGCTTGGCATCGAGCTCGTTCAAGACATTCTGATCCACATCAAGGGAATAATCGGCCTTTACAAGACGTGGATTCATTACCACAAAGGCCAGGTCGCCATCTTCCACGCTCTGGAGCCATAAGAAGGGTGAATCTTCACTATGGGGGAACAGGAGGTATTGTTTGTTCTTGGCAAACCCTAGGATACCCCTTGGGAACGTTATGACCTTATCTTCCTGAACCGCTATCTTTCCGAAACGCAGCGTTTCAATATCCAAGATTAATCCCCCTGCTAGATGTAATCAACGAGACTCAAACCAGTGATCATGGAGGCGCTCTTCAATGTCGCCTGGTAGATGGTCTGTTGGTTCTGAAGCGAAGTTATGGCCTCGGCATAATCGAGATCCTCTATGTTCGAAATACTCTCCTTGGTATCAACCTTGGCAGTATCGATGACCGTTTTCGTATGGTCAATCTTGTTCATATTGGCGCCAATTAAGGCAAGGTTATTATTGAGAATTATGCTTGATTTCCCGATATTGGGTATCTCCGCTCGAATGCCTGTGGTATCGTTATCCCGCAGTGCCTTCTCAAGACGCAGGAGTGTCATGGCGGCGTCTCCCTGCGGGTTCGAGAAGACTGAGCTGCCCGGGATATTGGTTTGGACATTACTCCCTCTGCCGATCTGCAATGAAAAGGTGGAATCATTACCCTGGTAGGTGGACTTCCACTGGCCTTCATTAAAGACGTACAACTCGCCCGGAGTAGTCACGAAGGCAGCATCGCCCTCAGTGGCGGAGGAAGGAAGGTCGGCTACGGTGGGTACATCCGCCCCTAAATTATCGGCATCAACAGAGAGGAAGGGTTGGGTCTGGGTCCTAGTGCCGCTGAAGATGTACTTATTGCCGTACTTTGCATTAGCGTTACTTAAAAGCATTGACCTAATCTGCTTGATTTCATCAGCTGCACCCTGCCTTGTCTCGGCAGTGGAGGTGGCGGAGGTCTGCTGAACAGCAATCTCACTGACCCTGGCCAGGAGGTCATCGGTATCCTGGATGAGTGATTCCATCCTGCTGAGCCACCCTGTGGCGTAGTTGATGGATTTTCCGTATTGATCGAACATGTTCAGCTCTGTCCGGTGGGTCAATACGCTGGAGAGCCCCAGTGGGTCATCGGAAGGTGCGTTGATGCGCTTTCCAGAAGATATCTTGCCACTGAGCCTGAACAGAATCTCCGTGTTCTGTGAGATATCTTTGTTGAGCTGAGAATAGAGTAATCTGTTGGTGATCTTCATATTTTATCCTTATCGGCAAAATATTTGCTGCGCTTGATAGAAAGCAAAGGCCTTGCCAACAAGACGAAAGGCAGGAATAGTAATGGTCCGGGCTGCAAGGGCTGGGGAAAAGACTTCCCCTTATGAGGTATTCTTTTCCGTCAAGGCCTGCTGATGTGTTCCTGAATTGATCGGCATTCCTTAATCAGGGATTCTTCATCCACGGTAAGCGATTTGGAACTTTTCACAATGATCTTGCCGTTAATGATCACGTCTTTCACGTTCCCCCCGGTGGCGGCATAAATAATATGAGAGACCGGGTTATACACAGGGACCATGTTCGGGGCCTTACCGCCCAGAACCACAATGTCCGCAGGCCTGCCGGGTTCTATCCTCCCGCCGTTAAAATGCAACGCCTTCGCGCCGTTTTCTGTCACAAGGGCCAAGGCCGTGCATTCATCGAGCACAGTAGGGTCCATAGAGGAAATCTTGTGCAGTTTTGCCACTGTTGAGATCTCGCCGATCATGTCAAGGTTGTTGTTGCTCGCGCATCCGTCGGTACCGATGCAGACGTTCACCCCGGCCTTGATCATGGCAGGTACCGGGGCAATGCCGGATGCGAGTTTCATGTTGCTCTCAGCATTATGTGCAACAGAGACCCCTCTTTTTGCCAGCAATGCGATGTCTTTGTCGGTAATGACCACACAATGGGCGGCCAGTGTCTGTTTCGAGAGGCACCCGATGGAGTCCAGGTACTCAACGGGGGTCATATTGTAGTCCTGCCTGATCTGCTCAACCTCTGCGGCTGTTTCGCTCAGATGGATCTGGTAGATAAGGTCATGCTCTTCTGTAAGCGCATAGGCCTCTTTCAGGAGCTTCGTGGTGCAGGTATATATGGCATGGGGAAAAACAGATGGCCGGACCATCTCTTCGTCCAGCCAGCGCTCGATAAAATTGCGGGCGTGTTCGATTGTCCGATTGGGATCTGAAAGGGATGGTGTGGAAAACTGGAGGATGCCCTCTCCTATCCATGCCCTGATGCCGATCTCCTTGGCGGCCCTGCCTACCTCATCCTCATAGAAATACCCGTCGCAGAATGACGTAGTGCCGGACCGGGTCATCTCCCAGGCTGCCAGGAGCGACCCGATGTAGACGAACTCCTTGTTTACGTACTTGGCCTCAGCAGGGAAGATATGCTCCTGGAGCCAAGTCATGAGGGGCATGTCATCGGCCATGCCCCTGAAAAGTGTCATGGCTGCATGGGTATGGGTGTTGATGAGCCCCGGCATGACGATATCATCAGGGCCTCCTAAGACCTCGGTGATGCCCTGGGGGAGATCCGGGGTGATTTCAGTTATTTTTGAGTCATCCACGATGACATACTGGTCTTTGAGAACGTCACGGGCCGATTTTATGACATACCCACCTTGCACGGCGAATTTACCCATCAATATCTCCTCTTTAGAAGTCCTTGATGTTCCGGCGGTAGCGTAACGCGCTGGCAAGTGTCACCTGGTCCATATATTTCAGTTCCCCTCCCATAGGGACACCGGAAGCAATCCTGCTCACCGTTACGCTCAGACCCGCATCATGGATTATCTTGTTGATGTAGTGGAATGTGCCTTCTCCCTCCACCGAGGGATTTGTAGCCACGATCACCTCGCTTACCGAAGAGCCCTTGAGCCTCTCAAGGAGCTCGGAGAGCTTGATGTCTTCAGGACCGATGCCGCTCATGGGTGACATGAGCCCGTGGAGTACATGGTAAAGGCCCTTGTAGGTGTTTGCCGACTCCAGGGCCAACACATCGCTCGGTTCTTCGACAACGCAGATCTGTGTCTGGTCTCGTGAGGGGTTGAGGCAGATGGAACATTTCTGACGATCCGTGAGGTTGAAGCATGCCGGGCAAAGCCTGATCTGCTCGCGAACCGTTTTCAATGTCGTTGCAAGCTCTTCGGCCAGGTTCTTTCTGTCTGCCAGGATGAAGAGCGCCAAGCGGGTTGCTGTCTTTTCGCCGATACCGGGGAGGCGTTTGAGCTGGCTGATGAGGTCCCTTAGGGGCTTGGGGTAGGGGTCCATATCAAAGCAGGTCAATGGGCAGGGGGAGGCCCCCGGTGATCTGCTTCAGCTCTTCTGCCGCGAGCTCGCGCGATCGGCGTATACCCTGGTTCACCGCAGTCAGAATGAGGTCTTCAAGCATGGGGACATCCCTTATGTCCACACACAGCGGGTCGAGCTTTATGGAAACGAGTTCCTGTCTGCCGTTTACCGTCACGGTCACCATGCCCCCGCCGGAATCCACGGTTACGTTCTTGCGCGCAAGCTGTTCCTGAATCTCCTTGATGCGGGACTGAAGCTGTTGAGCCTTTTTGACGAGTTCCTTAAAGTCGACTTCCATGTTTCGTACGTTAACCGTGAAGGCTTCGCCTGTCAAGGAGCCGGTAGAGTATCATGATACATCCCTTTCTTGACAACGAATCCGCATGCCACGTAAAAGTCCTTGCACAAAGAAATAAAAAAAGGAGGCGCCATGCCCAGGACCTTCATAGACCTCTCCATTGCCATTGAAAACAGCCTGCCCAGTGATCCGCCCATGATGATCCCCAAGATAACCTATCTCGATCACAGGCTTGGGACGGAAACCATGAAGCTCTTCTATCCGGGCCTCACGGAGAAGGATCTTCCCGGTGGCTTGGGGTGGGCTATCGAGATACTGGAGGTATCAACGCACGCAGGCACACACATGGATGCGCCCTGGCACTACCACCCAACCCAGGACAAAGGCTCACCTGCCCTTACTATCGACCAGTTCCCCCTGGAATGGGCTGTAGGGGGCGGCGTGAAAGTTGATTTTTCTGCAAAGCCCGACGGGTATAATATCACCTCTGCGGACATCAAGAAGGAACTCGATATAATAGGCTATTCGCTTCAGGAAGGAGATATCTTCCTTGCCCAGAGCGGCGCAGCCCCCTACTGGGGAAAACCCGAGTACCTCGTGAAAGGCTCAGGATTCGGCCGCGAGGCCACACTATGGCTTGTGGAGCAGGGCGTACACGTGGTGGGCACCGACGCCTGGAGCTGGGACAGGCCGTTGCCCTTCCAGGCGGAGGATTTCGAGCGTACCAAAGATGCTTCTGTAATCTGGGAAGGCCATTTCGCAGGCATCGATAAAGGGTATTTCCAGATCGAGAAGCTCACCAACCTGGACAAGCTCCCAGCAACCGGCTTTACCTTCTATTGCTTCCCCATCAAAATCAAGGGGGCTAGCGCGGGGTGGATCAGGGCTGTGGCTGAGATAACTAACTGAATATGAACCAGGATCCGGTGAATAGGTAGGTGCCGAAGAACCCTCGCTTGAGGTCTTATATCCGGAATCTTATCTATTGTGAGTGTTTTTTTATATCGCCCGAACTATCCTTATCTGGTACTATTCTTTCGTACAATGCATTGATAAGGGGGCTTAAATGATCAAGAGCAAGGGATTCTGGTATATCATGATGGTTGGAGCAGTCTGTGGGTGGATCTTCGCCGTCACAGGCCTCGTAAAGCCCTTCAAGAACGAGACGCTCAAAAAACTTTGGAAAACAGTTGCCTTCACATGGCTGTTCGGTCATCCACTTGAGCTTCTCGTAGCACGCGGTATAGGTGCAGCTTCCGGCATCTCAGCTAAGAGTACCCTCATCAAGACGCTCGTATACGGCATCACCTGGTGGCTGCCGGTGAAACTCGGTGTGTTCAAGAATTAAAGAGATGGGCATTGACTGTGGGGGCCTAGAAGAAACCCGTTGTTTCAACGCAAGAGCTCGGACTTGATAGTCACACCGAGATTTTCAATGGTATAGGGTTTTCTGATGTACCGGCTCACACCGAGGACCTGGGCCTCTTTTACACGCTCGCTTTCCGCATATCCGCTTGCGATAATGGCCTTCTGCCCAGGATGGATCTCGATGATTTTCCTGTAGGTGTCCAGGCCGTCCATGCCCGGGTCCATGATCATATCAAGGAGCACGAGGTCTGCAGATCCGTCTTTCAGGAATTCCACCGCATCTTCACCGCTGGCGGTAGAGATCACCTTGTAATTCAATCTGGAGAGGATGTTCGATGCGATATCGCGCTGATTCTCCATATCATCCACCACAAGGATCACCTCGCCGCCACCTAGGTAATCTTTAACAGGCACGATATCATTCTCCGGTGCGATCTCTTCCCGGGTGACCGGGAAATAGAGCTCAAAGGATGTTCCTTTTCCCGGCGTGCTGTTCACATTGATGTACCCCTGATGGTCCTGGGCGGTTCCCCACACTACTGCCATGCCCAGGCCTGTGCCGCTTCTGCCCAGGACCTTTTTGGAATAGAAGGGCTCGAAGATCCGCTTCAGATCCTCTTTCTCGATTCCAGTGCCGTTGTCCTGCACCTTAAGGACAACGTAGTCGCCTGCAGACACCTGATCGTAGCCTGTTAAGGGCATGTCCACATAGATGTTCTGCGTAGATATAACTATGTGGCCGCCATCGGGCTGTGCCTCCATTGCGTTGATTACCAGGTTCATGATGGTCTTTTTGAGATGTATGGGAGATCCTTTGATCTTCAGGAGGCTCACGTCCAGCTGCGTTTCAACAGTAACCGACGGATGTCGGAAAAGGAGCCGGTGATATTCGGGGGAATTGAGGTAATCACCGATGATATCTTCGTTCAGATCCAAAACTTGGGTCTGTATAACACCACGACGGGCCAGCGTCAGCAGATCCTGCACAATGGCCGCAGCCTTCATCCCGGAATCCCGGATGGTTTGTATCGGTTTCCTCATGGAGCTGTTCTCGGGGAGTTCCATGAGGAGCAGATCAGGGTAGCTTACGATCCCGGACAGGACATTGTTCAGATCATGTGCCACGCCGCCTGCCAACAGACCCAGGGCTTCCATCTTCTGCGAGCGTAAAAGCCTTTCCTCAAGCTCTTTTCGGGCATTATCCGCCAGGATACGCTCATGAATCTCCTGTTGCAGTTGTTCATTAATCTTCATGAGCTCTGCGGTACGCCCTTGGACCCTATCCTCCAGCTCTGTGTTCAGGCTTGCAAGATTTTTGTTTGCGTTCTCCAGGTCCAATGCGTACTTCTGCTGTGTATGAATTGATTCAAGGAGCGCATTGTGCTGTTGCTCCAGCATGATGGACATGTCATTGAATGCCTCACCCACCTGGCCGATCTCATCTTTCGATATCAGATCGACTTTATCTCCTAGTTTCCCCCATTTAAGCCTGGTAATGGCATCTCTTAATAAGGACGTGGGCTTGATCACAAATCGGTTGAGCAGAATATTGAGGAGGAACGCCATGATAACAAGGCTGGAGATGAGCAGGAAAAAAAACACACCGAAGGTTCTCAGAGCTTCCTGCTCCATGTATGAAAGGCCGTAATATATTCTTATGAATCCTACCCGCTCACCGATAACCTCAATAACCGAGGTATATTCTGCATAGGGATGACCATTAAGGTTTCTTCTGATGAAAATAGGGCCATTGTTTAGCACTGACTGATCCTGCTTGGTTATAGAACTTATCAGTGCCTGGTTAGTAGAGGTAATGAGCCCTCCATCAATCCCATAGACAATAACACCGGAAATCCCCTTTACATCCTCAATGGTATTCAGTGAGTTATCCAACGCAGCCCTCTGCCGGGCAAAGATCTCGTTGGCGATTTCCTCTTTCTTTTGTTCAAAAATGGCACTTATGAGAAGCTTGATCTCTTCGATTCGTGTCTCCCTTCTGCCTTTTTCATAAGGATACAGGTAGACCCCGAAAAGGATGGTAACGCTCAGGCAGGTTATGAAGATTGCGGCATTGATCTTGAACCTAAGGCGCTGGGTTTTCATGGTCAAGTTTCCTTACCGTACTATTCGGGATAATCCCGACAGAAAATAAAATTGGCATCATGAATGAAGCCGGATCGTGGTCTATTCCTGTCGCATAGACTTCAGGTATGTCCATGCCCCGTTTTTAAATTTCAGAATACAGGCCTCTTTCCCTACAGGGTTCCTGTTCTGATCGAAGGTGATGGTCCCTGTAGCCCCCTTGAAATCCTTTGTTTTGGAGAGTGCATCACGGATCTTTTCCGTTCTGAGAGATCCTGCCCTCTTTACCGCATCGGCAAAGAGATACACAGAATCATAGGTCAACGGGATGCGCATATTCTCGATGATTTTCACGCCATACTTTTTCTCATATGCCATCTTGAGGTGCAGATTACGCTCAAAGGGGACATCGGAATGCCAGTGATTCGATTGGTATGCCCCTTCCATGGCCTTGCCTGCATACTGGCTGATCCCGACATCCCATGCATCACCGCCAAGGAACACGGAATTTATACCCATTTTCACGGACTGATTGATCAGAAGCCCGCTGTCCCGTGAATAGCCGGGAATAAAAATCACATCAGGCCGAAGTTCCTTCACCCTGGAAAGAATCTTGGTGAAATCAACGGATGTTCCGGGATACTGATCTTCAGCAAACACCGTACCTCCTTTCATGGTGAAGCTTGCTTTGAAAAACCGGGCGAGTGTTATGCTGTATATCTCATTTGCATTGGTGAGGATTACCGCGTTGCGTGCATTGAGATATTTATACGCATATTCCGCCATGATCAGACCCTGGAAGGAATCGATAAAGCAGGCTCGAAAGACGCAATCTGATCCCAGGGTAACATCCGGGTTCGTTGAGGAAGGGGTGATCATGGGGATCTTGGCCTTTTGGACAACAGGGACCATGGCAAGGGAGTGAGAGCTTCTGAATGAGCCTATTATCCCGATTGAACCCAGCTTAACCGCCTGCTCTGCAGCTATCTTAGCCCCGATGGGCGTGCTTGTATTGTCAAGGACGATCAGCTCAATGGGGTGTCCGAGAAGCCCTCCCTGGACATTGATTTCCTCTACGGCAAGAAGGGCTGCATCGATGGCCACCATATCATCCTGGGCTGCAATACCTGTCTTGGAAATAATTAGGGCTAGCTTAACCGGCCCTTGTGCCTTGACTGGAATTACGAAGAAGGCGAGGTCCAGGATAAGTGTAACACACATTATGATAGCGAATCTGATGGTAATGGTCCTCTTCATATGATGGCTTCCTTTCTGTCAGGAGACAATCTTCCCTTCGAACGTATGCTGTTCTATTACATAATGTGGTCTCATAAATTGAATACTCAGTGCCCGTCACGGCAGAACATTCTTGAGATACATCTGTATGCCATCCTTTATCTCGATGATTACAGCGCTTTTTATCGGGTCACGTTGTGTATTAAAACTGATGGTGCCGGTCACCCCCTGGAAGCCTTTGGTAGCGGCAAGGGCATCGCGTATCTTTGTCCGGTCAAAGGAACCTGAGCGTTTTATTGCATCGGCCAGGAGCTGAACCGCATCGTAGGCGAGCGCCTCTCCGGCGTTGAATACCTTTCCTTTATATTTATACCTTTGGACAAATCTCTTTGACTCCTGGCTCCTAACCTCTTCGGTCCAGTGGGTAGAGTAGTAGCACGTGGGGATATCTCCCCCCCCCTATTAAAGAAACTCACTGATTCCCATCCATCACCACCAAGAGGTATTGCCTTAACCCCGAGATTAGTAAGGCCCTTGATAATAAGGGCGCTTTCATCATAGCCGGGGATAAAGACGACCTGCGGGTTCAATGCCTTTGCCTGCATGGCGACCCGTTCGAAATCAGGCGCCTTGAGCTTATACTCGACCTGACCTACCACATTGCCTCCCAGTTGTTCAAAGTGGGCCTTGAAATCGCGGGAAAGACCCATGGAATAGTCGCTGGTGAGATCTACAATCATAACAGCACTGTGGGCCTTAAGATCCTCACGAGCGAATTTTGCCATGACCTTACCCTGAAACGAATCCGTAAAGCACACCCTGAAGATGTAATCGCCTATCTTGGTCACGCCTTCGTTTGTGGATATGTTCGTGATCAACGGCGTTTTATTCGCCTGGGCCACCGGTGCAATGGCAAGTGTATGGGAACTCCAGTTTGATCCGATGATGGCAGTCACCCCTCTAGCTATGGCCTTCTCTGCCGCCACCTTGGAGCCTATGGGTGTGCTCATGTTGTCGAGCTCGATGAGCTCGAAGCGCCTTCCCAGTATGCCACCCCTGGCATTGATCTCGTCGACCGCCTCCCTTACTCCCGTTATGGAGTAGGCGTTTATCGGTGCAGCGACCCCGGTATGGGCATAGATGGAGGCAACCTTGATGTTGATGGCCTCCGCTGCGTATAACAAAGAAACAGGGGCGAGATACAAGAGCATGATGCATAAGGCAATGCTCATGATGCGCAGATCGCCTTTCCTTCTCAAGGGGGTTATCATTCCATCCAGCGCCTTGTTCATCCAGACCTCCACTGTTTCCATAGTTGTTATTTAGGGAGTGACGACACTATACATCTATCTCCATGCATGCCAAGCCTTTGGTAAGTGCATACTTCTACTATGCAATGATAATACCCTTTTTCAAGGGCAGCCCTTTCATTTTGCTGATAAACTTACGGGTAATACCTTGCCCCGATGGAGCCTTTATCAAGTCTCTTTCATTTTTTACTACCCATATCCATTGATTTTCTTTTAGAATCTATTCATCCAATGTGAGGGGCAAGTCTATGAACAGCATGCTCTATATCGTCTATGGAATCGGGGCGGATTCAGTGGGGCTGGTGGGGGCCATTACCTCACCCATTTCGCAGGTCAAGGGCAACATCGTGGACATGCGCCAGGATGTGATGCACGGGCTCTTCACCATCTACCTGGTGGTGGACCTGGCCAAGGCCACAATCCCGGTCAAGGAATTCAGGGGCCTCGTTGAGAAGATATCGCTCGACACGGGCATCAAGCTCTCCATCGACAAATACACCCCCATCCCCCGGGGTGTGGACAGGAAGAACATGCTGGTCACGCTGGTGGGAAAAGACAAGTCGGGCATCATTGCGGCCATTACCGAAAAGCTCGGCACGTACAACATCAACATCGAGGTCTCGGATGTA
Source organism: uncultured delta proteobacterium (assembly GCA_963785235.1). Taxonomy (GTDB): domain Bacteria; phylum Desulfobacterota; class Desulfomonilia; order UBA1062; family UBA1062; genus MWEI01. Next base: position 83,901 of record CAWAUM010000002.1, on the reverse strand, counting down.
GTGGCCCGCGAGAACATCTTCCTCATGGACCTCCTGTGCGACGTGAGCAGGAGCGCCCTGCCCACGGAAAACCTGAAAGCAGCCATCCGTGAGGCCATGCTCTCCATCCGGATCAACACCATGTTCCAGACCGAAGACGTGTTCAACAAGAAAAAGAAGATTGTCATGTTCGATATGGCAAACAGTTTCATGGAGGCCGCCTTCATGCGCGAGATCATGAAACACTCAGGTATAAAGCCTGAAACCCTTGACAAAACAACTACCGGGCAGACCGACCTTGCATACATGCATGCAACGGCAGGCCTGCTGGAAGGCCTGCCGTTATCGGTCATCGATACGGTCATGAATACAATCGAGATCACCCGGGGTACGTTGGAGCTTTTGCAGACGCTCAAGATCCTGGGCTACAAGATCGGGCTCATTACAAACGGCTTCTCTTTCTTCACCAATGCAATCAAGTCGCGCATCGGCATCGACTATGCCTACGGGTTCGAGCTCCCTGTCGACGACGATACCCAGGCCATTGTCGGCGACCTGCCCATGGGCCTGATGCAACCCCTGGACCGGCCAAAGATCATTGCGAACATCATGAGCGCAGAGCGCATCGAGGAGGAGGACATCACCATAATCTCGGACACGGACATGGACTATCCCACAACACCTGGAATCCGCCTGTCATTTAACATGAAAGTGCTCCTCGACCTGGTGAACCAGCACGCACTGAGCAGGGATTCACTTACCGGCCTGCTTCGAAGCTTCGGGTTCCCCAGGCTTTCATAGGAAAGGCGTTTGTCAGGCAAAGCCATGAAATCCGATATTGAGATAGCCCAGGGCATAGAGCTCAAACCCATTGCCGAGATCGCTGCATCCCTGGGACTGAGCAGGGATGATCTGATCCCCTACGGCAGGTATGTAGCCAAGATCCCCATCTCCGTCATGGACCGTTACCAGGAATCCCCGGACGGCAAGGTGATCCTGGTGACCGCCATGTCGCCCACCTCCATGGGTGAAGGGAAGACAACCACCACTATCGGACTGGGGCAGGCCCTGAATCAGATCGGCAAAAAGGCAATCATGGCCATCCGCGAGCCTTCGCTGGGCCCGTGCATGGGGCTTAAGGGCGGGGCTGCGGGCGGCGGATATTCCCAGGTACTGCCCATGGAAGACATCAATCTCCACTTTACCGGCGACTTCCATGCCATCACATCTGCCCACAACTTGCTGGCCGCGGTCGTGGACAACCACCTCCACCACAGGCATACCCCGGAGATGAACCCCCGCCATGTGGTCTGGAAACGGGTCATCGACATGAATGACCGGTCGTTGCGCAGCATCATCTTGGGGCTTGAGGACAAGGGCATCAATGGCGTCATGCGAGAAGACGGCTTCGAGATCACCGCAGCCTCAGAGGTCATGGCCATCTTGTGCCTTGCACAGAACCTCAAAGAGCTCAAGACGCGCATCAATAAGGTCATCGTAGGGTATGACTATCTGCGCAAGCCCGTCTATGCCAAAGATGTCGGGTGCAGCGGCGCCATGACGGCGCTGTTGAAACACGCCATAAACCCCAACCTGGTGCAGACCGTGGAGGGCTGCCCGGTGCTGGTGCACGGCGGGCCCGTTCGCCAACATCGCACATGGCTGCAACACCATTGTTGCAACGAAGATGGCGCGCAAGCTCGCCGACTATGTGGTAACCGAGGCAGGCTTCGGGGCCGATCTGGGGGCCGAGAAGTTCTTCCACATCAAGTGCCGCACCGGCAGGATCACCCCTTCAGCTGCAGTGCTCGTGGTCACACACAGGGCCTTTGTCCTGCATGGGATAGATAATATAAGGAAGCACCTGGACACGCTCTCCCAGTTCGGTGTGCCCGCGGTTATCTCCATCAACCGGTTCTTAAGCGACAATGATGAAGACCTGGCTGAGCTCAAGAGACAATGTGAGGCCCTTGGTGCTACCGCAGTAATAACGGACTTCCGCGAGGCAGGCGGGGCAGGCGGCCTGGAGCTGGCAGAGCAGGTGGCCCTGGCGTGCGAGATGCCCGGTGACTTCCGCATGCTCTACGACCTCTCGCTACCCATTACCGACAAGGTGCGCACCGTTGCTGCCAATGTTTACGGTGCCTCCAAAGTGGAGTTCACTACCCAGGCGGCCGCAGAGATTAAAAACATCGAGAACATGGGCTACGGCAACCTCCCTGTGTGCATCGCCAAGACCCAGTCCTCGCTCACCGACAACCCCAAGGTCCCGGGCTTCCCGAAACACCCCTTCACCATCACGGTAAGCTCAGCGAGGGTATCGGCCGGGGCCGGCTTCGTAGTGATCTACACGGGCAAGATCATGGCCATGCCCGGTCTGCCCAAGACGCCTGCTGCCCTGGCCATTGACGTGGACGAGGACGGCACCATCAGCGGGCTTTTCTAGCGTTGCTTTTTCACCTTCATTGTATCATCTTTTTCTCTCTTTTTCCTTAAAGAGCAGGCACTCCAATCCGGAGTTAACATACATCTCCCGTGAAGGCATCAGCCTCGATTTGAAACCAGCCGCTCTGCATCCATAAGGAAAATTGCGATCATAGGTAATATGGAAATGATGACAGGAAAAACAGTTGATCTCTTTAGGTTGTGGCTTTTGACCTGTCACGTAAAGGGTTACTCCCTGCTCTTATTTCTGATGAAAAGTGACTTCAAATCAATAGGCACCATACTATCGTTTTTAAAACCCGGCAATACGGACAAAAATGAAGAGTACATCACTAAGCCCCACCAGCAAAATAAAGAAGCTGCCTGGATCTACAGTTATGAAAAATGAACCATCATTCAGAAGTTCGTTGACAAAGCCTCTTCCTGGGGGTATTTTAGAATAAACTAATGATGCAAAAGGTCTCACCGTGCTTGATGATCATCTATCCAGAAAGAGAAACGGTCACGTATACACACTAACTAAGGAGGCTGTATGGATTTAAGAGATGCCTATTTTGTAGACGGCTGTCGTACATGGTTCGGAAAAGCTAGGCCGGATGGACACTATTGGACGACACGGGCCGACGACATGGTCACCAAGGTCTTGTGGAGTTGCAGAAAAGGAACCCAACCGTGCCTTGGGGCGAAGTTGATGACAGTATCTGGGGCGCAACGACCCAGGTGGGCGACCAGGGTACCACCATGGGCAGGACCGTGGTGTTCACCTCCGGTCTTCCCGAGTCGGTCGCCGGTTTCTCCGTTGACCGGATGTGCGCAGGCGGCATGACCTGCCAGGCCATCGGCTCATCGTTCATCAGGTCAGGCGTGGCGGACATCATCATCGCCGGCGGCGTCGAGCACATGGCTCACCATCCCATGGGGGCAGGGGCGGACCCGAATCCCCGTATCGTCACCGAGAAGATGGTTGCGCCCAAGTACTTCAACATGGGCAACACCGCTGAGAAGCTTCACGACTGGCTCCCTGAGCACGGCGAGCAGCCGGTCACCAAGGAAGAGGCAGATGAGTACTCCTTCCATGTTCTTGAGAAATACTTCAAGGCGCTGGATGCCGGCTACTACGACAAGCACTGCGTGGATATGACCGTGCTCACACCCGCCGGGTGGAAGGTCGCCAACAATGACGAGCAGGCCAAGCGCGGCACCACCCTGGAGAGCATCAAGAACCTCAGGAGGTTCCCGTTCAAGGCAGAAGGCCATGTAACACCCGCCAATGCATCCGGTCTGAACGACGGCGCATGCGTATCGCTCCTCATGTCCGGCAAGAGGTGCAAAGAGCTGGGAATCAAGCCCAAGATGAAGTTCGTAGGCGCCGCCTTCATAGGCGTGGACCCGACCATCATGGGATGGGGTCCGGTACCTTCCACCGAGAAGGTTCTCAAGAATTTCGGCATGAAGTTCGAAGACCTCGACATCATCGAGCTGAACGAGGCCTTTGCCGTCCAGGCAGTCGGCTTCATGAAGCACTTCGGCATGAAGACCCCCGTGGACCCACGGCTCAACCCGTACGGCGGAACCATTGCCATGGGCCATCCGCTCGCCAGCTCCGGCGTGCGCCTGAGCATGCAGCTCGCCCAGGACTTCGAGATGAATCCGAAGGCCAAGTACGGGCTCACCACCATGTGCGTCGGTCTCGGCATGGGCGGGTCTATCATTTGGGAAAACGTCGTTGGGAAAAAGATCTAGGAGGTTCATGCCATGGCTAAATATATTACAGAATGCAAACTAAACTACTTCGATTCGAAAAAGGCAGGTAAAATCGCCATAGTAACGATGGACAACGGCCAGCCCTACAATATCCCCAATACCTGGGGAGTCGAGGCTTTCGAGTCTCTGAACAAGGTCCTGGACATCGTGGAAAAGGATAAGGATGTAAAGGGCTGGCTGCTGACCGGCAAGCCATTCATCTTCAACGTGGGTGCAGACATCATGAGCGTCGACCCGAACGCAACGAGGAAAGACGTCCTTGATATCGGCGTCATGGGCCACAAGTCCTTCAAAAGGATCATGGACCTCAAGATCCCGACGCTGGCGGCCATCAACGGCGCCACCATGGGCGGCGGTTGCGAAGTGGGCCTCTACCACAACTACCGCACCATCTCCAAGAGTCCGGGTGGCTGCGACCACTATGCGCTTCCCGAGTGTTTCCTTGGCCTCGTTCCCGGCTGGGGCGGAACGCAGCTCGTGACAAAGCTGGCCGGTCCCGAAAAGGCCATTGAGCTCATCATCATGAACCCGCTCAACATGAACAAGATGATCAATTCCATCAAGGCCTACGAGATGGGCCTTGCGGACTTCCTCCTTGCACCGAACGACTTCACCGGCCAGTCGCTGGCGATCCTCGAGGGGATCATTACCGGCGAGGTGAAGGTGGACCGCAAGAAGGTCGACCCGAAGATGAGCGACGATCTCTACAACAGCACCAAGGCCCAGATCATGGGCCGCGTCCACTCAGGCGCCATTGCCCCTTACAAGGCACTCGACCTCATCAGGGGCGCAGCAGGCTGGTCCTGGGATGAAGGCTTCCAGCAGGAGACCGAGGTCTTGGCCGACATGATCATGTCCGACCAGTTCAAGTGCGGCCTCTACTCCTTCGACCTCACCCAGCGCCGCGCCAAGAAGCTCCCCGGCAGACCGCCCAAGGAAGTCAAAGGCAACAAGATCAACAAGATCGGCGTCATCGGCGCAGGCCTCATGGCATCCCAGATGGCCCTGCTGTTCGCACAGCGCTATCAGTGCCCGGTCATCATGAAGGACATCAAGCAGGAGTTCGTGGACAAGGGCCTCGCCTATGTCAGGGACCAGCTTGCCAAGACGGCAAAGAAGGGCAAACTCTCCGCAGCCGATGCCAAGTGGATGGGTGAAGAGATCATCACCGGCACCGTGACCTATGACGGCTTCCAGGACTGCGACTTCGTTATCGAAGGCGTGTTCGAAGAGATGGGCATCAAACAGAAGATATTCGGCGAGCTCGAAGCAGTGTGCAAACCCGAGTGCCTCTTCCTCACCAACACCTCGTCGCTGGACGTACTCGAGATGGGCAAGAACCTGAAGGATCCTGGCCGCGTGGTCGGCTTCCACTTCTTCAACCCCATCGCCATGCTGCCCCTGGTCGAGATCATCAAGACAGAAAAGACCACCGATGTGACCCTGGCAACGGCATTCGACATTGCCAAGAAGATCAAGAAGACACCGGTCCTCGTGAAGAACGCGGGCGGGTTCCTGGTCAACAGGATCCTGCTGGCCTGGAACGACGGCATCTTCAAGTGCATCGACGAAGGCGCCGACTTCATGCAGGTGGACAACGCCATTCACGACCTGGGCTACCCCATGTCTCCGTTCACCCTGGCAGGGCTGGTTGGTCCTGCCATTGCGCTCCACGTGCAGGAGACCCTCAACAAGTACTGGCCCGACCGGTTCCCGGTCAGCGTGGGACTCAAGAACCTCGTGGCAAAGGGCAAGAAGAGCCTGCTCACCTTCACTGACAAGGGCATAGACATCGACCCCGAGATCAAGGCAGGCTGGCCGCAGGGAACCAAGAAGTTCACGGATGACCAGATCAGGCAGATTGTGCTTGAGCGCGTTGCCCTCGAGATCGATCACATTCTCAAGGAAGGCGTGGTTGCAAGCCCCAAGGATGTGGACACCGGCCTGATCATGGGTGCAGGTTGGCCCTTCTTCATGGGCGGCATCACCCCGTACCTGGACTACAAGGGAATCTCAGAGAAGGTTACCGGCAAGAAGTTCCATCCGAACGGTTTTTTGGCAATAGAGAAGTAGCATCACATTAATCCGGAATATGAAAGAGCCGGGCGGCCCTTAGGGGTTTGCCCGGCTCTCTTTTTCATACCTTGACACTAAGGCTTCTTGTGCTTCTTTACCTCTTCCTCCTTGAGAACCTTGCGCAGGATCTTTCCCACAGCGGATTTCGGGAGGGACTCCCTGAACTCGACATGCTTGGGTACCTTATAGGCCGTAAGCTTGGTCTTGCAGAAGTCCACGATCTCCTTATCCGTGGCGGTCTGTCCGGGCTTTAATACGATAAAGGCCTTCACGGTCTCACCCCGGTACTCGTCCGGCACACCCACCGAGGCCGCCTCTGCGATCTTGGGGTGCTGATAGAGCACCTCGTCGATCTCCCGGGGGTAGATATTGAATCCGCCGGCAATGATCATGTCTTTCTTGCGGTCAACGATGAAGAGATAGCCGTCCTCGTCCGCAATGGCGATGTCGCCGGTATGCAGCCAGCCGTCTATGAGCTGGCCGGCGGTCTCTTCCGGATTGTTCCAGTACCCCTTCATGATGAGCGGGCCCTTCATGATGATCTCGCCCGGGTCCCCGGGCTTCACGTCCTCGGTCCCGTTCTCCACGTCAACAAGCCTCACATCGTTGTCCGGGAAGGGGATGCCGATGCTGCCCACCTTCTTCATGCCCAAGATGGGGTTGCTGATGCCCAGCGAAGTGGATTCACTCATGCCGAATCCCTCGCTGAAGTAGATGCCCATGTCCTTCACCTTCTCGATGAGCTCCACTGCCATGGGGGCCGCGCCGGAATTGAGCAGGCCCAGGCGTTTGGCAAGGTTCAGCTCTGTGGCTTTGGGGTGGTTGATGATGGCGGTGATCATGGTGGGCACGGCCGGGAAGAATGTTATCTTGTCGAATTTTCCAACGATGCCCAGGATTTCTTCAATGTCGAACCGCGGGATGAGGATCTGGGTGGCGCAATTGAAGAATGACCAGTTCATGGCCACGATATTGCCGTAGACATGGAAGTAGGGGAGCACGCTCAATACGTTTCGTTTTTCCAGAGGCACGATGCTGATGGTGGGATTGCCCCACATGGATGCCTGGAACGTGGCGGCAATGATATTTGCATGTGTCAGAAGCGCCCCTTTCGGCACGCCTGTTGTCCCTCCGGTGAACTGGATCATGGCAGGGTCATCGGGGCTGAACGGGATGCGGGGCAGGCGTGTTTCAGTGGTTTCCTCGATGAGATCGGAGAAGTGATGCCATCCCTCCTCCTTGTTCAGGTCCAGATCCTTGGCCGTGCTCACGCCGAAACCGGTGATGTAGTCCGTCACCCTGGTCACTATGATCCGTTTGAGGCCCAGTTCCTTTGCCAGCCGGCACGGATGTTGGGAAGCACCATGTCAAAGGTGATAACCGTCTCCATCCCCGTGATCTCCATAATGTGTTTGAGCTCGCTTGCGGTATAGAGAGGATTCATGTTCACCACAATGGCGCCCAGCGACAAGGTGGCGAGGTAAGCGATGGGGAACTGCGGGCAGTTGGGCAGATGGATGCCCACCCTTTCACCCTTCTTCACCCCGAGTTTGCCCAGGGCGTTCGTCATGCGGAGCATCTGCTCTCTTATCTGCCAGAAAGTCAACTCGGTGCCATAGAAGTTTACACAGGTCTTGTCCGGGAATGCCCCTACAGGGAGCTGAAAGAGGCTTTGAGCAGGAATGCGGGGGTAGCGGATGCTGGTGGGGACGTTGTAGTCATAGTGAGCATGCCAGGGTTTTTCCATAAAGACACTATCCTCCTGTTTGTTTTATTTCATTCTATTCCGTCAACATGATAGTATCATAAACGATTTTCTAAAAGTATGACAATCCATTAAGGGTCTATAGAGCAGGTCTCCTGTCAAACCACGGCTGGGCCTTTTCCAGCTGGCCTGCCAGTCTGAAGAGGGTTGCCTCATCACCGAAGGGTGCAATGAACTGAACCCCGCAGGGCAGACCGTCCGCAGTCCAGTGAAGCGGCACCGACATGGCGGGAAGGCCGGTGATATTGGCAAGCTGCGTGTAGGGTGTCTTGGCCAGGCTCTCAATGGCGAGCTTGTCGGCAATCCCTGAAAGCCTTATGATTTTGCCCAGGTTGAAGGTATTGGTAATTTTCATGAGCCGTTCTTCTATGGGTTTTGGTTTCAATTCCCCGATTCTCACAGGCGGGAAGGCGGTGGTGGGGGTGAGATAGAGATCATATTTCTGATAAAAGAGGCCCATCTGCCTGGCAAAGGTGTTCCACTGCCGTATTGCATGCACAAATTCCCCTGCAGTGAATGCATCGCCGAGCAGTTTGAGTGCCCAGGTGGGGCCTTCCACATCCGAGGGTTTCGCTTTTCTCCCCAGCACTTTATTGAGGTCTTCTATATCAGCTGCAATCTCGCCGTAGTACATGGTGAAATAGCTCTTGGCCAGGGCAATGCCGTCTATATCAGGCTCTGCCTCGTCAACATGGTGCCCCAGGTTTGTCAGGAGAGCCGCGGCATTTTCCACTGCCTTTTGACATTCAGGGTGTACCCCGGTATTCAGAGGGGATTTTTTCGTGAAGGCAATTTTCAAAGGGCCTGGTTCACGGGCCACCTCTTCGAGATATGGGCGCTCCGGACTTGGGATGATATAGGGAGCCCCGGCATCCGGACCGTTTACGGCATCCATCATAGCGGCACTGTCCCTCACTGAGCGGGTGAGCACGTGCTCAACAGCAGCGCCCTGCCATATCTGGCCGTATTCGGGTCCGGTGGGATTACGACCGCGGGACGGTTTCATCCCGAAAAGTCCGCAGTATGATGCGGGGATGCGGATGGAGCCGCCGCCATCACCACCGGAGGCAAACGGCACCATGCCGCTTGCAACTGCCGCACACGAGCCGCCACTGGAGCCACCCGGCGTAACGTTAAGATTCCAGGGGTTACGGGTAGGACCGTACAATTCGGGTTCGGTAATTCCCATGAGCCCGAATTCAGGGGTATTGGTCTTGCCCAGGATTAAGACTCCCGCGGCCTTGTAGCGTTTCATCAGCTCGCTGTCTCGGGCAGGGATGTAGTTCCTGTAGGCCTTACTCCCCATGGTAAGAGGGACCCCGGCATAGGATGTAAGCAGGTCCTTGAGAAGGAAGGGCACGCCGGTAAACGGACCGTCCGGAAGATTTCCTGAGGCCGCACTCCGGGCGATGTCGAACATGGAGTGGATTACCGCATTGATCTTCGGGTTGATCCGCTCGATGCGCTCAATAGCCTCCTCGCAGAGCTCCCCGGGTGTTACCTCCTTTTTTCTGATGAGTTCAGCCAGGCCCAGGGCATCATAGTGGTCGTATTCCGGAAATTTCCCCATACAGATTCTCCCTTCAATCAATACAAATATGGTTATTTTATTAAGATATACTGTGGATTGAAAAGATCAAGACAAAGAATGCACCTGATCTCACATCCTCAAAAATCCATCCTCAAACATCCCTCAAAAGATGATCACGTTAAGGATTTCATTCAGTAAAATACAATTATAACCGATAAGTCTCAATAGAATCAAAGAAAAATGCGTTTCGGCGGACATCGCGAGACCAATACACCCATAAGGGGGTAAGAATTATGAAGGTATTAAAAGTTATTATCGTAGCATCGGCCTTTTGCCTTGCCTTCGCGGGGATCTGCCTGGCAGCTGTTTTAGTGCCCGAGGGCACTGTCACCGCGGTCAATACAATCAGCAGCCCCACAGCTGTGACAACCCTTGCTTTCAGCAGCGCTTGGAAACGACGTGACTATTGCCACCATCACCATTGATAACAACTACGAGAACGCCTTTGATCTCAAGCTTGACTTCACGAATGATGGTGTCTTTACAAGGGTTGCGGCTGCTGGAGATGGTATAACTGTTGTCTCAGGCGTAGGTGCCGTAATACCGATCACTCAATTCAGATTAATCCGGCTCTGGCACCCTTGGTGCGGGCCTTTCTTCCCCTGCCGGCGACCTTTACCTTATCAGGGAGCGGCCCGGCCTCCTACACCTGGGATACACAGCGCGAAGCAGAGCACAGCAACCGTGGGCTATCAGGTGGATAGTCAAGGCTGACTGGGCTGCCGATACCAGGCTTCTGCAGGGGACTTACCAAGAAACACTCACTGCGACGCTCACCGTAGGTGATGGAAGCTAGGTCTTTCAATAAACAAAGAGCAGGGGGCATTGTTCCCCCTTCTATTTGTGGATTAACGAGATGCGATGATATTAAAGTTTTTTTTAATTCTATGTATGGGGATTCTTTCAATACTCGTGCCATTATCTCAGGCACATGCGAGTTTTTCAGTTTCTCCTCAGATCATCACCCTTGAGCCTACCGGCAGAAAATCTCAAGCCTGGGTCTCTGTTTCGCACTTGGGAGACAATGATCTGCCCATAGCCATTGAGATGCGTGTTGTAAAGAGAGAGATGGATATCTCAGGCCGTGTATCCCATTCATCTGATGAGACGGATGAAAATTTCGTGATGTACCCTGCCCAGATGATCCTATTATCCGGGTGAAGTTCAGATGGTGTACATCCAGTGGGCAGGCAGTGCTCTCCCTGACAAAGAGCTTGTCTACAGTTTTATTGCCGAAAATGTGCCTATCGATCTGAAATCGAAAAAAGACGATGAAGAAATTAAAGATAAAGTCCGTTTAGAAGTAAGAACCTTGGTTCGGTATGAAGGATTGATCTTTGTACGTCCCCACAAGGTAACACCTGATGTTGTTGTTGAATCGGCAAATGTCGAGATGGATGAGGCGGGGAAGCCCCATATGATTCTGAGTGTTATTCAATCAGAGGCTCTGCTCGTCAAAAACTTACTGGAATGAGTCTTATCGTTGCCCCTGTTCAAGGGTGAGCAAGCTGATATGTCGATAAGGCCAGTCACCTATAAGCCGCCATTGCCGAAAGACCAAACAACACACAGTCTTTATGCCGGATATCGCCGCCGATGCGTATTGCCATGGCCGGAATCGGTACCTGTCGGGCCTGTGAAGGTAACCGTTACCTTTGAGTAGAGGGCCGTGAAAGCGATAAGAAAACATCAAAAAGCACAAGGGACTATGTCACGTGGAGTTGTCAGGGATGCCGGGATTGCAAAATGCCTTCTCTGCATAGTATTTTTCTGTGTCCTGAGCATTTCTTATGTTTGGGCCTTTGATCCAGCCGATCCGACCTTTCGAACCAAATCCTCTGCTCCTGCTGCTGAAACACCATCCCCGGCACCCGCGTCTGAACCAGACACCCACACCCCAAACCCGCGATGAGCTTTTTATAGAGGTCTTTAAAAAACCTCCCCCGAAACTGCCCCTGGAGATGATCGTCCCTCTTATCGTACAGGGAAAAGCTGCGGAAAGATCAGCATGAGCTTTTCTGAAGACCGCAGAGAATTCTTTTTCCCAGGAGCATATGTGCTGTCTTGTCTGTCCGATATCCTCAAGCCTGAGATACTCAAAGAACTTGGGGAAAAGGTCGATTCTCGAGGGATGCTTTCCAAAGGAGTGCTTGAAGAAGAAGGGCTCACCGCGGCATTCGATGTGAAAAGATTTATGCTGTCAATTTTAGTTCCTGATGATCTGCAGGGCATTCAGATTCACCACATAACCGGGATCAGGATAGACCCTGCATCAGTTGATGCGCTACGCCCGAATGCATTCTCCGGTTATGTGAATATGAGCGCCAAAGAACGCTGGCGATACCCTCAGCATTCGGGTATCGATAATGAACACCGGGGTCCTTATGGTTGTAGATTTTGACAGTGCATGGAACTGGAAAGGTCTTGTGCTGGAAGGGTCGCCTTCATACCTGGAATCCTTTGACCATCCCCTGCAGCGCGGTTACACGAGGCTTGTCTATGATAACTCGAAAGATCTCGTAAGGTATAGCGCCGGAGATCTGGTCTACCCTATAGTGGGATATCAGTCGACGATAAACATGGGCGGCATAGGCGCTTCCAGGGATTTCTCCCTCCAACCCTATATCAATGCCTACCCGGTGAGCCAGTTTGAATTCTATCTTGATACCTCGGCAACCGTGGATGTTTGGGTGAATGAGACCCTCACAGGTACCTTGCGCCTTACCCCAGGTACTCATGATATCAGGGATTTCCCCTTCTCCAACGGGCAAAACGATGTGAGGATAGTCATTACAGATATCTACGGCAGGGTTCAGGTCCTGCGGTTTTCATTCATCCTGGAGACATCTCTTTTGGCCTCTGGGCTCTCACAGTTCTCATATAACTTAGGGTTCCGCAGCATGACTCAGGAGAACACCTACAGGTATTCTCCTGATGAGCCTGTGATATCCTTATTGAAAAGGGCACAGCGATCTTTACCATATGCGGATACGTGCAGGGCTTCATGATCAGGGGTTGGCAGGGTTCGAAGGGATATATTCACTGCCCCTGGGTGTAATCTCTTTTGATACGGCCCTGAGTGCTGCGAAGAATGAGGGTCGTGGTCTGGCGAGCAAATTCACCTTTACCCACAAGCCCAAGCCAAGCCATTCCGGCTCTGATCCAAGCTGGCAGCTCGGGCTGGAATACCTCGGGGAAGGCTTCACCCGTATCACCAATCCCATCCCCGATGATGCTGCATCATTGAGCCTATCGAGCTACATCATTATCCCGCTGGGTTATGGTTTCTCTTCAAGCATCGGAGCCGGGTATACATTCGTTTGGGAGCATGGTGTGCCAAACCGATATAATCTCTCCGGGGGAATAAGCCGAACCTGGTTTACAAACCTGAGCAGCAACCTCGCCGTGCAATACAACCGCGACCAGGAGGGGCGAACGAATACGAATGTCTTCTTCGGGCTGGTCTGGATGTTTCCAAACCAGAACCAGAGCGCATCCCTCAGCATGGCTTCAGGCGGGAATATCGGCATGCAGTGGGATTATAATCAGTTATCCTCCGTGCCTGAAAGGACCTATGCCCACGTCTCTGCGAACCGGAGTTCTACGCTGGATCAATACGAGGCAAAGGCGGGATATGTCGGGAACCGGGGCATTATTGAGTTTTCGCAAGATCTTTATAACCCGGACAGGCATGATGATAAGGGCATCATGAATCAATCTGCCATCACCCTCCAGAGCGCCCTTGTGTATGTGGACGGGAACTGGGCCGTATCCCGGCCTGTGAGCCAAGGGTTCGTACTGGTGAAAGGGATCAAGAATCTTGAAGATTCCCAGATTGCCATCAACCCCAGCTCCGATGGATATCAAGCTGTGTCGAGCAGATACGGCCCGGCTGTTCTCCCTTCTCTCTCTCCATATAATATAAAGAAGATAGAGATACAGCCTATGGACCCTCCAGCGGGCTACCTTGTTGAAAAGCCAAACTTCACCCTGTTCCCAACATATAAATCAGGATATGCGCTCTATATTGGCTCGGATTCCAAGGTTGTTGTCATCGGAAGCCTTGTTGATGGAGCCAGCGGAGAGCCCTTCGGGCACCAGCCTGTCGAGATTGTATCCCTGAACGATAAGAAAGCTGAGTCTCTCAGGACATTCACCAGCCGGAAGGGCCAGTTCCAACTGCTGGGCCTGAAACCAGGGAACTATGAGATAAGACCTTATGAATCATCAGGATTGGGTGTTGTAGCCTTTCAAATCCCTGAGGGGACAGAGGGCATCTACCGTATCGGTACATTACCACTCCCCAAGAAACCTTAGCACCAGAAGTGGATAATGGAATCTGGATGAGTCCCATCCTTTATCTGAAAGCTTGCGTCATTTTTTCATAGTAACCCCCTTTCGATTGTTATGATGTCTGGTAATCCTATGGAAGAGAGGATCAGAAGACATGCCCGATATCTATGACAGGTTGCGAGACAGGCTTGATGAGATGGCGACCGGATATCCTGCCACGACAAGCGGGGCGGAAATAAGGATATTAAAACAGCTTTTCTCTGAGGATGAAGCAGAATTGTTTCTCGCCATGGCTCTCATGCCTGAAACCGTAGATGAAGTAGCCTCACGTGTCCAATCAGACCCTTCCTCTCTTGCTCTAAGCTGGAAGACATGGCAGTGAAGGGCCTTATCTTCAGGCTTCGCGAAGGAGAAAGGGTCAGGTACTTCCCCATTCCGTTCATTGTGGGCATATACGAATTCCAGCTGAACAACCTGAGCCCTGAGCTTCTCAAAGATATTTCCGAATATTACCTCACCGGCCTTGGCGCCACCTTCCATGGGCTTAAAACCCCACACCTGCGGTCCATCCCCATCAATGCCGATATCACCCCAGATGGGCCTATTGCACCCTATGATGATGCCGCTGCCATCATCAGGACAAAGTCGCGTATTGCCGTTGCCGATGCTTCTGCCGAAAGGCAGTGGCCATGTACGGCAAGACCTGTTCCCACCCTTTGGAGACCTGCATCCAGTTCGATTCCTTTGCGGATTACTATGTGGAAAACGGCATGGCCCGCTACATCAGCACGGACGAGGCACTCTCCATTCTGAAACGAAATGAACAAGAAGGCCTGGTCATACATATCCTGAATTCACAGAAGGTGGAGGCCATGTGCTCCTGCTGTTCCTGCTGCTGCGGCATGCTTATCTCGCTCAAGCTCTTCCCTGCACCGGCCAGAGAGGTTAAGAGTAACTATGTCTGCTCCTTGGATGAGACGCTCTGTACTGACTGTGGTGTGTGTGTTTCCCGCTGTCCCGTTGGCGCCTTTACGGCTCAAGGATGATAAGATTCAGTACATGGCGCAGCGCTGCCTCGGGTGCGGTCTGTGTGTGACCACCTGCCCAACCGGGGCGCTTGTCCTCTTGAAAAAGGCTGCAGAAAAGGTCTACACCCCCCCGGAGACGGTCTTCGAAACCTTTACCCTCATGAGCGCCGAGAAGAAGCGACTTTGAAAAGGCCTTTATTCCTTTCTTCTGATGAGTATGAATGTGCATTAGGCTGCACTGAAAGTTCATCTCAGATGGGTTGAGTTTGCTTCTTTATCGTCTATTTAACCCTTGACACTGGCCTAGTTGTGAACTACGGATATCGTACATCTGAAAAGAATATATTCGACTTGAGTTTTGACCTGCGAAGAACACCTTCTGTACGGCTCCCCCAAGTCAACATTTCATCGTCGATATCTTCAGTTCTTAGGATTTCTTCAGCAGCGTTAAAAGGACTTTACGAGGCTGGAGAATAATGCAAGATGTTAACAGCATCCTCATAGAATGAAAAACCGGGGAGGGACATGACCCACCCCTGAAGCTACCTGGGACACAGACGAGTTCGTTCCCAGCAATAAGCCTCGGCGGCATGGTTCGACCGGACCAGGTCTCACAGGCATCAAGCCGGGAGGTATACATGGCTAACAGATCAACGAACACCTTTAAAAAGAAGGAACGCGAAGAGGCAAAGAGGCGCAAGAGGATTGCCAAGGACGCCAAGAAGATCGAACGCAAAGACCTCAAGGACAACAAGGATCCTTTGTTAAATGAGGAAGACCCGGATCTCGCTGGCATTGTTCCTGGTCCGCAGCCGCGTATAGAAGAATAAGGGGTATAGGCCTTAAGGCATAGTTGTATACCCTCCTTGGAAACATGACCCTGCGGGTCATATTTCCTTTAACCAATCACCGCCCTTTCTCGGGGCGGGGCAGTTTTCTAACTTTTCCACACTCCCTACACAATCAGTTTTATATCCCATTGAAAAGGGTCTTGCGGGGTAAGTTTTTTAAAAATTTAATTCTGCCTTAATCGCGTCCTGTAAGACTTCCATATGAAGCAACACCACATGATATGGTTGAGTATGCTGATCCTATTGGATGAAAGGGGTGTGTTATGAAGGATCTAGTCGGCAAGGTTGCAGCCATCACTGGCGCGGCATCGGGCATCGGGAGGGCATTGGCAAATACTCTTGCTGATGAAGGTTGTCATGTGGCCATCTCGGATGTGGATGAAGCGGGCCTCAAAGAGACCGCCAATATGATAGGCTCCCGGAATGTCAGGGTAACCACCCATATAGTGGATGTTTCTGTGCAGGAGCAGGTCAAGCGCTATGCAGAGGAAGTGGTAAATATCCACGGGCTGTACACCTGGTAATAAATAATGCCGGGTTGTCGTAATGGAGACCCTTGAGGATATTTCATATAAGGATTTCAAGTGGCTTATGGATATAAACCTGTGGGGTGTGGTCTATGGATGTAAGGAGTTTCTCCCCTATCTGAAAATACAACCCCAAGGACATATCGTAAACATCAGCAGCGTAAACGGGATCTTTACCAATCCCAATAATGGTGCATACTGTACTGCCAAGTTCGCGGTCAGAGGTTTTACCGAGACGCTCTTTCAAGAGCTTCGCGGCAGCCGGATTATTGTGAGCTGCGTACATCCCGGCGGGATCAAGACGAACATTGTCCGTAACGCAAAGTACTATAAGTCATCCGATCATTCCGTGGGAAGGGATGATATTGTGGCAATCTTTGACAGGCTGGCCGGGACAACGGCTGTGAAAGCAGCACGTATTATCATTGAAGGGATTAAAAAAGATAAGCTACGGATCATGGTTGGACCTGATTCATATTTATACGACTGGCTCAAGCGACTATTTCCCGTGGGTCTCCAAAAATTGACCGGCGCAAGAATATTCCAGCGTGATAAAGAGGCGGCCCAAGCCAGATAACTTCGACATCTTTTTTAAATGTCTAGCCAAGATGAGTTGCTCTCGATCCTTGATTTTTCTCATATGCAGTATGAAGGTCCCATTGATTCTTCCATTAAATACCTCGAAAAAAACTTTGCTCATCCACATCTGTTTTGTTGACTAAATCTTATTTCAGGTATAAATTGAAGGTTGATTCAGTTTTCACTTACTCAGATAAACAACAAACACAAAACAGAGGAGGGTATAATGGTCAGGAGAATCAATAAGGCCGCGGTTATCGGGTCTGGAATCATGGGAGGCGGCATCGCAGCGCTCCTCGCCGCTGCAGGCGTGGACATGCTCCTGCTCGACATCGTTCCATTCGACCTGAAGGAAGAAGAGAAGAAGGATAAAAAGGCCAGGAACCGGATCGTCACCATGGGTCTGGAAGGTGCCATGAAGGCGAAACCGCCGCTCTTCTACAACAAGGATCATGCAATGCGTATCTCCACCGGCAACCTGGAAGACGATTTCGACAAGCTGGCCGAGTGCGACTGGATCATCGAGGTGGTCGTCGAGAGACTGGACATCAAGCAGCAGTTGTTCGCACGCATCGACAAGATCCGTAAGCCGGACGCCATTGTATCCTCCAACACCTCAGGTATCCCGCTCAAGGCCATGTCCGAGGGTCTCAGCAAGGGCTTCAAGGAGCACTTCCTGGGCACGCACTTCTTCAACCCGGTCCGTTACATGCACCTGTTGGAGATCATCCCCGGCGAGTCCACCAAGAAAGAGGTTCTGGATTTTGTTGCTGAGTTCGGCGAGAGCAGGCTTGGAAAGGGAATCGTCTGGGCCAAGGACACACCGAACTTCATCGGCAACCGCATCGGCATCCAGGGCATCGGCGCGACCATGAAGGCCATGCTTGAAGAGGGACTCACCATTCCCGAGGTAGACGCAATCTTCGGCGCACCCCTTGGGCGCCCCAAGACCGCCATCTTCGCCACAAGCGACCTGGTCGGCCTGGACACCATGACCCACGTCATGAAGAACACCTACGACCTCTGCACCGATGACGAGCAGAGGGACGTATTCAAGCTTCCTGATTTCCTCCAGGCAATGCTCGACAAGAAGCTGCTCGGCAACAAGACAAAGGCCGGATTCTATAAGAAGGAAATCATCGATTGGAAGAGGATCAAGAAGGTCATCAATCCTAAGACCGGCGAGTACGAGACCTACGACAAGGTCAGCTTCCCCTGTATCGATGCAGCAAAAAAGGCCAAGACCCTTCCCGAAAAGATCAAGGCCGTCATCTCCGGCGACGACAAGGGTGCCACGTTTGCTTGGAAGGTACTTGCTTCCTCACTCATTTATGCAGCCAACCGTATCCCCGAGATCTCCGACACCGTAGTCGAGATCGACAACGCCATGAAGTGGGGCTACAACTTTGAGATGGGTCCCTTTGAGACCTGGGACGCCATCGGCGTGAAGGACTCCGTGGCAAAGATGGAAAAGGCCGGCCTCAAGGTCCCCGAGAACGTCAAGAAGATGATCAAGAAAGGCGCTGCCTCCTTCTACAAGCTCGAAAAGGGCAAGAAGATGTTTTACGACTTCGCTGCCGAGGGCTACAAAGAGGTGAAGACGAGCCCCAAGGCCCTGGATCTCAACAACTTCAAGGCCGAGAAGAAAGTGGTTCTCACCTCGGGTTCCTGCTCCCTCATCGACATCGGTGACGGCGTGCTCTGCCTCGAGTTCCATTCCAAGATGAACGCCATCAACAAGGAGATGGTGGAATTCATGCAGAAGGCCGGCGAGTATGTCGCGGTCAACGGCCTCGGTATGGTCATCGGCAACCAGGCAGGCGGCATGCCGGGTGCATTCTCCGCAGGCGGAGACCTGGCATTCATGCTGGGCCTTGCCAAGGCAGGGAAGTTCGACGAAATCGACTCCTTCATTAAAAACGTCCATACCGGTATCATGGGTACCCGCTACAGCAAGTACCCCGTGGTTGCAGCACCCTATGGACTCGCCCTGGGCGGCGGCTGTGAGATCTGTCTGTCCGCCGACAGGATCGTGGCCCATTCCGACCTGTTCATGGGTCTGGTGGAGATCGGCGCAGGTCTGGTCCCGGGCGGCTGCGGCATGATCAACCTCTGGAGGAAGATCATCACTTCCAAGCCCGAAGATTACAAGGTTACCGATTACGGCGGATTCTTCATCAACGCGTTCATGGCAGTGGCACAGGCAAAGGTTTCCAACTCGGCCGAGCAGGCCAGAACCAGAGGATTCCTCGGTGCCGCAGACCGCATCGTCATGAACCGCGACAACCTCATCGGCGAGGCCAAAAAGGAAGTCCTCAAGATGGTGGATGACGGCTATGCCCCGCCCATCAAGAAGAACATCCCGGTCTTCGGACGCGAGGCCCAGGGTATGATCTGGGCCGAGATGAACAACATGAAGGGCGGCGGATACATCACGCCTCACATGGAATTCATCGCCAAGAAGATTGCGGTCTGTATGTCCGGCGGTGATGTGCCATGCGGAACAGCGGTCAGCGAAGAGCACCTCATGACGCTCGAAAGAGAGGCGTTTGTCGATCTGTGGAAGACCGAAAACACCCAGAAGATGGCCGAGAACATCATGACCACAGGCAAACCGTTGTTCCTGTAATCGGAAAACACGAGAAAGAACTAGGAGGAAACCAATGAGAGAAGCATATATCGTACAGTCAGTAAGGATTCCCGGGTGCAGAAGGGGCAGAGGCGCCTTAGCCTTTACTCGCCCTGAAGATCTCTTGAAGACCGCACTCAACGGTCTTATGGAGAGGGCCAAGGGCATAGAGAAGAAGGACGTGGAAGATATATTGGTCGGTTGTGCATTCCCCGAGGCAGAGCAGGGGCTCAACATCGGTCGCATCATCGCCCAGATGTCAGGGTTCCCGGATGATACCTGCGGCGCTACGGTCAACAGGTTCTGCGCCTCCGGTCTGGAAGCCATATCACTGCAGGCCATGAGGATCATGGGCGGCATGTGTGACGTGGCCATCGGCGCCGGGTTAGAGTCCATGTCCATAGTCCCCATGGGCGGCAACATGCCCAGGCCTCATCCCGAACTGGCAAAAACATACCCGGATGCCTACATTTCCATGGGCATGACCGCAGAGAACGTGGCCACCCGTTACAAGATCACCCGTGAGATGCAGGACAAGTTCGCGTTCGGCTCACAGGCAAAGGCAGCCGAGGCCCAGAAGAACGGCAAGTTCAAGGAGATCGTGCCGGTAGAGGCAGTAAGGTTCAAAGAGAAGAACGGCATCACCGTGAAAGAGACCTTTATCCAGGATTCTGATGACGGTGTCAGACCAACCACCATGGAAGGTCTTGCAAAGCTCCGTCCGGCATTCTCAGCCATGGGCTCGGTCACGGCAGGCAACTCCTCCCAGACCACTGATGGCGCTGCATGTTCACTGATCATGAGCGGCGAGGCGGTCAAGAAGTACGGAGTGAAGCCCATTGCCAAGTTCAAGGCATATGTGGTTGCGGGTTGCCGCTCGGACGAGATGGGTGTCGGGCCTGCCTATGCGATCCCCAAGGTTCTGAAGGTTGCAGGCCTCGAAGGTATCCGACATAGGGCCTGTTTCGAGGTCAATGAGGCCTTTGCATCCCAGGCCATCTACAGCCTCCAGCAGATCGGTCTCTATGACGAGAAGTATTACTCCCACGAGAGTGATCAGCGGATCGTCAACGTCAACGGCGGCGCCATTGCCCTTGGCCATCCGCTCGGATGCACCGGCGCGAAACTCTGCGCGCAGCTCATGACCGAAATGCAGGCCAGAGGCGCAAAGTACG
Organism: uncultured delta proteobacterium; assembly: GCA_963785235.1. GTDB lineage: Bacteria > Desulfobacterota > Desulfomonilia > UBA1062 > UBA1062 > MWEI01. The sequence goes on along the minus strand of CAWAUM010000002.1, from coordinate 63,199 downwards.
GCGTCGAGTCCATGTGTATCGGTGGCGGAATGGGTGCTGCAGCACTGTTCGAGCTCTGCGATTAATCAAAGCTTCACATGATACTTAAAAGAGGCTGCCATCTCTGGCAGCCTCTTTTTTTTCCTAAAGAGAAGACTTGATCTTTTCTAATAATTCCCGTTCAATAACATTTTTTGATATGCACTTTTGCCACTTCTGGGTGACATTTGTATCATATGCCTCGATATTTGCAGTGATCTTTACCTGTGTGCTCATGTCATTAATCGGGGTGAGCTTGATGGTCAGCGAATAACCCACCTGGGTATAGAGACCCAGCCTTAGTTCAGGTTTTTCAGCGATAGTCTGCAGGTCCTGGTGGGCACGCGCCCCTATGGAATAATTCGCGAAGCGGGTTACTATTTCGCCTTTTTCCTTATTGATGTCCTTTATGGCCAAGGATTTCTTCTCCAATACCTTCAATGTCACATCCCACACCTTATCAAACCGGCCAAGAAAGAAAGAGGTGTCATCCACCGTGGGTGCCAGAGGTTGTGGAGTTGCGCATCCCATGAGGACCATGAGCAGTACTATAAGTGGATATCTGTTGTTCATAACATATCTCCGCATCGCATAGCAGTTGTCTTATTCTTTAATTTTTCATTAGCATGTATTTTTATAAAGGTGAATATGGAATTATTCTTAGGATGTTAATGAGAACAGCAGATAGCAACCCAACAAATACTGACACACCTCTAGATCATGAGGTGCTCGAGGTTAACAGTGTCAGCTGGAAAGGCGCGGTAAGGCTCTTATCAGGCAGCGTGTTTCTGGATCTTATTGGATTTTATGCACTGTGTACATACCCTTATGCTCTTAACGCCCTGGGCAGTATCTACACGCACCTTCTGGAGATTTGGAAGCCAGACTTTTTTGGACTTGTTCTGTGCATGGGAAACATTATGCCCTGTCTGCGTACCTTTTCCACAAATATCACACCGTCTTGACATGGATGCCTACTCTCTTTCTGCTTTTATGTATAAAAAATAATTCAAGTGGTGCCGAAGCCGGGATTTGAACCCGGACGGGAGTTACCCACCACCCCCTCAAGATGGCGTGTCTGCCAATTCCACCACTTCGGCAGTATAACGGAAGTCTTTCATAACAGCCAAAGACACCCCTGTCAATATGGAAATTGCCGGACACTTTTGCTTATGAATCTTGTGTTTGAGCCCATTTGGATTAGTGTGCCAGGTCAAAAGGTTTAGAGGCCTACTGTATGGTTAATACATAAACTACTTCCACCACGTATAGCAGATTGCCCTTGATTGATTCTTTTTTAAAAACATGTTATTATAATAAATTACTGAGGTTCCCATATTGCCCTTGACAGGGAGAGCTTCAATAACTACCTATAACGATAACCATTATCAATAGTATGAGAGGAGGAATGAATCATGACGAGCAGGCTTGAGGTATATAAGTGTGAGGTGTGTGGAAATATTGTTGAAGTTCTCCATGAAGGCAAAGGGGAGCTCGTATGCTGCGGCCAACCCATGAAGCTCTATAAGGAAAACACCGTTGATGCTGCAAAGGAAAAGCATGTTCCGGTTATTGAAAAGACCGCCAAAGGCTTCAAGGTCAAGGTTGGCAGTGTTACCCATCCGATGGAGGAGAAACATTATATCGAATGGATCGAACTCATCGCTGATGGCGTGGCCTACAGAAAATTCTTAAAACCCGGCGATGCCCCTGAAGCAGAGTTCTGTCTGGATGCAGCACAGGTAACAGCGAGGGAATATTGCAATCTCCATGGACTCTGGAAGGGTTAAGTATGATATTGCAAGCCGATTAATGTTTCAGGTTAAGAATTGAAAAATCAAAAGGAGTAAAGAAAAGTGTCCGGCATTTTTAAACCCATTCAAATCAGTGATAAGGTATACTGGGTTGGTGCTGTCGATTGGACGATCCGTGATTTCCACGGATACACCACCAAGCGAGGCAGCACCTACAATGCATATCTCGTGCTTGCTGATAAAGTAACCCTTATCGATACGGTAAAGGCCCCATTCAAGGATGAGATGCTTGCCCGTATTGCCGGGCTTATTGATCCGAAAGAGATTGATTATATCATTTCAAACCATTCCGAGATGGACCATTCAGGCTGCCTCGGGCAGGTAATTAATGAGGTGAATCCGGAGAAGGTCTTTGCCTCCCAGATGGGGGTCAAGGCCCTTCATGATCACTTCAGCATAGATGATGAGATCATACCGGTTAAAGATGGCGAAAAACTGAGCCTTGGGAACATGAACATCACCTTCATGGAAACCCGCATGCTCCATTGGCCTGACAGCATGTTCAGCTATCTGCATGAGGATAAGCTCCTCTTTTCCCAGGATGCCTTTGGCATGCATCTGGCCACAGGTGAGCGTTTTGCAGATGAAATCAAAAAGGATATCATAGAGTATGAGGCCGCTACGTATTATGGCAATATCCTGCTCCCCTATTCCCCTCTTGTCTTAAAGTTATTAGACAAGGTTGCCGCCTCCACGTTGGACATCCGGATCGTGGCGCCTGATCATGGTCCGGTCTGGAGGAAGGATCTTCCCTGGATACTCGGCCTGTACAAGACCTGGGCGGAGCAGAAACCCACCGATAAGGCCGTTATCGTCTACCAGACCATGTGGCATAGCACCGAGCATATGGCCAGGGCAATCGAGGAGGGGCTCATGTCAGGGGGCTCGCAGCGTGAAGATGATGTCCATGAGTGCGTTCCACCGCAGCGACGTGGCCTACGAGGTCCTTGATGCCGGTGCACTCATTGCAGGCTCTCCTACGCTCAATAATAATTTGTTGCCCGCAATGGCCGACGTCCTCACCTACCTGAAAGGATTAAGGCCGGCAAACCTACTAGGTGCCGCATTCGGTTCCTATGGATGGAGCGGTGAGTCACCCAAGCAGGTGCACGACATCCTTTCAGACATGAAGGTCGATCTCGTAAGCGATCCCATCAAGGCGAAATATGTGCCGGATAAGGACACCCTTCTGAAATGTTTTGAACTCGGCAAGGGTGTTGCTGAGAAATTAAAAAAAGCCGGCCATAAAATAAAAGAATAAATTTTTGGAGGTTACGATGCAGAAATACGTTTGTGGTGTTTGTGGTTATGTATATGATCCGTCAAAAGGCGACCCTGAGGCGGATATCCCTGCCGGGACGCCCTTTGACAAGCTGCCCGACGATTGGACCTGTCCGGTATGCGGAGCGGACAAGAGTGAGTTCTCGCCCGAGTGATGTTTTCAAAACGCCCTGAGCGCACCAGTCCTACCGGGGCGCACCAAAATTATTGAACCAGGACAGGGCAGGTTTATTTGGCCTGCCCTGCCAACGCATTATTAGGCTACCCAAGAAGGCCTTAAGCAGCCATAATGAAGATGAGACTTACATTTGCCCAGAAGGGCAGTCTCCTGGAAAAACTCTATACTACCTACAACAGGCCAGGGTTCATCCACCCGGACCCACTTGAATTCCTTCAGCTATACCCACAGACCGCTGACCGGGAGATCGTGGGCCTCATTGCTTCTTCTTTAGCCTATGGCAGGGTTGCACAGATTTTAAAAAGTGTTTCCAGCATACTCCACAAGATGGTTCCTTCTCCGAGAAAATTTCTTGAGAGCGCCTCAAGGGTTTCCCTTGAGAGAGAATTCTCTAGGTTTAAACATCGTTTCACCACGGGAGAAGAGATGGTGGATTTCCTCATAGCCATTCAGAAGGTAATCAAAGTCAATGGGTCCCTTCACCAAAGTTTCCTGAGGCATTATGAGCCCCAGGATCATGATATTACCCGTTCTCTTGAGTTGTTCGTACAAGAGATCAAGGAACACCTGAGCATAAAGGAAAACAGCCTTCTCCCCTGTCCGGAAAAGAGGAGTGCATGCAAAAGGCTCCACCTCTTTCTGCGGTGGATGGTACGCAGTGATGCAGTGGATCCTGGCGGATGGGATGAAATATCTCCATCTAAACTTATTGTACCCTTGGATGTCCATATGCACAGGATCTGCATGGCCCTTGGAATGACCTCACGCAAACCCGCTGACCTCACTACGGCCCTTGAGATAACGCAAGGCTTCCGGGCTTTCGTGCCTGAGGACCCGGTTAAATATGATTTTGCCCTTACCAGGATCGGCATAAGAAATGATATCGATCTGAAGGAAATAATGGAATATAACTATACAGGTCAGGGAGCAATGAATTCTATGGGAGGAGTTTGCAATGGATGAGAAGATCAAAGATGCCATGCATCAGGCATATACCGGTGAATCAAAGGCCAGCCTCAGGCTCAAGGTCTTTGCAGAAAAGGCGGATCAGGAAGGGTACCCCCAGCTTGCAAAGCTCTTCCGCGTAATATCCTTCTCTGAAGAACTCCATGGAAAGAGGGCTCTTAGGCTGATGAGGGAAATCAAGAGCACTGAGGAAAACCTTGCCGAGAGCTTCGAGTCGGAAACAAGGGTAGCGGGCATAGCATACGACAACTTCATTAAATATGCCGAAGAGGTAGGTGACCGGGCCGCATCAGTCTACTTCAGCCAGTCCCGCGATGTGGAAGAGATCCACGCCAAGCTCTACAAAGAGGCCATGGACCATGTTCTTGAAGAAAGGCAGACTACTTATTATGTCTGCGATGTCTGCGGGTATGTCTCTGATGGCATCCTGCCTGAAGAATGTCCGGTCTGTGGGGCCAAGAAGGACAGGTTCGTAACGTACGAATAGAACTGATAAAGCCGCAACCGGGAACCATCTTGTCTCGGGTACCCGGCTGTTGCAGAAAAAAGGTGGCTAAGAGCGTTATGAAGAGGGATGCCCTCGTTTACAGGGGGCATCCCGTTATTATTAGCCCATCAGGCCGTGGGCATGGTGGTGAATACGCCCCCTCGGGTCCACCTCGGTCCTGAGGAGCTTCAGGATATCATCCGGGATCACCGGTGTCTGCGGGATCTCGCCCTCGGGCTTCAGCAGTTCGAACCCCGTGAACTGCTGGGTAAAGTCAAAGGTCCACCCGGGCAGCAGCGACTTGACCCGCATGCGCTTGGTCACCGGTTCGAAGTCGAACTCACCGCACTGGGAGATGACCACTCCTGGACCGTTCCCTAGCAGGCCTGCCTCCTTGCGTGATTTCCCGCCTGTCAAGTGACCTACCGAGGTCATGAAGTCAACCTTGGCCGGGAACTTGTCAGGGGTCTGGACACCCACAAGAACCAGATTTTCGGCCAGTGAGGCAAGGTCGTTATTTCCTCCTGAACCGGTCATGCGGACCTTTGGGTGGAGGAGGTCGGTCCCGATCTGATGGGTGTTCACGTTACCGTACATGTCCACCTGGGCAAAACCCAGAAAGGCGATGTCCATGAATCCGTTGTAACACTGGGCAAAGGAGTATGCCATCTCCATGACCACAGGGGATTTGCGCCAGGTGAAGGGACAGCCCACGGACCAGGGCAGGTCGGCCGGCAGGGGGTCCTGGCCGCCGGACTCATAGACCATGGTGATGTTCGGGGCATGGGTCTTCCTTGCCAGGATACCGGCGATCATGGGGATCCCGGTGCCGATATAGACGACCTGATGGTCGTGGATCTGCTGTGCAAGGATATATCCGAGCATCTCCAGCGGGTTGGCAGGTGCGTTTAAGTCTTTCATGGTATCCTCCAGTCTTAGTAATAAAGCCCGGAGTCATGTGTCCGGGTGTATTCTTCGTATGAGAAGTCTATATCTTCGTGGTCGCCTTCGGCCGCCTTGGTCTGAATCCTCGCCTCGGCGATCCATTTTGCCCCGCCAAGCTTGTCCACGAACTCGAACTGATCCTTTACGCCATGGACCCATTCGTCGAAGAATAACTTCATGTTCTCGTTATTGGTACAGCCGAACCTGATCAGTTTTTCCCACCATTGGCGGGACCAGTAGTAGTAGCCGGGCATGTTCCCGGGAACGGCCCCGAAGGGCAACTCCACCACGGCGTCCGCATAGAAGAAGGGGATGATGGTCCCCTGCCTGTTCCGGATATCGGACTCGGGTACGATCTCCTCGGCCGTGATTATGAGCTTACGTGCGGCAGCGGCAGTGGCCACGTCATTGACCGTTGGTCCGTAGATGTAGGCATTGCCGTATTTGTCAGCAACCTGGCAGTGGATTATGGATACATCAGGATAGAGAGCCGGGATGAATACCACCGGGTCAGGGTCTTTCCTTATAGGGTTCTGCACGACCTGGATGTACGGATTATATTTGACTATGTCCGATCCGAGCATCTGCTTACTGAACACGCCTGGTGTTCCGAGCTGGGCGGCCTTGAGCCCCAGGGCCACGCCGCCGTGGCTCCACTCTGAAAGGATCTTTACCCTGCCTTCCCTGAGCATGCGGTCATAGTTCCGGTCAATACCGCGCATCTCTACACCCACGTAGGAGTTGTGCGAGTAATCGCAGTTGTTGTTGAAGATCAAGAAGCTGTGGTTGGTGTTTGGTGCGGCAATGCACTGCAGGTTTTTCTTTCCCTGGCGCATGATCTCCCAGAAGGCCTGGTGGGGTGTCCTGACATAGGCAAACCCCGAATCAGTCATGACATCACCATCGGTCACAAAGGTTGCGATCGCATCTTTGAGAGACATCCTCTTGTCCACCTTTGCGTGTTCCTTTTTGAGGTGGGCTTTTCTGGCCGATTCGAAGTCTACGAGCCTGTCGAGGATGCTTGTGTCTTCGATCTGGAGATTATTAAGAGCCTCTTGGTTATACTGGAATGAACTCATTGACTATTACCCCCTTGTTTTCCCTGCAATCTACATAGACAAAGCGAAAACTGTGCCATGTGGTTCGCAGGTGGGTATATATAGTAACTGATAAGTAATGTTTTGATTTCTCTCTATTAAAGATAATGGGGGTGATGCTGGAAAAGTAAGGCATTCCCTTTGTGCCAGAGGGCATTAGACCATAGTATGGTGTTTACCCCATAATGTTGGAGGGCTCCAAAGGCTAGGTGTAACGAGGGGAGGAATTACTTTCACTAAAAGACTGTACTTAAGGTTTTTCAGTCACCTATGGCAGAATCAGTTTTCTTGATGGCCTGCTTGAAACTCAGCAGGTTACCAAGGAACCCCCACTGTCGATACGCAGGTGTCTGGGTTGTGGAAGCCAGAAAAGACAGCGATAATCTCTGAACATCCCCCTTCTTTTCCATATATATTGTACGCCAGAGGATGCTCATCTCAGATGATGACCCATCCGAGGCTCCTTCGGCAATACTGAGAACCGGTCCCCAGACCCGTGCAAATCCTTCATCGAAAAAGAGAGGGAAGATGCACGGGAGGTGCCACTCGCTGCGGTCTCCCTCCTGGGAGGTGTAAAGAAATGGCCAGAGGATTACCCTTCTTGAAATCTGTCCATCTTGCAATGTCTTTTTTGTAAACCAGTTCATGAGGAGTATGGTGATAGTCTCTTCTTCAGTGCCTGTGTCTTCGTAGTTCCATGATCTCTTGGACCACAGGGGCCATAAGATGTGCCTCTTGGAATATGTCTTGCCATCGGTATTAGTCCAGTAAAACGGGAAAATCTTAATTTCTTCATATGCCCCGGATGCAATGCGGATAAGGGGCCAGGGGAAATCCACGCTCGTGTGATGGGCCAGATCATCTTGGTTGTAGGTGAAGAACGGCCAGAGGATGGAAATATTGTAGTAAGTTGATCCCCGATCATACTGGAACAGAGGCAGGACTGCATCCATTCTATGGTCATCCGGGCCTCTGGAGTTTTGGATGAATGGCCAGAGAAAATATTGGGATGTAGAATCGTGCGGTTTTTTTCCATCCATAGAGGGGAAAGACCCTGAAGAGCCTCCCTTCGCTGTATGAAAAAATGGGCCAGAGAACTGTGTAGGTGGTCTTCTCATCGAGAGTTGTATCGGCATAGAGCGGCAGCAGAAAGAAACGCGCCCTTGTATAGCCGAACCGGTGATACATGGTTCCATAGACAGGAAATACGCCCCAATATGAGGTATCTTTATATCTCCCATAAAATACAGGGAAGATCTCGGTGTGCTTCAAGTCCTCCGTTTCCTCCTGGTCGGTATACCTGTAGAGGGGAAAGAAGAGGCCACGTTCTTTCGTAAAACGGCCCAGCGGATAGAGGATGTCCGTCTCCGAAGTATCCCTGTCGTTATAGTAAAACGGCCGTAGCGCCCTTATATGGTCAGAGAATTCAAGGATTGGGCCAAACCCGTGGATAGTGCGCTCACCAATTTGCGATTCGTAGGAAAACACAGGATCGGCATAGATCTGGCCTGCACATACCGGCACAGACAAAAGGAAGGACACGAATAAGAGGAGGCTCAAGCAACGGAAAAACAGCCCAGGGTTCATGTAATTACCAGACGAGGCCTAAGATCGTCCCCATTACAGTGATCGGCGTTTGTTCCTCAATGCCTTGTGCCGCTCGGTTTGCGCTATGGAGCGTCTCTTTCAGGTTCATATAAACCTCGTCATCTTTTATCAGATGCCCGAGGGTTCCCTTGCCTGAAGCGATATCATCGGTGATAACCTTCAGGTTCTTTGTTGTTTCGGCAAGGTCGTAATAGAGAGTGTTGTCATTCATGAGCATACCCAGTGTACCGTTTCCATTCATCCGGTCCATGAGCAGCTCGGCAGACTCCATGAAATCCACCATGGAATTGTAGAGCGACTCGTCGGTAACAAGCTTCCCCAATGAGCCCTGTCCGGAGCTGATGGTGCTGACCATTTCATCGATATTCTTGCTTGTGCCCGTAAGGTTATGGGAGACCGCAGTAAAATTCTCGGTTAGATCCTTCATGTTTGACAGGATATCCGTGATGTTGTCTTTGTTATCAGCTACAAGGGAGGAGGTGTTCGCGCTCAGATCGCGCAGGTTGACAACAATTTCCTTCATTATTTCAGGATCACCAAAGGCCTCATTGAGCGATGCACTCAATTCACTGAGGTTGCGGGCCAGCTCGCCGACCTGTATGAGCAGAGTATCCATGGATGGTGGAACCTTTGTCCTGGCCAGATTCCCTCCAGGATCAATAAGATTATTTGATACCCCGGGCGATAATATGATTATCTTATCCCCAAGTACGCCCTTTGTCCCGATGGATGCCGTAGAGTCGATGGGGAGTTTGATGTCCTCATCGAGTTCAACAGAAACTACCGCTGAGTAATCCTTGTTCAGCGAAATCCCCGTTACCTTGCCGACCTGAACCCCTGCCAGTTCTAGGATAGAGGAGTTTTTGAGCCCTTCAACCGTTGAGAATGCCATGGTGATCGGGTAGGTCCCTTTCTTCGTCAGGTTTAATTCCCCGATCTTTACGGAAAGGATAAAGAAGATGATAAGGATAAAGACGACAAAGATGCCGACCCTTGCTTCGTTGCTCATGGAAGAAGCCCTTCCTTGAGCACATCACTGTCTTTCTTATCCTTCTTGATGAGGACGTTGATCTTTTCCTTTAAGGAGTTGTTTACAGACCGGTTAAGGATAGATGACTTGAGGTAATAGTCGAGGGCCTTGTCGGCCTGACCTAAGCTTTTGAGGATATCTCCCATATGCTCATTCACAATGGGGTCGTCTTTCAGGGTCTTCAATACCGTTTCCATCTTTATAAGCGCTTCTGCAGGTTTGCCCATTTTAAAAAGCACCCAGGCCATGGAATCGAGGATGAAGGGATCGTCAGGCTTCATCTCAAGGGCAGCCTTGATCATGGAATATGCCTTATCAAGGTTCTCGCCACGGTCTGCCCACACATAACCGATAAAGTTCAATGCAATGGGGTCTTGCGGATCCTTCTCGAGTAGATTCTCGGCTATTTTTAACCCTTCATCCCTCCTTCCCACGGTATCCAGTTCAGTGGCGAGCTGATAGCCTATCTCATTGCAGGTCCCGAGATCCGCATAGTTTTTCCAAGCAGATTCCAGCAGGAGCACTGCCTGGTCGGTCTTGTTCATGCTCTTGAGGATGGAGGACTTGAGCATGGTGATGTCGCACCCCAACCTTCCTGAAACAGGGATTTCCTTGAGGATGTTCAGTGCGTCTTCGTACTTTTCAAGGCCTGCATAGGCCAGCGATAGGTAGTATTTGTCATCATCGGTTATCTCTTTCAGGCCTTTGATGAGTATCAGGGCATCCTCAAACATGCCTTCCTGGAGTTCGAGGATAATGAGCTTTCGCAAGAGCAGGCCGTCCGGGGCCACCTCAAGGAGTGACTTCAGGTGGGTTATGGCGTCTCTGTAGCGTTTGTGATCAACATAAAAGTCAACCAGGGCCAGATGTGCCTCATTGGAGAACGGGTCCACATCTAATAGCTTGCGATAGGTTTCTTCTGCCTGCGCCTTTTCGCCCAGGAGATTCTGAAGCCGGGCAAGGTCAATATATGCAGGTACGAAGTCAAGCCTTGCATCAATGGCCTTTTTCAAGTTTTCCTTGGCGCAGGTGAAGTCCCTGGCCCCCATGCACGCCTTGGATATGGTGTAATAAATGATGCTGTCATCACCCTTGCCGATCAGACCTTTGAGGATGGCCTGGGCCTGCTTGAAGTCACCCGTGATGACCTTAAGATTGGCAAGAAACAGTTTGAGCTGGATGTTATCAGGGTATTTTTTGATAAGGACCTCGGTATCTTGGATCGCCATTTGCCAGTTGCCGTCTTTGGCAAAAATCCTGGTCCTCATCTCCAGGGCATCTCCGATATATGTTCCTTCATCGATAACCTTCTTAAGCGAGGTAAGGGCTGTAGCGCTGTCTTCCAGGATGAAGTAGATCCTTGCCTTTGCGAGCCAGGCAAAGGGATCTTCAATGCGTGAATACAGCTCTAACGCCTTCGGCCAATTCCCCTGGTTCTCCTCATATCGTGCGAGCATCATGATAAGGTTTTTATCCTGTACTGTCTCATAGGGTGAATTCTCAACAACAGGGGCGTGGGCGCACCCGATGAGCAGGCCGAGAAGCACGAATGCCGAAGCGCATCTAATGTGAAACTGAGGATACAATGTCAAACATCTCCTTTATGGTCTTTCCAGGGTTGTCAGTGCCAAAGATACTTGATCCGGCTACTATGTTATCTACACCCATCCGTGTAAGATTGGCTATATTATCCTTATTGATCCCGCCGTCTACCTGCAATTGGATCGTCCGGCCCGAAATCATTGTTCTTGTATCTGCGATCTTGGGTATCACCGCATCGATGAAGCTCTGCCCGCCGAACCCCGGGTTCACACTCATAATAAGGACCAGGTCGATGTCATTCAGGCAATATCTGATCGTATCCAAAGGGGTGGAGGGGTTCAAGGCAACGCCTGATTTCAGGCCTCTTTCCCTGATCATGCTTAGAGTCCGATGGAGGTGTCTTGTGGCCTCTGCATGCACGGTTATGCCGTCAGCGCCTGCCTTGATGAAGTCGTCGATATACCGTTCAGGGTCCATGATCATGAGATGACAGTCAAGGAATGCCTTTGTAGCCTTACGGATGCCCCTTACGACGACAGGCCCGATGGTGATATTCGGGACAAAAATGCCGTCCATTACATCCACATGGATCCACTGTGCCCCGGCATCCACAACGGTACTGATGTCGCGGCCCAGGTTCGAAAAATCAGCTGAGAGAATTGATGGTGCAATGATCATAGCGTTTCCTTCTGCCCCAATATCGCTTTATCGGCCTTCAATCCGCACGAGAAAGCGGTTGCATCGAGGGCCTTCTTCCCTTCGAGTTGAAGAATTTTTGGGATTATATACCCTCCGGCGCACGCAATCTTCACCCCGGATTTTTCCTTCAGGAGAGTCCCATACCTTATACCATGATCTTCTATCTCGTAAAAACCGCTCATGATCTTTAGCATCTTCCCATCCAGGTACGTGTAGGCGCATGGCCATGGGACAAGCCCCCTGATCATGTTATGAATGGACCTCGGATCCCTGCCCCAGTCGATCTTTCCGTCTTCCTTGGTGAGCATGGGGGCATATGTCGAGCGTGCATGGTCCTGGGGGACCGGCTTAATCTTTTCCTCTTCAATAAGTGCAAGGGTTTCCAGGAGTTTGAGAGCCCCAAGGCCGCTCAGCCTAAGGGATAGGTTCTCGGCATCGTCTGCGTCACTTATGGGGAGACTTGCCTGTAAATAAACCGGTCCGGAATCCATACCCTCATCGATCTGCATGATGCTGATACCCGTAGACGTATACCCGGATAGTATGGCCCGGTTGATGGGGGATGCACCCCGGAGGTCGGGCAACAGTGAGGCATGGATATTGAGAAAACCTGTTTTAGGGATAATAAGCATATCAGTCGGAATCATCTTCCCGTATGCCACAACGATGACCGCATCGAGCTTCGAGGATGCAAAAAGATCATGGATCTCGGTGTTGTTTTTGAGTGTCTGGGGCTGGTACACCTTCAACCCGGCTTTTTTGGCCAGATCCTTTACAGGAGGGCCCTGCAGGTGCATGCCCCTGCCTTTGGGTTTGTCGGGCTGGGTGATGACGAATGCTATGTCATGCTTGGATTCCATCAGGGACGAAAGGGTCGGCACGGCAAAAACCGGAGTGCCCATAAAGGCCAGTCTCATAGCGTACCCTTTTTCCTCTTCTTCAGATAGATGGCCCGTCTCAGTGTCGAGGCGTAATCCAAAATGACCTTTCCATTGAGGTGGTCGATCTCATGCTGGAATATCCGTGCAAGAAACCCTTGGGCCTCAATGCGGATTTCCTTGCCCTTGAGATCCACACCCTTGACCAGGATCCTTTCAGCCCTCTTCACATCCACCGAGACCTCAGGAACACTCAGACACATTTCGCTGTCCTGTGCAGATCCCTCCTGTTCGATTATAACAGGGTTCACCATGACCAGGAGGCTATTGGATTCCTTTTTCGCCGTTGGGTCCACAAGGATGAGGCGCTTTGAGCACCCTACCTGGGGGGCGGCAAGGCCTACGCCAGGGGCTTTGTACAGGGCCTCTTTCATATCGTCCACGAGCATCACGATTTCGAGGTCGATATTTTCTATCGTTACAGCTGTGGTCTTCAGCGTGGATTCAGGATAGATGAGGATTTCTTTACGCGGCATATGAAATTAACATAGTTACATTGATCTGAGCTGTCAAGAAATTGCATTTCCTTGAGGTTTCCCTGAATCGGGGAAGAGCGGCGGGTTTCTGTAGGTGAGGTATTGTCTGCATGCACAGTTATGCCTGCAGGCCTTGCACACCTCCAGGGCGACCTTGGGCCTGCTCTTTCGTTTCAGGCAGATCAGATAGACCCTCATGGCAGGTGGTACCCTATTGCCCTAAAGGCATCATCTAAATATTTCTTCGGGAGTTCCATGCCTGTGAAAAGCTCGAAATTTCTGCTTGTCTGGTGATAGAGCATGGCATGGCCGCCGATGAGCTCAAACTTATGGTGAACAGCCGTCTCGGAAAGCACGGTGGGCCTTACGATGGTCTCCAGAATGCGCGTACCTTTCGCAAATCCGGACATGTTGAGACCGAGGGGAATCTGATCCGCTATGGGGGTTGCCTGCACGACTACCTCCGATGTGGGAAAGGGACTCTCCTTCATATATGCATACCGGGCTACCCGCAAAGAGGCTGCACAGGCGCAATGCCCCCTCTCGAGAGCGGTTCATTATAAGCACCTGCTTCGCGCCGGAATGCAGCAGGGCATCCACGATAGAACGCGCTGCACCCCCTGCGCCGATCATCAGGCATGTGGTGCCTTGAACCTTTCCCAATGCCTCTACTGCCCCCGCCCCGTCGGTATTGTAGCCGGATAATTGCCCGGCTTCATTCCTCACCACCGTATTCACCACGCCGATCCGGGAGGAAACCTCACACAGGCTGTTCACGAGGGTAGCCACAGCCTCCTTGTGCGGTATGGTCACATTGAACCCGCCCAGATTGCACCACCCTGAGAATGACCTTATTGTCTCAGGTACCGAGCCGGGCTCTATGTCGTGGCTTATGTAGACCATATCGAGGCCCATGGCATTGAAGATGTGGTTGTAGATGACAGGGGCGGTAACATGCAGTGGATGGATGCGCGAGGATGGTGTAGATTCGTGTTCGCCCGGTAATAACCACGCTACGCCCTCTTTTCCTTTGGCCTTATCCATGATGCAGGAGAGGATCTCGCCTGCGCTGCCCTGGATGAGGAAATCCGAGACCTCGTCCTGTGAGCGGTGTGGGCTCCCGATTTATCTCGATGACATGGCAGTTGCCCTTTGGGACAAGGCTTCCTATCCCCCTGAACATGGAATGCATGCCCTTGGCCACGATAGGTAGTGACGCAGCAGGCTCGATGTGGGCTGAGGTCCCGATGACCAGCATCAGGTCGCATTCCTGGGCATGCCGGAAGGATTCCTTTAAGGCCTCCTGGGGGATTGCCTCGCCGAAAAATACGGCATCGGGTTTGAGCACCCCGCCGCATTCGCACAGGGGGGGCAGGCATGCACTTCCCGCAATGATCTCCAGGAGCTGTTCATAGCCGTATTTGCGACCACACTTCAGACATTTGAAAAAAAGCATGTTTCCGTGGAACTCGATGACATTCCTGCTGCCCGCCTTCTGATGGAGGTTGTCGATGTTCTGGGTGATGACAACCTTGATAATCCCCATATGCTCCAGGGCGGAAAGCGCCAGATGGCCCTTGTTGGGTTTTGCGTCCCACAGCGACATGCCGCCCGAGGTGTTCATCTCGATGAGGCACCTCCAGACCACGTCCGGTTCCGCCAGGAAGCGTTCGTAGAAAAACAGCGTGGGATCATAGCGCTCCCAGATGCCGCCTGCAGACCTGAAGTCGGGAACGCCTGATTCGGTTGATATCCCTGCACCGGTGAGGACCACCGCATGATTTGCCCTGACAAGCAGGTCCGCAGCCTTCTCGATGAGGGAAAAATCCATGAAAAGAGCTTTATCAGAGCAGGCCTGGGAGGTCAAGGCGGATGCTCGCTGTTTCACGCGTCATCAAGGTCAGCTATTTGATGGTCCCTGCTGCCTTGCCGGAGGGATTCTTGAACAGATCGTCGTTGATGCCCTTGTTAAAGCGGTATGAGCTCAAGGTAATATCGCTCGTATTGCCCAGTGGCATCTTTCAGCAGGATGCGCGCAATGAGGTTGTCCGCATCCACCCAGACCGATATTGATCCGGTGCCGGTTTTGGGCATAAGGACAAGGTGATCGCCTGCAGTCTGTACCGTGTAATGCTCCTCGATGGAGTTAAGGCCCGTGAAAAAACCTAAGATGTTCTGGGCTGCGATCTCGTTGGGGATCTCCTGAACCTGCGACGTCCCCTCCTCAGGCAGGATCACCAGCACGGTCTGGCCCTTGAGGATAAGTATCTGCTTCTCAGGGGCGCTCACATCCATCCTCACCCCCGAGTTCCTCTTGTAGGAAACCTTTCCTTCGAAATGGACCGTCTTGTTGGCGATCACCTGGAAGGTTTCCTGTTTGAAAAGGGCAGTGAAGTCCATGGATCTTGGCATAGCGCTTCTGGACTTTTATAAGCTCCACACCTTGTGCCGTGCCGGTGAGGAATAACAGGAAAAATACGAATAGCAGACTATTCTTCCATTTCATGTGCATATGATTTGACCAATACCTTTCGTGGTTTGCCTGCAGCATCCGCAGGGCCTAAGACGCCCTCGGTCTCCATCTGTTCGATGATCCTGGCCGCACGGTTGTACCCGACCCGGAACCTCCGCTGGATCAGCGATATGGAAGCACTGCCCTTGTTGGTTACGAATTCCAATGCCTCGTCATAAACCGGGTCGGATTCTTCCAGCAGAACGTTCGAATCGCTGTCTTCCCTTGCCAGTTGTTCGATCTGGGTGTCGATCTCCTTGATGTAGTCCGGGCCTTTCTGCTCGCGTATGAATTCGATCACCTTGTCCAGCTCATCCTCAGATACATAGGCCCCATGGACACGCTTCAGGTTTGAGGTGCCAGGCAGGAGGAAGAGCATGTCGCCAAGGCCTAAAAGCTGATCAGCGCCCGAGGAGTCAAGGATGGTGCGGGAATCGATCTTGGATGAGACCCGAAAGGAGATGCGTGATGGGAAATTGGACTTGATCAGGCCGGTTATGACATCAACCGAAGGTCTCTGGGTGGCGACTATCATATAGATGCCGGCGGCCCTGGCCATCTGGGCCAGGCGCGCAATGAATACCTCCACCTCACGGTTGATCATCATGAGGTCCGCCATCTCATCGATGACGACCACGATCTTGGGCAACAGCCCGTCTTGAGAATCTTCCGTGGTAAGGGTGGCCAGGGTGGTTCTCGCTTCGGGATTCTCTTTCTTCACCTTTTTGTTGTACGAATCGAGGCCCTTCATTCCATGATCTTTGAAGATTATATAACGCTGCTCCATCTCGCTGACCGCCCATTTGAGGACAGGCAGGGCCTCCCTGGGGTCAATGACCACCGGGTGCAGCAGGTGCGGGATACCTTCATAGTGCGAAAGCTCTATGCGCTTGGGATCGATCATGATGAATTTGAGCTCGGACGGGTTATTCTTGTACAGGAGTGAGAGAATCATGGTGTTCAGCCCAACGCTCTTGCCGGTACCGGTAGCGCCTGCAATGAGAAGGTGGGGCATCTTGGCAAGATTGGTCACCACGGGAACCCCTTCGATATCCGTACCCAGGGCCAGGGTCAGCGCTGCGTTCGAAGCTGTGAACTCCTTACTGGCAAGGATCCTCCGCAGACTCACGAGCTCCCGGGAGCGGTTGGGGATCTCTATGCCCACGGCATTCTTGCCGGGTATAGGGGCCACCACCCGCACCGGTGCTGCCTTGAGCGCCATGGCAAGGTCATCAGCCAGGGAAACGATCTTGTTGATTTTAATGCCGGGTGCAGGGGTGAACTCGTACATGGTGATAACCGGGCCCGGCTTGATCTCAAGGATCTCCCCATCCACGCCGAAGTCCTTGAGCTTGGACAGGATCAGTGAGGCATTTGCCTTGAGCTCTTTTTCCGTGATGGTCCGGCTTTTTGTAGGCGGGTTATTGAGCAAGGAAATCGGGGGGATCTGATAGTTGTCAATAAAGTCCAGTGTGGCCTGTTTGGGGACTTCTGTAGAGTCAGGACCCTCGTGCTCCATCATGGTGTATCCGGGGCTCTTTGCCCGAGGTTTCTTTATCGGGCCTGGACTTGAGCAGAGGCCTTCTTAGACGGCCTTGTCTCCGAAGAGCGCTCAACGATCGCCGGGCCTCTTCTTGAGAAGCTGCCTGTCTTTGATGCGCTCAATGAAGTCACGGACCACGCCGTACAGGTGAAGACATGTCATAACCCATCATGATCCCGCCTGCAAGGAGCATGAGCAGCAGCATCAGCGATCCCCAGTGGTTGAGGTAGCCAACCAGGGAATCCCCGATGATCTTGCCGATGGCCCCTCCTGCCTTGATAGTGGTGGAGAACAGTTTCAGCTCGCCTAAAAAGATGTGGAGAAGTCCCAGCATCGCGAACATGATAATGGCAGTGCTTGCAAAGTGCAGCCAGTTTATGGGGTGCTTCCTTATGCAGTACCGCCAGGCATAGTCCATCAGGAAGATGGGTAAAGCAAAAGCCCATACGCCCATGATGATGTAGAGGCCGTCTGCTATGTAGGAACCGACAAAACCCATCCAGTTATGGAAGGTATCGGTGTGTTTGGACAAGGTAAAGCCGGGGTCGGCAGGGGAATAAGAGATGAGGGCAAGCAGGAGAAATACGGCGGCAAAGATCAGGAACAATCCTGTAATATGTACAGGTATGGTGCTCGCACGTTCTCGCTTTGCCATGGATGAACCTTCCTTACCTCAGCACCTTTGCCGGTGACACCCTCATAGTCATCAATACTGTAAGAAGAGATGAAAAATACATTCTTTGTAACGTCCTTACCAGAAATCTCAAAGAAATCAACCCTGCGATAAGAGGATATCAGGCAACTACATCTCCATGATGATGGGGATTACCATGGGTTTTTTCCCGAGCCTTGATTTGAGGCTGGTGCCCAGGGATTCCCGCAATCGGTTCTGTATTACCTGGGTGTCCGTGTTTTTACCGAGGAAAGAGTCCAAGATAGTAAGGGCATTCTGTGCGTATCTCATCCATGATTTCTTGTTCCATGATCGCCGGGACAACACCTTTGCACATGATATCGGGCCCCAATGCCACCTCATGCCTGACCGAGTCGATGACGACAAAAACGACCACAAGCCCGCCTTCTGAGATGTGCCTGCGGTCTCTCAGCACCACATCCCCGATGTCACCGGTGAGCTCGCCGTCCACAAAACATTTTCCATGCGGGGCTTCGCCGGTGATCTCCATGCCCGAATCCGCCAATGTCCAGATCTGTCCGGGCCGTGCAAACAGTATCTGCGGGTTCGTATGAAGCGAGTTCTCCACCAACCTAGCCAATGATTTCATGTGTCGCAGCTCGCCATGGACGGGCATGATGATCTGGGGGTTGAGCAGCCGCACTGCCTCTATGATTTCACCATGGGTGGCATGGCCGGTTGCATGAACGTCTGCAATGTCGGGATAATAAACCCTTGCACCATAGTCCATGAGCTGGTCGATGCAGCGGGAAATGGCGATCTCGTTGCCCGGTATGATCCTGGCCGAGATGATCACGCTGTCTGATTCTTTCACCTTGAACTTGTGCCATCCCCTGGCGATAAGGGACAGCACCGAATATACCTCGCCCTGGGTGCCCGTGCAGATGATCATGAGCTTGCTTCTATCAATGGCAAGGACCTCTTCGGGTTTGATGAGGTCTCTGGAATCGAACTCCACGATGCCGAGGTCGGAGGCGATATCCACCACCTGGTTCATGCTCCTGCCGATAATGGTAACCTTTCTGTTGTTCTTGACGGCAAGCTCATAGAGCATCTGGATACGTCTTACATGGCTGGAAAAGGTGGAGACGATCACCGCCCCTTGTGTCTTCTTCATGATGGATTCTATGCAGGAAGAGACCTTGCCTTCGTCCGAGCACCTGGGGTCGAGTTCCGCATTGGTGCTCTCGCAGATGAAAAGCTTGACCGGGCCATCCATGGTGCGGAATTCGGCCGGCATCTCTTTAAAGTCACCGGAATGGATAATGCGGCCCTGGGGTGTGAGCATGCTCAGAGAATAACACCCGATAGTGGAGTGGCGAACCTCCAAGAACTCTATGTCCATGCCTGCCAGGCTGATCTTTTGCCCTGCATGGACAGCGATGAGCTTGACATGGCCGTCCATGTCATATTCCTTGAGCTTGCGCTTGACCAGCTCCAACGTGAAGGGGTGGCTGTAGACAGGGATAGGGGCTTCTTTCAGGAGATATGGCAGGGCGCCGATGTGATCTTCATGCCCGTGTGTAAGAAGAATCCCCTCAAAGGCCTCCTGGTTTTCCACAACGTACGAGAAATCCGGGATGATCTGATCGATGCCCGTGAGGTTGTACTTGGGAAACATGAGCCCCGCATCCACCAATATGGACCCTGAGCCGGTCTCGATGACCATGGAGTTCAGCCCGAATTCCCTGACACCTCCTAAGGGGATCACCTTCACCGTGTTCACGGAATCCCCCCGGACAGTCTTTGTATTTGTGCACGTAACTCCCTGGATGCGGATTCGATGTCGTGCCTGGTCTGTCTCGGGATGGGTATGTGTGGAAACGCTATGGGTTTGCCGATGGCGATCTTTATGGGAGAAAGCTTGATGGACGATGTCCAGCGGGGCATGAGGCTGTATGCACCTGATATGCCCACAGGGATAACGGGCGTATCCAGGGCGAGGATAAGCCGGATCGTACCGGTGCGGAGCGGCAGCATTTCCCCGTCCCACGTCCGCTCGCCCTCGGGGAATATACCAAGGATATGACCATGCCCCACCACCCGGATTGCATTACGGATGGCCAGAACATCGATGGTGTACCTCCTCACCGGGAAGGACCCTGCATGCCGAAGGAACCACTTCATGAAAGAATGCCGGTACTCCGAATTTTTAGCCATGTACCATATGTCGCGTCTGGTAAAGAAACCCAGGATAACGGAATCGAGAAATGAGGTATGGTTGGGTACGACGATGGCTGCCCCTTTGGCGGGTATGTTCTCAAGTCCTGTGATGGTAACCGACAGGAGGGCCTTGAGGATAGGCCGGGCAATGGGCTTCAGCACCATGGAGAGCATGCTTTTATCCCTTGGATACCACCTTCTTTCAGGCACACGCAGCTTTTGGTGGCCCGGCACCTTTGAAGGGGTTACCCTTAAGGAACCCCGGAAACGGACCCTTGGATAGAATTCCACTATCTCGCCGGGGCCATGATATTTTTTGAGCGCCTTCTGGATGAAGTCTTCCCACTTCTTGCCCGATTCATCGAGAAAATCAAAAAACAGGGGCCCATGTTCACGGCTGATGACGATGATGGTATTCGATTCAATGGTAACACCCATGAGTGCACCAAAAGGCACATCAATGCTGGTGGTGACACCCGAAAAGCTCAAGGCATCCTCTTTGAGGAACAGGGTGCCCGTGTCTAGAGGTGCCCGTGTGAAATGGCATGCGGTAATGCCGGCATACCCTTCATACATACCCTCCTGAGACTCACGCGAAAGCCTGACCTGGCGGCTTTTCATGATGGTGCCTGAAAAGGCTTGGGGCAGCTCAAAGGTCAGGATCTTCTTGTACCAGTGAGAAATCGGCCGGACTTCCCCATCCAGCGAGGCGAGGGAACGTGTTGTGAGCCTGAAGTCCGCATGACAGGATACGCAATGATTCCGCTCCAGCCAATCAAATGCACCACATTGAGGGCACCTATAGAGCAGATCATTAATCATCGGATAGGCAGTATAACCGAGTTTGACGGACTTGTACATCTCTTCCATGGGCGGGGTAATACCGTTTTCTTAAGGATATATGCTGATGATATGCAGATGGTTACTTCTTCGTCAGTATGTCCATGAGGTCGTCGAGCATATCCTCACGGGTGCGGATGGCATTCAGCACGGACTCGAAGCCGGTTTTTGCGCGCATCATGTCCGTAAATTCCTTTGCCATGTCGACGTTTGACTCCATACGTCCATCGGAGTTCATGGGGGCGGGCTCATCGGACCTGCTCGTGGCAACGTCCACAGCGCCGTCCGGCGATGGTGTAATGGTGGTCCTGATAGCCTTGTAGTCAGGCGTGTTCATGTTCGCCACATTGGAAGAGGCATTGGCCAGAAGGATCTCATGTGCCCTCAATGATGATAAGAGTATGGACATAATTATTCTCTCCCTTGCTCACTTATCGGAGAAATGTCTATAATCTTTAGCATGACAAAACCCGGCCTCCTGCAAAAGCTCATTATGACCTATGTGGTCTTTGTGGCGGTCCTTCTCGGGATCACATTAGTGCTCTTTATTGTCTCATCGCGGGTCAGCACGCTCAGCACAAAGATCTACCTTATTGATTATAAGAAAAAAGAGATCACGGACAAGCTCATTACCAATCTTATCTCCATTGAGGAAACCGGCAAGCAGTATATGCTCCTCCAGAACGATTCCTATCGCTCCATATTGGAACAGCAGGAGAAGGACATCTCCCGGGCATGGGACAATCTTAACACGAAGGGCATGTACTACGATGAGCCCGAGAGGAATATGATGGAAAACGGCAAGGGTTTGTGGATGGCCTATGTAAGCAGATTCCACACCCAGCTCACAGAGCTTCCCAATAACCCGAAAGATCTTGAGAAGCTCTTTATCCGCAACAGCTCAGAGATAGACGGCATTGTGGGGATTGCCCGTTATGTTAACAATGAGGCGGTTGACCGGCTGCGGATGCACATTGCCTACCTGAAGGACCTGGGCGACCAGATCATGTCCTGGACATGGTGGGTGCTTGCCGTTTCCCTGAGCATCGGCCTCATCGTACCTATCCTCATCTACCGGAGCGTCACCAGGGACCTCAATCGCATCATGGGCGGCATCAAACATATCGCCGATGGTGATTTCGATCACCGTATCTCTCTGGACTCCAAGCATGAGCTGGGCCAGCTTGCTGAATCATTCAATAATATGGCGTTGCGCCTCAAGGAGCTTGATACGATGAAATCCGAGTTTATTTCAGTCGTGTCGCACGAGCTGAAGACACCCCTGACCTCCATGAAGGAGGCGGCAAGCCTGCTGCTGGAGGGCCTGGCCGGTGATCTGTCCGACAGGCAGAAACGGCTTGTAGAGATCATGGGACAAGGCATCAAGAGGCTTTTACATACTGTCTCAGAACTACTGGATATGTCGCGGATAGAAAGCGGTATGGTCCGGCTGCATATGGAGCCCCATGACATGAACAAGGTGGTAACTTCATTCATATCCGAGATCAACCCCATTGCCGATATCAATGGTGTGGAGATCAAGGTGGAGTATACTCAGGATGACTGCACGGTCATGGTGGACTGGAACAAGATCCTGCAGGTCTTGACAAACCTCACGCACAATGCAATCAAATACTCACCCGAAGGCTCTGTAATAGAGATCAGGATAAGGAACTCTGACGGATATATCATCACTGAGATCGAGGACCACGGCAAGGGAATACCCGCAGAGGATATGCCCCGTATCTTTGAGAAGTTCTACCAGTCGAGATACACAAGGGGTCATGGCGGCATAGGGCTCGGTCTTGCGATCTCAAGGGGGATCGTTGATGCACATGGAGGAACGGTTTATGCACAAAGCAGTGAGGGAAAGGGGAGTATTTTTTCTTTCAGCCTTCCTGTTGCTCATGACAATGCTTCTCTTCCAGGGATGCGCGACGGAGATCCTGTACACCAAGATTGATGCTGCGGAGAAGAATCTTTCCCAGGGCAAGGCCTCCGGCGAGGATCTCAAGTCAATGAATCCTGTGTTACCTCCCTCACTGGTTGCCCGCCACAAGATTGCCCTGATCATGGATTCAATCATCAAGGGTGAATATGCCTTTAGTGTCATGAAGACCGACCTGGAAGAGATCAGAGGTAAGACATTCGTGCCTGATTACTTGAAGGTAGAGGCAGGCTACCTGCTGACCCTCATTGAGCGTATGGAGACCCTTCAGAAGTCTGCTGCCAGGGCAAAGGAATATGCAAAGGAGATTGAAGAACTGAAACGGAGCCTTGAGCAGGCAAGGAAAGAAAACGAGGGCTTGAAAAAGGACCTCGAGGACATTAAAAAAGAGATAGAGGTGTTGAGCTACAAGCTGAAAAAACTCGAACAGATCCATCTCGAGTCTGTCAAGCGCCGAGGAAAGCAATGAGCCAGAAGCACAAGATCCTCATCATTGATGACGAGCCGGACATTGTAGAGGTCCTGGTTGCGAGGCTTGAAGCGATGGGGTTCTATGCCGTGGGATATACCAAGGCCAGGAAGGCCCTGGATGAGCTCAAGAAGGACACATTCAGCGTCCTGATTACAGACCTCAAGATGCCTGAAATGGATGGTATGGAGGTCCTCAAGGAGGCCAAGAAGATCGACCCGGATATCGAGGTCATCATCTTTACGGCCTATGGTTCCATTGAGGGTGCGGTGCAGGCCATCAAGGAAGGGTCGCATGACTACCTTGTGAAGCCTTTCGAGGCCATCGAGCTGGTGGCCAAGATCGAAAAGGCAATAGAAAAGCGCGGGCTCAAGCAGCGGGTCCGTTACCTGGAGCAGGAGATTGGAGACAGCATAGAGCATCATATCTATGCCGAAAGCCCTGCCATGAAGAAGATCCTGGCCCTGGTCCGCCAGGTGAGCTCATCGGATGCCACGGTGCTTGTCCTTGGCGAGTCGGGCACCGGCAAGGAGCTTGTAACCCGGATGCTCCACTATGAGAGCAAAAGGCGTGAGGGCAAGCTTGTCATCATGGACTGCGGGGCCACCCCCCACACCCTCATCGAGGCCGAGCTGTTCGGTTATGGGCGCGGCGCATTTACCGGGGCGGTAAAAGATAAGCGCGGTATCATCGAAGAGGCCGACGGAGGGACGCTTTTCCTTGATGAGATCGGCAACATTTCACCCGAGATGCAGACACGTCTGTTGAGGGTTCTGGAATCAGGAGAGTTCAGGCGACTGGGTGAGGTCAACCAGAAACATGTGAACATCCGGGTGATAGCCGCCACCAACGTGGATCTCAAGGCCAAGGTGGAAAAGGGAGAGTTCCGGGAAGATCTCTTTTACCGGCTTAAGGTCTTCACCATCAACCTGCCGCCCTTAAGAGACAGGAAGGAAGATATCATCGGGCTGGCCCAGGTCTTCCTTACGGAATTCACCAACAAGACAGGCAAGACCGTTACCGGCTTCAGCAGGGAGGCCATGGACATGCTCCTTTCCCATTCCTGGCCGGGTAATGTCAGGGAGCTGAAGAACATCATCCAGTCCGCAGTGGTGCTCAGCAAGGGGCCTATCATAACCCCTGACGAGATCCTGCCCTCGGGTATGTTTGACCGCACAACGGCTGTTCCACTCTCGGAAGAGGGGCTCAACCCTATTGAGGCCCATGAGAAGACTATGCTTATCCAGGCGCTGAAGAAGTCCAACTGGGTCCAGAAAGACGCTGCCCAGATCCTCGGCATATCCAGGCGGGTCATGCATTACAAGATCAGGAAGTATAATATCATCAATGAGAAAGAGCAGTTTTAGGTAAAACTGCAATCCGGAAATAATTGTATCTCAACTGATTTTCCTATATACAGTGGCTATCATGAATACGGACAATGCGAGAACCTTGTTCGTCCTCATCGTCATTGCCGTCTTTCTCTCCTTTTTCAGCAGCAATAAGACGCTTCTTGCAGCATCTTCCGACCCGCTGGAGAAGTCCAAGGCATTGAAGATCGTCATCGATCCCGGCCACGGGGGAAAGGCCCCGGGTGGTGTAGGCCCGCATGGCGAGAAGGAGAAGGATATCACCCTCGAGGTGGGCAGGATCCTTGCGAAACGCCTGTGCGATGAAGGTGTAGAGGTCTTCCTTACCCGGGAGAATGATACCTATATCCCCCTTGAAGACCGGACAGCCTTTGCCAATAAACACAAGGCGGACCTCTTTGTCTCCATCCATGTGAATGCAACTGAGGCACGGTACAGGGATGGGGTTGAGACATACTTCCTGAACCTGACCACCGACGCCTCGTCCAATAAGGTGGCACAGCGGGAGAACGCCATGTCCTCCTCGTCCATGAAAGGCCTTCAGCTCATCATCAAGGACCTCATGCTCAATGCCAAAATCAATGAATCATCGAGGTTCGCCACCTTCACCCAGAACGCCATTATCTCTTCCCTGAGAAAGACAGGGTATACCGGCAAAGACCTGGGCGTTAAACAGGCGCCCTTCTACGTGCTCATGGGCGCGCAGATGCCGGCCATCCTCATCGAGATGGGCTTTATAACCAACCCTGCCGACTGCATGCTCCTGCATGATAGTGCACACCTGGAAACCATTGTTGACGGCATCATGGGCGGCATCAGGACCTTTATGACCAATTCAAGCTATGTCTATAACAACGGGGTTCATGAAGACCAAGGGCCTTGAATCCGGTAGTCATCTCATAACGGGAGATCACAGGCATGCGTGTAATCCCGGTCTTTGCCATTCTGGCAATCTTAGTAGCGCCCCTGAGGGTATTTTGTCATTTTGTACCCACCCATGTCCTTGCAGGAGGCTTTTTTGCCAAAATGACAATTCCAGGAAAGGCCATTACATAATTTTTTATGATATCAATAAGTTATAAATTGCCAGAACCTGGCACGCCCCTTGCCTTATATATGTTAGAAAGAAAAAAACAAACCCCAGGGAGGGCAAGACAATGATGACATTATGGATCGTAATCGGCGCACTGTTCATGACCGGCATCGGGATCAGGTTCACCTACAAGGTATTGGGACTCACCCCGGTAGAAGCAAGCGCGGTATTCGTCCTGGTTGTCGCCCTGGTAACCATCAACACCGGCCCGGCACGTGAGATCCTCATGAGCCTGTTCTAAGGCAGGACTCAGATAGAAAAAAGGATAAGGAGGAAGGCCATGAAGACAAAGAAAGAAAAGATCGAAAAGGCACTGGCCAACAGGCTCAGCAGGATAAGCGCATACAGCCTGGTGCTCGTTACGATGACCTTCCTCGGACTCTACGGCGGCATGTATCTGGACAGGGTTCTCGGCATGGCACCCAACTTCACGATGGTAGGACTGGTGGCCGGCATAGCACTGGGCTTCAAGGGGTTCATCGAAGAGGTCGTGATCGAGAGAAAGGTAAAGAGGGCATAGCCATGACAGTCATCTTTGTAATTGTTGGCTTCACAGCATTCCTGGCCCTGACTGCACGGTTCGTGAAACACGCTCCCAGGACGGAGCACAGCCGGTAATCAAACAGGGGTCCAAAGACTTCCTCTCCGGGAACGATCCACTACAGTCTTAAAAGTTCCCGGACTTGATCTCATCTTTACTCAAACCCATATCATCGGTGTTTCTTATCCTTGACCAATTCATTCATCACGATGCCAGTAAAGCCTCACGAATTTCTGTTCATCAGAATACTTAAGCTGCAGATCTCCTTTATAGGCCCGATAAAGGGCATCTCCAATGTGCCGGGCAAGATGATCATCAGTCAATCTCACGCACAATCCTTCAGTTGATTTTTCCATGTCAATCATTCTCTTGCCGGGCGATTTCTCCTTTGCTTCTTTGACGATCTTATTGACCAGGTTTTCAATCTCCTCCTTGTGCTTGATCAGATAAATGCCTGACAGACGTACCTCTCCTGCCGGGAAATCATCCCTGATCCTTCTGCATGCTGAACAAAGCAGTGGTACACCCAAGGCCGCAGGCTGCTTATCAGGCCATATCCATCTTCCTCCCTGATAAATGGCCCTGCATTCGGGGCAGTATGCGCCTTCGGTATGTTTTCTCACTTGGCCATACGGATCATGTCCCTTCTCTTTGATATTTCTGTCTATACGCATATACCCTCCCAACTGATAGGTTAGCATCGAAGAATCAAAAGACAAGGGTGTGGGGTATGGGTATTGTTGTTCAAGTTGTATGTTCTTGTTATTTTATGAAAAAGTGGTGGAGGTGGAGGGATTTGAACCCTCGATCCATCAGCCCTAACCTTGAGTTAAGGCAGTGATGGTTTGCAGTGACTTGAATAAAGATTATGGCTTGTATACCTTGCTTCGGTGTCCGATACGAAGGACCAAGACTGTCACTCGCTCATCTTCGATTTTACAAATTATGCGCCAGTCACCCACTCGATACTTTCCAGAGCTCACCAAATTTAGGACCCTGCAGAGCCTGGCCGATGGCACGGGGATCGCCCAGTCGAGCAACTCTTTCATACAAAAAATTGAGGATACGACGGGCAACTTGTTTATCAAGGCGGTCTATCTCCCGCGCTGTTGCGGGGTCTAGCTCAACCCTCCATGCCATGGCGTTTCATGATTTTTTCGAGTGGTATAATCTTTTTACTGGCCTGACCGGATATCTTCCAGCCGTTTCTCGGCAAGGTAAACATCCTCAAGGTCGTCGATATGCTCAAGGATTGCTTCGCGAACATAGAAGGTCTTCGTGCGGCCTGTGGCTTTTGCCAAAGCCTCAAGTCGGTCTTCGATTTCTGCGGGAAGTCTTATAGCGAGCATGGCTTTTCTCCCTTTTGCTATACATGTATTGCTTATCGGAGAAAAAGTCAATCTCAATGGGATAAAATGGGGTCATCCGATTTATTGAAAAGATGGTGGAGGTGGAGAGATTTGAACTCTCGACCCTCGCATTGCGAACGCGATGCTCTCCCACTGAGCTACACCCCCACTCGGGTCTTTTTTACGTGTACTAGATGATACCCTGTTCGTCAACCCTGTGATTCTTCGTGTTCACCGGTTCATCAAGGCGTTTCTTTGCAAAGGCCATGGCCTGCTTGAAGTCCTTGATCTCGCCATTGAGCCCTTTGTCGCGGATGAGCCGTAACGTGTCGCCCAGGAGCTTGCCCTTCTTGAACCCGAGGGCTATCAGATCCTTGCCCGTGACCGGCGGTTTGTATGAGCGCCATGAGGTGATGAACGAGGAGATCATCTCCTTTATCTCAGCGCCCTTGGTCTTGGACATGGCATAGAGCATCTCTTCAAGAGTTGCCTTTTCCAGCACCTTGACCACAGAAGAGGGCGACTTCTTCTGGAGTATGATCAGCTCCCTTAAGATGGTGTTCACCCTGGTCCTGGCAGTGAGAATGTTCCGCATGTTCTCATCGGTGAGCCCGAGCCTGCCGCAGATTGCTATGATCTTCTTGGGCTTCATATGTTCCACCAGGGCCAGCAGGTAGATGAACCATGGGCGGTAGTCCTCATGGGTGTAAAGCATATTGAACCAGGAGATGGTCTGCTTCACCTTGGCAAAGTCATCCTTGATGTCGGTATTGAACACGATGTCCGGATGGATGGCGGTAAGAACCTCCAGCTCACGAAGCCGCTCAAGGCTCGGAAGCGGGTCGTCCTCCGAGAGGATCTGCCTTATCTCGTGCGAGATCCGCCTGCCCGGTATGTTGCTCAACAGGCCTGACCTCACCGCGGCATGCACCAGGGAGAGCGTCTGTTTGCCCAGCGCAAACCCATAGCGCTTTTCGAAGCGTGCGGCCCTGAAGATGCGGGAAGGGTCCTCCACAAAGCTGAGCGCATGCAGCACCCTGATATGTTTTTCCTTGATGTCCCGCTGGGCGCCGAAGAAGTCGATGAGCTCGCCGAAGCGCTGGGGATTGAGGTACACGGCCATGGTGTTGATGGTGAAGTCGCGGCGGTAAAGGTCGAGCTTGAGGGTGGACTGCTCCACGATGGGGTACCCGCCCGGATGGTTATAGTATTCAAGCCTGGCCGTGGCCACATCGATATGGGTGCCGTCTGGGCAGCGTAATCACCGCGGTCTTATACTTTTCATGCACCGCACAGCGTGCCCCCAGGGACTGGGTGAGGGTCCTGGCAAAGGCAATACCGTCGCCCTCCACCACCAGATCCATGTCCAGATTGTCGATCCTCAGCAGCATGTCGCGCACGATCCCGCCCACCAGGTAGAGGTTGAATCCCATGGATGCCGCGAGTGTCCCTGCCTGCATGCAGCAGCATGTTCACCTGCCTGGGCAGCCGGTCCTCCAGGAGGGATTGGATGTTCTTTTTCTGCATTGTCCGGTAATCGACCCCTTCTGACCGTACCATCTTCTCATGCATGATCCTCATGAGGTCGGTCCTGGTTATCACCCCCACGGCCTTGCGGTCTTCCACCACGGGCAGCAGGCGCTGGTTTCCGTCGATGATCAGGGTCCGTATCTCAGCCACCGGTGCGTCCGGCCTGATGAATTTGATATCCCGGAGCATGTAATCCTTTACCCTTGCTTCTCCCAGGTCGTGGCCCTGCGCCCGGCTCACCACCTGCCTGGTGACCACGCCCACTACCTGTTCATCCTTGGATTGAACGATGGCTGCATTGATGTTGTACCGGTTGAGCGTAGTGCTCGCCTCGTCCATGGTGGCATCCATCTTCAAGGCAATGACAGGGAAGGTCATGATGTCGCGCGCCGTGATCCTGGGCCTGGTATCCTTCTTGATGAGGTTCACCAGCATGCTTTCAACGTTGTCCAGGGACCGGTCCTTTATGGATGCGGCAGCCGCCGTTGCATGGCCGCCACCACCGAAGCCCGACGCCACTTCGGCGGCATTGATCTGCGGCACGGTGCTGCGCGCAACCAGGTAGATGCGCTCGGCCATAAGCCCCAGCGCGAATATGGCATCCACCTCGAACATGCCCCTGAGCTTATGCACGAGCATGGCGAAATCCTCCACATACCCTGCCGATTCGGAGCGCGTGAACAGAACGTCAATGCCCCCGACGTGGAAGATATAGGCGTTCTTTATGAGCTGGTCCAATACGTCCACCTGCTCTGGGTTGAGCTCGCGGGCGAGCGTATGAGAGACGGCCTTCAGGTCGGCGCCCCACCGGATAAGATCCGCCAGGGCCATGGCGTCTTCGGGTCTGGTGGAAGGGAACAGCAGGGCCCCGGTGTCTTCGAAGATCCCCATGGCCAGGATGGTGGCCTCTTCCGGGGTGGGGGTAATGCCGTTTTCCTTGAGGATCTCCACCATGAACGCGCTGTTGGAGCCATATTCTCTGCATTGCTCGTTCTCAACCACGATATCGTCGCCCGAAGGCGGGTGATGGTCATAGATGATCACCTCCACCCCGTCCTTGCCGATGATACCGGCAAAATCGCCGATGCGCGAGAGCTGCCTGGTATCCACGATGATAAGCCGCGTCACCTTGTTCACCATGACGGACTTCAGCTTGACGATTACGGCAGAGACCTCCGGGGAGGCCCGCATAAGGTAGTCCCGGAGGTTCTTCTCCTGGGCGCCTGGAAAGACGATGATGGCGCCTGGATGGAGTTTCCTGGCAGCGAGCATCGAGGCAAATGCATCGAAATCCGCCTGGATGTGGGAGGTGATGACCTCCAAAAGTCTACCCCCTTGGGTGATACCGCTCGTGAACCTCTTTGAGTCTGGCCGAAGAGAGGTGCGTATAAATCTGCGTGGTGGAGATATCCGCATGGCCGAGCATCATCTGAACCGACCTGAGGTCTGCGCCGCCACCCAGAAGGTGGGTGGCGAACGAATGCCTGAGCATATGGGGGGATATCTGCTTCAATATGCCTGCTATGGTTGCATATCTCTTGATGGAATGCCAGAAGTTTTGCCTGGTCATGGCGCCCCCCCTCCTGGAACAGAAGAGGATGTCCGTGGGCTTCTTGACCAGATAAGGCCTTGTGTTCTTCAGATAGTCGTTGACCCAGCGCTGTGCGCTTTCACCCATGGGCACAAGGCGTTCCTTGTCGCCCTTGCCCCTGCAGATGAGATAGCCCACATGGAGGTTGAGGTGGTGGAGCTTAAGGCCGATAAGCTCGCTTACGCGCAGTCCCGTGGCATAGAGAAGTTCGAGCATGGCCTTGTCCCTCACACCCAAAGGCGTGCCCACATCAGGGCTTGCCATCAGCCTTGCCACCTCATCTATGCTCAATACCTCGGGCAGGTACAAGCCTTGCTTCGGCGATGCAAGGTCCCGGGTGGGATCAGCGGCAATGATCTCCTCTTCGATAAGGAACCGGTAGAATTGCCTGATAGTGGAGAGCCTGCGCCTGATGCTTGTGCCCTTAAGCCCTTTTTCCTTGCAGAGCGAGGTATACTCCTCGAGGTCGGCCCCGCTCACCGAAAGCTCAGTGATACCCTTTTCTTCAAGGAAGTTCTTAAGGGTCTCAAGGTCCGCCGCATAGGAAGAAACCGTATTTTCAGGAGAAGATCTCTCGGCGATGAGGTACTCCAGGAAGGAGTCGATCAGCGCATGGCTCATCTCTTGGTGATCTTGGCGTGCAGGCCCAGAGCAGAGAGGTCATTCAGTGCCGGCTCAGAGCTATTGCGGTTGGGAAATGCCCCGCAGAGTACCCGGTATGCCGAGTCGGATTCCTTCATGACATATGTCACTACACCGGCGCCGCGAAGCTTATCCACCATCTTTTGGGCCTGTTCCCTGTCCGGCAATACACCCAGTTCGATGGTGTAAGGTACGCTCGATCCGATAAAGGATTCGGCATCAATGACGCCAGCGTCCTGAAGATCCTTCATCCGCGTTATGGCTTCATTGTCCTGTGAGTAGGCCCCGACGTCTATGCGATACCAGATGCCCGTGGGACCCAGATCGACCTTGGTTATGAACACACCATCGATCTTCTGGTACTTTTGTTTGTACTGGGCAAAGGCGTCCTTATTGGTCTTCCAGGATGATATATGGATGGTATACGGGTAAAAGGCAGACTTTTTGAATTGAGGAACCGCTGGAGTCGGGTTCTTACCCACAGGAGCCGGCTCAGCTCCCTTTACCGGTTCAGATACAGACATCTTTTCGGTCGAAGGGAAGGGTTGCTCTTTTTGCTGGTTTCGATCGATGTGTTGCGTTACCACATTACTCAACCCATAGTCGGCCCAGAGCGGCAAGGACACCAAAAGGAACACCACAAACAATATCAGGCGTTTCAATGTTTCCTCCTGTTATATGCGTAGGTGGTGTTCATTATATACTTGTTGACTCCCTTTGCAATACCATCAATAAGGGTGCCCTGGTGAGCATCACTCTGAAGGAGTGAAGAATCACCATTATTGGTGATAAAGCCCAGTTCGCACAGGATGGAAGGCATCTGCGCCCCAAGCAGAACATAGAAAGGCGCCTGCTTCACGCCGAAGTCCCTTCCCTGATAACCGTTTGTGAGAACCGAGGAAATGAGGCTCTTCTGAACACAATTGGCAAAACGTGATGATTCGTTGATCTTGGAATTGAGCATGAGGTCGTTGATGATGAGCTGCAGGTCGCTTAAGGATTTTGATGTGGTTGCATTTTCACGGGCAGCCACCTCGATGGCTGATGAGTCCGTGGTGAGGTTCAGGAAATAGGTTTCTATGCCCTGAGCCGCGGCATCACCCGAGGCATTGATATGGATTGATACAAACAGGTCGGCCCGTTTCTTGTTGGCAAAGGCCGTTCGTTCCTCCAGGGTGAGAAATACATCACTGTCCCTGGTGAGATAGACCTCGAAACCTTCGAGCTTGAGCCTGCGTGCGAGAGACTTGGCTATGGCCAGGGTCAAATCCTTTTCCTGCATGCCTCCGGGCCCTTTAGCCCCCGGGTCTTTGCCGCCATGCCCCGCATCAACGACGATCTTGGAGACCTTGAGCGAGAGTTGTGCTGCAATAGAGGGCACATCATCACCCATCTGCGATTTCGACCACATGGGGACCTTCTTGAATCCACTCTCCGGCCTGATGGGGGCCTTCTTAACCTCCACATCGGCTGAGGCCTTTGAAGGCTCCTTTACCGGGTGTATTGAGGCTATTTTAGCCGCTGTTCCGACCTTGCTGATATCCACTACGAGCCGCGACGGGTCATCAAGGGGGAAGGCATGGTAGGAAAACTTCTGTGCAAGGTCGAGAACAACCCTCACCTTGGTCTTCTGGAACTGAGATACCCGGATCGTAGTGAGAATACCGTCATTCACCGTTGTCTTGAACGGGATATCCGGAGATACCTGGGCATTATCCAGCTCGATAACCACCCGGTTGGGTTTGCTTACCTTGCCGTCGGCCGGCAGGGCAAAGGTGTTGAAAGAGACGTTCTGATCGAAGTTGATGACAATGCGTGTGTAGTCCTTATCCGACCACTGGCGGACAGTCTTCAGCTCGCCGAGGCCTGCCTTGGATACGCCCGTGACGTTCTTCTTTTCAATATTCAACGAGTTCAACTGCTCCCGGGCGATCTGCGACATGTCACCCTCGGGATACTGTGTAATGACCTTCTGATAGAGGGTGTAGGCCTTCTGTTTGGAGCTTAGCTGGTAATTATAGATCTGGGCGGCCTGGAAGATGGAATCATCGGCAAGCGGGCTTCCCGGGTATTCTTCGGCGATTGCCAGGTAGGTGTCTACGGCATGGTCGAGATCTTTGGGATTTGAGGATAACTTATTGAGGTCTTCATAGAGCTTGGCGGCCTTGAACTTGGCCTTGGGGGCAGAACCTGAATGGGGGTAGTTTTTCGCCACATTCTGATATTTGTGGATGACGGCCATCCAGCTTACCCTGTCCTTCTTCTTGTCTGTATCACGATGAAGGTCTATGGCCGCTGAATTCGCGCTCTGTAACGCCTCTGCAGCGCTGTTTGCGGCAGACCCAGAGCCGGGAAGGGCGAAAACAATCACAATAAGGAGCAGCTGGAATGCTCCTAACCTTCGTTTTTGCATTATGTAATCCATTACGTCCTTGAGCAAGTAATCCATTACTTTATTCGGTTGTTTCTCTACAAAAAAACCCTGTTATGCCGGTATCGGATATATGGTCAGAAAATCTTAACATTTTTTTGAATTCAATAAAGACCATATCACGCATAGCCCTTTAAGAATAAGGTCGTTATCTATTATATACGTTTTGGGAAGCCCCTTTGCAACCATGCCGGATGTCCCTCCCGTGAGAACGACAACAGGTTTTGCCTTGTTTTGCCGGGCCATCATCTCCACAACCTTTCGGATCATGCATGCATGACCCAAGACTACCCCTGAACGTGCACATGCCTCAGTGGATGTCCCGACAAGTTCACCCGCAAAAAGGTCATGTAGCCTTGGTAACTGGGGGGCTGCCGAGATCAGGCCTTGATAGGCACTTTTAATGCCCGGTGCTATCATGCCGCCGAAGAAGACACCGTTTTCGGATACATAGTCGATGGTTGTGGCGGTACCCATATCTATAACGATTATAGGCCTGTGTTTTTTTCTGTACAGGTGAAAGGCCGCAGCAGCGCAAACGAGCCTGTCCATGCCCAAGGTCTCTTTTGTCTCATAGCTTACTTCAATGCCCATGGGCGTAGTAACATCCACGAGCATGGGGGATGCGCCTGTCGATTCCTCGAATTCCTTTATGATGATTTTTGCAGCTGCACTTCGGACACTCACCATGACAGCCGAGTCGGGCAGGGCATTGCAAAGAGCAGGGACATGGGCAAGAAAGGCCGATCCCTTGAGGCACTCTTCGGTAGGCACGCGATATACACCCAATAGATCGCTGCCTTCGAAAATGCCAGTCGTAATGTTCGTGTTGCCGATATCGATGGCAAGCATGGCCCTTGTCTAGACCTTATTTCCCATGGGATCAAGGTCTATTTGTGTGCATGGTCTTTGGAGTAAGGCCTGGGGTATAGGGTTAGACCCGGATAGTGCGTTCAAGAAGTGTAAAAACTTGATCCGTTCAAAACCTTCATCTTGCAGCCTTGAAAGACCCATAAGGTTAGCGCTCCACAGAGGCTGCAAGATGAAGGTTTTGAACGGACTTATTTGAAAAATAGCTTGACCTCTTATTGAGCTTCTCCACCCGCTTTCCTCTGAAAGGTCTTGAGTATCCGTACGGCACCGGCTGCAGCCCCCACGGAGTTGCCGATGTTCATGACCATCACTCCAGGCACACAGCATTGGAGCATGGTGGCAAGGGCCGCCTCTCCGAGTCCGCCATGGCCGTAGCCGACCGGTGTGGGGACCGCGATGATTGGCAGTTCTGTGAGCGAGGCCATGAGTGTGGGCAGCACTCCGTCCATGCCCGCAAAAACGATAAGTATATCTGCGTCTTTTGCTTTTTTCAGGCCGAGAAGCGGTCTATGCATACCTGATGCACCCACATCGAAAGCCCTTATGAGATCAAATCCCAGTTCCTCCAAAATGAGTGCGCTCTCCTGGGCGAAGGGGACATCTGCGGTACCTGCGGTTATAATGCCGATGCGTCCGGGAATTTTCTGAGGCGCAAGGCCATGCCTCTTTATGAGCAGAAGTCTCCCGGCCTTTTTCATCTCGGCCCGTGCAAACTGATGCCTTATGTGTATTTCTTTTTCTTCATCTATGACAGAGACAAACACATGGCCATTCTTCTCAAAGAGGCTCTTTGCAATGGTAATCACCTGTTCAGTGGTCTTACCCTCGGCAAAGATCACTTCGGGAAAGCCGATGCGGTGAGAACGGTGGAGATCAAGGAGAAAATCCTCGCCCTCATCATAGAGCATGCGCATGAGACGTTCCTGAACTTCGTCTGCGTTGAGTTCCCCCCTCTTGTAGGCATCAAGTAGATTTATCATGGCCGCTCCCTTTGTTCCTTGTCATGTCTCCTGTTCATTCTCACGCATTATCCGCTGCACCTCATCCCGTAGCGCTGAAATCGGGATTCCGGTTCTGCACGAAATATCATAAAGGTCAGTGTATTCGGGCTTGGATCGCCTGGTACCGTCCGGCAGGTCCACCTCTTTGATGCTCACCTCACCATATCTTGTGGAAATCCGGTGTTGCCGCCGAGGAAGGATCAGGCGCTCGAGGAGGTGATAGCGCACCCCTATGGTTGAAGTATGCATGAGAAAGGATGAGAGCACATCCTTTAGATAGTCTTCTTCACACAGCGCTGAGACAGTGAAGCCCGGCCTGCCATGCTTCATGATCCTCGGGGTGATGCCCGCATCCTTGGCGCCAGCATCCAGGATCCTGTCCAGGGCTGCCACGACATCTTCGGGCATCATGTCATCTATGTCGGCCTCAACCTTGTATGTCCTTTCCGAGCGTGCTGCGGGATCGGTTTCGCAGAGCATGATGCGGCAGAGGTTGGGCCAGTTCTCAAACCTTTTTGTCCCGCACCCATAGCCCGCTGATTTGATAATGATCTCGGGGGGAGGTTCGCCCTTATCCGCCAGGGCATTCAGCACTGCCGCCCCTGTGGGTGTGGTGAGTTCCGCTGCTATGGTTGATGGTCTCACCTTCATCCCTTCCAGCAGCTTCACCGTTGCCGGAGCAGGGACCGGGATCTTCCCGTGCAGCGAGTCTGTCAAACCGCTGCCCAGCGGAACAGGCCGGGTATAGATCATTTCCACGCCAAGGAAAACAAAGGCTGCCGATATCCCTACAATGTCAAGGATAGAGTCCATGGCCCCGATCTCATGAAAGTGGACGTCCTCGATAGGGCAAGCATGAACCTCTGACTCGACCCGGGCAAGCACCTCAAAGACCTTTTGAGCCCTACGCCGTATGGCATCGGGGAGCATGACCAGGATCTCGTCGCGGATGGCTGCATAGGTCCTGCCGTGATCCGTGGCCGGGATATCGAACCGGGTATGGATGCAGGAGATGCCGTTTATGGAATCCGGTTTCGTGTGAAATGAGAACGGTCCGATAGTGAGCTTGCTGAAGATATCTTCGAGGTATTCTACAGGGCAGCCAAGATGTATCAAGCCACCTAAGAGCATGTCCCCGCTTATACCACCTATGGGATCAATAATTGCTATCTTCATACCTGTCCCCTGCCGTATGGAAAAGCGGACCAAATCACCTTAGAGGAGTACCTTGTTTTTCCTGATACATCAAGGTCATAGTAAGCATAAGCCTCACTATGCCTTAACCTTATCAATTAAGTTGATTTGAAGCTTCCTTACCCGGGCCTGGAGCGTCGTGCGCTTCATGCCCAGGACCTCAGCAGCCCCGCCGGGGCCGCCTATCCGGCCGCCGGTCAGTGTGAGCACATGGGAGATATACCGGCGCTGAAGCTCATCCATGGTCGGCCTGTCTGTAAACGAAGGCTCCATGCTGATATTTCGAGACACCGGCAGGTTCAGCTGGAGCCTCTCGCTCGAAGAAAGAATTGCCGTGCGTTCCATGACGTTCTTCAGCTCGCGCACATTTCCGGGCCAGGGATAGGCCGTCAGTGCGGAGATGTCGTCATCGCTAAGATCAGGCGGCACCCGGTGGTATTTCCTTGCATACTGATTCAGAAACTCCTTTGCCAGGATGATGACGTCTTCCCCGCGCTCCCGTAGCGGCGGCAGGACGAGCGGAATCACATTGAGCCGGTAATAGAGGTCCTGACGGAAACGGCCTTCGGCCACGTCTGCGGCCAGATCCCGATTGGTTGCTGCAATAAGCCTGAAATCCGAAATCAGGGTGCGGGTGCCTCCCACGCGGCTGAAGCTTTTCTCCTGGAGAACCCGTAAGAGCTTCACCTGGGCCGAAGGCCCAACGTCGCCGATCTCGTCGATGAAAAGCGTACCGGCGTGCGCCAGCTCCACTCTGCCTGACTTCTGCCGGTCGGCCCCTGTGAAAGCGCCCTTCTCATGACCGAAGAGCTCGCTTTCCACAAGCGTTTCAGGTACAGCGGCCAGGTCTACTGTCACAAAGGGTCCGGACTTCCGTTTGCCACTATCATGAATCCTGCGGGCGAGAAGCTCCTTGCCCACGCCCGTCTCACCGGTGATAAGAACGGTGGCATCCGTCACGGCCGCCTGGCCGGCCTGGGCAAGCAGCCCGGTCATGACGGTGCTCTTGCCGAGTATACCGCCTGGGGCCTCCGATCCCTCGGCCGGGACCTGTGAGGATGAAACTCTGGCTTCCATCATACCGGTATAGTGAAAGATCCTCTCGATGGAGATGCTGATATGCCGGGCTACCCTTACCACAACATCGCGATCGATTACGTCGCTGCCGGGATCGATATAGGTGTTGTCCAGATAAAGCACCCCGCGCACCTCTCCTCCCAGAAAGATCGGCAGGCAGATGACGGACAGGGCCTGATGATCCTCTCCTGTGAAGCTGAGCTGCTCGCCTGTCCTCATGACGAGGGGCTCGGCGTTGCGGAACACCCTGAATACAAGGCCCAGAGTGGAACGGAACGATTCGGATAAGACCTCGGATTTGTCAAGGTTGCTCGACGCCCTCAATACCGGCCTTGAAACCTCGCGGGGTCCGGAGAACCAGAACAGCCCGCCACGCTCGGCACTGAAGAACCTGGTTGCTGCCGAGACAAGCCGTGTTAAAAGCTCTTCACGGTCGGCGCTCGGCACGAATTCATCCATGAGGTCCATGAACCGGTCGATGAGCTCCTGAGTGTGGCTGCCGTCCCTGGTTGGTGCTCCGATCCGCAGCAGGGGCATAAGGTCGTCCGGGAAGAATTCCCGTCCGTACCCGCCAAGACCCTCCCAGGCCATGAGCGCAAGGTTGCGGGCGGATGCCCGGTCGCGCTGTCCGAGCTTTACGCGGGCCATCTCGGCCCTGGTCTTGGCCAGCTCGATGGGGTCGCCTGTCCTGAGCAGGTCGGATTCACTTGCCTCCATCAGCGAGAGTACAACCTCGGCATTTTCACCCCGGCTCCCGGCCTGCAGCGCCCTGATCCGAAGGGCAACACCCCTGAGATGGAGATTGGGGCCGGCAAGGACACGTTCCATCTCCCCTTCGAGCCCAAAGGAAAGAATGGGCGGGAACCCCTTGAGCTCAAAGGCGTAGAGCATCTCCAGGGTCACCGGCCAGTTGTACTGCGGGCCTATGGCCTCGGTAAATACCGTGTCTTTTGTAATGCGGTAGGCCTCATCAAGGTCTCCCTCAAAATAGCTGTAATAGGAGAGCCCCTTCATCACTACATGCATGGCAGCAGTGTTGCCTGTCTCTTCCGCCTCCTTCCTGGCGGACTCAAGGTGCGCATATGCCTCTGTCCTGCGGCCCATGATGATGAGAACGATGCCGAGCAGTGCCTCGAAGAAGCAGCTGTTGCGGTTGCCCTTCTCCATGCGCGATCTCCGCCAGTGTGAATCGAGCACGCCGATGGCCCGGTGGTACTGGCCCAGAAGGGCGCTGCAGTAGCCGAGAGCCGATGACGATGCAAGGTGCTCCGGCAGGAAAGTCAGCGCGGTCTGACCCGATTTCAGGCTGCCCTGGCGCACGACGGCTTCGAAGCTGTCCACGGCTTCCTTGTACTTGCCCTGGAGGTAATAGTAGATGCCCCGGAATTCGGCCGAGACGGCCATGATGTCTTCGTCACCCAGGGCCTCGGTCTGCCTCAGGCCGGACTCGATAAGACCGAACCCCTCGTTTGTCCGGCCGATGACATACTTGTACAGACCCATGACCAGATCGCAGCGTGCAAGTGTCCGCAGATCACCCAGGCGTTCGGCCACCGGATAGGCCTGTTCGAGCAGAACAGGTATACTGGGGATGTCCCGGATCAGGTTGATCCTGAGCCTGCACAACTCGTTGACTATTTCGAGGAAGAGCGGATCCCATTCAGGAATTCCCGCGTGGGGACTGCTCAGCGCCAGTGCCTTCTCCAGGAGTTCCATGGCCTTGGGTTTGTTGTCCGAGCGGACGGCCATACGGGCGACCTCCCGGGCGAACAGCGCCGCATCATGTTCCCGGCCCGCCTTAATCAGGAGCGACACCCTTGCGCTCTCACCCAGGGAGTCCTGCAGAGAGAGCCTGCGCATTGCATCGACCAGTTCACCAAGTCGCTCTTTGGTATTGATGCGGGAAAGCCTTCGTGATACGTCCACCGGCAGATCTTTTACCAGACCGATTGCCCCGTCGGCGTGGATGACCACAAGGCCGGTGTCGAGCCCCTTGCGCAGGAATTCCTGCAGCTCTGAAGGGCTTAAGGGGATCAGGGCTGTGAGGAAATCGGAGTCTGCAGGTTCCTCTATGGCCTTGAGCAGTGCCAGGGTCAGCACGTGGCTGTTCGTGAAATCGTGCATTATTCACCTCGCTGATGGGTCTTTCCTGTGTACTTCCCCGAAATGCCGGAGTCAAGCCCATATTCGGGCAGTATCTGCCAATATATGGGCTTCCCCCCTGGGCATCAATGTAAATAATCATTAATACCAATATTCTGGACCCTCTTGAATCATGGCATACCCCCTGCTAATTATAGAGGATCAACATAGCACCTAAGGAGGACACTACATGGCCGGACTGAATGGATGGAAGGAAGAGTACAAGAGCAAGCTGGTTACTGCACGAGGAGGCGGCCGCCCAGGTCAAGTCGGGTGACTGGATCATCGTGCCGCCGGTCAACAGCGCGCCCATCGATATTTTAAATGCACTCGCGGCCCGCAAGGACGAGATCCAGAAGGTGAAGATCGCGAGCAACCTCATGATCTATCCCTACGCGTTCCTGGGCGGCGACTACGTCGGTAAGATCACCTATTACAGCGGCTACTGCGGCCCGCTGGAGAGGATGTTCATACCCCAGGGCAACGTGGTGCCCTTTCCCATGCACCTTTCGAAGGCCTATAAAGCCCTCGATCTGTACAAGGCCAACGACGTGGCCATGATCGAGGTGACCCCGCCTGACGAGCGCGGCTACATGAACTACGGGCCCTGCGGAGTGGTCTACGGGAGATTCTCCACGACCAAGTGCAGGAAGGTCATCGCCCAGGTCAACGCCAAGACCCCCTGGATCCACGGCATCGAGAACACGATCCATGTGAGCGAGATCGACTTACATCGTGGAGAAGGATCATGACCTCCCCATCGTGCCTGAGATCGAGATCACCGACTTGGAGAAGAAGATCGGCGAGTACATCGCGGAGCGCATCCCGAACGGGGCCACCATCCAGCTGGGCATCGGGGGCATCCCCAACGCCGTTGCCTATTTCCTCCACGAGAAGAAGGACCTGGGAGTTCATGCAGAGATCCTCTCCGACGCGGTGGCGGAGCTTGCAGAGCTGGGCGTGATAACCGGGAGGAAGAAAACCATCTTCCGGGACAAGATCGCGGTGGGCGGCCTCATCATCGGCACCAAGAGACTCCTGGATTTCGTCGATAACAACCCGACCATCCTTTCCATGCCCATTCAGATTGCGAATCACTATGACACCATCAGGCGTCACGACAACCTGTGCTCCATCAATGCAGGCCTCACCGTGGACCTCACCGGCCAGATCGCATCCGAGACCATCGGCCACACCCAGTACAGCGCCACCGGCGGCCAGGCTGACTTCGTCCGCGGCGCTATCGCCTCGAAGGGAGGCAAGTCGTTCATCGCGCTGCCGTCCACCGGGAAGAACAAGGACGGCTCGATCATGACCAGGATCGTGCTGAATTTTGCCCCCGGCACTGTGGTGACCACTCCACGGTCCGACGCCATGTATATCGTAACCGAGTTCGGCGTTGCAGACCTCTACATGAAGTCGCTGCCGGACAGGGTAAAGGCCATGATCTCCATCGCACATCCCGACTTCAGGGAAGAACTGGAGAGGCA
Organism: uncultured delta proteobacterium; assembly: GCA_963785235.1. Taxonomy (GTDB): domain Bacteria; phylum Desulfobacterota; class Desulfomonilia; order UBA1062; family UBA1062; genus MWEI01. The sequence goes on along the minus strand of CAWAUM010000002.1, from coordinate 21,627 downwards.
GGCCTTCGAGGCCGGATTGCTGCTGCCGGCCACTCTGCCGGTGAACATATAAAGAGGACTTTGCCGGAGGGTCACACAATGAGAATGGGCATGAACTGTAAAAGTACGGTGAACGATCATTTCACAAAACCATTTTCTTTTCAGGCATGTTCGTGTATGAAAGGAAGGTGCTGTAACCTTTTGAAATGAACATCACGCATGAAGCACCACTGTAAAAAATTCTGAGCATAACCAGGAAAGGAGATGTATATGAATTTGTTGATTCAGCCCAAGAAGTACAAGAGTCTCATGGCCGACGAGGGATCAAAGGCCATCATGGACAAGACCATTGCCTTCTTCGAGAACATGGGCAAGGAAAGACTGCTCGATGACTACAACAAGAAGCTCTGGTACCGGGAGTTTATTGATTTCCTCGCCAGGGAACGGATCTTTTTCAAGCTGCTCACCCCCAAGCAGTATGCCGAGGGTGATCCGGACGCCCGCTGGGACACGGCGCGCAACAGTGAATACTCAGAGGTTCTGGCCTTTTACGGGCTGGGATACTGGTACTGCTTCCAGGTGACGATCCTGGGCCTGGGCCCCATCTGGATGAGCCCCAACGAGACGGCCAAGAAGAAGGCAGCACAGCTGCTCAAGGGGGGCGCCATTTTCGCATTCGGCCTATCGGAACGCACCCATGGAGCTGATATCTACTCCGTTGAGACAACGCTGACCCCCAAGGGAGACGGCACGTTTCTGGCCAACGGCGAGAAGTACTACATCGGCAACGGCAATGAGGCCGAGATGGTCTCCACCCTGGGCAAGGTCAAGGACGGCACGGATGACTATACCTTCTTTTCCACCAACTACCGCCACAAGGCCTATGAGCTGAAGAAGAACGTCATCAGCCACCAGGAGTACGTATCCAACTTCGCGCTGCATGACTACCCCATCACCGAAGACGACATCCTCTCCCGTGGTCCCCATGCGTGGGACTCGGCGCTCAACACCGTCAACATCGGCAAGTTCAACATCGGCCCTGCCTCCATCGGTATTTCCGAGCACTGCTTCTACGAGGCCATCACGCACGCTTCCAACCGTATCCTCTACGGCGTGAAGGTCACCGACATGCCGCATGTGCGCAAGAACTTCATGGATGCCTGGCTCAGGCTCGTTGCCATGAAGATGTACCAGCGCCGCTCCACCGACTACTTCAGGGGCGCCGGTGAGAATGACCGCCGCTACCTGCTCTATAACCCCACCAGCAAGATGAAGGTGACCCTGCAGTCCGAAGAGGTGGTCAACCTGCTCTGGGACGTGATCGCTGCCAAGGGTTTCGAGAAGGACACGGTTTTCCACATGGCGGCCGCCGACGTACGCGGCCCCTCCAAGCTCGAGGGCACGGTTCACGTGAACGTGCAGCTCATCAGAAAGTTCATGAAGAACTATTTCTTCACCCCTGCCGAGTATGCCCCGGCGGCACCGGACTTCTCGCTCAAGGATGACTCGTTCCTGTTCAACCAGGGCCCCACCAAGGGCCTGGGCAAGGTCCAGTTCCACGACTACAAGCCGGTCTTCGAGGCCAACAAGGGCCTGCCCAACGTGGCCACCTTCATCAAGCAGATCGAGATCTTCAAGGAGATGCTGGAAAAGGCCGGCCCGGACAAGGCCCAGGATATGGACCCCTCATGGTCCCTGCCGGTGGGCGAGATGTTCTCCATCGTGGTCTACGGCCAGCTTATCCTGGAGCAGGCCAAGTTCGACAAACTTGATGCGGATGTCCTGAACCAGATCTTCGACTTCATGGTGCGCGACTTCGCCCACTTTGCCCTGCAGATCTACGGCAACCACAGCTCCAAAGACGAGCAGCGGGAATACTGCACCAAGATCATGCTCATCAAGGCAGTCCCCAACCCCGAGCAGTACAACAAGGTGTGGGAGAAGTACGTATCCGTCCTGAACGGCGAATACGCAATGAACGACTAACGAACAGACTTCAGTAATCCTCAATATTAAGAGAGAGGGGAGGGCATTTGCCCTCCCCTCTCTCTTTCATCTACCTGAACTGTTCCATGAAAGCAGTCATCTTGAGTTTGAGATCTTCAAAGTCCCGGTGTAATGCCTTCAGCTCGTCTAGTATCTCAGTTATTCGCTCATCTCCGCTTTGAATAGCGCTGTCCATTCCAGCAGAACCTGGTACTTCCCGGCCAATATCCTCCGGCTGGCCAGATAAAAGGTGCGCGTAGCGGGACTCCTTCTGCCCGGGCATTCGAGGGAATTTTACGATAAAACCTGCCTCTATGAGGTCAAGAAGGGCTTCATTCACCTTTTCCAGATCGGCAAAGTCGTAAAGCCGTTCGGTACGGACCTTTATTTCACCAATGGTCTGAGGCCCTCTGAGCATTAACAAGCTCAGCACAGCCGCCTCGGAATTGATCAGTTTCGTGTTCTTTACAAATGACTGCTCATACTTGGGTACCCGGCCCAGGCTGCTTTGCCAGACCAGGCGTTTCTTCTCCAGTCGCGCAAGGGCGCCAAGCACGGTCTTCTCGTCGTATGAAACCACCGGGGACCGGCTTGTCTTCTGGTTGCATGCAGCGACAAGGGCGTTTAAGGTAAGGGGATAATACTCCGGTGTAGACATCTCCTTCTCCAACAGGCTTCCCAAGACCCTGACTTCTTCGGGGGTAAGTATGATATCCATATGATCTCCTCTTAAAGTAAAATCACCCTATCATATAATCCACCAAATATTCTTGCTATGAAAACGGTGACATTCAGGCATACTCGGGTGTATGATTGTCATACCTTAAACGGTTATTCAAACACTATTAAAAGAGGGGGATTTATGGAACTGTCCGATGCCATCCTGCACAGAAGGAGCGTGAGAAAGTTCACCGATTATACCGTGACAGACGAGGAGATCAAACAGTTGCTTGAGGCAGCCAGGCTGGCGCAATCATGGGCTAATACCCAGGTGTGGGAATTCGTGGTTGTCCGCGACAGGGGTCTTATTGAAAAAGTAGCCGGCACCTACGTGGATAAGAACCCTGGCACAAAGTGCTCGCTTGCGGCCTCAGTACTTATCGTGGCATGTGCAAAGACCGGTGTGTCGGGGTGTTATGGCGGCAAGGATGTAACCAAGTTTCCCAACTGGTTCATGTTCGACCTCGGTATTGCTGTCCAGAACCTCTGCCTGACAGCCCATGAGATGGGACTTGGCACCGTTGTGGTCGGCCTTATGGACCATGATGCATGCAAAAAGGTCATTGGCCTGCCCGAAGGCTATGAGGTGGTGGCAGTGCTGCCGGTGGGAAAGCCTGCTGCGGAACCCAGGCAGGGGCCGCCCCGTAAGGAATTGAATGCGTTTGTCCATCTCAATACCTTTGGCAAGGCCTTTTAAGATAAACTTAAGAGTTCTCCAGGAGATTGCCCATGGCTGATTACGGTATCCGCCTCGAGCGGGAAGAGCATATCGCGGTTGTGATCTTTGACCGGCCGGACAGACAGAACACCTTCGATGAGCATATGTGGGACTGCATGGAGAAGGTAGTGGCAGACCTCAAGGCACGCCTGCCCAGGGTCGTGGTGCTTACCGGCTCCGGAGAAAGGGCATTTTGCGCCGGTTTCGACGTGAACCCGGAAAATCCCATGGTGGCCCGCCTTATCGATGCGGTGCAGAAACACGAGAAAGGACCTGCCTATGACCTCATCCGCCGTGTAAGGACAACCACCGACAGCCTGGTCATGCTCCCGGTCCCCGTAATAGCTGCGATAAACGGGCTAGCGTATGGCGGAGGGGCCGAGATTGCCACACGGTGCGACCTGCGAGTCATGGACCCAGGCGCACTCATCTGCTTCTCCGAGGTAAGGCTCGGGCTCATGCCCGACCATGGCGGAGTGGTGGGGCTCACGAGGCTTTTGGGGGTTTCCAAGGCGGCGGATCTCATCCTCACGGCCCGCAAGGTGGGTGCAGAGGAGGCCTTGCAGATGGGCCTTATAAACCGTATCAGCCCTTCGGGCAAGACCCTGGAGGTTGCACGGGAGCTGGCACGGGCCATTGCGGAAAATGGTCCGCATGCCGTACGGCACGCCCTGAAGGTTATCAGGAAGACCGTGGATATCAGCACAATGGATGCCCTGGATCTTGAGACCGAAGAGGCGGTCACCCTTATTGCCGGTGGCGAATGCATCCATGGCATTACCGCCTTCCTGTCAAAGCAAAAGCCCGTGTTCCCGGAGCCGGAATAGAAACAAGGATTATGAAAGAGTATCCTTCAGTGATATTTATCCGTGCGAGAATGTGTCAAATTCCGAAAATCATCTGAATTAGGATTTTCTTTGTGTTCCCCCTGGGGTCCCAACAACTTGACCAGGGTATTGAGGAGGCTGCGGTCAAATGCCGTCAGCGCCTCCTTCTTGATGAGTTTCAATGCATCGAAGGGCTTCATGGCGGTCTTGTAGGGCCGGATAGATGTCAATGCATCGAATATGTCGGCAATGGTGCAGATCCTGGCGCATGGATGGATTTCCTTTGTACCGGATGGATACCCTGAACCGTCCGGCCGTTCATGATGTTGCATGGAGATATAGGCAGCCTCATCCGTGAGATGTCCGGTTTCCATAAGGATGTTATAACCCCATTCGGGATGCTTCTTCATGATGACCCACTCATCTTCGCTCAATTTCCCGCGCTTCCTGAGAATAGTTATCGGTACCTTGGATTTTCCGATATCGTGGAGGAAATATCCATAGCTCAGGTGTTCAAGATGCTTCATTTCTATCGTACTCTCACTATTATAATACTGGATGGCAAGGGAAGTGGCGAAGATGCCGACGTTGACGCTGTGCGTGTAGGTGGTGAAATCGTAATCCGTAATGGAGAAAAGGTCACTCATAAGGAGCTGGTTCTTCATGATGTTCTTAAGCATGGATTTTAGGGTGTGCTGTATCTTCTCAATCTGTTCGGGTTCGGATCCTCAAAGGCGTTCTTCAGGGCATGGACGGAAGATACATAGAATGTCGCGGCCTTGACCTTTGAGGGAACAGCCGGATCAGTGAGGATCTTGTCCGTGTAAGCGCTTACGTATTTTTCAAATGCATCGGACTCCCTGCCCCGTATGAATATTTTGCAGACGCCATAATGGTTGAGTTCGTCTAGGTGGTTCCTGGTGAATATACCATCCTTGGCGAGGAAGGGCATAAGCCTGTCCTCTTGCTTTATAAAAAGATCCACTATGGATTTCTCGTTGATCTGAATCACATCAATAGGAATAGGCCGGAATACATCCATGGTTATCTTCTCGTCATTCTATTATAAGACTTTAAAATATTTAGATCTCTATGGAGGTACATTTTCGTGGTTATTATCAGGGCATCATGATGTATAGTCTTTCAGGGAGTAGGGATGGTCCAGGAAAATACCGGCGCTGACACACCCACAGTGAAAAACGACAGCTCTCATGCGGCCATAATCCTGTCCGGGGTGATCGAGCACGTTCGCTACCATAGGGAAGACACGGGCTACACCATTGCCCGGGTCAGGCCCCAGGGCCCTGACGAATCATCCATAAATGTTGTGGCCTTTCTTCCCTCGCCCCGTATCGGGGACCTCTACCAGTTCAAGGGTTCGTGGGTTGTCCACCCGAAATACGGGCGGCAGTTTCAGGCAGCGGAATTCGAGGCCAAGCCCCCGGTTACCATGGAAGGTATAAGGTCCTACCTCACCTCCGAGATTGAAGAGATAGGACCTGAGCTTGCAAAGCGTATTGTTGACGCATTCGGCATGGATACATTCAACGTCATCGATTTTGAGCCGCACCGGCTCAGGGAAGTTGCCGGCATCGGACGCAAACGCGCCCAATCTATCCTGCACGCATGGAAGGACAAAAGAATTTTGCGGGACACGTTTGTGTTCCTCTACAGCCAGGGGATTACTGCCGGTCTCGCATCAAAGGTTTTCAAAAAGTACAGCAACAACACCATAGACGTGATCAGAAACAACCCCTACCGCCTTGCCATCGATATCCCGGGTGTGGGTTTTATGACCGCCGACCGGATCGCCGAGAAGTCAGGCGTTGCCAAGGATTCCCCTGAGAGAATCAGCGCAGGCACCATCTATGTGCTTGAGCTTGCTACCTTGCAGGGGCATACGTATCTTCCGCGCCGTCTCCTGCTGCAGGAAACAGAGAAAATCCTCGGTATCGACAGGAAAATCATCTCTGAGAATGTTTTAGAACTCGAGTCCATGAACCATGTGTACATAGAGAAAATTCACGAAAAGAGCCAAGATGAAGATGCCATATACCAGCCTTCGCTTCACATGGAAGAGAAATACGCGGCAATGAATCTGTCCCTGATGAACAAGGCTGATAAAAATATTGCCTCTGTCGATGCGCATGGGGCTATCGGGTGGATGGAAGACAGGTATCACATCGAATTATCCGCCCGGCAGAAAGAGGCTGTCAAATGTGCAGCACTGAAGACGTGCATGATTCTCACAGGCGGACCGGGGACGGGAAAGACTTCTACCATCACTGCGATCATCCACATGTTTAAGGGAATGGATGCAAAGATTCTGCTGTGTGCCCCCACAGGCCGCGCGGCAAAACGTATGACCGAGGCCACAGGCAAGGAATCGAGCACGATCCACAGGCTGCTGGAATTCAACCCCATGCAGGGGATATTTCAACGCAATGAAGGAAACCCACTGGAGGCGGACCTTATTATCGTGGACGAGTTTTCCATGGTGGACATATCGCTGCTTCATCATCTTCTCAAGGCAATTACCCCCGGTGCGACCTTGGTATTTGTCGGAGATGTCGACCAGCTCCCTTCCGTTGGGCCAGGCAACTGCCTGAAGGACATAATCACATCCGGGATCATCCCTGTAGTGAGGCTGGAAACGATCTTCAGGCAAGGCCTGATGAGCCGGATCATCGTCAACAGTCACCGGATCAACCAGGGTATGATGCCCGAGATCCCTGAAGATGACAGTGGGGAATATCGCTTCATTCCAGAGGAAGATCCGGAGAAAGTCCTGGCCGAGGTCCTCCGACAGGTAACCGAGGTGCTGCCGCTCAAATATGGCCTGGACCCCCTGTTGGACGTGCAGGTGTTAAGCCCCATGCACAAAGGCATCCTTGGGGTGGAGAACCTGAACAGGAATCTGCAGCAGGCGCTTAATCCTGAAGGCAGGCCATACCGAAGGGGCATCACGGAGTTCCGTATCGGCGACAAGGTGATGCAGACCCGCAATAATTATGAACTGGATGTCTTCAATGGAGACATCGGTTATCTGATGGACATAAACGAAAAGGAAGGCTCATTTCAGGTAGGGTATGACGACCGGATGGTCTTGTATGGTTCTGCTGACGCGGATGATCTGGTTATCGCCTATGCAACGACTATCCATAAGGCGCAGGGCTCTGAATACACCTGCGTGATAATTCCTGTCCATACCCAGCACTATGCCATGCTTGCAAGAAATCTGCTGTACACGGCGGTAACAAGGGGCAAACGGCTTGTCTTGACCATCGGCTCGGCCAGGGCAGTAAGGCTCAGCGTGGAAAACAGCCGGAGCAGAACCCGGTATACGCGCTTTGCCCAGCGGCTTGTCGAACAGGTATAGACTGGCGCCTTTACTCCTCTTCCCGATATCTCTTCGTATAGAGGTGCCGGTTGTAGATGCTCGAAAATGCGGAAAAGGATTCTTCTTCCGGTGTGGCGTCTATGATGGAGCAGATGCCGGTCAGCTTGGCATCAAGGTCGTCGAGCAGGTGGAGGAATATGGCTTCTTTGCTCATGGGCAGCTTGGGTGAGCCGAATTCGAGCTGTCCGTGATGACCCAGGATCATATGGAGGAGCTGGAGTTTGAGTTCCTCGGGGAAGCCCTCAATGGACGATGCAGCCTGGTCAGCCATGTTCGCGGAAAGGTAGATATGTCCCAGGAGCCTGCCCATGGGTGTGATATCAATGATCTTGGTGTAGGTATATTCATAGATCTTTCCCAGGTCATGTACGATGGCGCCCACTACGAGCATATCCCGGTTGAAATCCATATGGGCATATACAGGCAGCAAGGCGTCCATGGCCCGCAGTATATAGAGGGAATGCTCCAGGAGGCCTCCTAGGTAGTTGTGATGTATCCCTTTGGCGGCAGGGGCCTTCATGAACCCTTCCCGCACTCCTGGTCTTGCGAATATGCGCTCAATAAGGAGGCGCAGTTGGGAGTTCTTGATGCTGTTGCAGGCCAGTTCGAACTCGTCGGCCATAGAGGTTATATCCCTGCTGGCCGAAGGCACCAGGCTTGTGATGTCCACCTCCTGGTCCGAGAGCTTCGTGATCTTCTCGATCCTGAGCTGCAGGCGGTTCTCGTATGACTCGGCGCTCGCCCTGACCCCGACTACGTCTCCCGGCGCAATGATTGAAACCTGCTCCTGGGCCTCATCCCAGACCATACCTAAAATATCGCCGGTCTTGTCGGACAGGATGATCTTGCCATAGGGTTTCCCGTTGCGGGCAGTAAGCAGCCTTCGCTCGGAGACCAGGAACACTGCCTTTACACGGTCACCGTCTCCGATTTCATTGATGAAGCTTCCTTTTAATATCATGTGTCTCCCTTTCTACCCGTGAGGCTTACAGGATGTATCTACTCAGGTCTTCCCTGCTCATGAGGGGTTCCAGCCGCTTTTTGACATATGCCCCATCCACCGTCACCTGGCCCACAAGCTCTTTGGCTGTAAAGGAGATGTCTTCGAGCATTTTTTCGAGCACGGTATGGAGCCTGCGTGCGCCGATGTTTTCGGTATGGTCATTGATGTACTCGGCAATGGCGGCGACTTCGGAGACCGCATCATCCGTGAAGACCAGCTCGACACCTTCGGTGGCAAGCAGTGCCTTATACTGTTTGATGAGCGCATTCTTGGGCTCCATGAGGATGCGGATGAAATCTTCCTTGCTTAAGGGGCCAAGCTCCTCCCGGATGGGGAAGCGGCCCTGAAGCTCAGGAATGAGGTCGGAGGGTTTGCTCACATGGAAGGCCCCTGCGCCTATGAAAAGGATATGGTCCGTGTTCACCGGTCCGAACTTCGTGTTCACCGTAGTCCCCTCCACGATGGGTAGCAGGTCACGCTGCACACCTTCCCGGGATACATCCGGGCCACGGCCCGATTCCCTGCCTGCGATCTTATCGAGCTCGTCTATGAACACGATGCCCGAGTTTTCTACACGGAAGCGAGCCTCCTGGTTCACCTTGTCCATATCGATAAGGCGACCCACTTCCTGATTTGTGATGAACTCAAGGGCTTCCTTTACACTCATGCGCCTGCGTCTGGTGCGCTTGGGCATGATGTTGGAAAACATCTCCTTGAAATCAATACCCATTTCCTCGAGGCCCTGGCCTGAGAAGACCTCAATGGTGGGCATCTGGGTCTCACGGGACTCTACTTCAATGAACCGTTCGTCAAGGAGTCCTTCATCCAGCTTCTTTTTCAGTTTGTCCCTGCTCTCCACATGGAGCTCCGCGTCTTTCTGGGGGGGCAGCAGGAGGTCGAGGATGCGCTCTTTGGCTTGCTCCAAGGCCTTTGATTTTACCTTTTCGCTCTCCTCGGCCTGCACCATCTGGATGCCCATCCTCATGAGATCGCGGATAATGGACTCCACGTCCCTTCCCACATAACCGACCTCGGTGAACTTGGATGCCTCTACCTTTATGAACGGTGAATTTGAGAGCCTTGCCAGCCTGCGGGCGATCTCGGTCTTGCCCACGCCGGTGGGGCCTATCAGGATGATGTTCTTGGGATAGATGTCGTCTTTCATGTCAGGGGACACCATCTGGCGTCTCCAGCGGTTACGCAGTGCAATCGCCACGGCGCGCTTGGCCTTGTCCTGGCCCACGATGTACCGGTCGAGTTCGGTGACGATCTCTTTCGGTGTAAGGTTGCTCATCACAGCTCCTCGTATTGTATGGCTTTATTCGTATAGATGCAGATGTCGGAGGCAATCTCCATGGAATAGGAAGCGATCTCTTTGGCGCCAAGGTCCGTATACTTCAGGAGGGCCTTGGCTGCTGCAAAGGCGTAATTGCCCCCGGAGCCGATGCCGCAGACATCATCGTCGGGCTCAACCACATCACCGGTGCCGGACAGGATGAAGGTGTTGGCGGTATCAGCTACGATCATGAGGGCCTCCAGCCTCCTGAGCACCCTGTCGGTCCTCCAGTCTTTTCCCATTTCCACAGCGGCCCTGGTGAGGTTGCCCCGGTATTCCTTCAGTTTGTCCTCAAAGCGCTCAAAGAGGGTGAATGCATCTGATGTTGACCCGGCAAACCCGGCCAGGATTTTGTTGTCATGGATCTTCCTCACCTTTTTGGCATTGCCCTTAAGGATCACATTGTTCATGGTCACCTGGCCGTCGCCTGCGAGTACTACCTTGCCGGACTTTCTCACGCACAGTATGGTGGTTCCACGGATCTCCATCATCCCTCCTTTGCCCTCGGATGAGCTTTATCATATACATCCATGAGTTTGTCTACACTCAAGTGGGTGTAGCGCTGGGTTGTGGAAAGGCTTGCATGGCCAAGCATCTCCTGGATGGACCTGAGGTCTGCGCCTGCATCGAGCATGTGGCTTGCAAAGGTATGCCTGATGACATGCGGGCTCACATGTCTGGCAAGGGAAGCCTGCAAGGCCCACTGGTAGATAACCCTCCTGATGCTCCTTGACTTCAGGGGGTTTCCCCTGCTGTTAAGAAACAGCGGCTCTGTGCAGTAAATGGAATCATTGATACCCCTGGTTCCCAGGTAACTGCTTATAGCGCTGAGTGCCCTTTCACCCACAGGCACATAGCGCTGCTTGGACCCCTTGCCAGTAACCATGATGAAGCCCTTTTGCATATCCACATCACAGCACTTCATGGTCTCGGCCTCTCCCACCCGGATGCCCGTAGAGTAGAGCAGTTCGAGGATGGCCCTGTCCCGGGAATCCAGCACTGCATCGATGAGGTCGAACACCTCGTCATGGCTCAGGAACTGCGGCAGGTGTTCCCTGTGCTTGAGAGACCTCACATGGCCGAAGGGATTCATGGGCAGCTCTACGGAGTGCATCACAAAGTCGAAGAACCCCTTGATGGCGCTCAGCTTGCGGTTGACCGAGGTGCGTGAGTAGCGTGTCCTGAGATTAAGCATGTAGGACCTAACCATGAGTCGGTCCGGAAAGGAGACCTGACGCTCGGTAATAAAGCTGATGAAATGTCTGATATCGCCCACGTAAGCCCGGTACGTCTCGCCTGAAAGTCCTTTGTTATCCAACAGGACGAGGGCGTAGCGGTTCAGCAGGGCTTCATAGTCAAGATCCATGGTGCGAACTTACACCCTGGAATTGTTTAAATCAAGGCCGCGATAGGCTGCCCATGCGGCTGTATTCCATTCTTGCCAATGTGGATCTCTTGTGAAATAGTACCTAGAGTAACCCTAAGAAAAGATATCCTAAACTGGAGGTGGTAATATGGCGAATGTGGTCATTGTCGATGGAGTAAGGACAGCGGTTGGAAGCTTCGGGGGGAGCCTGAAGGATGTCCCGGCCAAGGAATTGGGTGCACTCGTTATTCGTGAGATCCTTGTCAGGAACGGACTCAGGCCTGAGATCTCCGCATTGAGCAAGGAGGTCGCGCCTGATGTCTTCAAGAATGCAGGCCTTTCAGCCATAGAAGAGAAATACTCCAGCTGGTCCAAAGACCTCAAAGGCATCACTGTTGATGAAGTAATCATGGGCAACGTGCTCCAGGCAGGCCAGGGCCAGAACCCTGCAAGGCAGGCCATGATCATGGCCGGGTTGCCCAAGGAGACTGGTGCATTCACCATCAACAAGGTCTGCGCATCGGGCATGAAGGCCATCGCCCTGGCTACTGCTTCCATCATTGCCGGTGACAACAACGTTGTCATTGCAGGCGGTATGGAGAATATGAGCGACGTACCCATCTCGCTGCCCAAGGCACGATGGGGTTACCGCATGGACATGCCCTACGGCAAGACCATGGACCTCATGGTATTCGACGGCCTCTATGAGATCTTCTATGGCTACCACATGGGCATTACGGCCGAGAACATCGCTGAAAAATACGGCATCACCAGGACCGAGCAGGACAAGATGGGTGTGGACAGCCACATGCGTGCGCTGGCTGCTATTAAATCCGGTATTTTAAAAGGCGAGATAGTGCCTGTGAAGATCCCCAAGAAAAAGGGCGATCCTATAGTCTTTGACACGGACGAGCGCCCCATGGACACGACCTTGGAGAAGATGGGCAAGCTTGCCACTGTTTTTAAGAAAGACGGTACGGTAACAGCCGGCAATGCATCGGGCATCAATGATGCCGCTGCTGCCTGCCTGGTCATGAATGAAGACAAGGCCAAAGAATTGGGACTCAAGCCCATTGTCAGGATAAAGGGTTATGCAACAGGCGGCGTGGACCCCTCCTATATGGGCCTCGGGCCTATACCGGCAGTCAGAAAGCTGCTGAAGATCACCAAGACATCGGTGAAGGACTATGGCCTCTTCGAGGTGAACGAGGCCTTTGCATCCCAGGCCATTGCCTGCATGCGAGAGCTGGATATGGACTGGGACATCACGAATGTGAACGGATCTGCAATCTCCATCGGCCACCCCATCGGCTGTACCGGCGCGCGTATTATCATAGCGCTGGCCAATGAGATGAAAAGGCGCAGCATTGGGCTCGGCATGGCATCGCTCTGCATCGGCGGCGGTATGGGTATGGCCATGGCCGTTGAACTGGTCTGAGACAAGAAAGTTCAGGGGACTCTAAGGGAGAGAGAAAAGGGGTTGCCCCCCCACGGTGGGGGGGCTGGGGTATAGGGTTATTCCAGATCTTTCCGTCGAATTACCTGGAACAAGACTATCGTAATCATGAGCAGGATAGCTGAGGCACAGGTGCCTGTGGAGGCATGGGAAGTCTCGATGAGGCATCCGCCGCCGCCACCACCACCGCCATCGGAAGCGCTCGCTACCGTAGTACTCGTATCTGTTGCCTGCGAAGGTTCCTGTGCAGCCTTCATTGAGGTATCAAGGTCTGATTCGGCAAGGAGCGCCTCATAGGCGTTCACGCAACCACCGCTTGAAACCATGCTTGAGCCGGCGCTCGGGATCTTGGTTGCTGAATTCAAAATGGCTTCCCTCAATGACGTGTAACCCATATCCGGCGATTGGGAGAGCACCATTGCTGCAACACCGGCAACAAAGGGCGCAGCAAAGGAGGTCCCTGATGCATAGGAAACATAACCGCTGTTTATGGTAGTGGTCGAAATGCCGACCCCGGGAGCTATGATATGTACGGTTTTCGCTCCGTAATTTGAGAACGATGCAATACTGCCGTCGCTGTCCATGGCTGCAACCGCAATGACATTGTCAGATGGGCAGTTGGAAGGGTAGTGGCCTTTATTGTCGTTATCCTGACCGCTGTTCCCTGCGGATGCAACAAACAGCACCCCCTTGTTCCTTGCGTATGCAATTGCATTATCCAATGCCTTGGATCGGTCATAGAAGCCCCAGCTTGCATTGATGATCTCTGCTCCGTTGTCAACGGCATAGTAGATGGCATCTATTGCATCGGAGAGATTCCCTGTGGTTTTGCCGTCATTGACTTTCATGAACTTGACCGGCATGATGGCAATGTCCACATCCCATGCCACGCCTGCGATGCCGGTTCCGTTATTGCCGGTAGCCCCGAGGATGCCGCTCACCTTGGTGCCATGGCCTGAGTCGTCTTCCGGCGTATTGTCATGGTTAGCGAAATCGTACCCGGATACTATCCGGCCCAGCAGATCGGGGTGATCCATATCCACACCGGAATCGATTACGGCAACGATAACCTGCCGGCCAGAGCCCTGTTTTGTTATGAAGTCCCATGCGTCTTCAAGCCCGAGTTGGCTCCACGCATCTTTATATGGCCAGTCTCCTGGAACCATCTCAGCCTCGATGACGTAGTTTGGTTCTGCATACTCGACATCATCGCTTGCACTGAGCTCTTTAATTGCCTTGTCGGCATTGTCCACTGCAACGGCTATGGGACGCTCTTCCACGAGGGTTTCTGATGAAAGACCCTGTGGGGTTTTTGTCTTGAATTTTACGATGACCTCGTCCGTGCGATAATCAGCTGCGTTGAGAGAAAAGGCCGACAGGATGAAAACCAGGATGCCGAGAGAAACTGTTCTATAGTCTTTCACCTAATACCCCCCAGATCGTTGTCGATCTGGGCTTACTAAGGCAAGGTGGATGCCAAGATATTTGACGCTTGAGACCAATTATAAATATACAATAATAACAATAATTTAATACTGATTTCGTGGATTTATGTCTCTTTGTTGACGGTTACACAAGTTGCAGCATGGTATTCGGAATTACAATCCGTGGAATCTGTTATGTAACCGGCATGTAACTGGACTGGTGATTCAGGGTAGGTTAAACTACGGGTATTATGATCTGTCCTTGAGCAACGCCTCATAACCATTGCTGAACAAGTGATACTGGTCAGGTGTAATCTCCTGAGGCCGCTGTCCCAGATCAATACCTGCATATGAACTGAGTTTGCCCAGTGTTTCATCATCCACCCCCGGCAGCTGCGACAGCGTGTTCCTGAGGGTCTTCCGCCTCTGGCCGAAGGCCTTTGCAATCACACGCCAGAACATCTTCATATCAGTCTGGGGTATGGGGGAGCTTTTCGGGACGAGCTTGATTACCTGGGAATCAACCTTGGGCTGGGGAAAAAAATTATTAGGCCCCACAATGAATCCGGGTGATGCATCGAATCCGGCTGCAACTATTACGCTCAACAAGGAATAGGTCTTGTCTCCCACATGCGCGCAGATCCGTTGGCCTACCTCCTTCTGGATCATGACGACGATTGAATGTATGCGCTCGGCATGGTCCACGAGCCGCATAATAAGCTGTGTTGCAATGTTATACGGGAGGTTGGAGACTATCTTGGCCCCATGGGGAATAATCTGTTCCAGGTCGCTTTCCAGGATGTCCTGGTGAATGAGCTGCAGACCGCTGTAATCTCCTAGGCTCACTTTCAGCTGCTCATAAAGCTTGTCGTCCTTCTCGATGGCAATGACCCCTGATGCGTACTTGAGGAGTACCCGTGTCAGCATGCCCCTGCCGGGTCCGACCTCCACAATCGTATCCTGTGTGCCGATGTCTGCAAGGGATGCCATCTTCTCGGCAATCCCGACGTTATTCAGGAAGTTCTGACCCAGGGAGCGTTTTGGTCTCATAGTGGCTGTTTACATCATGTAGCAGAGCAATGCCAGTCAAAGGCAATAAGGCTTATTTGAGGTTCAAGTCATTTAAAACTATTGCAGCACCGGCCTTAGTCTCCAAATATTTGAATGAGTCCAGTCTAAAGGTTTTTCTATTGATTCACCAGCACCGGCATCACTTGAAAAATAGATGGTTCCATCAGACGACCAAGAAGGATCAATTTCCTGGGAGTCTCCCTTGGTCAACTGTATCAGATTGGAACCATCATTTTTCATTACGAATAAATGAGCAGTACCGTCTCTGTCAGATGAAAATAGCAGCCAGCTTCCATCGGGTGAAAAAGATGGAGACACATTGTTGGAATCTCCCACAGTCAATTGAGTGACTTGGCCTGTTTTGATATCAAGAGTGAAGATATGTGAATATGCACCGAGGCGTCTCGTAAACACCACCATAGAGCTATCTTTATTCCATCGAGGTGAAGCACCTTCTCCATAAACAGTGAAATCTGTACCAGCTTGATTCGCAGAACATATAAAATTTGTGTTCCTGGTCATCGTAACAAAAGCGACCTTTCGACCATCACTGCTGACATGTGCTTTTTGATCATATGAACCAAGAGAATCGGGGTTTATAATTTCCATACCATTCCCGTTCACCGGGGTCTTGACAAGAATGGGGTTCCCCTTTTTATAATATGAATACATAAGATGTTTTCCATCTGGGTACCATGATGGATAGGCTGCATAATTGCCAACGATAACCCTTCTTCCTCCTTCTCCCTGCCGTATCAATACAATGCTATATGAGTCATACCCCTGTTTTTTTGAATTAATGACATGAAACAAAATTGCTTTACCATCAGGGCTTGGTTGGGGATAAAATTCTAGGTTGGAATCATTGGTTACTTTGACTATTCCTTTCACGTTTGCGGTTGGCATAGGTGCTTGTGAAGGAATTCTTTTTGGCTTCAGAGTAAAATCTATAATCCTATCATCAGATGAATAAGGCATGGAGATAACATTTGAATCAAGATAACCATCCTTTTTAACTTGATAGTACCACGTTTTGAAGATTGGTGATACTGCAGTGTTCGGTTTTGAATATGGTGTTGTCTTGCCTGTGTAAACGAGTTGGCTCTCACTTTCTCCCCAGTATATTGAAGCCCCTGGAGGGTCAGAATTGATTCTTTCATATATGGTCTTCTTTTGAGTTGATTCATTCTTTGGGGTAGTTGCACAACCAGATACTGAAAGTAAAAGGATAGTTAGTATAAGACAAGCTTGTAGTTTGATAACAATTGCTTTCATTCCAATCCTCTCCAGGAGTTTATAAAAAATATTTTGATTCCCATTATTGAATTGTATCGGAAAGATAGGCTGTTACATGAGATGTGGAAAATAGGTCATCATGCTAAATACAATAATGCAATACACCTCTGAATGATTGTTCCCATGCAGATTCACGGACCAACCAGAATTGAAATATGAAGGCTTTAAACGGGTGATCCTTATTTGTCTCAACCCGTTATGGATGACCACCTCGAAACTGCATTCATATCCAGGCCGGCAAAATGACCGTCCCTGAAGTGCCTGATGCCGGCGATGCCGATCATGGCTGCGTTGTCCGTACAGTACTTCCTCTCCGGGATGACGAGATGTATCCCTTCCTGGTCGGACATCTTTTTCAGGGCCTCGCGCAGGGCCGTGTTGCTCGCCACACCACCCGATACCACAATCAGACCCATGCCTGTATCTTTTGCGGCCCGGATAGTCTTGGTTACGAGCACATCCACTACTGCTGCCTGAAAGGCGGCTGAGATTTCGGCAATGAGGTGTTCTTTGCCGGGCTTTGTTTTCTTTGGCCCATCCTCGTTCAAGTCCTCAATGAGGTCCGAGCGCTCGTGCGCGGAAAGGTCCGGGTCGTTGATCGCAGCATACCAGTATTCCTCCGCGCCGGGATCCAGCCCCACGAGCGCCAGCGCCTCGCGGGCCATCGGGTCCTTCAGCGGCTCCTTGGGCGGCTTGGCGCCCTGTAATGCGGTGCCCGGCGCTTTCGGCGGGGCTCCACTGGTTTTGCCGGCGGAGGAATGCTTCGAACGACAGGGTTGGACGGCGCAGGGGCTGGGGCGTGCACGGCCACCGCAGGCGGTTCCTCCGGCGGCGCGACAGGGAGAGCTTATTCACCCACGGCTTGTGCGGATTCCGAGCTGGTGGCGCCGCGTCTTGAGGTGTGGGACGCTTGAGGAGCACCAGTCCGGCCACAGCACAGGCGATGGCGAAGGCCGCCGCTACCAGGACAGTGTTCTTCATATTCTGCTGCCGCTTACTTTGTCGTGTGCGATTTGAGCACCACGTCGCCCCCTTCGGGCAGCTCCCTTACGCAACCTACGCCCTTGGCATAGTACCTGGTACTCGATCACACCGTCGGATAGCACCTCTTTCATTTTGAGGCAATTCTGATACGTCCCGGCGGGCACGGTCACCGCTCGGACAGCGACATCACCTCGTTGTCCTCGGTGGTGATCTTTGGCACGTCCTCGGAGCGGAACTTGTCGCCCACCTTCGGATGGCCTGGCATCAGAACGCCTGGAACCTTGGTTTGCTTGCCATACAGCCACGCGCCGGAATGACCGACGACCTTGCCATCCTTGTATTCGTCCACGTCTTCACCGAGGTAATACACCGTGCCATCATCGGCCTGCGCGAAGTAATCCAGGGTCACCTCCGAGAGCTTGCCGTTCTCAAACTCACGGTCCTCCATGACCAGGACCTCCACTGTCTGCTTGCCGACCTTGAAGGTCTTACGGATTTCCGGCTTCATGGTCCTCTCGATGCGCAGCTCTTTGCTGCCTTCCTTGCCCTCCAGAATGTCCTGCTTGAGCGAGGCCAGCGGCAGATACGGATTGGTGATTTCGCGCGGATGGCTGAATTTCACCGCGGCGAACGCCTTCGCGGCCTTCTTTGCAGCGGCGGCGTCCTCTTGGGCCTTATCCGCGGCGCCATCGTACTTCATATTGGCCAGCTTGCCGTCTTCAGTAATGACCAGGTCCACCTCTTTGCCGTCCTTGTCCTTGCCTACGGCTTCATAGACGGCCTTACCGTCGATCTTCTGGCCTTCCAGGTCCACGGAGCCGACCGTGCCGCCGTTCGCCAACACGGTGGCACGCACCGCCTCCGGCATTCCTCCCATTTCTTGGGCTGGCCGGCAAAGCCGGTTCGGACCAGCGGGCTGCCCAGCCCCAGCACAGCCTGAATAATGTCACCTTCGTCATCGTTGTATTCATTGCATCCTTCTTTCTTTTTCGGGCGCCGCCGCCGGAGTTTGCCGGCGGCGGCGATTCCTCATCCCCCACAAAGCATTACTTCTTCTCTTCCTTCTCGTCGTCGTCATCCTTCTCCTTCTTGCCCTTCTCTTGGCGTCTTCCTTCTTCTCCTTCTCCTGGTCGGCCACTGTCTCCTTGGCAACGTCCACAACGGCGCCGCTCATGGCGTCCACCTGCACCTCGGTGATATCCGTGGTGCCCGGGGTGGTGATATCAAATGACCAGAGCAACTTGCCTTTCTCCTTCTCGATGTCGCCTTCCTTGACGGTGCCGCCGGGAACCTTGTCCAGCGCGATCTTCTCCGCCTCGGCCTTGGTGATCTTGGCCTGGGCTTCGAGTTTGGCCTCGTAGGCCTTTTCGCCTTCTTGCCTTCTCCCTTCTCGGTGCACGCAGCAGCCGGTGAGGCCGCCCGCGAGCAGACCAACTGTTAATATCGAACAGATGATGGATTTGATGCTTCATATTTGGGTCGTTTGTTTGTCTCGCCGGGAGCACTCCCGGCTTTGCGCAGTGCAACATAGCACGGTGACAGGCCGATGACACTTGGGTGACAGTTTTGTCATTGTGCCGTCAGCCAGCCGAGAGGCGAGCAGGGCGGGATTGACCGGAGCGAGGTTTGTGCCTAGAAAGGAGCGACATGAAGCACAGTCGCTTTGGGCACATGCAGGGGATGGATGGCGGGTTGCGCTGGTGGTGATCGCGGCCATCGCGACATTACCAGCTGCCCGCCAGGGCGGAGTTCAAGGTCGGGTTGGTCCTGGACCGGGGGGGCAAGGACGACAAGTCCTTCAATTCGTCGGCTTACGAAGGCGCCACCCGGGCCAAGAACAAGCTGGGCGTTCTGCTGAAGTATGTCGAGGCGGCCGACGACAACGCGTTCGAGCCAATGCTGCGGGCGTTCGCGTTGCGCGACTTCGACCTCATCATTGGGATTGGCTTCGCCCAGAAGGAGGCCATCCAGAAGGTCGCGGCGCAGTTTCCCAAGCGCCATTTCGCCATTGTGGACGCGCAGGTCGAGGCGCCCAACGTCCGGTCGCTGATGTTCCAGGAGCATGAGGGGGCATACATTGTCGGCGCCATCGCGGCCATGACGAGCAAGACGGGCAAGATTGGGTTTGTGGGCGGGATGGACATTCCCCTGATCCGCCGGTTCGAGATGGGCTACCAGGCGGGCGCGAAGAAGATCAATCCGCAGATTGCGGTGCTCGCGAACTTTGTTGGCGTGACGAGCGAGGCGTGGAACAACCCGCCGAAGGGGAAGGAACTGGCCGTATCGCAGTATGAGGCCGGCGCGGACATCATCTTTGCCGCGGCCGGCGCCTCGGGCCTCGGGGTGTTTGACGCGGCAGAGGAGAAGACGAAGTTCGCCATCGGCGTGGACGCCAACCAGAATTGGACCAAGCCCGGATTGATCTTAACGAGCATGCTGAAGCGGGTGGACGAGGCGGTATTCACAGCCATCGAGGACGCCAAAACGGGCAAGTTCACTGGCGGGATCAAATGGTTCGGGCTGGCCAACCACGGCGTGGACTACTCCTTCGACCAATACAACGCCAAGATACTGACCGAGCCGGTGCGCAAACGGGCGGACGAGCTGAAAGCGGAGATCATCGCCGGGAAAATCGTCGTGCCGGATTACTACCAGAAGTGTAGCGGTTATCCCTTCAGCGCCGCCTTGGTTTCGGCCATGAGAAGTTCCAGCTCGGGCTTCAGGTTCCGCCTTGGTCGCCTTGTCCATCCGGTCAATGAACAGGATGCCGTGCAGGTGATCGTCTCGTGCTGGACGACGCGGGCAAGCAGGCCGCCGCAGCGGAACTCAACGGGCTTTCCCTCCAGGTTCAGCGCCTTCACGTCCACCACATCGGGGCGGGTGATGTCGGCGTAGATTTCGGGGAAGCTCAAGCAGCCTTCCGGGCCGGTCGCCGGCGCGCCGACCGGCGTGATCTCGGGATTGATCAGGACCAGCGGCATGAAGGCGTTCACGTCGGCAGGCTTGCCACTCAACTCCAGCGAGGACGGCCGGTCCGTCACGCCGCGCACGTCAATGACCGTCAGTTGCAGGGCGAGACCGACCTGCTGCGCGGCCAGGCCGACGCCCTTGTAGGCGTACATGGTTTCGATCATGTCGGCGGCGAGCTGTTTGATCGCGGGCGTGATTTCTCGATCCGCGCGCCTTTTGGCGGAGCACCGGGGTGCCGTATTTGACGACGACTATAACGGCATGGTCAGGCCGGCCAATTGCGCAGCAGGCCCGCCAGGTCGGTATGGCCGGGCTCTGGCCGGTGCGCACGTAGAAGCCGCTGGTGGCGACGCCGGTCAGCAGGCAGCGGTCGGTTGGCAGGCCCAGCAGCTTGCCCAGGCAGAAGCCGGAATTGAAATGATCGCCCGCGCCGGTCGTGATTTTGGGTTTGGGGGTGAAGGGGCCTTGGACCAGCGCCGTGCCATCGGGCCCGGAGGCCAGCGCGTAGGCTGTCGGATGGACGATGATGGTGTCCACGCGGACGCGCTCGTGGATGTCTTTGCAGAGCTTCAACAACCCGTCCGGCGAATGGTTGCTGGTATTCAAGCCCAGGTTCTTCCCGATCTCATATGCTTTCCTTCTCGTTGAGGCCCAGGACGACGTCGAAGTACTTCTGGAAGGCGGCGACCAGCTCCAGGGCGCGCAGGATGTCGGCCTTGGTGCGCTTTTCGGGGTCGGCCAGGTCAATGAAGAGCTTGCGGCGCGGTCCCTTCATGCCGGGGCAAACCTCCTTGAGCACGGCCGCCCAAATCTCGCTCATCTGAGTGAGCATGGTCCAATTGACGAAGCCGACGAGGTTGGCGCTGCCGAATTTGGCGGAGAACTTGTCCAGGCCGTAGCGGCCCTTGATGTTCTCCCAGTTCATCTGCTTGAGCGACTGGTGCTTGCCCAGCATGATCTTGCCATCATCGAACTCCAGCGCGTCGGTGTAGCCCGGCTCGGCGATGGAATGGACCTCGGCGCGCTTGGCGAAATCGGCGAAGACCGGATGCAGGTTCGGGTAGCCGAGGATGCCGAGGTAAGTGACCTTC
>CAWAUM010000001.1:790000-847606 GCA_963785235.1 uncultured delta proteobacterium | reverse complement strand
TAGAGGAATAGTCTTTTCGTGTCCTCTTTCATATCTGTTACCTTTCCCATAGAATATCGGGTTTCTTCCTCGATACCGTGTTTGTGTGCACATACGTGGGATAACCTATTACTAGGCTGGCAAATACATCCCGGGTTTTGGGAACACTGACTTTATCTCGTAATTTACCCTTTTTCTGCAGGGCCATTGTCAAAAAGCCGGTACAACAGGTTCCCAGGCCCATTGCGTGCGCGTAATTCATAATGTTCGTAGCCGCTATAGAGCAGTTGCCCGCTGCAAAGCGCTCCTTTTTGGGGGCGTGGAGAAGGATAAGCACCGGTGCATCGTACAGGACATAGTCCCTGCCGGTGCTTTCGTGCTGTTCCCGCACGTAATCCATGAGCCTGAGATACCTGTCGGGAAGGAGCTTGAAGGGTTTCAACAGCAGTTTCATGAAAGGGTTCCGGGCCAGTGTGTGTATGCGCATGATGGATTGGAAAACAGCACGTGAGATATCCCTGATTTCCTGTTTATCCTGGATCACGATATACCCCACGCGCTGGTCATTGCCCGCAGTGGGAGAATAGCGCGCCAGGTCAAGTATCTCTTCCATGACCTCGCGCGGGACCGGTTTATCCTTATAATGCCGCACGCTCCTCCTGCTGAGGACGATCTCCCGGTATGTCGAGGCATCGATTTTCTTCTTATCCACCTTGTGGATCTGCTCCGAATCCAGGAGGTCATGCCGAATGGCCCCGTGGGGGCAGACGGCGACGCAATGGCTGCATAGGTTGCATAACACCGGTTCAGCAGGTACCGGCTTTCCGTCAATCTCACGAAATACACCGTAAACGCAATCTTGCACGCAGAGCATGCACCGGGTGCAACAATTATTGTCTATCTCTATATTCATGCCTTTTTAACCTTGATCCTGCTCTGTTTCCTTTTTCGGGTATATAAAGCCCTTAGTTGAAGATGCGGTTGATGATCTCATCACTTGTCATCAGTGCGAGGTTCTCTTTTGCAGTATTCCGCTTACCCTTGGGTTCCTCGACACGCTCTTTTATGATCTGCATGTATTCTTTCAATGCATTCTGGGTGTATCTGTTGTCGAAGCACCTGATGGACCCGCCCATCTCGATGCTCAGGCAGTGACGAAGCGTGGTATCCATCCCATTGTGCACCGTCTGCTTGATCTCGTTGACCGCCACAGGGATGCGCTTGCTCATTTTGTCAGCGAATTCCTGAACCCTTGCCTGGAAATCCTTCTTGGAGAAGTGGTCCGTTATGAGCCCGTTCTTCTTGGCTTCTTCAGCGGTCCACAGATCTGCTGTGAGCATGAACTCCAGGGCCTTGGCCTTGCCGATGAGCCTCGGAAGCCTTGTATTTCCTCCTCCCCCGGGGATGATGCCCACGATAACCTCCGGCTGGCCTATGACAAAGTCCTGATCACCCACCATGAACCTGAAGTCAAAGCATGTGGCCATCTCGGTGCCGCCACCGTTGCATGTCCCGTTTATGGCGGCAATGGTGATCTTGTTCATGCGTTCGATGGCAAGATAGCACCGGTGCATCTGGTTTATGAGGAAAAGTGTTGAGGCAAAGCTTCTCATTTTCTTGAAAGAGGCCAGCATGAAACGCTCGTACCAGGGGAATTGGTCCATCATCCACATGGTGAACGTCTGGTTATATTGCACCAGGGCCGCGCCAATCCTCGTACGGAAGATCTTGTCCAGCATGAGCTTCTTGTTGTCGCTGGTGATTTTCACGAGCTCCGGGATGGAGAAGTGGAAGATATAGGTGTCCTCGATACCACCGGTGAGGATGAAGACGCGGACGCATGGTCCTTTTCAACTTCCTTGATCAGGAGATAGATCTCCTCGCAAATGTCAACCGTGATGAAGTTGACCGGGGGGTTGTGAATCTCCACCCAAAGGGTGTCGTTCACTCTGACGTGTCTTGAGATATTTGTATTCATTCATGGCTTCTCCCCTGTCTGTCTTTTATTTAATAGTTTTATGCACGCTCCATCTTTTAATAGTACTTGCAAGGCTCCGCTTCCCAACCCATAGCCCGTGAAAAGGTTCTTGTATTAAGCCCTTTCCGCATCGAAGGTGTCTGGGGTCACGCCCGTGGACTTCAGTTCGCCCTTCTTGACCCGGAAGGTCTCGGTCCGGGGGAAGTCATCCACCATGCGGATGTAACGGGGTATGGCAAACTTGGCGAGCTTGTCCTGAAGGAAGTCCCAGAGCTCTTTACCGGCCAGATTATTTCCCTCCACGAGCTTCACCGATGCCATGATATCGTCCTCGGTCATCTCAGACGGGACTGCATAAACGGCTGCTTCCAATACCGATGGATGCTTGAGGATAGCTTGCTCCACGTCGTAAGCCGATACGTTCTCACCCCTTCTCCGCATGGAGTCGGTGCTGCGGCCCACAAAATAAATGTAGCCCTGCTCATCCTGGTACATGAGGTCGCCGGTGTATTCCCACTCGCCTCTTGTCTTCTCACCCGATGCATCCGGGTTATTGTAGTACTCCACCGAGCTCTTCTTGTTCGGATCCACCTTGAAGAGGAGCTCTCCGGTTGCACCTACGGATACATCATTGCCCTTATCGTCCACGAGCTTGATGATAGAGTTCAGCGGCTTGCCGATGGAGCCCTTGGGCCCGTCGCCGAAATTGGCGATGAACCCGGTCCCGTCGATGGCCGCATAGGCCTCCCAGAGTTTGACGCCGAACCTGTTCTCGAAGTGCTCCCACATGGCTGCAGGACACCCGGCCGACAGGATCCTCACCACCTGGTGGCTCTTCTCATAGGGGCTCTCCGGCTGCTTCATGAGGATGGGGATAATGGCACCGATGGTGTTGAAGACCGTAGTCTTGGACTTCGCGATCTCCTCCCAGAACCTGCCGGCGGAAAACCTCTTAGACAGGGCCACCGTGCAGCCAACGATGAGCGAGGAGGTAACGGTGATATAGAGCGCGTTCCCGTGGAACAGCTGCAGAGCGGTATAATATATAGAGTCCGGGGTGAGTATTATACCTGCAGATCATCCTGATCCGATCGATGATGTTCTTGTTGTACCGCATGACCACGCCCTTGGGAAGTCCGGTGGTGCCGGATGTGTACATGAGCATGAGGATGCTGTTTTCGTCGAATCCTAAGATGGGCTTCGTTGTGGGGATATCTTTATTGTAAGCATTCTTCAGGTCGATCATGCCCTTGGGGACCTTGAATCCCGCAGGAGCCTCCAGGGTGTTCACGATCACACGCTCCACCTTGGGGGTCTTGTCTGCAATACCCTGGTAGATGTCGAGGAGGTCGTGGTCCACCACCAGATATTTCGTGTCGCTGTTGTCGATGGTGTAAGCGAGCTGATCACCGCGGAGCGAGGTGTTTACCGTGTTCACGTACATCCCAATCTTCTGGATGCCGAAAAAGATGTCCAGGAACTCTGATGAGTTGTTCATGAGGGTGGCAATCCCGTCACCCGGAGCGGCCCCCATGTTCAGCAGGTAGTTCGCAATCCTGTTGGCGTTCAGGTCCATGTCCGCATAACTGACGTAGCGGTCCTGGTAAACGACGTATAAGAAGGGTTTGTCCTTCAGCTTGGCTGCCTGCTCTTCGAGCAGGGTTGCCCAGTTGGTTGCAGTGGCCATAATGTTCTCCTTTTCTGATATAATTTCGTACTCTGTGAGTGCTACTTCAACCTCGGCAGCTTCAGCTCGCCGTGAATCAATGGTCTTGAAATGTTCTGAGAACCGGTAACTCGATTTCATGCGTATGGCCTCTTTCGGGCAGATGGCCATGCAGCAGCCGCATGCCATGCACTCTGCTCCGGCGGGCATCATGGGCTTTTTATCCTTTATCTCGATGCCGCTTGACGGGCAGATGCGTTCACAGGTTCCGCATCCATTGCACTTGTCATAGTCGAAGAAGAGCTCTCCCTGGTGGGTCTGCGAAGGGTCCTTGTAATTGGGAACAGTGAACTTTTCCGACAGGCTTATACCCGATCCGGTTGTGCCGGCGTCCCTGATGGTTGTCTTTCCGTTCTCGAACCAGGTGATACTATGGGTCGGCCGCTCCACGAACCCGTCAGGCTTTCCCATGGGCCAGCCCACAGCAATGCTGGTGATGAACCTGTAGGGGTATTTGATGCCGAACACCTTGTTCCACTTGAAGCCGAGATAGTCGAAGGCCACGCTGGAAAAGCTCACCCAGCAGGTCGCCAGACCCATGCTGTGTGCTGCCAGCACCATGTTCTGGCCCGCTATCCCGCAGTCGAGGTCAGGGTTGGAAACACCGCGCTTATCCTTGAATATGAGGATGACTGTCGGGGCATCATGGTAAAGCTTCAGTTTCCCGTCTGCAATCAGGGATATGGCGCCAAACGGCACAGGAGCAAGCTTATTCGGCATCAGGTGGGTATAGAGTTTCGCTATGGGGAACTTCCAGAAATTCCCGGGCGTGCGGTATTCGAGGATCGCTTTGAACAGCTTGCAGATCATGACGACACTGTTCGAAAGGTTACTTATAACTTGAGGCTCCCTGATTACCACAAACTTCCACGGCTGGCAGTTGCCTGCTGAAGGTGCGAACCTCCCTGCCTCCAGTATCCGATTCACCATGAACTCGGGCACCTGGTCCTTTTTGTACCAGCGGGTGCTTCTGCGACTTAGTATGATCTTTTCCGTCTCGGTAAAGTTCTCTTCCAGGTTCTTCAGGAGATCCGCTTTGTCCTTTTTCACTTCCTTTACCTCAACTGCCATATGGATACCCTCCATTTATAAATTATGCCTTTTCATATCAGGCGATTTCTTTGGCCTTTTCTCCCCTCTGGGCGGCCAGGAAAAGGATCGTCCAGATGAAATCTCCCAACCCAGCAAGAAAGGCAAAGGTCGTTACCAGCCTGCGGAGATAGAGACGGGCAAAGGTGAGAAAGATGACCACCTTTGCAAGGCATCCCATCCAGATGATACCCTGGTTCTTGTCAGGGTCGCGCGATACGAGGTAGTACCCCCACCCGAAGACGCCAACAGCCAGCCAGAAGAAGGCAAAGAAGGTCTTGGGCAGAACTCCGGTGATTATGTTTTTCGATCCGGACAAGAGCCACATGGTTAGTCCGGGCATCACTAATCCAGTGAATGCAAAGTTGAAGTTCCACAGGGAACCCCAGAAATAAATCTGCTTCCGGGTTTCATTCTTCATGCGTCACCCCCCATTCTTTCCTAGATTCCGAGGATCCTGTCCAGGATGCCCCGTGAGTACAGGAATGCATTGACATTGTAGTATGTGTTCGGCGTCATCCTCTTCAAAAACCAGAAGAGCTTGGAGTCTGGCTGGGGTAGGACATAGAGCCTGTTCTTCTTGATTGCTTTGAGAGTTGTTCTGCTCACGCTCTCCACGGTGCCGAAAGAGAATTTGCAGAAAAATGCA
Organism: uncultured delta proteobacterium; assembly: GCA_963785235.1. Lineage (GTDB taxonomy): Bacteria > Desulfobacterota > Desulfomonilia > UBA1062 > UBA1062 > MWEI01. Next base: position 842,185 of record CAWAUM010000001.1, on the reverse strand, counting down.
TCAGCCATCTTCAGCTGGCGTTCGTCGGTGCACCGGGCCTGATCCATGAGATTTGTCTTGAAGAAGGTCGGACACACCACTGTGACGCCGATATTACTTCCTTTCAATTCTCCGCGGAGCGTCTCTGAAAGTGAGATTACACCTGCCTTGGTAACGTTGTAGGGAGCCATTTCGGGCAGTGAAACGATCCCTGCGGATGATGCAACATTCACGATATGACCCCAGCCCTGCTTCTTGAAGATGGGGATGAAGGTCCGACACCCGTAGATGACGCTCATGAGCATGATGTCGATCTCAAACCGCCAGTCTTCCAGGGTTACCTTCTCCATAAACCCTATGACTGGGACACCTGCATTGTTGATAATGATGTCCACAGAGCCCCATTTACTGAGCACGGCATCTGCCAGCCGCTGTACATCCTCGGGCTTGGTGACATCACATGGAATGGCCAGGCCCCGGCCGTTTCCATCCATGAGCCTAACGGTCTCTTCGGCCCTGTCCATGTTGATGTCGCTGACAGCAACCTTCCACCCCAGTTTAGCAAAATCCATGGCGAGCCCGCGGCCGAACCCGCTGCCTGCGCCAGTTATCACCACTGTCTTTGTCTTGAATCGATCCATGAAACGCTCCTTTCAATCCATTAGAGAATATCGAATCACCCTGCCTTAACATGTTCTAAAAACGATCCGGTAGCGCCGGGGTGGAGCCACCGGATCAAGGAGGGTATAAACTATGAAACTTCTGATCTTCATTTTCCGTTCATCCGCTCGAGGATGTGGATGGTCATGGAGGCCTCTTCAAAGGCGATGTTGCCGCCACCGTTTTCCCCCAGGGCAAGCCTGCAGCCCTTGAACCTGCCGGGGACCAGCCTCGTGCCTGAGCTGGGTGACCAGCTCATGGATCATGCCGAGCCCGGAAGCCCCGACCGGGTGCCCACGGGACTCGAGACCGCCCGAGGTGTTGATGGGGATCTTCCCACCGAGCATCGTGGCTCCGCTTTCAGCAAAGAGCCCGCCTTCACCTATCTTGCAGAACCCCAGAGACTCGCACTGGTGCAACTCGCCGAAAGCAGTGGCGTCATGAACCTCGGCCACATTGATGTCCTTAGGACCTACGCCTGCAATGTCATATGCCTGCCTGGAGAGCCTCACCGCGATATCCAGGTCCACCTGATCATGCCTCCTGTTCGTGCCGGACCCCAGCACCGATGCCAGGATCTTCACCGGTCTGGCCGACTTCAGTTTCTTCAGAAAATCCTTCGAGCATACAATAGCCGCTGCTGCGCCATCACCTATAGGAGCGCACATGGGAACGGTCAGCGGCCAGATGACAGGCTTGCCCTGCAGAATCTCATCCACGGTCATGGTGTTCTGGAACTGGGCATTGGGGTTCATGGAGCTGTGGAAGTGGTTCTTTGAGGCAATGACCGCCAGCTGGCGCTGGGTGGTCCCGAAGGTGGCCATGTGCCACCTGAGCATGTTCGCATAGACGTCCATGAAGGCACTCCTGGTCTTTCCGGCCCCGGCCCCGCCGTCATCAACAGGGATATCCAGCTTCACCCCGTCCATGATGCCCCTCCAGGCCTTAAAGTGACCATCGAAGTTGGAAACATCCACGCCTGCATTGAAGGCCATCATGGACTTGGCCTTGTCCTCGTTGTAGAGCTTCTCCATGCCGATAGCCAAAGAGCATTCATACATACCGCTTGCCACGTCCTTGTATGCACAGTGGAGCGCCGTAGACGCGCAGGCGCATGCATTCTCCACATTGGTGATGGGGATGCCCTCTATGCCCAGGGGCCGCAGGGCCACCTGGCCCTTGATGGAGTGCTGCATGGTGAAGAAGCCCCATGCCGTGTTGGCAAAGAACGCGGACTGGATATCACTGATTTTGATTTCCGGTGCATCATCCATGGTCCTGGCAAAGGCCTCTGCCACCAGGTCCTTTTCCGTTCTGTCCAGGTGCTTGCCGAACCTGGTCATCCCCACTGCGATAATATACACGTCACGCATTCTCAGTTGCCTCCTTGTTCCAGTAGTTCCGATCTCTGAATATCTTTCGTGAAATTCTTTCACTGTTCAGGGTGATTTTCCCCCATGCAAGGCTGGAGAAAACCACCCCTTACAGAATGATTATTCATCCTCTGGAAGAACGCCGCGGTACTTCATGATCTTCTCAAAGACCTTTGCCTTGCCCTCGGCGTCCTTTTGTACGAACGCCTCGTCCTGTTCCACCTTCATGAAGGTGGGGTTTTCCCACCAGTTGGGTTTTGTCTTGATGACGGGATACCCGCCTCCGGAAAAGGCCATGGAAAGGTTCGGCCCACCGGCCAGCTGACCCAGCGTCCTCTGTTGATAGTTAAACGCATCCACCCAGCTCTCACGGTCGAACCAGTTATTGAGCCCCACCGGGCCGACAGGCAATCCGAGAACAAAAGATGCCCCCTCCAGGTGTCCGAGGAACATGGACACCGCACCGATACTGAAGAATAATCCTGGCCTCGACACGGTGCATAGCAGCTGCAGCGCAGGCATAGTCTGCGGCCATCCCGAAATCGATCACCTTCCACACGCATGACGGCCCATAAGCGCCTATCCCCATGCCCTTGTTCCGGCTGACGAACTTGATGTATTCACCGCACGTGGGAAAACCGCACGCCCCGCAGTCCCACAAGACCGGCTTGCAGAGGTCTGCTCCCATCAGCAGTATGGGTGGCAGCACACCTTTCTCTCTCATGGATTTCAATGCCACGGCATCGTGCATCTGGAACGTGGATGTCTGCCCGAAGGTCTCCAGGACGTCGATTATGGGATCGAGATCTTCTCCTGTAACTATCTCAGTCCGAAGACCTAACGAATTCGTAAGGGTCGGAGCCTTGGCTGCTGCCACGGCGCATCCTTTGGTAACTTCCAGGAGGTATTCTTGAGTGGCTTGCTCTCCACTATATATTGCCATGGCCTAGTCCTCCTTCTTTTTCTTGTCTTTGGATCCCTTGGGCTTGCTGGGATCAAACCTGTGATACGGATGGTTTGCCATCTGGCGGGTAATGATGGAGATCTTCCTTACTGCATCTATCTGCTTGGACATGTTCGTCAGATGGTAGTCTGTCGGGATGTCCGCATAGGGGTTCTTTGCCATGGCACCCACCAGGATACCCACGACCACCTCTGAATTCATGCAGAAATCAAGGTTCCTTCCGGCGAGACCCACCGAGTAGCATGGTTTGGCGTCCACGAAAAGGCTCGATGCGATCCAGAGGGCCGATCCCACTGCATACCCGACATCATGAGCCCTGAGCGTACAAAGAGGGCCCTTGATCGCCGTGGTTCTCTGGCGGTCAGTGGTATCGACAAGCCCATTGACATGCTTCACTTTATTGTAGACAAAGGAGCAATCCTGTTCGCCGCCGCACAGTCCGCACGCTGCATCCATGGGTGTGCTGTGAGCCCGGAAGTTGCCGATGAAGACAATAACATCGCTTTCCCTGACCATCACCGCCTCATAGAGAAACGGCTTCCTCAGTCTCTCGGGCACCTCATGGTTGGCCAGATCGCTCCATCTCCCTGGCAATGTATTCCAATTCTTTCTGTCCATAGGCTATTTCAGCCTCTATCCCGTTTACGCCCCCAGTGAACGGTGCGGTCAGTGCGGCATTGGTCATGAGTTTTGCCGCCAGCAGCACATTGTCCTTCTTTGCCTGCTCTGATGGCGTATATTGGGGAAATTCTTGAATATGAATCCTTGACATCGTTTTCCTCCTTTTGAGATTCAGGTGCCATATAGCCGGACTAGAAATCCAGCGGTGGACGCGGGTACGTCTCCGCGAGGATATGTCCGCCATGCCGCTCCAGCGTCTCGTTGTTGCCATCTTCGATGAGGGTGGCCCGGGCATCCCTGAAGAGTTTCTCTGCGATATATTCTTTTGTCAGGCCGTTACCTCCCATGATCTGGATCAACTCATGGGCGTTCTGGTAGGCCATCTCCGTGCACTGGGTCTTAGCCACCAACGAATATTCCGTTATAGGAGGGGAAATATTCAAGTTGAGTTGGATCACAGCGCGTGAGAGTGCCCGGATGGTCTCTGTACGCGCAAACAGCTTAAAGACACGCTGTTTGTGTACATAGTGCTCCATGAGTGGCCGTGTACCCTGGACCCGCTCTCTCGAATATACAAGGGCCTCTTCGAATGCGGCCCGGGCAAGGCCCGTTGACCAGGTGGCCATGATCATATTGGCTGAGGCAAGGACCATTTCCAAAAGGGGCTCATAGAATGTTGGATCTGCAAGCATGTAGCTCTTGGGGACCCTCACATTTTCAAAATAAATTTCGCCCTGGTTCAGGTCACGCTGTCCAATCTTCTCAAGCGGCTTGCCCCTGGTTACACCATCGAGGTCCAGCGGGAGAACGCAGATGCCATTCCCGCCGAAACCCTGTTTCGGGTCGAGCTGCAAAAACAACAGGGCATGGGTGGCAATGGTGCCGCCAGAAACCCATGCTGATTTCTGGCCATTGATGACATATTCGTCTCCCTCCAGCCGCGCCTGGACATTCCCCCGCATCTTGGGAGTGGTGAAGTAATCCTCACCCGAGGCAATGTAATCCGAGCCATGGTCCGGCTCCGTGATGGCCCAGCAACCCCTGATGCTTGCATCGGTGCATGCGCAGAACGGTTTTACATATTTCTCGATGAGCTCCTCATTACCGGCCAAGACCGCAACGTAGAATGGGAAGCAGATTACACCGAGCAGTACGGACAGCCCGAAGCTTCCCCAGCCCAACTCCTCGAACACAATGTGGATCTGGCGGGGGCTCAGGCCTAAACCACCATAATACTCCGGCAGCAGGGTCTTGTGGTAGCCGAGCTCATAAGCCTTCTTCAAGAATTTCCACAAGGGCGACCCGGCGGCCACCACATCAGCTGCGGACATGCCATCCAGCTCCTTTGCTATAGGTCTCATGACCTGTTCGGCAAACTGGTGGGCTGCCCTCTTCAGGGCTTCGTCATCTTCTGTCAGGTACTGGAAATGGATATCGAAATATTCCATGTCTGGCCCCCTTAACCTTTCAAAGGCAGGTTGAACTTCTTGCAGTACTCGGGATATATCTCCATACCAGGTTTCATAAGGGGCAGAAGCTGCAGTACCTTGTTTACCGGTCCCTTTGCCACGACCTGGCGCAGAGCCAGTGCCATGGGGACGTTCAGGTCTTTCAACCAGAATTTATGTACGATGTCGCCTTTCATCTTCATGGTGACCACAGGCATTTTCTTCTCCGCCTCAGCACCGAAGATGGGGCCGTTTTCATCGACAAACATGACCATATCGGGGTCAGTCACGACAAAGTAAATTGATATTCCCGACTCCTTGAGACTAGTCCCGAATCCGAACTCCTTTATCATCCTTGTCCAGAGTTCGCCGAACAGTTCTTCCGCTACTTTTTTGGTAAATATTGCCATACATTCCCCCTTTGAATTTTTTAAAAGCCTTTTATAATAATTAGTTGCATAGAAACCCGCTTTTTTGGTAAGACCTGAATACTCAAGAGCTCCTTTCTTAGATTTTATTCAGCATGCCAGTTGAGCCATGCGTTCTTCCCAGTAACTCTCAAACCGGCGACACTCGAACTTCATTCTCGACAACCCGTGAACACCCTGCCTCATGAGCTCTTCGATGATCTCTCTGCGACTCAATTTGATCATGGTAGATACGTCCGCCTTATTAAGATCGCTTGTCCTATGTGCATTCTTATGAGCAAGGGTTATGCCAAACTAATATTATTAGTAACTAATTGAATATACTTGACATATAAATATTAGCAATGTTGTTAGTTTTTATTAAGACATTAATTGACTTTATTAAGACAGAATACCTGTTGATTTATTCTGAAAGGTTGTTATTTTAAATCTTACTATTGAGAGGTGAACCATGAATGAGCCATATCCGGACCTTGCTTTGGAGCAATGGAAATTTCTTACTGCCCTTGATGCTCTGGGTGGTGTTGCGCATATCAACATTCTCGATGCCCTGGCTCCTCTTACAGCCAGACAGCTCATTGATCTTTTGAAGAAGACAGCAGACCCAGGCTTGCTCATGCAGGACAGCAATGACGTGTTTTCACTGGGCACTTCGCTGCCTAAGGCAGTTGTAAAAAAGATCAAGGGTATGAATTCGAAGAACCACCTCTCGGCACTGGTGGACATAGCCTATGCACAGAAGATCGACAGGGAACTTGACCCGCAGGTTCTCATCGGCCTTCTGGAAAAGGCAGGAAGGGACATCGAGGCCAGCAGGGTGGAATTCGATTTGGCGGATAGGGAACTGGCAAAAGGCAAACATCTCGAGACAGTTCACACCCACCTTCTGAGGGCCGTCACCAGACTGAAAAAACTGGATCTGGACATGGAGACCAGTGCTCTCTACATTTCCCGAGCCTTGAAGCTCTCGAACCTCTGCTATGTCATGGGCAGGGGAATTACCGAACTGGGCGAGATCCTGGAATACAGCCCAGGCTCTGGCGACCAGTTTGGGTGATAAACGTTCCCAGGCCCTGATCAACCTCCATATGGGCATGCTCTACTATTTCACAGGACGAAGGGATGAAGCGTTCGTCGCATTGTCTGTCGGCTTGGAGGAAGTAAATGAGCTGGGTGATGAAGATATTCTCACCCAATCTGCTGAGTTCATCGGGCTGTTTTATTTTATGAAGGGCCAGTTTAGGGAAGTGATGCAGCACCTGGAGCATCTGGAAAACCTTATCGACATCAATGAAGAGACTATCCAGACACTGACCTATATCCTCTTCAGCTACAGCGCACTGTACCTCGGCCAGTTCCATCGAGCCTTCGGGTTCCTCGATTCCAACCTCCGCCTGGCCGAGGAGAAATCCAACAAATCCCTGGCCTCGGTCTTGAGGAGCGTGCTGGGCACAACGCTTATCCTGGTGAGAAAATTCCATGAGGCGGAGTTCCATCTTAAAAAGGCCAGGCAGGAGTCCATAGACAGCCACAACGCCTTTGGATACCATTATTCCGGGGGCGGTCTTGCCCTTCTCTATTTCATGACCGGTGACCTGAAAAAGAGCCATGAGGCCATGAAGGATACGGTTGAAAAGGCTATGCAGGAAGGGCTCATCCAGCAGTACTCATCGCCCTGGATCCTCGAGATCTTCTATGAGTTCCATCGGCAAGGATTCAAGCCGCTCCCGTACTGGAATTATTCCGACACCATGGAAACAACCCTCAACGGGATCAATGTGCACCTGAGAGGCGTGGCCTTGCGCCTGAGGGCCCGGGAGAAGATGGACCAGGGGAACGCTGAGAAAGGGCAGATAATGGCCGACCTTGAAGCCAGCAAGACATGCCTTGAACTGTCAGGGAACCACATACAGCTGGCAAAAACAGTCCTCGAGATGGCACACCTCGAGCTCCTCCACAACAACAAGGAAGCAGCACGGGGATATGCACAGGAGGCTTGGCGCATGTTCGGCGGACATGCAGCCGATTTCTTCCCGGACCAGTATAAGGCACTCCTAGAGAAAAAACAGGTTGCGCCGGATATGCAATCTGCCAGGGACGATTATCTCAAGCAATATTTCGAGGAGATGGCCTCCATAAAATCCAGCATGGGCCAGGAAGAGACACTGAACAAGACCATCAGCTCCACGAACCGGTTCTTCGGCGCCGAGCGGGGTGGCCTCTTCTGGTTTGCCGAGGGCAATTACACCAGAAACCCGGAGCTGCGGGCGGCTAGCAATCTGACAAAAGAGGAGGTGGAATCACCCCGGTTCAAACCGTATATGGAGCATGTACTCAAGGCATTCCGAACCAACAAGCCTCTGGTTGTCAGGAACGATGCTTTTGACAGCACAAAAAAGGGCGAAAAGATCAGGTCTGTCCTGTGCATACCTTTTGAGGTGCAGGGTATGACGCGTGGCGTCCTGTACCATGACAATTCCTACATGCCCGATGCTTTCGATTTCCTTGACCCTGCGATGATGACGCTCCTGGGCAGGCACACGTCCGACATGGTCGATTTTCTCCTGAGTACCATGAGAATCAGGGATGAGAAGGATAAGTTGTCGAGGGAACGAGTCACCTCGCAGCAGGAGTTCAATAAGTCTCAGCTCATCGCCAAGTCGCGGGTCATGAGAGAACAGATGTCCATGGCAGGCCAGGTGGCTTCGACGGACACGACAGTGCTCCTTCTGGGAGAGACCGGCACCGGCAAAGGAGTGTTCGCCCGTTGGGTCCACGAAAACAGCCGCCGATCGGATGGACCGTTCATCGTGGTGGACTGCACGACTATCCCGGAGAACCTTGTGGAGAGCGAGCTGTTCGGTTATGAGAAGGGTGCCTTCACCGGGGCTGACAAACAGAAGCTTGGGCGTGTCGAGCTGGCTCATGAAGGGACTCTTTTCCTCGATGAGATCGGGGAGCTTCCTCTCATTCTCCAGACAAAGCTTCTCAAGACCCTGGAGGAGAAGACCTTTGTCAGGATAGGCGGCGGACGGGCCATCAGATCTGATTTTCGTCTTCTCGCAGCCACAAACCGTAACCTGAGGGACGAGGTAGCTTCAGGCCATTTCCGGGAAGACCTCTACTACCGCCTTAATGTCTTTCCCCTATCCATGCCGCCGCTGAGGGAACGTGAAGATGACATCATGGAGCTGGCGAGGTATTTTGTTGAACTCTATGCAAGGAAGTATGGCCGGACCGGTCTTGAACTTTCCCGGAAAGACCTCCGCATGCTGATGAACTATGCCTGGCCCGGCAATGTCCGGGAGCTGCAGAATGTCATCGAGCGGGCAGTCATCCTCTCGAAAGGCACCGAGCTTCAGATACCGCTGTTCTCCCGCAGGTCCCCAGGCAGGCACAAAAGGGACCTTCGATGACCTGCCCACGCTTGATGAACTGCAGTGCCGATATATCAGGCACGTCTTCGAATATACAAAGGGCAAGGTCAGCGGACCCGGCGGCGCGGCCGAAATCCTTGGCATGAAGCGCACAAGCCTTTACTCCCGTATGAAGGCTCTTGGAATGCAGAAATAGAATTCTACTCACTAAATCAAATTATAAACAGCAATTTCCCGGCATGGAAAATAACAGATTACATGCCAAGTCCAAGGATCATTCCAAATCATAGATTATTTTCCATAATCATCACAAAAGGTGGGCATGGAAAACTATAGATTACATGCCAAGATCGTCACTATGCATGAAGTGAACATTCCTTCGATAGATGTTCGCTCGCAAGAAAGGCTGAAAAGGATACGTTCTCAGATATAATCTACGCTTAGCCTCAACTCAGTACCGTATGAAGAACGGCAACACCATGAGCACCATTCCGATAAGTACAAATAAAAAGATATTGGACACACAATAGGGAAAGATACACAAGGCAATCCCTGAAAACAATGCCATGCCTTTGCGCTGTTTTTTGCCGTAAACGCAATAACCCATACCGATCGAACCGAACAACACGCCTAAGAGTAGTGAAGTTGTCATGTCCATATGTTCTCCTGATCGGTTACATGCAGTAAAACCCTGAACCATGGAGGCCATCGTGTCTCTCGACTTGTTTCTATCGGTAGAATGATCAGAAATTTCCTTGCTTTGAGAGCGCAGAGTTGCTAGGATGCTCACCTGCCCATGAATTGCATGCATAATTTTGTCCGGGCATATTTTTTTACAAAGGATGTATTAGCGCCATGTCACCGATAACCGCAACCCAAGAAAGTTTCTCCCCAGGGGCACGCAGGCGTATAACGGACGCACCTCTGAATATCTGTCTCTATACCTACCGCGGCAAACCCACCAGTGGCGGTCAGGGGGTGTACATCAAGAGGCTGAGCCGGGCACTCAAAGATCTCGGCCACAATGGTGGAGGTTGTCTCAGGCCCCCCTTATCCGATAATCGATGAGGATATCCCGCTCCATACATTGCCGAGCCTCGACCTCTACAATCCTGACGACCTCTTCCGCCTTCCGAGCCTGAGGAGCTGAGATCCCCCATCAACATACTCGAATGGTTCGGTGTTTCCAGCGGGGGTTTCCCGGAACCCTTTACGAACTCCATACGCTACTTCAATTTCATGCGGGAGAACCGTCATCGTTACGATATAGTGCATGACAACCAGTGTCTGGGCTATGGCATCTTAGGGATCAAGGCATTGGGTATCCCTACTGTCGCTACCATCCACCACCCCATCACCGTGGACCGTGACGTGGAGATTGAATCCGAAAAGGTCTTCTGGCGTAAATGGAAGGTGCGCAGGTGGTATTCTTTCCTGAGCATGCAGGGAAGAGTCTCACGGGAGACTTTCCCATATCATTACAGTATCCGAGGCATCAAAGACCGACATCAGTTCAGCCTTCTCTATCCCCCGCGAGAAGTTCAGGGTGGTCGCCAACGGCATCAATACGGACATCTTCCATACCCTGCCCGGCGTGAAAAGGCTGGACAATCAGATCATGGTCACCAACAGCGCCGACACGCCGCTCAAGGGCCTGCGCTTCCTCATTGAAGCAGTGGCCTCCATCAGGAAGAACCGCGATGTTCATTTAACCGTCATCGGAGCGCCCAAAAAAGACGGCGTCATCGACAAGCTGGTAAAAAACCTGAACGCACACGACTACATCACCTTCACCGGCCGCATTGAAGACTCTGAATTCGCCCATTACTATGCCAGGACTACCATGGCAGTAGTCCCCTCCATCTATGAGGGCTTCGGTTTGCCTGCAGGCGAAGCCATGGCCTGCAAGGTACCGGTCATAAGCACCACAGGAGGCGCCCTGCCCGAGGTGGTAGGTGATACAGGCGTTCTGGTCCCTCCGGGTGACGCCAAGGCCCTCGAGGCTGCCATCATTGATCTTCTGGACAATCCGGGCAAACGCACGCGCCTTGCCGAGGCCGGATACGACCGGGCAAGAAAGAACTTCACCTGGCTCAATACCGCCAGGCAGGTGGTGGAGGTTTACCGGGAGGCTATCCTTGCTCACCGTTGACTTCAGTAAACTCGAACTTAGCCCCGGGACAAAGGTCCTCGATGCCGGATGCGGCGCCGGACGCCATCTGAGTGAAGCCTTCCGCGCCAAAGGGGTGAGCGTTGTGGGGATCGACCTGAAAAAGGACGATGCACTCAAGGCCCTACAACTCAACGAAGATGATGCGGCACGAGGGCGAAGACGGCGGTGGTGCAGCGCTCGTTATGGTGAGCGATGTCACCAGGCTCCCGTTCACAGACGCCTCCTTCGACATTGTGATCTGCTCTGAGGTGCTCGAACACATCCCTGACCATACCTCGGCGATGAAAGAGATCATCCGGGTACTCAAACCCGGGAAATCTCTGGTAGTGAGCGTACCGAGATATCTGCCCGAGCGTATATGCTGGGCACTCTCGGAGGCCTATCACAATGAAGAGGGCGGCCATATAAGGATTTACCGCAAGAATGAACTCATCAGCCTTTTGCACAGAGCAGGGGCTACTTGTATTGACATGGGCTGGGCACATGCCCTGCACAGCCCCTACTGGTGGATCAAGTGCATGGCAGGCCATAAAAATGACAATGCCTTGCCCGTAAAGCTCTATCACAAGTTCCTTGTCTGGGACATCATGAAGAAACCCCTGCTGACAAGGACCTTGGACAGGCTCTTGAATCCTCTCATTGCCAAGAGCATTGTACTTTATTTGAAGAAAGGTGATTCCTATGGAACATGACTCTTCCCCTTCCATTTCAAAGCAGGACCTGCCCATCGATATCGAGACCCTGGCCTCATCCATAGCCAAAGAGCAGAGGTCGACAGGCGAGATCCCCTGGCACGATGGGGGAAAGACCGACCCGTGGGACCATGTGGAAGCGGCCATCGGGCTGACCATCGGCGGCTACTACGAAGAGGCCCGCAAGGCCTTTGAATGGCTTGCATCCATTCAGCTTGAAGACGGCAGCTGGCACTCATCCTATATAAACGGCATACCCGAAGACCTCACAAAAGAATCCAATATGTCGTCATACATCGCAGTGGGTGTATTCCACCACTATCTCATCACCCAGGACAGGCCGTTCCTCGAATATATCTGGCCCACCGTCTCTGCCGGGATCGACTATGCCGTGGACCTCCAGGCTCCGGGCGGCGAGATCTACTGGGCCAGGAACTACCTGGGAATCAAAGACCCGAATGCACTGCTCACCGGATGCAGCTCCATCTTCATGAGCCTCAAGTGCGCGCTCGTCCTCGCCCTGCTGCTCGGAGAGAGCAGACCCACGTGGCAATCGGCACTGCAGAGGCTGGGCGATGCGCTGCGCTACCGTCCCCACCTCTTTGACCGCACCAAGGCACGCTTTTCCATGGACTGGTTTTATCCCGTACTCTGTGGCGCTGTTACCGGGGGCGAGGCAAAGAAGCGCATCGACAAGTTCTGGAACAAGTTCATGGTGGAAGGACTCGGCACACGGTGTGTCTCCGACAACCCATGGGTTACCGTTGCCGAGACCTCCGAGCTCATCCTGACGCTGGCCGCCATGGGCGAAATCGAAAAGGCTGCCACCGTCCTGAGCTGGATCAAGAACAAGAAACACGACAACGGCACCTTCTGGTGCGGCTTCACCTTCCCGGACATGGTCATCTGGCCTGAAGAGAAGCTCACCTGGACAAACTCGGCAGTCATGATGGCCACGGACGCCATCTACCACATCACCCCGGCGTCCCAGCTCTTCAACCACTCATTCTGGGCAGCAGGCGAAAGCGCCAAATCCCACATGTACCGCTTTCTCAAAAAGCACCATCCCATCTTCAGCATCAAGAAGGCGTTCTATTCGGACGCCATGGATATGAGGGCCTAAAACCTTGCGAAAGGATTACCGGCCATATTACCTCAAGAGGCTCGACCTCAATTTCCGCAAGTGGTACGTGGAACACTTCCTGAGGCCCCAGTTCCAGCACCTGGGTAAGGGCTGCACCTTCATGAAGCCTTGGCATGTCCAGGTCTTCGGCTGGCCCGTCGATCTAGGCGACTTCGCCACCGTGATTTCCACCCCGGACCGCCGGGTGCGGCTTACCGTATGGGGCAGGGAAAAAGGTGACGGATTCATCAAAATCGGCAAGTACAGCCTCATCTGTCCCGGCGTGCGGATGAGTGCAGCCACCGGCATCACCTTGGGCGACAGCTGCATGATGGCCAGCAACGTCTACATCACCGACTCCGACTGGCACGGCATCTATGACCGCGCAGACTACATCGGCGCCACCGGCCCAATCGTCATAGGCAACAATGTCTGGCTGGGCGACAACTCCATTGTCTGCAAAGGGGTCACCATCGGCGACAACAGCATATAGGCGCTGGGTCCGTGGTCACACGGGATATCCCTGCCAATGTCATTGCAGCGGGCAACCCGGCAACGGTAATAAAAGAACTTGACCCGAAAGAGCCCATGAGAACACGGGGCCAGTGGTACGCAGACCCCAAGAAGCTCGCCAAGGACTTCATCATTATCGACAAGGACCTGCTCCAGGGCAACACACTTCTGCACTGGATGAGATCCATTCTCTTTCCCGGAAAATACAACTAAAGGACATACATGAGAATCGCACTTATCGCCACACCCTATCCATTGGAAGAGGCCCCATCCCCGCCGCTGGGCCTTACTTATGCAGCAGCGGCCTGCGAGGCCGCAGGCGCAACCGTTCGCATCTTCGACTTTATCGTAAGCAAGTATTCACCTGAAAAGCTCTCAAAGATACTTGACTCATTCAAGCCCGATGTGGTGGGTGCGTCTTCGGTCACCATGAATCACCACCAGGCCGAGCGTATCATCAAGGATGCCAAAAGGCTCCGTCCCGGGATCATCACCATGATGGGCGGACCTCACGTCTCCTTTGAGACCCACGGTTCGTTCAAAACCTGCCCCGAGCTTGACCTCATCGTCATGGGTGAAGGCGAGCAGACCTTAATGGAGCTCATCGCGGTCCTGGATGATAGGAAGGCATGGCACGGCATCAAGGGCATTGCCTTTAAGGATGGAGATGAAATCGTTATCACCGAAGCCCGCGAGCTCATTGATGACCTCGACAGCCTGCCCATGCCTGCCAGGCATCTGCTGCCCATATCCCGCTATCAGGCACTGGGATACCCGGTGAGCATCATTACGAGCCGGGGCTGCCCCAACAAGTGCATCTTCTGTCTTGGCAGGCGCATGGTCGGCTTCAAGGGCCGCTTCAGGAACCCCAAACTGGTAGTGGACGAGATCGAGCAGCTCCTTGCAATGGGATTCACCCGGATCAATGTTGCCGATGACCTGTTCACGGCCAACAAGGCACGGGTCAAAGAGCTCTGCGACGAGATAAGGCGCAGGGGTGTAACCTTTGGCTGGAGCGCTTTCGCCAGGGTCAATACCGTGGACCTGGAGACACTCACGATCATGCGGGAGGTCGGCTGCGATTGCGTAAGTTTCGGGATCGAGTCGGGCAACCCTGAGATGCTCAAGAGGATCCGCAAGGGCATCACCTTGGAGCAGGCACGAAAGGCCGTGCAATGCTGCAAAGAGGCCGACATCCTCCCACATGCCTCCTTCATGGTGGGGCTCCCCGGCGAGACAAGGGAAACCCTCCAGGAGACGCAGCGTTTCGCCCTTGAGCTGGATATCGCCTACGGCTACCATTTCTTCTCACCCTTTCCGGGCACCACGGTCCGTGAAGAGCTGGAAAACTATGACATCGAGATACTCACCGACAACTGGAGACTGTACGATGCCAACTCTCCCATCGTGAAGACTTCGCAATTGAGCCCTGAAGAGATGACGGCCTTTGTGGCGGAATATGACCGGGTCAACGATGAAATCTGGGAAGACATGCTACAGCACCACAAGGACGGCACCTGCACCGACAACGAGTATCTCCTTATTGAGGGCAACCGCAAACTGAAACTCGTCTACAGAATCCTCTCCGAAGACCTTATCGAGGAAAGCCCCTGCAGGAACGAGGAGGACTCGCACCCCATTGAGCTCCTGGCGGATTCGCTTGCAAAGAAGACCGGCACGGACAGAACTTTTACCTCCAAGGTTCTTACGGGCTACTTTGCTGCCGGCTATATCAAGGCTGAGCTGATGAACGGATCATACCGCTACTACTGGACCCATAACAAGGAAACGGACACCCTACCAATCGCGTTTTGAAAAGAGCTCCTTGGGTATATCTACAGGCCTGCGCCTCTTCAACACCCCAAGGGTCTTGACCATGGGCAGCTCCTCATACAAACCTGAGTCCAGCGCCAGTTTATAGATATAGTGAGGCGCCTGGCCGCCTGCGGCCGGGTCTTCAAAGATATCGTGGATAGCCAGGATGCCGCCGCTCAAAAGGAGCGGTGACCACGAGACATAATCCGAGAAGGCCCCCGGATAGGTGTGAGAGCCATCGATAAAGACCATGGAAAGGGGTGTGGACCACATGCGTGCCGCCACAGCAGAGGTGGTCACCATGGGCACCACCGTATCCGACAGGCCTGAGAGCTCGATGGTCCTGCGAAAGGTCCGGAAGGTGTCCATCTTCCCTTCTCTGTCGTCGAAGAGCTCGGGGTCGAAAAACTCCTGGCCCGGCTGCTGTTCCTCAGAACCCCTGTGATGGTCAATGGAATACAGGATGCCGTTGTTCTTTTTGCATGCAAGGCCCAGGTAAAGGGTTGATTTCCCGCAGTAACCTCCGATTTCGAGCACAGGCCCGCGTGAGCTTGCACCAAGGGCGAGCCCGTAGAGAGCCTTACCCTCCTTTGCATCAAGGAATCCCTTGATGGCAAGGGCGTCAATATCGCGGACATTCATCTTACACCTCATCCTTGTAGTGTATACCTCGCATTTCAAGTACGGGACGTATACCTGCCAGTCAAGAAAAAAGAAGGACTGTCTGCAATCTTTCGGGAGGAGATTTACCCTTAGGATATCACCTCACTATTTTTTAAGTTTTCAGGATAAAAAGCCGAGTTCATCATTAATGGATAAGGATTATTCTGTAGCGTTCAACATTACCGAGGGAGGACTGAGTGCATCCTTGCAGGTCGTGACTTCATCGCCCGAAACGGCCAACGTCACGGTTGAAGACCTTCTTGCGGCCATCAATAACGAGGGGATCACCTTCGGACTTATACCCGGGGTAGTCGATCAGATCGTCAAGGATAAGGCCATAAACCAGTGGGTAGTCATTGCCAGGGGACAGGGACCTGAACAAGGGAAAGACGGTTATATCAAATTTCACTTCGACACCAGCCGTGCAAAGGCGACCATCAAAGAAGATGCCTCCGGCAAGGTGAACCTGAAAGACCTGCATCTTATCCAGAACGTGAAGAAGGGTGATGCACTTTGCGAACTTATCAATCAACAGCCGGGCAAGCCCGGCATGAACGTGAAGGGCGAAGAGATCCCCGGCAAACCGGGGGTAAATGCAAAACTTCCAGGCGCAAAGAACGTGACCTACTCGGCCGACAGGAACCAGATATTTGCCGCCATTGATGGAATGGTGGTCTGGCTGGAAAATGCCGTGAATGTGGAACCATCCTATGTGGTGCATGATGTGGATGCCTCTGTAGGCAACATCCGGTTCAACGGGTCTGTCGTAGTCCAGGGAGAGGTTGGTGACGGCTATGAAATCCACGCCGCCGAAGATATCACTATCGCCACTACGGTGGGTAAGGTGGTGCTGGAGGCCGGAGGAAACATCAAAATCGCCGGCGGCATTATGGGCCAGGAAGAGGCTATAATAACCGCAAAGGGCATGATCCATGCCAAGTTCATCCAGGATGCCCATGTGAGATCGGACAAAGAGATCGTGGTTGAGGGCTATATCCGCAACAGCCTGGTCTCTGCCATTGGTCCGGTAATTATTAAAAGCCCGAACGGGTTCATCACAACAAGCCAGGTATCCTCCGACAGCTGCGTCTATTGCCACACTGCCGGCCAGGAGACTGCCGATGAAAAGACAGTGCTCAGTATCGGGCGCAGCCCGGTCCTTCACCGTGAACAGCAGCAGATGAAGGAAGAGATCTTGGAAAGGATCCAGGAATTTATCAGATTCCAGTCTTCCCTGGCGAAATTGAGGGTATTGAAAGCCACCAGCGAACTGAGCCGCCAGCAGGAAGCCCTGTATAACAAGATCTTAGACGGCATGGGGACAATTCGCAGGATACTCAACGAACAGAATGCAAAAATCATCGAGATCGTAGAAAAAATCCACCAGACCCACCAGGGCAACATCTACATCGAGGGTACGGTATACGATCAGACGGATATCAACATCGGCATGACGAGTATGACAATTACAGGTACCAAATCCGGGGTGCATTTCTATCTGAAGGACGGAGAGATCAAAGAGTCCGAGTTCACCATGGCCCCTGAGGTGAAGAAAATCCTGGAGTCCGGCGAATGAACATGTTTGACAGAGACAAACTCTTTGAGAAAATATCCATGGGTTATCCCGTTGAGGGAGAATACCTCAAGGGGCTCGACCTGTCGGGCCTGGACCTGGGTGGTGCCAATCTGAGGGGCTCGGATCTTGAGCAAGGCGAACCTTACCGATACCAACCTGGAGGAGTCTCACCTGGAGAGGACAAAGCTTGAAGGTACGATCTTCAAGAACACGAATCTCTCGGGCGCCCACCTTTCGGATGTGACGATTCATGATGTTGATTTCAGCACATGCACCCTGAGCAGGGTGGCCTTTATGAACAGCCATCTCATCCGTGTCACCATCGTAGACAAAGAGCTTCGAAAGACAAAGCTTTCAGGGGCAACCTTCATCCACTCCACCTTCAAGAACCTCGACCTCACAGGCGCCCAACTGCAGCAGGCGAAGTTCCTCTTCTGCCTCATAGAAAACTGCACCCTTGACGAATGTGACCTTACGGAAGCAAATTTCGGGCTTTCCTATATCGTGCGCACCTCGCTGAACAAGTCGAACCTCTCGCTTACTTCCCTGGCCGGGGCTGTCTATGGAGGAGGTTCACATCACGAATTCCCTGCTCGACCGCATAGACCTTACCCTGGTCCAGGCCCGTACGCTCGATATTACCGGCAGCAAGCAACGCGGAATCATTGTAGAACGCGCCAAGGTACAGGGGCTTATCAAGTAGTACCCGGATTTCGGATTAGTATAAAACGTATAGTTACCTTGGATTATTTTTAAAACAGGTCCGTTAAAAACCTCAATCTTGCAGCCTAAAGGACCGAGAAAATTATTATCCCGCAAAGGCTGCAAGATTGAGGTTTTTAACGGATCAAGTTTTTTTTACTCATCTTAAGCGCAACATCTTGGTTTAACATACATATTTAATAAACGATTCAATGCTCGCTATGGGTCTTATGCTGTAAGGTACTTATTCAGCAGCTATCTCGTTCCAGATCTTGTCCAGCACACCGTTGGCAAAGGAGGGGAAGCGCGATGAACCGAAACGTTTGGCAATCTCGATGGCCTCGTTGATGGCCACCTTGTAGGGGACGTCTTTGCGATAAGCTATCTCATAGGTGGCGATGCGCAGGATGTTCCGGTCCGTGGTGGACATGCGGCTCACCTTCCAATTCTGTGAGGCCTTCTCAATGAGGATATCGATCTGGGGCAGATACTCGCACACCCCCTCAGCCAGCTCCTTTGCATAGGGGACAAGTTCCTTGTCCTTGTCCTCGACAAAGTGTTTGAAGAAGTCGGCAAGCGTCTTTTCCGTGTGGCTGCTGGTGATGTCGATCTGGTAGAGATATTGCAGGGCTACCTCTCGTGCCCGGGTCCTTTGCTTCATGGATGACGTCAGATCTGGGAAAAGAGATCCATCATCTCAAGGAGTGCCATGCCGGCATCAAATCCCTTATTGCCCGACTTCGTTCCTGCCCGCTCGATGGCCTGCTCTATGGTGTCGGTGGTGAGCACGCCGAAGATCACCGGGATCTTGGCACCCAGTCCCACATGGGCAATGCCCTTGCTCACCTCGGAGGCTACATAGTCGAAGTGCGGGGTGGAGCCCCTGATGACGGCACCAAGGCAGATAATGCCATCCGTACTGGCGCTTGTTGCCAGCCGTCCTGCCACCGATGGGATCTCGAATGCGCCGGGGACTTTGTAGATGGTGATATCCTTTTCCGCTACCCCGTGCCGGTTGAGTGCGTCCAGCGCCCCTTCCATGAGCCGTGCGGTGATGAAGTCGTTGAACCGGCTCGCTACGATAGCGACTTTCTTGCCCTTGCCGAGTAGTTTGCCTTCAATGACATGCGCCATCTATACCACCTCCAGAATGTGTCCCATCTTATCCCTCTTGGTCTTGAGGTATTTCTTGTTTTCCTTCGTGGGTGGGATCTCGATTGAGATCCGCTCCACGATCTCTAGGCCATAGCCCTCGAGCCCGATGATCTTCTTGGGGTTGTTGGTCATGAGTTTCATCTTGCGCACCCCCAGGTACACGAGGATCTGCGCGCCGATGCCGTAGTCTCTCAAATCCGGGGCAAAACCCAGTTCTATGTTGGCCTCCACCGTGTCCCTGCCCTTGTCCTGCAGGTGGTAGGCCCTGAGCTTGTTGATTAGGCCGATGCCGCGGCCTTCCTGGCGCATATACACGATGATACCCTTGCCTTCTTCCTCGATCATCTCCATGGCCCGGTGGAGCTGGTCGCCGCAGTCGCAGCGCACGGAATGGAACATGTCTCCGGTGAGGCACTCGGAGTGCACACGGACCAGTACAGGCTCATCCGGGGTTATATCCCCCTTGACCAGGGCTATATGCTCCTTGTCGTCTATGTCATTGTCAAACCCCACAAGCTCGAAGATGCCGAATTCCGTGGGGAGCTTTGCGCGGACTACCTCACGCACCAGGATCTCGTTCCTGATGCGGTAGGCAATGATATCGGCGATAGTGCAGATCTTTAAACCATGCGTAACAGCGAATTCCTCAAGCTGGGGCCTGCGGGCCATGGTACCGTCATCATTCATGATCTCACAGATGACAGCGCCGGACCTGAGCCCTGCCATCCTGCACAGGTCTACCGAGCCCTCGGTCTGTCCGGTGCGGACGAGCGTTCCGCCCGATTTGGCCCGCAAAGGAAAAATATGGCCAGGCCGGGCCAGGTCATCCGCCTTGGAGTCCGGGGCAATGGCGGTTCTGATGGTCACGGCCCTGTCGGCGGCAGAGATGCCTGTGGTCACACCTTTTTTTGCCTCGATGGATACGGTGAATCCTGTCCCGAACTTGCTCGTGTTGTCCCTGACCATGGGTTGCAGGTCAAGCCTGTCCGCGATATGAGAGTCCAAGGGCCAGGCACACCAGGCCGCGTCCGTATTTTGTCATGAAATTGATGGCGTCCGCAGTGATAAACTCGGCCGCCATGGTGAGGTCTCCCTCGTTCTCCCGGTCTTCATCATCCACGAGGATGATCATTTTTCCCTGCAGCAGATCTTTGATGGCTTCTTCCACGGTACACGTAGGCATTTGAATCTACTCCCTTTTGAGAAAACCCTGCTTTGTGAGAAGGTCTTTCAGGCTCATGCCCGTATCCTTATTCAGCAGGCTTTCCACGTACTTACCCAGTACGTCGAATTCGAGGTTCACCCTATCACCCGGGGATTTGGGTGTCAAGGAAGTGGATTGGGCCGTGTGCTCTATTATGTTCACGGTAAATGCATCCTTATATACTTCATTAATGGTAAGCGAAACGCCGTCTATGGCTATGGACCCCTTCTCTATCACATACTTTGCATATGCCCGCTCGAAGCCCACCTTGATTCGTATTGACTCGCCTGCAAGGTCTTTCTGGAGGATTTTGCCCACCGTATCCACATGGCCCAGGACAATATGCCCGCCAAGCCGCGATGAGAGGGTAAGGGCCCGTTCGATATTCACCTTGGCGCCGGGTCTCATATCTCCCAGGGTGGAGCGTGTGATGGTCTCGGCAGATGCCTGTGCAAAAAAGACATTGCCTTTCATCCTGGTAATGGTAAGGCACACCCCGTCCACGGCAACGCTGTCACCAATGGCATCGCCGGACAGATCAATCCCCGTATCTATCTTGAGCTCGAGGCCTTGCCCATAAGGCTGCTTGGAAATGATTTTCCCCACCGACTCGATGATCCCGGTGAACATATTATTCCCCCAGTGTACCTTCCACGAGGATATCCCCGCCTGATAAGGTTAACCTTTGTTATCACGATCTTCAAGGAATCCGCAATCCTGCTCAGGAGAGCCCCAGTCTACCAAGGGCAAGCCTCCGCCAAGGATCCTGGGTGCGATGAAAAAGAGCAGCCTGTCCACAAGTCCGCTTTTCAGCAGACTCGAGTAAACCCCGCTGCCGCCCTCCACCATGACACAGTGGAGGCCCATCTTCCCGAGATGTTCAAGCACTGAGGCCCAGGGAAGCAGGCCAGAGGCATCTGTCTCCATCTGCACGGTTTCCGTGCCGTGCTCAATTATTCCCTGCCCGGCAGCCGGTGATTTGGTGGTAAACACGAGCGAGCCATGGCCCAGGCACTTCGCACCCTGGGGATATATGTAGTTGCGGGTCCAGGATGATCCGCATGGGGTCCCGGCCTCCCTCCATGCGGCAGGTAAGCAGCGGGTCGTCCTTAAGCACTGTGCCGATGCCCACTATAAGTCCGTCCACCTGGTTTCTCAATTCATGCACATAATGCCTGGATTCCTCCGAGCTGATCCACTGGGAATCACCTGTTGTGGTGGCGACACAACCATCCAGGGTGATGGCGGCCTTCAGTATGACATACGGCCGGCCGACCTTGAGCCAGAAGGCATACCACTCGATAAGGTCATTGCATTTCTCTTCGCATATACCCACATCGACCATGATGCCTGCTTCCTTGAGCCGTTCTATCCCCTTGCCCGCTACAATGGGATTCGGGTCAAGGGTTCCCGCTACTACACGAGAGATGCCTGCCTTTATGATAGCCTCCGTGCAGGGCGGTGTTTTTCCAAAATGGTTGCAGGGCTCCAGGGTCACATAGAGCGATGCGCCCCGGGCTTTATCACCTGCTTCCTCCAATGCATAGACCTCGGCATGGGGTTTGCCTGCCTTGGGATGGAATCCCCTGCCTACAATGTGGCCGTCTTTCACAACTAGGGCACCCGACACTGGGGTTGGGTGCGGTCCTGCCGATAGCTTGCCTTGCAAGGGCAATGGCCTCGTTCATGTAGGTGGTGTCTTTATTCATTGTTTCAATAACCCGCATTCATGGTAGATCAACATCTTAGCAATCTCTTGAAGCAATTGCAAAACTCAATAAATGGCGTCACCCCCGCGAAAGCGGGGGTCCAGTGGTTCTTTAAAAGACTGGATTCCCGCTTTCGCGGGAATGACAATCTCGGACTTTTGCAATTGGCTCTCTTGTCTTATGACTATTCAGCCTGATCGGGGATATAATATTCTGCAGGGCTTCGCCCTGACCCGTTAAAAAAGATCATTTTCCCCTTTAAGGATCGATAAATCAATGGTAAATCGTCAGGGGAAAATGATCTTTTTTAACGGGCTGATTTTTTTGTGCATTACCCCTATTCCTGGTCCATTTATCAAGCTATTACCAACATCCGTGTATCAATAAGAAGAGCCGTCAATTTTTCTTTGTCTTCCGCAGCCCTTTGATCTCATCCATGAACTCGCTCACGTCCTTGAATTCACGGTAAACGGATGCAAAACGGACATACGCAACAGGGTCAAGCTTGTGCAACGCCTCCATGATGCGCTCGCCGATGTAGGATGACGGCACTTCCCTGTCCCATTTGGACTGGATATCCTGGATAATCGCGTCCTTTACGGTCTCGATGGTCTCCATGCTCACCGGCCGCTTCTCGCAGGCAGTCATGATCCCGGAGATCACCTTGGCCGCGTCAAAGGGCTCCCGCCTGCCGTCCTTCTTGACCACCACCGGGATGAATTCCTCGATGTGCTCATAGGTGGTATAGCGGTAAGAGCAGGTGATGCACTCCCTCCTGCGCCTGATGGAGATGCCATCCTGGCTTATTCTGGACTGCAGCACCTTATCTTCGAGTCCGGAACACCTGGGGCACCGCATGTCAGGTCACCCTTCGTAGATGGGAAAGCGCTTGGTGAGCTCGTCAACCTCGTTCCTCACCTTTTCGATCACGGCGGCATCTCCCTTGGCTTCGATGACCCTGTGCGATCATGCGCGCCACCTGGCGCATCTCGTCTTCTTTCATTCCCCTGGTGGTGAGCGCAGGCGTCCCGATGCGGATGCCCGAGGTCACAAAGGGGCTCTTGGTCTCGAAGGGGATGGTGTTGCGGTTCACGGTGATCCATGCAAGGTCGAGCATCTCCTGGGCGTCCTTGCCTGTGACATCCTTATTGGTCAGGTCCACAAGCATGAGATGGTTGTCCGTGCCGCCCGATACAAGGACGAAACCTAACGAGATGAGCTCATCGGCCATGGCCTTGGCATTCTTCACGATCTGGGTCTGGTATACCTTGAATTCAGGGCTCAGCGCCTCCTTGAATGCCACGGCCTTGGCGGCTATAACATGCATGAGCGGTCCGCCCTGCATGCCCGGGAAAGACCTTTGAGTTGATCGTCTTGGCATGCTGTTCCTTGCAGAGGACCATGCCACCCCTCGGTCCTCGCAGCGTCTTGTGGGTGGTGGTGGTGACGAAATCCGCATACGGCACGGGCTCGGGTGAAGCCCTGCGGCAATGAGCCCTGCGATGTGGGCCATGTCCACCATGAAATACGCTCCCACCTCGTCTGCTATATCCTTGAAGGTCTTGTACTCGATGATACGGGGGTAGGCGCTGGCCCCTGCTATGATGAGCTTGGGCTTGTTCTTTTTTGCCAGATCCCGCAACTGGTCATAATCGATGAGGTGATTGTCCGGCCTCACGCCATAGGCAACGACATTGTAGAACTTTCCTGAAAAGTTGACCGGGGAGCCCATGGAGAGATGGCCGCCATGGGGCAGGCTCATGCCCAGGTAGGTGTCGCCGGGCTCCAGTATGGAAAAATACACGGCCATGTTGGCCTGGGAGCCCGAGTGGGGCTGGACATTGGCATGGTCCGCACCGAAGAGCTGTTTGGCCCTGGCAATGGCGAGATCCTCAGCCACATCCACGTATTCGCACCCGCCGTAATATCTCTTGGCAGGGTATCCTTCTGCGTACTTGTTGGTCATGACAGAGCCCTGGGCCTCGAGCACGGCCTTGCTTACGATGTTCTCGGATGCGATGAGCTCAAGCTTGTTGCGCTGCCTCTGCAGCTCACCCATGATGGAATCATACACTTCGGGGTCGGTCTTCAACACATTCTCCATGTTCATTTTTTATCTCCTATTTATCATGCAGGTCTTTCACCCTTTGTGAGAGCTCCTCGATCTTTGCGAGCCTTGCCGCATGGCGGCCGCCCTCAAAAGGTGTCTTCATCCATACATCTATGATCTCGCCGGCTATTCCCGGTCCAATAACCCTACCTCCCAAGATGAGGCAGTTGGAGTCGTTGTGGAGCCTGGACATACGGGCTGCATAACTTTCATGGCACAGGGCGCCCCTGACGCCTGGTATGCGGTTGGCAAAGATGGACATGCCTATACCTGTCCCGCAGATGAGTATGACCCGCTCGCATTGCTTTTCAAGAAGCAGCTTTATGGCCTTAAATGCAAAGTCAGGGTAGTCCACCGACTCCGCGGTGTCTGTACCGAGATCAACAACCTCGGCCCCTGATGCTGCAAGGGCATCCTTTACGGAGCTCTTCAAGGTATATCCGCCATGATCGCATGCAACAGCTATCCGCACCCTTTACCCCTTTCCCATGACCAGTGCCACGTTCTGACCGCCAAAGGCAAAGGCGTTGTTCATGCAGTATGAAACCTCTGCCTTGATGGCCTGGCCCGGTATGTAGTTCAGATCGCATTGCGGGTCAGGATTGTCAAGGTTGATGGTGGGCGGCAGCATGCCGGCATTCATGGCAAGTATGCAGATAGCGGTTTCCAGGCTTGCCGTGCCGCCTATGAGGTGCCCGGTCATGGACTTGGTGGAGCTTATAGGAATACTATACGTCACGTTTCCCAAAGACCTTTTTTATGGCAAGCGTCTCGGTCTTGTCGTTCAGAGGCGTAGATGTGCCATGGGCATTGATGTACCCGATATCCGATCGTGAAATGCCGGCGTCTTCCAGGGCACGTTCCATGGCATAAACAACGGCCGTTCCTTCCGGGTCAGGGGCCACCAGGTGGTAGGCGTCCTGACTCATGCCTGCCCCGCACAGGACAGCGAGTATCTTCGCGCCGCGCGCCCTGGCCTTGTCCAAATCCTCCAGCACGAGCGCAGCCCCTCCTTCGGCAATAACAAATCCGTCCCGGTCTCGGTCAAAGGGCCGTGAGGCCTGCATGGGTTCGTCATTCCGGGTGGACAGGGCCCGCATGGAGGCAAATGCGGCAACGGAAAACGGTGTGAGGCACGCCTCCACCCCGCCTGCAATCATACAGTCGGCATCGTTCGCCTGGATGAGCCTCATGGCAACAGCCAACGCATGCCCACCCGTTGCGCACGCAGAGGAGACACCCATACCGGGGCCCTTGAACTTTATCTTCATGGCCAGCTCTGCTGATGCAATGTTCGGGATGTACATAGGCACGGTAAGAGGTGAGACCCTCCTGTGACCCTTTGAATGAAAGATGGGTATCTGCTCTTCCAACGTGGACATCCCGCCGGAGCCGGTTCCCATGAGCACTCCGACACGGTGCTCGGGATATGAATCAGCGTTTAAACGTGCGTGACTGCAGGCATCGAGCCCGCAGGATACGGCCATCTGGGTGTAACGGTCCATATGACGGATCTCTTTGGGGCCTAGATACCGTGCAGGGTCAAATCCCTTTGCAGGGCCCCCGAATGTGACCGGGAGGCCCTTTAGTTCTTCAATGGGCTCTATTCCTGATATACCGTGAATGAGATTTTCCCAGAGCGTTTCAACATCGCTACCAAGAGGCGATACTACTCCTATACCGGTGACAACTACCGTTTTTTTCATCTAGGGCGTCATATCTTGGCTTTAACGTATTCTATGGCGTCCTTCACGAACTTCATCTTCTCCGCATCCTCGTCGGGAATCTCTATGTTGAACTCCTCTTCCACGGTCATGATCAATTCGACCAGATCAAGGGAATCGGCCCCCAGATCGTCTGCGAAAGACATTTCCGGCTTGATCTCTGATGGGTCCTTTTCCAACTGCTCTGCGATCAGTTGAATGATCCGTTGCTGAACATCGGCCATCGATATAGCCCTCCTTTAGGGTTCTAAAGCATCCTTAAAATAGATTCACGTATAAAGCCCACCATCTACGATAATGACCTGACCGGTAATATATCCGCTCAGCTCGGAACACAAGAACAGGATCACCCCTGCCACCTCATCCGGGCTGCCTGTCTTACGCAGCGGTATCTCACTTGACGATGGCCTGCCTGTCTATACCTGATGTCATCTCGGTGTCCACGAGCCCGGGTGCGATTGCATTCACCCTTACCCCGCGCGGTCCCAGCTCTTTGGCAAAGCTCTTGGTCATGCCGATGAGCCCGGCCTTTGTCATTGCATACACGCTCTGCCCCGCGTTCCCACCGAGTCCGACAATGGAAGAGACCGTTACAATCTTTCCACTTCTTTGCTTTATCATATATCTCGCAGCGTGAAAAGTGCAGAAAAATGAACCCTTAAGATTTACGTCTATCATTTCATTGAGCATTTCAGGCTTGATCCGCAGGAAGAGCGCATCCTTAGAAATACCGGCGTTGTTCACCAGGATATCGAGCCTGGCGTGGCGGGCTATAATGTCTGGCAAAATGCCTGCCCACCTCAGCCTCGTCGGCCACGTCGAAACACATGGCCTCAGCCGAACCGCCTGAAGATAGTATGGAGTCGACCACCTCTTGAGCTGCTTGGGAGCTGCTCTTATAGTTGACAATCACGTGGGCGCCTGCGCTGCCCAGCAACTTGGCCGTGGCCGCGCCAATGCCGCGGCTTGCACCGGTGACCAGGGCCACCTGGTTGCTCAGATCAATTGTCGTCATTGGTGATTACCTCCATATTTACACCGGGCATAATGCGTTTGACCAGGGGGGCGAGTACGGAGCGCGGACCAATCTCAATAAAGGTATCGATACCCATGTGAGCAGCGGCACGCACCGATTCCTCAAAACGCACCGGGCTTGTCAGCTGCTGTGCAAGTCGGTCCTTGAGCTGGTCCGGGTCAGTCTCAGCCCGGGCGCTTACATTGGAGATGAACGGGCATGACGGCACCTTGATGGTAATTCCCTTGAGATAATCAGCAAGTGCTTCCTGGGCCTTGTCCATGTATGGGCAGTGGGATGCCACAGAGACCTTAAGCGGCACCACACGCCTGGCGCCTTTACCTTTGAGCAGCGGTATTGCAGTATGAATGGACTGGATGCTGCCGGAAATAACCACCTGTGAAGCACCGTTGAGGTTGGCGATCCAGAGTTCGCTGATACCGGCTATAACCTCTTCAACCTCACGTTCAGACATTCCGATCACAGCAGCCATGCCCCCGGTTCCTCTCGGGCGGGAGGCCTCCATGAATGCGGCCCTTTTCTTTACAAGCTCAATTGCCCTGCGTGCCGGCAAAGAGCGTGAAGCGACAAGCGCGGTATATTCGCCAAGGCTGTGGCCCATGACCGCAGCAGGCTCTTTCAAACCCGATCTTTCCCACAGGGCAACACTCACGGATACTACTGCCGGCTGGGCATTTCCTGACTGCCCCAGGTCATCATCCGGGCCATTGTCCATGAGCGTACGAAGACTCTCATCAACATCCGAATCGAGAGTGAGCCCTTTGGACATGCCAGGGAACTGGCTCCCTTGGCCCGGAAAGATCAGGCAATACGGCATCACTCGGCTTTGGTGTTCTTTATTACCTCTCTGCCATTGTAGTATCCGCAGCTCTGACATATCCTGTGCGGCGCTTTCGGCTCATTGCAGTTCGAACAAAAGGAAGCTGCAGGAAGGGTGATGGCATCATTAGCCCTGCGCTTGTCTCTCCTGGTGCTCGAGTGTCTTCTCTTTGGTAATGGCATTGCTGACTCCTATCTCTTAAAGTTTATTCTTAAGTTTTGATAATACCTGCAACCTGGGATCCGTGCTCTGCACACAGGCACACAGATTGTCATTGAGGTTTGCGCCGCACTGCTGGCACAGGCCCTTGCAACTCTCAGAACAGATGTAGATGAAGGGCAAAGACAATACAAGCTCGGAAATGATATACTCCCCAAGCTTTATCTCTTTGCGGAAATAGCCCGTTTCCTCGCTCAGCCGCTCGGCCTCCAAGTGTTCATCCGGCATCTCTGGAGGGGCAGGCATGTAGTCGCTGTCCAGGTGAAGGTCCACGGTGTGCGTCATGGGGCAAAGACAGCGGGAACAGGTTGTTCTGATGACGCCTTTGATATCCACTCTCACATGGATATTCTCCTGATGCCTGACCCCTTCATAATGGATCTGGAAGGGCTCGGTAACCCGGAGGTCCTTATCGGCAAGGATCTCCGTCATGACCCCGGGTTCAACACGGAAGTCCTTCTCGATGCCCGCCTCCCCGATGGTATCGGGGATGATCTTTATGTCGTAAATACTCTTTACCTTATCCATAACAGTAGATCATGCTACTATTTCATACGGCTTGTTTTGTCAAGCCGGCAGCGTATGCTCTCTTGACACTACGCATAAGCCCATATAGGGATATTCACTATGTCAAAGCAGATCATGGCATGGCTGGACGGCAGACTGGTGGACTGGATGGAGGTGCGCGTCTCCCCCCTTTCACAGAGCTTCAGCAGGGCTTCGGCCATATTCGATGTGATGGCCATTGTTCCGGCCAAGAAAGGCCCTGCGCTCATCTGCCTCGACGAGCATGTGAAGAGGTTCTTTTCCAGCGCCGAGAGGACCTATATGAGCATCCCCTTCAGCCATGAAGACATCAAGAACGCCATCATGGCTACAGCACGCGCCAACTCGGTGAGGAACGGCATAGCCAAGTTCTATGCCTACTATTCAGACACTGACCTTGGGCCCAGACCGCCGGAGAAGGTATCGGCAGCAATTTTCTGCCTCGACTACAGTTCACTGGGTTCGGACCCTGACAGTTTCAGCGCACCGCGGTTGGTGGGCATATCCCAGTACCGAAAGCTCCATCCGCAGACCGCAGCCGTCCATGCCAAGGTGATAGGCAACTATGTGAACGGATATCTGGCCGGCACCGAGGTGCGCAGGAAGGGATTCGACGAAGCCCTGATGCTCGACACCAACGGGTTCGTGGCAGAAGGACCCACCTCCAACATCTTCCTTGCCAAGGGGGGGTGCGTGGAAACCCCCACCAAGGAGAACGTCCTTCCCGGCATCACCAGAAAGGTTGTTATGGATGTACTGAAAGACATGGGACACACGGTCAAAGAGACACACATCCTCCCCCAGGACCTGTGCGAATATGATGAGGCCTTTTTCTCAGGCACCTTGAGACAGGTGCAGCCCATCAAACAGATCGAAGACTACAAACTCACCTGCCCCGGCCCTATTACCCGGGAGCTCATGTCACGCATGCGCGAGGTGTATTCAGGGACCGTGGAGCAATATGAAAGCCTGCTCACCTATTTTTAATGAGCAGCGGGCTTTTTTTTAAAATGGTACTCCGGGGCCGGCAACCAAGTAACCTTGTAATATTCTACCTATGCAAGATATCCAAAACGATTAAGTCATGTGGCATTCTTACTTGACAAGCAATGAAATCACGGCTATCAATTCAGTCCATTGACCATTCCTCGGTAGCTCAATCGGTAGAGCAAGTGGCTGTTAACCACTAGGTCGTAAGTTCGAATCTTACCCGAGGAGCCAGATAATAAGCGGGTTCACAGGATAACACCTGTGAGCCCGCTTTCGTTAAATATCAAATTGTCCCCCGCCTGTCCCCCTTTTACAATTTGTGCCCCTCTTATGGACTGCCTTACCGACCACCCCTATGGGAAATCAGGGGAAATCAGGGACGCGGGGAAATCAGGGAAATCAGGGACGGGTTCACATTTCGAAAGTTTGGGGTAGATTTTTTACATGAATCCATTTCACCTCATAAGTTTTTTTCCGTTACCGTGTCATCCAACATTGTTCTCTGGCAAGGTCCACATTATATAATAAGGGTTATGTCAACATCAGAGGAGGCTTCATGGATCTCAAACCCCTGTTTGAACCAAAAAGTATAGCAGTCATAGGCGTTTCCCTTACAAATAATCTCAATCCCGCGAACATCATTTACTATAAAAACCATCTGCGCTATCCCGTGAAGGCCTACGGGGTGAACCCCCACGCCGGGCTCCTTAAGGGCATACCAGCATATTCAAGCATCAAGGATATTCCTGAACAAATCGATCTGGCGATCATTGCCGCCCAGGCGGAAAGGGTTCCCTCCATCATGGAAGAATGCATTAAAGCCGGGGTTAAGGGTGCTGCCATCATCTCCGGAGGCTTTGCTGAAATCGGCAGGGTTGATCTTCAGGACCGGATTGTAGCCATTGCCAAAGAGGCCGGATTCCCTTTTATCGGCCCTAACTGTCTGGGCATTTACTCGGCATCGCGCATGGATACTTTTTTCCTGCCTTCGGAACGGATCGATACACCCAAAAAAGGAAATGTTGCTTTAATCAGCCAGAGTGGTGGTGTACTCGTCGATCAGATGATCCGTTTTTCATCCGAAGGCATAGGAATGTCGCTCGGCATAAGTATAGGCAATAAGGCCTTCATCAAGGAAACAGATCTCTTGGACTACCTTGCCGGAAAGCCGGATACCAAGGTGATTTCGTTTTATGTTGAAGGTTTTGGTGCTGATGAAGGCCGGGAGTTTATGGAAAAGGCTCAAAAAATAGGCAAACCGGTGATTGTCCTCAAATCCGGCAAGTCACCCGGAGGCAGTCGCGCCATATCCAGTCACACCGCATCCCTGGCAGGAGATTACACCGTGTTTTCTTCAGTACTTGCGCAATACGGTCTTGTAGAAGCCAGAAACATGCTGGAGCTTGTCTACTTCAGTCAATCCTTAAGCGCATACCAAGTATCCATCAAAGGCCGTGTCGGTATTATTACAATCAGCGGTGGCCATGGCGCATTGGCGACTGATATGTGTATGGAGCTGGGCCTTACGGTACCCACACTGCAGGAGGTAGACCAGGAGGCAATCCGTCAGGGACTATCGCCAAGCATCAAGTCTATCGCTTCATGCATAAACCCGGTGGACCTGACAGGCAGTGCCGTGGATCAGGACATCGCGTCAGCTGCCATTACCATGTCCCTGGTCAAAGATATCGACTGCATTATTATCCTCATCCTGCCGTATGCCCCCGGCATGTCCCAGGACCTTGGCGCCATCCTCAGTTCAGTTCCGAGAAGATCGAATATACCGCTTATTGCCTATCTTCCCAGGCTGGATAAATACAGAATCCTCATCGAGGGTTTTGAAATGAATAATGTCCCGGTTGCCCACAGCATCGAGGGTGCTATACACATGGCCAAAGCATTGATGAAATATAAGGGTGGAGCCTGAACCGAAGAGATAGGGGAACTTGGTAAAAAAGAGAAGGATCAACTTTGAGAGAATCAAGTCACCGGAGGACCTGGTCCGGGGTGAAGGGTTTTACTGCACTGCATATGTTTCATCCAAGATCTTGGGTTTTAAGGCCTTTTCAAAGCACCAATTTCTGTGGACCCTCCTTTCCATTCCTGTTAATTATATATCCAAGTAAGGGTCATTTTCCTTTGTCATCCTGGATTGTTGTAGAATAGAGAGGAGTGTATGGGCACCATACTGTTGGAAAATGGAACCATCATTGACGGGACTGGAAGGGAGCGCTTCACGGGTCATGTGCTCATCGAGGACGGCAAGATCAGCGAAGTGATCCCCGGCAGCACAGAGCCACCGCTGGCTTCAACAGTGGTAGACGCTCAAGGATGTATCGTCTGCCCCGGATTCATCGATATGCATTCCCATTCGGACTGGCTGCTCTGCCTTGAGGAAAATCCTGACCTCCTGAAATGCCTCATCGAACAGGGCATCACGACGATCGTGGCCGGTAATTGCGGCTTCTCGCCGGCCCCTTACAAGGAAAAGGACTTTTTCCGATTCGGGCAGTTCACGCCGCTTCTGGTGCGGGTCCCGGAATTCACGTGGGAGACCATGGACGCCTTCCTGTCGCGCCTGGAGGAGATCGGCCCATGTCTCAACATAGCCGAGCTCGCCGGCCATGCCTCCATCAGGTTTGCGGCTGCTGACACTTTGCGGGGCAGGATGAAAGAAAACGAGCTAGCATGGTGCCTGGACCTGCTCTCAAAATCGCTTGACCAAGGGGCCTGCGGACTGAGCTTCGGTCTTGGATATGAACCGGGCATGTATTCACCTCTCGATGAGATAGAAGCCTTTACACGGGTCACCAAGGAAAAGGGCAAGCCCGTCACCGTTCATCTGAAGGCACTGAGCGCATTATCCCCGACCTATCCCATAACCACCCTCAGGCCTCATAACCTCAAAGCCCTGGCTGAGATGCTGGATGTGGCCCGGAAGACCGGCGCAAGACTGCAGATTTCGCACTTCATCTTCGTGGGAAGGAATAGCTTCTGGTCCGCGGACAGGGCCATCAGCATGGTTGAGCAAGCCCGGAACGATGGTGTTGATGTCATGTTCGACGCCTTTCCCTACACATGCGGCAACACCACCATCACGGTCGTTCTACCCCACTGGTTCCTGAAGAGGGGGGCTGAGGCATACCGCAATCCGTGGCTGAAGCTGAGACTCCGTCTCGAACTGGAAGCGGGATTCAGACTCGTGGGATTCATGTACCACGATTTTCAGGTTATGGATGCTGCTGTCCCCGGCTGTGACGACCTTAACGGCCTGCGCATCACCGAGATCGCGAGGAAATGGGGCATGAGCCCCTTTAACACCCTGCTCCGACTTTGTGAGAAGAGCGGCGGCGGAACGCTCGTGCTATTTCATGCCTACAGCGGCGAGCCGGGCAGGGAGGATGTCATCGAAAGGGTTCTCTCGCATGAGCTGTGCCTTTTCGAGACTGATGCAGTCATAAAGGACAAGGGTTATCCCAACCCATCAGCCATGGGAGCTTTCCCGCGCATCCTGGGCCCCCTTGCCCGAGACCGGAAGCTCTTCACCCTTGAACAGGCCGTCCGACGCTCCACCTCACAGAGCGCCCAACGCTTCAACATAAGGGACAGGGGGGAGATCGCCCCGGGCATGGCCGCAGACATAGTAATCTTCGACCCTGCAGTCATCTCCGATACCCCGCCCGACGGCATCAGGCCTTCAGGTCGTCCTGCAGGCATACGCAATGTGTTCATCAACGGAAAAAACGTGGTCAGTCAAGGATTAATGACAGCCAATCAGAGGGCTGGCATGGTGATCAGAACATAACATTGAGTATCAAGTTGGCGCGTAATGCACCACAGTATAAATTCGTCAGAGCTTTTTTTGCACCTCTGCCCACACCTCTTTGACATCCATGGCAATAAAGCCGGGCTTGTTGAACCGTTCTTTCCCGAGTTCGTAGATGGTCTCGTTGAAGGGAGCATGCACCTTGTTCTGCCTGGCAAGCTTGAGGATGTACCCGGTCAGGGAATCCAGCTCCGAGCTCGTACCGCCGCGCTGGATGATGTCCTGGCTCATGCTGGACATGACCATTTTGGCCACATTCTTCTTGAACAGGGGCCGGGTAAGAGGCCGGGGAAGAATAGCACCAGCTGTCAACAGAGACCACGGCGGCATCCCGCCCAGCTTGCACTCTTTGTAGCCGGCAGCCTTCACCACCCGGACGCCTTCATAGAGCGTATTCGTCAGAAGCCGCTGGAAGGTGTCCAGGTCGGATATCTCCTTGAAGCCGTGCCCCACCAGGGTCGTGACGGAATTGGTGAGGTTCACCACGATCTTTGAATGCACTGCATCCTGGAGATGCTCGGTGATCACGGTTTCGACACCCTGGTTGAAGATATCGGCAATGGTGTTCATCTCCGTGCGCAGACTGTTATCCGGTGTTCCGAGAACGAGCGGCCCCTTCTTCTGATAGCCCACCGTAACCGGATGATCCATCCAGGCATTGTAACTGACGATGCAGTAGATCACCCGGGAAAAATATTTGGGAAGGATCTGCTGATTATCGATTCCATTGGCCATGGACACGATGATCACATCTTCTTTTGCATTGGCCTTGATCAATCGGGCAATGGCTTCGAGGCTATAATTCTTTACGCCGATGACGATGACATCCATGGACTTCAGCTCGGAGAGATCTTCCATGACCTTGACCGGAACGGTTGTCATGGTCTTGTCTTTTTTATCCCCCTGATAGAGCGTTATGCCGCTTGTCTTCAGGGCATCGGCGATCTTCCCCTGGTCGAGAAAATAGGTTTCCCTGTGGAAGGGGGCCACCCAGCCTCCCACCGATGCCCCTACGGCCCCTGTCCCGAAAAAGGCCATCTTCAGGTCATTGCCCGACAACTTCATGCTGGCTTCATCATCGAGCTTGTAGCTGCTTACGGGAACGGTCTGTACCCATTCGGGCGCCAGGGCATTGGGCAGGTCGAAGCAGGCCGACATATGCTCGCCGTAGCGGGTCTGGAAGGGGGTCTCTTCTATTTCGAGCCTCTTCAGCATGGGGGCAAAGGAGGTGTCGCCCAGCTCAATGCAGGGACGTTCCGGCTTTACACCCTTTTTGAAGAGGAGCTGCATGTTCTTTTTCACATTGAATGTGGCCCGGAAATCCGTCCGGTTCTGCAGCAGTCTTCCTCCCTGCTGTGAATACAGGTATGACGAGACATCGAATTCGGTGGGGGTGCCGTCCATGGGGATACGCACAGACAGATATGCCTCCCCGCTGCTGTCCATGGCCTTGACGATGCAGCTGCCGTCTTCACGGTATATGTCGATGTCCTGGGTCACCTTGGGCAGGCCCCAGATCGTGCGGCCCCTGATGGTGTTCTCTTTCGAGGTGACGGGCATACCTGCGATATAATAGCCGAAACGGCTGAATTTGTCGGTGATCATGGGCAGAACAGGGACGTTGCAGCACGGGTCGACCATCACCGGTATTGCAATGGCGATCTCATTGTATGGCCGTACGCCCATGACGTTCTTATACTCGTAGCAGGAAAAGGCCACCAGTGCGCGGCCCCTGGTCATCCTCACCGGCACTATCTGAGGGCTCAGCTGCTCGGCAATGAGGGCGGCCGCCTTTTCATAGGAACACATGAACACGGCTACGGCACAGCTCACATCTCCGTAGAAGGTGGGGAACAGATAATCCTTTGTCAGGCTTTCATTCATCCGTGAGCGGCTGCGGCGCCTTGCGAAGGGTAAAGCGCTTGTAAAAATCATTGGTGAACCGGTCCGTGTTATCCAGCATTTCCTCTGGTATATCCCAAGTCGCTTTCATCCTTTATCTCCTCTTCATAAAGATTGGCGGTCCTTATTTTCGTTATAGAATAACTCCATGTTTGTTTTGTGGAAGGCATGAAGTCATTTTATGACCGCAGGTCATTAAATGCAAGAGGTAAATCAGTCGCAGCTGAAGAAGCGCTTCAGGAGATCACTCAGCATGTTACTTGTCTCTTCTGCAGAAGTGAATTTCTCTTCGATCAGGGCCTTGTGGCAGACATCCAGAATCATCCCCAGAACGACCTTGGTGTATACCTCCCAATTGCTGACCTTGTAGTCTTCGTACTGGTTCAGGTAGGCAAGGATTATTTCGGAAAAGCCTTTGACGGTTTCCCGGGTGGAGGGGAACGGCTTGTCGCTGAAGAGGTTCTTCCTGAGCTCGATGAGCAGCATCGGGTTTTGGGCGAAATAGCTGATGATTGCATCTGCGAGGATGATAATCCTGGGTACATTCTGAAAGGGGATGATGACCTGATCCAGAAATTCTTTTGTATGCCGGCTGATGACGGCATCCACAAGGTCATCCTTATCCTTGAAATAAAGATAAAACGTACCCTTTGCGATTCCGGTCTTTGCCACAATCTCACTGATCGATGTCTTCTCCACACCTTTGGATTGAAACAGGGCAATGGCGCATTCCTCGATGAAATCCCTTGAAACGGATTTGTCCCGCCCCCGGGTGCCCTTTGCTTTAATGCTCATGGAAAAGACCTTAGCATGAATTGCCGTAACAATGAAGGTGGCCTTCGCCCGAAGCATCTTTCAAGGGCAGCACCACCAGATTCGTGGTTCTTGAAAAATGGTCCCTACCTTACTATTTCTTATTCATATCTTCTGCGTCCTCTTGAATGAATCCGCCCGGCCTCCTGCGTATACTGTGGATAGTATGGGCATGGGCAACCTTCTCGCCCGATTCATTGAATATGTCCGCTTCAAGTACTGCTGAATTCTTGCCGCGCGAGAGCAATCTCCCTTCAGCACGTAATATTCCTTTGGTGGAGGGTTTGAGGTAACTCACATCAAGGTGCTGGGTCACGGCATATTCATTACCTTCGAGTGCCACGGCAAGCGATACTCCGCACGCGGAGTCAGCCAGTGATGCAACAGCCCCGCCGTGAGTGTTGCCGAAGAGGTTTGTATGCTGGTGCTCTACGACCATGTTCATGATGCATCCCTGCTGGGTGAACCCGGTTACCTGCATCTGCACATGACGATAAAAGGGAGAGCTGTTCGCAAGCTCCCTTATCATTTCCAAATGTTTGCTACGCTCTTCCGTCGTGTCCATGATCTTCTCCTGCATTATTGATAGGACCAATTACATAACAGGATAATGCGGGCTTCTCCAATGAAAACCATACGGATGTCTTTGAATATATCCGGCAATCCGGGTTCTCGAAGTATTTCAGAGTCAATACGTGGTGAAAAAATAAATCGTAGGTTATAATGAATATATTAAGGAGGAATCATGCTCATTGGAAACAGGTACTGCGGGCCTTCAACGTCAGGACAGGGCGGTTATGTGTGCGGCCTGCTCGGGAGCTTCATACAAGGCCCTGCAGAGGTCACTCTCCGGATACCTCCTCCTCTTGAGAGCCCTCTTGAGGTCAACATCATGGGCGATGATCATGTCACCCTTATGGATGGTGGTACGCTCGTGGCTGAAGCCCGTAAGGTGGCCCTTGAACTGGAAGTCCCAACACCACCTGCCTATGCCGAGGCACAGAGCGCATCGAAAGACTATCTGGGATTCAAGCACCACCCCTTTCCACGCTGCTTCGTCTGTGGCCCCGAGCGTGCCGTAGGGGATGGAATGAGAATTTTCCCCGGTCCGGTGCCGGGCGGCCGGATGGTTGCAACACCATGGATACCTTACGCCGATCTGAGCGATCGCCATGGATTGGTAAGGCATGAATTCATCTGGGCGGCTCTCGACTGCCCCGGCGCCTTTGCTGCCATGAGGGATATACCCAGGACCATTGTCCTTGGAAAGCTTGCCGTAGCTATCCTCAATGATATAAAAGAAGATGTGCCATGTATCGTGATCGGCTGGAGAATTGCTCAGGACGGCAGAAAATATCATGCGGGCACTGCGGTGTTCTCCGAATCAGACGGGCTTTGCGCCAAAGCAAAGGCAACATGGATCGAACTCAAATGATATTTTTGAAAAAACCTGCTTCCTTTTTCCCTTAAAGCGTAATTGGAGGTTTCCATGAAGATACTTATCAAGTGGCTTCTGATGACGGCGTCGATCATGATCACTGCCTACCTGCTGCCCGGAGTTTCGATCCAGAGCTTCGGGACAGCACTGGTGACAGCCCTGGTGCTCGGGCTCATCAATGCCGTACTGCGGCCCATCCTGGTTGTGCTGACCTTTCCTTTCACCATTATCACACTGGGGCTCTTCATCCTTGTCCTGAACGGTTTGCTCGTGCTCCTGACAAGCGCCATCGTAACCGGTTTTTTAGTGGTGAATATCTGGTGGGCCATGCTTTTCAGCATTGTCTTTTCAGTAATAAGCTTTGTCCTCCATCAGATCTTCACCTGAAGTGCTTATGATGAGGGACGTCATGGCTTTATCAGTCCCCTTTTTCTTTTAAGGACTTGCTTGATCTGAAGAGACATAAAGGGAGGTGATAAAATGTGGGATGCCTCAAAGTGTGATCTCTGCGGCGATTGCCTGGTGAAGTGCCGTTATGTCGATTACGATCGTGACAAGTCCGTACGCGAGATGAAACTCCTCATGGAGTCAAAGGCGGCCGATATACTGGACAAATGCATCACCTGCAATGCATGCTTTCAATACTGCCCCTCCGGGGCAGATCCGGCCAATCTCATCTACAAGATGCAGGAGAAGTTCGGGAGTCCTGTTGCAGTGAGCTTCAAACCTTTTATTGATGCAGTGATAAAGGCGTTCGAGCACGGCAGCAGGGATGTCCAGGTGATCGAAGGGGACCCTGACAAGCCAGCACTGTCCTTTGACTCCTTCCCGTTCACCCAGTTCCCGGAAGGCACCCTTGGAAGCCCGATGTTCAAGGGCATGACCGTGGTTCGGGGGAGAAAGTTTGCTTCCCTGGTCGGCATGGCCCATATGGGCGGAGAGAGCCTTGCGGGGAGATATGGCCGCAACGTTATCGATTCATTTGCCGAACTGGGAAAAGATATCGTTTACGTTCATAATGAAGGATATATCCTGGCTCACCTCAAAGCCAGGGAGCTCGGCATTGACGTGCCCTACAGGTACATGCACCTGTTCGAACATATGCGTGACTATCTTATGGACAATCAGAACGCTGTCACCATGCTTAACAAGAGGGTTGCCTACCAGCCCAACTGTGCGGTCAGGTGGTTGCCACAGCAGGATGTCTGGCTGAATGAAATCTTCGGGCTTATAGGTGTGGAGTGTGTTTCAAGAAAATATGAGGGCGTAGATGCCCTGTGCTGCGGAGGTCCGGCTCTCTTCGTAAACCAAGATCTCGCCATGAAGATCCAGAACGACAATATCAAGGACGCCCTCGATAACCATGCCGAGGCCCTGATAACGATCTGCCCCATGTGCGATACGGTGATGCAGGGCGAGACCTCAAAGGCCGGTCTGCCGAAAATATTTATTACCGACCTGTGCCGTATGGCCCTGGGTGAAATGCCATGGCCTGTCAGCTGAATCGGGATAAATGGTGGAAGGGACTATTTATGAGAGATCACTACTGTCCCAACGTTTATCAAATAGTGCAATCTGATGAAGTACCATATAAAAAATGAGAACCCGTCCCCAATTCATTCAATTCACTTTTTGAACACGTGAACAACACAGACACCGCCCGCGCCGACCATCTGGGCCAGGGCATAATTGACAGGCTTTGGGATCTGCCGTTTGCCGCACTGACGGCGCATCTGCCAGAGGATCTCGGCCACCTGGCCGATACCCGTGGGCCCGACAGGATGCCCCATGGAAATCAGGCCGCCGCTCGTATTGATGGGATGCTTCCCGGTAATGGCCGTCACGCCTTCTTCAACCAGCTTCCCCCCCTGCCCCGTTTCACATAAGCCAAGCGCTTCCAGATAGATTATCTCTTCGATGGTGAAGGCGTCGTGCAGTTCGATGAGATCCAGGTCTTCCGGAGTGATGCCGGCCTTTTTATAGGCTTCCCGGGAGGCCAGCCTGGTCAGGGTGACAAAGAAATCGCCATCTGGGGGCGTACTTTTGTTGACAGATGCGGCGACAGTCGGACACAGTTTGTCGGTATATCTTTTTGCTGTTTCCTTTGCGCAGACGATGACCGCTGCAGCCCCGTCATCCATAGGGCAGCAGTGCAGCACCGTCAGGGGATCTACCACCATGCGGGCATTATTGGCCTGCTCCAGTGTGCATGGCTTCTGAAAGTGCGCATAGGGATTCAGGCTGGCGTTGAAATGGCTCTTGACTGAAACCTGGCCCAGCTGTTGGCGCGTGACGCCGTATTCTTTCATGTAGTGCTGGGCCAGATCTGCAAAGTATTGGACCGGCAGTACCTTTTTGAACTTCGAATCCACCCTTTCGTCATTTTCCGGCTCCGGCTGAGACTGTTTGGGCTCGGGCGGCGCCACATTTTCCGGCTTCGGCTGCGGCTGTTTGGTCTCGGGCTGCGCCGCGTTTTCTGGCTTCGGCTGCGGCGGCGGTGGCGCCAGGAGCTGCGAGCCGAGTTTATCGATGCCGAAGGCAAGCACGATATCATTTTCTCCGGAGGCGACGGACAGGTACGCCTCCCTGAATGCGGATGATCCACTGGCGGACGCATTTTCCACAATGGTAATGCCCAGGCCCGTATATCCCATTGTATTGCAGATGGCATGCCCCCCGGATGCACCGGGCTGCACCGTGCCGCAGTAAGCGGCCTCAATGTCTTTCCAGGCCATGCCCGCATCGTTGAGCGCCAGGGAAATCGCCTCCATGCCCATATCAACAGTGGTTTTATCAGGAAACATCCCGTAACGATGAAGCCCGGCTCCGATGACAACAACATCTCTCATGATGAACCCCTTCCTGTAGCCGATGATGTTTACGTCAGGTATATACAGATATTTTTTGTATGACAATAGTATACGATGATTATATGCCGAGATCGATAAAAGGGCATGGTATCCCTTGATTTTACTAGAGCTTTTCTTTCTTAAAAATCTGTCCCCTTCTTCCCTTTCGCTTGATGGGGAACGGTAATTTATCTTTGTATACATTATGTTAATGAAATTAGATCGTTAAATCGATATAATATTGCAGGAAGGATAAAAGGATGCGATCACTAAACAAACTCAATAAAAATCATCCTGAGAAAAAGAAGACTGGGCCTGCAGTTAAGAAGGAATCTCGTAAAAGCAGTGTTTCATTAGCCCATAAGAAGAACCCTCAAAATAAAAAGGTTGTTGGAAAAGCAGAGATGCAGCACAAGAAAAAAGAAGCTCCGATAATCAAAGGGAAGCCATCCAAGAACCCTGTACAAACTTCTGCAGTGAAGAAGCAACCAGTCAAGGGCAAGCCGGCAGGAAAAGCAGCGCAGTTGAGCAAGAAAAAGGAGGCCCCGATAGTCAAGGCGAAGCCATCCAAGGGCTCTTTGCTTCCTGCTGCAAAAAAGAAACAACCAGTCAAGGGTAAGCCTGCCGGAAAAGCAGCGCAGCAGAGCAAGATAAAAAAAGCCCCGGTAGTCAAGGCGAAGCCATCCAAAGGCTCTGTGCTTCCTGCTGCAAAGAAGAAACAACCAGTCAAGGGTAAGCCTGCCGGAAAAGCAGCGCAGCAGAGCAAGATAAAAGAAGCCCCGGTAGTCAAGGCGAAACCATCCAAGGGTCCTGTGCTTCCTGCTGCAAAGAAGAAACAACCAGTCAAGGGTAAACCTGCCGGAAAAGCAGCGCAGCAGAGCAAGATAAAAGAAGCCCCGGTAGTCAAGGCGAAACCATCCAAAGGCCCTGTGCTTCCTGCTGCAGTGAAGAAACAACCCGTCAAGGGCAAGCCGGCAGGAAAAGCAGAAAAGCATGTCGAGAAAAAAGCTGCTCCGGCAGTCAAAGAGAAGACATTCGAGACAAAGGTAATTTCTTCTGAGATGGATCAGGTATCTGAGAAAAAAGATGTTATTGTGACTGAAAAGATTCAAACTCAGAAGGTTATGGTTTCTTCCGTAGGCCTTGGGAAACGGTACAAGTGCTATAAGTGTGGCATCAAGTTTTATGATTTAGGTAGACCACAACCTCTTTGCCCGTCATGTGGAGCTAATCAGCTTGATGGATTGATAAAAGCGGCTCGCAAGCGCAGGGGGAAACAACGTTCAGCTTACGTGGCAAAAACAGAACCACTCCATATTGCCCCGGGTGAGAATGAAGACCTGCACGAGGTTGTCAATGAACTTGATGCTGAATATGTTTTAGATGTGGATGACATTGTTCTGGAAGAGAATGAAGACACAGAGGATAAAGAGTAACTAAGGGAG
This sequence comes from uncultured delta proteobacterium, assembly GCA_963785235.1. GTDB lineage: Bacteria > Desulfobacterota > Desulfomonilia > UBA1062 > UBA1062 > MWEI01. The sequence goes on along the minus strand of CAWAUM010000001.1, from coordinate 800,292 downwards.
GAGGATTTTATGGCAAAAACGGCAGTTAAGAAGGCAGTAAAAAAGAAACCCGTAAAGGCAGCGGCAACGACTGCGAAACCGAAGGCAGCAGCAGCAAAGGCTGTTAAGCCAAAGGCTGCAGTGGCAAAAGCTACGAAACCGAAGGCGGTGGCAAAGGCTGCTAAACCGAAGGCGGCTGTAAAGAAGAAGGCAGCAGCGGCAAAGGCTACGAAACCTAAGGCGGTGGCAAAGACTGCAAAACCGAAGGCAGCAGCGGCAAAGGCTGCGAAACCTAAGGCAGTGGTAAAGGCTGCAAAGCCGAAGGCAGCAGCGGCAAAGGCTGCAAAGAAAAAGGCAAAGTAAACTCTTCAGGTAGAAATATTTATAACCTGGGGACACTATACCTATTTTCCAGAATTAATTAGTATGGTGTCCCCGGATTTTCACTGTTCCTCTCCCAACAGCCAGGATTTCGTTATGGCCGCCGCCCTCCACGTACAGAAAGGGCTTGGGCCGGAGTATCCTCCCACCTTCCCCGTCTGAATTGCCTCTTGGCGGCCTTGATGAGTTCCACGGCCTTTCTGTAGCTTATGGTCTCCTTCGCAAGGAGTTCTTCTGCAAGGGTTTCCACCGCATGCCAGTTTGCCGGGGATCTCAGCATGGATTCACAACGGATAAACAGCCAGTTGATATATGCCTCGCACTCACGCCTGGATTTGCATACATATTCAGCAAGGTCCATGACCTTGTGATCATCAGACCATTTTCCGATGTAGTCATGCTTGCCGGTCAGGAGAAATACGGCAGCGCCTCCTGCCAGGGAAACCATCATGTCTTTCTCCATGGAGGTTCTCGTCCTCGCCTTTTCCTCACCATCGGACAGGAAAGCTTCCCTCCTTTGATAATGCCGCATATACCCTTCGTATTCCCCATTGGCCCTGATAGTTACATACCTGAACTTCTTACGAACCAGGTATGCGCATACTGCATGACCCGCCTCGTGATATGCAGTCCCTGTCCTCCTGGATACCCTTTTCTGATTCATTATTCCCGCCTGAGCATTATCCCGACGATATATTATAGAGCCCATATCCCTTCATACAGATTCTCCTAATTATTCGTCTACTCAACAACACCGGATCTTTCAATCGGTCCATTGATTAAGTGGTGAATGGATAAATGACCCCATTTTCTCCTTTTCTCCCCAAAAAGAAAATTAGTATGGTGTCCCCGGATTTCCTTATGGAGAAATGGATGACCTTGTTTATTAGTATTGCTATTCCATGAAAAAATCATGTTAATTGCAGATAATGATGCTGCCTGTTTACTTCATACCGACCCCACAGAATGTGTTGCACTTGTGAAACCGTGCGGACCGGGTCCGCCGAGGGGGATTCCGGAGGAGGAGGATGATGAAGGACCGATCCCTGAAAATGGAACTTCTTCTGCTCATTCCTCTGGCGACATACATCGTCTCGTACGTCTACCTGGCGCTGTACCACCGGAAGGTCTTCCTCTTGGATACAGTCATCCATGAAGGCGGTGCGTACAGCCTCCTGCAGACCGTTTTGTACGCGTCGCATTTCCTCGGGCATGTTCCCGTCCACACAGTGTACGCGCTCATCTTCACCGGGACTTATCTCTGCCTCGCAGTTCCTTCAACGCAGGGCGATGAAGCGTCGCACCTCAGGCGAAGCGCCACGGCGCTGGGCCTTTTCATAATTGCCGCAATTACCGTCAGCCTGGTTTGGTTCGGCATCGATGACACTCTTGCCTTCGTGCTCCAGGAGAAGCAGAACATGACGGTCTACACGAGAGGCGGGTCATGGAACCTGCACCTGCCCAGTACGATGCTCATGCCCCTTGCCATTCCCTGCTACCTCATGATTCTCATGCACGTCTTTCATGTCCCTCTGGCCGTTAGCTGTCGGGGAGTCGTTTTCGTCGGTGCGGGGTTCATTCTGCTGTTCCTCCTCACGCTGCTGTTCAACGGCGCAAGCCTCTATGCGCCGCTCTCCACGTGGACTGATCCGCGCTACCTGGCCCACAGCGTCCGCGAATGCGCGACATTCCCTCTTATCTACTTTCCGCTGCCGCTCTACTTTTTTTTCAGGAAAAAGGCCAGGGAAGGAACACTCCGCCACGGCGCTTTCCCCGCCAAAGTATGGCTGTTTTCGGCGGTCCTGGCCTTGCTCTTCACCGCCCTGCTGGCGTATCAGGTCACAGCGGCGCTGGGGGCGGGCATCGGGACCATGGCGCAGAGGCCAGGATTTGCCCGTGGATCCGCGCTTTCGGTTTACTACCTGATCGCGTCGCATTACTTCGAGCATGTTCTCGACACGGTCTATTTCACGCTGCTGTGCTTGGTGCTCTTCAACCTGCAGGGAGCATGCAAGAGGACAATGAAATAGCTATTGAATAGGGTCAGCAGGGACGGTATATCCATAAGGATACGGAATTTCATGGAAACGAAAAAGCCACAGAAAGGAGATTTCAAGCATGAAGGCGAAGAAGATGGTTATTGCACTCAGTGCGCTGGTAATGTTTTTTTGCCTTTGCTCCTGCAGTAAGAATACGGGGCTGGTAGGCAGAGTGACTGACAGCAATGGACAGGCCCTGGCAGGGATAAAGGTGATCGCGATACAGGTCCAACCGGTCAAGGGATACGAACAGTTAGAGGCAATATCAGGTGCGGATGGGTCCTTCAAGTTCGCCAAGCTATACCCGTCGTCGCAGTATGTCCTGACGCCACAGCCGGCAAACGGGATGACTGGTGAGAGTGTCACCGTGAGCAGCGGACCGGATGGTCAGTATACTTCTCTGAGTGCTCCCCTGGTTGTACAAGGCACGGTTTCCAACCAGGGTGCCCCTGCACCGGGTGTTCCCGCGCCGGTCGATGCGGCACAGGGCGCGCTTACGCAGAGTGCCCCTGCGGATCATGCCGATGTCATAGCCGTGAAGGAGATCACCAAGACCATCAAGACCCCGCGTGAGGTGTGTGAGGACGTGCAGGTGCAGGAGCAGGCGCCGGTGCAGGACTCCAATCGCGTCACCGGCACCGTGGCCGGCGGAGTTGCCGGCGGCGTGCTGGGCTATACTCTCGGCCACGGTAAAAAGGGCAAGAAAATTGCCGCAGCCGCCGGGGCTGTCGGCGGTGCCGTGGTAGGGAACCAGGTTCAGAAGGGCATGCAGGAAAGCGACGTGGTCACTACAACGAAACGCGTCTGCCAAACGGTCTACGACGAATCGCAGAAGGTGGTCGGCTATAAGGTGACCTACCGGCTCGAAGGCAAGGAAGGGGTCGTACGGACGTCCTTCAGACCAGGCGCCACACTGCCGGTGAAGGATGGCAAAGTGGACGTATCTGAGCCTGATACCAAGTAGAGACTGATTCGAGCAGTCAAACCATAACTGAGGCCGCGGTCCTCACCTGAGCGGAACCTGAACGCCCTGTTACCCCCTAGGTGACAGGGCGCAACCGTTTGCGTTCATGAAAAACGGGAAAAAGTGGTGATTATCAAAAAATAAATCTGTCCCATTTTTGTCAAGTATGGTGTCCCCGGATTTCCATGAGGATTATCCGCTACAGGCTTCGCTTATAATTGGTGACATCCATCATGACCATGATCAGGCAGTCTTCGCCTGCGTACTTCATGGGACCTGACGAGGCCATTACATCGGCTATGGTGCCGTCTTTCTTCTTCAGCCGCTGCTTCTTGAGATCGGCCTGGGAAGAACCCGCATCGGGTTTGCCGTTGGAAAAGAAATCGTCTAGCCCCACCGGGAGCTTCAGCTCGACCGGCGTCTTCCCGATGATATCGCGAATCTCGTGGCCGCTCAGGGCGCAGAAGCCCTGGTTAGCGAACATAAACCTGGTATCTTCGTCCTTCAGGATGCATACTGCGCTGGGCAGGGTATCGAGGATGTGCAGGTAGCGCTCCGAGCTCTCGCGCAGGGAGTTTTCCGTGTTGATCCGCTTGGTGATGTCCCGGGCCACATTGATCACCTCGATGACCTGGCCGTCGCGGCTGAGCGGGATGCCGCTTACCTCGCCGATCACGATATCGCCGTTTTTGGTCATGAACTGAAGGATTGAGGACAGGTATACCTCTCCGGCAAGGACGTGATGGGCTTTATCCACCGCTTCCTGCATAGAGTCTGGATGCAGCAGGTTCGCCTCTGCAAGAGGCTTACCGGTCAGTTCCTCGGGCTTGTACCCGAGCACCCGCTCGACGTTCGAAGAAACGCTCAGGATCGTGAGCTGCCGGTCAAAGGAAAACATGACATCGTTGGTCAGGGAAAAATGGATCCGGTACCGCTCTTCGCTTTCCCGCAGAGCAACTTCTGCCGCCCTGCTCTTGTATGCCTCGTCCGCGAACTCGGCTACCAAATCCTTGGCTTCGGCGAGCACATCCAGCAACCGGCCCACTGATCTGTTTTCGTCTTTCATAAACCCATCCTTTTTCAAAGCTTTCATTTTTCAAGGCTGTATTTCCTTAAAATCGGAGTTTTTGCATTGAATGTTTAATCTATCAGGGTTTCTTTCATAACCGTAACCGGAGGATGGACGTGAAGATATCCGACAAGATCAGGAGTAAACAGTGGTCAGAGACGATTTATTGTTATTGAGAAAATGGTCTCTGACCCCATTTATTCATTTATTCCCGGGGGTCAAGGGGCGAACTCTTCTTGTAACTCGGATGATCCCTGCTTATCTTTTCCCCGTGGAGGCGATTGTTTCTTGATCCTGGAAGAGGGTTTCTTCTTGGTGGCCGTTTTCCCGACCAGAGTCGAGGCCACCCAACCTTCACGATTAGTGGACTTTACTCGTACATTAATCCAATCCTTTTCCTGTCCCAGCTTGATGACTTCATCGCCCAGTTTCAGCCTTGCTATAACCTTGCACTTTACAGAAGGGCACTTCCGCATGTTAAGCTGATTAGAGACAACATAAAGAATCACTGGTTTTGGCGTCGGGGCAGGCTTGATGGTTGTTTCTGTCCCGGCACCATCAGCGGCGGTTGGAGCCGGGCCGGTCGTATCGGGTTTGGTGGTTGTTTCTGTTGCGGCACAACCAGAGGCCAAGAGGAAACAAAGCAGCAAAATCAGGTTACGTGTGAAAAAAATGTGTCTCATGGTCTTATCTCCTTTCCCTGTGCTACACCCATCAGCATCGCGGCTTTTTTTCTGGCGGTGCGCGCATCTGCAGCGGATTGATTCAGTTCAGCGTATTTCAGATAGGCCTCTGCAGCCTCTTTCTTCTTGCCCATTTGCTCGAACACGATGCCGAGATTCTTGTACACCAGGGCGAAGTCGGGATTTCTGGTAATGGCGCGTTGGTAGGCCTTGACGGCCTCCTCATTCTTGCCGATCTTGCGCAGGGCCAATCCCAGGTTATTCCAGGCATTGAAATTATCCGGACTGGCTTGTACGGCCTTTTCAAATAACCCGGCCGCTTCTTCCATGTTCCCGGCCTTGGCTTTTTTCATGCCTTCGGCATTATAATCGATTGCCGCTGATATCGCGGGAACCGACGGCTTCTGTGCTGCGCCGAGAGCTTTTTGAGCCTCCATCGCTGCATGCACTGCGGCAGCGGTCTTGGGTTTTTCAGCAATAGGGGTTTCCTTCACCCCCTTTGAGAATATTCCAACCAGCGCTGCAACAACCACAAGAATGACTGCCCCTGCCAGAATCGCAGGAATCCATCTGCCCTTCCTGGAGGTATGGGAGGGAAGCGCAGTTTCCATGGTGGGGGTGAAGTCCATGACAGGTTTGGACATGGACAGTTCGAATTGCCAACCCTGCTCGTTCGCAATAGCCTTCACTACCCGGTGCAGTCTGTCGTAGCGAAATCCGTAAGGACCGCCGAACACGAGGTGCCCGTGGAACTTCTGATCGACATCAATAGATTTCTGGATGGAGTTTGCTTGAGAAGAGTCCGCGTCTATGCCCACCAGAGTTTCCATCATCTTTTCCCAGAATAAGACCTGGTATTTCCCCGGCACCAGCTGCGCCACGGCCTGGTATTTTATCGTGGACTTCTGGTCTGGAACTTGTGCTCCTGGCCGGGATATCAGTTCAAACCACTGCGGGCTTATTTTGCTCACACAGAGGAAGTCATTGGCCAGCGACAGGAGTTCCGCTCCGATAGAGCCCTCCCCCTCGCTGCTCTCTCCGTTTTCCTCAAAGAGGGCTCCGCATTTCGTGCAGAGGTCTACCTCGGGCTTCAACACTTTTCCGCAGGAGGAACATTTTCTTATGGTTTCATCCCCCATCGGGTTCCCCTTTCTTTAGGAACAGCGTGAGTAAGGGCAGCACGCCCCATACGATGAAAGGATTCGACTTGAAAGCGACCTGCGTGCAGACGCTTTCAGGTAATGCATAGAACTGGAGTCGATTTATATTACTGCGCCCCATGATACCTGATTAATCGGAAAAACTGCATACATACTGTAGAAAGATGTCTTTCCCCCAGTTTTTCCCTTGCAGTAAAATAGCAAATAAGGTATCCTTACTTTAAGGAGGTAAGGAAATATGCTGGCCAAGAAGACCTCAAAAAATCAACTGACGCTGCCGAAAGAAATCGCTGATAAGTTTCCGGGTGTCGACCTGTTCGACGCAACCGTGATAAATAATCAGATTGTACTGATGCCGGTCAAGATAACCCCTATCACCTCTTCTCAGGAAAGCATCCGCGAAAAGATGGCAAAGTTAGGGATTAATGAGAAGGATGTAACCGACGCAGTAAAATGGGCAAGGAAGAAAAAATAAATGATGCGGGTCGTACTGGACACCAACGTACTCGTTTCTGTAATCCTTTTAAAAGGACGTCTGTCTATGTTTCAAGAACTGTGGAAGGACAGAACCCTCTCCCCTCTCCTTTCAAGGGAAACCTTTCAAGAGTTCAGAACAGTGCTCGGTTATCCGAAGTTCAGTCTGTCAGTAGATGAGATAAAAGCTATCATCGAAGACGAGATACTCCCTTACTTTGAGGTGATAGTCATCAAAGAAAAGATAGAGGGTGTGTGCCGTGATCCGAATGATGACATGTTCCTTGCCGTTGCAGTCAATGCCCAGGCGCCCCATGTTGTGACCGGTGACAAGGATTTATTGGCATTACGGAAATACAAATCAATAGTAATCGTAACTCCTCAAGAGTATATGGCATTCCTTAAAAAATAACCTTGGGTGATCAGGATTCATATCAAGAATCAGATTGCTTAGAAAATGGGCTCGACCTTATTTTCCCTTCTATCTATTTTCAAAAAAAAGAACCGTCTCTTTTCTCCTGTCCCCCAGTTTTCACCTGGGGAAATTTGGGGAAATTTGGGAACAGGTTCATTTCGGAAAGTCCACCCCCTCTCCCGTGAGGGGACAGGGGACTTAAATACGAAAAGGCCCCTGATCTTTCGATCAGAGGCCTTTAATAATTGTCCTGGCAACGTCCTATTCTCCCACACAGCTGCCCGTGCAGTACATTCGGCGCTAAAGGGCTTAACTTCCGAGTTCGGAATGGGATCGGGTGTTTCCCCTTTGCCATAATCACCAGGAACGTTTTGCTTAATGATTCCTGTTTGCAGATTCGCAGCCACAGCCGCGCCTGCAGTAATATATAAGCTTGGAAGAGAGTGATAAAATCAATGGGTCAAGCCTCACGGCCGATTAGTACTGGTAAGCTCAACGCATTACTGCGCTTACACATCCAGCCTATCAAACATGTAGTCTTCATGTGGCCTTCAGCCCGCCGAAGCGGGAGGGAAATCTAATCTTGAGAACGGCTTCCCACTTAGATGCTTTCAGCGGTTATCCGTTCCGAACGTAGCTACCCAGCTATGCCGCTGGCGCGACAACTGGAACACCAGAGGTCCGTCCATCCCGGTCCTCTCGTACTAGGGACAGATTCTCTCAAATTTCCTCCGCCCACGGAGGATAGGGACCGAACTGTCTCACGACGTTCTAAACCCAGCTCGCGTACCGCTTTAATTGGCGAACAGCCAAACCCTTGGGACCTGCTCCAGCCCCAGGATGCGATGAGCCGACATCGAGGTGCCAAACCTCCCCGTCGATGTGAACTCTTGGGGGAGATAAGCCTGTTATCCCCGGGGTACCTTTTATCCGATGAGCGATGGCCCTTCCATTCGGAACCACCGGATCACTAAGACCTGCTTTCGCACCTGCTCGACGTGTCCGTCTCGCAGTCAAGCTCCCTTATGCCTTTACACTCGACGGCTGGTTTCCAATCAGCCTGAGGGAACCATAGCGCGCCTCCGTTACATTTTGGGAGGCGACCGCCCCAGTCAAACTACCCACCAGACAATGTTCCTCTCCCGGATAACGGGAGTAGGTTAGTATCCCGAGTAGATCAGGGTGGTATTTCAAGGTTGACTCCACCGAAACTAGCGTCCCAGCTTCAAAGTCTCCCACCTATCCTACACAGACCTACCCAAGACACAATGTCAAGTTGTAGTAAAGGTCCACGGGGTCTTTCCGTCCTTCCGCGGGTTGCCAGTATCTTCACTGGCACTGCAATTTCACTGAGCCCCTCGTTGAGACACCGCCGAGATCGTTATGCCATTCGTGCAGGTCGGAACTTACCCGACAAGGAATTTCGCTACCTTAGGACCGTTATAGTTACGGCCGCCGTTTACCGGGGCTTCGGTTCACTGCTTCTCCTTGCGAATAACAGATCCCCTTAACCTTCCGGCACCGGGCAGGCATCAGACCCTATACGTCATCTTGCGATTTAGCAGAGTCCTATGTTTTTAGTAAACAGTCGCCCCGGCCATTTTTGTGCCACCCTCCTCGGCTCCAAAAGTAAATTTCTTCACCTAATGAGGGCACACCTTCTCCCGAAGTTACGGTGTCAAGTTGCCGAGTTCCTTAACGAGGTTTCACTCAACGCCTTAGGATTCTCACCCCACCCACCTGTGTCGGTTTACAGTACGGACACCAACGTGACTCGCTAGAGGCTTTTCTTGTCAGTGTGGGATTTGCCGCTTCGTTCGCAATTGAACTCGTCATCACCTCTCAGGATTAACGAGTCTCCGGATTTGCCTAGAGACTCTCCCTACGGGCTTAAACCGGGACATCCATCACCCGGCTCGGCATACCCTCCTGCGTCCCCCCATTGCTGATAACGCTACGTCAGTGGTACAGGAATATTAACCTGTTTTCCATCGCCTACGCCTTTCGGCCTCAGCTTAGGATCCGACTAACCCTGCGCGGAAGATCCTTGCGCAGGAATCCTTGGGTTTACGGCGTACAAGATTCTCACTTGTATTATTGTTACTCATGTCAGCATAAGCACTAGTAGAACCTCCACAGCTCCTTACGGTACTGCTTCGCAGGCAACTACTACGCTCCCCTACCATCATGCACTTGCGTGCAGATCCGCAGCTTCGGTTAGATGCTTGAGCCCCGTTACATTTTCGGCGCAAAATCACTCGACCAGTGAGCTATTACGCTTTCTTTAAATGATGGCTGCTTCTAAGCCAACATCCTGGTTGTTTGTGCAACTTCACCACCTTTACCACTTAGCATCTATTTGGGACCTTAGCTGGCGGTCTGGGTTCTTTCCCTTTCGTCTATGGATCTTATTACCCATAGGCTGACTCCCAGATTAAAATAACCGGTATTCGAAGTTTGATTGGGGTTGGTAATTCGCGAGAACCCCTAGCCCATTCAGAGCCCTACCCCCGGCATTCATCATCTGAGGCTATACCTAAATATATTTCGGGGAGAACCAGCTATCTCCAAGTTTGATTAGCCTTTCACCCCTATCCACAGGTCATCCAAAAAGTTTTCAACCTTAACTAGTTCGGGCCTCCAGTTCGTTTTACCGAACTTTCACCCTGCCCATGGATAGATCACTTGGCTTCGGGTCTACTCCATGCAACTATGTCGCCCTATTAAGACTCGCTTTCGCTACGGCTACACCTTACGGCTTAACCTTGCTGCATAAAGTAACTCGCTGACTCATTATGCAAAAGGCACGCAGTCACCCTGTCATAGCAAGCTATGACATAGGGCTCCCACAGAATGTAAGCACACGGTTTCAGGTACTATTTCACTCCCCTCGCCGGGGTACTTTTCACCTTTCCCTCACGGTACTTGTTCACTATCGGTTACCGAGTAGTATTTAGCCTTGGAAGATGGTCCTCCCAGATTCACACAGGATTTCTCGTGTCCCGTGTTACTCGGGAAACAGTCCCAGGGAGACATATTCCATTTTGGATACGGGGCTATCACCCCCTATGGCCGAACTTTCCAGATCGTTCTCCTATGGATATGCTTTGTAACTCCCCGAAGGTTTC
>CAWAUM010000001.1:0-787500 GCA_963785235.1 uncultured delta proteobacterium | reverse complement strand
TAAACTTGCTTCCAACATTGCCCTGCTCTGCAAGAGCCTGGCCTTTGTATGCGAAATCAAAATCATTGTCAAGGCCTCAAATAAATTTATTTTCTATCACTTATATATCGCTTAAATGATGGCCCTGAGCAGCTATATACGATATTGATCAAAGAGGATCGAAGCCTGCGTGAAATATATTTTTATTTTGCCGGGCTCGTTAAAATGACTCACTTCGAGGGGCATGCGGGTCTTATGAACGCAAAGTATACCTTATTAAGTAATAATGATCACCTTGCCGGTAAAAGTTTGCAGCAATGCACGGGCATTGCCCCTGCCGGCGGCACCACTGATTTGTTGTGTCACCTCATGCTAAAAAAGACCAGGGCGTGACCTTACTTGCAATGCTTTCGTAATGGCCGGACCCATGAAGAAGCTCCTGAAGACCGGCAGCCCAGCTCAGCTCAATCCTTGTCCTGGTACTTGAATGAGATACTCAACTTGGTCCTGTAGTTCATCACCTTACCGTTCTCGATCTGAAGGTCCAGCTCAACGACCTCGGCTATACGAAGGTCTTTCAGTGACTTGGAGGCTGTCTTGATTGCAGCCTCAGCTGCCTTCTCCCATGATTCCGGACTGGTCCCGATAATCTCCACCACCTTGTAAACACTCTCTGCCATTTCTCTCTCCTTTCATCTGTAAGCCATAAAAGAAACTAGCACTTTCCGATGATCCGGACATGCTGCACTACCAATGAGACGACCGGTTGTGGAACTTGGGTGTAAGGGAAAAGATCATGTGATACCTGAAAGACACCCTCAACTTCGCCCGATAGACGAGTTCGTTGTTACCATCGCATGACATGTCCAGCTGGACCACTTCGGCGATCCGGGTGTCTCTTACTTTTTCCGAGGCAGTTTCAATAGCAACCGCAGCCGCCCTTTCCCAAGACTCAGAACTTGTGCCCACGAGTTCGATTACATGATATTCACTCTCCGCCATCAAAGCCCTCCTTTCTTCTCAGCTGACCCGAAGAGAACGCCAGGACATTACACACCTGCCTAAAGCTATCTCAAAGGGGGAGAAACCCTGCATTTCATCCCGACTGCCGGACTGTTTTGCGTGCTTATAGTAATAAATATAATGAGTAATCCGGAAGATGCAATATAACCCATATAATTTTTATCCATTGATAAAGATTGTCTTGTTTTACTCTTTGTCTTTGGGATATTCCAAGTACAGGCACTGCGCGAACGGGCTGTTGCAGGTTTACAATACCCAAGGACTCATAGGTTGATTATGAGCGGATCACCATTACAGATCCTTATTGTTGATGATGAGTCGAATATCCGGAAAACGCTTACGGTTTACCTTGAAACCGAGGGGCACAAGGTAATTGCTGTAAGCAATGTGACCGATGCCGTATCTGAAAACTCAAGGCGCTCCTTTGATTTGGCCTTTGTGGATCTGCGTCTCGGGACCGACAGCGGTCTTGACCTCATCCCTGCCCTGATTGCAGCATCTCCCTGGATCAAGATCGTGGTGATCACTGCCTATGCGTCCATCGATACGGCCGTGGAGGCGATAAAACGAGGGGCGTCGGATTACATCCCCAAGCCGTTCACCCCTGCTCAGGTTAAATTGACGGTTCAGAAAATTGCTGAAGTACGTACCCTGGAGCAACGAATAGATTCACTTCAGACAGACCTGAATCGGACCAATCCGGAGATAGAGTTCAACAGTTCAAGCCCGGTCATGCAGCGGACCATCGAGCTTGCCAGACAGGTTGCCATATCTGATTCCATCATCCTCCTGACCGGGGAGAATGGGACCGGCAAGAGCGTCCTTGCCCGTGCGATCCATGCGTGGAGCAACCGGGCACATAAACCCTTTGCCGAGATCTCATGCCCGAGCCTTTCAGCAGAACTCCTGGAGAGCGAACTCTTCGGGCATGTTAAGGGTGCTTTCACAGGGGCTGTGCGGGATAATCCGGGCAGGATGGCAGGGTGTGAAGGCGGGACTCTCTTCCTGGACGAAATCGGAGACCTGCCGCTGTCTGTTCAGCCCAAGCTTTTAAGGTTTATCCAGGAAAGGGAATATGAGCGCCTGGGTGACCATATCACACGTAAGGCAAATGTACGCCTTATAACCGCTACAAACACCAGGCTCGAGCAAGCGGTAAAAGATCACCGCTTCCGGGAGGATCTCTACTACCGGCTGAACGTGATCCCTATTGAGATACCACCGCTGCGCGAACGCCATGAAGATATCACCATCTTAGCAGCGAGAATGCTGCGCTTTTTCAGTAAGGGCAACCACCGGCCATTGCAGAGGTTTACCGATGAAGCTCTTGCCATGCTGAAGAGATATTCCTGGCCGGGCAATGTGCGTGAACTCCGTAACATCGTTGAGCGTGCATCCATCCTGTGCAACACAGAACTGGTGGGGACAGAGTTTCTTCCCGAGAAACTCATAAGCTCAGAGGCAGGCTTGAACCCCGGAGACCTTGTCTCCCTTGAGAAGATCGAAGAGATGCACATCAGGCGCGTACTTGCCTCAACCAAATCTTTGCAGGAGGCAGCAGAAATCCTCGGGGTCAACCAGGCCACACTCTGGCGCTGGCGGAAACGATACAGTATTTAACCCGGATTCTATGCTTAAGAAGAGTGAAAAAACCTGGTCCTATTTTTCAAAACAATACCATTAACACTTTGAGTTCCATGCTGAAGGCATCCCGATATGCTGAATCAATCATGGGTACGTCCAGAACGCAAAATCTCGTTTAAACACTGCCATATGGCATTGCAAATTGCAAAGCACTCCTTGGTTCTATCCTTGCTTAATGCAAGGCCATCATCGGGTTTATTTTCATAACGTATTGTTATTTGACTATCTAATTTATGGCACGACCATTGCCATCTGTTCTGTATGACAGGAGCGGACAAATGCTGAGCTTAAGACAGAAACTGCTGGTAGGATTCGGTGGTCTTCTGCTTATCATTGCCGTGATCGGAGTGAAGAACTTCATTCAGATAACGGACTTGGGTGGCGCCATTGATTCCATCCTCAAGGAGAATTACCGGAGCGTCATTGCATGCCAGGCAATGAAAGAAGCCCTTGAGCGGATGGACGACGGAGCGCTGTACATCATCCTGGGTTCCGGAAAGGAAGGCACCCAAGCCATTGATAAAAAAACCCTTGATTTCGAAAAGGCCCTTGACATGGAGTTGAACAACATAACGATGAAAGGCGAAGGGGATCTGGCCCGTCATCTCCAGGTACTTTATCTGCGGTACAAATCAGCAATTCTCACCATGGAAGATAGTTCTGTGCACCCGGACAAACTGCGGAGGATCTATTTCACGGAGCTGAAACCGCTCTTTGGGGAGATAAAGAATACAGCGGATCAGATCCTAACCATGAACCAGAAGAACATGTACGATGAAAGACAGCAGGCCCGCAAGAAGGCCTCAATCGCAAGGCATGAGATGTATGTACTTCTGCTCATGGGGGCTTTTGTGGCGGTGATCTATGTGTTCCTGATCGGCAAATGGATCTTGAAGCCCATAAAGCGTCTCAAATCTTCCGTTGATGAGATCCGGCATGGGAATCTTGACCTGGTGGTCGCCAGCGACACCCATGACGAGATAGGCCAGCTCTCGGATGCATTCAATGAGATGACGGCAGGTCTGCGTGAACTCAGGCGAAACGATGAAGCAAAACTGGTCAGGATACAGCAGTCTACACAGCAGACCTTCAACAGCCTTCCCAATGCTGTTGCCCTGGTCGATATGGACGGGAAGGTGGAGATTGCCACGGAAACAGCCGGGAACCTCTTCGGGCTCAAGCGTAATGTACAGATCCAGAACATGCACACACAATGGGTGAATGAAATCTTCAAGAATGCCCTCGCCGGAAACCACATGCCATCTCAGACTAAAGCCGCCCCGGTCATACAGCATTTTGTCAATGCGGAGGAACATTACTTCCAGCCCACCGCCTTCCCCATCTGGAACAACTGGAAGCAGATGACAGGCGTCATTCTGGTGTTCAATGACGTCACCAAACAGCTTGAGCAGGATGAGCTCAAAAGGGAATTCCTCTCCACGGTATCCCACCAGCTGAAGACGCCACTCACCTCTGTCCGGATGGCCCTTCATATCCTGCTTGAGGAAAAAATCGGGTCCCTCACCCCCGGGCAGGCCGACCTCCTAACCGCTGCGCGAGAAGACTCAGAACGATTGTATGGGGTAATTGAAAATCTTCTGGATATCAGCCGTATAGAATCCGGAAAGGTTGCGATGAATCTCCACTCGGTCTCTTCAGGCCAGATCATCCTCAAGGCTGCCGAGTCTTTCAGGAGCGCAGCCAGGGACCTCGGTATAGAACTTGTAACAGCCCTGCCGGGGGATTTACCTGATGTCATGGTAGACACTGTCCAGATCGGTCATGTCTTTGCCAATCTGCTCACCAATGCCCTGAAATATACCCCTGCCGGGGGAAGAATCACCATCTCGGCCCAGGCTGACAAGGAACATGTGCGGTTCGAGGTCGCAGACACCGGAAAGGGCATACCGGCCAACTATCTTCCCCAGATATTCGACCAGTTCTTCCGTGTGCCCGGGCAGGAGACTAAGACAGGTACCGGATTAGGTCTGACCATCGCAAAGGAAATCGTCGAGGCCCATGATGGGACAATAAACGTTGAAAGCTCTGTTGGAGCAGGCAGCACCTTCACTTTCACTATACCACGGACAGATCGTATCAAGTCCCTTACCAGCGAGAAAGAGGAACAGACATGGTTGATGTGATCTATATTTCAGCTACAGCAGCCTTCTTCGGGATTTGTGTGCTCTATGCCGGCCTGTGCAGGAGGCTCTAGGATATGGCTGATTTCATCGTGCTCATCATCTCCTTGGTGCTCATTGCATATCTCTTCATCACCATACTGCGCCCCGAAAAATTTTAACTGGTCTTCTATGACCGGATCATTTTCTTCCAAGGAGACAAGGAAAACTTCAGGCGGGAGAGGGCAATGAACAATTACGGGTATGGATGGATTCAACTTGCTGCTTACGTGGGCATCTTGCTTGCGCTGACCAAGCCCATTGGGATGTATCTCGTACAGGTGCTGGATGCAAGGGGAAAAACATTTCTCGATCCTATCATGCATCCTGTAGAAATTCTTATATACAGGCTCTTCGGGCTGGACCCAGACAAGGAACAGAACTGGCGGGAATACTCCTTGTCCCTTCTTGTCTTCAGCATGATCGGCTTCTTGATGACCTATGGAATCCTGCGCCTGCAGCATCACCTTCCGCTGAACCCGCAGGGATTCGGTCCATTGAGCCCGCACCTCGCATTTAATACTGCCGTAAGCTTCACCACCAATACCAACTGGCAGAGCTATGCAGGGGAGTCAACCATGTCGTACTTTTCCCAGATGGCGGGGCTTGCCTTCCATAACTTCACCTCTGCAGCAACCGGGATTGCTGTTGCTGCAGCACTGGTACGGGGTATTGCCCGGCACACGGCAACGGTCATCGGCAATTTCTGGGTAGATATTGCCCGTACCCATCTCTATCTCCTCCTGCCTCTGTGCCTGGTGTACGCGGTATTTCTCGTTTCTCAAGGCACGATCCAGAATTTCAAGGCCTATGATACGGTCCATCTGGTGGACCCGGCATTTGTTCAGGCACCCAAGCAGGACGCAACAGGGCGGATAATCATGGATGCAGGTGGAAATCCCATCATGGCAGAAAAGAAAGTCGAAACACAATCCATCGCCCAGGGCCCTGTTGCATCTCAGGAGGCCATAAAGATGCTGGGGACAAACGGCGGGGGCTTTTTCAATGCCAACTCGGCGCACCCTTTTGAAAACCCGACCCCGTTTTCGAACTTTATCCAGATGCTCTCCATCTTCCTGATACCGAGCGGACTCACCTACTACCTGGGTTCCATGGTGAAGAACCAGCGTCACGGATGGACAGTCTGGGCCGTTATGCTTACCCTCTTCCTGGCTGCCGCACTCATCTGCTGGGGTGCCGAAGGAGCAGGCAACCCACGCCTTCATGAGCTCGGCATAGAACAGGGACAGGGCAACATGGAGGGTAAGGAAGTCAGGTTCGGCATCTTCGATTCCGCCCTCTTCGCAACAGTAACAACAGACGCATCCTGCGGTGCGGTCAATTCCATGCATGATTCCTTCACCCCCTTGGGAGGACTGATCCTCTTATTCAATATCCAGCTTGGTGAGGTGATATTCGGCGGTGTAGGCTCCGGGTTGTACGGGATGCTCATCTTTGTGATCATCACCGTATTCATTGCAGGGCTCATGGTGGGACGCACCCCTGAATACCTGGGTAAAAAGATCGAGGCATACGATGTGAAGGCGAGCGTTCTCTTCATCATGGTGCCGGTCATCAGCATACTCGGTTTTACGGCATGGGCTTCGGTGAGTTCCTGGGGTCTCAACGCCTTGAACAACGCCGGTCCCCATGGTTTCTCAGAGATGCTCTATGCCTTCTCTTCAGGTACCGGAAACAATGGCAGCGCATTTGCCGGGCTTAACACGAACACCAGCTGGTATAATACGACACTTGGGTTTGCCATGCTCCTGGGTAGATTTTTCATGATCGTACCTGTGCTCGCGCTTGCAGGAAACCTGGCCCGGAAAAAAAGGATCACCCAAGGCAGTGGGAGCTTCCCGGTTTCCGGGATTATGTTTGCCTCTCTCCTGACAGGCATAATCCTGATAGTAGGCGCACTCACTTTCCTGCCCGCACTCTCTTTAGGACCCATTGTCGAGCACATGGCCACGCTCAGGTCGAAAATGTTGTATTAGGGGAGAAAATATTGACTGCTTCAAAAAAACAATCCCTTTTTGCCCGTGAGATTCTCTTACGATCATGCATGGAATCAGTGAAAAAGCTCAACCCTCGCTCTCTGATGAAGAACCCTGTCATCTTCGTTACCGAGGTGGGCGCCTTCATCACAACCATTGAACTGCTTTTAGGGCCCCTAGTGGACCATGGGGATTCAATCTGCAGATCTCATTGTGGCTCTGGTTCACGGTGCTCTTTGCTAATTTTGCCGAGGCCATGGCTGAAGGTCGCGGCAAGGCCCAGGCGGACACCCTGAGGAAGACCCGAAGAAAGACATATGCCAACAGGTTAAATGCGGATGGATCTATGGAAAAGGTCTTCTCCGAGCTTTTGCGCAAAGACGATACGGTGATCGCCGAAGCCGGGGATATCATACCCGCTGACGGAGAGATCATTGAAGGAGTGGCCATGGTAGACGAGTCGGCCATTACCGGGGAATCAGCCCCTGTTCTCCGCGAAGCCGGTGGAGACAGAAGCTCTGTAGTGGGCGGTACCCGTGTGCTCACGGACAAGATAAAGGCCCGGGTCACAGCCGATCCGGGTGAAAGTTTTCTCGACCGCATGATCTCGCTGGTCGAAGGGGCCAAGAGGCAGAAGACCCCCAATGAGATCGCCCTGACCATACTGCTCTCGGCCCTGACCATTATCTTTCATGGTGGTGATCATCACACTCAAGTTCTTTGGGCTGTATTCCGGGGTATCACTGTCCATCACCGTCCTTACGGCGCTGCTTGTCTGCCTTATACCAACGACCATCGGCGGTCTTCTGAGCGCCATCGGTATCGCCGGCATCGACCGCATGGTGCAGAGAAATGTCCTGGCCATGAGCGGTAGGGCTGTAGAGGCTGCAGGGGATGTGAATGTATTGCTGCTGGACAAGACCGGCACCATTACCCTGGGCAACCGCCAGGCAACGGAGTTCATCCCCGCAGCTTTCATCAGCGCCCAGGAACTGGCGGTCGCAGCTCAACTGGCCTCACTGGCAGACGAAACCCCTGAAGGCCGGAGCATTGTCGTGCTCGCGAAAAACTATGGCCTCAGGGGCCGGACGATTTCTGAAATGCCCCATGCAACATTCATAAACTTTACCGCCCAGACACAGGATGAGCGGAGTGGATATCAATGGGCAGAAGATACGCAAGGGTTCTGCAGACGTGATAAAAACGTTCGTCAATGGAACATTGCCCGAGGATGTCCAGCTGGTGGTGGACGGCATAGGCCGATCCGGGGGCACACCGCTGGTGGTTGCAGAAAACGCACGTGTCCTTGGCACCATCCATTTAAAGGACATCGTCAAGGGCGGCCTGAAAGACCGGTTCGAACGGTTCCGGGCCATGGGTATCAAGACCGTCATGATTACGGGTGACAACCGTCTTACCGCTGCCGCCATTGCCGATGAGGCCGGCGTGGATGATTTCGTTGCAGAGGCCAGGCCGGAAGACAAGCTCGAGCTCATCAAAAGAGAGCAGGCAGAAGGCCGTCTGGTGGCCATGACCGGTGACGGCGCCAACGACGCACCTGCGCTGGCCCAGGCGGATGTGGGTGTCGCCATGAACACGGGCACACAGGCAGCCAAAGAGGCGGGAAACATGGTGGACCTTGACTCCAACCCCACCAAGCTCATTGAGATCGTGGAGATCGGTAAGCAGTTGCTCATTACACGAGGCGCCTTAACCACCTTCAGTGTGGCCAACGATGTGGCCAAGTACTTTGCCATCATCCCGGCCATGCTTATCAATGTCTTTCCGGTTATAGCTCCACTCAATGTCATGCAGCTCCATTCACCCCAGAGTGCGATATTGAGCGCTGTCATATTCAACGCACTCATCATCGTCGGGCTCATCCCCCTGGCGCTGCGGGGTGTGAGGTTCCAGCCCGTAGGGGCTGCTCAGATGCTGCGGCGCAATCTTTTACTCTACGGCCTGGGTGGTCTTATCGCACCATTTCCGGGAATAAAGCTGATAGACATTGTCGTGAATGCACTCCATCTGGCTTAATAAGAAAAGGGGACAGGATGAAAACGATCTTAAGGGAAATACGAACCGCTACAATCGCTACCCTTGTGCTCCTTGTGATGGTTTCCGGCATCTATCCCGTACTTGTCTGGGGCATTGCCCAGGGGATCTTCCCCCAAGAGGCGGGCGGATCACTTATAAGAGAGGGTGGAAAAATACTCGGATCCCGGCTCATAGCACAGGGGTTTACCTCTGAGCAGTATTTTCATCCCAGGCCTTCATCTGCAGGGATTGGTTATGATTCCACAAGTTCAGCAGGCAGCAATCTTGGCCCTCTCTCCAAAACACTGGTGGATACGATCAGGCAACGTGTCAGGAATTACCAAACAGAAAACAATCTTGAGCCCGGTATCCTTGTACCTGCTGATGCAGTAACCGCTTCAGGGAGCGGTCTTGATCCGCACATCAGCCTTGAAAATGCCATGCTTCAGGCGCAAAGGGTCGCAAAAGTGCGCGGTATGAGAGAAGAGGCTGTCCGGAGAAAAATTGCGGCGCATACTCAATACCGGGATATGGATATCTTTGGTGAGCCACGGGTGAACGTGTTGATGTTGAATCTGAATCTGGACAGGAATAAATAAGGCAAAATGGCACAAGACAGGACCGATGACTTTCTCCGGATGATCCGCCTCTCCCAGCGGGGACGCCTCAAGGTATACCTCGGGTATGCAGCAGGTGTCGGGAAGACCTATGCGATGCTCCAGGAGGCGCATCGTCTGAAGGCCGAGGGTATCGATGTGGTGGTGGGTCTGGTGGAGACTCATGGCCGGCCGGATACAACCAGCCTGCTGGAAGGTCTGGATATAATCCCCAGGAGACGCCGGGAATATCGAGGTATCGTCCTTGAAGAAATGGATCTTGAGGCCATTATCGAACGCAGGCCCCATATCGTGCTCATTGACGAGCTTGCCCATACGAACGCTCCAGGGAGCCCGAACCCCAAACGCTACCAGGATGTCCAGGATATCCTCGCCCAGGGGATCCATGTCATCACGACCCTGAACATCCAGCACCTGGAGAGCCTCTACGATATCGTTGAGAAGGCATCAGGGGTAAAGGTAACGGAACGACTCCCTGATTCCGTTTTGAGCGATGCAGACCAGATAGTGAATGTCGATGTTACCACCGAAGACCTGAACGACCGGCTGATGGAGGGCAAGATCTATCCAAAAGACCGCATAGAGACGGCCTTTGCCAATTTCTTCAAGAAATCCAACCTCACTCAGCTTAGGGAACTCACACTGCGCGAACTGGCTTCACAAATCGACCTGCGATCCCGGGACAACCAGGAAGAAGACATGGATTCAGCCCCTGACCAGATCATGGTATGCCTCAGTTCCAGGGGACCTAACAGCGAAAGACTCCTGAGATATGCATCCCGGGTGGCAGGAAGGCTTAACCGGAACTGGTATGCAGTTTATGTCCAGACACCATCGGAAGAACCTACGGTTATCGATGCCGGAATTCAACGCCTGCTCTCCGACACACTCACCCTTGCCAAGCAGCTCGGTGCAATAGTCTTCACCTTCAAGGGCGAGGACATCGTCAGTACAATCCTTCAGTTTGCCAAAGAATATCGGGTCGGCCACATCATCATTGGCAGTCCCAATACAATTCCTCTATGGAAAAGGCTTTTTGGCAAAAAGAGCATCGCAGAAAGCCTTATCAGCCAGGCACGAGGGGTCACGCTCGTTGTTCTGGATACCAAGACATCCAAGCAGGTAACCGCTGCTTCATTTGATGCTAATGCTGCATTTCAGAGGCCGGCATCTTCTTATGATCCTTATCAAGACAAAGGCCGGATGACATTAAGCAGTTTTTTAGCACAGGAGGGTATCGTAATCTGGAAAGAACCGGTTCCTCGGGATGTTCTGCTGCAAAGGCTCACTGAGATTGCCTCACAATGCACAAACCATGGTCATCAAAGCCTGAAATACCTTTCTGCCATCCTGGAAAGAGAAAACCAGGGATCAACCTTTTTCAACGAAGGGGTTGCCTTCCCCCATGCAAGGATAGAGGGTCTCGAACGGGCATGTCTCGTGCTCGGGCTCACCCACAAAGGGGTATCCGACTTAAAGACGGATAAGCCCATTGAGGGTGTCTTCCTCATCCTTTCACCCATGGAAGATCCTGATTTACAGATCCGGATCCTTGCCCTTGCCAGTAAAGCCGCACAGGACAGGCAGCTCATGGAGATGCTCAGTTCAGCCTTGTCCCACCAAGATGCATATAGAACCATCAGGGACTGGGAACTACTGCAAGGGAACAGGCCTGATTAATCCCAGGTTCTGCAATTGATAGAATTTATTAATACTTCATGTGGCCTACGGCATAAAGCTGCTTGCATCATCCAGGCATTCCGGGCCGAATATGACATCAGATGGAGAGTTAACAATTCTTTGAATAAAAAAATTGAGACTGGTGCCGTCATTCTGCCAATACATGACACACTCTTCATTCGTGCAGTGGTTTATATGTTCAGTATCTTCGTGGTCAAAGACCATGGGCAAACCGTTATTCACCAGACCCACGGCATGCCCGAACTCATGGACAAGGGTCGTCTGCTCCATAATCCGGTAAAAAAAGGCCGTGTAGCCGGACTCCCTGATGGCATCTTTAAAAACGGCAATAACCGGGGTCCCGACAATTGAGATGCCGATTACCTGCTTGTTCACCTCATCCTTGTCACTGAAGTATCCATTCAAGAACAGCACATAGAACTCAGCCGAGGTCGATGTCTGGGGGGTGTCCCATGTGCTCTTCGCTAGATTGAATACTTGAACCGTGGTCCAGGATGTCTGGTTTTGATCCGGAATCTGCTCCATACCGGCAAGATCCCGGGGGACAGAGAGCTCAGGTTCGATGATGCGGCCGAGGAAGATTGCATGTAAATTATTCTCGAGCACCGACCAGTATTGACTGCCGTCCGGGAAAGCCCCGGTAAACGGCGCTGCATCGAATTCATAGGCCACATGGACGGTGATGGAGGACACGGTGGAATAGAGTGTTACAAAGTTCAGGGCCATTGGATCTTGCCCTGTATCGACATTATAGGAGTTTTCACTCGACCCTGAAGAAGAACAACCTGCCAGGGCAAGAAGGACACTGAACACCAAGTATACCAGGAAGCCCTTATTTTTATAAACCATACACGCCATCAATGGTCCCTTCCTTTATGACTTCTTATTATAAAGAATATATGAGAAGAAACCACATAAAAGTCCATATCGGTTCCGATCCCACGATTGACAACCTGGGGACAAGCTGCTTCAAGGACAATCATGGACCTTGTGCTCATCCACCCGCCTGTATCAAGGCCGAGCGAACCCCCTGCCGGCTTGGCAAAGCTCTCAGGAGCCTTGAAGTCGCATGGCAGGCAGTGCCTGATCATCGATGCGAACATGGAAGGGCTTATGTTCCTTCTCAACAGAAAAGGAACAATAATAGAGGATACATGGACCAGGCGGGCATCATTACACCTTGATGAGAACCTGGCCTCCCTGAAAAACGCCACGGCATTTGAAAACATCAGCCGCTATACAAAGGCGGTCAGGGAGATAAGCCGCATCCTTGAGGTCAATTCACAGGCCTGTGCAACACAAGTGAACCTTACGAACTTTCAGCATGAAACCCTCTCACCGGTCAGGAGCGCCGACCTGATTCATTCAGCTGAACACCCGCAGGAGAATGTGTTCTACCCATATTTCAGGCAGCGGCTTTCCTCCATCATGGAAGAACATAACCCTCGCATAGTGGGCTTCTCACTCAACTATCTGAGCCAGGCCCTTACCACCTTTGCAATGATAGGCCTTCTCAGGCAATTCACCAAAACCGTGAAAATTATCCTCGGTGGCGGTCTCATCACCTCATGGATGAAGAGACCGGACTGGCATGACCCTTTTCAAGGACTTGTGGATGAACTGGTGGAAGGCCCGGGGGAAGAACGTATCCTGGCACTTGCAGGCCTTGAAGGCTGTGAGGGATATACCCTGCCGGATTACTCGGAGTTCTGGCATAACGGATACCTCTCTCCGGGAAGGGTACTCCCTTTCAGCACATCCACGGGCTGTTACTGGAGCAAGTGCTCCTTTTGCCCTGAAAAGGCCGAGGGCAACCCATATTCCTGTACCCCGGCAAGGCTTGTTCCAACAGAACTTGGCGCATTGGCACAATTAAATTCACCGGTCCTTATTCATATAACGGATAATGCCTTGAGCCCCAGCCTGCTCACGGCTATGACTGATTATGATTCAGGCGTGCCCTGGTACGGATTCGCCAGGATCACGCATCACTTGACCGATAAGGACTTCTGCCTGGCGCTCAGGAAATCCGGATGCATAATGCTCCAACTCGGATTGGAGTCAGGTGACCAGGAAATCCTTGACGGACTCGGCAAGGGTATCAACCTTGACGAATCAGCCAGTGCCCTTGCCGCACTCCATGATGCAGGCATTGCCACGTACGTGTACCTGCTGTTCGGCACCCCTGTGGAAGACGAGGTATGCGCACGCAAAACCCTTGATTATGTAACGAGGCACGCCGGATCCATTGACTTCCTCAATATCTCCATCTTCAACCTCCCCCGGGGGGGACCGGATATAGACAATCTGCAAACATACGATTTCTTTGACGGCGACCTCTCGCTCTACCAGGGCTTCATCCATCCAAAGGGATGGGACAGGAACCAGGTGAGGCAGTTCCTGGACAAAGAATTCAAACGGCACCCGGTTATCTCCCGCATCATCAGGCGAGACCCGCCGTACTTTACGTCGAATCATGCACCGTTCTTCATAAAAAACAGATCTTAGGCAGCTGGTTTCCGGTGCCGGTCAAGGATTCATCCGTAGATTTTGCATTTAAGATGAGTAATAAAAACTTGATCCGTTAAAAACCTTCAATCTTGCAGCCTTTGCGGAATGCTAATTTTCTCGGTCCTTTAAGGCTGCAAGATGAGGTTTTTAACGGACCTATTTTTTAAAACAATTCCATGATCACTATGAGTGTTATGCTTAAACCCACCAAATGCATGAAGCAAGTATGGGTACATCCAAACGCAAAAGCCGGGTTCACTTGAGGTCTACTGCCTGGAACATTTTGCCGATTCTTTCATCTGTTTTCATTATAATTGAATTTTTTACTGGCTTTCTTTGGAAAATAGGCTATAAGGCGCTCACAGATAAATCTTTGCACCACCTTCAAAGGTATCTCTTGCTTAGCCTTTGTGTGCCTGCGAGATGTTTACTACAACAAACAAAGGAGTTTCAGCTTGGAACAATTCAAAGACCTCGGCCTGTCGGAGGCCATGCTCAAGACACTTACCAACAAAGGCTTCACCGAGCCCACACCTATCCAGAAGGCTATAATCCCGTTTCTCCTGAACGAAGACCGCGACGTGGTCGCCCAGGCCGAGACGGGTACCGGCAAGACAGCCGCCTTTGCCATCCCCATCATCGAAGGGATTGAAGCACCCGACGGGAAGGTCAAGGCCCTCATCCTGGTACCCACCAGAGAGCTTGCCCTCCAGGTAGCCGGCGAGATCAAATCGTTCCAGGGAAAAAAGAAGATCGAGATCGTAGCCGTGTACGGAGGCCAACCCTTCGGCCCGCAGCGCAGCGCCCTGAAAAAGGCGGATATCGTGGTAGGCACCACGGGACGTATCCTCGATCATCTGGAAAAGGGGACACTGCGCCTGGACAAGGTGACGCACCTGGTGCTCGATGAGGCCGATGAAATGCTTGATATGGGGTTCATCGATGACATCAAGGCCATTCTTGAAAAAACACCGGCTGGGCGCCGCACCATGCTCTTCTCCGCTACCATGCCCCGGGAAGTGATAGCCATTGCCAAACGCCACATGCGCAACTATGAAACCATTGCCACGAACCCCTCCAAGAAGACTCAGCAGCTAACGGACCAGATCTTCATACACGTCCGTCAGCCCGACAAGTTCGATGCTCTGTGCCGCATCATCGATGTAGAGCCCGAGTTCTATGGCCTGGTCTTCTGCCGGACCCGCGTTGAGACAGCTGAGATAGCCGAAAAACTGGTTTCTGCCGGTTATGATGCATCAGGCATTCACGGTGAGATCGACCAGCGAGATCGGGAGCAGATCATGCGGCGGTTTCGTGACAAGGCTATAACCATCCTGGTTGCCACTGATGTGGCTGCCAGGGGGATCGATATCAACAACCTGTCGCACGTCATTAACTACGCCCTGCCCCAGGACCCGGATGCCTATGTCCACCGTATCGGCCGCACAGGCCGGGCCGGCAAAAAAGGTATAGCCATCACCCTGGTAACCCCGCAGGAACAGCGTGCCCTGGACCTGATCCGCCGTACGTCGGGTTCCGGCATGCGTAAGGGTGATATACCAGGTGTAAGGGATATCATTGAACTCAAGCGCTCCAGGATCAAGGATGAGGTAATCAAGGTCATGAACGAAGAAGACCTTGGACCATATGCACTGCTGGCAGCGGAGCTTCTGGAGACAGGAGACCCTGCAACCATCTTGGCAGCCTGCCTTCGCAATACCTTTGCCGATGAGCTGGACCCCAAGTCCTATAAAGAGATCCGCACCGTGGCACATACAGATACAAAGCCACACACACGGCTCTTTGTGGCACGCGGACGCAAACACGGCATGACACCCCAGAACATCCTGCGCTTCATCCGGGAGCAAACCGGGGTAAAGGAAAAGCTCGTGAGCAACATCGAGATCAAAGACGACTTCACCTTTATCAGCGTGCCCCAGGCCGAGGCCGATGTGATCCAGAGACAATTCAGCCACAAGCGCGGCAGAGCGCTCATCAGCATCGCCAAACCCGAGCAGCGCCGCAGGATGGCCGGCTGAGAGATCAGTAGGCATGAGTAAATGCGCTGATTTTAGTTAATCCCGGATCCTTGCGATTTGAGAGGCGTAAAAACCTGATCCGTTCAAAAACTCCATCTTGCAGCCTTTGTGGAATGCTGATTTTATCGGGCCTTCAAGGCTGCAAGATTGAGTTTTTGAACGGACTTATTTTTTTAAAAACCATACAATGGTCGCTATAAGTTTCAATGCTTAAAGCCGCGCAATGTGCATGCAGCTATTCTTGGCACGATTCAAACGCAAAATCCTGGTAAGTTTAAAATCAGTATTAACCTCTCATTCTCATAAAGCGGCGTTGGCCTTATCTCCTTTGTGTGTATGATATCATTGTCCGGACGGGATTGATTGAAGGGAGGTTTGTGTGATGGCCAAGTACAATTTTCCACAGTCTAAAAAGGCAGGGCTGCCACCCGGGACATTCATCCATGTAGGTGAAAAAAAAGTCGAACAGACGGATATCCAGCTTTTTTCATATAACGTCTCATCCCTCAGAGAGGTGTCTTCCCCGAGCGCCGAGGAAATCCTGAACTGGGTGGATCCTTCCACCATATGCTGGATAAACGTGTCGGGCCTGTTCCAGACCGATATCATCCAGAAGATCGGTGAACATTTCGGGCTTCATCCGCTCATTATCGAGGACATCCTCGACACCAACCATAGACCCAAGATCGAAGATCACGGCAACTACCTGTTCACATCCATCAAGATGCTCTACCCGGACAAGGACAGCAGCAGGATCATTTATGAACAGGTGAGTCTCATCTTAGGGGAGCATTTCGTCCTCACCTTTCAGGAGGGAGGGCGTGACGTGTTCGACCCGGTTCGCGAGCGCATCCGTACGGCAAAGGGCAAGACCAGGGCAATGGGAGCCGACTACCTCGCCTACACCCTCATGGACGCCATTGTGGACCACTACTATGTGGTCCTCGAACAGATCGGAGAGCATATAGAATCCACAGAGGAGCAGCTTGTGATCAACCCAACCAATGAGATCATGAAAGATATTCATAGCCTTAAAAATGAACTGCTCTTTCTCCGCAGGACCATCTGGCCGCTGCGGGACGTGATCGGTTTCCTCGAGCGGGGCGACACCGACCTGATCGCCCAGGGCACCACCATCTACTTCAGGGATGTCTATGACCACACGATCCAGGTCTTTGATACATGCGAGCTTTTCAGGGATATCATCTCCGGCATGCGCGACACCTATTTATCGAGTCTGAGCAACCGCCTGAACGAGGTGATGAAGGTTCTGACCGTCTTCTCCACCATATTCATCCCGCTGACCTTCATCGTAGGGATCTATGGTATGAACTTCGAATTCATGCCCGAGCTCAAATGGTATTGGAGCTATCCTGCCCTCTGGGTGTTCATGATATCAGTCGTGATAATCATGGTACGTTATTTCAGGAAACGGCGCTGGATCTGAGGTGCATACCAATATATTTGCATGTTCGTTTTTTTTCTGATAAGTGGCTGCCACAGATGAAAGAATGCATCATGGAAAAACCTGCACATAGTCTTATATCACTTGTTGGCCTGAAAAGGCGTATTCTCATTGTCTGTCACAACAATCCCGATCCGGACACCATTGCATCCGCGGCAGCGCTCAAGAGCTTATTCATCCATACATCCAGACCGAAGGTTACCATCTGCTACGGGGGAGTCATCGGCAGAGCGGAAAACCGCCAACTCTCCCGCAGGCTGAAGATCGACATGATCCCCATCCGCGAGATAGACTTCAGGGATTACTCGGTGATCTGCATGGTGGATACCCAGCCGGGCACCGGCAATAACTCAATGCCCAAGGATATCATCCCGGATGTCGTAATCGATCACCACCCATTAAGGAATACCACCCGCAAGTGCCCATTCATAGACGTGCGCCCGCATTATGGGAGCACTTCCACCATCATAACGGAATATCTGCGCGAGCTCGATCTCCACATGGACAAGATGCACGCCACGGCCCTGTTCTATGGACTGAAGACAGATACCAACGGCCTGCTGCGCTCGACAAACAAGTCGGACCTGGAGGCTTTCAACTACCTCTTCCCCAAGATCGCCCCCAAGACCCTTGCATCAATAGAGAACCCCCGCATCCCCAAGTCCTACTTTCTGAAGTTCGCAGACGGCATCAACAACTCCATCCAGTACGGAGATGTGATCATCTCCCAGATGGGCAGGCTGCACAATCCCGACATTGCGGCGGAAATGGCCGACTTTCTCCTTCGGATGGAGAATATCCATTGGAGCCTGTGCATTGGCGAATACCGCGACGAACTTGTGCTGTCGGCTCGCACGACCAGGAAAGGCAGGTGGGCAGGCAGGGTTGTGCTGAGGGTCTTACGCGGCCTCGGCACAGGTGGTGGACATGAAAAGGTAGCAGGCGGCAGGGTGAACCTGTCGGGATTATTGCCGGAAGGGCGCAAGGATATAAAAGACAAGATCATCGAGCGCTTCTTGAAGATAGTGGGATCACACCAGCTCAAGGACCGTCGTCCCATCGCTACGGCAGCATAAAAGAAGTTTCATCAAAACAGCTTGATATTATAATTAATGCGAAGAAACCATAAGGAATAAGTCCATGGTAACCGTAGCTTGGCCGATCTATTCCATATCCTTCCCCGAGGGTCTTAATTTATCCTTGTTTTTTTTCACCGAAAGAGTATGAAGTCAGCCAAATCCAAACATCACTGGGTTATAGGCTAAAAGGAGAGGTCATGAAGAAAAGATTGTTTGTATGTTCGGTTATGATGTGTTTGTTTGTTGCACTTATGGCAACTGGTTGTGCTAAGAAGGCAGCCGATCAGGCCCAGGAAGTTGTACCGCCGCAGAAAACCGCTCCTGCAGAGACCGGACAGGACATGAAGATGGCAGGCACTACGCCGGCTGATGCAGCAACGGCCCAGGCTCCTGCCATTGTTACCGGCTTTGACAAAAAGATATACTTTGGCTTTGACAAGTTTGACCTAACGCCAGAGTCTACTGAGGCCCTTAATGAGCTTGCAGCACTTCTGAAGACCAACAAAGAGATCAAAGTGAAGATCGAAGGCAATTGCGATGAAAGGGGCACTACGGAGTACAACCTTGCCCTTGGAGACCGGAGGGCAAAAGCGGCGCTCGATTATCTCACAGCACAAGGAATCGATGCGGCTCGCCTGACAACTATCAGCTATGGTAAAGAAAAACCCGCTGATCCAGGCAATAATGAAGAAGCCTGGGCAAAAAACCGCAGGGACGAATTCATCCTTACGGAGTAAAAGCCCCTCTTACTATTTGTGTTTTGATGGCATTGGTATTATGAAAAAAGTAGAAAGCACTTAGACATGAGTTTATGTGGGCGAGAAGGGCTAAAAAGGGGTAGACAAATAACTTATTCTGGTTTATGCAAGAAAAAAGCAGCATGGAATGCACTAATACAATGGAAGAGAAAGACTTACTCTACAAGAAGAAGCGCATCAACGAAACATGCATCGAGAGCAGATGCAGGTGCACCTGTCTTCGTGCATGCACCATACAAATATCCCCTTATGCTCGTTGCTGTTGACATGGCACAGAAAAACTCGGTAATAGCGGTACATGAAAGCTGACCTGCACTAAGGGCAAATTGCAGGATGGAGCGGATATAAAGATCACCAGGATGTGCATGACAGGGAAAAGTGATTCAAGAGGTATGATGTAACACCACCTGCTGAATAAAATCGGCAGAAATAAAAAAGGATAGGAGATTATGACTATGAAGAAGGGTTCTTTATGGGTTTTGTTTGTGGTTGTCGTGTTTGGGCTTATGTTGAACATAACCGCTTGCCAGAAAAAGGAAGCAGCAACCGAAACACCCGCAGTAACAGAGACAGCTCCAGAAGCAGCAGCACCTGAGGCAATGCCCGCAACAACAGGCGGCGCAGCAGCCCCTGCTGAAGCCCCGGCTCCAGCTGACGCACCTAAGTAAGACAGCTCGTAACATTTTTCTGACGATGCACCAAGACCACCCTCGGTAAATTACCGAGGGTGGTCGGTATTGATTTTTTTGTATGCTTTTTCCATTATTCATGGGGCCGATACATTCTCTAATCAATTCCGGATTCAGTCTTTTCCAAACTTCAAATCAAAACAACCCACTGCACATATGAGAAAGGGGGAAGGAATCCTCCCTAAACCAATATCCCGCTCAATTCCTCCTCAACATATCTGAGCCGGTCAATCTCATCTTCAGTGATGAGGGTACGGTATTCATCCTTTTCAATTCGCTTCTTTAAAATGGCGAGTTGGCGTTCAACATCGGCAAAGACCGTAAGCATGTCGGCCTTGGTATCCACTGGCGCTTCTTCAGGTGCAGGTGCCTGGGTGATGAATTCCTTGGCCTTGAGGATAAGGCGCTCTCTCCAGTGCGGCACGTAGGCAACAAACCCTTTCTTTTCAGTTATGAGACGGGCGAATTCCTCGGATACCAAAGACTCACCATGCACCACAAACACCTTGGGCCTGGACTCGCTGAAGTTTCCTACCCACGCCATAAGGTCATTCTGGTCTGCATGTGCAGAGAACCCGCCAATGGTGAACACCTTTGCCTTCACGGCAACATCGTCACCAAAAATTTTCACTGACTCGTATCCGTCAACAATCTTCCTGCCGGTGGAACCGTTAGCCTGAAATCCGACTATCACAATGCTCGCACCTTCCCTCCATAAATTGTGCTTGAGGTGGTGCTTTATACGCCCTGCCGTACACATGCCGTTTCCGGCAATCACTATGGCCGGGCCATTGTGTTCGTTGATGGCCATGGACTCGGCTGAGGTCTCGCAATAATGGAGATTAGGCAGGCTGAAGGGGTCAATGCCGTTCTTCACAATGGCTGTTGCCTCTTCATCATAATCCTGTTTATTCCGCTTGAAGATCTCGGTGGCCTTGATAGCCAGCGGGCTGTCGAGATAAATCGGTATGTCAGGCAGTTTGCCCTGCCTCTGGAACTCACCTAAGAGGTAGAGGACCTCCTGGGTACGTTCAACAGCAAAGGCGGGGATAATAACCTTCTCGCCATTCTTATAGGCATAACCGATGGCCGAGAGCAGCTCGGCCTCGCTCTCTCCCATAGGCTTGTGCACACGGTTGCCATAGGTGGACTCCACGAACAGATAATCCGCATTGAAGATCTCGGCCGGGTCCTTTAAGATGAGCTGGTTGGCCTTTCCGATGTCACCTGAAAATACGATCTTTATCTCATGGCTGTTCTCAGTTACCCACATCTCCAGGATGGACGACCCCAGGATGTGACCTGCATTCTTGAAACGAATACGGATCCCCTCCTCTATATTGATGATCTCGTCACCCTTGACAGGATTGAGGTACTGGAGGCTGTTCCGGGCATCATCCGTGGTGTAGAGCGGCCTGATCTCTTCGTGGGCCTTGCGCTTGTTCCTCTTGCTCTGCCACTGGGCCTCCATCTCCTGAACGTGGGCCGAGTCCAGAAACATGATCTCACAGAGCTGGGCTGTAGGGAAAGTGGTGATGATCCTGCCCTTGAAACCATCCCTTACCAGCTTTGGCAAACGGCCGCTGTGGTCGATGTGGGCGTGCGTGAGAAAGACCGCACTGATCTGCGATGGGTCGAAGTCCCACTCCCTCCAGTTGCGCAGCTCCATCTTTTTGCCACCCTGGAACATACCACAATCCACCAGGAACCTCTTACCCGATGTAGTCTCTACAAGGAAATTCGAACCAGTAACAGTCCCGGCAGCACCAAGGCAGGTCACCTTCACCATACCATTCTCCTTTCAAGTTGCATCTCTATGCCCCTACTCATAAGTTTGTAACAATTCCCTATTGATTTATGGCAATATCACAAGAATGCCTATTCATGAAGAGAAACGAAAAAAAGATGAGGAGATGCTTGACAGGACTTATGCGATGCGTTTACATCCACTCTTGCCTGCCCGAGTGGCGGAATTGGTAGACGCAAGGGACTTAAAATCCCTCGGAACTTAGTTCTGTGCCGGTTCAAGTCCGGCCTCGGGCACTTTTCTAAAGCTAATCTATGAATTGCAATTGATTCTTAGTATCTCTTCAATTCTGAGATTATCCGGTATTTTCCACTTTTGAGGATCACAAAATAAACACTAGAGTGCCACAGCCAAGCCCCTTGTCTTGGCTTGTGGCCCTCTATAGTCAGGAAGGGTATGGTCCTCTTAATTGACCGCGTCCTTCAATGCTTTTCCTGCTTTGAACCTTGGGGCCTTGCTGGCTTTGATCTTAATCTTCTGCCTGGTCTGGGGGTTCACTCCTTCTCTGGCAGCTCTGTGTGCAACGTCGAATGTCCCGAAACCTATCAGGGTGACCTTATCGCCTTTCTTCAGTGCATCGGCAATTGTCTGGGTGAATACATCAATTGCCTCTACCGCGCTTGTCTTGGTTATGTCCGTTTTCCTTGCCAGGATATCCACCAAATCTGACTTTGTCATGCTTTGAATCCTCCTTTTATTTATCGCAAACGTTTTCACTGCTGATTTATGAAATAGCTGCCTGCCTTAAGCTTTATACCATTTATAGGGCATACTATGCTATCGTCATGTTGGCTTTCCAGGCTGCATGGCTCATTTCATTGTGTCCGACAAGATACATATCAATATGCGGTATCAACCTGTGAGTTAAGAGATTTGTAGTGAAATCTTGCTTTTACCTCGTGGACTTTGAAAAACAAATAAACCCTTATTTTCCTGCCAACTCCTTAAATTAATTTTGTTCTTGATTTATTCTCTAAAGTTCTTTATGTGACTCCAGCACCTGCAGAATATGCAGGTTTTTCCTTGAGCTGATATCGGTAAACCCGTATTCGTCCAGGATTGATAGTGCACCTATACCCATAATAATGGGAACTTTTGGTATATCCGCCAGGCTCGTGCCTTGGCATAAAACGCGAGGGCTATGAAATGATCAGCATGTTCGTTACAGGTT
The DNA here is from genome assembly GCA_963785235.1 of uncultured delta proteobacterium. Taxonomy (GTDB): domain Bacteria; phylum Desulfobacterota; class Desulfomonilia; order UBA1062; family UBA1062; genus MWEI01. Next base: position 764,803 of record CAWAUM010000001.1, on the reverse strand, counting down.
GTGTCCTTATCGGGATTTCGGTCTTCATCAAGAAGATATCCACCACTGATTAAGTTACAGTTTGAGCCAAAGGCATCCAAATGCCTTTGACAGGTATCCTGCACTTCATCTAGACTTGACTGGCAAGGATTGCACAGTACTATTTTCAATAATGAGGAGGTGAGATATGCCTTTTATCCTTCCTATGTATATGCATCCTGATTTCAGCAGCAGTGAATTTTCCGGAGCGCCCACAGCAACGTTCATCAGGGCGGAAAAAGACGGTGTAGCACCTGATAATTATCACGCCACATCCATCTATCCGGAATATTTTCACATCAGAAAGGGCCAGTGGATCCTGCCCAGGGAATCCCGCATGGACTGCGTTGCAGTGCTGGAAGATAACGATTCCTTAACCGTCAAAGAATTCCGGAATATCAAGGGCGGAGACAAGATAGCCTGCGGCAGGCATGAGAACGGCGAAGACGGGATCTTTGTCCATATCCGGGCCTTTGACTTCATGGATGCTGCAAGCGAAAAATTCGCATTCAGAAGCCGCATCACCAGGGAGACGTCTTTTTCCATCGATTACGATGAGCTCTACGACCTGTTGGAGTATGAGCGGGACCAGGGCTTCATCGTCTGGGTGCTTGGGCCTGCAGTGGTCTTTGACAGGGACGCAAGAAACGCCTTTGCAGAGCTTGTGAGCAGGGGCTATGTACATGCGCTGCTCGCCGGAAATGCCCTGGCCACCCATGATGTTGAGGCCTCCCTGTTCTCCACCGGGCTCGGCCAGGATATCTATACCAAACGCACCGTGCCTCTCGGCCACTACCACCACCTGGATGCCATCAATGCCATCCGCAGGCTCGGCTCTTTGAAGACTGCCATAGACCAGGGGATCATCAAAGACGGGGTCATGAGGGCAGTGATCCAAAAAGGCGTCCCCTTTGTACTGGCAAGCTCCATAAGGGACGATGGCCCGCTTCCCGAGGTAACCCGCGATGCCTATGCCGCCCAGGACAGCATGCGCGCCATAACAAAAAAGGCCACCACGGTCATAGCCATGGCCACCCAGCTCCATGCCATTGCAACAGGAAACATGGCCCCTTCCTACCGGGTTGAGTCCGACGGGACCGTAAGGCCCGTGTATTTCTACACGGTGGACATGTCGGAGTTTGCCGTGAACAAGCTCGCCAACCGGGGATCGCTGACTGCAAGGTCCATTCTGACGAACGTACAGGACTTCGTGGTGACCGTGGAGCGGGGACTGAGGATGCGCACCGGATAAACTGCAGGTAGGCTTGACAGAACAAAACACAACCAACTGACAATGTGAGGAATTTTTTTCACCAATCATATACTATTCTGATGAAGAGAGAACTATGGGAGAAGGATCGATTGATGTCCCTGCCCCTTGGTCGTTAGTGGGAAGTGGGTATATAATTCTTGTAAAGTTTCAGCGTAAGTTCATTGAAGAAAAAGGATTCATACCAGAAACTCTCGAAAGATCTTTCGCGGGCGGCATGGGCATTATCATGTATGTAGACTATATTTCATCCGATGTGGGGCCTTATCAAGAGCTTCTGTTTATTCCCGGCATGTTCTCATTTCACAACAAAAACTATTTTTCCATCACTAAGATCTATGTTTCCACGACTAAGAGTGTCATGAATGGACAGAACAATTGGGGGATTCCTAAAGAGTATGCAGATTTTGAATTTGTTGAAAAGAATTCCATTGACTGCGTCCGAATCAGAAAGGACAACCATCTCTTTGCTGAGTTGAGTTTCAACTCCTGTCCCTGCTCAATCCCATGTACTACCACGCTGGTTCCTTCAGGCCTTCATACCTTAGCCCATCATTATAAAGAAAAAACTTACCTAACCACGCCCAAAGCACGTGGGGCACTATCTTTTGCAAAGCTGACAGGAGTTACTATTGACGAGTCTTTTTTCCCGGATATCACCCAGGGACGAATCCTCTGTACAGTCAAAGCTCGAAATTTTTTAATGATGTTTCCTGAAGCATCAATCCTATGACTTGGATGAGCTACATTTTCACAATAAAACATTATGTTTCTAATACAAGAGTAATGATTCCCTTGTAGGGAGTACTCGTTATTCCCGGATGATCTCAGTACCGGCCCGGCCTGCCACTGCATCTTCGATGGTCTCCATGGAGGTTATGACTGTCCTCCTGCCCCCTGAGCGAAGAAAGGCCGTTGCGGCCTGGACCTTGGGCAGCATGGACCCTTGGGAAAAGTGCAGCTGCCCTTCATACTGCCTGGCCTGATCCAGGGTGAGGGTTCTAAGAAATTGCCGATTTTCCTTTTCATAGTTGATGGCAACACCCTTCACATCGGTTGCGATGATGAACGTGTCCACACCCACCTCGCAGGCAAGCTTGGCACTGGCCAGATCTTTGTCTATGACCGCGTCTACGCCGGCAAATGACCTACCCTCCCGTACAACCGGTATCCCTCCCCCTCCGCAGCAGATGACCACGAAATCCATCTCGATAAGCCTCATGATCTCATTCTTTTCCACAATGGTTACCGGCTCAGGGGATGCCACCACCCTGCGAAAACCATTATCGGTCTTCCTGGTCATGTAGGGCAACATGGCAGCCCTTTCCTCAGTGAAGCCCGGGCCTATGGGCTTGGTGGGATTCCTGAAGGCCTGGCTGTTTTCATCAACCACCACATAACTGATAAGGCTCACCAGGGGCTTGCTGGTGGCGATGCCCTGGCGCATGAGCTCGCTGTCCAGCGTGGATTCGATCATGTAACCGATGGCTCCCTGGGTCTGCGCCACCAGGATCTCTAGCGGCATCTTGGGCACATCATTGCAACACTCCTGCTGGAGCAGGAGGTTGCCAACCTGGGGACCGTTTCCATGGGTTATGATGATGCGGTAATCCCTGGTAAGCCTCGCAATCTGGCTGATGGGGACCTTGAGGTTCTCGAACTGCTCCTCAATAGTCCCTTGCTGCCCTTTTCTGATCAGGGCATTGCCGCCTAAGGCTACAAGCAATATGGGTTTGCTCCGATTATCCTGCTCACTCACCGACGCCATTTCTCACACCTCTTTTTATCCATTAGATAAGCCCCCTTCCCTTAAGCTCACCCAGAAGGACATCCTGCAAGGTAGGACTCCCGTTGTCCTCATACTCATATCGTACGCGGATTGCGGGCTTGTTGATGGACACGATTCTGGTGAGCTGGATGGGGGTGGCAAAGAGTACGAGGTCACAATCAGAGGCGTTAATGGTTTCTTCAAGATCCCTGATCTGCTCTGTACTGTAGCCCATGGCAGGCAGTACCGGGCCGATATGGGGATATGTCCTATACGTGTCACTGATTGAGCCCGCCGCATAAGGCCTGGGATCAACAATCTCCAGGGCCTTGAATGTTTGAGCGGCTATGAGGCCTGCGCCAAAGGTCATCCCTCCGTGGGTAAGCGTCGGCCCGTCCTCCACCACCAGTACCCGCATACCCCTGAGGCGTTCCGGCTCGTTCACGATAACGGGAGAAGAGGCCAGGATAATGCTTGCCTGTGGATTACATCTCTCGATGTTTGACCTTATCTGCTCCACCTGAGAGGGTTCTGCACTGTCCACCTTGTTGATGATGGCGATCTTTGCCATGCGCATGTTTGTCTCGCCCGGGTAGTACAGCAGTTCATGACCGCTCCGGTGCGGATCAAAGAGTACTATATGCACGTCAGGCCGGTAGAAAGGGGTGTCATTGTTGCCTCCATCCCAGACAATGATATCTGCCTCTTCCTGGGCCCTTGCAAGGATCTTGCCGTAATCGACACCTGCATAGACCACGATACCCTGGTCTACAATGGGCTCATATTCCTCACGCTCCTCAATGGTGCACTTGTGGCGAGCAAAATCCTCATATGCGGAGAATCTCTGTACCTCCTGGGCCAGAAGGTCTCCATAAGGCATGGGGTGGCGGACCACCACTACCTTCTTGCCGATCTCTCTCAGGATTGTGCAAACCTTACGCGTGGTCTGCGACTTTCCACAGCCGGTCCGGACAGCGCACACTGCCACCACGGGCTTGTGGGCCTTGAGCATGGTGTAACTGGCAGCAATCATAATGAAATCGGCCCCGCAGGCCATAGCGATGGATGCCTTGTGCATGAGCTCCACATACGGGACATCGCTGTAGGAGAAGGCCACCAGGTCCACCTGATTATCCGTAATAAGCCTTGAGAGCATGGTCTCGGGATAAATGGGGATACCCTTTGGGTAAAGTTCTCCTGCAAGCTGTTCAGGATAGGATCTCTGTTCGATATCAGGTATCTGTGCTGCAGTGAAAGCTACAACCCGGTAGCGCGGATTGTCCTTGAAATAGGTATTGAAGTTGTGAAAATCCCTGCCTGCCGCACCCATGATGATGACCTTCTCGACCATGATACATCCTCCGCAAAAACACGGCTATAACCGGACATGACCGGTACATTCTTCAGGTTGTGAGAGCTTCTATACATATGTATGTGTTATAGTAATTGCCTGCCATGTGTTTGTCCAGAAACACATAACCCCATTATCCTATTCATGGCAACCCCGGTTGCATCGTATGAGGCATTCGTGCTTATATCCTCTCATGGCCACAGAGATGGAGACCACCCTTGTCGTACTGGGAGACGAGCCTCAAAACCTCATGGAAGAATTATCCACTCATGAGGTCATTGGCCCTTACCGCCTCGCCTCCCGGGGTATGAAGGTCTTCACGGACACCTATTTTGACACCTTGGAACGTTCGCTCTCAGGAAGGGGGATCGCCCTGAGGACCAGGGACACGGCAGGCTCGGTGATCTTCTGTATCAAACAGGGCGAGCGCATACAGGCTACCGGTGCTGCGGTAAGGGAAGAACTGGAGTTTCCCTGGTCAGTGCAATGCCTGGACCATGCAGCCCGCATCATACAGGCTCCACCCACAAGCCCCATCGAGGTCCCATCCCATGTGGATTCACCTACGCAATGCCTTGCCCGCCTGGGCCTTTTCCCTGTTCAGTCAAGAAAGACAATAAGACTCGTGCTAGATGTTTCATCTGTAGATAGAAGAGAAACCATTGCCGAGCTTGCCCTGGATGAAGTCAGCTACAGTATCTCCGGTTGCAGCATACTCCACTATGAAATCGAGGTGGAAGGTACAAACTCCTCATCTGAAAACCATATAGTATGCTTCACCGATCTCCTCAGAAATTCATATCCTCATAAGCTCATGCGCTGGGACCATAATAAGCTCATCACCGGCATGGCCATGGAAGAGCTGATAAAGGATGGAACATTGGTGACAGTACCCGGCAAGATGACTCGACTCAGCAGGTCTTCATATGATGTGATCGATGCCTTTCTGAAGAAGATCTAACGAGGAACGAAAAAACACCAAGGCTAAAACCGGGCAGCAGATCTCATCCCTGCTCACGCGTCGCCAACCCGTCTATCTTCAATGTCTTCCACCTGCCCCGGTAAAATCTCATTGCCATGAGCAAACCCTGGAACACCATGGACACGACCATGGCCATCCATACCCCCAAGGCACCGAATTCAAGCGGTATTGCCAGAACAAAGGCAAGCGGCAGCCGTATGACCCACATGCAGAAAATGATGACCCACATATTTCCCTTGGTGTCGCCCGCCCCCTGCAGGGCCCCGCCAAGCACCAGACTCAAGGCCATAAACGGCTCTGAAAACATGTTCACCCTCAGGTATCTGGCTGTTTCCTTGAGCACAGCAGGGTCGCTGGCAAGGAGCGAGGCAAAGAAATCAGCCCCCATATAGATTACGCAGGACAGCAGACTCAACGTGACCATGGCGGTAAAGGCTATTTTCCACCCAAGCCTGGCAGCCCTTTGGGGTTTACCTGCGCCGAGGTTCTGACCTACCAGGACTGAAGCGGTCATGTTCATGGCAAAGGCAGGCATGAAGATTATCGCCTCAATCCTGAGTCCATTGGTGATGGAGGCCAGTGCAGTAATGCTCTGGCTGCCGAGGCCGGAAAGGATATGGTAGAGAATGATGCTCCCCGCGTTCCATGCCACCTGGAGCAATCCTGCCGGCCAGCCGAGCCTTATTATCTGAATAATCGTACGGCCCTCTATACCCCAGACTCCTCTCAATAGTTTTCTCCACCTGCCGGTAAAGAAGAACAGGATGCTTACCACCATGCTCACGGTAGCGGCTATGGCCGTGGAATAACCGATCCCCTTATATCCCAGGGCGGGAATTAGTCCCCAACCGAACACCAGGGCAAAATCCAGCACTATGTTGATGAAACAGAACACGGACATGGCAATTAGGGGCTTCATAACCTCTGCGCTTGCGCGGAAGATCCCCGAGCTGATGATAAGGATATAATTCGAACCCAGGGCAAAGGAAAAAATAACAAAAAATGTCTCCGCAATGGTTCTTATCCTAAGAGGAAAGCCTGCAATCCTGATAATGGGCTCATGAAAGAGAATACCGACTATCATGAGAAGAAGGGCAACCATAAGGCCGAAGATCAGCGACTGTTTTACATAAGATGAGGCCTTCTCAAACTCCAGTGCCCCAAAGGCCCTCGATACCAGGGCCACTGTACCGATGCTGATGGCATTTCCCAGGATAATAAAGAGAAAATAAAGTTGCGAAACGTATCCAATGGCAGCCTGAACATCACTGCTGATGAGCCCGGCCACATAAATATCAGTGAAACCCACAAAGAAGTTGAGGACCATGATGAGCAGCATAGGCCAGGTAAGGCGCCACATGGTGCCCCATGTCCTTCCGGTGGTGAGGGGATTAGCTTCAATGGGGGGCCGAATCCCCAGGGGGTCTTGCTTTTTCATGTCAGGACCATCTACCATAGATTCCTCATTACAGAGGTTCCCGGTATTACTAAGACTGATTTAATAGAAGTAATACGAATTTGAAATTATTTATCAAGAGAAGCAGTATGGGCCATCTTTATGAGCTCTGTAAAGACAGTCCTCATCTCCATGAGCCTGTCGGTCATGAGCATGAAGAGGATTTCCAGCCTTATTACAGGATTGATTGTGGTACTCAGGAGGGCATCAACCTCATCCTGGAGTTCCCGGAGGTGGGGATGGTCTTTGAGTAACTGATTCCTCTGGGCAATAAGATGCTCGACCTGCGGGTTCTCTCTTCGCTGAGATTCTATCTTAAGGAGTTGTTCTTCATCAAAAATCATAGCTTCCTGGAGCCGCCTTTCTTGCCCGAATTATGGTCATTTCCCTATCTTATGGCTGATAGAGAATGAACAGCAAATGGCATGCCACTCATATTTATTCATTATTTCAATAAGTTAATGATGTCTGCCCAAAAAGAGCGTTGCTGGATGTTACTTTTTTTATCCATAATAGGTATATTTATTCCGTTCTTGAGATTGTCATTGCAGGACCAATGCCCATGGGAGTACAATTTTATGGCTTGGCAGGCGGATGCGCATCCATATCTGACAATATGGCTATCTGCAGTTGTATGCTTCTTTAACATCCATGTTAAGAAGGGTGAATAAAGACCATGAATATACCTATCTACCAGGTCGATGCATTCTCATCCAAAGTCTTCTCCGGCAACCCCGCTGCCGTGTGCCCGCTCCTCCATTGGCTTGATGAAAAGACCATGCAGCTCATTGCCCGGGAGAACAACCTCTCGGAGACCGCATTTTTTGTCCTTGAGGGTGATCATTACCGAATCCGCTGGTTCACGCCTGTAGAAGAGGTCGATCTCTGTGGTCATGCTACCCTTGCCTCTGCCTTCATCATCTTTACCGAACTCGACTTGAAAATTTCCCATGTCTTGTTTGATTCACGAAGCGGTCCTTTGGGGGTAGAGCGTACGGGAGATATTTTATCGCTCGATTTCCCATCACAGCCGCCAACTGTCTGTGCTCCACCGGCAGAACTGATTGAAGCCCTTGGAATGAAGCCGGCTGCAGTACTGAAAAGCTCGGATTATTTTGTAGTCTATGATCAGGAGGAGGATATCCGTTCTCTGAGGCCTAACATGGACCTGTTGAAGAAAGTGGACCTGCGCGGCGTCATTGTTACTGCACCCGGGATCTGTTCGGATTTTGTATCCCGGTTCTTTGCGCCAAGGCTGGGGATTGATGAAGACCCTGTGACCGGATCGGCCCACTGTGCGCTGATTCCATACTGGTCAAAAAGGCTCGGCAAGAAAGAGCTCCATGCCCTCCAGGTCTCTGAGCGTGGCGGTGAGCTCTTCTGCAGGGATATGGGAGAGCGGGTCATCATCTCGGGCCGGGCCGTGAAATATATGCAGGGGACGATCACCCTAGGGTAGCCCTGCATCATCATGTATTATGATTGAAGCGATATTCTTTTGCACCCCTGAACATGAGAGGAGGAGCCATGAAGGCAGCACATGAAAATTTCTGTATACCAAGAAGCAACAGCAGCCCGGTATGGTTAATCTTATGCATGGATTGATCCTGGGCCTTTTCATGGGCGGCTGCACCAACATGGTGGCACAGCACTTTGAGAAAACCGTTGATATAACCAAGGGGACCATGAACCTGCCCGGCCTTACAGAACCGGTCACCGTGAGGAGGGACGCCCTTGGCATCCCCTTCATCGAGGCGAGGACCATGGGTGATATGGCCATGGCCATGGGCTATGTCCATGCCTCTGACCGGCTCACCCAGATGGCGGCCATCAGGCTCATGTCCGAAGGCCGCCTGAGCGAGATGGCCGGAGCGTCCATGATCGACCTGGACCTGTACATGCGCACCATGAACCTCAGACAAACAGCCCTGAACCTGCTCAAAAACATCAGCCCCGAGAACCTGGCCCTGCTGGAGCGATACTGTACGGGGGTGAACGCCTACCTGGACCGGCATAAGGACAATACTGCCTGCGGAACTTGCGCTGGCCGGATACACGCCGGAATACTGGAAACCCATCGACTCCATCATGGTGTATGCCCTGCTGGATCTCGCACTCTCCTTCAATCTCCACGAAGAGATCGCTCGCCTTGAATGTGGCCCAGGCCATAGGAGCAGCAGAAGACCGCATGGCTGCTGCCCATCTATCCTGATGAGCCCATACCCTTTGATGAGGCGGATAAACTCTCCGGAATCGATCTGAACAGTGCGGTATCGGCCTTGGCAGGGATCACCAAGGTCCAGCCCCTCCTGAGCTCCCTGGGACTCGGAGGCATTGCCGCCTCAAACAACTGGGCCATCTCCAAGGGCAGGACAAAAGGCAATGCGAGCATCCTGTGCAACGATACCCACCTCCTGTTGAGCATGCCATCCATGTGGAACATGATCCATGTCAGGTGTGGCGGGTATGATGTTGCAGGCATAAGCGTTATCGGGCGTCCCTGTTGTGATAGCCGGATATAACGGACATATCGCCTGGGGCATGACCATGGTCATGGCGGACAACCAGGACATCTTCCTGGAGAGGCTCAAGGACATAGGCGGCAGGCTCCACTACCTCTACAAGGGCAAATGGCTGCCCACAAGCGATCGAAAGGAAACCATCACAGGTCAAAGGCAAGGCCCCGGTGAGCATCACCATCCATGAAACCATCCACGGGCCGCTCCTGGGCGATGCCCTCACAAAGGAACCCATCCAGCTCTTCCAGCCAAGGGCCGTGGCCCTGCCTTACGGGATTGCACTGAGCTGGGCTACTGTAACAGAAGACGACGACAGCATGAATGCCTTTTTCAGCCTGAGTTCCGCACGGTTCGGTTGAGGAGGCCATACCCATTATGAAACGGATCAGGGCCATTGCCCTGAATATGGTCCTGGCTGACAAGGACAACATTGCCTGGCAGGTGATCGGCAACTACCCTGTCCGGGCCAAAGGCCGGGGCCTCATGCCCTCACCCGGATGGACCGGCGAGTATGACTGGACCGGTCTCCTGAACCCGGAAGTCCTGCCGGGTTCAAAGAACCCCCCCGAGGGATTCATCGGCACGGCCAACAACCGCACTGTTGCAAAGGACCACCCCCAAACCCTCTCATCATCATGGTACTGGCCTGAGCGGGCCGAGCGCATCGCCCAGATGGCCTCTGCCACCACCGAACATACGGCAAGGACCTGCATGGACATGCAGCTCGACACCCATTCCCTGTTCGTACCCAAGCTCAAGGCCGTCCTTCTTAAGCGGAAAACTTGCAGAGGAAATTACCAGGGAGATCAACAGCTGGAAAGACCCTGAGAAGAGAAAAAAGGCACAGCTCGCCCTCGATATGCTCCGGGACTTCGATGGCGACATGCAGGCCGGATCGAGCGGAGCTGCGCTGGTGGGGGTCCTGCTTGACTGCGCAACCAGAAACATCTTTCTCGACGAGCTGGGCCCTGAGGATTCGAGGGCATGGAAGTCCTTCCTGGTCATGAATAACGAGAGCTATAACGCAACCTGCGACCATCTCCTCATCCGCGGGGATGAGAGCCCTTTCTGGGACGACGTGAAGACCACCTTGAAGGAGACCAAGGCGGCCATTATCGCTGAATCGCTCTTTAATGCCGTGTCATCTCTGGAATCAAGGCAGGGCAGTGACCCCGCTAAATGGAACTGGGGGGCTCTGCACACCTATGTCTGGGAGACCGAGGCCTCCAAAACCGCACAGATATGGGGTTCATGGAAAGGACCGCCATGAATCTCCTGTGGTCATACTTCAACAGGGGACCGTACCCTGCACCAGGGGATATCTTCACGCTCAACGTTTCGGCCTATACCATGGGCAGAGACTTCGACACATGGCTTATCCCTGCCATGAGGATCGTGGTGGACTTCAGCCTGGAAGAGCCCATGTTCGGCGTCAACAGCTCGGGCCAGTCCGACAACCCTTCAAGCCCGCACTACGATGACGGCATAAAGACCTGGCGAAATGGGGAATATATCACCTTCCCCTTCAAGGAAGGGGCGCTCAAGGCCCAGTACCGGGATGTTTTGGTGCTTACCCCGTGATGGAGTTCTCCGTTCATGCTCAATGCAGTTGACAAGCACGGTGATGGTTCTGGTATGAAGATCAGCATACATCAACAACAGACGATTCCACTCACCAAGAGGAGAAGCTGGCCATGAGCCTCGAAACAGTAGCCCTGCATGTACCCCAAATACTCCTGCCAGGAAAGGGAACGGACCTTACCAGGTGGTCGGTTGTTGCCTGTGACCAGTTTACCTCCCAGGGAGAATACTGGAAGCAGGTGGACGAACTCGTGGGACTCTCACCCTCCACATTGCGCCTGATCTATCCCGAGGCATACCTGAACTCCACAGACAACGATGAACAGATCGACAAGATCAGCAAGGTCATGGAGAGCTACCTTGCACAAGGCATTCTCGAACCCCAGAAGGAAGGCTTTGTCCTGATCGAGCGCACCACAGCCCGGGGCATCATAAGACGCGGGCTGCTCGTCTGCCTGGACCTGGAGCACTACGACTTCAAGGAAGGTTCTACGTGTCTCATCCGGGCCACTGAAGGGACCGTTGTGGAACGCCTTCCCGTGCGCGTTAAAATTAGGGCCAATGCAACAATCGAGCTGCCGCACATCATGGTGCTCATCGACGACCCGGAGATGACCGTCATAGAGCCCCTGTTCGGCAGGAGGCTCACCAAGCTCTATGATTTTGACCTCATGATGAACGGCGGTCATATCAGGGGATACCATGTTGGTGATGAAAGAGCGATCCGGGATATTACCCGAAGCCTCATGCGGCTTGCTGATCCCGCACGGTTAAGCGATCGGTACGGGCTCAGGGATTCTGCTGACGTGCTTCTGTATGCAGTAGGCGACGGCAACCATTCCCTGGCATCTGCAAAGCTCTTCTGGGAACAGATTAAAGACCGCTCCGACGACAAAGTGGCCATTATGAGCCACCCTGCCCGTTTTGCACTGGTGGAACTGGTCAACATCCACGATAAAGGCCTTGAATTCGAGCCAATCCACCGGGTACTCTTTAATGTGGAAAGCGATGACGTCTTTGCTGCCATGACGGATTTCTTTACGCCTAAGGATTCAGAGGTATCCGTCATCACTGATGATGAGCCTGAGCTTGAACAACAGAAGAACGCACATACGATCGAGTTTATAACCCAGAATTCTCACGGCCGCATCCTCATATCCAACCCCCGATGGAATCTTGAAGTGGGGAGTCTTCAGTCCTTTCTTGACGTCTATTGCAATGACCACCGGGACGCTGAGATCGACTATATCCACGGTGACGATGTGGTGCGCGACCTCGGGTCAAAGACAGGAGCCATAGGTTTCCTGCTGCCTGTGCTCTCAAAACACGATCTCTTCAAGACCATCATCTTAGAAGGGGTCCTTCCCAGAAAGGCATTCTCCATGGGCCATGCCGAAGAAAAGCGTTATTATGTTGAATGCAGAAGAATCAGGCCCTGATACGAGAGGTACTGCTTTTTGAACCGGTACATAATTCTTATATGAAAGACTTCATCTGTCAACAGATTGAAGGAGTCATGGCCGGTCACCCATCCTCAGTATCCGGCAAAGTTTTGTGGAAGTCCCCGCTCATTGGTTATGCAAGTGCCGCAGATCCCCTTTTTGAACACCTGAAGCAGACTGCACACCAAGGTCACCTTTTACCCACAGACCTGCTTGAGGGCGCCAGGACAGTAATTGCCTATTTCCTGCCCTTTGCCGAGTCAATCGTTACAAGCAATGCCTTAGGGGAATTCCCGAGTACCCAGTGGGCTTATGCATATGGTCAAACCAATGAGCTGATCACCCTCATAAACAAGGGGCTCGAATCACTCCTTCACATCAAAGGTTACCGGGCATGCACCATACCCGCTACCCATAACTTCGACCCTATCAGTCTCATGAGCGCATGGTCCCACCGCCATGTAGCCTATATCGCCGGGTTGGGCACATTTGGCCTGAACAGGATGCTGATTACCGACAAGGGCTGCGCAGGAAGGTTCGGGAGCATAGTGACTGAGCTTGAACTGGCACCGGATGAAAGGATCAAGGGTGATCACTGCCTTTATCTCCATAATGGATCATGCTCTGCCTGCCTTGACAGGTGCCCTTGCAGTGCCTTGCAGAAAGACAACTTTAACAGGCAGCAATGTTATGGGAGACTCCTTGAAAATGAGGCAAGGTTCCATCTTGAAGGGCATGCTGATGTGTGCGGCAAGTGCTGCTGCGGGCTGCCGTGTTCTGTGAAAAATCCGGTTACTAAGAAATAAACCAGGATTTTACAATTGAATGTACCCATTCATACTCTATACACTTCAGGTAGCCTTAAGTATGAAGCTCATTACGACCAAGGTAATGCTTCTTTTAATAGGTCCGTTTAAAACCTTTATCTTGCAGCCTTGAAGGACTGATAAAATCTGCGTTCCACACCAGGCTGCAAGATAAAGGTTTTAAACGGATAAGGTTTCTAAACAAAACCCGGGATAAGGAACCATCCATCACCTAAGCTTCCGGGATAGCCTCGATACATATCCCCATGTCCATTTCTTGACATACCGGACACCATTAGGGATAATCTAAGCATCATGGATATTGACCAGAATAAATTCGAAAATGGCAGAATCATCATTACCCTTGCGTGCGCTGTAATCATAATTGCCGGCATGCGTGCGGCCTCTGCCATCATCGTGCCGTTTCTTCTCTCAATCTTCATAGCAATAATGTGCGGCAGACCGTTCTCCTGGATGCGTAGAAAAGGTGTCCCCACATCTCTTGGAATTCTTATCATCTTTGTTGTTATCTTCGGTGTAATCTTCGGTGTGGGGGCGTATATCGGTTCATCGGTAAGTGATTTTCTTCAACAGCTGCCGCTGTATCAGAAACGCATCCATGTCCTGATGATTATGATCATTAAATGGCTGAGGACCTTCCATATCTACATCTCCGAGAGGATGATCCTCCAGTATTTTGACCCCGGTTCAATCATGGAGATCATTGCCAATCTCTTAAGCGGACTCGGAAGCGCGCTCACCTATGCCTTCCTGATCCTCTTCACGGTTGTATTCATCCTCGTTGAGGCTTCGGGCTTTTCAAAAAAGGTCCTCGTGTGCGGCACATCATTACATACCCAGGAGACCATCGACCGGATCGTGCAAAGTATGGAGAAGTACATTGCACTCAAAACCTGGATAAGCCTGGCTACCGGAATCGTAGTGACGCTCTGGCTCATGGAGATCGGGGTCAATTATGCCATTTTGTGGGGTTTGATGTCCTTCCTCTTGAACTATATACCAAACATCGGCCCCTTCATTGCTGCCATACCCCCTATTCTTCTCGCGCTCGTCGACCAGGGTCTGGGTTCAGCCGGCCTGGTGACATTTGGATTTATTGTTATCAAGACAGTGATAGGCGACATCCTGGAACCCATATTTATGGGCAAAGGCCTTTCTCTTTCAATGCTCGTGGTCATTCTATCTTTAATCTTCTGGGGATGGGTGCTTGGCCCGGTAGGAGTGCTGCTGTCCGTACCGCTTACCATGATATTCAAAATAACATGCGAGGGTTTCCCGGCCACAAGGTGGATCGCAATCCTCCTGGGTTCCGAAGTGCCTCCTGCTCAACAAGATATCGAAGCGCCGGAGCATGTTTAGGAATATTGAATCAACAAAGCCTGTATGTTACATAACTTGATGTTCACCCTTCATTTTAATCCATAGACTCCTGGATTGGTTTTTAGTAGACTTTGCGTACTCACATGATGGAACACCTAAGGAAAAGAGAGGGCCTATGAATCGATTATGGTTGTTCATGTCACTGCTGCTTCTCATCCTCTTCCCTGTTCAAGGCCCTGCAGCAGCAGATCCGGCTCTATCCCTCCGGCTTCAGGATTCGCTGCTTACATTTTCAAAGACCATGGCATCCCCCCAAACTGCCATACCGTCCATTCTCCTCCAGAAGGCTGAGGGGATAGCAATTATCCCGGGCATGGTCAGGGCCAGTTTTTTTGTAGGCGCCAGGTACGGCAAGGGCGTGCTCATGGTCAGGGAAAAAAACGGCCTGTGGGGTAACCCGGCCCTTATTAACATCAATGGAGGAAGCTTCGGCCTGCAGATGGGACTGCAATCCACTGATCTCATACTGGTCTTCAGACGAAGCCGGGCACTGGAGATGAAGGCAACAAAAAATGTCATACTGGGAACAGACGTGTCCATCGTGGCCGGCACCATAGCATTACACATGGACGAGACTACAGATTCCGGTCTCAATGCCGAGATATATTCTTTCTCAAGATCTTCAGGCCTGAATGCCGGATTCGCCCTCCAGGGGGCCACATTGCGGCTTGACAATGCAGCAACCGCAACACTATACGGGAAAAAGGGGCTGTCAGCCAAAGAAGTACTCTGGGGTAAGGTTGAAACGGCCACACCCGAAGTGCTCAGATTCAGGGAGAGCTTCCTCAAGATTATAGACAAAGCCCAATAAGGAATCGAGGATAATCATCATCCCAAGATCATACAACTAAAGGGCATATGCCTTTGAAGCTTGAGCTTGGGAACAATGAGGGCCAAGATAAGGCATTTGATGATGTCCCCGGGCAAAAAGATCAGTGCCCCGGTCTTAACAGCCAGGCTTACTGCATCCGGTTTTTTCAGCACCAAGTGCATGTAAACAGCAAGATAGGGTATACCGATGCTATAGATAACAAGTGTACCTAGAAGCGCGGCCATTAATACCAAAATAGGGGTGAGGGCTTTATTTTTCACGAGGCTCCCCACTGCCAGAGGTGATAGTACAAAACCTATAAGATACCCAAAGGACGGCTGCATAAGGTATGCAAGTCCACCGCCTCCTGAGAATACCGGAAGCCCTAGTAACCCTATGATGATATAAACTAGTTGGCTCAATGCCCCATACCGTGGGCCGAGGATGATCCCTGACAGGATAACGAAGAAGGTCTGGAGTGTTATCGGCACCGGCCAGAGCGGAATCTTGATAAGTGCTCCGGCAGCCGTCAGAGCTGCACAGAGAGGAACAAGGGACAGCGTGTTTCTATCCATAGGATCAAGGATTTAATATAATAATTTCATTAAGTAAAGGGTAATAGTTCTCCCCTTTCTAAAATCGCCTGCAGAGAATCGATAGATACGATCATTTTGGAAGATCGGCCTGTTCTTATTGCCTTCCCTTGAGTTTATCGAGCTCTCTCCTGAGTTCTTTATTTTGTTTCCTGAGCCTTAGATTCTCATTTTTCAGGGCATGGACCTGTCTTGATAATTTGGTATTTATGACATTTATCTGCCCCGAGTTATTCTTCTCATCATTATTCTTTGTTGTTGATTCTACAGCGACTGATGGTATCTTTTCTGATGCCCTCTCTATTTCCGATGCAGCCCTTGTCCACATGATCTGTATTGCCTCTGAATAAGAGAATCCGGATTCATCTTTCTTTTCATAAATATGCAATTCAGGATAGATTTGTCTTATCTTATGAAACAGCGTTGGATTCTGTGTTGATACAAAATGCTGCCCGGCTCCGGCATGAAACATATATTCAAATATACTGCCGGCGAGCTCATAATGCGACAAGGGCACTGCTCAGGGCTTCTGAAAATTCCGGTGCGTTTTTTGATGCAGGGCTTTCAATATATGCCGTAACCGGTGTCTTTGCCTGGGTAATTGCGGGCAGATAGTCGCTGTATAAAATGCCTGTTTCACATTTCATCTGAAGCTTCATAAGCGCCATTATTGCGTCCTTGGCAGACTGCCCGAAAACATCTGAAAAAAGGCCGATAGTGAATAACATGATAAAACCAATTGTATTTCTTCTCATGCCAACACCCTTCATTTCATCTCAAATCACCATTACGAAAGTTCAGACCCTCAAACAATCTCTACCCGTGCAAACCTGCGCTTACCCACTTTTATGACATGGCTGCCCTTGGGAAGAACATATTCACCATCAGCGATCTTCTCCTCACCTATATGAACGGCGCCCTGTGCAATCATACGCCTGGCCTCGGATGTGCCTGCCACGAGTCCTGCCTCCTTGAGCACCGCGCAGATCCACGGCCTTTCCAAATTGAGGGTGACCACAGGAATGTCCTCGGGCAATTCCCTGGACTTAAAGACCTTCACAAAGCCTGTCAGGGCTGCATCTGCCTGTTCTTTACCATGAAACCGCTCCACCATCTCGTATGCCAGCTTCATCTTGGCATCCATGGGGTGCAGGCTGCCGGCCTCGACTGCCTTCTTCAATCTCTCAATCTGGGGTAAGGTTTTGGAACTCAGCAGCTCATAGTACTTCCACATGAGTGCGTCCGTAATGGACATTACCTTACCGAATATTTCACCTGGGGCATCATCCACCCCGATGTAATTGTTATATGACTTGCTCATCTTCTGGACACCGTCAGTACCTTCAAGCAGCGGCAGGGTCATAATGACCTGTGGCTCCTGGCCAAAGGCCTTCTGTACCTCGCGGCCCATAAGCAGGTTGAAGACCTGGTCAGTGCCGCCCAACTCGACATCAGCCTCTAAGGCAACCGAATCATAGCCCTGGACAAAGGGATAGAGGAACTCGTGGATGCTGATGGGATGTTGGGCAACAAAGCGCTTCTTGAAATCATCCCGCTCCAGCATGCGTGCAACTGTCTGGACAGAGGTGAGCTTGATAAAGTCAGCGACCACCATATTGTCCATCCACTCGGAATTGAACCTCATGATCGTACGGACCGGATCCAGGATCTTCTTCACCTGGTCCTGGTAGGTCTTGGCGTTCTCGAGAACTTCTGTTCTGGTGAGCGGCGGCCTGGTGGAGCTCCTGCCGCTGGGGTCGCCGATCATGCCGGTGAAATCTCCGATAAGGCAGATCACGTCATGCCCGGCATCCTGGAATTGCCTCATCTTCTGGAGCACCACCGTATGGCCCAGATGGATATCCGGCGCTGTCGGGTCAAAGCCGACCTTGATCCTCAGAGGCCTGCCCTTTTTGAGTTTGGCAATGAGCTCTTGTTCTGAGACGATGTCAACGATGCCCCGTTTGAGTTCAGCTAATTGTTGTTCGAACACGATGCTCCCCTTTCTTTCTGAGAGGGGTCAGGTCTTGCTTTTTGCCTTATTTCCCTTGAAACATCCATATCCGGATATCGTAGGCAAAAAGCAAGACCTGACCCTTATTATAATCTATTTTGCAAACCTGATTGCCCTGCTCTCGCGGATCACCACCACCCTGATCTGGCCGGGATAGGTGAGTTTCTCCTCAATGGCCTTGGTGATGTCCTGCGCAAGACGATCAGCACCATCGTCGCTGACCTTGTCCACATCCACCATGATGCGAACCTCCCGGCCTGCCTGGACGGCAAAGGCCTTGGCAACCCCATCGAAAGAGGTCGCAATGCCCTCAAGCTCCACAAGCCTCTTGACATAATTTTCCAGCATCTCGTGGCGCGCACCGGGACGTGCGGCAGAAAGCGAATCAGCGGCCTGGACCAGAAATCCATAGACCGAATTGACCGGGGACTCGTTGTGGTGTGAGGCAATGGCTTCAACTACCTTGACCGACTCGCCATAACGTTTGGCGATATCGGCCCCGATGATGGCATGCGAACCTTCAACCTCATGATCCACTGCCTTGCCGATATCGTGGAGCAGGCCAATGCGCTTGGCATTCTTCTGGTTTACGCCCAGCTCCGCAGCGATGATGCCACATAAATGGGCTACTTCGAGGGAGTGCTGGTATACATTCTGTGAAAAACTTGTCCGGTATTTCAGCCTGCCTATAAGCTTGATGAGCTCCGGATTTATCCCATGCAGTCCGAGCTCGAAGGTAGCCTGCTGGCCGGCCTCCCAGACATTGTCATTCATCTCCTTGGTTACCTTCTCCACCACATCCTCGATGCGGGAGGGATGAATCCTTCCATCAACGACAAGGGTCTCCAGGGAGAGCCGTGCGATCTCACGCTTGATCGGGTCAAAACTCGAGATGATAACGGCATCGGGCGTGTCGTCAATGATGAGGTCAACGCCTGTTACCGCCTCAATGGAGCGGATGTTGCGCCCTTCGCGGCCTATGATACGGCCTTTCATCTCCTCGCTCGGCAGGTTCACCACCGAGACGGTCCGTGCGCTCACGACATCGGTGGAATAACGCTGTATGGCGGTCGCCAGGATCCTCTTGGCCCGCTTGTCCGCCTCCGCTTCGGCCTCATCCTGAATCTGCTTCAAGAGCTTTGCCGCCTCATGCCTGGCCTCACTCTCCAGAGACTGCATGAGCGCCTCCTTGGCCTGCTTGGAGTCCATGCCGCTGATCTCCTCGAGTTTTTGTACCTGTTGGTTCTTGAGACTTTCCACCTCAGCCTTTATGGCCTCAAGGTTCCTTGTCTTGTCAGCTATGGATTGTTCGTTCTTTTTGATCTCCTGATCTCGTTTATCGAACTGGGTAAGCTTGTTGTCAATCAACTCTTCCCGCTGGTGAATCCGTTTTTCTATAGCGGATACTTCTTTGAGACGTTCTTTGGACTCGGCATCACTCTGAGCCTTTGCCGCGAAAATAATCTCTTTTGCCTCAAGCTGCACATCGGAAATTATGTTTGCCGCCTTTTTCTGGGCATCTTCGATTTTGCGTGATGCCTCTTCATTTGCATCACTGATGGCCTTGCCTTTCATGAGAAAGTTTACACCGAATCCGATACCTGCGCCTATGAGCAGTGCAACGATTATATACGCTAGTTGTTCCATCGCTATACCTCACCTTTTATATATTCCGGCTTGGGTTACCACGAAATCGACAAAAGCGTCCCATGGGTCCACAGGCAATTTTTCAAGGTAAAACTCATCCAGACAAATCCCTATGAAGGTAATGTCCGGACACTTGTCAATCAGCCTGTCGTAGTAGCCTTTCCCGTACCCAAGCCGGTGGCCGTACCGGTCAAAGGCTACTCCGGGGACAAAAATCAAATCGATTTCGCTTAGTTCCATGTTTCTGTGCGAAACGGGCTCGAGGATCCCATAAGCCCCCTGCCTAAACTCTTTAACTGACGCGGCAGATGAAAAGGCCAGATTATCCCCTGACACCTTTGGGAAGAGGATCGTTCTTTGTTCAGGTCGCCACAGGGAAAGGAGGCTTACCTCCCCCCGGATGGGCATATACAGGGCCATGGATGACGCATTGCCATAACATGGCAATGCCAGGATGTGCTTTATAATCGCCGGTTCGTGACGTTTCAGCTCATCCTCGGCAATCGCTTGACGTCTTGCAAGCATCGCTTTACGCAATTGCGACTTGTCATGCATATTCCCCCCCTATTCAAGAGGGAAGGGGTGGAAGGTTAAGATTTTGCAATAAAACCTTATTAAGGTGATGCCAACACAAGTTTGTATAGGACCTACGGTGGTCTTATTCCGCTCGCCGCAAACCGCTTACACTTCAGGTTTTCCTCTCAGCGGAAAACCTTTTACCACGTTGATTAATGGCGATGTCCCATACTCATACTTTCTCGGGATGTTATAGTCTTGTGGCCAGGGGCAGACCGTATCTTCTTCATATTGTTACCTTATCTATGTGCTCTATCAGATGTTCTATCTTTTCTGTCACCGAACTTTTCACTATCTCCAGTTCCTGACGAGTCTTTGCCACATCATCGGCCATGTGTAACATGACCATTGCCACCAGTTCCGTGGTCGTCACTGCAGTGCCTCTTTGTTGAACATCAAATACCTTCTCATTGATATATCTCGACAATGACGCAATGTGGCCAGCATCCCCCCCGGCCTTTACCTTATATTCCTGCCCGAGTATCTGTATGGTTACTGTGTTGTACAAAATCTTACAATGCTTCCACGCACTTAATTAGGTGTGCCACCTTCTGTTTGACCTGTTCTTTCTCTCCCAAGAGATTGTCCATCTCCCGCTTTAATCCTTTTGCTTCTTCCTCCTTTTCTCTGAGCTTGATAGTCAATTCTTCATTGGTTTTTTTCAGGCTATTCACCTTTTCAACTAATTCATATACCTTTTCTTCAAGGATCTCGAGTATCTCCAAAAGATAGTCTCCTTTTATTATCCCTTAATGATTATACATCTATGCTGCCTATCAAAGTCAAGATACTTATTTATATGAATATTCACACATGACGCACCTGGGACCGATATGATAAGAAGAATATTATTTGGAGGTGCTTTATGGAGAGACCCTACCTTGAGACACTCTTTGAAATGGCCAGACATCTGAATGAAGCCGAGGACCTGCCGACAATATTCGACACGGTGGTGAATCATCTTCCAAAGGTTCTGGATGCGAAATACTGCTCTCTCTTCACACGGAACCCCTCGTCCGGTGACCTTGAGATCAAGGCCCATAATCATATCGACATAGGGCAGGATCCCTTTATCTCTGTGGGGACCCAAAGGGACAGCATCATGAACCTTGCACTGGCTCGCAACAGTTCCCTCATCATAAAGGACATCGAAGAGGAGATCGGGCTGCAGAACAAGGAAAAGTACACCACAAAATCCTTCATGTGCATACTTATCAGGCAGAAGGAAAAGATGCTCGGCATCTTAAACCTGGCTGATAAGACTCAGGGGGGTTCACCAAGGATGACATGCTCATTGCATCCATCATCTGTGATCTGCTCGGCGCCCTGTTGGCCCGCATAGATTACACTGCGCTCTAAGGCTCCGCAATGAGCTTTACCTGCGGCATAGTGGGACTGCCCAATGCGGGCAAATCCACCCTGTTTAACCTCATCACAAAGGCAAATGCCCCGGCTGAGAATTATCCCTTCTGCACCATAGACCCGAACATCGGGGTCGTAAATGTGCCCGATGACAACCTCAAGGCCATTGCCCAAATCATAAAGCCGGAGAAGATTACTTCCACCACATTAAAACTTTTTGACATAGCCGGTCTCGTCAAAGGGGCCTTTAAGGGTGAGGGTCTCGGAAACCAGTTCCTTGGCCAGATAAGGGGAGTGGATGCCATTATCCATGTAGTCAGGTGCTTCCAGGATGTAAACGTAAGCCATGTCTATACAGACATAAATCCGTGTACAGACCTGGAGATAATCCTTACGGAACTGGTAATGGCGGACCTGGAGCTTGTCCAGAACAGGCTTGAAACCCTGAAAAAAGGCCTCAGGCTCGGCAAAAAAGACATGGCGGTGGGCGAGATGGAACTTCTGGAAACCATCCAGGAGACACTGTCCAAGGGTATCTGTATAGTTGATGCAGGCATCTCCTTTGATCAGGGTGAGATGAAGGCCTTGGGTCTCCTCACGGCCAAACCATATGTTATCGTGGCAAATGTCGGCGAGGATGACATCACCAAGGGATCGGTCCATCTGGATAACCTGAAGGCCTGGGCAGAAAAGAAGGGCAAGATGGTGGTTCCCATCTGCTCCAGGTTCGAACTCGAGGCCTCCGAGCTCGATGAAGCGGAGCGCAGGGAATTTCTGGAGTCCATCGGCATAGAACGCTCGGGCACCGAGGCGCTCATCAGCACGTGCTATAAGCTTCTGGATCTCATAACCTTCTACACACCTGTCGGCAAAGAGCTGCGGGCCTGGACCCTTAAGAAAGGCGGCACGGCATTTGAAGCTGCAGGTCTCATCCACACCGACATCCAGAAGGGTTTCATCAAGGCGGATGTCATATCGCTCGATGACTTCCGGAAATACAACGGGCTCCATGGTGCACGCGATGCAGGCGTCATACTCATTGAGGGCAGGGAATTCATCCTGAGGGACAACGACATCGTTGTAATCCATTTCAGATAACCTGCCGGCATCAGTGATTGATTTAATCCAGGCACTTCTTATACATAAGTAATAATTATTCCTTGAATCTGTGGGGTGGTTATGATCGATCAAAAGGTTCTGTCAAAGATTTATCTCGGCGCCGTACTGCCCACAATGGAGGCCCTTTCCATCGAAGATCAAGTGGCTTCATCCTATGCGGGACAGTGGACGGGAAGAATCCGGTTTGCTGTGGGCCTAAGAGGACCTCGATGTGATGTTGTTTTCAAGGATTCCAAGGTGAAAGTAGAGCCAGGAGCACAGGGGCCTTCCGACATCTATCTCTTCTTCCCTACCGCCACCATGCTGAACGCACTTTTCTCCGGCAAAGGCTTAAGCATCCCGATTCCACTGAAAGGCCTTTCACGGCTCAAGGGCCTGATGGTGTTCTCGCGCCTTGCCAAGCATATGGAAAAAATACTTGATGGAGGCACAGCACCTGAGAAACTCAGGGCACGATTGACCCTGGACATACTGGCCAGGACCATGGCCATCATCTCCCGGGAAGACCCTGAATTAAGTCCTCTTGCCAGGAAGCTTCACGGCAAGGCCGAGTTCAGGATCAAAGACGGCCATGCAGTCCATGTTGATTTCACTCGGAGCGAACCGAAGGGCATGATAGGAACAGCCCAGTCACCTGACTTTCTGCTTGAATTCGCTACTGATGACCTTTTCCTGAAGGTATCACAAGATAAGGTGGATGTATTGGCCCAAGCAGGTCTTTTGAATATCATCTTCAAGGGAGATCTCCACATGGCCCAGATCGTGAATGTTTTTCTTGACAAGGTAGGTGTTTATCTTCCCCCGAAGGAGGTGGCGCAGTGAGCTACTCATTCAAAAAATCACATGAACTGTTTGCGCGCGCGGCTCGCGTCATCCCCCAGGGCATCTACGGCCATTTCACCCCGGTCATCACGGTGCCGGGCTCATACCCGTATTTTGTGGAAAGGGCCAAGGGTTCGCACTTCTGGGATGTGGACGGCAACGAATATCATCGACTACATGTGCGGCTACGGCCCCATGATCCTGGGTTATGCCAATGACAAGGTCGATGATGCATATCGGAAGCAGGCAGGCCTCGGTACCTGCTGTTCCATAGCGACCAATCTGTCCGTAGACCTGGCAGAACGGGTAACCCGTACCATTGACGGAGCCGACTGGGTAATGTTTGCCAAGAACGGTGCGGATGCGACATCCATGGCAATCATGCTGGCCCGCGGCTACAAGAAACGGACAAAGATCGTCCTGGCTGAGGAAGGGTATCACGGCACCCAGGCCTGGTCAGGCAACAACACAGTGGGCATAAATCCTTCAGACAGGGCTGACATCGTCATGGTGCCCTGGGGTGACCTCAATGCCTTCAAAGAAGTGATCGCCATCCATAAAGACCAGATTGCAGGGGTTATGCTCACCCCGTATCACCACCCTGTCTTAGCCGACCAGAGGATGCCTGAGCCCTCTTTCTGGCCCGAGATGAGAAAGTTATGCGATGAGAACGACATCGTGCTCATCATCGACGATGTCAGGGCAGGATGGCGGCTCGACCTCAAGGGCTCGGCCCACTACTTCGGCTTCAGACCCGACATGGCCTGCTTCAGCAAGGGCATGGCCAATGGATATGCCATCTCCATGCTCGTGGGGGCCGAAAAGCTCAGGATAACCGCATCCAAGGCCTACATGACCGGCTCGTTCTGGATGAATGCCCCTGAGATGGCGGTCGCCCTGGTATGCCTCGATGAGATGGAGAGGATAAACATCACCAAGGTGGTCAAGGAGCTGGGAGAGACCCTCTTGAAAGGCCTCGCTGATCTGGCCTCGGTTCACGGCCTGAAGGTTTCCATCACCGGTCCGCCGGCCATTCCCTTCATGAAGTTCGCCAATGAAACAAACTTCCTTCGTTCCCAGCTCTTCTGCGGGGAATGCGCCAAGCGCGGAGTCTTCTTCAACCCGCACCACAACTGGTTCCTCTCCGCTGCCCATACGATGGAGGATATCAACAAGACCCTTGAGGTGGCGGATACAGGGTTCAGGATCGTTAAAGAACATTTCGGGGGGTAAGACCATTCTCGAAGGTGATACATTATCCACAGGGTATCGGTGTATTCCAGGGATATCAATGATATGACCAGCTTTACATCCAAGATTAACGGCTTATCGTGCCAATGGTTTCAGCTGTAATACTGTACAGTGAATCAGCAGTTTATTGGTCTGCTGGAAAAAGTTATAGGTTGGACCATCACCGTATTTGTAAGGGATAAGTTTAATCCGGCCTTCAAAAACTGTCCCGGGTTTCGATGCATGGTATAAATCCGCCATGGTCGTGCTTGTGTAATCATTCTCACAGATGCCCACAAGCCGCTTTCCGGGCGTATAGAATCTGAATATCAATTGCGGCAGTTCTTCACCTTCCTTGAGAGATTTCTTCAACGTGTCCGGCGGATAACAGGTCAGCGACAATTCGTTGTCATCCCCTGAATCTACTTTTACCAGCCGGCACTTATCATCGCTGTTTATCACGAGGCCGGGGCTGAACCTGACATTCATGGCAAGAAAGGCCTTCTCCAACTTCTGCTTTACGCAGATAGAACAGGGGTCCGCTGACGCCTCGGCGAGTAATCGAAGGGCGTCATCGGGAAGATCCAGGGCATAAGAACATCTTGCGGCCAGGGCCAGTATCAATACCAGTAAACATGGATATCCGCTTCATCATCTACCTCACTTTGAGATCACTGCTTTTCCAAGTAACGAGTGATAAAATCATTGATCGATGATTCATACACGGCTATCGAATCGATAAAACCTCGGTTATGGGAACCCTTGATCTCTGAGAAAGACTTTGGTCCTGGAACTGAATCATACAGATTCTTCCCATGCCGGAAAGGGATCATTTCATCATCAGGGCTGTGGATGACAAGCACAGGGACATTCACCTCCTTAAGATAATGCCTGGTATCATAGGAGTAGTTAGCAAGGATCCATGAAGGAACCCAGCTCATGCGGTCATGGACGAGATCCTTCAGTGAGGTGAACGTGGATTCGACAATGACTATCCCGGCACGATGTTTTGCAGCAGTCCTGGCGGCAATTGCACCCCCGAGGGACCTGCCCCAGATAATTATCCTGTCCGGAGGAACCTTCCTTTCTGTCACCAGGTAACTCCAGGCCGCCTCTGCATCCGCATAAGTCCCCTTCTCAGTTGGAGAACCCTCACTGTTTCCATATCCCCGGTAATCGAAAATAAGCGCATTCAGTCTCAGGTTGTTCATGATCAGAAGAGTGTCCAGGCAACTGGAGACATTCCCGCCGTTGCCATGACAAAACAGCACGGTACCCCTCGCCTGTTCCGCAGGAACCCACCAGCCTGATATCTTCACGCCGTCTTGTGTTTGGAAAGAGACATCTTCATAGTTCAATTGTGCATCATGAGGGGTATATCTTACTACCCTCTGGGGCTGATAGAGGACATTAGATACGCACCCTGCTACGACAGAGCAGTAAACCGACTAAGATGACGGATTTTATCCTGTCAGACTTGAGCATATGGGCCATTTAAAAGAACAGGTTCCAGAGGACCTTTGCCTCAGTCTGATAGAACTCTCTCGTTTTACATCGTTTTACATCCACAGATATGCTCCTGGTCCGCATTAATGGTGAAACTCTGTTGCATACTCGCTTCAAAGGTATTGAATCGATCCCCCAGACCATAAGAGAGGCCTTTCACAAAAAGGTGGGCTTTCCAGCAGTTACTCAGCTTTCTCATAACACCGGCTGAGCCTCCGATCCCTGCTGCATAATTATTCTCTAATGCCCCACTCACCTTGAGGTCTGTTTCCAGCATAGCATACATCAAACCTATCGCGTCATGTTTATAAGCAAATCCGCCACCCGGATTGACCTCATATACCAGGTGATCCTTATCATCTTTCAAGGTCATACGGGTCAATCCTGTCTTTACCTTCCATGATATGGGATGAAAAAACTTATCCCTTGGCGAGAGAGAAATAATATCAATGATATCTAAATTCTCCAGGCTGACCTTTCTATCCGACGGATAATACCGGAAGGCTGCTTCGGTAAATATTAAGCTGTGCCCCTTCGACATAGCCTTCATCGCAGTCCATCAGATCGTGGTACGCCGGCCTGATCCTGATTTCCATAAAACTTCGTCTCTTTTTACTCCAGCGCCAATGGCAAAGCGGTTGGATTCGTGTCCTTTATCAGGCTGCATGGGTGAAGGGATTTGAAACAAAGCATCATCTCCGGATCTGCCCAGCAGGCTTCGCTCACTGAGGATCTTCAACAACCGTGCCTGATAAATATCCTGGGGAACCCCTCGCTTGGTATAAAGATATTGCAGATACTCACTGGCAAGATCCAGTGTCTTGATCTTCTCCTGATCGGGTATATCCTTGCCGGTAAATGGATCCTCCTTAAGTTCGCCGCTGGCCAGTGCCAACGCCCTGTCCTGTCCCTGCGCTGATAAATGAGATGCAAGGTATTTGATCTTTGTCGTTCTTGAGGGTCTGTAGAAAACGCCTGTAATGAAACCCTCCCTCTCGACCATTCTTATGGAATCAAGGGGTATCAGCCACGCATGAACCTGATCGGTGAGCTTTACGCTCGGACGTGCCGCCTCCAGAAGAAATAATAGATCATAGGAACAGTTCTCGTCAAAAAAGTAATAATCTGACGCAATGCCATCCATCTCACGGATATGCAGCATCATCTTTCTGATTTCAGGCCCTGTGAGATTGAGGGGATATTCCCAGATATCCCGGTGATCGACATCACTGTATTCCTGGAGCTTCGTATAATACGGCAGCACAGAGAAATATCCCGGATATAATCCGAACAACCCCTTTACTGCAAACAAGGGACCGAAGGTCTCGTTCGTAACCGCCGTATAATTGACCGCATAGGCGAGGAGTTTGCTTTTGTTTGCCGTTTCAATGGTCAGAAGGGTATGGCCGAACATGGATGCCGGACTATTCAGGTGGGCTGAGGGAAAGATCAGGGTGACCGACTCAGGTTTCATCTTGTCCATGTAGTTCTCAAAGGACCGGCATTCGGTCATGGGAAGTTGTTCGGGATCGATTTTCAACCTTTCCCTAATCCACTCATACCGGGCTACAAACCTGCACACTGCAGATTTCTCTTCATCTCCCTGCGGTTCAAAAAAGGCGCGGATAGTGGCATCGAGCTCGGCCTCAGGGTTTGTTTTACCATCAGGGGCGAGGAAAAAATTCGGATCATCAACGAGGCTCTCATACCCGGATGCACCTGGTTTATAATGGAGAAGGATATGCCAGTAGGGATCTTCATGGAGCTTCATCTGATGTGCTGAAGCCAGTATCTGGGACAGATATGGTGAATCCTGGGCATGAGCCTGAGGAATACACAAAGATAATAAAAGGAGTATAAGGAACAGGAAGGAGATGCAACCTTGATGCCCTGTGTATCTCCTTCCTGTTCCTGTATACACTTAACAGTACTATATCAGGGCTTCGATATTCTTGACCACATCAATGCTGCTGATATCTGTTGATGGATAAATCCGGGAAAAATTGTTCTGGAGTTTTGAATAAAAACCGGCCCTTGAGTTTTCGGGAACATCCATAAGAACTGCCAGGGTATTGAGATATTCCCCATTTCCCTTGGCAATGTCATTGGCCAGATTATCCATGTTGTCTGCAACGTATGTATTGATTCTCTCAATACTTACAAAACGGTTCGGCTTTTCACAATTCGAAGTGCCTGAGGTCATGCCGAAGGTCTGGTTGCCGGACGTTCCATTGGTTGTTGCAGCCAGGACCTGGAAAACCAGACCATCGTTACCCTGCATCACTATGGAACCGAGACCACAACCCGTATTCTTCTGATTTACAGCAAAACAGACCGATGCGGGCAATACGAAAAAACTCACGAGAATAAATGCCACCATTAATCTTTTCATCCCTTTTCCTCCCTTTGTAGTTTTTGATAGACGACCTAATGTAGCTGTTTCCTCACTTTTTAACCCTTATCATCAAAGGATCTTGTCACTTAAGATGATCCTTTATGCACATGACACCTAGCATATAACTGCTTTCAGTATAATAACAATATGTATTTTCACATAAAAAAGCTGCTCAAACGGCACGGAACTATATATAAAAGGATGGGAACATCAGTCAAGATGGTTACAAGATATTCTACAGAGAATTTAAGATCTGCCCTTCTTGAGGGCATTCATACGATAAATAAACGCCAGGAGCTCAGCAACAACCTTGTAGAGCTCTTCAGGGATCCCCTCATTGATATCCAGACGGTAGAGCGCCTCCATCAGGGTTGAATCCTTTTCGATAGGGATCTTGTGCTCTTTGGCCAAGGCAAGGATCTTATCTGCTATGGCGCCTCTGCCCTTTGCCGTAACCTTCGGGGCGGCATCTTTTCCCCTTTCGTATTTCAAGGCAACAGCCTTTTTTATCCTGTCCTCTTTCTTCATACCACCACATCCACCGGAGTACGCTGCGCTGCAGTTGGTTTCTTCTGCACAATCTCAATACCCATAATCCCAAAAGGCTCAAGGCTTGCACCAAGATCTTTCACATTCGCCTTCAAAAAATCCACAACCTCTCCGAGCGCAGAAGAGATTTCAACAGATATCCCTGCTTTTGTCTTTAAGACAGTGCTTTCAATAAGACCCAGGGCATCGGTCTCCATATCAAAATGCAACCGGTAATCCTGCCCATCCTTTTCAATTGTTACCTGGGCCCTGCCACGGGTATCTTCACCCACAAGAGGGATCAGGAGATAAGCAATTGTATTGATCGGTAACTGCGAAAAGTCTTGGATAAACTTCTGGGCAAGCTGTACAGCCATCTTCTCGTCAGGGGCATCGGATATAAGCTTCTTCAGGATCTCTTTAAGATCAAAGGCCTGTATTTGGGTACTGCCGAATTTTCCCACAAGCTGCTCCACAAGGTTATCCATCAGCTTGATTGAAGATCTCACTTCAGGATTCGACTCAACAGGTTTCATGATAACCTTAGGGGTGGTGGCATACACCTTGAGGTTGAGTATCTGATCCTTTTGCAGGTCAAGGGTCGTCTCCACAAAGAATTGCTTCCCGAACATGGAGATCAGGACAAGTCCGTCTTTCGCACTGGCGAGCACGGTGGCGATAACCTGCCGCCCGATAACCAGCGCTGGCATCTTGTCTTTTACAATAATATCGCCGGCAGTGATCTGGGCAGGGATAATACGCATAACTTCTTTTTGATTTAGCCCTGGGGATTACTTACCTTGATCATGAGCTCAATCTCACCCACAGGTACCCCGGTGATCTGGGAGATCTCAAGGGCATCGAAACCTCCACTGTGCAGTTTCAGGACATCCGATGAATTGAACTGCCTGGCCTTCTTCACCTTCAGCGATGTCTCTTCCAATGCCTTCATGAGGCCCTCGGCGTTTCGAATTTTACTGTCAAGGTCACTCATGACCTTGGAGACCAGGTCGATTCTCTGCTGGACATTAGTGTGGAAGGCATTCGAGAGATCCTGTGTTTGCTTCACTACCGCCTTGAGCTCTTCAAGGGCGTCAGGCTTAACCTTTCTCTTTTTTTCCAGGACAAGGAGAAACACCACGAAAGCAATCAGGATTATCTGGATGATGACTTGTGCAATAAGGAGGAGTCTTGTAGGATCAACACCAGGAAGCTGCAAGATTACACCACCACATCGATGATGTGTTTCTCCCCTTGGGGGTTTTCCTCTTCTGAATCGATCAGGGCCTTGGACTTGTCTTCCTTGGGATTCTCTTTTCGGTGTTCCTCTTTTGCCTTGTCACTCACCGATATTTCCTGGGCCTTCTTGGTTTGGGCCACTTCCCTGCTTCTGAGCAGCCTTGCCTTTGCCTCTTGTTCGGTGAGAATCTGACGTGCGAACTCCGATTGGGCAAAGGTGTTCTGATTGATCTTCTCAATCCTCCCTGCCTGGGAGAGTATAGTAGAAATGTCAGACGGTCCTGCCATTGCCTTTCCCTCTCATAACCTTTATCGACATATATCCACTTATACTTGAAATTGTAAAGAGTAACCTGCAGAAACCTCAGGAGTCGTAGAGTTAATTACTTAAGAAAAAAACGTCGAGAAAAACATAGTGGGAGAGGCGCCTAATCCTGCGACTCTCCCACTTTCTGTACTGATCCGCGCATGCCCGCCTCGAAGAGTCTGCCACATGATTCAAACAGGATGTAACGGGTGGCGAGCAGGGGGATGTTCTTCTCCTTGGCCAGTTTGATGGCATCAGGAGCCGGGCGTTTTCCCCGTAACGAAGATGATGACCTTGAGGTCCAGCGTATCGGCCGTACGGACCACCAAGGGGTTCGTGAGGCCGGTGAGAAGCATAGATCCTTCTTTTGCAAAAGCAAGAACATCGCTCATGAGGTCAGCGGCAAATCCCTTCCCGACCTCCATATCCAGCCTGTCCTCACCAACAATCACATCAGCATCGAGGATCTTTTTTACCTCCGCAAGGGTCATACACCCTCTCCTCTCTCAGAAACGTTATTTCTTCGTCATCAGGTACTGATGAATTGCATTGGCTGCCTTCCTTCCGGCACCCATTGCAAGGATGACCGTGGCAGCCCCGGTAACAATGTCGCCGCCTGCAAATACACCTTCCCGTGATGTTTGTCCAGTCTCTTCATCAGCAACTATGTAGTTCCATTTGTTCGTCTTAAGCCCCGGGGTAGTGCTCTGGACCAGCGGGTTCGCGCCTGCACCTATGGCAATAACGGCAGTGTCGATATCAATGACAAACTCACTGCCCTTCATGGGTACCGGCCTTCTCCTACCGGATTCGTCAGGTTCGCCCAGTTCCATCTTCAGACACTCTACACCTACCACCCATCCCTTGTCATTGCCTATATAACGTATTGGGTTGGTCAGGAGATGCAGTTCTATGCCCTCCTGCTCGGCATGGTGGATCTCCTCGATTCTGGCAGGCATTTCATCCCTGGACCGGCGATAAACGAGGTAGACATGGTCTGCGCCGAGTCTCATGGCCGTGCGTGCTGAATCCATAGCCACATTCCCGCCACCCACGACTGCCACATTCTTACCCTTTACAATGGGGGTGTCATATTCAGGGAACTTGTATGCCTTCATGAGATTGCTCCGGGTAAGGTACTCATTGGCGGAATAGACACCATTGAGGTTCTCGCCGGGGATATTCATAAAGGTGGGCAGACCCGCGCCGGTCCCGAGATAGACGGCATCGTATCCTTCCTCAAAAAGCTCATCGACAGTGGCGACCTTACCGATGACGCTCGATGTTTCGATTTTCGCGCCCAGCTTCTCGAGGTAATCCACCTCAGCAGCCACAATGGCCTTGGGGAGTCTGAACTCCGGGATGCCATAGACCAGAACCCCGCCTGTTTTGTGAAGGGCCTCAAAGATGGTGACCTCATGGCCAAGCTGAACCAGATCACCGGCAACAGTCAGGCCTGAAGGGCCTGAGCCGACAACTGCAACCTTTTTGCCTGTGGGGGTTGGTTTCTCAGGTATGGAGACCTCGCCTGTTCCCCGTTCATAGTCTGCCACAAACCGTTCGAGCCTGCCAATGGCCACCGGCTCAGCCTTCTTCCCGCGCACACACTGGGCCTCACACTGCACTTCCTGAGGACATACCCTTCCACATACAGCGGGCAGTGCGTTGGTTGTCTTTATCTTTTTCGCTGCACCGATAAAATCACCTTCCATAACCAATGCGATGAAACCAGGGATATCGACTTCCACAGGGCATCCCTGGACGCAAGCGGGGCTCTTGCACGTGATGCACCGAAGCGCCTCTGTCTTGGCCATTTCAGGGGTATATCCGAGCGGGACCTCATCGAAATTCCGTGCCCGTACCTTGGGGTCCTGCTCCGGCATCGGTTGACGGGGGATCTTGAGTCTGTCTTTCATATCCATGTTACTTGCCTCCCTTCCCAAGTTTGCATGAGCAGTAGTGGTCGTAGCATTCCTTCTCTTCGGTGAGGTAAATCCTCTGCCTGTCTATGAGTTCCCGGAAGTCAACCTGATGGCCGTCAAACTCGGGCCCGTCCACGCATACGAACTGCGTCTTGCCGCCGACACTTACCCGGCACGCGCCGCACATGCCTGTTGCATCGACCATAATGGAATTCAATGATACGACCGTCTTCACGTTATATTTTTTTGTGGTGTCACAGACCGCCCTCATCATGGGCACCGGGCCGATGGCTACAACCATATCGATCTTCTTACCCGGCAGGAGGTATTTATTCTCCAGGGCCTGGCTTACAAAACCCTTATAGCCGTATGTGCCGTCATCTGTTGCCACAATGAACTCATCAGATACAGCCTTCATGTCCTCTTCCATAATGATGAGGTCCTTGGTGCGAGCCCCGATGATGGAAATGATGTGGTTGCCCGCGTTCTTCAAGGCCTGGGTGATAGGAAAAACAGGTGCGATCCCAACACCGCCGCCGATACAGGCAATGGTTCCCACCTTCTCAATATGGGTGGGCTTACCGAGCGGACCTACGAGATCCATCAGCATATCGCCGACATTCATGTCCGCAAGAATCCCCGTAGACTTCCCGACCACCTGGAAGATGATCGTAACGGTCCCCTTTACCGGGTCGGCATCGGCAATGGTCAGGGGGACCCTTTCGCCCTCTTCGTGGATCCTTATAACCACGAACTGTCCGGCCTTACGTCTCTTGGCTATCTTCGGGCCATCGAGCACCATCTTAAACACGTTTTCGGATAACTGCTGTTTCTCAAGAATCTTGGCTGACATACTCCCTCCATTATCCCTAACTCTTTGAGCTAGCCTTTTTTCGTTCATTCTCTAATAAAAAAGTTGCAGGAGACTGATGATGGTGCCCCAGCATCGCCTCCTGCAACTTGTCTGTTTGCTCCTATTTTATAGGTGTATGCGCCTAGTCCTCATCATCAAGGTGCGCTATGGCGCCGTCACGCTTCTGGATTGACCTGTACAGACCTCGTGCAAGGATCAATGCAATGATGAATAGGAGGATGAGCGATACGAACACCACAACAATGCTCGATTTCTGCCACCGTTCAACCTTGAGCTGAATATCCTTAACCTTTTCCTCGCTCAGCTTGTGATACTTGTCAATATCGACCATCATGCCGACCCAGCCGAACCCTTCTGGCTTGCTGTAGATAGAGCCGTAATAAGGGATGTGCGCATAGGAGATGAAGACCCTTTTATTATCCACAGTATAGGTGAATGATCCGGACTTCCCGGAGACAGCCAGTGCATGAATCTTGGGGAGATTCTCATCCAAAAAACCCATATTCAGTACATTCATGCCGCCTGAACCGGTCTTGATCAACTCATTATAACTCTTGTCATCCATCGTGGGCACGGCCTTATTGTCAGCCCCAAGGCCGCCGATAAGGTATTGCGCCGGATGAGCAAGGGTTGAGCCGTCCCGGCCTATAAGGAAGGTATAGTTAACATCATCAGGGTTCACCTTGGAAAAGACCATACCCGGCTCTGTGGGCACAATATGTCCTGTGAACTCCATGATATGGCTGAAGTCCAAGGCAAGTTCCACCACCCCTGCAAAACCGGTGGAATCAAAGACCGGCGCTGCTATACGGATGATTCCATTGAACTGTTTTCCTGCCTCAAACTCCTGCTTCGTCACGTGGTAACCAACAACATTGCCCATGTATATATCACCTGGGGACAGTTGCTTCGCCTTCTGAAAATAATCTTCAGCACCAAAATCGCCATTGGCCGGATCAGACATATCCTTTAGCTTGTCTTTAGGCACCACACCTTGGGCGGTGACCTTCAAAATCTCTTTTCCGGTCTTATCAAGGAAGGCGATCTCTTTATAGACAGGCACGGGGATCTTCACAATGCCCACATTCGAGGACTGGATAACACCCCTGGTATTGGATTTCAGAAATGTGTTATATGACTGATCGTCTCTCGGAAGGATAGTTGCTATCCTTATATCCTTCTCCCGATCTGTGAGAAACTGAGCTACCGCATCACCCACATTCTGAGCCCTACCCGCAATGGATAGCTTCTGATTATCATCGAGAATTCGCAAGTTTGCCTGCGTTGCCTCCTCCCCTACCTTAATAACTCCCTTGCTGATGATAACGCCGGTTATGGTAAGGGGAAGCACAATGAGAATAAAGAAACTAATTGCAATACTGGCAAAACTGAAATTCTTTTTTGCTCCCTGTTCCATATCAATCTCCTGATCGTGTTATGCGAACTTAAAAAAAGCGTCTCGATAACACTGCAACCTCACGGTTCACAAAACGAATTCCGCCCGCCCCCTGCATACCAGGCATGGTCAACCCACAATATGCTGAAAAAAGAATGGGCCGATTCCGATTGCCTGGATTCTTCCAAAGGGTTCAACCTTTCACAAGCTATCCGAGAATGACTGCTTTGAACGGATTGGCGTACAGGATGATGAGCGAAATAACCAGTGCGTAGATTGCAATGGATTCAATCATAGCAAGACCGACCATGAGGGTGAGCATGATCTTGCCCTGTGCATCAGGGTTGCGACCAACTGCCTCGGTTGCTCCTGCCAATGCGGCACCCATTCCTGAACCGGCTCCTGTAGCACCGATACCCATGCAAAGACCTGCGGCAATGATGGATGCAGCCACAAAGATAACCTTGGCCCAATCAACAAAAACCGGCTGTGCCTGTGCTGCGTCCGCAGCAAAAGCCATACTGGATACAACTAAGGTCATCATTGCAACAAATACAAAGGTCATTAATCTGCTCATCGCACACTCCTTAGAGTTTTTTATTCATGAATTCAGAGAATTATTCTGAATCATGGTTCATTTAATACACTATTGGGAGTGTCTATGCAAG
The DNA here is from genome assembly GCA_963785235.1 of uncultured delta proteobacterium. Taxonomy (GTDB): domain Bacteria; phylum Desulfobacterota; class Desulfomonilia; order UBA1062; family UBA1062; genus MWEI01. The sequence continues at coordinate 729,200 of CAWAUM010000001.1, read as the reverse complement.
CAAAAAGTTGAACTGAATGACTCCTCGTTCATGAAAAAACGAGGTGCGTTTTCGTTTGTATCACCGCTCCAAGAGAGCCTTTAAGGTGTCCGGGTTAACCCAAGTTTCAGTGATCACTGATTCATAATCGATGCGGTTTGCCTTTATAGCTTCAGCGATACTCTCTTCAATGGGGAAATACTCTCCCCGCAAGGAAGCCCCCTGTCCTTTTATATAATACACCTTTTCATCTCTTATATATTTCTGGATCCTTGGTGTGGCAAGCAGTCCTTCCCAGGCTGATACCATCTTTCTATGATTTTTCGACCATATCAGCCGCTGCGAGTAAGCACCCAGAATGGAACGGGAGAAGAGTCCCCTCATGTAATCGCTCGACAGCGAAGACATGAACTGTTCTATGGAACTGAAGACATCCAGGGCATTCATGCCCGCAATCACAAGGATGCCCTTGTGTGCGGCACGCACGGCAGTGTCCATCATGAACATATCCTTGAGATTTGTTATCACCAGGACATCGGGGTCCAGCTTGATGACCTTATCAAAGACCTCGGACAGGTCCTTGTCGGTATCATGGCCTATCTCACGCTGATTCACATTGGAGCGTCTGTGGTGATGAATATAATCGATAGGATCTTCGAAGGTGATTATGTTGCAGCTTTGCGTGTTGTTTATATGGTTGATCAATGCGGCTATTGTCGTATCCTTACCCTGCCCCCTGGCACTGCTAACGAGCAGGAGCCCACGCCTGTCAAGCAGGGAGGTGAGCATTCCAGGCAACCCCAGTGAAGTAACGGAAGGGATCACCTCTACAAGCTTTTTTGCAGCGATAGTTATCTCACCACCTTTCTGGAGATAGATGTTAAGACGGTATCTTCCATGCCCGGACTTGATATACGTACACTCGACCTCTTTCTTTTCCTTAAGGATCTCAAAATCCTGTTCAGACAACATTTCCTTAAGGATCTTATCCATAATGATTTCAGTTATGATGGGGAGGTTGCATCGCCTGAAACGCCCACCCAACCGGATCGCCGGTGTTGTCCCAATGGAGATATGGAGACCCGTGCACCCAGGCTCTTCCAGAAGTTTCAGCACTGCAGTGGCATCCATATCCAGGGCGACAAGGTTCATAATGCTTCGCTTCACTTCATTCAGAGGCAGGTTCCTTATGCCGTACCCTACATTATCGAGATGAGCCAGTATGTCATTGATCTGAGCAAGGGAGGCGAACACAGGGGTTACGCTCTTGTTGATGAGAAATTTGATGTTCTCAACCACCTTATAGTTAAAAGGATCGGCAAAGGCTACAGCCGCCCTCTTGTTATTTGCATCCAGGGGGATGGCCTTCATTTCCCTCATGCGCTCAGGCGGCAGCATGACCTGGGCATGTTTTTTAATGGTCCATGCCCTCATGTTCAAGGTCACAACCCCGGTTAAATTCCTGAGGATATCCAGGACCTGGTCTTCACTGAGATACCCCAGGCGGATGAGCATCTCACCGAGCTTTAGCCGTTCTTTCTTGGAAACTTCCAGGGCATGCCTGAGCCTGTGTTCATCGATAAGTCCAAGCTCCACCAGGACTTCGCCCATCATCTGTTTATCGGCCACGCAACCTCCCGATCGTGTTCAGGTCACACCTATCCATCAGGATCATGTTATCGGTCAGAGCCCTTTTTTTCCTTAACCTCACCGGACCTTGCAAAGATTGTTGCCCTTAAGGGGTAGCCTTATGATTTCATTTTCAGGTATCATGCCTGCATGGGCATCCTGGAAGTGGCATATTTAACCATAGTGCTGGGGTTGTTCTTCAACTTCAGTAACGGATTTCACGATGCATCCAACATTGTGAGCACCATTGTTTCATCCAGGGCCATGAGCATGCAAAGGGCACTCATCATGACTGCCCTGCTCGTATTCCTAGGATCTCTCATCTTTGGCACCGCTGTTGCAAAAACCATTGGGCAGGGTATCGTCGGCATCGACTCCATGACCATCAGGGGTATCATTGCAGCCATTACGGCCGCCACGCTCTGGAATATCCTCACCTGGGTCATCGGACTCCCTTCGTCCTCTTCCCATGCCATTATCGGAGGGCTCATGGGGGCGGCACTACAGATTTCAGGGGTGAATTCCATTCAATGGAAGAGCGTCCTGCTCATATTCGGGGTGATCCTGATTTCTCCACTCCTTGGCTTCATAAGCGCATTCCATCTCACCAAGATGAACTTCCGCCTCTTCCGGCATGTCCAACCGGTGGCGGCAACGCTCATTCTCAAAAGACTCCAGATCTTTTCCGCAGCCATGCTCGCCATCTCCCATGGGACGAATGACGCACAGAAGGCCATGGGGCTCATTACCCTGAGCTTGCTTATCCTGTTCCGATACGACCCTGTAACCATGGCACATTTTTATACCCCTGGCCCCGGCGGGACCTTCATGGTCCCCGACTGGGTCATCCTTGCATGCTCGCTGGCCTTGTCGCTGGGCATGCTCACAGGTGGAAAACGGATCATAAAGACCATGGGCATGAAGCTCTTCAAGATAAGACCGGTCCATGGCTTCGGGGCCATGCTGTCCACTGCCATTGTCGTGTTCATCTGCTCACTTTTCGGGTTTCCCGTGAGCACCACGCATATCGCCTCCTCGGGTATTGTAGGAGGAGGGGCGGCGCAGCGCCTGGGCATTGTCCGTTGGGGGCTTGCCAAGGATCTGCTGCTAACCTGGCTCTTTACCATCCCTGCCTCCGGTGGCCTGGCATATCTGCTGTCGTTTGCACTGGGGAGAATATTCTAGGATTATGAAAAAGGGTGGGCACAAGGCTCGCCCCCTGCATCCTTAATCCCAAATTTTACGTTTTGAAGAGTAAAAACTTGTTCCGTTAAGATCCTTCATCTTGCAGCCTCCCGAACCGGGAAGATGAACATTCCATAAAGGCTTCAAGATGAAGGATTTTAACGAACTTATTTAAAACAATTCCATGATCACTATGATTACTATGCTTAAGGCCAACAGAGATGCATGAAAAAATTATGGATACATCCAATTTCTATATCCGGGTTAAAATAAATCCTAAAACCAACATCCTTGACGAGGAGCCCCTCTTCCATTAGAGATGAATGGACATTTTTAAGGAGATACCATGGCCCAGACCCTTACCGCCAAGATTATTGAAAGCCACCTTATGGAGGCCACGGATACGGAATATACCCTGAAGATCGACCAGACTCTGACTCAGGACGCTACGGGAACCATGGCATATCTCGAGTTCGAGGCCATCGGGCTTGACCGTGTCAAGACAGAGCTCTCCGTTAGCTATGTGGACCATAATACCCTCCAGACCGGATTTGAAAATGCCGATGACCACCGCTTTCTCCAGGATGTGGCCAACAAGTACGGTATATACTTTTCCAGACCGGGCAACGGCATCTGCCACCAGGTGCACCTTGAACGCTTCAGCGTTCCCGGCAAGACCCTGCTGGGCTCTGACAGCCATACACCCACGGGAGGCGGAATGGGGATGCTGGCCATCGGTGCAGGCGGGCTGGACGTTGCTGCGGCCATGGCAGGCATGCCCTTTAACATCCCAACGCCCAAGGTGGTAGGTGTCCATTTGAGTGCAAGCCTTAAACCCTGGGTAAGCGCCAAGGACATCATCCTGGAGGTCCTGCGCCGGCTCACGGTCAAGGGAGGCCTGGGTAGGATATTCGAGTACTACGGACCCGGCGTGAAGACATTGAGCGTCCCGGAGCGCGCCACCATAACCAACATGGGGGCAGAGCTGGGGGCCACTTCCTCCATCTTCCCCAGCGACGAGGTGACGCGTGCCTTCCTGAAGGCCCAGGACCGCGAGGAGGCCTGGATAGAACTCTGCGCCGATGAAGGGGCAGCCTATGACGAGACCATGGAGATCGACCTTTCAACAATCGAGCCCCTTGCCTCTTGCCCGCACAGCCCTGACAACATTAGGACAATACGCCAGCTCGCCGGCATTAAGGTGGACCAGGTGCTTATCGGGTCATGCACAAACTCGTCGCTGAAAGACCTTATGATGGTGGCTGCCGTCCTCAAAGGCAAAAAGCTCCACCCGGACGTGAGCCTCGCCATTGCCCCGGGCTCCCGCCAGGTCATGGAGATGCTTGCGTCAAACGGGGGGTTTACAGATATTATCGCCTCGGGCGCTAGGATACTGGAGACGGCTTGCGGTCCGTGCATCGGCATGGGTCAGGCGCCTTCCTCCGGCGCCGTGTCAGTGCGCACATTCAACCGCAACTTCAAAGGCCGCTCCGGTACTGAAGACGCCGAGGTCTATCTTGCATCCCCCGAGGTGGCAGTGGCATGCGCCCTTACCGGGAGCTTTATTGACCCAAGGGAACTGGGTGCTTACCCCGCAATAAAACTGCCCGAGTCTTTCCATATTGATGACTCCATGATCATAAGGCCTGTGAAAAAATCCGCAAACATTGAAGTCCGAAGGGGCCCCAACATCCGTCCCCTGCCCAAACGTGGACCCATGGAGGACACCCTGAAACTTACAGCCGTCCTGAAGCTCAAGGACAACATCACCACCGATGACATCATGCCGGCGGGCTCCAAAATCCTGCCGCTACGCTCCAATATCGATGCCATCTCGCGCTATGTGTTCTCCGGTATAGACAAGGACTTTGCAGAACATGCAAAGGCCTCCCAGGCCGGCTTCATACTGGCAGGCGACAACTACGGCCAGGGTTCTTCCCGGGAGCATGCAGCGCTGGCCCCCATGCACCTGGGCATAAAGGCCGTGTTCGCCAAATCCTTTGCGCGCATCCACAGATCCAACCTCATCAACTTTGGGATCCTGCCCATAGGAGTTGATGAAAAAGGATACAGGGCGATCGAAAAGGGCACAGCGGTGTCAATAAAGAACATCCATGCTGCCCTTTCAAAATCGTCACCCATAGAGGTATCCATGATAAATGCTGACAAGCACCTGAACTGCACCCTGACCCTTTCCGAACGCGAAAGCGAGATCCTTAGAGAAGGCGGGCTGCTAAACTTTATCAATAAAAAGGTACGAGGCTGATATGTCCCAAGAGATAAGAACTCGGTTTGCACCATCACCAACAGGCCAGCTCCACATCGGTGGAGTAAGGACGGCATTGTTCTCGTGGCTTCATGCCAGGCACTCAGGCGGGAAGTTCATACTGCGGATAGAAGACACGGATGCCGAACGCTCCACGGATGACAACACCAAACAGATCCTGGCATCCATGGAATGGCTCGGCCTTGACTGGGATGAGGGCCCTTTCTTCCAGTCAGACCGGCTCGATATCTACAAGTCTTATATCTTGAAGCTCGTCGATGAAGGCAAGGCCTACTGGTGCGAGTGCACCCCCGACAACCTGGAAAAGAAACGCAGCCAGGCCCTTGCAGAAGGGAAAAAGCCCAAATATGACGGCACGTGCAGAAACAAAGGGTTGGGTCCCGGCCCGGGAAGGGTGGTGCGCTTCCTCATGCCCGATGCAGGTGTCACCTCCTTCGATGACATGATCAAGGGCAGGATCACTATGGACAACGCCGAATTGGACGATCTCATCCTGCTCCGTTCCGATGAAATGCCGACCTACAATTTCACCGTGGTCATAGATGATGCCACCATGAACATGACCCATGTCATACGGGGTGATGACCATGTAAACAACACCCCAAGACAGGTGAAGATTTATGAGGCCCTAGGGTTCGAACTGCCCCTGTTTGCCCATGTCCCCATGATTCTGGGACCTGACAAGACCAAACTTTCCAAGAGGCACGGCGCTACATCGGCCATGGCATACCAGGAAATGGGGTACCTTCCTGAAGCCCTTGTAAACTACCTGGTAAGGCTTTCATGGTCACACGGAGACCAGGAGATCTTCACCCTTGATGAGCTCAAAAAGTATTTCGACATCCACGACGTGGGAAGGGCTGCTGCCGTATTCAATCCTGAAAAACTCCTGTGGCTCAACCACCACTATATCAAAAACGGCGATCCACAGAGGCTTGCCGGGCTCGTCGCGGATTTCATAACGAAAAAAGGGTATGAACTGCCCGAAAAGGAATACATCACGAAGGTAGTCATTGACGTGAGGGACCGCACCAAGACCGTCGAAGAGATAACGGACTTCGGTGGCTTCTACTTCCAGGACATAGACCCTATGGAAGATCTCAAGAAACAATTTTATACCCCGGACATAGAGCCGGTATTCAAAGCCATCAAAGGCCGTTTCGAGCAGCTTGACCTGTGGGACAAGGAGCACATGGAAGACGCCGTTAAAGCCATCCTCGAGGAATTCAACCTGAAGTTCAAGACCATCGCGCAGCCCATAAGGATAGCACTGACCGGCAAAACGGTTTCTCCAGGCCTGTTCGAGATCATGCTGACCCTCGGGAAAAAAACGGTTCTTTCCAGGCTTGAAAAGGCCCTTTCCTCCATGCAGACATAATTTTTAAAATCCGCCTACGGAGATAGACATGAACGTGAAGCAACTCGCCCTGGTAGCACTCTTCATGGCCCTGGTGGCCGTTGCCACAATGGTCGTGCGCATCCCCATACCCCAGACCAATGGGTACATGAACCTGGGCGACAGCATGGTACTGCTCAGTGGCCTGTTTTTCGGGCCCAGCCTGGGCTTCATGGCCGGGGGTATCGGATCGGCCCTGGCCGACATCTTTGGGGGCTACTACCAGTGGGCCCCCTGGACATTGTTCATCAAAGGAATCGAGGCGATGCTCATGGGCCTTAGCGTAAAGTATCTGAAGATCAACACTGAGAGGATCACCCTATTTATCATTCTATGCTTCATCGCATCAACTGCCTGGATGGTACTCGGCTATTATGCAACCGAAGTTTTCATGTACGACCAGAAGGCCGCCCTTGCCGAGGTGCCTGCGAACCTCCTCCAGGCCGGGGGCAGCGTCATATTGGCTACACTGCTGCTTCCTGTATTCGGCAGGATCATCAGGACAACACGACCTGAAATGAACTAATAAAGGATTACCATGCTCACTATTGAGCAGATCGCAACCCAGGGCTTCAACCTCCTGAGCTACATCATCCGTGATGATGCTGCCGGTGAGGGCCTCATCATAGATCCCCCACTCCATATTGCCCGTCGGCATGGTCTTGATGCATTGAGAATCAAGGCAATCATCAACACCCACATCCACCCTGACCACACCATGGGGAATCGGAGTCTGGCCGACATGGCGCCAGCTCTTGCCCATCCGGCAGAAAACACTTGGTTTCTCAGATTGTACAATACCCTGTTCACCTTTCTCCTTACAGGACGTATCCATCCGAGGATCTCCTTTACCCTTTCCGAAAATACGCGGATCATCCTGGGAGACACAAATATCGAAGTGTTCCATACACCCGGACACTCTCCCGGCTCTATCTGTTTATACTGGGGAGGAAATCTCATCTCAGGCGATACGATTTTTGCAGATGGAATAGGCAGGACAGACATTCCGGGCGGCAACATGGCACACCTGAAAAAGAGTATTACCCGGATTATGGACCTGCCGGACAACACCATCATCTGGCCCGGCCACTCCTATGGAAACAAGATGAAGGCTACTCTTGCGGAAATCAGGCCATATTTGTCATGGGTGATAACGAACTCGTGATGCTCATAAAATAAAAAGGGGTTTCTATGAAAAAAGTTACTTATATCCTGTTTTTAATCCTGTTATTAACCTTCCTTAACAGCTGCGCTTCGGTCCAGGAGTCCATATTTGATGCCGGCATCTCTGCAGAACGTTTGCTCTCTGGGATGGATGAAGCCTATGTTTCCGTGCAGGGGCAAAAGATCGCATATCTCGAGCGCCAGGGCAGTGGCGAGACTATTGTGCTTCTCCATGGTTTCGGTGCAAACAAGGACAACTGGATCCGTTTCACCAGGTCTCTTCCCAAGGAATACCGCGTAATTGCCTTTGACCTGCCGGGACATGGAGACAATTCAAGAGAGAATGACAAGACCTATACGATCGACTTCATAACACTTGGATTTGCCGATGCTGCAGATGCCCTCAAACTGGATCGTTTCCATATCGCGGGAAACTCCATGGGCGGTTGGGTGGGCATACTCTACACAAACCGGAACCCTGAACGGGTCATCACGCTGGGCCTCTTTGATACAGCAGGCATCAACTCACCTGAGCCAAGCGATCTCCTCAAGGCCATTGAAAAAGGTCAGAACATTCTTATCCCGACCTCTGAAGATGCCTTTACAGAACTCATGGGATATGCATTCTACAAAGAACCTTTCATCCCCTGGCCTGCACCTTCGGTACTTGCCAGAAAGTCAGTTGCTGATGCCCCTTTCAAGCAGAAGATGTGGAATGATATCCGGAGCACCTATAAGGACGTAGCAAGCGTGCTGCCCGACCTGAGGCTGCCGGTGCTTATCCTCTGGGGCTCCCGGGACCGGATTACCCACGTCTCTTCGGTGCAGGTGCTGGAACGCTACCTGCCGAACTCAAAAACAGTTATCATGCCCGACTGCGGACATATGCCCATGCTGGAAAGGCCCAAGGAGGCAGCTGTGGATTATGTCACCTTTCTCAAGGAGCATGCGAAGATACCTTCGCCTGATTAACCTGTCACGTTATGGCTGCTTGTTTCAGAAGAGAAAACCCTTAAAGGCTCTCACACATGGGGACCCGTATAAACCAGTATTCTATAATTGCATGTGTCCATAACCGCAGATTTTGCGTTTATGAAACGCAAAATCTGATCCATTAAAATCCTTCACCAAAGCAGCCTACCGAACCAGGAAAATGAGCATTCCGTAATGGCTGCTTTGGTGAAGGATTTTAACGGACCAAGTTTTTTTTCGCAGCTTAACACGTCATCCAGTATTATTCAGGCCCACAGTCCAGCAAAGAAACTACAGGGATTGAGTATTGACATGATCAATGATTTATCTATACTGAATATATGAATTCATTGTTCATTATTTCATCTATACCATCACCAATACACCAACAATATATTTTAAGTAAATCAATGATAGGAGGATTGTTATGGAGAAGACTGTCGCCTACCTGAGCCATGAATGGCGCGATGAGGTCGAAAAGAGGCTGAACGCAGAGATCACGACCGATAAGATGAAGAGCCTCACCACATCTGTGGCCTATGTGTATGTCGGCTGCCCGGGCGGAAAAGACAAGTACCTCTACTTCAAGACCGAAAACGGTGCGTTCGCCCAGGTCCTGGTGGGCGATGGCGAGCCGCCCATAGCCGAGTTCAGGGTTACCGGGCCGTACATTCTCTTTGCAGATCTCAGCCAGGGAAAGGTATCATCCCAGCGTGCCCTCATGAGCGGAAAACTTAAACTCAAAGGTAACATGGTCAAGGCCCTCAAGCTTGCATCACTCGCCGACCGGATCAACAAGGTCCTTGCAAAGATCCCTACCCAATACTGATGAGGAGGTGCTGATATGCCCAAGATATTCAACAAGAAAGACCCTTGTTACATCGATTTTCCCAAACGGGTGGAACAGATACAGCAGCAGATGGCAACAGAAAAGATTGATGTATACCTGGGTTCCCGATTACGGACCATCTCGTGGATATCAGATGCCTTCTGTCCATGGAGGAGTTATGTGGTAATCCCGCCCGAGGGCCTGCCCACGGTCTTTACCTTTGTCATAGATGCAGCCAGGATCATCGACGAATCCTGGCTGGACGAAGACCATGTGCTGGGCTATGCACCCATGGGCGGCATGGACCAGATCACCATCATTGCGGATTTTATAAAGGATATCCTTAAGGGCAAAAAAGGCCGCATCGGATATGAGACAGGGGTATCCAACTACCTGCCCGAGGGAAACCTGACACACTTCGAGTACGAAGGTTTTGAAGATGCGCTTGCAGGCTCAAAACTCGTAAATGCCCATGCGATTATCGACAGGCTCTCTGTAATTAAGGATGAGGGAACTATCAACCGCTTCAGAAAGGCATCGCGCATCGTTGATGAAGGCCATAAGGCGGTCAAAGAGGCTATTTCCAACGGCGGATGGCAGGGCATGACCGAAACCGAGGTCGCGGGCATTGCAGCCCTTGCCATGCGCAAGGCAGGTAGTGTGTGGGAGTGGTCCTTCACCGGCGGTAACGAAATCGCATGCGGCTACCGCACCGGCATGGCAGGCTGTGCATGCACCCCTGCCACCACCAAGAAGCTGAAAAAGGGTGAGCCCCTTATGGTGGACATCCACGCCATGTTCAAGCTGGCCCTGGGTGACCATGCCCACAACTATTTTATCGGCCATGCTACAAAACGCCAACTTTGGCATGCCCACAACTTCATCGACATCGTATCCAAGACATTGAAGGCGTATAAGGTTGGCGCCAGCCCCTTGTCCATAGCAGAAGAGATGATGGCCTTTGCCGAGGAAAGGGGTTTTGCAGAATTCATGGTCCCAGGCTTCGAACACGGGATTGGGATGTTGGGCGATGAATGGCGCATAGGAACAGGTGAAGGGCCCTTCCCCTACTGGACGGACCCCGACCATATCTATCAGGAAAATGAAGTCCTCATCTGTGCAATGCAGTATGCATGCCCTGATGAAAAGATCGGGTTCCGGTATGAGAATCCTATCCTTATCCTGACGAATAAATGTGAAGCCATGTCTAAATTCGGGCTTCGCATTGAGGTGATAGAATAGACATGAAGTTACTTCACCCATGAGCAATTTGAGGGAGCAGGCCGCATCCGACACTATGCCGGATGCGGCCTGAGGAGGAATAGGATATGTCTATCCTAAGGGTTCTTTAAGTTAACCGTAATTCATTTCGCCCAGCATACTTAGGTGGCCATACCTTGCATCAGCCTCGCTCAAGGGCGAATAAACAATATATTCAAGAGTTGTGCCAAAGTATAGTATTGTTTATTTTTATAATATTGTTAAGCTATTATCTATATGTGCCCCAATCCAAACCTCCTGTGATCTCTCAATTATTATGTAAATTATTTCTTATTTTTTCCCATTTTTTTGGAATTCCATGTTTCATGACGGATCTCCCCATTGTATCTATCCTGTCATTTCTTGTTTGCTCCCAGTGCCCTCTTAAATCCAGATTTTGCGTTTAACCCCCATGCCCGGGGACGGTCATAACGAAGAAGAGTAAAAACCTGATCCGTTCAAAGTCTCAATCTTGCAGCCTTGAAGGACCAATAAAATTAACGTTCCACGAAGGCTGCAAGATTGAGACTTTGAACGGACGCTATTTTAAAAAAGAAGCAACCTAGGGGTTGCCTCTTACCCGCAAAAAGTAATACTCTTACGAAAACAAGAGAGGAGGCCTACCATGCCCGAGCATGTTCCCACTCGCAAAGAGGCTCTTGACCTACTCCATTCCTACAACCAGACGGACAACCTGCGCAGTCACGCATATTGCGTGGAGGCTGTTATGCGCTATATCGCCCGGAAACGAGGGCAGGATGAAGATAAATGGGGTATCGTCGGCCTGATTCATGACCTCGACTATGAGCAGTTCCCGGAGCAGCACTGCGCCAAGACCAGGCAGATCCTTGAGGAGAACGGCTGGCCTGAGGAGTATGTCCGGGCAGTAGCCTCTCACGGGTGGGGTATCTGCTCGGAAGTGGAACCGCTGACCGATCTTGAGAAGACGCTCTATACCATAGATGAACTCACAGGTCTTGTTGCTGCAAGTGCATTAGTAAGGCCTTCCAAGAGTGTCCTTGACCTCTCCGTGAGCTCGGTTAAAAAGAAGTGGAAGACGAGCGCATTCGCCGCTGGGGTGAACCGGTCGATTATAACCAAAGGAGCGGAAATGCTTGGTATTACCTTAGACCAGCTCATCGAGGACACCATCATGGGCATGCGCGAGGTGGCAGAAACAATCGGCCTGAAGGGAGAACCCCAGGATTCAACATCTTAAAGGAGAGCAACCCATAAAATTCTTTTCTTTGGGTTAGCATCTTTCACACTGCGAAGAGAAAGGACTTAAAACTATGGTCAGGAAGGTCTTTGAAGGATTGTATGCATTCATCTGGCAGGATAACCGGCAGAACAACTGCAACAGCTACCTCATCGACGACGGGAAACGCATCCTCATCGACCCGGGACACAGCCACCTGTTCAGCCATGTAGAACAGGGTTTAGCATCACTTAAAATAGACACGGCCTCCATTGACCTCATCATCATTACCCATGCACATCCCGATCACATGGAGGCCGCCCAGCTCTTCAAGAAACCCTGCCAACTAACCATGGGAGCTACCGAGTTCCGATACATCAAGGAACTGGCAGGGGAGTATTACAAGGTACCGGAACCGGATTTCTTTTTAGCACCAGGGGAGCTGGAAGTCGGAAGCCTCCAGTTCGAGGTCATGGATACGCCCGGCCACACGCCCGGGTCCATCTGCCTTTACTGGCCCAAGCATGGGGCGCTCTTCACCGGGGATCTCATCTTCGAGCAGGGCATAGGACGGACGGATCTCCCCGGAGGCAGCGGCAGTCAGCTTAAGGACAGCATCCTTAAGGTGGAATCTTTACCGGCTCAATACCTTTTCCCTGGCCATGGCAATGTAATCAGTGGAGCAAGGGCGGTAAAAGACAACTTCAAGCAGATCAAGGAGTACTGGTTCAGATATCTTTAGAGAGCCTGGATCTTTTGCTTAAATTCATCCCTGAGGCCTTTTGCAAAGTTCAGCCAGACCTCATCATTATCCATATTAGGCACCAGGGCTGTGCCTGAGATCCCTTTTGCCTTGAATTCGGACAACAGGCGCACCTGGTGTTCTTGCCTGTACAGCTCATACTGAGCATGGCTATCATTAATAAAATCGACAAACGGCTTCATTTCAAACCCGAGAACCTCTGTAAGGGCCTTAAGGATTATGCTGTTGTCCCCATCGGGCTCAATATGGCGGGTTAACTCAGCATGGAGGATTTCAGCTAATGCGCTGTAGCGGGATGACTCAACAGTAAACTCTTTCATGAGCCCATCAATGGTGATATTCTGATCTATAAGCATCCGAACCCATCCCCTGGCCTTGTCTTCCCATTCCTTTCGCTGCTGGGCATCTCTATCCTCAGGGCTCAGGGCGAGGTTCTTAGTCCTCTCCATGACCAGATCCAGCGTACTCTTTATCTTAGCCATCGTTTTATCCTCATACCTTTTATCCGGGTCAATATCTCTGCACATGACCAGCAATTGCCCCGATGATCTCGGGCCATAATCCAGGTGCAAGCCAGTGGCCCATGCCATCGAAGATCTTCAAATCCGCCCTCGGTATTGACTCTGCCGTATCTACACCACCTTCTACAGATACCAGCGGATCTTGGGTGCCGTGTATCACGAGCGTGGGGCACTTCACTGTTGCCAGCCTCTCCTTCCTGCTGCCCGAGACAATGATCGCTGCGAGCTGCCGGGCATTTCCAGCCGGGTCAACCCCCCTTCGATACGTCTCCCTTCCAAGCCTGACTGCTGTGGTATCATCCATTGGGAAACGTCGTCCGCTCAAGACCCTCCAGACATCCCTGAAATATGACACAAAGGTGTCCTGGGTTGTGGGAATAGGCCTGAAGAGCAGCTCGATTACCTCTGAAGAAGGTGGTGGCAGCAGAGGACTCCCTGTAGTGGACATGATGGATATTAATGTCATGAGGCTCTCCGGATAAGAAATGGCAATCTCCTGGCCGATCATACCCCCCATGGATACCCCGACAACATGGGCCTTTTCAATCCGGAGCGCATCGAGCAGACCGACCGTATCCTTTGCCATGTCAGAAATCGTATACGGACCGACAGAGAACTTTCCTAATAACAGTCCTTGGATATGGGGCATTCCCAATGCGGTCATTTTCGTGGACATGCCTACATCACGGTTGTCGAAACGGATTACATAAAAACCTTTTTCAGCAAGCCTGAAACAGAATTCGTCCTCCCATATGATCATCTGGCAACTTAATCCCATGATAAGTAGGATCGGTTCATCATCCTTGTTGCCGAAGGTATCATAAGCAATTTCGATTCCATTGGCCTTGACCAAGCCTAAGGGAGAATGGGGAATATGTTCATTCATGATCTTGATAGTATCTTCTTCCATACATTGTCTCTGCCCCTTTTGCATATCATCAACATTCCTGTTCATAAAGACAAAGATTTTCCTGTTGTCTGAAAATGTCCAGTCCGTTACAATGTTTCATCGGCCGCATCATCCAAGAAGCTCCTTAGGATGCAGACAAACGCCACGAAAAACATTCCTCAGAGCCTCTTTGATCATATGGCCCAAATATCTTGAAACTATTGACAAAGGAGGATAATCAAAACTATGTCAGAAGAAACCAAGAAGCATAACCATGAAAAACCCGTTGACAAGATGACCATCAAGGAACTCAGGGAAGTCGCTCTGGAGATCCCCCACGAGCACACCGAAGTCGCTGTCCGGGACATGACCAAAGAGCAGCTCATTATTTTTATCAAGCAGGCAAAAGGCATCAAGGACGAGGGGCCTGTGCATCATGACAAGAAGAAGAAAAAGCCTAAAGCAAAGGTTATATTGTCCAAGCCCGATATCAAGGCCAAGATCAGGGAAATCAAAAAGGCAAAAGCCGTTGCACATGAGAATAAGGAAGAAACCAGGGTTGCCATCCTGCGCCGGCGCATCAGTAGGTTAAAAAAGTTGAGCAGAAAGATAGCCTGAAACGACTAGATAAACGGGCCCTCCATTTCCGGAATTTCCCCTTTTAGGGCATGGAAGGAGGGCCTTATTCTTTCCTATCATCAGTTACAGGAGAAGACATGGCGAAGACATTAAAGGCAGCAGCAGTGCAGATGAAAGCGGTTCTGGGAAATGTCCCAGCCAATCTTGAAAAGGCAGACAGGCTTGTGGAGGAGGCTGCCGGAAAAGGTGCACAGATAATCATCTTGCCTGAGTTCTTCACGAGCGCTGCCGCCTTTCACCCAAGCCTGCTCGATGCTGTTCTCCCCCTAAACGGCAAGGCAACCGAATTCCTTGTATCCAAGGCAAAAAAGCACCAGCTCTATGTGGGCGGTTCATTCATCGCATCAAGATCCAGCGAACGCTACAACACCTTTGTCCTTGCCATGCCGGACGGCTCAACGGAGTTCCACGACAAGGACCAGCCCACCATGTGGGAGAACTGCTACTATGTGGGGGGCCATGATGACGGCATCATTTCCACCCCGCTGGGCGAGATGGGATCCGCTTTGTGCTGGGAGTTCGTGAGAACCCGTACGGTAAGGCGTCTCCTGGGCAAGGTCGACCTCGTGGTGGGCGGATCTTGCTGGTGGACAATGCCTCAAGGTTGGCCGCCCAAGTCTTTCTGGGACTGGCACCACTGCAGAAACCTGAATGTCATGGCTTCAACCCCGGCAACCTTCTCTCGACTCCTCGGTGTCCCGGTGATCCACGCAGCCCATGCAGGGAATTTCAGGGCATTCATGCCGTGGCTGCCCGGGGTGCCCTATGAATCGTATTATCTGGGAGAAACCCAGATCGTAGACGGGGCTGGGGTGGTCCTGGCACGAATGAGCAGGGAGGAGGGTGAAGGTGTGCTCATATCCAAGATCACCATTGGACGCACTGCCCCAAGTCTGGGGCCCACCACCTCCTTCTGGATCCCCAGGCTGCCGTCCTTGTTCCGGCTGGTATGGACCTACCAGAACATCCATGGGTCATGGTATTATCAAAGAGCAAAAAGCAGGGGCGTAATGAGCATGTGAATAACCAGGGGAAATGTTTGGCCGGATTGTTCCTCTGTTCCTGAAGGGTCAGAATCACCATTAATCCCAGATTTTCCGTTTGGATGTACCCATACCCTTGTCTGGAACAAATTCATGACTATTATATGTAAGGTTCCAATAAAAAGGTCTTCGTATTGTTTTGCATGAGGGAGAGAAAAATGAATAAATGGTTTAAATCGCTGGTCTTTTTGATTCTTGCAATGAGTATTCTGGTTCTCCCCTCTCTTGCTGCAGCGGACCCGTCCGTGGTGGTTGGTCGAGTCTACCAGATCGAAGGGGATCTGCTCCGTTATGTTCCTGATGAAAAGGACTGGGTGGCTTTAGTCAA
Source organism: uncultured delta proteobacterium (assembly GCA_963785235.1). Classification (GTDB taxonomy): domain Bacteria; phylum Desulfobacterota; class Desulfomonilia; order UBA1062; family UBA1062; genus MWEI01. The sequence goes on along the minus strand of CAWAUM010000001.1, from coordinate 713,118 downwards.
GGACGCGCCGTTCGGTGCAGGGGACACCCTCTATTCAGGAAGCACGGGGAGATGGCAGAGTTGATCGTTCCCAACGGGACCTGGATCAGGACCGGGAACAACACGCAGATCCAGTTCATCGCCCTTGACACTGACCTGTCTGAAATGGACGTAGCTTCTGGCGTAGCCAGGTTCTACAATAAAAGCTCCGGTACCGCCATTAAAGGCACAAGTCCCTACGGGTACGTCTTGGCCTATCCGGGTACGGTCTTTGACTTCTATGTGGGCGAAGACTCTGTCGAAGTGGTTGCGGTGAGGGGGAAAGTGAGTTTCGTCCAGTCGGCAAATGAGGCCAGATACGACGTGGCGGCCGGTTCTCCGTCGATTACTCGCCGACTATAACCAGGTGTCATCAGGTGACGGAACCGTCGATCCGGACTGGGACAGGTGGAACTCGAAGCGTGATAAATTTTGGGCGGAAAAGGCGAGGCATAGGGGGCGTTCGGCAAATTATCTCCCGCCCAGCCTCCGGGACGAGGCATATACCCTTGAAGAGAATGGAAGATGGGAGAGGGTTCCCTATGAGGGAAGCCCTCGCTGGTTCTGGCGGCCCACCACCGTAGTCATAGGCTGGTCACCTTTTACCATGGGCCGATGGACCGATTGGGACGGGGACCAAACATGGATCCCTGCAGAGTCATTCGGTTATATCACCCACCATTACGGTAACTGGGTTTATGTAAGCAATAACTGGTACTGGGCTCCGCCTGTAGCAAGGGTGCAGATCGGTCTTCCCCTGCTCAACGTGGGTTTTTTCTGGAATCCCGGCAGGGTTTCATGGATTTACAGCGGGGCTTATGTAGGATGGGTGCCTCTGGCCCCGCGCGAGACCTATTACAGTCACCGCCACTGGGGAGACCCGCATGCGGTGGTTGTGAACAATGTCAACATCACCCGGATCAACATCAATGTCCGGAATTATGCCTATGCAAATCGTGCCATCGTGGTCAACCAGAACAATTTTTATAATGTGAACAATTACAGAAATGTCCGGGTGACCAACATAAATAACACCACCATCATCAATAACTACCGCGCCGCGCCGGTAGTCAATAATACGGTTATTAACAATTACGAAACGAACAAACAGCGTTACAACTACACGAACAAAACTGTAAATCAGAAGCCGCACAAGAGCGTAATCAAACGTATAGAGCAAAATGAAACGATCATACACAAGGATAAGGACAGGAGAGAAAACGCCGCCGTGCTCCAGCAGCAAGTGAAGCGAACACCGGAAGGCAGGATCAACCGGGAATCCCGGGTCGAGGCACCCAAGATAACGAACCGTATCGTTCCAGCTAAAGAGGTAAACCGGCCGGAATCTGAAGTGAAGTTCCAGAAGAAAGAAATCAAAAGGCGCGGAGAGGGAGCAACAGAAACACGTCCAGGTCAAATCGGCAGACCACAGAAGCAGCCGGTACGACCCGAGCAGGTGGGATCAGAACGCGTGAAGCCGGCACCACCGGCCCTGCAGGAAAAACCCGGCAAAGCCAGAGCGCCGGAACGGATCGCTCCGCAAATACCCGACCAACCTGAAAAACCCGGTAAAATTAGCAAACAACAGAAGCCACCGGTTCAGCCCGTGCAGGTGGGATCTGAACGTGTGAAGCCGACTCCACAAGCCCTGCAGGAAAAACCGGTCAAAGCCAGAGCGCCGGAACAGGTCGCTCCGCAAATATCCGGACAACCTGAAAAACCCGGTCAAATTCGCAAACCACACAAGCCGCCGATACAGCCCGAGCAGGTGAGCACTGAACGTGTGAAGCCGTCACCACAGCCCCTGCAGGAAAAACCCGGCAAAGCAAGGGCGCAGGAACGGATTGCTCCGCAAAAACCCGGCCAAACTGGAAAGCCCGGTAAAATCAGCAGGCCACAGAAGCTGCCGGTTCAGCCCGTGCAGGTGGGATCTGAAGGCGTGAAGCCGCCAAATCCGGATAAGCGAGTTAAATCCAAGGAGTAAAAAGCAGGAGACACCATATTGATTCATTAAAAAGGATTTGTAGAGTAATTCATCTTCCGGAACCAGAGAAATGGTGAGTTATGTAGCGTGCCATACTTTTCCACACCCTTACGGCAGGGGGGGTGAGCATTGGTGAAAGTCGCGATAATTGCCCTGAAACGGGATGATTCATATATAAATCACCATTCATGCAAGGGTTCTCTTCATATGTTTTTCCATCTCATACACAAGCGTTGAGAGGCTTATGGTTATAACCAGGTATATGGCCGCTATGGTAAACCAGACCTCAAAAACCAGAAATGTCTCGGCAACGATAGCCTGGCCCTGCATGGCCAGGTCATAGATTGCAATGGTACTCACCAGGGCCGAGTCTTTGATGAGTGATACTGCCTGACTGGTAAGCGGCGGCAGGATACGGCGGATGGCCTGCGGGAGTATCACGAACCTGTAGGCCTCAAAGGTGGAAAGGCCCGAGCTCAGGCTCGCCTCCCATTGCCCTTTGGAGATGGACTCGATCCCTGACCGGAAGATCTCTGAGATATAGGCCCCTTCAAAAAGGCTCAAAGCGAGCACCGCAGAGGTAAAGGCCCCGATACCTGCTATGGGTGAGATGACAAAGTAGATCAAAAACAGCTGGATGAGCAGTGGGGTGTTCCGGATCAGTTCCAGGTATGCCCTGGCAAGGGCCCGGGCGGAAAACGAGTTGGAAAGCCGGAACAGCACTGTTACAAGGCCAATGGCGAATGCCAGTACCATGCTTACTACTGTGATACGCAGTGTTACCATGAGCCCTTTCAAAAGCGGCCCTGCAGCAAAGCCGGCATCCGTAATGGTGAAGAGATATTTTGGAATCCTGTACCATTGCCAGTTATAGCCCAGCGTTGCTGTGCCTTTGGCCATAAGCAACACGAGCAGGGTCATGAGTATGATGTACTTCATGAGATCTAACGAACACCCTGCCCATGCTTATGCGTCCGGGTGAGAGCTGCGCATGGGTGTTCCTTTTTTCCATAAGGCTATTTTCCTCCTGCCCCCTCTCTCCTTGAGAGATTAAGATTGTATATCAGCGGTCAAGGGGTAAGCAGCAACAACTACCTGCCGAGCCCTGCATTGACAAACGCCTGGTTAATAAGGTCACGGGCCCCTTCCTGCAGCTGCTTCAGGTGTTCGTCACCTTTGAAGCTTTCCGCATAGATCTTGTAGATATCCTCCGTACCCGAGGGACGCGCTGCGAACCAGCCGCCGCCGGTGATTACCTTGATCCCGCCTATGGGGGCCTGGTTGGCCGGGGCCTCGGTGAGGACAGATTGGATTGCATCACCTGCCAGGTCCCCTTTGGCAATAAGTTCCGGAGAGATCTTGCCAAGCACTGCCTTCTGGGCAGCGCTTGCCGGGACATCCATACGTTCATAGGCAAACGCGCCGAACTGCAATTCAAGCCCGTGATATATCTCGGATGGGTCCTTGCCCCACACTGCCATCATCTCTGCAGCAAGGAGGTCCATAATAATGCCATCCTTGTCCGTTGTCCACACCGCACCGTCCGTACGCAGGAACGATGCACCGGCGCTCTCTTCGCCTCCGAAGCCCAGCGAGCCGTCCATAAGCCCCTTGACGAACCACTTGAACCCCACCGGCACCTCAACAAGCTGCCTGCCCCGAGAATGGGCAACCCTATCGATCATGGAGCTGCTCACCAGAGTCTTGCCTATGCCGGTGTCTTTCCTCCACTGCATCCCTTGTTGTAGAAGAGATATTCGATGGCAACGGCCAGGTAGTGGTTAGGATTCATGAGCCCGCCTGTCTTGGTTACGATACCATGCCGGTCAAAATCAGGATCATTGCCGAAGGCAAGGTCGAAACGGTCTCTCAGGCTGATGAGGCCTGCCATGGCGTAGGGCGAAGAGCAGTCCATCCTGATCTTGCCGTCGTGATCCACGGTCATGAAGGAGAAGGTAGGGTCGGCCTTGCCGTGCATAAGCTCGATATCAAGCCCGTAACGCTGGGCTATATGGGGCCAGAAGGCAAAGCCTGCACCGCCTAAGGCATCGGCGCCGAGCTTAAGCCCTGCAGAAGAGATGGCATCCATGTTCACAATGCTGGAGAGCCCTTCCACATACGGACCGATGTAATCATACAGGGTCGTGGTAGGCGCCTTGATTGCCCGCTCAAAGGGGATGCGCCTTACTGAGGCATTGCGACTTTCAAGGATCTTGTTGGCTCTCGTTGCGATCCATGCCGTAATATTCGTATCCGCAGGCCCCCCTTCAGGCGGGTTATACTTGAAACCCCCGTCCTCGGGTGGATTGTGAGACGGCGTCACCACAATGCCGTCTGAGAGCGAGCCTTGCCTGCCCCTGTTATAATCGAGTATTGCGTGCGAGATCACCGGTGTGGGTGTAAACCCGCCGCCTTCCTGGATCATGACCGTTACGGCATTGGCTGCAAGGACCTCCAGGGCTGTCCGGAATGCCGGCTCGGAAAGCGCATGGGTATCCTTGCCCATGAACAGCGGCCCGTCAATGGCGAGCTCCTTCTTATAGTCGCAGATGGCCTGGGTGATGGCAAGGATGTGGTCCTCATTGAAACTGTAAGAAAAAGAAGACCCGCGATGGCCGGAGGTACCGAATGATACCCTGTGGGAAGCGACATTCATATCGGGATGCAACGAATAGTAGGCATCCATAAGTGCCTGCACATTTACAAGCATCTCTTTTGGTGCCGGTTTACCTGCCAGATGATGGACTCCCATTCTAGGATTCTCCCCTCTTCCCATGCTTTAATGAAGTATTGATCTATCGTGGGCTAAATTTTTTTTAATAATAACTGATATTGATGTTAGGGGGAAGTCTTTGATCGCACAAGGAAAAGATGATTCAAAAAAACCTTTGCAGCCGGACAGAGGGAAACCGGGGTTGACAGGCACTAGACGACTGGTCTATTATCAGCGGCATGGCACGCGATACCTCAAAGAAAACCATCCTCCGGGAAGGGGCGCGCCTCATTCACGCCAAGGGATTCAACAAAACCGGCCTCCAGGAGATCCTGAATGCTGCCCAGATACCCAAGGGCTCGTTCTACTTCTATTTCAAGAGCAAGGATGACTTCGGCCTGGAGCTTGTGGACTACTACTGGAAGTTCATCGAGGCCATGGGTGAAAAATACCTGAGCGACAGCAGCATCCCCCCCATGGAGAGGCTCTCGGGCTTCATGGATGCCTACCAGGAGATGTTCGAAAATATGGAGATGCGATGCGGGTGCCCCATCGGCAATCTCATGCAGGAGATGAGTGATTTAAGCGAGCCGTTCAGGGAAAAGGTGGGCGATATCTACGCACGCATGCACGGCCATATTGCCACAGATGCTCATGGAGGCGAAAGACCTGGGAGAACTCCCTGCCGGGATGGACCCGGCCACTACCGCCCAGTTCATCCTGAACAGCTGGGAGGGCGCCATCATGCACATGAAACTCGTCAAGAATATCGAGCCGCTTATTATATTCAAGCACATGGTTTTTGATCATATCCTGAAAATCAGCCAATCCGGCTCGGGAAAGAGGAGGACAACACATGGGTGAATGGAAGAAGACCGGCTGCGTGCTCTGCGCACAGAACTGCGGGCTTGAGGTGTATGTCGAGGATAACCGGATTGTAAAGACCAGGGGCGACAAGGACAATCCCCGCTCCAAGGGCTATGTCTGCCGCAAGGGGGCCAACATCGCCTTTCACCAGCACCACAAAGACCGGCTCACCCACCCGCTGAAGCGCGTGGGGGACAAATTCGAACGTATCTCCTGGGAGCAGGCCATCAGCGAGATCGCGCTCAGGATCAAGGAAATCATCTCTGAGCATGGTCCGAAATCCTATGCCTACATGGGCGGAGGAGGCCAGGGCTGCCACTTCGATGCCGCCTTCGGGGTGAGGCTCATGCGCGCGCTCGGCTCCCGCTACCACTACAGCCCCCTTGCCCAGGAGCTCACGGGCATCTTCTGGGCCTCAGGCAGATTCGCGGGCAAGCAGTACCTCTTCGGCATCCCGGACGAGCATGCTTCCGACATGATCCTGGCCATCGGCTGGAACGGCATGCAGAGCCACCAGATGCCGCGGGCCCCGCTCGTGCTCAAGGAATTCTCAAAGAACCCGGACAAGCTTCTGGTGGTCATCGACCCCAGAAAATCCGAGACCGCCGAGATCGCAGACATCCACCTGGCCGTCCGGCCCGGCACCGATGCCCTGCTCACCCGGGCCATGATCGCCATCATCCTTGAGGAGGGCTGGCAGAACAAGGAATATATCGAGCAGCATGTTGACCGGATTTGAAGAGATCGAGCCCTGGTTTTCAGGCTTCGATGCAAAGGCGGCCTGTCGCGGTCTGCGAGCTCGACTACGAGCAGGTCCGCGAGGTGTGCAGGCTACTCGCCACCAGGAAGTGGTGCATGCACACGGACCTCGGCATCTATATGAACCGCCACAGCACGGTTGCATCCTACCTCCACCTGCTCCTGGCCGCCATCTGCGGCAGGCTCTGCGTCCCCGGAGGCAACCCGATCCCCGGGAGCCTCATGCCGCTGGGCGCCCACACGGACGAGCGCGACCCCAAGACCTGGCGCACCGTGACCACGGACTTCCCGGCGCTCATGGGCGTGTTTCCTCCCAATGTGCTGCCTGAGGAAATCCTGAGCGACCACAAGGACAGGACCAGGATCAGTGATGTGCTGCCAGTCAAACCCCCTGCGCTCGTATGCAGACACCACCAGCCTACGAGGAGGCCTTCAAGAAGCTCGATCTGCTGGTGACCTGCGAGCTTGCCATGACCGAGACAGCGGCCCTGTCCCACTACGTACTGCCCGGCTCTGCTCGGGCTACGAATCATGGGACGGCACCTTTTTCACCTGGACCTTCCCGGAGATCTACTTCCAGATGCGCCGTCCGGTGGTGGAACCTCTAGGGGAGCAGCTCCATTTGAGCGAGATCCTGGTCAGGCTCGCCGATGCCCTGGGCCTCATCCCTGCCATACCGCAATCGCTGATGGATGCAGCATCAAAGGACCGCATGACCTTCGGCATGGAGCTCATGAAGTTCATCCAGGAAAACCCCAAGGCCATTCCAGACATGCCCTACGTCCTGGCCAAGACCCTGGGCGTCACGCTCGGCTCGCCCAACCTGGCTGCCATATGGGGCACTGCTCCAGGCCGCACCGAAAGCATTCCGCAAGGCAGCGGCTCCGGGCCGGGTTCACCCCGGGCATCATGCTCGGCGAGGAGGTATTCCAGGCCATCCTCGACCACCCGGAAGGGATCATCATCGGCCGGGTCGATCCGGCCGAAAACTTCTCATATGATCACCCACGAGGATGGAAAGATCCACGTCCACATCCCCGAGATGGCCGACTGGGTGAACAGCATCGATGCCCGAATCAGAAGAAAAGGCCCTGCAGCCCGATCCAGCCTACCCCCTCATCCTCCAGGCAGGCCGCCACATGAGCATGAACGCCAACACCCTCATGCGCGACCCTGCATGGAATGCAGGCAAACGGGCATGCACCCTGGCCATGCACCCCGATGATGCGGCACAGACTCCACATCACTGACGGTCAGATGGTCCGCGTCATAACCGATGCAGGTCAGGTGGAGATCGAGGCCGAGACTGACCGAGTCCACCCGCAAAGGCCAGGTGATCATCCCCCACGGGTTCGGCATGGTGTATGAGGGTAAGGCCTCACGGCGCAAATGCCAACCGGCTCACCAAGAATACCTATCGGGACAAATTCGCAGGCACGCCACTGCACCGATATGTGAGGTGCAGGGTCGAGGCTGTCTGATTCATACCTGACTTAGCTCCCTCGCCCCTCGTGGGAGAGGGAGTTGGCGAGTGAGTGGTCACAGAAAAAGGAGTTCAGCATGAACATAGGACCATACAGTTTTGAAGAATTCATTGAAAAGATAAAGTCCTTCCACGGGAGCATCGCCCCGGGCATTGTCGCGGGCGGAATAATGGTTGACATTGCCAGGGCAAATCTCCCCGAGGGAGAGTTCTTCGATGTCATCTGCGAGAGCCAGCACTGCCTGCCGGACGCAGTGCAGCTGCTCACGCCCTGCACCATCGGCAACCGGTGGCTCAAGATCGCAGATACCAGCCGCTACAGCCTCACCTTCTACAACAAGTACACCGGCGCAGGCATCAGGGTATACCTCGATGCGGCAAAACTTATGGACTGGCCTGCAATCAGGGCCTGGTTCCTGAAGGAAAGACCCAAGAAAGAACAGGTCTTGGAGCTGATCTTAGACGAGTTCAAAAGGGCTGGGACAGGTATCTACAGCACAGAAAAAGTCACGGTAAAGCCTCTCATACATCACCGATTCGAAAAAGAAGAGGTCTGCAATAGCGCTGTGCCCTTCCTGCAAAGAGGCCTATCGGAGAGATCTAGGTGAGACCTGCCCGGCCTGCCGGGGACAAGGGCCATACCTGTAGGACTGGAAACGATTATGATCAGTCCTTACTCATGGAGCAACAGATGGACCCGTCGACCTTAACATTTCTGCTCATCTGCATCTTTACCATCGCGGTGTTGTATTCCTGCGTCGGGCATGGGGGCGCATCGGGATACATAGCCATCATGACACTCTTCGGGCTTACTCCTCTCGCCATCAAACCCACTGCCCTGGTGCTGAACATCCTGGTATCGCTCATCGCCTCGGTCCAGTTTTACCGGGCAGGTTATTTCCGCTGGTCAGCCTTCTGGCGTTTTGCCGCCACATCCATCCCCTGTGCCTTTATCGGGGGCTATTTTGTCCTGCCTGCATATTTCTATAAGTACATCGTGGTGCTCATCTTGTGGTTTTCAGCAGTTCAGCTCTTTGTAAGGCCGGCAATGCTTATCAGCGGGATACGCCTGCCTTCTACCGCCCTTTCACTGCTTATTGGGGCAGTACTGGGCTTATTCTCCGGCCTCATCGGCGTGGGTGGGGGTATCTTCTTGAGCCCACTGCTCATTCTCATGGGCTGGGCAGGAAACAAGGAGACGGCTGCGGTATCGGCCTTCTTCATTCTGGCCAACTCGTGTTCCGGTCTGCTGGGTTATGTGCACGGCAGCCATACGGTGCCTGCCTATGCCTTTAATTTTGCCCTTACCGCCGTGGCCGGAGGCCTTGTGGGGTCTTATCTCGGCAGCAGGCAACTCCCTATCCTGGGCGTGCAGAAGATCCTGTCTCTGGTCCTCATGATAGCAGGGTATAAGGTGCTGTTGAGCTAATAAGAATATGGGGCGACCATTTGTGCCGCCCCTACTTTCCCATATATGGTCTTATCACGGCCTGGGCCACTTTTGCTGTTCAGGAGGGCTACTCCAAGGCAAAAGCTCTGCCTGCAAAAAGGCGGGCACAAGGCCCGCCTCTCCATCTATTTGTCGGGGTTCGCTCACGTTCATCCCAACTAAGCAGCTGCGACCTAAGCCGCTCTTTAAACTTTCTCGTTAAAGTCCGGCGTGATTAGAATCGGCGTCTGCCTCCGCCACCACCGCCGCCACCGCCTCCGCCTCCGCCAGGCCTTCTGCCTCTGTCGCCGCCACCGCCTCCACCGCCACCGCGGTTATCAGCACGCGGGCGGGCTTCATTGACATTGATTGCGCGTCCTTTCAATTCCTTGCCGTTCATCTCGGCAATGGCAGTCTGTGCAGCGGCCTTGGCCGGCATTTCAACAAAGCCGAACCCTCGTGAATCACCGCTGAATTTATCACGGATGACATTGGCTGTTGTTACCTCACCAAATGCCTGAAATGCCTGCAGCAGATCCTCATTGGTAACTTCTCTCGATAAATTTCCTACAAAGATATTCATGCAACCTCCAACTGTTTTTTGTGGATCTTTTGAACTTCACCGGGAGTCTACTGATCGTTCCTGACCTAAGACGCGTTTAGGCCTCCGAAGAAGTCACCTTCCAAGCATTATACACCTAGTGTCCTTGTGATACAATATAAACTCAAAACCGGGTGAAATTGTTGTTTTCAAATTATTTTTACGTTCAAGGGATCCAGTTTATTCTCTGTACTAGTCCCTGATGATCACAATTCCCAAATACCCATCAACAGTTACCGTATTACCTGTTTTTATGAGGCTCACCGCATCAGGGACACCGGTGACGCATGGCAGAGCCGTACTCTCTGGCGATGATGGCCCCATTGATGAGCATACCCCCCCTGCACTCCACAATGCCCGAGGCCAGAGGCATGATGAAGGTCATGTTGGGTTCCAGTGCATCGCACACGATAACCTCGCCAGCATTGAACAGGGCCAGGTCACTCTCTTGCAGGATGACCCTTGCCGTACCGATGGCAATTCCGCTGCCCGAAGGCTGCCCCACAAGCTGCCGCACGTGCAGCGTAAAACTTGCACTGGGTGTTTCATCTCTCAATTCCCCTTTTTGAGAAGGTTTATACAGCGGGTCTTGCAAGGCCTTTGGAATATCTGCATCCCTCACATCAGGCAGCCGTCCTCTCAGCCGTCTCCTTCCGTCATCGAGTACTGACATAAGGCGCCCCTTTATCCTTCCGAGGTAGATGTTGTCATCATCCCTCAGGCGATAGCTCGCACGCGCCAGAGAGAGCAGGTCCCGGGCAAAGGTTTTGCGCTCATCAGGGAAAAAGCTGAGATAATACTCCTCAAGGTCTTCCATGGAAGGGGAACGTGGCTGCTCAGCGGTAACAGGCTTGGAGGCAAGCTTTAAAACCAGCCCCCGCAGAACCTCTCCCTCCCCTCGGTATTGAGAATAGTACCACGAGAGATCGCCGAATGTAATGATAAAGCGCTTCATCTCATTTTCAAATTGGGGAAAAGCAGAAGTATCCTTGCCATATCTCAAGGCAGAAGCCAACGCAGGGGATTGCCTTACCAGTGAGGCAAGGTGCTCAAGCCCTGAATTCCTCTGAATGCTGAGCATGTTCGAAGACCTCATGAGATCCATGAACTCGTATGGGTCATGGGGCCTGACGGTATCGTTATAGACCCTGCCGAAAAGGCGGATGCCATGGGCAACGGGAATGAAATACTTCCAATATGTCCTCTCCCAGGCCTGGTAAGTTGCTGTCATTTCGAGGATTACACCGGAGAGTTCATGGTCGCTCAGGCTACTGTGATCAACGTTCGAAAGAGATTTTACTGCCTCAATCATCTCGGGGATGAGTTCCTCTTCTATCCTGGATTTAAGCTGCTTGAGGTTCTCAAAGCTCCTGCTGATGCTTCGGTACCAGTTCCTAGTGTCCCTTTTGGTCTTGCTCAAAGAGGCTGCAATAGGTCTGGACTGGAGGGTATAGAGATCCATACCGTCAAAGGTCCACTCCATATCCTGGGGCGATCCGAAAAGTTCTTCCATGATCATTGCCAGATGGTATATCTTCTGGATCTCTCCTTCATTGAGGGGAGGGATCTGTCTGAACTCCGGGGCCAGGTCATCAAGGGAAACCCCGGATGCCGAAGGACTCACTAATTTATCCCGCAAGGCGCCCTCATGGCAGATGATCCTGCCTGAGGTGCGGTCAATGATCCACCTGTCAGGCTCCACTATGCCATCCACAAACCCCTGGTTGAGGCCGTAGATAGCCTCGATGATTGCATGGCCTTCATCTGCAGGGGCCTGACTGAAGATCACCCCGGATTTTTGGCCTGCAATGAATTCCTGAATTATGACCGCCATGGTGCTATGATGAACATCAAGATCAAGCTCTTTCCGGTAGAGCAGGGCTGAGTCAGACCATAAAGAAGCCCAAACGAGACGGATATGATCAAGGATGGAGTAGATGCCCTTAACATTGACGTATGAATCATGGAGCCCTGCAAATGATGCAGTTGAGGGGTCCTCTCCAGGCGCAGAAGACCTGACGGCAACAGGCCTGTCACCGAAAAAATCTTCAATGGGCCCCCGCACCTTTTTCACCAGCGCAGCGGGCATTGCGGTATTCAAGAACATGCCCCTTATACGCAAGGACGCATCCCATAATTCTTCCCATCGCATATCACGGAAATCCTTGCGTCCCAGTTCCAGGGATATGCGCTCCATGAGACCCGTGGAATGCACATAGGTTTCATAGGCATCATGGGTAATGCACAGGGCATCAGGCACCCTCATGCCGTTACGAAAGATGACACCCAGGCTGAAGGCCTTGCTGCCGACCTGAGCAGGATCTACATCCGCCAGGCTGCTTAAGGGGATGATCAGGCTCATTCCTTCATATGGAGCACCAGGACATGCTGGAATCTGCTCACAACATAATACCTTTTCACCTCCACCTGCATGAGTGCACAGGTGGGCGACATGACAAAGTCTTCCAGATGGGGATGCTTTGTGAGATAGACCTTGAGCAGGTTGTCTTTTTCAGAACCCAGGATCTCTTCCGCAACGCCGATGGCACTTACCGCCATAGCCTCGTGAAAATCCGAGACCCGGTTGCTCCGGTTATCAATAAGCAGCGAAATCCTGGGGTCCTCGTCTATGTTAGCGAATTTCCTGGTGGCGCGGGTCGTGGCGAAGACCAGGTGATTCAGGTCTTCTGATGATGCGAACGCCACGAGGTTGCAGTAGGGCTGGCCATGCTCATGCGTGGAAACAACGGCAAGACCCTGACTCGCAAAAAGTGCTTTTAACTGCAATGATATTTGCTGGGGGTCAACAACCTTGACCTCTCTAAGCTCAAAATCCATTAGTCTCCCTCCTGATGAGGCGTGTTGCCTTTGCCGGGCAAGGGAAGCTTGATTCCTTAGTAGGAATAATAAGCACCCATGGCATGGAGTCAATGCCCCTGTATGCACCTATATGTACTTTGTCCCGCATGCCTTTCAGTGTGTATCAAGGATAACACTCCTAGTGAGCATGAGATTGTTTTAAAATTAGGTCCGTTCAAAACCTGCATCTTGCAGCTTTCAGGTTCACAGAATAAGCATAGAGCAAATGCTGCAAGATGCAGGTTTTTAACGGATCAAGTATTTTACGCATCTCAAGTACAAAATCCATTGATTGTAAGGAAGAGTCATGCGAAAGGTATTATGCCTTGTTTTCTAAAGATCCTTCAGCACCCTGGTCAACTCAGCACCGAGACTTGAAAACTCGTAAGGCTTCTTGATGATTCCTGCAAGGCCCTTGCCGGCAAAGCGATCGATAGTCTCCTGTTCGTCATAGCCGCTGCTGATGATCACCTTTACATCCGGCTTGATGCGCCGGAGCTCATCATAGGCCGCCAGACCATCCAATTTAGGCATGGTGAGGTCCAAGATAACGCAGACGATCTCCATCAGCCTGCTCATGGAAGATCTTGACTGCTTCTTCTCCATCTTTGGCCGTGATCACCTTGTACCCCAGCCGCTCAACCATGGACCGGCAGAGGTCCAGCACCATATCCTCATCGTCTGCTATGAGGACCATGCCTGAGGCAAGTGCTTCTGCCGCCTTCTCAGGCTCCTTTATGGATACACTGGTTCTTACCCCTTTAAGGGTTCCCTTGCCCTGCAATGCCGGAAACATTACCCTGATGGTTGCTCCTTCGCCGGGTTCGGACTCCACCATAATGGCGCCCTTGTGCCCGCTCACAATACCCAGGACTGCGGCCATGCCCAGGCCGCGGCCCGTAAATTTGGTAGTGAAGAACGGATCAAAGAGGCGATCTTTGGTTTCTTCGTCCATACCGCACCCCGTATCCCTGACCTCGAAGAATACATAGGTGCCGGGATTCGGCTTCTCCTTGAGACGGCTGTCCTGCAGGTAATCCTGGTCGCATTCCAAGGCGCCTGTAGTAATGGTTACGACTCCGGGATGGTCGCCAACGGCCTCTGATGCATTCACGATAAGGTTCATGATGATCTGCTGGATCTGGCTCGGATCGGCCACAATGGACGGGAGGTTACCCTCCATCTGGAGGTTAAGGGTAACGGTCTTGGAGATGGAAGCCTTAAGCAGGTGCGCCATCTCCTGTACAAGCTCGCTCAGGTCGAACGGCTTCAGATCGAACCTGCCCTTACCTGAATACGCAAGCATCTGGTTCGTGAGGTCTGCAGCCCTCCGGCCGGCCTTCAGGGCCTGATCGATGAAGGGCCTGGAACGTGAAACCGGCGAGAGGTCAAGCCGGGCAAGATCCAAGTTGCCGAGAATCGCCATGAGGAGATTGTTGAAGTCGTGTGCAATGCCGCCTGCCATGACCCCTAAGCTTTCAAGTTTCTGGGCATGGAGCATGCGGCGCTCCATATCGAGCTTCTGTTCTTCTGCCTTCTTGCGCTCGGTTATATCACGGGCAGTAATGACGACACCGTTGATGCCGGGATAATTTATAAGGTTATTCCCGATAGCCTCCAGGTGCACCCAGGTGCCGTCTGCCCTTTGAAAGCGGAATTCCGTAGGAATACCAGGGTTGAGTTCCTCAAAGACCTCGGCCAATGCGGTTACCACTGTCCCGACATCCTCAGGATGTATATAATCAAGGGGGCTCTTGCCGATCATTTCCCCGGCCGGATATTTCAGGACCTGTTCCATGGACGGGGACTCATAGGTGATTAATCCATTCTCATCCAGGATAACGATGATGTCCGTGGAGCTCTGGATCAATGAGCGGAAACGCTCCTCGCTCTCTCTCAGTGCCTCTTCCGCTTCCTTGCGTTCGGTAATGTCACGGGCTGCAGCATAGATCAAGTTGCCTGAGGGCGCAGATCGCCATTCGAGAAACCGATAGGTACCATCCTTGTGCCGGTAGCGATTGACGAAATTGACCACCTCTTTCTGGGAGGCCAGTGTCGCCACTACATCTTTGGTGCTCTGGATATCGTCAGGATGGATGAAATCAAAGAAACGCCTGGTCTTAAGCTCATCAAGTGTATAGTCCAGCGTCTTTTCCCAGGCCTTATTCAAATGCCGGAAATTGCCTTCGGTATCCGCTATGCAGAGCAGATCCAAGGTGATGTTGAAGAAGCGGTCCAGTTCCTCTGTTTTTTGGCGTAACGCCTCCTCGGCCTTCATTCGCTCGGTGATATCCCTTACCAGGGCCTGGAGGTACGGCTGGTCCCCCAGTTCAATCCGGTTCAAAGTGACCTCGGCGTCAAAAGGTGTCCCGTCCTTTCGGGCATGTTTCCAGTAAAAATGCTGGGGCGTTCCATCAAAGGCGGCGTTGATGAATTCCAGTGCTTTTTCCGTGGAAGCCCTTCCATCAGGCTGCTCAATGGGGCTGAATTCCCACGGCCTGCAACCGAAGATGTCATCCTTGCTGTCACACCCGAACATGTTCAGCGTCATCTGGTTGCACTCGATGAACCTGTCCTCACTCATAATAAAGATTGCATCATTGGCACTCTCGAAAAGGGTGCGGTATCGCTTCTCTGCCTCGCGTATCGCCTCTTCAGCCTGCTTGCGCACAGAGATGTCGCCCAGGCTGCCCAGCATGCGGATTGCCCTGCCTTTGTCATCAGGGAGGAAAACGCCGCGGTCCTCCACAAAAATATTCGAGCCGTCCTTTCTCCGCAGACAGTACTCGGCATTATATGGGCCACACTCCTTCAGGGCCGCCTCAAGAATTACAATCACCTCAGTGCGGTCCTCAGGATGGATCATCTCGTTGAACGCCTTTATATCCACTGCCCCAAACTCCTCAGGGCTATAGCCGGTAATCTGCGATATGGCCCCATGCCAGGTGATGTGACCTGTTGGGACATCTAAGTCATACACGAGCTTACCTGTCAGCTCGGCCATGAGGCGGTAGCGTTCCTCGCTTTCTTTCAGGGCCTCATCAATGCGTTTACTCTGGGTGATATCTTCATAGATACCCAGTACACCTTTGGTTTCTCCCCTTGCATCAAGGAGAGGGACTTTACTCGTCCGCTGCCAAACCAGAGAACCGTCCGAGCGTGTTTCAGGCTGGACATAATTGAGTTTCGGTTCCCCGGTGCTGATAACCTCATGGTCATACCCGCGATAGAGATCAGCCTGTTCCGACCAGCTTAAATCAAAATCGTTCTTGCCTATGACCTCTTCAGTGGATGCCAGTCCGGCATCACCGGCAAATTGACGGTTACAGCCCAGGTAGTTCGAATCTTTGTCTTTCCAGAAAACCCGCACCGGAATAGTGTCCAGCACCAGGCGCAGCATCTGCTGTGATTCGCGCAGGGCCTCTTCTGCACGTTTTCGCTCAGTGATGTCCAGGGCAGTGAACGTTACCCCTGCCAGGAGGTCCCCCGGCATGATGGGGGTAGAACTCAACAGGATGTCGATGATGGTGCCGTCCTTTTTTTTCCAGTGTGTCTCTACAGTGCCGGTGCCCTTGTCCCTTATCTGTCGATATTTCTCAGAACCCACATAATCCGAGTCTTCCTGGGTCGGATAGAAGATGCGGGCCGGTTTTCCCACCAGTTCTTCGCGTGAATAGCCTGTCATCTCACAGATGCGGTCATTGACCTCCAAGAGGATCCGGTCAGCCACAACCCCGATGCCTGTGGGTGCAGCCCGGAAGATACTGTCCAGCTTGGCCTGCCGCTGCCTGATGGCCTCTTCTGCCTTTTTCCGCTGGGTGATATCACTCAACACCCCATCGTATGAAATAATGGCCCCTGCTTCGTCCCGGTGGACCACAGGCATATTGGAAACCCAGCGCACTGAGCCATCCTTGTGATAAATGCGGTGCTCGATAGGCCCGACATGCCTATCCATAAGGACCTGGTTGAAATATTCCCGCACCTGCTCCCGGTCATCCTCCACAACCATAGTTAACCAGAGAAACGGATCAGCATTGAATTCATCCACCCTGTATCCTGTCACGGCCTCGCATGCAGGGCTGTGCTCCGTAGAGACCGCACGGCCTCCTTCAACATGGACGGTGTAGATATAATCCGTAATTGCCGCAACGATCTTCCGGTAGCGGTCCTCGCTCTCACGCAAGGCCTCTTGCTCCTGTACGCGCCCGGTGAAGTCCCTGAATTCGGTCACCCTTACAGTCCGGCCATGATAGGGAATGCTCTTGCCAATGATCTCCAATGGATAGGTCGTACCGTCTTTTCGCACACCTTCCACATCGTAGGTTTTTTCATACCCTGAAACGATATTTTGCATTACAAGCTCGCGCCATTTGGGTGCGATGAGATCAAGCCCGTTCATACCGATAAGCTCATCCATTGAGTAGCCGGTGATATGGACAAGGCCATGGTTGCAGTCCAGAATAATACCCTTGTCATGAATGCCTATGCCGCCGAATGACGCTTCGTGGAGGGCCCGGAAACGCTCTTCGCTCTCTTTAAGGTCCTTTTCCACCTTCTTCTGTTCGGTGATGTCGCGGGCCAGGGAGAGAATGTACGTCTTGTCCCCGATCTCAATAAGACGTGCCGAGAGGAAAACATCCCTTTCCTGGCCGTCTTTCCTGGCAAGTTTCACCTGAGAGCTCCCGATTGAGTCTCTGGCAGAAAGACTCTTTATGAATTGCTCCCGGTCACTCTGGTTTGCCCATAGCTTGATATCCAGGGTAGTCTTCCCGATAAGCTCGTTGCGTTTATACCCTGACCATTTTTCTATGGCCTTGTTGGCATCGATAATCCTTCCTGTAGCAGGGTCGGATATCACCATGGAGTCAGGGCTTGAGAGGAAGGCCTCAGAGAATTTTTTCTCAGACAGTTGGAGCAGTTCTTCCATTTTTTTCGCTCGGTGATGTCACGGAATGTTACCAGGCTTGCATCCTGGCCGCCAAAAGATACACGTTGTCCGATGGCTTCAATCCACTTCTGGTCTTGCTTATGCGTTATGATCCTGTATTGATTGAGAGAACCTGCCTTTCCGGCCTTGACAAGCATTTGGATTTCGAGTGCCTTCTGAAGGTCATCAGGGTGAAGGAATTGGACTATGTTTAAGCCTCTTGATGATCTCTTGGGCTTGAGACCTACGATCCGATACACAGCCTTATTGGCAAACAGGATATTGCCGTCCCAGTCAATTACAATCAGGCCGTCGAGCATGTTCGAGGTGAGGGTATCAAAGAGTTCCCGGGTTTCCTTCAGATTCGTGCTCAGTTTCTCGTGGCCGGCAAGATCCTTTTTCAACGACTTAATCTCTGAATGCATTGCCTTGATTTCATCCTGAAGCCCTTGGGTGCCTTTCTTGATATCCTGCGTTGATTCCCCCTTTTTCCCGCTCATTGAGGGCCGCCTCCCAAAACTTCGTTGTTCAGGCAAATGAATGGATCCAGATTCTATAAGAATAATAAGCCTGTATTGCTAAACAGTCAATGCCCACAGCAGCCCGTTCCATGAGCTCCTTAACGCAGGGACCGGACGATATCCCTCACCTCGGCCAGCATCCTTTCCCTCTCGGCAGGGGTGGCAATGGGAACCCCCATGAAAAACCGGTGTTCCAGCACCTCAATGCCGCAAAACCTGAATATCCCGCCGTCGATTGTCGTTCTGATGCTGTCGAGCATGCCTGACTTCCTGTGATACATGAGGCTGCCGCCTGTGGAATTGAGGATGACGGCCTTCTTGCCCCGAAGCAGTCCCTTGGGCCTGTCCCCCTGGAAGGAATAGGCAAAGCCCAGTGAAAATACCTTGTCCACGTATCCCTTGAGCATCGCAGGCATGCCTGCCCAGAAGATAGGGGAGATAAAGGACACAATATCGGCCCATTGGATGTGATCCTGCTCCTGCCTGATGTCTTCAGGGGGCTCTCCCCGGTCGACCATGTCATAGTCCGCCAGCGTTATTACCGGATTGAAACCTAAAGCATACAGGTCACGTATGCGCACCTCATGGCCGTACGCCCTCAATTCCGCGGCATATGTCTCCATAATGGCATGGTTAAAGCTCGCCGGGTTCGGATGTACATATACGATAAGGTTGTTCACAAGCCCTCTCCATCAATGCATGTGTTGCTTATTAGTATAAGTCCGGGCAGCAATAAAACCAGTGGGGATATAAAGACCGGCAAAAATCAATCAGTTCGGCGGGGGCTCAGCAGATACCTCTCTCACCGCTCCAAGGCGCATGAGGAGCGAGCCTTTTTTCGTACCATCCCCGATGGCCAGGCTGCTCACCACCACACGATTGATAGGGACAAGCCTTTCGTCAGGCTGGGCAGGCTCGGTGTATGCGTAGAGGTCATGTATGGCATACGGCATCCCATCGAATGAGCCGATAAAAAGCATGATATGTCCTGGGAACTGGAGTGTTGTAATGCCTGCCACCACGGAGCCTTCGAGTATACCCAGGCGGTCGTTTTGAGGGTTTGCCTTGGTGAAATTCGCCATGAGCTTACCCACCTTGCCCTGCTGGGAGGAATTCCTGGGCAGCGTTATGCCCATAGTGGCGAAGACCTCCTGGATAAAACGGGAGCAATCCTGCTCACCGTACATGCCGCCCCACCCGTAAGGGGCATTAAGCAGCTTGAAGGCCTGGCTTATGGCGTTGCGCGGGGTGTAGGAAAGAAAGCCCCGGTGGACCTGTGAAGCTGCGACATAAGCGGCTTCAAACGTACACCCCCCTTCTTGGGTGCGGACCGGGACAAGGACCTGGATGATACCGTTATCCCATTGCCGGACAAGAGGGAGCCTGATACCCATGTGAATGTAGGCAAGGTGTTGTCTGAGCCAGGGGTCTTTATAGATGTCGGTCTTGGCATCAGTACTCACGACAAAGTCCGAGCTCGCCTCATATCGCTCCATCTCCTCTTTGGGGCACAAGGCAACATTAGCCGAGGGTACCCATCCTTCGGAGTTGGGTGATATGACATAAACCCATGCACGGTCGGTGCTCTCCGTAAGTACAAGAACAGGTGTTGCAGCATCAAGGGCATTATTCTGGAGCCTGTCGATTGCAGTGTCAGTGGCGCTCTTGTAAAACGGCTTTGCCGTAGGCAGCAGCCTCTGGTCGGTAGGCCGGACCACATATGCAAAACGTGCAGTGATGGATGGCGGGATCTGATCAATACCCATGAGGACCTCCATGTGACTGATGAAGTCCTTGGTCATGACAACCCCGCTGCTGTCCATATAGCCCTGATTCTGGGCAAGCATGTTCCGTAACGACCCGCCCAGTGCCCTACCGTCACGAGACAGCGAGAGTTGGAGTACATCACGAACAGCCTTTGTCTTCTTTACGATATATGCATTAAAGTCGGTAATATCCTGCTCTGCCATGATAACATCATCAGGATCAGGATGACGGCCGATCCAGAACCCGGCGGTATTCATCTCAGGACTCGTCCCAGGGGCGAGTGCAGGTACACTGTAGTAATTATACTTATATATGATCTTCGGCTGGCATGCACTCAGTTGCGTGAGTACGATGACAAAGACAAAAGTAATGCTGTACAGTATGCGAAAATGGATAGATTCTCTTGTCGCTTCCATTATTCGCTATTATACGGCATTGGGCTCATCTTGGGAACTATCATATAACTCGTATGACCCTGATTTTTACGTTTAAGAAGCGTAAAACCTGATCCGTTCAAATCCTTCGTGCCCTATCCTCACTCAGTGAACCCGGGTGGCAGTACATCTTCAGGCTCCTTGGGCTTCTCAGGCGATTCAGGCTTACCCTGCTGCTTGGGTTCGATAGCAAGCCCGATTTGCTTGCCCTTGTCGCGGTACGATCCCTTATCCAGTCGTATGGCATCCATGGGCTCCACCACAATGGCGGCCTTTGCCTGCACAGGACAGTAGTATTCACAGAATCCGCATCCATTGCACCTGCTCTCTTCCACATAGGGTACTCCTACCTCTAAGCCGCTTACCTGTTGCAGGCTGATGGCGCCGTAAGGGCAGACCTCGTCGCAGATCAGGCATGGCCTGCCATATTCCCAGGCAATGCACCTCTGACGCATAATGGATGCCGTGCCGATCTTGGCATATCTCTTTTCTTCCATGGACAGCGGCCGGATGGCCTCTGTCGGACACACATGCCCGCAGGCGTTACAGGTGGGATCGCACGGGCCTCTGCGGGGAATAACGACCGGGCTGAAGAACCCGGCAAGCCCTGCTGCCATACCTGAAGGCTGCAGCGTGTTTGTTGGGCATGCCTTCATGCACTCGCCGCACCCGACACATTTATCCAGAAAAAAACACTCAGGGACAGCGCCGGGCGGCCTGATCAGCATTGAATCCATGATCCGGCCCGGGCCGCCTTCGCATGCCATGCCCTTGAGCCCGGCTCGGACAATCAATGCTGCCAGAAGACCTGACAGGGCTGAGCCGATGAGCGCCCTTCTGTTCGCGGAAAACCGTATAACACGCTGAGCCATATCCCCTTTATTGGAAGTAAAACGCACAGCATCTTCGGGGCAGATATCAGAACATCTCCTGCAGACAATGCACTCGGCAAAATCTGTGGCATGTGGGTCCTCGGCAATTGCATCCATGGGACACCCTTTCCTGCACAGCCCGCAGGATGTGCATTGCCTGCTTACGCGTCGCCTGATGAGAAGGGGCCGCATGGAAAAGAGCGCGAATATCGCCCCTGACGGGCACAGGTAGCGGCACCAGAAGCGTGGCGCCCAGAAGGCTGATGCAACTATCACCCCCGGCAGGACAATGATAAACCACTGCATGGCAAACACCGGGTTTAAAAGGTCGGCATAAGCGAGCGATGCGATACCAGCCTTGTCAGCAATAGGCCTGATAATCGTGAAACCTGCATCTGCAATGAGGGTGAATACGGGATAGACCAGCAGGGCGTAAAACCGCGTAATGATGGGTATGGGGGCGCCATAAGCAGCCAGTGATACCCTGAGAAGGGCGGCACCCAGGATAAACAGGAAGACAAGGTATTTAATGAGCTTCCATCTCTCCTTATGTGATGTGCTTTCCCTCTCAATTGTCTTTGTACCCCTGATTAATCTGTCCGATATATCAATAGAGGTTCCGAGCGGGCATACCATGGAGCAGAAGAACCTTCCGAAAACAAGGGTAAGTACTACGACTGCAACACCAGGCAGTAGCAGGGCTATAAACCCCCAGGTAGTAATGATGAAGGTAAATAAAATGAGCGGGTCCATCCTGAGAAAGAGATCCACCGGCACCGGCAATACCAGGGGAAAGGCCGCATACCACAGAAGAACCAGGAAAAATACAAAGCTTGCAGCCTGAATAACTCTCCTTAACGTCATCTAGGCAATGACTTTCTTGGTATTGAGGTTCTGGATGTCCATGCGGCCAAGGCCCCGTTCATGTGCGAGTTTGATATGTTTTACCTGGCGGGGTTCCATTTTTTTACCGTACCACTCAAACATGGCTACAGCCGTTGCGTCTGCAGCCACCATGTCGCGGGAGGCAATGACTGTTTTAGGCGTAATCACCTTGCCCGGCCCCCCGGGGCCATTGGTGGTCAGCACCCTGGTGGCGTCTATGACCACGAGCTTGGGCTTGAGGATGGTACACAGGTCCGCGATGGATGAATGGAGGTTGTAACGCCAGTGCATTATTGATCTGTTGAGTACAAGCCCCATCATGCCCTTCATGGACAGGCTCACACCCGTAC
This sequence comes from uncultured delta proteobacterium, assembly GCA_963785235.1. GTDB lineage: Bacteria > Desulfobacterota > Desulfomonilia > UBA1062 > UBA1062 > MWEI01. The sequence goes on along the minus strand of CAWAUM010000001.1, from coordinate 690,646 downwards.
TGCCATGGGATTTGGCCACTGGAGCGGCTATGAGGACATCTGATTCCAGGACATCTTTCATGACATCTGTCTGACTCAACGAAACCCCTTTGCTGATCGCAACCTCCTGGTAGAATTCTTCCTTGTCAAGGGCATGGACGATGTCATTGCCAAAGACACGGCATGCATCTCTGGCTCCCTGGATGCACTGCTCGGACGGACGGAGCGTATGGTCGAGCACCCTGATCCTGGAGGCACCGGCCTCTTTGCACATGAGGGCGAGCTCACGGATGACTTCCGGATGGGTATTGACGGCATCTGATACAGGACCGTCAAAGCTCATGTTGGGCTTTATCACCACCTTTTGGCCTGACTTGACAAAGGCCTTCATGCCGCCTAAGAGGTTTACCGCTGCACGCGTTGCTGCTGCAGGGTCACCTTGTGCGATCCCGATATCAGGGACTGATGCGCCGTGGAGCATCCGTGGTATGATAAGGCCTGAGGAAACGGTTGTGAGAAGGAGCGCCCCTTTTACCTGATACTTCATGAACTGCCGTCTGTTAATGGGTATATGGCTGTTCTTTTCCATCCATGCCAAGAACAGCTCCATCATCCATCTGCTCATAGGACGCCCTCCCATGATAATTCGACTTATTTGCTCTTGATCTATTGTATGCCTTTGGTTCTTCTGTGTGAAGCATACTTTTTTAAAAATAAAATTGCCTTGCAGTTCTTCTCTGGATATTATCTAATTTCACTACTTGGAGGATACTGAATGGTATTGAAACGCTGGATCCATTATTTGCTGTCAGGCATTTTGTTATGTGTGTTCCTGAGCACACCGGCACTCGCAGGTAAAACGCTTGTTGTGGCAATAAATCCCAACTGGCCGCCCATGGAGATGAAAGACAAGAAGGGGAAGATAATCGGCTATGAGATCGACCTCATTAAGGCCATGGGAGAGGCTGCAGGTTTTCGGGTAAAATTTGTAGAGGTGCCGTGGAAAACTATATTCACTGGTCTCGAAAAAGGCAAATATGATGCCGTGATGGCCTCGGTGAGTATAACGGAGGCCAGAAAAGACAAGTACGATTTCTCCGAGCCCTATTATACTACAGAACAGCTTTTTGTCGTCCCCAAGGCCAAGAGAGAAGAACCATTACGGGAAAAGAGTATTGCTGCCTTCAAATTAACAACCGGGGCAGAGGCGATCAGGTTGTACCAGAAGGTCAACATTGCCTTCTATACGGTTGAAGAAACCGACAAGGCATTCAAGGATCTGTCAAAAGGCTTTATCGATGGCATACTTTGCGATTCACCCATGGCTTTGGATTATGCCACATGCAACAACAGTTATAAGGATAAGTTCTCTCTCACTACCTGCATATTGCCCGATGGGGTTCAGATACCCAAAGAGTATTATGGGATCGCGGTCAGGAAGGGCAATACAGAGGTCCTCAATCTGATCAACCAGGGCCTCCAGGCAGTGAAAGAAAAGGGCATTGATAGTGAGATACGGACAAAGTGGATAAAATCTACTGAAATCGTCACATATTCCAGTCTGCCCAGCAAAGACAGCCCATCTTTGCAGAAACCTACAACCGCAGTACAGGAGCCCATCGCACAGCAACCCACGGTGCAGGTTCCTGCTGTTCAACAACCTGCAGTACAGCAACCAGTGGTACAGAAACCTACAACCGCGGTACAGGAGCCCATAGTACAGCAACCTGCGGTGCAGGTACCTACCCTAGATGAACCTACGGCGCACTGAATCCGATTGCCTCCTCATGCCCGCATGGCCATGAGAAATTCGCTTATCTCCTTGTCGGTCAGCCCTGCTTTCTCTATCCCGAGTTCCTTCGTAAGGCCTGCAAAATCCTGTGTCAGCTCCTGCAGCGCCTGGGATGTGCATATCTCTTCCACATAGATGTCCGGGTCACTTTCCGAACCGAGGATGACATACTGAAACAGCCTCACATCAGCCTTCAGGCTATATTGGAGGATAGAATTAATCTCAGGAGGAAATGATGGGGAGAGGATCATGAGCATCGTGGGCAAGGTGAAGTCGACCTCACCTGGCTGGTAGACCCTGGCGAGAAACTCCCGGTTCTCCAGATACCACCGGTAACCGGTCAGGGCCCCGAGCAATGCATCGCTGAGCTTGCCTGTGTTGATGGTAACAAGATAGATCTTGTCCTTGTCAACGGCCAGGACATCAATGCTCCCGGTAAAGGAGTTTCCAATACGATACTCCACGATCCTTAAACCAAGCCCCTGGCTAAGCCACTGCGCACATATCCTGATAATATGGACCGAGTCAGTGATGTTTACAGGTTTGAGAAACCGCATCATGATTTATATATTTCCCTCCTGCCTTTTGTAATCTTCAAGTAAGCAGGAGCAGATCCTGGTAAGGGCATCTTTTGTAACAGAGGCCGCACCCAAGAGCACCAATGGCTTTTGATCGGTGATGGAGCGCTCAAAGTGCTCATCTCTTGGCACGCTGCCGAAAAAATCTATTGCGAAATCCAGGTGGTCATGGATAAACCGGGATAGTTTTTTGAAAAAAACTTCATTGTTCAACCCTGCATCCGCATCGTCGAAGACAACATGAATCCTGCTTGAAAAAGAGCGCTCATGAATGACCTTGATATATGCATAGCATTGAAGAAGGGACACTCTCATCCATCCTGGTGATGACAACATACTCATCACACGGCTTTTCTTCACGGATGAAATCCAGCGAGGCAGCGGGTTTACCAGCATGACGCCTGCTGAGTCTATATCCCCCACAGGAGATGCATCAGACCCGGAGGTTTCCCTTTCTTTTGTGAGCCCCTGGTTACCGCTGTTCTGTATTACGATGTGAGGCAGTCCATAAAGCTTCACAAAGGCCTTGTCCTTTATCCTTTCATCCTCTGAAATAACGCTACGCATGAGGGTTGAAAGATGGGCCTCTTCAATGACGGAGAAATCTCTAATGATGACTGCTAAGCGGTGCCTTGCCATCTCCAGGGCTATGTTTGCCACAAAGGATGCCTGGACCAGAGGCGATGAAGGGCAGCAGACACATATGGATTTATTACCAACATGAACAGACAAGGCCTGGGTTTGATCCGGTTCTTGCTGCGGGGTCCCGGTCAGGAAAAATTTCGATACGTCCTGCAATCCCCTCCCAAGCTTGGGCCGCTCCTTCATGGTCAGTTAATCTCGATCTTTGAATTTTCGCCGAACTCGTTTACAGACTTATCCGGGTTATTGGGGTCGCTCACCCACTGGCCATCAACGTAGAATTTATATTCGTACCTCCCCTTGCCAAGCGGTACAATCCTCTGCCACATACCCGTGCCTTCAATGTTGACCATGGGGAGTTTGCCCACCTCCCAGTCATTGAAATCCGCCACTACATATACCTGTGAGGCCTTGGGTGAATAATAGGTGAACACTACACCGTCCTTTGTTATAACCGGCTTGAGGAATTTGGCCTCTTCATCGGTCTTGACCTTCTTGAGCTTCTTGATAGCCATGATCTCTTTTGCAAGGCTCAGATAATCCTTGGAACCGGACGAGTTTGGGTCATACATGATGATGGACTGGCCATACCCTGCGGCCTCCTTGAGCTTTACATTGAGGTTGATGACGGTCTTAAACACATGCCCATTCATATGTTTGTGAAGCTCTTCAAGGGACTCATAGGCTATTCTTGTCCTGCGGTCATACATGGTGGAAAGGGCATAGGCAGTAATCCCGGCAGGTTTTTTCAGATTTATGAGGTGGATGGTCTCAAGGAGTTTTGCCAGGCCATGCAGGGCAAACAGGCCGCTCTCCATGGGGATAACTGCCTCGGTACAAGCATGCAATGCATTGAAAGTAAGAATACCTATGTTCGGCGGGCAATCGATTATGATAAAATCATACTTTTCTGAGAGGGGATTGAGGATATTTGATAGATAATATTCCCGCTTATCCCTCTGGAGCAGGATGGGCTCGGCAGCGCTGACCATGATGTCCGAAGGGATCAGGTCAAGGTTGGCGGACAGGTTCATGATGACATCATTTGCCTGTCCTATCCCTGTTCCGGTCTCTGTAAGCAGATCATAAATGCTTTTCGCATGTTCTCCGGGATTGATGCCGAAGGCAAGTGTGGCATGCGCCTGTGGGTCAAGATCTACAACCAGCACCCTTTTCCTGAGGTGCGCAAGGCATGCACCGAGGTTTATGGCAGTTGTAGTCTTGCCGCACCCCCCCTTTTGATTGATGATTGCAATAATTCTCATCTGAGTTATCCTCCCCTAAAATTAAGTTATACACCTCGAAAAGCTGCTGTTTCGGCATGAAGCATTCCTGATTGCAAACGTCAGGACACTGCAACCATGCTTTACGTTTCGTGGTGTTTTACCATTTCGGGGCCACAGATTAAGGCATATGTCTTGGAGAAAGGCCCTTTTAAAACGAATCCATCACTTGGACGAGGACATATCACTGCACCTCTTCCATGTCAACAGAATGATTAGGATTTTTTAGGCCTTTCCATGATATGAGGATAGCAACTATCTTTATTAACAGTTTAAATGGGACTATATTTCATGCTCCCTTCTTGGAAGGATTTCTGTTGATATTACTGGATACTCTCGGAAGCCCTATCACCCGTCAAGCCCATGATGCTCCCTTTTGGTAAACCACGAAGAAGGGTCTCTCATGTATTCCTCGGCGTCCTTCAGGGAGAGGTAGTGCTCCCTTTCGATGGATGCAAGCAGCTCGAAAAAGGCCTTTTCTTTTTCATCAATAACACTTCTACTCAGTTTCATGTAAGCCTCGGAACCCTTAGCCTCAAATGCAGTTGCAATTCCTATTGCCTCCAAGTCATCAATGTCAGCCACAGGAGACTCTTCCACTTTCCTGACCAGTTTCTTCATGACGGATTGGATATCAGAAATCCTTATTGTCAGCGGTAGTGATTCCGGCCATTTATCTTTCTTCAGCCATTTTTCATGAAGCTCTTTTAACCTCTCGTAATGCTCCAGTTCATCATCTGCAATCCTTTGAAACATGGCTTTTCCTATTGCGTTACTTGTTCGCCCGGCGTTCTTGAGATAGAATTCTCTTTCGTTTATCTCATTTTGAAGTGCTACCTCTAGCGCTGCAATGCGCTGTTTTTCATCCATGTTCCCTCCCCTAAAGCTCTCATATTTTTAAAGTCGAAAAAGCCTTCTTTGCAGCATCGACTATGATTTATCTTAGCATAATAATAGGATGCACTCTCAAAGAGTCAATGAAGCATATTCTATAAAGGATACATGTCACTCATTGCTGGGTACTGAGAGGAGGCAACATACTTCTTTGACTCCATGACTGAAGTCCACTATCACCGGTCATGTCATCGGAACGTAAAAAGGGAAGGACGGGCTTGAGCCCGTACTTCCCTTGCTATGCAAGATTGTAAGACAACCGCTATTAGATAGGCTTGAACTCGACCCTTCTGTTTCTTGCCCTGTTCTCTTCCTTGTCATTCGGTGCCACAGGCATGGTAAGGCCGTAACCCTTTGTCTCGAGCCTGTCAGCCGCTACTCCTTTGCCGACAAGGTAGGTCTTCACGGAAGCGGCCCGCCTGTCGGAAAGCTTCAGGTTGTACGCTGCTGTCCCCAAGTTGCAAGTATGGCCCTGAACCTCCATCTTCACATTGGGATTGGCCTTCAGGTAATCCACAACCTCGTCGAGAACCGGGTAGGATTCGGGTTTGATATTCGACTTGTTTAAATCAAACTGGATGTTCCTGAAGATGATGGAGCCCTGTTCTTTTACTGCAGGGGCAGGTGGCGGAGGCGGTGTTACTACAGGTGCAGGAGCCGGGGCTGGCTCTGGCTCGGGGCAGGGGCCTCTTCCCTTACCTCTTCCTTTTCCTTGCCGCCGATCTCATAGGTCAGACCGGCTGTGTAGAGGAAGTTGCTGCCTCTGTCATCACCTTGATTGAAATTGATAACGTTCCGTAAGTCAGCCCTGAGGGCAAGATTCCTGGTAAGGAATATCTTTAATCCTCCACCGTAGTTGAGCAGGAAGTCATCGTCTTTATCAAGATCACGACGGTCGGGATCCCACGTGATCATGCCGGGACCGGCTGCGAGGTAGGGGACAATCAGGTCGCCAGGGAGAATGCCAGTCAGATGGTAGATAAGGTCAAGCTTGTATATGAACACCTTTGCATCACCCTTGCCCCAGTCAATTGAACTTCCGTTTATAACGACATCTCCGTCGGTCTCCGAGTTGACATAGTGGAAGGTGAATTCAGCCCCGAGCTTCTCAGAAAAGTTATATCCGAGACCGATTCCAAACGCTGGTCCATTCTTATACAGCAAATCTGGATCAGTATTAAATCCGCCGATAAACGGGGTTATATTGATAGCCCCTTCCCGGTTTTCAGCAAAAGCCCCGGATGCACAAAAACATACTATAAGAAACACCATAACTGCAATTGTACGAAACATACTTCGATTTTTCATAGGTCCTCCTCCTCGTTCTTCAGTTCCGATATCCTCATACAGGTACTAATTTGCTTAACATCTATTTGATAATTGCATTCTCATGCAAAGTCAATCCTTTCCTATGAAATTGCCGCTACTTTTTTTTACGTGGATCTTTTAAGTCAAGTTCAGACTGATCTGGACTGGGATACGCACATATAGAACTTTACAGGCCAGGAAAGGGTCTTTAAGGTAAAATAATGAATAATGAATATGGTCTTTACCTCTCTTATGGAAAATCCATCATGAAAGATCCTGCCTCAAGGCGGAGATCTGTTGCAGCTTCAGCCATCGTAATGCAGTTCTGTCTTGGAACAGTATATGCCTGGTCCATATTTAAAAAACCCATGATGGCTGCTAATGGATGGAGTGAGACCCAGACCCAGTACGCCTTCATGGTAAACAGTGCCATGTTCGCAGCGGCCGTTGCCTTTGGCGGCACACTGGTGGACCGCATAGCACCACGGATCATCGGCTCTCTGGGCGGCATCTTGTTCGGCACGGGGATTCTTCTGGCAGGGGTAGCGAACAGTATAAGGAGTATCACCCTGCTCATAATCGCCTACGGGATCATAACCGGGCTAGGGGGAGGATTCGGATATGTGACCCCCATCGCCACGCTTATCAGGTGGTTCCCGGACAAGCGTGGCCAGCTTACCGGTCTTGCCGTGATGGGCTACGGCCTGGGGGCTTTCGCCCTGGGCAATATCGGCCCTGTGCTCATAATGAAGTATGGGGTCGCCAATACCTTTTATATGTGGGGTTTGCTGAGCCTAGCTGTGGTCCTGACCGCCGCGCTGACCCTTGTAAACCCACCGGATGGGTGGTCCCCGGATAAGGACTCCAGCTTCATCCGCCTGTGCCACGATCCTTCCAGCCTCATCTTCTTTTGCCGAGGCCGTGCGTACGCCCCGGTTCTGGGTCCTGTGGATGATGCTCTTTGTCAGCATCACTGCCGGGCTCGGCCTGATATCCCAACTCTCGCCCATAGCACAGGATGTCATGATCAGGGCTTATGGAGGTGCAATATCCGATGAGAAGATGAAATCTATTGTTACTGGTTTCCGGTACTATTGTGGCCATTGCAGGCATATTCAACGGCCTTGGCAGGCTCATCTGGGCCTGGGCTATCTGATTTCATCGGGAGAAAGTCGGTCTTTGCCCTCATATTCATCTCCTTTGCTCTCGGTTTTGCCCTGCTTGCCCATGTGAACACCACTTTCATATTCGCTGTCCTGTGCTTCTACCTCCTTGCCTGCTACGGTGGTACCATGGCAACGATGCCCGCGCTGGCTGCCGATGAATTCGGCCCTTTGAATATCGGCAAGATCTATGGTGTAATATTTACCGCCTGCGGATTTGCGGGCTTTGCAGGGCCCTTTGTCTTCGCACGTGTAAAAGAGCTTACCGGCGGATTTACGTACGCCTTGTACATGGAGTCAGGGCTAGCGGTCTTAGGGCTGGCGCTTGTTATCGTTCTTGATAAGATCAACTCTAAACCTGAAAACTTTTCTCCCGATTGACACCGAAGTGCATTTCCCATTAAGTGTGTAAAAGACCTGCCAGGCAGGGCATCAAAAAGCGAAAGGATATTCACATGGCGCGAGTAGCTTTCATCGGTTGGCGAGGGATGGTCGGGTCAGTTCTCATGGACAGGATGATGGCGGAAGACGACTTCCACGGTTTCGAGCCTGTCTTCTACACTACTTCCCAGGTGGGGCAGAAGGGCCCGAAGATCGGACTGAAGATACCACCGCTGAAGGATGCCTATGACATCAAGGACTTGAAGACCGCCGACATCATCGTCACATGCCAGGGAAGCGACCACACCAAGGAGGTCTATCCCAAGCTCCGCAAGTCCGGATGGAAGGGCTACTGGATCGATGCATCATCGGCCATGAGGATGAACAACGACAGCATCATTATCCTGGACCCGGTGAACAGGGACGTCATCGACAAGGGTCTGAAAAAGGGCATAAAGGACTACATCGGCGGCAACTGCACGGTGAGCCTCATGCTCATGGGCATCGGCGGCCTGTTCAAGGCGAACCTGGTGGAATGGGTCACCTCCATGACCTATCAGGCTGCATCAGGCGCAGGAGCGAACAACATGCGCGAGCTCGTGGAGCAGATGGCTTATGTAGGCAAGGCATCCAAGAAGCTGCTCGACAAACCTGCAACTGCTGCCTTGGAACTCGACAAGCTCGTTCTCAGTTCCTTGCACGATAAATCCTTCCCCAAGAAAGTGTTCGGTTATCCCCTGGCCGCCAACCTGCTGCCATGGATCGACTCGGCCATGGAAAACGGCCAGAGCCGGGAGGAATGGAAGGGCATTGTGGAGACCAACAAGATCCTGGGCACCAAGAAGACTATCCCGGTGGACGGCCTCTGCGTGCGAGTAAGCTCCATGCGATGCCACTCCCAGGGGCTCACCATCAAACTCAAGAAGGACGTCAGTATCAAGGAGATAACGAAGATCATCGCAGGGGCAAATAACTGGGTCAAAGTTGTCCCCAACACCAAAGATGAAACGCTCACACACCTGACGCCGGCTGCCGTAACCGGCACGCTCACGGTCCCGGTGGGCCGCATCCGCAAGATGAACCTGGGCGAGAAATACCTCACCTGCTTCACCGTGGGCGACCAGCTCCTGTGGGGTGCGGCCGAACCCATACGCAGGATGCTGAAGATAGCCCTGGAGTTCATCGGGTAGGGACGGCTTCAGGCCCGACCCATTCATGATCATAGAGTAGGTAGGGGTGAGCGGTAACTCACCCCTACCTTTCATTTTTCTTTTCCTGCACCTTATGAAGTCAACCTCAAGTGCTCAGGAAAACCAATACTATCGGGATATCGATTCTCTGGAATGGCTCCATATGAATAGTTTTGTAATTACCCAGAATATGATATTATTTCTATAATCACAGGATGATAAGAATCAAATATTCAATTCTTTACTGTAAGTTTTAGAGGAGACATACACTCATCAGCTGCTTGAATTTATTATTGAGCGCAAACACAGGATCGTGGAGATATTGATGCCTATCAAAACTTCCTTGAAGAAGCCCATGACAAATATCTCTGATCAGGTGGTTCTGTATACAGCACAGGACGGCTCAATCGCACTTGATGTAACGCTCAAAGGGGAAACCGTATGGCTCACACAGAAGCAGATGTCCATCCTGTTTGATACTGAGCGCAGTGTCGTTACAAAACACCTTCGTAACATCTTCAGTACTGGAGAATTGGACGAAAAAAGCAATGTGCAAAAAATGCACATTGCAAGTTCCGACAAGCCCATTGCCTTATATAACCTTGATGCCATCATCTCAGTAGGCTACCGGGTTAATTCCAAACGTGGCACCCAGTTCCGTATCTGGGCCACGGGCGTGCTGCGAGAGCATCTCCTGCGTGGGTATACAGTAAATGAGCGCCGCTTAAAAGAGCTCAACAAGGCTATCCGCCTCATTGCTGACGTTGCAGAACGCCGCGTGCTCTCAGGTGATGAAGCCGCAGCGCTTTTGCGTGTCGTTGCGGATTACAGCTTCGCACTTGACCTTCTGGACGACTATGATCACCAATCTGTTGGATCGCCCCGATGCACTCCGGGGCCAGTAGCAGGCATAAGCGTAGAAGAAGCCAGGCAGACCGTTGAACGACTAAGGGAACATTACGGTGCGGGATCGCTCTTCGGGCTTGAACGTGACAGCAGTCTGTCCGGGGCACTCCATGCAGTTCTCCAAACATTCGAGGGCCAGGATCTTTATCCCGGGCTGGAAGAAAAGGCTGCGCACCTTCTGTATTTCCTGGTGAAAGACCACCCCTTTATTGACGGCAACAAGCGTATTGCTGCTGCCCTGTTCCTGTGGTTCATGCAGAAAAACGCTGCCCTCTATCGACCTGACGGGGCCAAACGGATCGCGGACAATGCGCTTGTGGCCATGACCCTGCTTATTGCTGAGAGCAGGCCCGAGGAGAAAGATCTTCTTACAAGGGTTCTTATACACCTCATCCATTCGAAGGAATTATGAACACTGTATTATTAAATGTCATACTGCTATTGCTGGGGATATTAGTATGAGTTTTAATAAGTTATGAATAAGAAAATCTCAAATTGAATATTAAGCTGGACTAGAGTGAGATTATGGAAAAAACTGAGAAGATAGATAATATACCAAAAAGGAATTGTGATAGTTGATCTCTCTAAATTAAAGACGACTCAGTTGCATGCCCAATGAGTACTGGTAATCAACAGAATAAAACAAGCACAAGAAAGTAAGTTCTCATTCATTTTTATAATAATATACAGAAGGACACAGCAACAGGAGGACACTATGCATCAGGAAGTAATTCGGACACTAAACGAATACGAGGGTAAGCTCCTACTCAAAAAATGGGGCATCCCGGTCATTGAAGAGGCCGTGGCAGACTATGAAGAAGAGGCAATAAAACATGCCGCCAAACTCTGCTATCCCGTTGCCCTGAAGGTATGCTCGGAGGAGATCCTCCATAAGACCGACCAGGGTGGGGTAATCCTCGATATCAAAGATGCCGGAACCCTTAAACGTTCTGTCCGTGATATACAATCCCGATTCAAGGGAACACCTCATCGCCTGCTCATCCAGAAGATGGCATCCCCGGGTATCGAGCTCATCCTCGGGGCGCGGCGCGACCCGGTCTTCGGCCCAGTTATTCTGGCAGGCATCGGCGGGGTATTCACCGAGGTCTTCCGTGATACGGCCCTCGAACTTGCCCCTCTGTCCATCCCGAGGGCCCTTGCCATGCTCGACCGCCTGCGCGGGGCTGCACTCCTGAAGGGCTTCCGCGGCCAAGATCCTTCTGATCTCAAGGCTGTAGCCGAAGCCGTCACGGCCTTATCGAGATTGATGGTCATACGCAGCGATATCCTCGAGATCGATATCAATCCCATTGTTGTGGGCACTAAAGGTGCGCTGGCAGTGGATGCGCTCGTGAGGCTTGCAGACAGCCCCAAAACCGGATCGGGCAAAAACCCTGACCCCCAGACTTGCGACCCCTTCTTCAATCCAAAGTCCCTCGCGCTCATCGGGGCATCCAGGAGCCATGGCAAAGGCGGCAATATTATCCTGAGAAACCTCATGAAGGCCGGGTTCAAAGGGACACTCTATCCAATAAATCCTTCAGGCCATGATATCCTCGGGATGAAGACATACAGGAACCTCTGCGACATCCCAGACCCAGTGGACCTCGCCATGATAGTCATCCCCAAGGCTGCAGTTTCTGAAGCCCTTGAGGACTGTTCTGCCAAGGGAGTCAAGGCCGTGATCCTCAGTACCGGTGGTTACTCGGACATAGGCGCAGTTGGCGCCAGGGAGCAAAAAGAACTTGTTGAAACGGTTCGCAAACAGGGACTCAGGCTCATGGGCCCCAACAGCATCGGCACCATCCACACAGGTTCGGGTCTCGCCACCTCCATTGTGGGGCTGGAGCCCATAGGTCCGGGTGGCGTTTCCCTCATCGGACAGTCCGGCGTCTTCTCCTCGGGATGGGGCCGCTGGATCGCCGACTTCAGGCCGTTCGGCGTGTCCAAGGTGGCGTGTATCGGCAACAAGGGGGATGTGAACGAATCGGACCTGCTGGAGTATCTGGCTGATGATGATGAAACCACCACCATCGGCATGTACCTGGAAGGGATCATTGACGGAGAGCGCTTTACAAAGGCGGCCCAGAGGGCAAGCACAAGCAAGCCCGTGGTGGTTGTGAAATCGGGCCGCACCGAGGCAGGTGCGCAGGCAATCGCCTCACACACAGGATCGCTTGCAGGGTCGGACGCAGTATTTGATGCGGTCTGCCGCCGCACCGGTATGATACGTGTCCACGATTCCGAGGCCTTCTTCGATTGCCTGGCCGCCTTCGAGTCGCTGCCCCTGCCGCGGAGCAACCGCCTCGGGGTCCTCTCCATAAGCGGCATGGGGTGCGTAGTCAGTACGGATGCCAGCGACGAGTACGGGGTGTCGCTCCCCGCATTGAAACGCTCCACCATAAAGCGGCTCCGTGAGGTCGTCCCTGCCTGGGCACCCATACGCAACCCCATAGACATCTGGTCTGCGGTCGAGCAGCACGGTTCCCAGAAGACTATGGGCCACATCGCGCGCTGTCTCCTTGATCAGTCCGACATCGATGCCCTGCTCGTCATCTTCGTCCTCATGCCCGAGAGCATCTTCGACATTGAAGAGGCCTTCGGGTCCATCATAGCAGAACACGGCAGCAAACCCATCTTCATGAGTTACTACGGCGGTACGGAAAGAGATATCAGGCATGTGCGCGAAGGTTTCATCAAACTCGGCGTGCCGGGCTACCCAACACCGGAGCGAGCCATCTACGCCTTCAGCCGCATGGTGGAATATGCGCGCTACAGGGGCTTCATCAGGAAGGCAAATAGGTGATACTAAGCTGCATTTTATCCTGATATAGCGTTGAAGAGGAGTAAAAACATGATAACTTTTGAGTTTTATGCTTAAGGTCACCTGAAGCACATAGAGTATTTATGTGTACATTCAATTGCAAAATCCAGGTTTGATCAGGCCGCCTCAGGCAATACAGATCCATGCAGCCCACCGGAGCCCATTATGAGGACCTCGATGGCCAGGGGGAGGTGGTCGGACATGGCGAACTTGATTGTCTGGGCCTTTTTGACCACGATGCCTTCGGATACCAGGACATGGTCGATATCCCGGCGGGGTTTCCAGCTCGGATATGTGGCTATATTCCTTCTGGCAGACCGCAGACCCGCCTTCTTGGCTATTACCTTCAGTTCCTGGCTGTCTGAGGTGCAGTTGAAGTCCCCCATGAGGATGGTCTTGCAGTTAAGCTCCCTAATGATGTCGGCTATATAGCTTGCCTGTTTGATCCTGTCCCTCGGGCCCAGCGACAGGTGTGACACGGCAAAGGCCACGGGCTGGCCTTCAAAGTCCAGGTTGGCAATCATCAATCCCCTGCCGGGGATCTTGCCCGGGAGCTGATGCCTGGTGACGGATACGATGCGGCGCCGGGATAGGAAGCCGATGCTGTGCCTGGCAAAGACCATGTCGCGATTAACCTGTTCGGCCCAGTAATCGAAACCGCCCAGGCATGCAAGGGATGTAATCTGGCTCATGAAGCCCGACCTGATGCTCCCGGCATCCGATTCCTGGATGCCCACCATATCGAACGGCCGGACAAGTTCTGATATCTCTTCGAGGTTATCCATCTTGCACCTCGAAGGCAGCACGTGCTTCCAGAGGTTCTTGAGGCGCTCAGATGATTTCGATGCCTTGATGCACACATGCGTGTTGAAGCTGAGGATACGAAAAGGTGTATTGTGGATCCATTGTTAGCCAGTGTTCTCCTTGATGCCGATCTCTGTGTAGATTGTTATCGGTGCTATCTCTTCATTACATAAGGCAAAGGGTCTGGCAAGAACGATTTGCAGTATCATTTCATGGAGAAAAATAATTAATCCAACAGATTGGGTAGTTACAATACATGTGTATCTTGACACAACGAAAGAAAGAGTTTAGATCTTCGACATATCGATAATAATCGAAATGCTTGTTCGAACCTGCTCAGCTTAAGGAGATGTCATGCCCACAACAAAGAACGAGGAAACGCCCCTTGACATGGAAGCCCTTGCGGAGGCCTTCAAGGCACTGTCAAACAAGAACCGCCTGTCCATCTTCGAGCAGATCCGCTGCAGGCTGCGGGAAGGCGCAACTTGACGGCGACAACCGGCTTGCCGTATGTGCGGTTGCGAACGCTGTCTGTATTGCCCCGTCCACCATTTCTCACCATATCAAGGAACTCAGACGGGCCCACCTGGTCCGCTGCGAGAGGCAAGGCCAATCGATCCTCTGAACAGCGAATGAAGAGACCATCAGTTCGATGGTCCGATACCTCACCGGCAAGGACAAACCCTGAACGGCGACCAGACCACTTAACAGATTTTACTCTGAATTAGCCCTGCACTGAATTTTTTTCACAAAAGGTATTGACAATCACGTGCAGGGGGCTTATTAGATATTTCGATATATATCGAATTAACTAATATTCATTGCCCGACACCCGGGCAGAAAGGAGTAGAATTATGGTGCATGCCGAGAGACCCAGAGAAGGAAGTACGGTGTACGGCTGCTGCGGACCCATAATGGGACATGCCCCCCGCTATTGCGGGATGGGGTTCGGGATCATGCTTATCCTGGCCGGGACACTCTGGCTGGCCACAAGGGCCGGCTGGTTCGACCCGGAACTGTTCTGGCCGGTTGCATTGCTGGTTGCAGGCTTTGCCATTATTGCCCTCACCCTGGCAAGGGGAAGAAATTTCCGGACGAATCGCTCTTTGAACCAGAGAAAGGAGTAACCATGAAAATGCTTGCCCAAAATAATGAAACAGACATTTTCCCTGTACAAACAGTGGCACCATAGGATTCAGAAGGACCATACGAATTACAAATCAAGCACGGAGGTGTATTATGATGAAAGGAAACAAGGAAAAGATGTTCGGCCTCATGATGGACATGTGCTGCAAGGGCATGCCCGAAGGAGACAAGTCGAAGATGAAGGAACAGATGGAGGCATGCTGCAAAAACATGGCATCCATGATGTCTCAATTCAAGGACATGTGCAAAGGCATGCCCGAGGGAATCAAGTCATGCTGCGGCCAAACGGACTTCTCTAAATTCACGAAAGGCTGCTGTGGCACACAAGGCAGTGAAAATACAAAGGCCTGATGCAGCGATGGCCATCGAGGTCACTATGAGCAGGATTAAAGCCAATATTTTGATCTATGCAACCATGTCTTTCGGTCTCGGTTCACTGATGCTGTTTTCCCTGTTCCTCTTCCTGGGATCGTTCACCATACTCGACCTTGGATTGAACACTGGGCAGTCCTTGCTTCTGGATGCAGGCCTGTCTTTGCTCTTCTTTCTCCAGCACAGCATCATGGTCAGACAGCCCGTCCGGAAGCGGCTTGCAGGGATCATCCCTGATATATTCTATAGCGCCTTTTATGCCCTTACATCAGGCATGGCCCTGCTCATAGTGATGCTCTTCTGGCAGAAGACCCCGGCACCTCTTTTTACAGCAGAGGGTGCATCCTACTGGCTCCTTCGCATGCTGTTTTTCCTGTGCATAGCAGGGTTCTCCTGGGGGACCAGGTCGCTGGGGTCATTCGATCCATTGGGGGTCAAGGCCATAAGACGACACATGAGGGAAAAGGATATCCGTGCAGATGCCGCTGAAGGTCCAGGGCGCCTACCAATGGGTGAGGCATCCCCTCTATTTCTTTTCACTGATCATGTTCTGGTCCTGCCCCGTACTCACTGCCGACAGGCTGCTCTTCAACCTCATGTGGACAATCTGGATCATTGCAGGCACGGTCCTGGAAGAGCGCGACCTTGTCAGTGAGTTCGGCGATGGAGTACCAAGAATACCAGAAAAGGGTGCCCATGCTCATCCCTTACAAGCTGCCTTATAAGACGCCTTAAGGCTTCATCTGCTTAAGGAAGCCCTCCAGTCTGCCCTTTTCGCCCAGCACCTTCACGCCAAGGTCCCTGGTCGTGGCCGGCACCTCGGGCGGGTCTTCCCTTCTGGTCAATGTTATGGCTTCGCCAGGGCAGACAGAGACGCACAGCCCGCAGCCGATGCATTTTTCATGGGTCAGCACGGCTGTGTTATCCGAAATTACTATGGCCCCCATGGGGCAGCGATCATCCGCACAGATGCCGCACCCGGTACAGTCATCTGCGTTGATCTGCGCCACAAAGCCGCTTGATGCAAAGGCATGGGGCAGACCGAGCTGGGTCTTACAGGTGAGGATCGTACAGCAGCACGTGCAGCAGTTGCAGATCAGGGCCGGCTTGTCGGCGCTGTTGGTGCTGGTATGGACCAGGCCTTCTTCCCGTGCGCGGTCAAGCACGGCAATGGCCTCTTCCCGGCTAATTTTCCGCGCAAAGGCGCGTTCCACCAGAAAGCGACCTGGGCTGTCGAAGACCAGGCACATCTCGGTAGGCTTATCGCAGGCACCCACGCTTACCCTGCATGCACACTGGGCCAGGGCGATATAATCCACTGCATCAATGAATCTGGCAACCTCTTCATAGGTGTGGACCTGCGTGGCTGCATCTATGGATTGATGTACCGGGATAACCCGGGTAAGGGGGGTCGGGTTTCCTGAAAAGGATGCCCCCAGGGCTTCCCTGTGGTATTCATCCCAGAGCCTTCCCAGGTGCGCCAGTGCCGGAGTCGTGGCCCCTCTCATGAGGGGGAACTCAAATAGACCCGGGATGGTGGGCAGAAGACCATAGAGCTTCGTGCCGCCCTTTTCCCGCGCAAAGATGATGGCCTTGTCGGCCATGGCCTCCAGCCTTTCCATGGCCTCTTTCAACGGAATGCCTGCTTCGAGTGCTATTGCCTCTACAGGCCTGGGGAACAGGGTCATGTGCACGGCAAGGTCAGCCTCTTCGGGCGTGAAGAGGATCTTCAGGATCTCGTCAAAGGCATTTGAGGCCGGCGCACCGGTAGGGCTGGCATCGAGTATCTCACGAAGCTTTTCATATGCATCCATGGTTATTCCTCCTTTACGCTAAAGAGAACTTGATTTCACCGGAACATTCCCCGGTAGTGTGCATCAGGCAGCCATTCACATCAGCAGCCAAGGTATACTTTACGCCGGCGCTCTCGATCCAGCAGAGCACTCGAAAGAGTACCCCGCACTCATAGCGGTCGATGACACCCAAGCGCTGCATGCCCTGATAGGCAAAGCAGTCCCTTCCGGCCCACTCCCAGTGCAGAACGTTCTTTTCCGGGAAGCTGTAGGTGAACCTCATGAAATCGCCCTTGCTCACGCAAAAGGCCGCATGGATGACTTCCTTGAGACCTTCGAAGGTCTCGATGGTATCCTTATCAAGGCCGAAGAGCTCCCGGGCCCGTCTGAGCTCGATGGCAGCAAGTGACCTGATGGCAGCCTTGTTGAGCCGGTTTGTCTCTTCTATGCCACAGGCCTGAAGACAGTGAAGAAACCACATGGCATCGTGGGTCATCCAGTTCTTGAGTATGTGTTCCTTGATGGCACTTGTACCAATCTGCTCAAGGGTTTTCATTAACGCCTCCCGTGAGGGCTTTCAGTGCCTGCCAGGCAGCCTCACAAAGGTGATCCATGGCCTGACTCCATTGTGGTTCTGGTATGGCCGGAAAGATACTGCCTGGTGAATTCCATGCATGGCCCCAAGATGATGGACATATAAATATCACTCGGCAGGTCTCGGAGAGTCCCTGTTTTGATGTGTTCGCTGAACCACCCACCGGTGTGTCGCATGAGCTCCCTGTTGAGGGAAGCGATCTCCTCTTCGGTGTCGGACATGAATGCAAAGTGGCGCTTCTGAAACAGGTATCGCGACCATTCACCATTGTCCCTTACCCATTTCAGGTGGTGCTCTACCAGGGCGCAGATGCCTTCCTTGGCCCCCTGCTTGTCTTTTAATGCTGCCATCAGACAGGCCTGGTAATCACGTATTCCTTCGAGATAAACCCTTGAAGCAAGCTGCTCCTTACTCTTGAAGTGGTGGTAGATACTCCCGGTACTTGCCTTTGAATGCTCACGGATATCGGCCATGCTCGTCTCGGAAAACCCTATCTCGGAAAAACAAGCCAGGGCGGCCCGAATTATTGTGCTGCGTCGTGAGTCCGTCCCTGTGTGTGTGCCTTTGCGGGCTTTCATATTAGAATCATATTTTAGAATATTGTTCTAGTCAAGGATATTTTTTCTCCTTACCAAGCGTATTTAAACAAGAAGGATGACATAGTCATGAAACTCATGATTGACAGGGAAAAACCCGATCATGTAGATGAAAAAGTCCTCTTGGAAAAGGGTTGTATGAAGACAGAACAATATATTTTAACAAAAGGTCTTTTACAGGGAAATCTTGGGTCACAGGCAGCTCTCGTCCTACTCTTCGGTGCAACAAAAAGGATCAAGGAAAAAGGCCTCATTGATATGATCCGGGCAGCATACCCCAATGCGTGTATCTTCGGGTGCTCTACTGCCGGTGAGATCTATGGAACACGGGTCCTTGATGATACTCTGATTGTCACTGCCGTTTCTTTTTCAGCAACCAAGGTTGCTGGCGCCATGGTTAAGATAAACGATATAGAAGACAGCTACAAGGCAGGCTCTGATCTGGCCATATCCCTTGCCGGGGACAACCTTAAACATGTCTTTGTCCTGTCCGAAGGTCTCAACATAAACGGCTCTGAACTCGTGAGGGGGCTCACGGAACATCTGCCCTTCGGTACAACCCTGACCGGGGGCCTTTCCGGAGACGGTGACAGGTTCCAGGAGACATATGTCCTGCTCAACAACGAACCAACAAGGGATGCCGTCGGGGCCATCGGTTTCTATGGCAGCACGCTGCAGGTCGGATACGGCTCTCTCGGCGGCTGGGATACCTTCGGGCCGGAACGACTTATTACCCGTTCCAGGGGAAACATCCTCTATGAGCTTGACGGAAAATCCGCCCTGGCCCTGTACAAACAGTACCTCGGAGAGCACGCCAAGGGCCTTCCTGCCACGGGACTCCTCTTCCCCTTGAGCCTCAGGATGAATGATGCATCAAGGCCGGTAGTAAGAACGCTTCTGTCGGTGGACGAGGAAGAACAGAGCATGACCTTTGCAGGCAACATGCCCGCGAATGCCTATGCCCGGCTGATGAAGGCCAACTTTGAGCGCCTCATCGACGGCGCTGTAGGCGCAGCCAGGTCATCGGCCGAGACCATTGGACCCTGCAGCCCGGAGCTCGCAATCCTCATCAGCTGCGTGGGGAGAAAGCTTATCCTCAAACAGCGCATTGAAGAAGAAGTGGAAGGGGTGCGCGACATCCTGGGAGAAGGCGCCACCTATACAGGATTCTATTCTTACGGCGAGATATCACCCTTTGCCAAGGGCGGCACGTGCGAACTGCACAACCAGACCATGACCATCACTGCCTTGAGCGAGGAATGAACTTGTGCACAGCCTTATCAGACGACAGATAAAACGCTATCTTAAAGATATGGAGCCTCTCCCCGAGGGGTTTCAGGAATTCATCAGGGCCGTGGATAAGGCCTATCACGAAAATGACGAGGACAGGCTCATGCTGGAGAGGGCCTTTGATCTGAGTTCACATGAGCTCATGCAGGTGAACGATGAGCTTAAGAATGCACTCGGCCGGTTCGAGTCCATCATCGAAAACACCCCTTTCGTGGCAATTCAGGGATTTGACAGGCAAGGCACTATCCTCCACTGGAATAATGCATGTAAAGCCATCTACGGATATGCAGCCAACGAGGCAAAAGGCAATCTATTTCAGGATATAGTCCTGTCACGGGAATCGAGGACCGACTTTAAGAATACCCTTGAACGGATATGGACCACGTGCAAGCCCACAGAGCCCAGAGAGTGGGAGGTACACAACCGAAACAATGAAACGCGCTGGGTGTTCTCCACAATGTTCCCCATCATTGAGGGCCATGAGGTGGTTGAGGTATTCTGTATGGATCTGGATGTGACCGACAGGAAGCGCCTTGAGAATCAGCTCCTTCAGGCTCAGAAAATGGAGGCCATAGGGACCCTGGCAGGTGGCATTGCGCATGACTTCAACAACCTCCTCATGGGTATTCAGGGATACACCCAGATCATGCTCATGGGGCTTGATCCTTCGCATCCTCATTACGACAAGCTCAAGCGGATCGAAATGCAGATAAAAAGCGGGGCCGACCTCTCAGACCAGCTCCTGGGTTTCGCCCGGGGAGGCAGGTATGAGGTGAAACCTGCAAACTTAAACGAGATCATCGAACAGACATCGCACACCTTCGGCAGGACAAAGAAGGAGATCGCCGTATACTTAAAGCTTTCACCCGACCTCTGGGCCGCCGAGGTGGACAGGGGCCAGATAGAGCAGGTGCTGCTGAACCTTTTTGTGAATGCATGGCAGGCCATGAAGGGCGGCGGCAGCTTGTATCTCTCCACAGAAAACGTCATCCTGAGCGAATCTTATACCAGATCATACGATCTGCCGGCCGGAAGATATATCAAGACCTCGGTGACGGATACCGGGGCCGGCATGGATGAGAAGACAAAAGAGAGAGTATTCGAGCCGTTCTTCACCACCAGAGAGATGGGCCGCGGCACCGGATTAGGCCTGGCTACGGTCTATGGCATTATCAAGGCACACCGGGGCATTATCACCGTATACTCTGAGATGAATCATGGAACTACCTTCACTATCTATCTGCCGTCTTCCGACAAGATGCCTGTTTATGAGAAGGACGCTTCGGAAGAGATACGCAAAGGCAGTGGCGCTGTGCTCGTCGTAGATGACGAGGCATTCATCCTCGAGGTGACTGCGGAGTTGCTCGAGAATCTCGGTTACCGGGTCCTGACCGCCCGCGGCGGCAAAGAGGCCATTGATCAATATAGATCCAGTTGGAAGGACATCGACCTCATCATGCTCGACATGATCATGCCCGAGATGAGCGGCGATATGACCTTTGATGAACTTTGCGCTATCAACCCTGATGCAAAGGTTATCCTGGCCAGCGGCTACAGTCTCACCGGCCGTGCAAAGCAGCTCATGGAAAAAGGGGCGGTTTCCTTCATCCAGAAGCCCTACCAGCTGAGCGAGCTATCAAGAAAGCTTGCCGATGCCCTGAAAGCCTAATAGAATTGTTCAAGTCCCTGTGATATAAAATAAACGACTCAGGTAAGAAAAACATTCGGAGAAAAAATGAAAAAGATATTTGTCATAGATATCGGCGGTACCAATAGCAGGTTTGCCATATTCGAGGCTCATTCCCGGTATTCAATGACATTAATAAACAGTATCTGGTTACGCACCGGTGATGCCAGTTCTTTTGACGAGTTAATCTCTCAGCAGGTTACAGACTGCCCCGAACTCACTATTCACGATTGTGACGCCCTGGTCATTGCCGTACCGGGACCGGTGCTCGATGACACCAGGGTGGAAATGGTGAATGTATTGTGGGCAATTGATATTGCGCAGCTTAAAAATTGCTTCAACCTTCCGATATATTTTATCAACGACTTCATGGCACAAGGCTATGGCTGTTTAACAAAGCCGCTTGATGACCAGATAAAGATCAAAGACGGGACATCATGCATGCCATGCGACATCGCTGTTGTGGGTGCCGGAACAGGCTTGGGGCATTGTTATCTGAAAACGGACGGCACTGGCGGCTACATTCCTATTGCGGCTGAAGCAGGCCAGATACCTTATCCCT
This sequence comes from uncultured delta proteobacterium, assembly GCA_963785235.1. GTDB lineage: Bacteria > Desulfobacterota > Desulfomonilia > UBA1062 > UBA1062 > MWEI01. Next base: position 668,861 of record CAWAUM010000001.1, on the reverse strand, counting down.
TTATTGACAAAGAGGAACTTGATTTCAGGGCATTTATCATGGACAAACATGCAATCCCCTACCCCACAGGAGACACCGTTGTTTCAGGCCCCGGCCTTGCCCTGTTGCATAATTTCTTAACCGGTGAAGACCTTACCCCTGACCAGGTTGCAAGAAAGATCACCCCCGACAGTGATACTACCAGGTGGTTTGCAAGGTTCTATGCAAGATCTTGCCGCAACTATTGTTTGTCCAAGCTATCACCTGCAGGCCTGCTCTTTATAACAGGCGGCCTTGCAGGCAACTATCCATTCCTGGTGAATAACGATACATTCCGGAATGAATTTGTTACATCCACCCTGAAGAGCCCTTATCTTGATCGACTACCGATTTATTTAAATACAAATGAGAATAATGGCCTGTGGGGATCAGCCTTATATGGGTTTCTCCACTTTTTAAAAACCATTGGGGATTGAGCCGGCCGGGCTTATGAGATTATACTGAAAATCATGAAAAATGTATATTGCTCAGGCCCCTTATTCTGCCCTGAAGAGATCGCCGGGATGAATGCCATAGCAAAGGTTCTTGAAGATGCCGGCTACGGCACTTTTCTTCCCCACAGAGACGGCCTTGAGCGGTACGTCCTGGGCTTTGTGAACACCCCGTTAAACAACAATATCCTCGGGATGCAAGACAGGATCAACCGTGCGATATTCGCACTTGATGTCTATCAGATCGTGGAGCGCTGCGAATACTTTGTCTTCAACATGAACGGCAGGGTACCCGATGAAGGGGCCGTGGCGGAGGCAGGCATTGCGTTCGCCACAGGGAAACCCGTTGTGCTCTATAAAAACGATTACCGTTCAATTTTTTGCGGAAAAGACAATTCCATGTTACTCGGCTTGTCCGTCCTGGACCCGGTGGGCGATAGGAAAAAGCTGCCTTCAGCCATACTGGATGCTCAGGAGATGATTGAAAGGCAAGGCTCATCAGGAAAATCTGCACTTCCAGTCAATCTGTCCAGGGTAGTCGGTCAGGGGAGAAAAATCTGGCGCTTTCTTGAAACATACCTGGTCAGGACACTTAGTGAGAAAGACATCCTTCCCCTGTTTAAGGAGATCGTAAAGATCGAGGATTCAAATGAGCAATGAACCAATGGGGGCTTGACAGACTCCTGATAAGCCTCTATTGGTATTAATATGCAACAAGAATACCTCAAAGCCTGAATGTAAAACCTGCACCCCTAATGGTAATTGTGTTGTTAAATTCAGCTCTATACTAACATCAACGCGGCGGCAGACTCACAAAAGAACGACTCTCTTTATTGCGAACTGTTTGCAATATTGACGGGCATTTCCACCCCTACCACGTGCTCGACCTTCTCAATGCACAGGGTTACACCCTGTCTCTGACCACCGTGTACCGCAACCTGGCGCTGCTCGTCCAGGCGGGCATCATACGAAGGGCCTCCATCCAGGAAGACGCAACCACCGGCGGGGTGTGGTACGAGCACATCTGGGACCACGAGCACCACGACCATCTTGTCTGTTCGCACTGCGGGATGAAGGTGGAATTCTCCTACCCGGCCATCGAGATCCTCCAGGAGGCGGTGGCAAAGGAACACGGGTTCATCCTGGAGAGCCACCACCTGGAGCTCATCGGATTGTGCCCTGATTGCCGGAGCAAACAGAATCACGGAGGTGAAGCATGAAGCGGTGCAAACATCCCCTTGTCCCGGTTAATCATCCGTGCGGTCAGTGCCGAATAAGACTCATATACTATGATTGAAAGGTTCACACCACAATGCGACAGACATCAACCATTCTCCCAGCAGAAGAACCCACTTACGTTATTGGATCTGAAGCAAGGCGAGACAGCAGTCGTCACCGGGATCAACGGCGGCAAAACCGCACGTGCCCGCATGGCAGGGTTCGGCATACACGAGGGGAAGATAATCCGCCTGATTAAGGCAGCGCCCTTTCACGGACCACTGCTCGTTGAAGACACGGCCTCAGGCGCACGGACCATGATCGGCCGCGGCATGGCCGGGACAGTGGAGGTAAGCCCTGAAGAGCCCTCGTGACGAGCTTGTCATTGCGCTAGCCGGCCAGCCCAACTGCGGCAAATCCACGCTTTTCAATGCAGTAGCCGGTTTCAAGGTCAATACCGGGAACTTTGCAGGCACCACGGTCACATTCACCGAGACAAAGGTATTACTTCGAAGGCAGGACAATAAGGCTCATCGACCTGCCCGGCACCTACTCCATCTCCTCCCATGACATGGCCGAGAAACAGGCTAGGGATTATCTGCTCTCAGGGAATGCAGACGTCATCATCAACGTGCTTGATGCATCGCTTCTGGAACGCTCTCTGGAGCTCACCATGCAGCTCCTGGAGATGAACATCCCCATGGTGATCGGCCTGAACATGTTCGATGAGGCCCAGGCAAAGGGAATCGAGATCGACCTTGCCAAACTCAACGCGCTGACCGGCTGCAAGGCCTGCCCGCTCGTAGCCGTAGAAGGCAGCGGGGTGCGCGAACTCTTCGAGGCAGCCTTCAGTGCGGCCCTGGAGGAGTTCAAGCCGGTAAAGCCCGTTTACGACCGTGACGTTGAAGAATGCATTGCCGATATCACGCTACGCTATCCGGAACACCTGAGGGACAGCCTGGACATGGATGATCGGTTCGTGATCATCAGGCTCCTTGAGATGGATGAGGAATTCGAACGCACGGTGGGAAAGTCCGACGAGCCATTCCTGCACTATGTCATTGAAAAGCGCCGGCAGCTGGCCGAGATGCACAACTGGCCCGAGTCCGGCGTGTTCGCGTCGCACCGCCACGCATACGTGTTCGATCTCTTCGAACAGGTCGCCGTGGTGAGGCACAAGCACGGCCACGACATCAGGGAAACCATCGACCGCTTCATCATCAACCCCATCGGCGGGTTTGTTGCAATCGTCGGGCTGCTGTTCTTCATGTTCTTCGCATCGTTCAAGATGGGGGACTTCATTTCAGGCCTCATCGAAGCGCCGCTTGATGCCTTGAGGCTGAAGCTTACGGGCATGACCGGGGGGCTGGCCGCCGTTGCCGTCTCAGGGCTGTATGACGGACTTGTCTCCGGTGTGGGGATCGTGCTGCCCTACCTCGTCCCCCTGCTCATCCTGCTCGCCATTCTCGAGGATTCAGGCCTGCTGCCGAGGATCGCCTTCATGGTGGACGGCATCCTCCACCGGTTCGGCCTGCACGGGAAATCGGCCGTTCCCATCATCCTGGGCTACGGGTGCAACGTGCCGGCCATCATGGCCGCCCGAGGCCTGGAATACGAGCGCGACCGGGTGCTGACCATGCTTATCATCCCGTTCATCGCCTGTTCGGCCAGGACAGTCATCATCCTGGCCCTTGCCGGCAAATATCTGGGCCCTGTCTACACCACTGCCATCTATGCCGGAAACATCATGGTGGCATTGGCGGTATCGTTTGCCCTGTCGCGCCTGCAGAAGGACATGTCGCCCGGCATCATCATGGACGTGCCCCCTTTGCGGCGCCCCTACCCCGGCCTGGTGGCCTCAAAGGTGTGGTGGAGGCTCAGGGAGTTCCTCACCTTTGCCTGGCCTGTTATCGTGGTCTCGAGCCTGGCCCTTGCCTTTATCTCGCATGTGGGGCTGGACAAACCGGTGAACGCCCTGCTGGCGCCCGTCACCTCGGGCATCCTGAGCCTCCCTGACCAGACCGGCATCACCTTGTTCCTCGGCATCTTCCGCAAGGAGCTCACGCTCCTCATGCTGAACCAGGCGCTGGATACTGCTGATGTCTCGACCATCCTGACGCACGGACAGATACTTGTACTCGTGGTCTTCACCGTGCTCTACATCCCCTGCGTGGCCACCATTTCCACCCTCTGGAAAGAGGGTGGTTGGAAGGTCGCCCTGTATTCCATCGCCCTGAACACCACCGTGGCCCTCGTGGTCGCAGGCGGTATAGCCCATATAATAACCTTGCTGTAGCATGGTCAGCCTGATTAAGAATTGACATTCGAATATCACTCAAATAAGTATAACGAGATTTATTAATATCTGTTTGTTATATCGGGAGATTTGTTAATCATGGCTCCATCTTCAACTGCCTCTGGATTGTTCATCAGGAAAACGATCAATGATTTTTTTATCTTTAAATCGAACAATACATTAATTCAGTTAGTTCGCTATACCCTTGTTGGAGGAATTGCCTTTGCAGCGGATTTTGGATCTCTGTACACGCTTACGGAATTCCTTCATGTTTATTATTTGGTATCTGCAGCTATAGCGTTATTCAATAGGAGTCAGTGTCAAATATGCCTTCAGCATCGTATGGGTTTTCAACAGACGCACGATTCAATCGCGATGGATTGAGTTTTTTATCTTCGGAATGATCGGAGTGACAGGGCTTGGATTGAGCTTATTATTCATGTGGTTCTTTACGGAAAAGACTCATTTACATTATCTTGCATCTAAAATCATTGCTGCAATATTGGTATTTTGCTGGAATTTTTTCGTCAGGAAATTTACCCTGTTTAACTGAAGGCATTCTCAAATTATAACCTTGTTATTCTATATCAGGTTGGTGTTAATTGCTGACAATAATCATCTCTTTGAGATGCTTATCAACAACTGGATTGGACACCTATTGTGAAAACAGCACCATATGAGAAGAATGTTCTGATTCTAGGCGGCGGCATATCCGGTCTTTCTGCAGCCTATTACCTAAAACTCAATGATGTTCCATCAACAGTCTTTGATGCCCTTGATAAACCGGGCGGTAATTGCAGAACAATACAAATAGATGAGTTCATGTTTGATACCGGCGCCCATAGGATACATGACAAGGATGAGGAGATCACAGAGCAGGTAAAAAATCTTTTAGGGGACTGCCTGAAGCGTATAAATGCCCCGAGTAAAATCTTCGATAACGGCCGGTTTTTATCCTTCCCACTGGAGTTTCAGGATGTCTTTACCAGAATGGATAAATGTTTCACCATAAGATCCGGCATGGATTTTTTAAAAAGCCGCTGCCAAAAAGGATGCAGTGACGATTTCGAAGGCTTTGCTGTTTCTTCTTACGGCAGGTCCATAGCTGAACGGTTTCTTCTCAATTATTCCCGCAAACTGTGGGGAGTGCCTTGTAATATGTTGTCTCCGGAAGTCTCGGGTGAACGGCTGAAGAATATGACCCTCATCACCCTTTTAAAGAATTTCATCTCGAGAAGATATGCAGAATCTGCGCATTATGAAGGCGAGTTCTATTATCCGGATCGTGGTATCGGACAATTAAGTGATGCGATAGCCCAATTCATAGGTTTCGAGAATATCCGGTTAAACAGCAGGGTAACAGGCATCGTACATGATGGTAACCGGATAGAAGGGATTATGATAAACGGGCATGATCCCATCAGAATCAATCAGGTCGTATCAACCCTGGCGATCGCTGATTTCATCACCATGATGAGGCCTGCCCCTCCACAGGATATCCTGGATACGGCAAAGTCGTTGAAGTTCAGGAACATCAGGCTTGCCGTGTTTCTCCTTCGCGGTAACGAAATAAATAACGCTGCAACCATATATTTCCCTGCGGACAGATTCATTTTTACAAGAGGTTATGAGCCTAAAAACAGGAGCAGGTCCATGTCACCACAGGGAATGACATCCTTCGTATTGGAAGTCCCATGTTTCGAGCATGAGTGGCAGTGGAATGCAGATCACACTGATTTCATGAAGAAGGTCCGGGAACAGATCATTGAGACCGGGCTTATCAGGGACAAAGATATTATCGGGTGCACAGATGAAAGGATAGTCAATGCATACCCTGTGCTGGAAAAGGATTATAAGGAAAAAGTATTGTCGATATTTGAATATCTCTCCCGTTTTCAAAATCTGGAAATATCCGGGAGAATAGGATTGTTTAAATATCTCTGGATACACAACCTTTTTAGAGAAGGCCAGGACATTGCCGGGCGTGTTGCGGGGAAGTTGTCAACGTCAAACCTGCGAGCTTGAGAATCCTGAACTCGAAAAATATTGACCTTGCCAAGGGCAGGATAAATAGCGATTGCCTTAAAAGAGGGTCCTGTACCAATCGATACAGGGCATCACATCATAAGAGTATCCCCGACGCTCCAGAAGATCATGAAGCATCCCTGCAGAACGGCGAAGATGATCGTTAAAGCGTTATCCATCTTCTTATCCTTTCCCAGCAGCGCAAACAGGATAAAAACCGGAAACAGGACAACCGTGTAACGGGGCATGGAACCCAACCCTTTTGTGAGGGGGAGAAAAAGAGATATGAAACAGAAGAGTAAGTAGGAAGTGGGTATTCTCCGGTAAAAAATGGCAAGAGAGGCCATGGTGAAACCGGTAAACCATGCAGCTACAACGATGCGGGGGCTTACTTCACTCCCGAACATTCCATTTATCAAGCTCTTGAAAGGATTTTTGAAATGATGCCCCCAGCCTGTCTGCTGAATATGGGCAAAGGCCAGGTAATCTCCGGTTAAATAATAGTTATATACGCTGAATACCAGTAACCCCAAGGGCAGAAGGGCCAGTGCAAGGATATCAAACCTGATGCTTTTCAACTTGAAGTTCTTTTCTTTCATGTAATCATAGAACAAAGGCATGGCAACGCAAACGCCGGGGACCCTTGTCAGTGAAAGGAAAAATCCGGCCATGCCGACTTTAAGCCATGCACCTTTACGTGCATAGTAAAAGCAGCCGATTACGAGAATCAGATAAAGGGCCTCGGATAACACACCGGACAAGATAAAGGAGGTCGGCCAGATAAACAGGTATTTAACTGAACGAAGTGCAACCTCCTGGTCATGATCAATCTCCACGAGCTTGTAAAGAAGGATAGCAGCCCCCAGAAGCGACACATTCGAGATGATCAGGCCTGCGTAAAAATGGTTGCCTATGACAGCGCCGAGGAGTTTGATGAGGGTCGGGTAGAATGGGAAAAAGGCGTAATTGCAGTAATTCTGATAGTGCGCCTGTGCCGCATACCAGTTTTGTGCAATATCAAGATACCATCCCGTGTCCCACTGTCCCCATATATCAAGCCAGCTATACACAGGATGTTCCCATTCCAGCCTGCCGCCCGTCCTGCGTCCAATGATGGTGATTGACAGAACACCTACGATCGTCAGAACCACTCGTGAAGCGAGAAAGAGCAGGATGATCTCGGTGAGTCCCGAGGATAATTTTTCAGGAAGACCCCAGAGCTTCATTTTTTTGTCCGGGGCCTGTTTCGTTTCGTCGGATCTCTTGGCTAAACTAATCGTGTTTTTCATATGCGTCCTATAACTATTCCATGCATCACGGCAATTTGGAATATATTAAAACAAATGCAGTGCTCTTTGAAAAGCAAAATACTCAACCTTGCTGCCATACCCGAATCCCGCAAAAGGTGAGGTCTTGAACAGACACTTACAACGCTTGGTTCGGATGATCCCGAAAATCAGATCTCTAATTCTGTTCGAGATGACAGAGATATCTTCTCATGAATTCAGCCCCCTTCAATCAATCTGGCATTCCGGTCAATCTTGATGTAATCTTTTTCTTAGCGGAGGGACTATGCGTGACAGACACAGCCTCGGGGGCGAAACGACGGCCTTTCTGGCCCTTTTTCTCGACAATCTCGGGGTGCTCGTCTTTCTGAGCTCGATACTGATCTTCACCTTCAACTACCCAGCCGAGATCATTCTGAAACGCATGATCCCCGGTACGGCCATCGGCGTCCTCTTCGGCGACCTCATCTATACCTGGCTGGCGCTGCGCCTCATGAAGAAGACAGGGCGCTCCGACGTCACCGCCATGCCGCTCGGCCTTGATACCCCGTCGTCCATAGGCCTTGCCTATGCCGTTCTGGGCCCGGCCTATATCGCCACGCGCGACGCCGAACTCACCTGGCACATCGGCATGGCGACCCTGTTCATGATCGGCATTGTCAAACTCATCACCTCCTTCCTGGGCGGCTTCGTGCAGCGCATCATTCCCACGGCCGGTCTCCTGGGATCCATCGCCGGGGTGGGCCTCATGCTGCTGGGCTTTCTGCCCCTGATAGAGATCTTCAACGAGGTCGTGGTGGGCATGGTGGCCCTCGGGCTTATCTTCGCGGTGCTCCTGGGCCGGCTCGAGCTCCCGGGCAGAATCCCGGGCGTGCTGGCTGCCGTGCTGCTGGGCACTGCGCTGCATTTTATCTTGGGTTACAGCGGGTACCTCCCGGAATTCGTCAAGCCTTCCTTTGAGATGAAGCTGTGCATCCCGGTCTTCTCCACAGGCTTCCTGAATGACCTGCCAAAGGCTATCCAGTACCTGCCCATAGCCATTCCCTTCGGCCTGCTGACCATCATAGGCGGGATCAACAACACCGAGAGCGCACGGCTGGCAGGCGACGACTACAAAACCAGGGACATCCTCTTGACAGAGGCGCTGACCTCGCTGATTGCCGCCTTCTTCGGCGGTGTGGCGCAGACTACGCCGTACATCGGCCACCCGGCCTACAAAAAGATGGGCGCCACCTGGAGGTATACGCTGCTCACCGGGCTGCTGGTGGGCCTGGGCTCGCTGGTGGGTCTGCTCTCACTGATCGTGAGCCTGATCCCGCGTGCGGTCCTGGCGCCGATCTTCATGTTCATCGGTTTCGAGATCGTGCGGCAGGCATACAGGGAATCCCCTCCCGAGCATTCAGAGGCGGTAAGCTTCAGCTTTCTGCCCGTTATCGCCAGCCTCATCATGATCATCCTCGGCCAGTTCCTGGGTGCTGCCGGTATCACCCCGGACAAGCTGCCGGTGCGGCTGAGCGTGCTGCTCCAGACACTGACCGTTCTCAGCAACGGGTTTATCATGACAGCACTGCTCTGGGGGGGCATGATGGCCTTTGTCATTGACCGCAGGCCCAGGATGGCCGCTCTGTATGCCCTCCTCTGCGCAGTTTTCAGCATGTTCGGCATTATCCATTCCGTCCTGCCCACGGGTGAGGTATATCTGCCCTGGAAAGTAGCATCACATGTGCATTATACCCTTGCACTTGGCTATGCCATGCTCGCCGGGATATTCCTGACACTCACCAACAGCCATAATGAGCAGCAGGAGTAATTTTATTCATAGGAGGTATGCAAACATGTCACATAATAAATCATGGATGGTGTGGTTGTGCATGCTGGGATTCAGCCTTCTTGCATGCTGCAGTTCCAAGGACATCAAACTCGTCGATATAAGCTATGGGGAGACAGGCATGTCGAACAGCATTCTGGTAGTCTATGACACATGGGCCGGCTCCACGGCAGAGGTGGCGGATATCATCGGCAAGACACTGGCCGAGAACGGTGCCAAGGTGGATGTGAAGCCTGTAGAATCAGTGAAGAGCCTGGCCGGATACCACGGCGTAGTACTAGGCAGCGCCATCCGGATTGGGAAGGTGAAGCCCGAGGTGTTTGCCTTTGTGAAAAACCACCAATCCGAGCTCAGGGGCATTCCCATGGCCTATTTTGTGGTCTGCATGACCATGAAGGACGACACGCCCGCGAACCGCAAGACCGTGGATGCCTATCTTGACCCTCTGCGGGAGCAGGTAAAGCCTGTTGATGTGGGGCTTTTTGCCGGCAAGATGGACTATTCCAAGCTGGGCCTTTTTGCACGCATCGCTGTGAAATATTTCGTCAAGGTGCCTGAGGGTGACTTCCGCGACTGGAACGCCATCAAGGCCTGGTCAAAGGCACTTGTGCCCAAGCTTACAGCAAAGCCGGTGCAATAACACTTCACTGCCCGGGATATGCGTTTAAGGTGAGTAAAAACCAGGTCCGTTAAAAACCTCCATCTTGCAGCCTTTGTGGGATGCTAATTTTATCGGTCCTTCAAGGCTGCAAGATGGAGGTTTTTAACGGATCAATTTTTTCCATCTTAACCTCAATATCCGGCTTTATTATGCATCATTCCCTGTTGCCCCGCTGCCGGCTGAAAACCTGCGTATCGCTTCGAGGAAATGGGGGCCATAGCGTTCGAGCTTGTAGTCGCCCACCCCGTGGATGAGGTGCAGCTCTTCACTCGTGGCGGGATGACCGGCAGCCATCTGGATAAGGGAGGCATCGCTGAAGATGACAAAAGGCGGCACTTTTTCTTCATCAGCCAGTTTTTTCCGCAGGACACGCAGTATCTCAAACAGGCCGTGATCATACTCCATGTCCCCGGCCTTCCGGCGGGAGCGCTTGGGCGCCGGCTCCGCCTTTACACGAACACGAGGCTCCGCCATGGTGAGGTTCTTTTCGCCGTGCAACAGAGGCCAGGCTGAAGCGGTGAGCTTGAGCACCGAATAATCACCCACGTCCTGCAAAAGGAACCCGTGGTGAACCAGGTGGCGCAGCAGGCTGCTCCAGTATTCCTGGCCCTTGTCCGCGCCGATCCCGTAGGTGGAAAGCTTGTCGTGACCGAGTTCCATGAGCCTCTCTTTCTTGGAACCGCGCAGCACATCGATTACGTGTGCCATGCCGAAGCGCTGCCCCACACGAAAGACGCAGGACAAGGCCTTGCGTGCATCTTCCGTGACATCAACAAGCTCTCTCGGGTGCAGGCATATATCGCAATTGCCGCAATCGTGCTCCAGGCGCTCGCCGAAATAGCCCAGAAGGATGCGGCGCCTGCAGCTCAAGGCCTCGGCAAAACCTACCATGGTGCCGAGTTTGTGCACCTCGATGCGTTTCTGATCGGGATCACTCGTATTCTCGATCAGGCTCGCGCGCAATGGCTATATCTCCATAGCTGAACAGCAGCAGTGCCTCGGCGGCAAGGCCATCGCGTCCGGCACGGCCTGTCTCCTGGTAGTAGCCCTCGATGTTTTTTGGGATATCGTAGTGCACCACGAAGCGGATATTAGACTTGTCTATGCCCATGCCGAAAGCTACCGTGGCCACGATGATGCGGATATCGTCGTGAAGAAAGTCGTCCTGGGTCTTCTTTCGTTGCCCTGCAGTAAGACCCGCATGGTAGGGAGCTGCGATAAAACCCGCCTGGACGAGCTGGTCCGCCACCCTGTCCACCCGTTTACGGCTCAGACAATATACTATGCCCGCCCCTTCGGGGTTGGCCTGCAGATATGCGCTCAACTGGGCAAAAGGTCTTTGTTTTTCAACCACGGTATAACGGATATTGGGCCGGTCGAACCCTGAGATAAAGCACCGGGCCTGCTGCAGGCCCAGGCGTTCCAGGATGTCCTTAAGGGTATGCGTCTCGGCCGTTGCGGTCAGGGCTATCATGGGGATCTGGGGGAACAGGCTGCGGAGCCTGCCCAGCTTCCGGTATTCGGGCCTGAAGTCATGCCCCCACTGGGAGATGCAGTGCGCCTCGTCAATGGCGAACAGGGCGATGGGGATATCGCGGAGCCGCTCGACAAACTCATCGCTCATCAACCGCTCCGGGGCGACATACAAGAGGTCCAGTTCCTGGCCGTGCAGCATGGCCAGCACGCTCCTGGCCTCGGCGCTTTCCAGGGAGGAATTGTAAAAGGCCGCCTTTACGCCGCAGGCCCTCAAGGCATCGACCTGATCCTTCATGAGAGAGATCAGGGGCGAAACCACGATGCCCACGCCTGCACGGTGCAGGGCCGGTATCTGGTAGCACAGCGATTTGCCGCCGCCGGTGGGCATAAGGACAAAGGCATCCTGACCTTCGATGAGCCCCTCGATGACCTCGCGCTGATGGGGCCTGAAAGACTCGTACCCGAAGATGGTTTTCAGACTTGTCAGGGAATTTTCATTCATATATACGCCTGTGGCGAACAATGAAGCATCCGCTAAATAACTCTATGTCAGACCCTCATCCCGAACAGGTGCGCAGCCTTTCGTTGAATTCATCGGTGCTGAACCGATATTCCTGGGTGCCGTAGCACTCAACGGAAAAAGACGCGCAAACGCTGCCCATCCTGGCGCACTGCTCCATATCCTTACCCTGTACCAGGCCGCTGATAAGGCCTCCCCGGAACGAGTCTCCCGCGCCTGTGGGGTCAACCACCTGCCTTGCCTTGGTTGCGGGAATGTGCACCTCGCCTTCTTGTGTGCAGAGCTGCGATCCCTTTTCTCCCAGGGTGGTGATGACGGCGCCTGCGTGGCTCAGTAAGGCCTTTTTGTCCAGGGCGGTCTTGCTCATGATCAGTTCCAGTTCATAATCATTGGTGATCAGTATCCGGCACCCGTCTATTGCCTGGATCAGGTCTTGTGCCTCCAGCATGGGCAGTGCCTGCCCCGGGTCGAAGATATAGCCGATCCCCTTTGCCTTGCAGGCGCGCGGATAGTTCACCATGTCATCCAGGTTGCCCGGCGAGATGATGAGGATGGTGTCCTTGGGGTCGAGCTTGTCAAAATCCAGCTCAGAGGTATATTTCATGGCGCCCGGGTGGAACCCGGTTATCTGGTTGTCTGCCCGGTCGGTGGTTATGTAGGCGCTTGCCGTGAAATCGTCCTCGATGATGCGGATGGACTCGGTAGAGATCCCATTTTTTGCCAGCCCTTCGAAATACCGCTGGTAATCACGGCCGATAGCTGCAGAGATGACAGGTTTCTCGCCCATCAGGGTCAGTGCATAAGCGATGTTGCCCGCAGTACCTCCGAATTTCTCCTTCATGCTGTTCACCTGGAAACAGATGTTCAAGACATGTATCTTATCGGGAAGGATATGGTCTGAGAAGTGTCCGGGAAAGTCCATTATCCTGTCGTATGCCAGTGATCCGGAGACAATGATTTTCATAGCTGTACCCCTTTAAATTATCTCTACCGCACTATCGGCTCAATGAACACCATTCACGGCAAGTCGAGGGCCTTTTAATGCACGAAGGCTTCGGGCAAAGACGTACCCGATGGAGTCTTTGGCTGTCAAGCCCATTATAAGTTATCAATACTAATGGCAATTTTATTAAGGATATGCTCTATTGTATAAACCTCATCTGAAGTCCTGCTGACCATGGGCCATTTTTTATACATTTGCTTTCAATTATACTTTCGTAACAATATGATTCCAGGAAGGTATAGACATGATCTTGGATATACTTGGGAATGCACACTGCTATCTGGCCCTGAACAAGGGATTTGCAAAGGCAATCGAGTTTCTCTTGCGCCCCGAGCTGAAGGATATGCCGGCGGATAAATACGAGATAGACGGGGAGCGCGTCTATGCGATGATTTCCAGGTCTCCTGGCCGCAAGAAAGAGGATGCTCAACTCGAAACGCATGAGAAATACATTGATATCCAATTGGTTTTGGAAGGAACGGATGATATGGGATGGAAGCCCAAGTCATTGTGTAAACAGCCATCCGGGGAATATGATCAGAAAGCTGATGTGCAGTTCTTCATGGACGAACCTGATGCCTGGCTCTCAACTGAAAGCGGAGCTTTGCGATCTTCTTCCCGGAAGATGCGCATATGCCGCTGATATCGTCAGGACAACTCCATAAAGTCGTGGTAAAGGTTGCAGTGGCCCAAAGGTAAAAAGCGCGAACAAAGCGCTGCACTGAGACGTTGTACTTCCTCCTGGCCGCTGATGCACATTGGACCGAAGAGGGAAGGAATGATATTACGGTACTCGCTGGCATGGCTGCCAATGGTCCTTATGGCTATCTTGAACGGAACTCTGCGTCAGTTCACCTATGGTAAGGCAATGTCTGAGATGCACGCTCACCAGCTTTCGAGTGTGACTCTCATCCTCATCTTCGGGGTTTATGTCTGGCTTCTGAGTTCCAGGTGGCCCCTGCATTCGCTTGGCCAAGCCACCTTGGTGGGGCTAATATGGCTGGTGCTCACGGTGCTGTTCGAGTTCGTCATGGGACGTTATATCTCGCATCTATCCTGGGAGCAGTTGCTTCAGGCATACAATATCTTTGCCGGTAACCTCTGGCCGTTGGTGCTGATGGCTGTCATGGTACTTCCGGCGCTGGTGTTCTGGATCAGAAGAACGGCCTGACACCGCCGAGAGTCACCCCCCGCGAAAGCAGGGACCTGGGTAAATACCTGGATTCGAAGCTTTCGCGGGAATGACAACCAGCGAGTTATGCAATTAGTTCACTGTAAATGAATATACCTCTTGCACTTGCCATGAATCCTGTTGCCCTGTAGTATCCATTTATGAGATCGTCTCGGGTTTGCAGGATATATGGACCCAGGAGAAGGCATGACTAAGCTCAGGATAACCGTTGCACTCGTTCGAGTTCATCGCACGTATGGAAGAAGGGCTTGCCCCCAGGACATGCGCTCAGTTCAGGACACTCCTGCCCTACGCACAGAAGCTCATCCACGCGCGCTGGAGCGGCGAGGCCTGCTGGATACCGCTGGGCGATTTCAGGCTGGATACGGGTATAGAGAACGCCACCAGCTACCCCTCACCAGGCGAGATCCTGTTCTATCCAGGGGGCTACAGCGAAACCGAGATCCTGTTCCCCTACGGCCCCACCCGCTTTGCCAGCAAGATGGGCCAGCTGGCAGGCAACCATTTTTTGACGGTCATACAGGGCTGCGAGTTTCTGCAGGACATGGGCCGCCTCGTGCTCTGGCATGGCGCCCAGGATATCCTGTTCGAGGAATCGTAAAAGGATCAACAATATATGAATGGAAAAACTCGATCTGATATCAAACCGGGGTCTCGCGTACGTATTGTACAGAAACCCGATCAGGCATTCAGGAACCCTGACAGAAGGTATCGTGAAGGATATCCTCACGAAATCCCCCACCCATCCTCACGGGATCAAAGTTCGCCTGGTCAGCGGTGCAGTGGGCCGGGTGAAAGAGATATTGTGTGACAATCCTTAACAGCATAAGCACCCTTGGCAACTGGGGCTATGCACTCATCTTCCTGGCCCCTTTTCTCGAAAGCTCTGCATTCCTAGGTGTTCTCGTACCGGGTGAAACCGTGGTTGTGCTGGCAGGGTTCCTGGCTTCACACGGTTATCTCGAACTCGGATACTGCATGATAGTGATAGCCCTTGGGGCGATCCTGGGCGACAGCACCGGCTATGCACTGGGCAAGGCTTTTGGGAGAGATTATTTCTCCAGGCATGAGAGGCTGTTCCTGTTCAGGCGTGAACACCTGCAAAAGGTGGAAGGATATTTTGCCCGGCACGGTGGAAAGACCGTATTCTGGGCCAGGTTTGTCCACCTTCTCCGTGCCTTGACACCTTTCACAGCCGGCATGTCGGCCATGCCCTATGGAAGATTTGCATTATTCAACGTTGCAGGCGCGATCATCTGGACCGTCTGCTTCATCTCCCTTGGATATTTCTTCGGGCAGAGCTGGCAGTTCGTGGAAAAATGGGCAGGCAGGGCCGGGGTGTTCGCTCTGTTCATGATCCTGGTTATAGCCCTGTTTGTCTATCTCTATGAAAAGCTCTCTGAAAACCGGGAGGATATTTACCAGTGGTTCAGGGAAATACCCACTTCGCCTCTTGTTACAAGGTTTGAGCAGCAGCACCCTGAGTTTGTAGCCTTCATTGCCAGGAGGCTCTCACCGGGCTCATACCTTGGGCTGCACCTCACCATAGGCCTGAGCATAAGCATTGTCTTCATCTGGATATTCGGCGGCATCACTGAAGACATCCTCACCGGTGATCCCTTTGTGGATGTTGATCAATGGGTTCTCGGAAGGGTTCTCTATTTCAGATCGCCCTTGGCAAACAATGTGATGGAGGCGGTCACACTGCTGGGCGGAATGAAATTTATCGCGCCTTGCACCATTGCCGTTATCACCTACCTGCTGCTGATAAAGCGTTTTGAAAAGGCAACGGGATTCACAGCCGCCATTGTCGGGGGAAGCATTCTGAACAATATTTTGAAGGCCATAATACACCGGCCAAGGCCCATCAGCGAGACAACCCTTATTACCGTATATGGATGGAGCTTCCCAAGCGGACACGCCATGACATCCATGATATTCTACGGTATGATCGTCTATCTGCTGGTGCGCACAATAGGCTCATGGAGGGTTAAGGCCTTTTCCATGGCAATGGCCGGCTTCATTGTGTTCATGATCGGCTTCAGCCGGATATACCTCCAGGTACACTATTTGAGCGACGTACTCGCAGGCTATGCAGGCGGTCTCTTCTGGTTGAGCATCTGCATAACCGGCATG
Organism: uncultured delta proteobacterium; assembly: GCA_963785235.1. Lineage (GTDB taxonomy): Bacteria > Desulfobacterota > Desulfomonilia > UBA1062 > UBA1062 > MWEI01. The sequence continues at coordinate 652,750 of CAWAUM010000001.1, read as the reverse complement.
GAGGTGTATGATGCCAAGAGGAGAATCGCACAAAAATATGAGAGCAAGGACAAACCATGAAACACCATCTTGGATTCCTGCATAAGGAGTTACTCATCTTCCTTGCCTGTACGGTTATGATCCTCACAATACCGCTGAATGCCTCTGCGCGGTATGACCCGGCGTTACAGTGGTGCACGGTTCAAACGGATAACTTCATCATTTATTATCCAAAAGGCCATGAATTGCTGGCCCAGCGCGTGCTCTCGCTGTGCGAGGAGGTTCATAAAGACGTCACGGCTTATCTCGGCGTTGAGCCACGCCCCTGCCCCATAGTCCTTGACCCGGGCACGGACCTCTTTAACGGATTCATGGAGGTATTCCCCAGCAAGATATCCCTGTATGAAACACCACTCTATACTGTTCGGGGGTTCGGACCCGGTTCCGACCTCATGGACCTCGTGTTTACCCATGAATATACCCACTATGTCCACATAACCACACGGCTCGGGTGGTACGGCGGACTGACCAAGGTCCTTGGTGAAGGCCTTGCCATATCCAATGCCCTGTCACCCGGATGGGTCCTTGAAGGTATCACCACCAACACCGAGACCATGTTCACCGATGGCGGCCGCGGGCGCTCTCCCCTTTTCAAGGGCGAGATGATGTCCTTCACCGAAGGCCACGGCCTGTGGGACCTCAATTCGGCGGCGGTATCGTCTCCCTATGCCCCGCCCGGCGGCAGGATATACCTGGCCGGATATCATATGGTCGATTACCTGAACCGAACATACGGGCAGGATGCATTCGCACGCCTGAGCCGGCACCAGGCCGAGCACCCCCTGGGTGGCACTGCTGAAGCCATGGAACTTGTGACCGGGAAATACCCCCAGCAGTTCTACCAGGATTTTTTAAGCGATTATCTGGCCTACACGCGCACAACGAGAGACAAGGCCCTTTCCGTAGGCCTGCCGCAGGGCAAGGTCGTCCTTGGGGATGACCGGACCCTGGACAGCCTTGAATCACACTTCTGGACGGAAAACGGGACCATAATCGGACTCAGGAAAGGCTACGATAAGAAGACCGCCCTGGTGGAGGTTGACCCTGGCACAGAGAAGACCGTATCCCAGACCGAAACCGGCAATCTGGCGAACCTCTCGGCCAGGAGGCTGCCTGACGGACGCCTTCTTATGCCCGAGGTGTTCTATCACCCCCTTGGCGAAGGGCAGATTGACACCACCGACCTTGTGATCTTTGACCCGAAGACCCAGAAACATGAGCGGTTGACAAAGGATGCACATATCTATTCAGCTTGTCTCTCACCGGACAAGAAGACGATTGTCGCCACCCGCAGGAACGGCATGTGGATCGACCTGGTGCTCCTCAATGCGGATGGGACGAATATCAGAGAGCTGATCTCGAAACCGGGCATGTACTTTGATGCACCTTGCTGGTCACCGGACGGCTCTCGAATCGCAGCGGTGGTGAAGAGCGGCCGGAACTCGGACATTGTCCTGATCAACCCCGCAACAGGGACCATGAAACTGCTGTTCGCCGCAGACGTCTGTGAAGACAACGAACCGGAATTTTCTCCAGATGGGAAGTGGATCATTTTCTCTTCAGACCGCAGCGGCATCTGGAACATCTATGCCTGGGACCTTGCCGACAAAAGGCTCTTTCAGCTGACATCGGTCCCCTACCTGGCAGGAGACCCGCACCTATCTCCGGATGGAAAGGACCTGTCATACTCCAATACCATCAGGGGGGTAAAGCAGGTTTGCACCCTGCCCTTCAATCCGATATCGGGCAAACCTCACGAAACCAAAGAGGCACAGGTAATAGAACAGCCCGACCTGAAGCGGCTGCAGCCGGACGTTGCCTTTACGGGCACTACAGGCATCCCCTTGCAGGCGTACAAGCCCTTTGTCCATATCCCCTATATCAGCTCCGATGAGAAGGGGGCCCAGGCCGGCGTGCTTCTTATGGGTGCAGACCCGGTGGGGATAACCAGCTATACCGCAAATCTCCTGTACGGATTTAAATCCAACCGGGCCGGCTACGATATCAACCTCACCAACAAATCGTTCTGGCCCACCATAATGGCGCGGCTCTATGACACTTCAGTTGAGGGCAATATCGTGGGAGAGGGAGAAGACTACTGGTACCGGGAAAGGGGAGGCGAACTTTCAGCCGGAATAACCATGATCCATCAAATAGTGCCCGGCATGATTTCGTCAACGCTACGCATAGGACCCCGGCTGAGGTATTTCAGCAGCCTGGATGATGATGTGGATATTGCCCATGACAATAACCAATCAATCGGGGTCTTCGGTGAGTTGAAACTGTCCAGGATACCGAATGCGTCACCCAGGGACATGGTATCATCCTGGGGGGAGGATGTTTTCCTTTCCTATGAAAAGGGCCTGTCAGACCTTGGCGGTGAGCTGCCCGGCTACAACGGCATTGCCTCAGCAACACAGTATGTACCATCATATTTCCAGCACCAGGGTCTGGCGCTGACCCTAACCCATCAGGCACAGAATGGTCTTCTCACCTATTCAAAGGACTTGAGCATCCCCAGGGGGTATGATGATGACGACCCCAAAGGCGGTCTTGACAGACGCAAGAACCTGCTGATGAGTGCGGAGTATCATTTCCCGATCCTGTATGCCGATGGCGGCCTGGGGCTCTATGCATACCACAGCAACCTCGTCAAAGGGTCTGTCTTTGTGGATTATGGTGCAGGGTGGGATGGGGGCTTGGACTGGAATTCGTGGAACCGCAGGGCACAGACATCCATAGGTGCAACCCTGACGAACAGGTGCATTCTGCTGGCCGTCCTGCCCATAGAACTCGGCATCCAGTACGGATACAAGACCCATGAGAAAGAGGGCTTTGCAAATTTCATCTTCAAGGCTCAGATGTAAACGTGGAATTGTGGTTGGATTCGGTTTATTATAGAAGCAATACCAATGAATGAAAGCAAAATAATGGCAACCTCCCCGGGAACGCTTGATTTCAGCCGGAACGAAGAAGGAACCCTTCTTGTCCATCTGAAGGGCACCTGGAAAACCGGGCAGGATCACCCTGCAGCCGATGAGGTCATGTACCAGGCCGCCATGAGGCCCGGCACACGAACCATCATCTTCGATTACTCCAGTCTTGATGCCTGGGACAGCAGCCTTCTCACCTTCCTGGTCAATCTTTCAGACCGGTGTTCTTCCACACAGATCACAATGGACACACTCGGGTTGCCGCAAGGTGTGGTACGCCTGCTAAGGCTCGCATCAGGGAGTTTGGGGGCAGAAGGCCTGCCGGAAAAAAATGCAGACGCATCTTTTCTTGCCAATCTCGGGGAGCATACCTTTAAACTTGTCCGCTATTCTTTAAGCGTACTTGAGTTCCTGGGCGAGGCATTTATTGCGCTGACAAGGTTTCTCCGGGGAAAGGCCCGTTACCGCCGTTCGGATCTTGGGCTTCTCATTTATGAATGCGGGGCGCAGGCCTTGCCCATTGTATCCCTTATCAGTGTGCTGGTAGGCCTCATCCTGGGGTTTGTGGGCGTAGTCCAGTTAAAGATATTCGGCGCCCAGATCTATATTGCCAATCTCGTAGGGATCGGCATGGCACGCGAGATGGGGGCCATGATGACAGCCATCATCATGATGGGTCGCACAGGCGCCGCCTTTGCCACCCAGCTCGGCACCATGGAGACAAACGAGGAGATCGATGCCCTGAAGACCCTGGGCATTTCACCTATGGAGTTTCTGGTGATGCCCCGCGTGATCGCACTGGTCTTGATGATGCCGCTCCTGTGCATCTATGCGGACATCGTGGGGATTTTGGGAGGAGCATTCGTAGGTGTGGGCATGTACGATATTCCTCTCAACCAATACTATGAGCAGACACGCCTGGCGTTGAAGCTCAACCATCTTTACATCGGGATAATCAAGAGTGCTATCTTTGCCGTCATAATTGCCATGTCGGGATGCTTCCACGGGATGCACGTGGACAGGAGCGCATCTGCAGTAGGTTATGCGGCAACAAGGGCAGTGGTTGTCGGCATTGTGCTGATCGTTATCACTGACGGGATCATTGCGGTCATAACAAGCATTCTCAAGGTCTGATCATGGAACATGCAACTGAAGGTCCTGATTTGAACAAGGCACACATCACGGTACGCGACCTTACCCTGGCGTATGATAATTATACCGTCCTGGACGGTGTTGGTTTTTCCATTGAACGCGGAGACATCTTCATCATCATGGGGGGGAACGGCTGCGGGAAGAGCACCCTGCTGAAATTTCTGATCGGATTGAAACAGCCGGTAAAGGGCCAGGTCTTTTACAATACGGTTAATTTCTGGGAATCAGATCACCATGTCCGCAGCAGGATACTGAAGCAGGTGGGGATTCTGTATCAGAAAAATGCCCTGTGGAGTTCCATGACCCTGGCAGAAAACGTAGCACTGCCCCTTGAAGAGTATACGGATCTCAGTGCGAAACAGGTCAGCGAAATCGTATCTCTCAAACTTTCTCTTGTGGGCCTGCGCGGCTTTGAAAACCTGTATCCATCAGAGCTCAGCGGCGGCATGCAGAAAAGGGCTGCACTGGCCCGTGCCATGGCACTGGATCCGGATATACTGTTCTTCGATGAGCCATCGGCCGGGCTTGACCCTGTCAATGCGCGCCTCCTTGATGACCTGATCCTTGAGCTGTCCGACAGCCTTAAGACCACAGTTGTTGTCATCACCCATGACCTGGCGAGCATCTTCGCCATAGGGAGTACCTCGATCTTCCTTGACCAGGAGGCCAAAACAATATTAGCCTTCGGAAACCCGAAGAAACTCCTTGAGGAATCGAGCGATCCGAAAGTGATCGCCTTCCTCACCAGGGGGGCAAAAGGACTTGATATGAATGACACCACGAGGCGATGATCCTGAAGGACAAAAAAGGATGAAAAGGAGATGAACATAAAACCGAGTAAAACATTGGTAGGGGCTTTTGTCCTGGGCGCCATCATCCTGGCTATCATTGGGCTGATGACCTTCGGCGCAGGCAGATATTTTTCCAACCAGCCCACCTATGTCATGTTTTACGATGGATCGGTCAAAGGGCTCAATATCGGCGCCCCGGTCATGTTCAAGGGCGTCAAGGTCGGGGCGGTCAGCGACATCAGCCTGCGTTTTAACCCTGAAACAAAATCGGTTCAGATTGCCGTCCTCGCTGAGCTGAACCCCCACAGCATCACGAATTCCCATGGCAAGATAGATGCAAAGGCCTTTCTGAACGGACTGATCAAACAGGGGCTCAAGGCACAGCTCCAGTATCAGAACCTCCTTACCGGCCAGCTTGTGGTGGGTCTCGATTTTCATCCAGATAAGCCTGTGAAACTGACCAGGTCGGGATTCAAGTACCCTGAAATACCCACCATCCCATCAAGCATTGAGGAGTTTACCAAGACAATTGAAAAGCTGCCTCTGGGTGCCCTGGTAAATAAACTGACATCGGCCATCGAGGGAATGGAAAAGGCTGCGACATCCCCTGAACTGATAAAGGGCATCCATAACATGAATCTTGCCCTTGAAGACATGCGAAGGCTCATAGAAAACATCAACAGCCATGTCGAGCCTATTGCGTCGGATATTAAAGGGACACTGGCAGACTCAAGAACGATGGTGCAGAACTTTGACAAACGCTCATCATCCCTCCAGACCGGCATTGAACAGACAGCCGATGCAGCCCGTTCAGCCATGGCGCAGGCCGAAAAGACATTCAAGGCCCTGGAGCACGTAAGCTCGGGTGATTCACCGGCAATGTATCAACTCTCCCAGACACTGGAAAAAATCTCTGAGGCCTCCGATTCACTCCAAAACCTGTCCGACTATCTCAATCGTCATCCCGAAGCCCTGCTGCATGGCAAAAGAGAATATCAGGGAGAATGAACTCATGACTATGCGACGTCTGCTTGTCTCTATCCTTTTATGCATTACCCCCTTTCTGCTGACAGGGTGCGTAACTTCACAACCTACAAGGTTTTTTGTCCTGAATGCCCTTGATCTTTCTCAGAAGGAATTACGTAAGCCCTGTCAAAATGATAAAATCTTTACCGTGGCCCTCAACCCGATCAATCTACCCCACTATCTTGACCGGCCGCAAATAATGACAAAGGTTAATGATAATGAGTACAAACTTTCAGAGCTCAATATCTGGGCTGAACCGTTAAAAGATACGCTCACCCGCGTGATCGCACTAAACCTGAGCTCAGTACCATGCATTGACATCGTGATACTGCCGAAGACACTATCGAAACAGATCACATACAGACTGTCCGCCGAGGTGATTCGCCTTGATGGAACACTTGGTGGTCAGGCCTTGTTCCATGTCCAATGGTCCATTACGGACGAACAGGCTAAAAAGGTTCTTATCAACAAGGTTTCGAAATACAGAGAACCCGTGCGATCACATGATTACAATGCCCTTGTAAATGCCTATAACCGTATCATCGATTCTTTCAGCCAGGAGATTAGCGATTCTCTGGCCTCCATTATACCAGACGCGTCACATCAGTAATGACAGTGGTAAAATGAATAAACGCTCCTGAAATTATTCTCAGGGAAGGTCATATTCTCTTTCAGGGTTTAAAAAGCCTTCCACCCATGTTCATGTAAAATATCGGTAAAACAGCTTTTTACAGGCATATGCTGATTGCATTTGTTATGGAAGAGGCTTACGGTCACACCGAAGATCAGTTATTGCCTGCAATTGTTATCATATAACAATCGTCGGTGGTTCCGGAGTCTTGGATTGAAATTTTAATTTTATGCCCGTAAGGAGAATTGACACTTGCCACCGAGAAAAAGTCCTACCTTATTGTTCACCTTAGAACCCATGAGAGGAAAACGGCCATAATGAAGATTGCCCTAATCATACCCAAGAACAGCTCCGATGGATCAAGGAGCTTCTATGACTATAAGTTCTATTCGAATTTTCTTCTTTCCAAAAAATACATCTCCTATTTACTGGCAATCCCCACCCTGGCATCATTGACCCCGCCCCAACATGAGATCAGGGTGTTCGATGAAAATATCGAGGAGATCGATTATACCTGGGAAGCGGACCTTGTGGGGATCAGCGTCAGGACCATGTATGCCAACAGGGCCTATGCAATCGCACGTAACTACCGGGGTAGAGGGGTCAAGACCGTCCTGGGCGGCATACACCCGTCCATGTGTCCGGAAGAGGCTAAGCAGTATTGCGACAGCGTGGTCGTAGGCGAAGCCGAGAATGTCTGGTCTACACTCCTGAAGGATGCCGAAGCGGGAACGCTGAAAAAGATTTACAAGGCAGGTTCCTTTACCGATCTGACAAAATCACCTGTAACGGTGAGAACCTCCCTTTCAAAAGACAACTACCTTCAGAATATCATACAGACCACAAAAGGCTGCCCTTTCCACTGTGAATTCTGCTCGGTGTATGCCTATGACGGACAGAAGATCAGGAACAGAACCATAGCACAGGTCATCACCGAGATAGAGGATATCAACAGCACGGGATCAAAATATAAAAAAAAGAACGCCATCTTCTTTGCCGATGACAATATCATTGCCAACAAACAATTCGCCCGAGAGCTGTTCAAGGCCATCAAAGAGCACAATCTCAACTGGTCGTGCCAGGCTTCCATCAACATCTCCCAGGAGGATGAGCTCCTTGGCCTCATGAGGGACAGCGGGTGCGGGGCCATTCTCATTGGATTCGAATCCATCTCCAAAGATAACCTTGCGGCCATGCACAAGGAGATCAACCAGAGATATAATTATAAAGAGGCAATAAAGAAGATCCAGTCATACGGTATAATGGTCCACAGCGCCTTCATCGTGGGGTATGACTTTGATTCCGAGGCGATCTTCGATGAGCTGATAGACTTCATAGACGAAACCAATCTCCTCATGCCGCTCATCAATGTCCTCACGCCCTTTCCCGGGACAGAGCTGTACAAACGCCTGGAAAAGGAGGGGAGGATCATCCACAAGGACTGGAGCAAGTACGACGCCAAGCATGTTGTCTTCAAGCATCCCAGTCTATCTATGAGCGAACTCTCAGATGGATACCGAAGGATTGTGCAGACTGTGTATTCTTTTGACTCCATCTGGAAAAAGCTGAACTATTACTGGGATATGGACTTCTGGAAAAACTCCAACGAGCTCGACCCGATTAAGTTCGCCTACCGCCTTATCTTCGCACTGAGGCTCTGCAGCATGCTCCTATCCCGCAATACCGACCGGTCGAGATTCATCTTGAAGATATTGCCCAAGGTGTTCAGCAAACGGGTGAGGATATCCACCATCCTCACCTTAATGGCATACAATGATTTCGCATACAGCCTGGAGGGCGGGTATGATCGTGTTGTGGATGAGTTTACAGACAAGGCAGAAATCTTCGCTACCTCTGTCATCCCCATCACTCCGCTGCACAAAGAACCTTCACAACCATCCATTCACCCTGAGGTGTGAGGCAAAGGACAGACCCAAGCCCCATGGGCAGTCAATCTAAACAGCTTCAGATTCACATTCCCACTATAATTGCGTATACTCCTAAAGGGATTACATCTATGTCTTACTCAATCCGGAGAAGAGAACGGGAACGCCGCACCATCAAAGCCATGATAGCCCTGCACTGCCATGGACATCACGGAAACATAAACGGTCTATGCCCTGAGTGTACCTCCCTGTTGGAGTATTCCCTTCTACGCCTTCAGAAATGCCCGTTTCAGGAAAATAAACCTGCCTGCGGCCTTTGCCCGGCGCACTGCTACAACGTAAACATGAAGGTAAAGATTCAATCAGTGATGAGATATTCCGGCCCCCGTATGCTCTACCGACACCCCATCCTCACCTTTCTTCATATGATTGATGCACGCAAAAAGCCGCCGGATCAACGACGCAAGGGAAAAGAATAGCTGCAGGAATGGCTGTTTCTCAAAAAAATCTTTTAAACGCACAGCTTCAAATCGATGATGTATGAATCCCCAGATGTCTGGTACTTCTCAACCCCAACTCCTACATCTTGCATCTTGAGGTCCGATGCGGCGACTGCCTTTTGGATGTCCGTGATACACTGGGTAAGCAGAACGAAAATCATCTTCCGCGTGCGCTCGATATTAGCTTGTTGTTCCACAATGCGTTCCATGATTTCCTCCCTTTTACCTATGAATCGATTATGAAATCTTATGTTACATCTGCAACTTCATTTCAAAAATACATGAATTTCCAGATACAACATACTTTTCCACATCGACGCCGACATCCCTCATTGTAAGACCTGCTGCAGATGCCGTCTTCTCTATTTCATTAAGGCACTGGGCGAACAAATCGGAGATTCTTAATCTTGCATTCTCCACATTACCATGTGTGGCTCGTAGTTCTTCAGTATTCATAATTTCCCCCATATTCATAGACATTACCATCATTTGGAATATACAATAACCGCGCCAGTATTTTTGGCCTTGTGATAACAATATGTTATATATCTGACAAACCGAGAAGTTGGTTAAAATTGTACATGCTTTTACAAAATTGGTTTTTCAGCACTAGTTATTGCTATAGAAACACATTATTCTCTTGGTAGGCTGGAACCTGTCTTTTTCTTTCTGAGGTAATGGTTTTGAGATAATCCTTCAGGAGGATAGTTATTTAAAGTGATAACAGGTCAAGGCAAATATACCTGTTAATCAAAGTAGGTCACTACAATGAAACTGCTCAAACTGTTCTTACCCTTACTAATCATCATCTCATCGGTTATTGTATGCCAACAAATTATTTCAAATTCAATTACCAACCAGAAGAACAAAAACTATTATGCCGAACTCAACCACGTCAAATACGGTCTTTTCAGTGTTGACGAATGGAAACGGCAAATTACCGTTATTCTTACCGAGGAGATCAATAAGCTTTATTTGTCAAGGACGAATGAACAGGAACTACGAAAACATGTCGAAGTTCAACTGAATAGACTTATTGATCTCGTCGACAAAAAAATCAGGGCAGGGAATGCAGGCTCCGTGAAGGGTTGGGTCAAGCAATCCTTTATAAATACTTTTGTCAGCCTGGAAGATATCAAAAAAGGCATCCCTGAATATGCGGATGCCATCATACATGAGATGACGAAATCGAAAACAAGCGACCAGATAAAGACCATGCTGAACAAACAGCTGGAACTATATTCCAGCCAAACCTTCGATACGCAGGATAGATCTCAAATAAACCGCATCCTTCTCTGGACTCATTCTAAGGATATCGAAAGTGCGAGGATCAACCTCAATAAGGCAATCTCGGATAAGGAGAACCTGATTTTTTATGAGGCTATCTTGCTGATCACTCTGTCGGTTATCCTGTTTGCCTTGTCCGGTTTCAGCAAGCACCCCTTGGCCCCGGCCCGGTATATACTCCTTGTTCTGTCTCTTATCATACTGCTGGTGCCCGGCGTTATAACGCCCATGATAGATCTTGAAGCAAAAGTATCACTGATGAGTTTTGTGTTGATGGGGCATGCCATCCATTTTGAGAGCCAGGTCTTGTATTTCCAAAGCAAAAGCATTCTGGATGTATTCTGGATCATGATTACTCACAAGGATATTCAGATGAAGTTTGTCGGGGTCTTGATGATTACCTTCAGTGTTCTATTTCCCCTGTTAAAAATAACCTCGACAATGGGGTATTATTACAATTATCACCAGGCAAGGGAGAACCCGGTGATTAAGTTTTTTGTTTTAAAATCCGGGAAATGGTCCATGGCCGATGTCATGGTTGTTGCCATATTCATGGCATATATAGGATTTAATGGAATTATTGCCAGCCAGTTCGATCAATTAAAATCATTCTGCAAGGGAATGGAGATCTTAACAACGAATGGCACTTCCCTCCAGCCGGGCTATTACCTGTTCCTTACATACACATTGCTGGCGTTATTTTTGTCAGGATTCCTGACCAGGAAACCCCAGGCAAAAGAGGGGTAAGAATCCAGGAAGATAAAGGTGCCCTGTCTTTTGCGTGGTGTATTCTGAAGGGCCTATTTCCTCTCCTGCTTTACCCCTTTGCGATCTTCTATCAGCAAGTTCAGCAGTCTAATCTGCTCTTTGTGCATCATGAGCAACTCGTCCCACTGATGCTCCCGCAATGCATACAGCTTCAATAGAACAACCACTCAATCAGACGATAACCACCGGACAATGGGCATTGATGATCACATGCTGAGCTACTGAGCCCAGTATGAATTTCTCAACCCTGGATTTCTTTTCAGTCCCCATGATGATCTCATCCACCTGGCGCTCCTTGGCGAAACGGATTACATCTTCACCTGCATCATTGCCTTTGATCAGGAGGTGCGTCTCGGTAGTAATCTTCTCCTTTTCCAGGACAACCTTGAGATATGCAAGATCGGTTTCCAATCTATCAATCTCATCAAGCTGCGGCTCTCCACCCTTGTGAAGCGAGCACACTATATCTACAGCGGCCAGAAAGGCCTTTGCATGCATCTTCACCACAGGCAGGGCATCCCTGGCATATTCTGTCCCGTCGTAGTACATCAGGATCCTCATGTTTTTCTCCTTTCGTCTTGACGCCCATAAGGGCTTCTTATCAGTAATCATTGGTCACGATATTTTCTCTGGGGCCCTCATGCATACACTCTGTGGGCCTGGAATCTTTTATTTCTTGAAGATCTTTGTCAGGAGCAGCTTTTCTTTTCCAGCGTTCGTAACAGTCTTTCCCAATTCCTCTTGGTAGCCGGTAACAAGGGCATGGATGATCCGGTCAAAGAACAAATTCACGTAGTAATTGATCTCCATGAACTGGTTCAGTGTAAAGCCGCTGTCCACCGCAATCTGATCCCTGAGCTCATGCCAGATAGCCCTCTTGATGAGTTGAAAGACCATGACGACCTCGTCCAGAGGAAAGCCTTCCTTGCACCGGTTTGCGCCAAGATCGGAATAGTAAGCAAACAGGGTATTTTTTGGCTTGTCCTTGCTCAGCCAGTTTCCGAGCCTTAAATACACGTTGCGAACCACCTGGGAAATGCGATCTTCTGTTACGTCCTCTGAGATCTCCCAGTAATGCCTGGTTTCTTCCCGGGTCTGGACGTCTTTAACAACTTCCTTGGTGATTTTCTCAGCATGTTTTTCAATGAGGTTCATAAATCCTTCGTACATGGTTGATTCCTCCTTTTTCAGACTTTACAAGTCGAGATGCTTCGGGATGGAAATCCTCGACCTTTTCCTCCAGCGTCTTTCATCTTGCTTTGGATTTCGTCTTGCGAAACAGCGATCTCTTGCTACCTTTCCTTCCTTCAACGAAACCCTGATCTTTCTGTACAGAATAACCTTCACAGCTATCATGGAGGCTATGAAACTCTGGATCAGGAGCACCACCCATATCCCAGTCAAGACGTACCATATGAAGAATTTTATTGATCTCCCAATGATGATCTCACTATAATTTTCTATAGTGCTGCATACTATATAATAACCACCACAAATTATATCAATACAGCGTACCTTTGATTAAATAACGCTGCCTTTTTGAAACTGCCGGCTCTGTGCCCAAGTTGATTCTTCAAAATTCTGCATTATATTTATTACTAGTTAGCAGGATGCGGTGATCAGAAATAAGAGAGGCTGTCTTGCCGAAGCAATCCGGGGTGAGATCTATCAGGATGAAGAAGAGACTACGGTGGAAACTGCTCATTCTCGTCATAGCCATTCTGAGCGTGGCCGGACCTGGCCTGTGTGATACAGATATGAGCAAAGAGATGGATAATCCTCAAAAAACGAGCCCGGTCAAGGACGAGGATCGCCCACCAGAGAAGGAGATAACCACTCCAGTAAGTCCTCCCGCCCCTGTTGCGCCCGTTGAGGTGGATACCCTTGGAAAACCTGGTGTTCCCGAAGGGGATGATTTATCCAAGGTTCCTGCCGCCCCTGCCGGCGAGGAACCCGTTCAAGAAACTTTCGGGCAAAGACTGGACAGATATCATGACAATTTCTATGTCTTTTTCCATCGAAAGGTCGAAAGGGTGAACGGATGGTTTGTTCCTGAGGGGAAGGAACCATCCGAAGTCCCTCCTTCCCGGTGGCTGATGGGCCTTCCCATAGTTCTCACCCTGGAACCCGATAATTCGCTCACCACAGAGGTGCCCTTCGAACTCGATGCAGATTTCAGGCTGCCCGATGCGAATCTTTACAAGATCTACATTACCACCACCGACCCGGGGAACTCCCCGGCAATCCCCTTCCACAACGTGATACGTCTTTGCGGGTTGGTGTGGCCAAGAGCTTTCACGAATATTTCAGCACCTCCCTGGGCGTGAAGATAAAAAACCCTCCCACTTTGAACGCCAGTATTTCCGCGGACACCGTGTTTGAGCGAGGCTCCTGGATGTATTATCCCCATCAGAAGATCTACTGGGACAGTAAAGATAAAGAGGGAGAGATTACGAGCTTTATTGCGGACAGGTGGGTGAACTCGTGGGATACCAGATTCACGAGTTCCCTGAGGTGGACCAGGGATAAGATGGATTCCGATAAAAAGGATAAAAACGGTGAACACGGCTGGTTATGGGACTTCGGCCTGATCTTCGGTTATGCAAAGGAGCTGCTCCAGGAGCCGGACGTCGTCCGCCTCATGGGCGGCAAGGACCTGGCTCGCGGTGCAGCGATCCGCCTGGGTATTCTGGGGGCCCCCTGGTCCAGGCACGTGGTCAGCGCCAAATTCCTCCATAAAAACCAGCTCAGGGCACGCTGGATTTATTACTATGTTGAACCCGAGTTGCAATGGTCCCTGGGGGACAACTGGAAAAAGACCATCATCCTGACATGCGGCATCGAGGCGATCTTCTGGGGCGTTAAAGAAAAGTGAACGGCTTCATGGTTCCGTGTCTCCCCTGGTCATGGAGACAAACCGGGCATTGTCTTTACCCCGGATTATACTTTTAAGAACCGAAAAAAACCTGTTCCGTGCAAGGGAGGCTCTTCTCGATTTTTAATTATCTTCACCCTTTTTACCCATTCCCCTTGCCTGGGCCTTTTTCTTGAAGGGTGTTATCTTTGCGGTTTTTATCATTGCTCTTATAATCGCCGGGCTTGTTTGCCTGCTGGGCCTGGTACCGGGTCTTTCCCTGTTTCCCCTGTCTGGTGTCTCGGTCAATGACAACAAAGCTTTTTCCCTGAGCCCGGTACTTCATAACCTTTTCAGGGGCATATCTGTGATGCTCTGATATGAACTTCAGGTTTACCTGATTCACGATATCCGCATCTCTGAGGGCCCCTCTTTTCCAGTTGCCTTTCGGATGTTTGATGTAATAGCGATAGGCATGCCCATAGGGAGGTGACTTCCTGAGCGGGACATAGTATATATCAGGGCTCAAACCGTATTGAAGGGTTATGTCCATCCATTTCATGCCTCTCAAGCGCAGTGCCACAACAGCCTTGGGCTTCACATGCGCCCTTTGGGCAATGAAGAATACCACAGGCAACTCTTCTTCACTAATTCCCCTTTCTTGAATGGCAGCAACCTCTCTTTGCGGGACATGATAATATTCGCCTATGGAAACACGGAAAGAACGAATGTCTTTATCTCCCTCGGATGCTTCCGTGCTGGCCGATGTAGCTGCAAAGGAAGGCGGAGAAGCGGTTATCAGTAACACGAAGAAACCGGACAATATGGTGAGAATGGCCCTGTCTGGGAACCATATGGTTTTTGATCTCATGATCCGATCTCCTTTCCGCAAACTCTGCCGGCTATGTCTATAAATTGAGCTTAACCATCTATCCATCAGATACGCTTAGTAGTAACAGCGTTGGTATTTGACAAGTACCGACTCCATGTTTTCATTGTAATCATGCACCCTTGTCTGGGAAAATCTGATGATTATTATATATATGGTGCCAAAAACAAGGACTCCATGAAATTCCTGGTGTAGTTCTAGACGGCAAAGGAGATGTCTTCATGGGATATCGAGATGGTTTAGTGATATTTCTGGTCTGCATCGGGATGATGACCGCTTTTTCAGGAGGTTGCGCCGCCACAAAAGAACACGAAAGCACGGGCCAGTATTTCAATGACTCGATTATAACAACCAAGATAAAAACCGAAATCTTATATGAGCCAACATTGAAATCTCTCCAGATCGATGTCAAGACGTATCAAGGGGTGGTCCATCTAAGCGGTTCTGTTGATTCCGAAAGCAGTGTGAGAAAGGCAGGAGAGATTGCCGGAGGCATTGAGGGCGTGAAATCGGTAAAAAACGACCTTATTGTAAAATAGCTCTGTCACCTTATGCATATATATTTACCCCAAAGGAGTAGACGGTGAAATTTGACCTTCAAAGCATTTCTCTCCTGAACCTGAAATGGCTTGCACTATTTCTCGTCATGTTTGCTTTTATAACGACCCTGAGCAGTCTTATGCATGCCGGCTTGTGGAGGTGGTTCATTGCACGGATACGATAGTGATCATATGAAACCTTCCAGGTGGATCCTTGAAGAGACCGAGGGAAGATTTATCTTTGATGCAGGGAAATATCACTCTGATATTACTGAATTATTTTTATTGCCAGAAAATGGCTTTTTGCTATAATAACATTCTTAGTAATAATGCCAGGAGATGAAGATGGTTAAGGTAAAACATGCAGTTGAGGTTCTTGAAAAATGCCCGACAGGCATCAAGGGTCTCGATGAGATCACCAAGGGAGGGCTTCCCAAAGGCAGGCCAACCCTGATCTGCGGCAGTGCGGGTTGCGGCAAAACACTTTTCGCCATGGAGTTTCTCATGCGGGGCGCCATGGATTATGGAGAGCCAGGCGTCTTCATGACCTTCGAGGAGACGCCCGAGGATCTTGCGAAGAATTTCATCTCGCTGGGTTTTGATGTCAATGACATGATATCGCAGGGACTCATTACTATGGACCACGTCTACATCGAACGATCCGAGATTGAGGAGACGGGCGAGTACGACCTGGAAGGATTGTTCATCCGCCTGGGCAGTGCCATTGATTCCATCAAGGCCAAGCGGGTTGTCCTGGATACCATAGAAGCACTTTTCTCCGGGCTTTCTAATGCCGCAATCATTCGGGCAGAGCTTCGCCGGCTTTTCCACTGGCTGAAAGACCGCGGTGTGACGGCCATCGTTACGGGGGAAAGCGGCGACAAGATGCTGACGCGCTACGGGCTCGAAGAATACGTGGCTGATTGCGTTATCCTTCTGGACTTCCGCATCGAGGAGCAAATTTCCACCCGCCGTCTGCGTATTGTCAAGTACCGCGGCTCATCTCACGGCGCCGACGAGTATCCTTTCCTGATAGACGAGAGCGGCTTCTCCATCCTGCCCATCACCTCGCTGGGACTCGACTACCCCGTTTCCAGAGAGCGCATCGCCACAGGCGTCCCCAAGCTGGATGCAATGCTCGATGGGAAGGGTTTCTACCGGGGCACCACCATCCTCGTCTCAGGTACGGCGGGCACAGGCAAATCAAGTTTGTCTGCCACCTTTGCCGAAGCCGCCTGCAGGCGGGGTGAGCGATGCCTGTATTGCGCCTTCGAGGAATCCCCCAGCCAGATCATCCGGAACATGGGCTCCATCGGCCTGGATCTCTCCCGGTGGGTAAAGAAGGGGCTTCTCAAGTTTCATTCGACAAGGCCTACCCTTTACGGCCTTGAGATGCATCTTCTCACCTTCCACAAGGTGATCGATGATTTCAATCCCCAGGTTTTCATTATAGACCCCATCAGCAACCTGAGCGCCGCGGGAACAACATCAGAGGTCAAATCCATATTAACGCGCCTGATCGACCATTTGAAGATGAAAAAGATCTCCACTTTCCTTACGGACCTCACCCATTTTGGAGGCAGCCTTGAACACACAAGCGAAGAGGTATCTTCTCTGATCGATACGTGGCTTCTCCTGCGGGATATCGAGCTCAACGGGGAACGCAACCGGGGCCTGTACATTCTGAAGTCCCGCGGCATGGCCCACTCCAACCAGATTCAAGAGTTCCTGCTCACGAACCAGGGAATTGACCTCATCGACATCTATACCGGTTCCGGCGAGGTATTAACGGGCAGTGCCCGGGCGGCCCAGGAAGCCGGAGAAAGGGCCTCTGAGCTGGCAAGCCGGCGTGAGGCGGATCGCAGGCTCCGCGAGCAGGAGCGCAAGAGAAAAGCCCTTGATACAAAGATAGCAGCGCTGCGTGCCGAATTCGATGTGGAAACCCAAGAGGTGCATCTGATGGCCGAAGAAGAAAGGATAAGACAGGCTGTCCTGGCAAAAGACCGCTTGGAAATGGCGCATCTTCGCAAGGGGAAACCTTCAGCTCCCCAGGCGTCGCGTTCAAAAAAAAGAGGGAAAGGAGAGTAAGGTGAAAACTGTCTCACCAGAAAAAGGGAAGAAATCAAAGACCGCTGCTACGGATGAAATCTGGAACCTCCGGTTATATGTAGCCGGTCAGACCCAGAAATCCATAACGGCCTTTGCTAATTTAAAGAAGATCTGCGAAGAGCACCTCGCCGGGAAATACCGCATTGAGGTGATAGACCTTTTAAAGAACCCCCAGCTTGCTAAAGGGGACCAGATTATTGCCATACCGACACTGGTGAGGAAGCTTCCTGAACCGATTAAAAAGATTATCGGTGATCTGGCCAACACAGAACGTGTGCTGGTGGGACTCGACATTCGTCCTGTCTGACGGATGATAAAGAATCAATTTAAGGTGAACCAGAGATGGATATGAAAAGAGTGAAAACGAGCACTGCGGAATTCGAAAAAGCGGCAACCAAGAGAGACCCGTCAAAGTACATTCTCCGGCTGTATGTTACCGGTATGACCCCAAAGTCGACCCAGGCGATCGCCAATGTCCAGAAACTCTGTGATAAACACCTGGCCGGGAGCTACGAACTCGAGGTGATAGACATCTACCAGCAGCCCAATCTTGCCAAGGGAGAGCAGATTGTTGCCGCCCCAACGCTCATCAAGAAACTCCCCCTGCCCCTGCGGAGGCTCATCGGCGACATGTCGGATACGGAAAAGTTTCTTGTAGGCATCGATCTGAAACCCAGGAATTCATGAGTGCGAAAACATGAACAAATCAAATAAAACCCGCCAGCAACTTCTGGATGAGTTGCAGGAACTCACATCAAGGATGATGGAAGCTGAGGACACCCTGCGTGCCATCCTGAGCGGTGAAGTGGACGGGCTGGTTATCTCAACAAAGGAAGGAGATCAGGTCTTCACCCTGTCGGGCGCCGATGAGCCTTACAGGGTCATGGTCGAAACCATGAACGAAGGGGCCGTCACCCTGGCCTCTGACGGCACGATCCTTTTCTGTAACCAACGTTTTGCAGATATCGTCAAAGGGTCTCTGGAAAAAGTAATGGGATCCTCAATCTATCAATACATTTCATCAACAGACCTTCAATTATTTGAATCAATGGTTAAGCAGAGTTTGAAGTGGAACTCTAAAGCAGAACTGGCCTTACAGACCGGAGGTGAAGATTCTACACCTGTATTGATTTCCATCAGTGCCCTTGCACACATGGATATACCCCATACGTTATGCATGGTGGTTACCGACCTGACGGAGCAAAAGCGCAATGAAGAGCTCCTGGCAGAGGAAAAACTCACCACTCAAATTCTCCATCAAGCTGCGGAAATATTTGTACTCTGCGACCACCAAGGCCGTATCATCCGTGCAAGCCAGTCGACCAACAGCCTCTTAGGGAGAAGTCCGATCTTCCAGGAATTTGACGAGGCATTTCACCTCTTCTTTCCCGACGGGACTCCCTTTGCCCTTCTTCCTGCAATGAGTGACAAGCCCCTCCATGGGGTTGATGTTACTTTTACGCTTGAGGATAACGAGTTGTTTTCCTTTCTGTTAAGTGCAAACTCCCTGGTCTCCCGTAAAGGCGTCTTGGGCATTGTTGTCGTAATGGTGGACAACACCAAGCGCAAGAAGATGGAGGATGCGCTGCAGAAAGCCCATGATGAGCTCGAACAGCGCGTGGAGGAGCGGACAATAGAACTTCAAACAGCGCTTTCTGAAATCAAAACAATGAAGGACGAACTCGAGGCCGAGAATATTTTCTTCCGCGAAGAGATCAAGTTGAGAAGCCAATTCGTCAATATAATCGGGCAAAGTGATGGTCTCAAGTATGTCCTCTATCGGGCGGAACAAGTTGCCCCTGCGAACACAACGGTCCTCATCCTTGGTGAGACCGGTACGGGCAAAGAGCTGATAGCTGCCGCCATCCATAACATGAGTCCCCGCAAGGAACGGCCCTTGATAACGGTCAACTGTGCCGCCCTGCCGGCCAATTTAATAGAGAGCGAATTGTTCGGCCGGGAGAAGGGGGCATTTACCGGGGCCGATGCCCGGCGGGTAGGCCGGTTCGAAGTGGCCAATGGTTCCTCCCTTTGCTTAGACGAGATCGGGGAGCTGCCCCTTGAGTTGCAGTCCAAAACTCCTCCGGGTGATTCAGCATAATGAGTTTGAGCGCCTGGGCTCATCCCATACCATCAAGGTCGATGTGCGGATCATTGCAACGACCAATCGAGACCTTGAGGAAGAGGTCCACAAAGGCCTGTTTCGACAAGACCTCTACTACCGGCTCAATGTCTTTCCCATCACAGTCCCACCCCTACGGCAGCGCAAAGATGACATCCCGCTCATGGTCCACTCTTTCATAGAGCGGTATTCCAGAAAATTGGGCAAACAGATCACATCGATCCAGAAGGGGACAATGAATGCGCTCCAGAATTATCCGTGGCCAGGGAACGTAAGGGAGCTGGAAAACATTATTGAACGTGCCGTTATCATGAGTCCCGGGCCGGTTTTACAGCTGCTAGACAAGCTGGAGATTTCATCCTCCTCACTTTCATCCACCGTGAGGACATTGGAAGAAATGGAGCGAAACCAGATTCTTAAAATCCTTTCTGAAACCAAGTGGTGCATTGAGGGAAAGAACAAGGCCGCAGCGATCCTGGGCCTCCACCCGAGCACCTTGAGGGCCAGGATGCATAAGCTCGGGATAGTCCGGCAGGAGATACAAGAAACGGATTAGGCTGTCTACCTTTCAACCAAGTATCCCTCAATATGTTGAGGCTCCACCAAATACGGAGGCCCAACGGATCATTTGTACACGTTATACCACCCTCTCCTTTTCATCTAACCATCAGTTATTAATGACTGATTGCATTTATCTGATCTTCTTTGGCTATTGGCAGGCCATTTGCTCTTAAACTTGTTAAAAATCAACTTGAAGGTTGAAGGGCAGAGGTAAGGTCAATAGCTCACGCTATAAAAGGAGAAAAACATGGGTACGATACTGATCGTCATTTTGATTCTCATCTTGGTCGGAGCACTGCCAACCTGGCCTCACAGTAAGAGCTGGGGATACTATCCCAGCGGAGGACTCGGATTGATTGTTCTGATTTTGATCATTCTGCTGCTGCTGGGGCGGATATGAAGTGCTTATCGTGCACGAGAACTCAAAATGAATTCGTCTAACAAAGGAACATCTTTTTGAATACGTCACTATCGACTCAATCCGTAACAACTGAATTCGGATGAGTGAAAATCAGTAGCTAAAGGAGGATTCAATGAGACACCTATCCAAGATCGTAATTATGATGTTCTCCATGGCCGTCATGGCCACTCTCATCACTGCGGGATGCGCAAACGCCCCGCTGCGCTCCGAGGCTTCTACGTCGGGGATCCGTGCCGCAGAGGAGGTCGGGGCGGCCAAGGTACCGCAAGCCTCGCTTCATCTGCAAATGGCAAAAGAAGAACTGGAACTCGCCCAGAAGCTGTCTGCGAAAGGCGAGAAGGATGAGGCCGCGTCTATGCTGTTGCGGTCCGAAGCCGATGCCGAGCTGGCTGTCGCACTCTCCCACGAGGATGCCGAAAAATCGGAGGCCCGGGCAGCATTGGAGCGTGTGCGCAAACTCCGGCAAGACAACCCATGACCCAAAGAAAGGAGCATTATATGAAAACGATACAATATCTGATCCTCATCACGGTCGTCACGCTCTTCGCCGGCTGTGCGTCCACCGCCCCGAAGGAGCTCGTCAACGCCCGCGGAGCATACCAGCGCGCAAGCACTGGCGTTGCGGCCCAGGCCGCTCCTGCGGAGTTGCATGTGGCGAAACAAGCGCTCGACAAGGCGGAACAATCCTTCCAGAAGAATCCCGACTCGTATCATACGCGAGACCTCGCCTATGTCGCCCAGCGCAAGGCAGAGTTAGCTGAAGCAACGGCCTCCATCGCTATGGAGAAAAAGAGCCAGACTCAATCGAGTAAAGATTATCAAACGACGCAGGGCAAGATTGTTACAAAGACGAAGCAGGACCTGAGCGATACACAGACGGCGCTTGCGGCCTCTGAGCTCAGCGGCGAAAAGACGGCAGAGCAGCTTTCCGACGAGCAAAAGGCGCGGACCGATGCCGAGCAACGAGCGGCTGAAGCGCTGGCGGCGCAGAACGATGCCGAGCAACGAATGGCTGAAGCCCTGGCTAAGCTGGCCGCGGTCAAGGAGGACCCGCGCGGAATAATCATCACCCTATCCGGGAGTGTGCTTTTCGCATCCGGCAAGTCGACCTTGTTGCCCTCGGCGCGGTCGCGACTCGACCAAGTGAGCGATGTACTGCTCACAACCCGTGAGCGCAACCTCATCATCGAGGGACACACCGACTCACAGGGCTCTGACAGCTACAACCTCGACCTGTCGCAGCGCCGGGCAGACGCAGTTCGAAACTATCTCGTGGAGCGAGGCTACCAGGCCGATCGTATCAAGGCCCATGGGCTTGGCGAGGGAACCCCAATTGCTGATAACGCCAGCCCCGAGGGTCGCGCCAACAATCGTCGCGTCGAAATCATCATCCAACGCGACGCGCAAACACCCATGCAGTAGGCTGGGAAAGAGAATCATATCTGACGGACGAAGTGGCCCAGGAGCGAAGCGCCATGCGTAGCGCTCTTGGGCCCTTTGTTAAACCGGGAAACAGGGGGTTCCTTACTATGTTTTTATTTGAATCCATACCGTGGTACTCCACTCTCATGTGGTTCGGCATTCTTGCCGGCTTGATGTAGTCCGGTCGGAGACAAAAAACCCGGATGAGAATACCCATCTCCCTTCAAAGAATCCCTCCACATGTTGAGGTACCACCAAATATTGAGGCTGAATGAATCATTTCACACCTTACTGGCTCCCTATCCGCTTTATCTAACCACATGTTATCAATGATCGATTCCGATTTCGGATCTTCCTTCGGCTAGTGGCAGGCCCTTTGCTATTACAGTAGCTGTCATGATGACTATCGAGTAGTTATTTTTGACACCGTGAGCACCAATAAAAAGGGATAAGGTTATACAAAAAAAATGAGCGTAGACCTGTTAGATATTCTTGATGTTATCAGGACCGAACTCCTGGATCCGGGGTGGGGACAGCAAAGAAGTGATGTCTTCAATCCTGATAAAGATATGTCGCCCCGTATCGTTGCAGAAAAAATTGCTCGAGCCCTTCAGTCAACCGTTTCCATTAATCCCAGCAGACCTGCAGAATCCGCCGGCTTCACAAGGATGCGTTCATGATGCCTTATCCTGTCATACGCGATCATGCTGTTGGTGAACTTATAGATCGGTTCAAACACGTTCCCCATCTCACCAAAGAGGTAGAATATAAATTCGCTGTCCTTCTGAAGGATCAAGGCGATCTTGATGCTGCGGAGCGCCTCATAACTGCCAATCTCAAAAACGTAGTGTGGATCGCCATGGATTATGCCGGGTATGGCCTGCCCCTGGAAGATACAATTCAGGAAGGGATTATAGGGCTGGTGATCGCAGTGAAGAAGTTCAATCCGCACAAAGGGTATCGGCTCATGACCTATGCAATATGGTGGATCAAGGCAATGATCCATGATTATATCTTACGGTTCTTCTCCCAGGTCAAGCTCGGTACGACCAGACTGCAGAAACAACTGTTTTATGGACTCAACCGTATTACGGCTGAAGAGGAAGTCGTAGGTGAAGATATCAGCGAGCAGTCCCAGGCCCTCTCCTTACGCCTCAATGCCGACCCCCAACAGATCGAGGAGATCATATTGAGGCTGACAAACAGGGACCAGTCCCTGGACAACCCTATAACATACGGGAGTAATACCACCTTCCTGGATTCTCTTGCTGATACGACGTTGAGCCCCGAAGACCGTATCATTGAATCGCAGCAGACCTCCTTTATGAAAAAGGAGATCGACCAGGCCATGGACAATCTCACACCAAGAGAACGTTATATCACGCAGCATCGTATCATGACCGAAACCCCTGCGACATTGGAAGACCTTGGAAGGCAGTATGCCATATCCAAGGAACGGGTACGGCAGATCGAGAATAAATCAAAGGTCAAACTGAAGAAGGCCCTCATTTCTTCCATTGACCAGATGCTGCCTTCTTAATGAGGAAAATTCCATGAAAATGGCAATTATTCTTACAACTTTGCTTCTCCTGATATTCCCTAACATATCCAGAGGGGATGACCATGAATCTTTCGATAGTGGGGACTACAAAGCCCCATTACATGAATTGATGAAACGGGCAGAAAAAGGCGATGCCGGAGCCCAGTACAGCCTTGGAGGGTTGTATTTTAATGGCCAAAGTGTTCCGAAAGACGATGACGAGGCATTGAGGTGGTACAGGGAGGCGGCCGTTCAGGGGCATGCCGGTGCCCAAAACAATCTTGGGGTCATGTATGCACATGGCCTAGGTGTTCCACAGGACTATGCCCAGGCGGTCAGGTGGTACTGGAAAGCGGCTGATCAGGGACGTGCCGAGGCCCAGTACAACCTTGGGGGTATGTATGCACATGGCCAAGGTGTACCACAGGACTATATGGAGGCGATGAGGTGGCATAGAAAGGCGGCTGACCAGGGCGATGCCGATGCCCAGTACACCCTTGGGTGGATGTATCTTAATGGACAAGGTGTAGTACAGGACTATTCAGAAGCGGTGAGGTGGTTCAGGAAAGCGGCTGATCAGGGGAATGCCGGAGCTCAGTACAACCTTGGGGTTATGTATGCAGATGGCCAAGGCGTAATACAAGACGATACCGAGGCTGCGAGGTGGTACAGAAAGGCGGCCGAGCAGGGGCATGCCGGTGCCCAGTACAACCTTGGGGCTATGTATGCAAATGGCCAAGGCGTTCCACAGGACTATGCCGAGGCAATGAGGTGGTGCAGAAAAGCGGCCGATCAGGGCAATTCCAGTGCCCAGTACCACCTTGGGGTTATGTATGCATATGGCCAAGGTGTACCAAGAGATTTTGTTCGGGCGCACATATGGACCAACCTTGCTGCTGCACAAGGAGATGAGGAAGCTGCCAAGATAAGGGATATGGTTGTTCAAAAAATGACATCTTCCCAAATAGCAACAGCCCAACTACTAACAAGAAAATGGAAACTAAGAAAATGAAAAATCACTTGGTATTGATTCCAGGGGGGCCATTGCCCTATCCCTCAATATGCTGAGGAACCACCAAATATTGAGGTCAAATGGATCATTTCATACTTTCCTGCGGCTCTCTCTTCTTCGCCTAACAATTTGTAATTAATTGTTTAATCTATATTATTGATCTTCCTTCGGCTATTGGCAGGCTATTTGCTTTTTACTCACCTACACCACTAGGATTACTTGATGCAAACGGAGGCTAACATGCCTGAACACATGAATACACCTGGTTCGAATTCAGATGCGAATTTCATTGGGTGGCAGGAAACTTTATCGGGAGATTTCTTTGCGCTCTTCACTATTACTGCAGCAGATCATCCATCGTATGGGTCTACAGTGAGTGAGGCATCCTTATGCAGGCTGGGTCTACGGGTTCCACCCACTCACCTACCATATCCCGGGAAGGAACCATCTCCGTGGCATAATCCGGTATTCAAGTCTAATCCTCCTAAGACTGCAAGAAATGCACGAGAAATAGCCGGATTGGATTACACCGTCGTGAAGAATCTTGCCAGGATTGAAAACGGGGTTGAAGTAAGATGCATATGCAACAGCACGAACGTATTCTGACAGGGAGAGTATTACTACAACGCCAAGGTTACATGGAGTTAAATTGGGCATGGATAAAGCGGGCTACAAAATGAAAAAGATAATTTTCGGAGCAATTCTTTTAGCGTTGGTACTTTTATTTCCTATTTCAGCGATGGCAACGGTAGATGTAGGCATTAGCATTTCTCTGCCTCCACTCATCATATCTTCAGGACCTCTAGAGGTGGTAGTCATACCTGAGACGGATGTCTATGCTGCCCCTGACGTAGATGTGGACATCTTTTTCTACAATGGCTGGTGGTGGCGTCCGTGGCAAGGACACTGGTATCGCTCACACCACTATGACTCAGGTTGGACCCACTATCAAAGGGTACCCTCCTTTTATAGAAGAGTACCGTCAGGTTGGAGGAATAACTACAGGGACCATCGTTGGGCAGGACATCGGTGGAACCACCAGCGAATACCCCACGAGCAAGTCCAACGGAACTGGAGCAACTGGGAAAAGAACAGACATTGGGAGAAGCAAAATACCTGGGGTGTCCAAGGTTTGAAGCCCCATAATCGACCACAACAGCATGCTCGACCACAATCCGGGAATGTCCGATCACAGCACTCACAGCCACAACAACAAGATAAAGCTCAGCATGGAAAACCTGAAAAAGGTCAGAAAAATAAACAGAATAAGGAATATGATAATTAAGTTTTTCAGTGTTTGAGAGTTCTTATTAAGCACACGTTGAGAATGAAGATACAATTAATAAGGACTCTCCCAAAGGAGATTATTATGTATGGTTTAGGAAGGACTATCGACTACAACATCTTCAAATGTCTCTACCCCGGATGCAATAAAAGCATTCCGGTTGAGTCTTTCCTGTCCCAGGACAATTACTCAACAGGGATGTCCTACCTGCAAAAGGAAGGGATCGACTTGAGTCATGACCTTATTGCAATTGATGTTACCTGCCCATTTTGCAGTCAGACAAATCATTATCGAGTCATAGACAGGGTCAGAGGGATAACAAAGCAGGAGTACGATGCCCAAAGCAATGCAGTCATATCGAGCTCTTCAAGAATTAAGGTTGTCTATAAGGTCAAGACACAGGCTGACAGTAAAGTCACAACACTGCATCAAGAATATCCCCCCTAAAAATGCGTAAAAACAGTAACCAAAACGAAAACCCCCATACCTTTTGAGGGAGGGGGCTTGTATAAACCCTCCCTCATTTTTTAAAAGTTTAAAAGTACTGGAAACAAAGGAGTTCAAAAAAAATGAAACTATCAAAACTAATCCTGTCAATCGTGATGGTTTTAGGTTTCGCTTTTCAGGCTGGAGCCTGCATCATCAATCTTGGTGATGGGGCCTTTTACTACACGGGCCTGACCATCACCCGGCATCAGAACCTCGTCAATAACTACCTCTCTCAGGCTTGGCCTGCCCTTGATGTGAGCAGCACCTCGCTTAGGTCCGAGGTAGGGGTTCTGACGAATGTTCTGAGAAGTTCTGTTTTCAATGGTTCACTCCCGAGTAATCTCAATATCGCTGACCTTGGTCCTACAGGCAGTTACGGGCTTGAACAGAACGGGAATGAAAACGATAATCCTGCGCCTGTACCTGAGCCTGCAACCATGCTTCTTTTGGGAACGGGTCTAATCGGGCTTGCAGGACTCGGAAAGAAGATAAAAATCAAGACTGTCTAAAGGATGAGTATGGAGAAGCAGGGTTAGTCAAGTAATAGCCCTGCTTCTTTTTTAATGAACACAGGTTGGCACCCTAGAAACGAAAGAAGGAGGGATATCATATGCACAGGATTCACAAGAGTATTGAGATCAAAGCGCCAGTTAATAAGGTTTTTGCTTATATTGATAATCCCTGGAATGAACCTGATTGGTTGACGAACATGATTGAGGTTAAGGATGTAAGCGGGTCTGGGGTCGGAACTCATTACGAATGGTCTTGGAAGATAGGTGAAATAAAATTTAATGGCGAATCCATAAAAATTGAACATATCCCCGAGGAAAGGATAGTCGTGGAAAGCAAAGGCGTACATGGCCTACACAGTAAATGGATTTATAACCTCAAAAATAATGGTGATGCGACTATCTTGGCATTGGATATAGAATATTCAACCCCAAGTCGGGTATTGGGAAAGCCGGTGGAGAAAGTGATCATGGAACGCAACAGACAAGAAGCTGATCTGGGTCTTATGAATATTAAAAAAAGGTTGGAGAGAAAAATATAAGACCAGGCAGCATAGTAGCCTAGTATCCATATTATTGATTATTGAAAATTAATAAGATCCTTTCTGAACCCAACTGGTACATGGAAGGAAAGGACAGTGACCCAACGAGTCTGGATCCCCACTTGCGTACCTTAATAATGAGGATGCATAAGTTAGGCATAGTCCGACAGGAGGAAAAAAAAGATTAGACAGTACACATACCTTCAAATCATCCCTCAATATATTGAGGTTCTACCAAATATTGAGGCCAAGCGAGTCAATTCTCACTTTTCTGCTGCTCTCCTCATATTCAACTAACTACCTGTTATTATGAATTGAATCCATTTTTCTGTCCCCCCCTAGTCTGTTGGCAGGCCATTTGCTCCTGAAGCACTACCATGATGACTATCAAGCAATGAGTAAGGGAGGTCAAGGATGTCGGAAAATAGAAACAATAAACGGGTAAGAGTAAACATGAGGGTAGATTACCGTGACGATGCCCACCCCGATAAGATGGGAAGGGTAATTGATATAAGTAAAGGAGGCATGTATGTGCAGACCGGATATGCCCCTGAAGTGAAAGGATACCTGATGGCCAGTCTCGATGCCGAAGATTTCGGCAAGGTCATATGGGTGGAAGGTTATGTTGCCTGGAAAAACCACACAGGCATGGCAGTCACGTTCACAAACACTGATGCGAAGGGATTAAACAACCTGCTGACATCCAGGAGCGCACCATTCTGATATCCCTTCAAGGGAAACCGGGGTTCGTTTAGGCTAAGGGAGAGAGGTAAAAATGATGAGAATTTCTCTTATAAAATGTAGATTCCTACTATCAGCCCTCGTATGGATAATACTTTTTGCCTGCGGCGGAGGAGGTGGTGGTGGGTCCAGTGAAGCAGAAACAAATATCATTCATTCGGATGATTATACCAACAGGGATATCACTAAGGTTTATACCTTCAAAGAAACCATGGTGGACACTACGGATGAAAAAAATATTCAAAGCGAATATACCCTAGGCTACAGCTATGCCCACGAAGCGACCATTCCCAGTAAATACGGCTATTCTGGAGCTATTTCAGGACCATATATTGTGGAAACTATCGAGTTAAACGACGTAGACAAAGTGTTCACCTATCTCAGTTCTTCAAGCATCGTTATCAGTGATGATTCCATAGTATTTACGAATATTGACAGCAGTTCCTCTACGGGCGTCATACCGTCTGACTGGACTGTGGGCGTGGTATACTCCAAGTCCAGCACCGAGGATCTCTTTAATTCTGCCAGTGGCATAAAGGTCGGTACAAGGACCACGGAATATACCCTCAAGGCCCTTGGTATGGAGACTGTTACCGTGCCTGCAGGAACTTTTGAAACCGTAAAGGCTCAGGAATCCTCTACCATGACCATCGCATTCGTTGGTGGAACCGAGATTATAACTTCCACATGGTTTTCCTGGTATGGCAAAAATGTAGGATTTGTCAAGAAAGTCTCGAGCACTATGGACGTAATCACCATAGGCTCGTCTACTGAAACAGTAACCAGCACTACCACTGATGAACTGACAAATGTGAGTCAGTGACCTGTGAAGATAAGCTCTATTCTCGTCCAAACAATAGTTCTTCATGATCTTGGCGATAGAATTCTGAACTTCTTCATGGACTTCATTTTTTGTATATCCACTTGTCCCATATCCAAAGTATCCCTCAATATGTTGAGGGTCCACCAAATATTGAGGGTAAACGAATCATTTCAGGTTATCCTGCTGTTCTCTATTATTCATCCAACCAACTGTTATCAATGGATGTAATCATGCTTATGATCTTCCTCCGGCTATTGGCAGGCCCTTTGCTATTACTGTGAATAAATGGAGATAGCTCATTTACTTATGCAGTGCGAGCCAATTTATTAACTTGAGTTCATCATCAGATAACACACCAGACGGCAAGGTGATTTTAGGAGGGAAGGACTATTTATGGGCACTATTAATAATTATGATGAGTTTCAACATTATTACCGGGAAATTCAGCACTACCCTACTCTTTCCAATGAAAGAGAATATGAACTTGCACGACAATATCAGGAAGGCAATGAATCTGCCGGGCAGCAAATAATACAAGCAAACCTCAGGTTTGTGGTGAAGGTGAGCAGGAAGTATTTTTATTGCGGCCACAATTATCTTGATATTATTCAGGAAGGGAATCTTGGGATGATACGAGCGCTGAACCGCTTCGATCCTGAACGCGGAATACCATTCATTTACTATGCGGCCTGGTGGATCAAGGCCTTCATCATGTCCTTCATGAGCAAGAGTGCAAAGGTAAACACAGGGAGTCTGAGTCATGCCAAAAACTTGTTATCATTGGATGAACATCTCGGAAATGATGACCCCGACAAGGACCGGTGGGTTGACTTCCTTACCGATGGTAACGACCCGGAAAAATTGTTCTATGGCAAGCAGACATCATACAATATTTCATCTCTGCTCAATCACTGCTTCAATTCCCTCTCCCAAAGAGAGGCATCTGTCTTAAGACAGCGTTATTTAACGGATCCACCCATGACGCTCAAGGAGATTGGCACTCAGCTTGGGGTAAGCAGAGAACGTGTCAGACAAATCCAGATGAGATCCATGGAGAAATTGAAGCAGGTCTTGGAGGATCAAACAAGCAGTTTCTCTGAACCCAACACCGTTGAACCCTATGCATTCCCCGTTCACAGCCAGTCGGTATTCATACAAAAAGGAAGCCGCCAAAATTAATGGACTTCCAGGTGGACGCGTCTATCACGGAACCTAGTCAGGTGTTTGAAGGGAAGCATTGAGACAATGAAGAGTCTCCCTCAATATGTTGAGGTTCCACCATATATTGAGGCTAAACGAAGCATTTCATATTTTCTGCTGCTCTCTTTTACTCATCTAACAATATGTTATTAAAGGATTGATTCCAACATTATGATCTTCTTCCGGCAATTGGCAGACCATTTGCTTTTACAGTCAATCATATGATCCTGGTAATCATACGAATGAATGTCCTTTCTGAGAAGCGTCTGGAGTTGACACAGACGATTGCTTCACTGTGCGGATCCACAAGGATGGAGAATGGATGCCGGCACTGCGACATCTGCCAGAATATCGAAAATGAAAATCAACTCTTTCTTCTTGAAGAATGGGATACCCAGGAGAACCTTATGACCCACCTGAAGTCGGAACATTTTAAGGTGCTGCGGGGGGCGATGAACCTTCTCGAAGGGCCCTATGAAATGATGTTCCACTCCGGGCTCCATCTGGCAGGTATGGAGGAGATTTAACAGTTAATCTTCTCCTATAAAACTGAATGCAAAGATTCTGTCCTCAGAAAGGAGTCGAACATGCTTTGGACCATCTGTGTGATTCTCTTGATTCTATGGCTTCTCGGATTGATCAGTGGCTACACGATGGGTGGGGTCATACATATCCTGCTGGTCATTGCCATCGTTGTGGTACTGGTCCGGGTCATTCAGGGGCGAAGACCATTATAGGGATGAGACGCGTAAACCTGTTCAGGAAGGAGATCAATTATTATGAAGCCGGCAATGATTACTGGAATTGTATTAATCGTCTTCGGAGTAATGGCCCTTGCCTACCAGGGCATTACTTACACAAGCCGCGAGAAGATCATTGATATTGGCCCCATACAAGCTACCCAAGAGACTGAGAAAACCATCCCGTTTTCACCCATTTTGGGTGGCATTGCGCTTGCGGGCGGAATTGCGCTGGTCATCATTGGAGGTGGAGCAAAAAAATAAAGCATCAGAAGGATAAAAGAAGGATTTTATGAAAAAGATACTGTCAGGAGAAAGTTTCTCGTAGTGAACCATATCACAATCAAATATACCAAGGAGGATTAATCGCTATGAAAAATAGAAATATTGTTATCAACTGCTTAGTGCTTCTTATGCTGATCACCGTTGTTGTGGGCTGTGCATCGACACCCACACATCAAAGCACCGGTGAATACGTTGACGATTCAGTCATCACAACCAAGATAAAAGCTCTGATTGCAGAAGATGATTTTCTCAAATCATTCCAGATCAGTGTTGAAACTTACCAGGGCACTGTTCAATTGAGCGGCTTCGTTAATTCTCAAAAGGCCGTCGATAAAGCCGGCCAAATCGCAACGAGCGTCCAAGGGGTTAAATCCATCAAGAACAATCTGATCGTGAAGTAGAGGAAGGAATTCCCCCGTGAGATACCCCTCAACATATTGAGGGTCCACCAAATATGGAGGCTAAAAGAAGCAGTTCATTTTTCTGAGCTGCTGTCCTATTCATTTAACTAACCGTTTTCATAGGTTGATTATAATATTATGAGCTTTTTTCTGCTATTGGCAGGCCATTTGCTCATACATTTGTATGTTCCCTATCATTACACAAAGAAAGGTACTTTCCCGTATTCGGCATATCTATCTGATTTTTTATGATCTTATGGGATATTAACCATGGCTCTTGATTCAAACAGTCTGACCCCCCTGAGAATGAAGCCGAAAGGCGCCTTTTTTCGATCTTGTCGCGACCATTTGCTGCTATCGGGAGGGTGGTGATCAATGGGATCGATAATTTAGGTGCTGCGGGCATTTTCCTTATTCTGGCATTGCTGAAGATCATAAGGCACAAGCAGCTATCCAAGATTGTCCAGCATATTTATTACATCGGGGCACGGTCCATGTTGATCATCATGCTCGTCGGCCTGTTTACGGGTATGGTCCTAGGCCTCCAAACGTATTATGCATTGAATTCAGTCGGCGCTCAAGGAGCGCTCGGCGTCCTTGTATCCCTGACCCTGGTCAGGGAATTGGGGCCTGTTCTCGCAGCCATCATGATTGCAGCCAGGGCAGGGTCCGCCATCAGTGCAGAGATAGGCATCCAGCGTATCTCCGAGCAGATTGACGCGCTTTACACCATGCGCATCAACCCGATTGGGTATCTCATCAGTCCAAGGATTGTCGCTGCAGTCATCAGCTTTCCCCTGCTCACCGCACTGTTTGATCTCATCGGCATAATCGGCGGGTATATCTCCGGGGTACTGCTTCTGGGTGCGAATGCCGGAACCTATTTTTATCGTGTTCAAACCAGTCTGGACATGAAAGATATCACCGACGGTTTCATCAAGGCAATCGTTTTTGCTCTCATCGTCTCCACTGTCTGCTGTTACCAGGGATATTTCGCGCATATGCGCACGGATAGCCATGGGGCCAAGGCCGTCGGGCTTGCCACCACCTCGGCCGTCGTGATCTCCTGTGTCCTCATTCTGGTGTCGGACTATGTCGTGACATCCCTTCTGATGTGAGCCCCATGGATACGCCGCTGATCGAATTCAAGGATGTCACAAAGAGATTCGGATCCAAAACAGTCCTCGAGGGGGTAAACCTCCAGATCTTCGAGGGGCAGGTCACGACCATCATCGGCCTGAGCGGCGGCGGCAAGAGTGTCCTGCTCAAGCATATCATCGGGCTGCTCACCCCCGATGAAGGGACCATCCTTTTCCGGGGCAAACCCTTTGCTGAAATGAAAAAACACGAGAAGATCGCCTCCTTTGCCCGGATGAGCTACATGTTTCAAGACAATGCCCTGTTCGACTCCATGACCGTTTATGAAAATATTGCGCTGCCGCTACGCGAAACAACGAGAAAGGGCAAGGCTGAAATAGACTCTCTGGTGATGGCCAGAATCGAACAGACAGAGTTGTCGGATGCGGCCGACAAGTTTCCCTCCGAACTCTCCGGCGGTATGCAGAAGCGTGTGGCCCTGGCACGCTCCCTGGTCATAGATCCACAGATCGTGCTTTTTGACGAACCCACTTCCGGGCAGGACCCTGTCCGAAAAAATGCAATCCTGAGCATGATCGCCCAGTACCAGAAGAGATTCGGTTTTACTGCGGTCCTGGTCAGTCACGAGATTCCCGATGTGTATTTCATCTCAAACCGTATTCTTGCCCTCTATGATAGAAAAATCGTTTTTCAGGGCACTCCGGAAGAGCTTGATAAATTCGATCACCCTTTTAAAGACGAGGTCATCCAAAGCCTGGAAGGATTGCGGGATGAATTGATCGGGCCTGCACTCCAGGAGGCAGTTCAATGTCTTGTATCATGCTCAGCTGAAACAAAAAACTATCGGGAATACCTATACCGTGGCGATTTTTACCCTGTATATGCTCGATGAAATTGTAGAAGGCCTGGGCTACGAGGAGGCGCAGCAGGTGTTACATGCCATGGGGGTATACATTGATAAACATTTCGGGGCCATCGGGGGATTTTCCACGCGCCGTGGTGCCAATGAGTTTGTGACGGTCCTGCCCTATTCGGATCTGGCTGAGGCTGAAGAAATCCTGAAGGTTTTCATCAAGGATTTCCAGGAGCAGGGAATTCGTGACATTCGCATCAGGGGCCGCAGGCGAGGAGTTTCAGGGGAATGTATCGAGATAGCGATCCACGCCGGGTTGGCCCAAGGACAACCAAATACCGACATAGAAGCCGTCTTCAAATCTGCAAAATCAGGGCAAAAGGAAATAGGCCGGCTTCTGTGTTCCACAAAGGAGTAACGTCATGAAAAAGTACTCGATTGAAACTGCAGTAGGCATTTTTCTCGTTATCGGGCTGCTCTGCGTAGGGTATATGACAGTTACGCTCGGTCACATTTCCTTTTATGGGCGACAATTCCTACTCCCTATTCGCCCGTTTCACCACGGTTACAGGGCTGAGAGTCGGGAGCCTCGTGTATATATCGGGCATTGAGGTCGGACGGGTGGAGCGACTTACCATCGATCAGAAAAACCAGAAGGGCGTGGTGGAGCTGAGGATTCATGAGGGTATCAATATATATGATAATGCCATCGCTTCCATTAAAACGGAAGGACTGATCGGCGATATGGATGTCAGCATAGACCCTGGAGGCGGAAGTGCACTCCTTAAACCAGGAGGTATCATTACCGAAACGCAACCGCCCCTGGATATCGCAGAACTCATCAGCAAATATGTCTTCGGTGAAGTCAAGAAGCCATAGTGAAAGAAACGTAAGGAGGATTCTCTTATGAAATTAAAAATTGGTGGGTTAGCAATCTTCATGATCTTTTTTTCTTTGCTTCCCGCATATGCCGACGCACCACTCTCTACGGTCCAGGCTAATGTCAACAAAGTGCTTGATGTGCTGCGCGATCCGGCACTCAAGGCCGATTCGGCCAAAGTGACCAAGAAAGAAAAACTCCGGTCTATCTATGGAAGCATGTTCGACGAAGTCGAACTCTCCAAGCGCACCCTGGCGCGAAACTGGAACAAGCTGAATACCGCCCAGCGCCAAGAATTCGTCCAGCTCTTTCAGGAGGTGCTGGAAAAGGCTTATGTGGATAAAATCCTTTCCTACACCAACGAGAAAATTACTTATGAGAAGGAAATCAAGCTCACGGAAAATCAGGTCGAGGTACAGACGCACGTTATCACCTCGTCAAATAAAATCCCTATTTTCTATCGGGTTATCTTAAGCAGCGGGACTTGGAAAGTATACGACGTCATTGTTGAAAATGTCAGCCTGGTCCAGAACTATCGAACCCAGTTCAACAATATCCTGGAGAAGAATACACCCGAGCAGCTGCTGGAAATCCTGCGAAAAAAGGTGAAAGAGCACTAGGACCACAACATGAAACAGTATGCATATCTGATAGCCCTGTTCGCCCTTTTTGCCGCAGGCTGTGCCCACAATCCTGACCAGGCGCCCTCCACGGGCCCTTCCCTTTCAACCGCCGCCCCCCTGCAGGCCTCGAACGACTCCCAGTCGGAACAAAGCCCTGTGACCCCCCCGGAGATACCCGTACAACCACAAACCGTGGGTGTCGAGGCGAAAGACAAACCCGTTTCCATGCAGGATCAGACAGGGGCCACATATGAGAATCTCGGTGATTACACGGGCGAAGAAGAGCCGACAGTAACCATCTCAGACCCTATGGAACCGTTCAACCGGGCCATGTACCAGTTCAACGACAAGTTCTACTTCTGGGCACTCAAACCGGTATCCCAAGGCTATGGTATGATCGTGCCTGAGTTCGCACGGGTAAGCGTTAAAAATTTCTTTTACAATCTCGGGTTTCCGATCCGCTTTGTCAGCTGCCTGCTCCAGGCGGAAATAACATCCTCCGCAAAGGAGCTTGGCCGCTTCACTATCAACACCATCTGGGGTATCGGGGGCCTCTTTGACCTTGCATCCGACAAGAAACTGAATTTAGAGAAAAATGACGTGGATCTGGGACAAACGCTCGGAGTTTATGGCGTCGGGCATGGTTTCTACATTGTCTGGCCCCTCGTGGGGCCCTCAAGTGCCCGGGATTCGGTAGATCTCGCCGGTGATTATTATTTGCACCCCGTTTCCTATATCCGTCCCTGGTACACCAGTCTGGGGGTCAGTGTATATGAGGCGGTGAACTATACCTCGCTGAGCATCGGTGATTATGAGACCCTCAAAGGGGCGGCCATTGATCCCTACGAGGCCATACGCGATGCCTATGTTCAGCATCGGCAGAAGCAACGGGAAGTTGGGGGAATTGAACACGAACAATCCGGTCCCACAAAGGTTCAGCCCAAAAACGCAGACGGGCATCAATAGGAGTTTACTATGATACTCAACTGGAACGACACCTATAAAGAAAGGCTCACCGATGCGACAACCGCACTCTCCCGGATCAGGAGGGGGGCGCGGATATTCATCGGCTCTGCGTGCGGCGAGCCCCAACTCCTGGTAAAGACACTCATCGATGTGGCTCAGAACCTTGCAGACACCGAGATCATCCATTTTCTGGATCTCGGCCTAGCCTCATATACTGATGAGAAATATACTGAGCACTTCCGCCACAACGCACTGTTCATCGGCGCAAACACACGTGCCGCCATCAAGGAAGGCAGGGCGGACTATACTCCCATCTTCCTCTCGGAGATCCCGCTGCTCATGGAAAGCGGCAGCATGCACATCGATGTTGCCCTCATCACCGTGTCCCCTCCCGACAATAACGGGTATGTAAGCCTGGGGATCTCGGTAGATATAACCAAGACGGCAGCCAAGGTTGCCCAGTATGTCGTGGCAGAGGTGAACCCGAACATGCCCCGCACACTGGGCGACAGCTTCCTCCATGTGAGCGAGATCGATGCCTTTGTGGAGAACGATGTCCCACTTTTGGAGTTCGTACAGAAAGCACCAGGCGATATTGCCAAGGCCATCGGTGAACTTATCGCCGATCTCATCGAAAACGAATCCACTATCCAGACAGGTGTGGGAAAGATACCCAATTCGGTCTTTCCCTACCTCATGAACAAAAAAGACCTGGGTATTCACACCGAAACCTTCACCGAAGGCCTCATCGATCTCATAGAGGCGGGTGTCATCACCTGCAAGAAAAAATCGCTGAATCCCGGAAAAATCGTCGCATCCTTCTGCATGGGAACAAAGCGACTGTATGACTACGTACACAACAACCCGCTCTTTGAATTCCGGCCGTGCAAGTATGTCAACGATCCCTATGTAATCGCCCAGAATGACAGGATGGTCTCCATCAATTCCGCGCTCACCGTGGATCTTACCGGACAGGTATGCTCCGATTCTCTAGGTTTTGATTTTTATAGCGGCATCGGCGGGCAGGTGGATTTTGTCCGGGGTTCTGCCATGTCCAAACGGGGCAAATCCATCATGGTGCTGCCATCCACCACGGATGATGGAAAAATATCCAGGATCGTCCCCTATCTCTCTGCCGGCAGTGGTGTTGTCGTCACCCGGGGTGACATCCATTATGTGGTCACGGAATATGGAATTGCCTATGTGCACGGGAAGATCCATACGGGATCGGGCCATGGTACTGATCAATATAGCCCATCCAGACTTCCGCGAGGGGTTGCTGGAGGCAGCCAAGAACCAAGGCTATATTTATAAGGATCAGACCCTGCCTGTAGTGCTCTATCCGAAGGAATATGAGACCTACTGGACCGACAAGAAAGAAACCCAGATCTTCTTCCGACCGGTAAAGGCCACGGATGAACGGGCAATTCAGGATCAGATGTATGCCCTGCCTGAGCAGGACATTTATACCCGGTTCTTCCATAGCCTCAAGTCCTTTTCCCACAAGGTTGCCATGCCCATGGCCGCCATTGACTACAATGACAAGATGTCCATTGTCGCGATCACGGGCAAAGAAGAACCCGAGAGCAGGGAGCAGATCGTTGCGGTAGGGCAATACATCCGCGACCCTCATTCCAACTTTGCCGAGGTCGCCTTCACCACCCACCAGGATTGGCAGAACCGGGGCATCGGCACGTTTCTCCTCCAGTACCTGGTCCGCATAGCCAAAGAGAAGAATATCAAAGGATTCACGGCAGATGTCCTGGCCCGGAACACCCCCATGATGAAGGTGTTCTCCAAGACAGGACACCCCATGAAGACCCACCTTGAATCCGGTGTCTATGAACTCGAGATCCCGTTCAATGGAGAGGAAAAGGAGCAGCTATGAACCATGCAACAAAAACAATTAAGACGATTCTTATAGTGCCCCTTGTGGGAATAGTGATCTCTGTTGGCAGCTGGGCCTTTGCCCAGGGAGGCGGTATCTCGGGCTCCGTAAAGGATCTCTCTGACAACCAGGGTATTGACGGGGTAATCATCACAGTAAAGGATATAAATATCGGTACGCTGGCAGGATCAGGGACTACTGATGCGTCGGGTAACTATTCAGTGGCAATTCCAGCCCTGGGGAATTATACCCTCATAGCCTCAAAACCCGGATATATCACTATGTCGGCACCTGATGTGACGGGGCTTTCCCCTATGGCCCCGAACCGGATTGTAAATATCTCTATGGGCAGTAAAAAGCTGTTGGAGGAAAAGCCCGAGGAGACGACACAGGCCGAACCCTGGGGGACGGGGGATGGCAAGAGCTACCTCATCCCGGCACTCGAAATCCCGGCATTCCTCTTTCTCCTGAACAGGTATGACCGGTACGCCTACTCCGACGAGTACACGGGAGGAAAAAAAGTCTACTCCACGAATTGGAAAACCTTCCGGAACCACATCGTTCACGGAGGTTGGGGGATCGACTCGGACGCCTTCAACATAAACCAGTTCGCACACCCGTATCAGGGATCCATGTACCATGGCTTCGCCAGGTCTGCAGGCCTCAATTACTGGGAAGCGCTCGTCTACGACAACGCGGGCAGCTTTCTCTGGGAAACGGGCGGGGAGAACACGCGTCCCTCCTACAATGACCAGATAGCCAGCGGCTTCGGCGGGAGCTTCTTCGGGGAGGCACTCTTCCGGATGTCCGGCCTGGTGCTCGAGGGCGATGGCAGCAAACCCGGGTTCTGGCGCGAGTTTGGCGCAACAGTGATTTCACCGGCCACGGGTATCAATCGCCTTGCCTTCGGCAACCGGTTCAAGCCAGTGTTTCCGAGCCATGATCCGGCCACCTTCTGGCGGGTGCGCCTGGGGGTAAGTAAGAATGTGCACCTGAGCGACCAAGATGATACCATTGACAAGACCGAGGCGACCGGGGACTTCCTGATGGCCTACGGGCTGCCCGGGAAGCCCGGATATAGGTACACGCGTCCTTTCGACTATTTCCATTTTGAAGCCACCACAATAGGCAACTCAGATAACCCTATTGAAAATATCATGATCAGAGGCCTGCTGCTGGGAAAGGACTACGAGATCGGCAATTCCTATCGCGGGATATGGGGCCTCTATGGCGGTTATGACTATATATCGCCGCACATCTTCCGCGTCTCAAGCACGTCGGCCGCTCTCGGCACTACCTATCAATGGTGGCTTTCGCGAATGGTAGCACTCCAGGGTTCGGTTCTCGGGGGTGTCGGTTACGCTGCGGCCGGCAATGACACCCAGCCCGAGCCTGAAGCCGGTGTTGACACCGCAACCGAGGACCTGCGCGACTACCACTTCGGCATTGCACCACAGGGTCTGCTCGCGCTCCGCCTCATCTTTGGCAACAGGGCCATGCTCGACCTGACAGGACGCTTATACTACGTGTCCGGCATGGGTAGTGATGACCCGGGAGGAAATGAAACCATCCAGCGCCTGAACATGGGATTCACCGTTCGCATTTACAACCATCACGCCCTCGGGATACAATACATCGGGTCAGTCCGTGATGCGCAGTTTGAGAACCGGGCTGAAACGCACCAGAGGGCGGGAACTGTCGGCCTCGTTTATACGTGGCTTGGCGAAGCCAAATTCGGCGCAGTCGAGTGGGTGCAGCGCTGAGAGGTCGCTTATCCGGGTACAGCCGAGCAGGAACACTCAACTTTGAAGGATACTTATTTTTTTATAGCGTTTTTACTAATCCAACTTTTTTTACCTATATCTGCGTACAGCCAAAACAATACAGAAAGTGAAAATTCTTCCAGGCAATTCATTTCAAGAGAACATGCCGTAGGACAAGATGCTATAGATGTTCTGAAGCTTTCTGGAAAAGGATTTTTGAACCAATTTACAAATTGGGATTCTGTACTCCTCCTGGGGGCCACAGGAGGAATGACCTATCTGCTTTCCGTGGACGAAATGCACCAGCAAGAGGTAATTCAAAGAGCCGATGTTCTGGGTAAATATGGTCAAAAGGCCGGCGATATTAATGGTTGGATTATTAATATCCCAATTATCCAAGTTGGTGGCTACTTTTGGGGTCGTGCAACAAATAATGAAAAACTGACTCAGTTTTCCATGGATGTTACGGCAACACACATGCTTGTACTTCTTGAAGTCGGCGCCATCTCTCAAATACCATTTCACCAAAGACCTAATATAGAAAGGGGACTTGAGGATGAACGAAGCGGGGGCATCAATGACGTTTTCAGAGGGGTTTCTTCTTTCCCAAGTGGACACATGGTAGGAATATCAGTATTGATGTTCAAGGGCTGGGAATACTACGGCTGGAGAATGGGAATCCCTGCAACAATTGCAACAGCCCTCATTGGATGGGCACGGGTTGAAGCTGGGGAACACTACCTAACAGACATATTTGGAACCATTGCCCTGTCGGGGATTGCTTCGCTTTCAACTTCAAGAGAATTTGACATAGTAAACAGGGGAATAACTACTTCCGATGGTGGAAGACTTGTTGTAAAACCTGTAATAGGCACCAATAGTTTGGGTGTTTCGGTCATCAGAACCTTCTGAACAAAGGTTTGTCTCTCCAGCCGGGTGGGTTATTCATATTTCGGCATTCGTCTGAACCATAGTTTGTAAAGCTTTTTAAAGGCAAGGTCTCATGCCAGACTGCACCTCTGTTTGCCTTTTCCTCATGATGGGTGAGGGCTCTATTCAGTTTCCCTGATTCCTTTGCCCTTCCAGAGAAAATAAATGCTTGGATAAATTATAAGTTCCAGGATGGTTGAGGTTATGACGCCGCCCACCATGGGCGCGGCGATGCGCTTCATCACATCGGCCCCGGTGCCGGTGCTGAACATGATGGGCACCAACCCCGCAAGGATGACGCTCACGGTCATGATCTTGGGCCGGATGCGCTTGACCGCACCGTCCATGATGGATTCCTTGAGCTCTCCCATGCTTGTCAACCTGCCTTCCTTCTTCCACCGTTCATGGGCCAGTTCCAGGTAGAGCAGCATGATAACCCCTGTCTCCGCATCAAGACCGGCGAGCGCGATGATGCCGACCCACACGGCGATGCTCAGGTTGTAGCCCAGCAGGTAGAGCAGCCAGAAGGACCCCACGAGAGAGAAGGGTACTGCGAGCAGAACGATGGCGGTCTTGACCACCGAGTTCGTGTTCAGGTAGATGAGCACGAAGATGATGAAGAGCGTCAGAGGGATGACCACCTTCAGGCTCTCATGGGTCTTCAGGAGGTACTCGTACTCTCCGCTCCATTCCAGCCGGTAGCCGGCAGGGACCTTGACCGAAGCCGCCTTCTGCTTGGCCTCGTCCACGTAGCCGCCCACATCCCTGCCCGAGAAATCGATGTACACATAGGCGTTCAGAAGCCCCTTTTCACTCTTGATCACCGTGGGTCCGCGGATGATCTTCACATCCGCCAGCTCTGAAAGCGGAATCCAGGCGAGCTTTCCGAGCGTGCCCTGTGTTGCGGGCTGCCATGCCGGAGCTGCCCGAGGCCTGGCCGGGCATGACCGGCACGAGCACCTCCTTGAGTTTCCCGACGTCATTCCTCAGCTCACGTCCATAGCGCAGGTTCACCGGATAGCGCTGCCTGCCTTCCACCGTGGTAGTGAGGTTCATACCGCCGATGGCGGACTGGACAACGTTCTGCACCTGCTCCACGCCCAGGCCGTACCGTGCGGCAGCCTCCCTCCTCACGACAAAGTCGATAAAGTACCCGGTAGTCACCCGCTCGGCATAGACGCTACGTGTCCCGGGCACATCCTTCAGCGCTGCCTCCAGGTCCATTCCCGATTCGCTCGATTTCATTCAGATCGCTCCCGAGTATCTTGATGCCCACGGGCGTGCGGATGCCCGTGGCAAGCATGTCTATACGCGCCTTGATGGGCATGGTGAAAGAGTTGGACACGCCTGGGATCGTCAGGACATCACCCAGCTCGTTCTTGATGTCCTGCATGGTGACACCCGGCCGCCACTGACTCTCGGGCTTGAGGTTGATGATGGTCTCGAACATCTCGGGCGGCGCAGGGTCGGTGGGGGTCTCCGCCCTTCCTGCCTTGCCGAACACGGACTCGACCTCGGGGACTTTCTTGATGAGTGCGTCCTGTATGATGAGGAGCCTCTTTGCCTCACTGATGGAAAGGCCAGGTGCGGTGACCGGCATGTAGAAGAGCGTTCCCTCATTTAAAGGCGGCATGAACTCCCTGCCGAGCTTCATAAAGGGATATACGGTTGCTGCCATGATGATGAGCGCGATAACGATGACGGCCTTGGGGAACTTCAGGGCCAGCCTGGCAACAGGTTCATAGACCCACCGCAAGACCCTGCTGACGGGGTTACGATCCTCGGGCCTGATCTTCCCCCGGATGAAAAAGGTCATGAGCATGGGCGTGAGCGTGACGGCCAAGAGCGATGAGAAGAGCATGGCAAAGGTCTTGGTGAAGGCCAGCGGCTTGAAGAGCCTGCCCGCCTGTTCCTGAAGGGTAAACACAGGCAGGAACCCGACCGTGATCACGAGCAGCGAGAAAAAGAGCGACGGCCCCACCTCCTTGGCGGCATGGATGATGACGTCGACACGCGACTCCCTCTTATCCGACTCCTCCCACTCCTCGAGACGCTTGTGGGCATTTTCCACCATGATGATGGACGCATCCACCATGGCGCCGATGGCTATGGCTATGCCGCTTAGGCTCATGACGTTCGAGGTGAGCCCCAAGTAGAACATGCAGATGAAGGACATGATGATGGCAACCGGCAGGGTGAGTATCACCACTAAGGCGCTGGGGAGATGGTAGAGGAAGACCAGGCATACCACGCTCACGGCAATGGCCAGCTTGATGATCTCGCCTGTGAGCGTTTCGATGCTCCGGTGGATCAGGTCGGAGCGGTCATAGGTGGTTACGATCTTCACCCCTTCGGGCAATGATGGGGCGATGTCTTTGGCGATCTTGAGCTTGACCCTGTCGATGACATTGAGCACGTTCTCGCCGAAGCGCACTATCACGATCCCGCCTGCCACCTCGCCCTTGCCGTTCAGGTCCGCTACGCCGCGCCTTATCTCAGGCCCGAGCTGAACCGATGCGATGTCTCTGAGCAGGACCGGGGTGCCGCCCACTCCAACGGCCACGGGCACGTTC
Organism: uncultured delta proteobacterium; assembly: GCA_963785235.1. GTDB lineage: Bacteria > Desulfobacterota > Desulfomonilia > UBA1062 > UBA1062 > MWEI01. The sequence continues at coordinate 609,679 of CAWAUM010000001.1, read as the reverse complement.
TCCAGGTCGGCGATGCCTTTGATGTACCCCCTGCCCCGGATCATGTATTCGGCGCCGGAGAGCTCCAGCAGCCTTCCCTCCACGTCGAGGTTGCTCCCCTTGATTGCGCCCATCACGCTGTCCAGCGATATGTTGTATGACTTGAGCCGTAACGGGTCCACATTTACCTGGTACTGCTTCACGAAGCCGCCCACTGATGCCACCTGGGAAACCCCCGGGACGCTCTCCAGGGCGAGCTTGAGGTTGTAATCCTGCATGGTGCGCAATTCCGCCAGGTTGTGCTGCCCGTTCTCATCGATGAGGGCATAGGAAAATCCCCAGCCCAGGCTCGTGGCATCAGGGCCCAGCACCGGGTTGACATCGGAGGGGATCTTGTTTCTCACCGCCTGGATGTTCTCGAGGATACGGCTCCGCGCCCAGTAGATGTCCGTTCCCTCTTCGAAGATCACATAGATGAACGAAGAACCGAGGAAGGAGAATCCGCGGACTGCCTGGACCTTGGGCGCAGCAAGGAGTGTGGCGGATATGGGGTAGGTGATCTGATCCTCCACCAGGTCCGGGCTGCGGCCGGGCCACTCGGTATAGATGATCACCTGGGTGTCGGAGAGGTCCGGCAGGGCATCGAGGGGTGTCCGCTCCAAAGCCCAGACGCCCCAGAGGATAGTCAGCGCGGTGATGAGGATAACGAGAAACTTGTTCCTCGCGCTCCAGTCGATGATCTTTTCAATCATACGGGCCTTCCCGTCTCTATGGATGATGTTATGGCAAACATAAAACCTTACCTAATCAATTCTTTCATTTCCCCCAACGGCTTAATAGCCCAAAGAGAAGGCGTAATGGGGGAAATGAAAGAATTGATCAGGCCTGTAAAGGATCTTTCCTCAGCCCGGTACGTTTTGCAGAAGTTTCCCATTTACCCCGGCCTCACTTCACCGCAGGCGCAACGCCCCTGAGCTGGGCCTCGGAATCGATGAGGAACAGGGCGGATGCGGCAACACGCTCTCCTGCCTTCAATCCCGAGACGATCTCCCTCCTGCCTCCCGCACGGATGCCGCTCGTCACCGCTCGTGGCTCGAACATGCCCTCACCCCTGTCCACGTACACGATCTGGCGCTCGCCCGTGTCCATGACCGCATCCTCGGGCACGGCAAGCCTTTTACCGAGGTTCACAGAGATCTCCACCGTGGCGAACATCTGGGGCTTGAGGGTCTCCCCCGGATTCGGCAGCGTGCTCCTCACCTCGAGCGTCCGGGTCTGTTCATTGATCACCGGGTAGACATAGTCGATGCGTGACGAATAGACCGTGCCGGGCAGGCCTGTCACGGTGATGCGCGCCTCCTGACCTGGTTTCACCAGGGCCATGTCAGGCTCGCTCACCTGGGAGACGACCCACACCCTGCTGAGGTCCACGATGTCGAACAGGGGCTCGCCTGCCATGACCCGCATGCCCCTTGTGGCATAGCGCTTCACCACGTAACCAGAGACCGGACTTGCAATGGTCAGGGTCCGTTCTGGCTTGCCGGTCCTGACGATGCGGTCGATCTGGGCATCCGAGATATCCCAGAGCCGCAGCCGCTGCCTGGAGGCCTGCTTGAGTTTTTCCGAATCGACATCGAGCATGCTGTCCACACCCGTGGTCCCTTCAGGCTTCTTCCAGCCCCACAGGCTGATGAGTTCCTGCTGGGCCGAGAACAGATCAGGGCTGTAGATCTCCATAAGAGGCTCGCCCTTCTTCACCAACCTCCCGGTATAATCCACATAGAGACGCTCGATCCATCCTTCCACCTTGGTGTTCACCGTGAAGAGCAGTTTCTCGTCATAGTCGATGCGACCGGTTAACCGGATGGTTTTGGCCATGTCCACCACTGCGGCAGGGACCGTCTTCACGCCGATGAGTTTCTGGGCATCCTCAGGGATCTCCACCGTGGGAGGCCCCTCGTCAGCGGCTGCAGCAGGCTGTTCCACAACAGGAGGTGCCCCGTGCACATGCCCCTGCTTGTCTGAAGGGGCCTGTTTTTCACCTTTCATAACCGCATAACCAACAGCCGCTGCAATCGCTGCAACGATGATGATGCCCGCAACAGACCAGCTATTTATCTTCATTACTTGGCCTCCATGTCACCGGTCATAGCCTTGATCCGTGCAATGGCCTTTTCCCGGATCACCTGCTGCTGCCAGGCAGTGAGCTCGTAGTCGAATGGAACCTTCAGTTTGCTCAGTGCCATGGATGCCTCCAGCCGTCCCGATGAGAACGATGCCAGGGCGGCATCGATGACCTGTCTTGACTTGGGGAGAAGGGCATTCCGGTAGAGCTGCATGATGCGTTCGGCCGCATGAATCATGGCGAGGTTGTCCCTGATTTCGGAAGCGGCCTTGTACCTGGATGCCTCAAGCTCTTTCTGGGCACTGGCGTTCATCCAGGAAGCCTCCGATATGCCGGGCTCCTGCCTGTTCTTATAGTACAGGGGCAGAGGCACACTGAAGGTGAGCTCTGCCATGTCTTCGAGTCCCCCGCCCCGGCTCGAATATTTCCCCATGACCGTAACATCGGGCCAGGCATCCTTTTGTGACCTTCCAACCCTTTTGCCGGATGCCAGCATGAGTTTTTCGCGCATGCGGATCTCGGGCGATTCCCGGTTTGCCCGATCGATCAACTCATCAGACGTGTACGGAAAGACCGTAGGTAAGGCTTCTACTGGCCTTCCAAACGGGGAGGTGTCCGTACTGCCGATCGCCTGCCTGATTATGGCTTCGGCCGTCTCCTTTCTGCTCATGGCCATCTCCTGGGCCTCGACGAGCATGTACTTTTCAGCCTGGGCCATGAGGACTTCATCCTGGGAGAGCGTGCCTGCAGCATAACGTTTCAGCGCGATGTCCTCCATCTGTTCGATAAGAGGTCTCCGGGCCCGGATCAGGTCCAGCTCCTTGGTGATCAGCACAAGGTCATAATAAGCCTGGGTAACCTTCACAATTACCTCGCGCCGCACCATCTCGGCAGAGGCCTTCTCGGCATCGGCATCGAGGGTGGCCGACTCTTCCTGCAGCGTGCGTTTGCCCGGCCAGGGAAAGGTCTGTGCCAGGGAAAACATCCACTGGGCATCAGGGGTTTCACCGTAGTTGTATTCCTTGAGGCCTTCGTTCTGATACCCGACAGAGAACATGGGATCCATGAGGCTCCCTTCCATGGGCGCCTTCTGGGCCATGGCCTCTGCCTTAGCCTCGGCGGCCTTTATCTCCGGACTGTTCTGCAGGGCTTTGGTGATGAGGTCTGTGAGTATTACAGGGGGATCCTGTCCAAAGGCGCAGCCCGAATACATAAGGACGATACAGACAAGACCTCCCAGTAACCTTGCTGCTGCAGGCATGGGCAAACTACCTGCTATGACACGTCAACGTTGAATTTCAGGCTGTCCGTCTTGCCGGACCGGGTGATCTTTATCTTCACGGTCCAGGAACCTCCCATGGAGAAGTTTATCGTCCCCACATATGAGTCTCCCTTGAGCTGCGACTGGCCTTTGTATGCCATGGCAGGCATGCCGGGCATGGCGGGCATCTCGTAATCAAAGGCCACCTTGGCGTCTTTTACGACCTTGCCGGCAGCATCCTTGATGGTGATGGTTATCCCGTTATCACCCATGACCGGGGGGTTCTTGTCCATCTTGACCACAACCGTGTACGGCCCGGCCTTTTTGGTCAGTTCGAAGTCTTTAGCATACGAAATCCCGGCCACCATAAGTATCAGCATGGTCACAAGAATAATCTTCTTCATAATCCGCTCCTTTTGTTTGTTCTTACTAATAGTGTGGATACATGAGGTGCCAGTCAAGACCTCATCCAGGTCATAGATGTTAACAATTTGTTAATACTTCACTTATTATCTATGCCGGTCTGGAACAGCCACGTTGAAAGGTACCGTTCCCCGCTGTCCGGCAGCAGGACGACAATGGTGGTGCCTTTGGCCTCAATACGCTTCGCCACCTCAAGGGCGGCCCACATGGCAGCCCCGCTCGATATGCCCACCAGGATTCCCTCCTGCCTGGCAAGGGCGCGCGCCGTCTTCCCGGCATCCTCGTGGGCCACCAGGATAATCTCGTCAAGGACTTCCCTGTTGAGGATATCAGGCACAAACCCGGCGCCAATGCCCTGTATCTTGTGGGGCCCTGACCTGCCTGCTGTAAGCACCGGGGAATCAACAGGCTCGATGCCGATGATCTTTACCGACGGTCTTCTGGCCTTCAAAACCTCTCCCACCCCGGTGATGGTCCCCCCGGTTCCGATCCCGGCAATGAAGTAATCCACGTTGCCTCCTGAGTCCTTCCAGATCTCCTGGGCAGTGGTCTTCCGGTGTATCTCCGGGTTTGCCTTGTTCTTGAACTGCTGGGGCATGAAGCTGTTCCTCCTCTCGCCTGCAAGCTCCTGCGCCTTTTCAATTGCACCCTTCATGCCCTTGGCACCCTCGGTGAGGACAAGTTCTGCCCCGAGGATGGAAAGGAGCTGCCGCCTTTCCATGCTCATGGTCTCGGGCATGGTGAGGATGAGCCGGTACCCTCTGGCTGCTGCGACAAAAGCAAGGCCTATGCCGGTATTGCCGCTGGTGGGCTCGATGATGACCGTATCCTTGTTGATGAGCCCCTGCTTCTCGGCTGCCTCGATCATGGCCACACCGATGCGGTCCTTCACGCTGGAGAGAGGATTGAATGACTCCATCTTGGCCAGGATGGTTGCATCCAGACCTTGAGTGAGGTGATTGATCCTTACCAGGGGCGTCCTGCCAACAGTTTCGGTAATGTCGTTATAAATCATGTCCGTTGTCCTTTCATGCTTGGCACATCTTAAAAGGGTGGGCCCCTACTCTTTCCATTGCGGCTAAAGCCGCTCCTACACTATTTACCCCAGGGCCTGATCGATATCTGCAATGATATCATCAACGTGCTCGATGCCGATGGAAAGCCTTATGAAATCAGGCGTTACCCCGGTGGCGAGCTGTTCCGCCGCAGAGAGCTGCTGATGCGTTGTGGTTGCCGGATGTATGGCTAGGGTTTTTGCATCCCCGATGTTCGCCAGGTGCGACACAAGGTTGAGTGAATTGATGAATTTCTTCCCTGCCTCGGCTCCACCTTTAATGCCGAAGCCGATAATAGCGCCTGCCCCCTTGGCGAGATACCTCTTCACCTTCTCGTACTCCGGGCTGGATGTGAGCCCCGGGTAGTTGACCCAGGCGACCTTCGGATGTTTTTCCAGGTACCCTGCCACCGCCAGCGCGTTTTCCGAGTGCCTGGGCATGCGCAGGTGCAACGTCTCCAGACCCTGGAGGAAGAGGAACGAATTGAAGGGAGACAGGGCCGGACCAAGGTCGCGCAGCAATATGACACGGGCCTTGATGATGTAGGCCTGCGGGCCCAGGGCATCATGGAAATTCAGCCCATGGTAGCTGGGATCGGGATCCGTGATCAAAGGGAACTTGCCACCAGCCCAGTCGAACTTCCCGGAATCGACGATGACGCCGCCGATGGAGGTACCATGGCCTCCGATGAACTTGGTTGCAGAGTATACAGCGATATCAACCCCGTGATCAAAGGGCCTCAGCAGGTATGGAGAAACGGTGTTATCGAGGACAAAGGGGATGCCATTGTCATGGGCGATGCGTGCAATGCCTTCGAGATCAGCCACGTCGAGCTTCGGGTTTCCTATGGATTCGGCGTACACGGCCTTGGTCTTGGGCGTTATGGCCTTCTTCAGGGCATCCAGATCGTTTGACTTGACGAACTTCACCTCTATGCCCATGCGCTTGAAGGTGTAATGGAAAAGGTTGTAGGTGCCCCCGTAGAGATTGTCCATGGACACGACCTCGTCACCGGAGCGGGCAATGTTCAGCAGGGCGAGCGTGATTGCCGACTGGCCACTGGCAACGGCCAGTGCGCCGATGCCACAGTCGATGAGCGCCATGCGCCTTTCCAGTACATCGGTGGTGGGATTCATGAGACGGGTATAGATATTGCCGGATTCCTTCAGGCCGAAGAGATTTGCCGCATGGTCAGTGTCCCTGAACTGGTACGAGGTTGTCTGATATATGGGGACCGCCCGGGACCCGGTGGTGGGGTCGGCTTCCTGACCGCCGTGGAGCACCAGCGATTCTGTCTTTAAATGTACATCGATCTTACTCATGGTATGACCCTTCCCCTTTTCTATTTTGTATGTAAACTACAGTTGGAGTAACTAGTTGAAATTACAAATCATAGGTTGTTGTCAGAAAACACTTACTCAAGTGACAATCATTGTCACATAAAAAAACCTTTTTTTATATCGCCAGTTGCAAGAATAAAAAGGTTTGTATTCGTGGTCTCCATAAGGAGCCGACAGTTTGTTGTGCACACTGGCTATGGTCATGTTAAACCCGCGCTTAATAGCTTCAGTTGGCATCACGACCCTTATCCTTTATAGCAAATCTCTTTATTGCGTGCACCTGGTTTTCATTCTTCGATGTGACCGCTATGCGGCCATGAGGGTAAAACACATACTCCGGGTTAATGGTGAACACACAGCAAAAGCAAAGCTTGACAATGCAATTGATGCATTATACATCTATTGCATTAATCACTGGAGGCATGGATGGATAGCGCACCGATCAGGGAATTCAGAAGATACATACGCCAGATCGAGCGGGAAGTGGAGTACCAGCTCAAGGATCAGACCGACTGCTGCGGGGTGACCATGGCCCAATGCCATGTGCTCATGGAACTGGACGACATGGGCACTACAAGCATTGTGGACCTGGCAAAGAGGCTCAGGCTCGACACGAGCACCCTGAGCAGGACCGTGGACTCACTGGTGCGCGAGATGTATGTGGGACGCACCATCAATCCTGTCAACCGGCGTTTTGTTCAGGTGAAACTCACGGACAAAGGGCAACTAAAGGCCGACGACATCAACAGCGCCTGCGACAGCTTCTATCACGAACTCTTCCAACGGGTCCCGGGGGGTCAGGCATCCATCATGGAAGCAGTCAGGTGGCTGTCCGAGGTACTTGCGCAGAAACGTGACGGCATCTGCTGCTCAAATAATTGTGGAGGACGGACATGAAAACATGCTGCTCCGGGCAACCATCATTTGGGAGCATTCAGGAAAAGATTATACCTGTCATGCCTACCGGCCCCTGGGTGACAGGCATCCATCAGGCATCCACGGGTCCGATCCCGCGCATAGGGACACACCTCGGCCTTGAGGACACAATGGATCGCTGGAAGGCCAGGTGGGGGATCAAAAGGGATGCGCTTCAGGTTCAGCCCGGCCTCTATGCGGTGGGCAACCCTGGCAAAGAGGCAATCGTGCTGGCAACCGCCAATTACAAACCCTCCTTCGATGCTCTGCGCAGCGAGCTCAGCGACCTGGATGCCTGGATTCTGGTCCTTGACACCAAAGGCGTCAATGTCTGGTGCGCCGCCGGCAAGGGCACCTTCGGCACGGATGAGCTGGCAAGGCGCATCGGGGCAGCACGACTGAAGGATGTTGTCTCGCACAAGACCATCATCGTGCCCCAGCTCGGTGCGCCGGGCATAGCCGGGCATTCCATCAAGGCAATGACCGGTTTCAAGGTGGTCTTCGGACCGGTAAGGGCGCACGACATCAAGCCCTTCCTGGAAAACAACATGCAGGCGACCCCGGCCATGAGGACCGTGAGGTTCGCCCTGTGGGACAGGGCCGCCGTTGTGCCCATAGAACTCGTGATGGTGATGAAATACTTCCTGATCCTGTTTGGCGCAGTAGCAGCCTGGAACTGGTTTACCGGCAATCTGACCCTGGCGCACATGGTGTCATCCACGCTCCCGGTCCTGGGTGCGCTGCTGATTGGCACCATCGGCGTACCCGTGCTGTTGCCGTGGTTACCGCCCCGATCTTTCGCACTGAAGGGCTGGGGCTTGGGTTTGTTGTGGACCCTTGCCATGGGCATGTATCTGGGTTGGGGCATGATCCCATTCCTGGGCAACCTCCTCCTGCTGCCTGCGGTTTGTGCCTTTCTGGCCTTGAACTTTACCGGATGCAGCACATTCACCTCCCAGACCGGGGTGAACAGGGAGATCGGCCTCTTCGCCAGGCCATTGGCGGCTTTAGGTGCGTGCGGCATCCTTCTGCTTGGAGCGAACATACTTATAGGAGCACTGTCATGAACATGCGCTATCTGAAGAACATATCCACATTACGCCTTGATGCAGAGAGCTGCACCGGGTGCGGGACCTGCAAAGAAGTGTGCCCGCACGGGGTGTTCGCCCTGGAGAAGAGGAAGGCAATCATCACGGATCTCGATGCCTGCATGGAATGCGGGGCCTGCAGCATGAACTGCCCGGCGCGCGCCATCACGGTGGAGCAAGGGGTTGGATGCGCCTATGCCATCCTCAATGGCATGCTCAAGGGTACTGCCCCGGTTTGCGGGTGCGGGTGCGAAACGGACACTGCCAAAAATTCAACCTGCTGTTAACCTCTAGGTGCTGCATCACTGGAACCGAGCAGGCCAACTGAACATCAGGGGCATTAAGCCAGAATATAACTGTGATTTATCCAATGTTTTATGAAGTCTGTAAACCGATGATTTTTAGGTTGAAACAAACGAAAACTACGAGCCCCTGTTTCGAAGCCTTTGCAGAAATTATGTGAAATGACATTCTCAAAGCTCACAAATCCGGTATTTTTCTATTGCCACTCCATACGAAATATCAGAGAATAAAGGTCTGTTCACAACATACTTATTATCTGGAGAAATGGGATGATGTTTCAGGAGGACAACCCGGGCGGGATCACAAAGGCCGATATTATTGTTGGCATCCCGTCCTACAACGAGGCCGCCAATATCGCATACCCTCTCGAACAGGCCTCTTTGGGGTTGAAGGAATACTTCCCAGACATGGCCTCGGTCATCATCAACTGTGATAACTGCAGCACTGACGGGACCGGCCAGGCATTTATGAATGGGCCCTCGCACGGCATCCCCAAGATGTATGTCTCCACACCCCGGGGGATCAGGGGCCGGGGGACCAACCTGAAGAACCTGTTCAGAAAGGTCATGGAGATGGATGCCAAGGCTGCGGTCATCATTGATGCAAGTCTTAAGAGCGTCACCCCCATGTGGATTAAAAACCTTGCAGAGCCGGTTTTCAAAGACTTCGCCTTCGTGGCCCCGCTCTATGTGCGCCATAAATACGATGGCACGTTGACCAACAACATCGCCTATCCGCTCACCCGGAGCCTGTACGGCAGGAGGGTGAGGCAACCCATCGGAGGAGACTTCGGCCTTTCAAACAAAATGGCCGGACTGCTGTTGAAAAGTCATCTGTGGGATGAGGACGTGAGCCAGTTCGGCATAGATATCTGGATGACCACCATTGCCATGAACGAGGGAATCCCCATCTGCCAGGCCTTTCTGGGCAAGCCCAAGATCAGCAAACCACGAGACCCTGCCCTTGATGTGGGCACCATGTTCCGCCAGATGGTCATTACCATTTTCAATCTCATGAGTGCATTTCATGACAAGTGGGCTTCAACCAAATGGAGCAAGCCCACAGCCATCTTCGGATTCGGGACAGGAGAAGTGGAGCCGCCCCCTGCCATCAAGGTGAGCAGAGACAAGCTCTACATAAAATTCCGGGAGGGGTTCAACAATCACTGGGATGTGTACCGGTCCATTTTCTCCACCGAGAATATACAGAAGATCAGGGAGATCGCATCGCTTGACATGGATCACTTCGAGATGCCTGTGGCTGTATGGGCCCGGATCCTCTTCGACTGCGCCATCAGCTACCACAAGAAGACCCTTGACCGTGGCAAGCTCATTGATGTCCTCGTGCCTCTGTACTACGGCATGACGCTGTCGTTTGTGAACAAGACCGAGGGGATGTCCCATCAGCAGGCAGAGGAATATCTGGAAGACATGTGCATCGTGTTCGAACAGAGCAAGCCATATCTCACCTACCGGTGGGGCCAATAGGAAAGGAGCTCTCGATGCAAAAGGTATTGATTGTCGATGACGAGAAGCACATCAGGCTGCTCTATGCAGAGGAGCTGGAAGAAGAAGGCTATGAGGTGGCAGTGGCCTCCGACGGTTCAGGAATTCTTGAACGCATTGAGAAAGAAAAACCCGATGTTATCATCCTCGATATCAAGATGGTTTCCAGTAACGGCCTGGATGTCCTCCAGGAGATCCGGAACAAGTTCTATAACCTCCCTGTCATCCTCTGCAGCGCCTATGGAAGCTACAAGGTGGACATCAAATCCATAGCCGCAGATGCTTACGTGGTAAAATCCTCGGACCTCACCGAGCTCAAAAAAAAGATTGCACAAGTCCTGGAGACTACTGTCCCCATATGAAAGATTAAGTCTTGCAGGTATGTGCCGATCTCCACACCCACTCAAATGCCTCCGATGGTGATCTGAGCCCTGAGGCACTCGTAACTCAAGCAGCATCCATAGGACTTGCAGCCATAGCCCTGACCGATCATGATACCATGGCAGGGGTGCCCCATGCCTTGGACTCCATGACACAAACACGCCGTGCGGGTGATCTCAGGTGTTGAGATCAGTGCCGAATACGAACCCGGCATGCTTCACCTCCTGGGATATTTCCCCACCTATCCTGATGGACTTGAGATCGCCCTGAGCGAAGTGCAGAAGGCCCGTAAACATGCGTATACCAAAGGTCATTGAAAAATTGAATGCGCTGGGTTGCATGCTTACCGAAGATGACGTCATGACCGAGGCCGGTGCGGCGCAGGTCGGCAGGCCCCACATTGCCAAGGCCCTGCTCAAGAAAGGATATGTCCGCTCCTTTGATGAAGCATTCCATGAGTACCTGGGCAAAGGCAAGAAGGCCTATGTGCCCAAGGAAAAGATGACCTGGGAAAAGGCTATGGCTCTCATCATACATTATGGCGGAATGCCTGTGCTTGCCCACCCCTATACACTGTCCCTGAGCCCGAAAGAGGCCGAAACATTTATCCTAAGCCTTAAAAAGGCAGGCCTTGCCGGGGTGGAGGTTTATTATCCGGATCATACCCCTGAGCAGACAACATGGTATGCACGTCTTGCATCAAGGCTGGGGCTGCTGATAACCGGAGGATCGGATTTTCATGGCCCCTACAGGAATGCATCCTCGTTAGGAGATTGTGGACTTGACAAGGAACTCCTTACGATCTTTCTTAACCTGCTCAATCCATAACACTGAGCTCTTTGGAAGAATCAAAAAAACTGTCACCCCCACAAAGAGGCTGTCGTATATGTATTATCTGTCATCCCTCGAAAGCTTCGAATCCAGTATTTTTCAGGATCCCGGGTCCCCGCTTCCGGACGAAAAAAAACTCCCTTTTGCGAAGCCTCTTCAATCCTTAAAAACTTGATTCGAAGCTTGCGCCAGAATAACATCCAGTAAGATTTGCAATTGCTCTTCTTATTGAGAACTACCTTACAAATAAATAGGAATAACTTTTCCATCCATGGAAGGCAGGCCGAGGGAGTAACGTTTTTTTCATTTTTATTATCAATGGGTTGACCAAATGCTGTCTTTGGCATCTCCATTGCAATATAAGAAACATCTGCAAAAAAATTTAAAGGAACATTTTAGTTCCACCTGCCTCATTCCTCCTCCTCCTTGGTTTGGATCTCCCATCGGGGGAGATCCTTGTGTGTACGGATAAGCGTGTCCATGATCATGGATCAGCCGGAATGGTTAAAGTATTTTTTGATTTTCCTCATGAAACCCCATTTAAGGCACAAAGAACTTCTATACAACCTATTGAATATTCGCTATGATCAAGCCATGCACAAGGTTGCTGAAAAGGGCATTGAGCACGAGGATTACCCGGTCAAGATCAGTGTAATCATCCCCATGTTCAATGAAGAAGAGAACGTCACCGAGACAATCGCACGGGTAAAAAGACTCCTCGAAGAGGCCGGCGATCCCTATGAGATCATCCCGGTCAACGACGGCAGCACGGATCACACACTCGATGTCCTGGACAAGGTCGCTTCGGCCGATCCGCACATTCGTGTCGTTTCATACTGGAAGAACGGCGGCAGGGGAAAGGCGCTGAGGTATGGGTTCAAGGCTGCAAGCGGCAGGTATATCTCTACTATTGATGCCGACCTCTCCTATGACCCTGCCTACATACTGAAGATGGCACGGGTGCTCGACGAAGAAAGCGACATCGACATAGTTCTTGTGAGCCCTTATATGGAAGGCGGCGGGACCGAGGGGGTCCCCAGGGACAGGCTCTTCGTCTCAAGGATGGGCAACAAGGTGCTCCAGCTCGCCCTTCCTGAAAAGATCCATACGCTGACCTGCATCGTGAGGTGCTATCGCAACGAGGTCATCAGCAGCCTCGACCTGGAATCCGACGGCAAGGAAATACACCTGGAGATCCTCTCCAAGATACTTGCCATGGGGTACCATGTCAGGGAAATACCTGCCGTTCTCACTTCCAGGAAGAAGGGGAAGTCAAAATTCAAATTCAGGTCAACTGCCATCTCGCACCTTTTATTCACCATCTTCGAACGGCCTGCACTGCTCTTCGGCTTTGTGGGGGTCGTGCTCTTCCTCATAGGCCTGGGGCTTGGCGGACACATACTGTACCTCTACTACAATCTTATCCTCAACCCCAACCGCCCGCTCATCACCCTCATGATCCTGTTCATATTAGGCGGCATCCAGATCCTTTCCTTCGGCTTCCTTGCTTCCCAGATCCATTTCCTAAGAAAGGAGGTCCTCCTCAACCGCAAGGCACTGGCTCATATCAAGCGGTTGTCGCCGCCGAGGAAGGCCGGAAACAAACCAATCAACCCTGATGCTACGTAAGAAATAAACTATATACTTAATCATACGAGGAGGACTTGATGGCCAACCTGATTTTGGATGAGCGTGACCAGAACTTTGTTTTGTTTGAAATGCTGGAGATTGACAAACTCTGCGAACTCGAAAGATACGCGGACTTCTCCAAGGACATGTTCGAGATGATCCTGACCGAGGCACAAAAGTTCGCCGTGGAAGAGGTCTTCCCCACCCTTGCTGAATCCGACAAACAGGGGTGCAAGCTGGAGAACGGCCAGGTCCACGTGCCCAAGTGCTTCCACCGCCCCTTCAAGCTCTTCTGCGAGGCCGGGTGGAACTGCATGTCATTCCCCGCCGAGCACGGCGGCCAGGGGCTTCCTTTCATCATGCGGATCGCTGCCCATGACTGGTACATGCAGAATTTTGCATTCTCCTCCTACCCGGGCCTCGGAGAAGGGGCGGCACACCTCATCGAGACCTATGGCAGCCGAGGAGCAGAAAGAAGAAATACCTCCCCAAGATGGTCACCGGCCAGTGGGGCGGCAGTATGTGCCTGACCGAACCGGGCGCAGGCACCGACGTGGGAAACCTCAGCACAAAGGCCATCAGGCAGCCTGACGGCACCTTCAAGCTCCAGGGAACCAAGATGTTCATCACCGGCGGAGATCAGGACCTCACCGAGAACATCATCCATCCCGTGCTCGCCAGGATCGAGGGCGACCCTGCGGGAACCAAGGGCATCTCCATCTTCATCGTACCCAAGTTCCTGGTGAATGAAGACGGCTCGCTGGGAAGACGCAACGACTTCGAGATCGCCAAGATCGAGGAGAAGATGGGCATCCACGGCAGCTCCACCTGCGTCATCAATTTCGGCGACAACAACAACTGCTACGGCGAACTCATGGGCGGTAGAGCGCGAGGGCATGAAGGTCATGTTCCAGATGATGAACGAGGCCAGGATCGCCACAGGGCTGCAGGGCCTCTCGAGCGCTTCCGTTGCCTACCTCCATGCACTGAACTATACCAAGGAGCGGCTCCAGGGATCATCGCTGCTGGAATTCAAGAACCCCGATGCCCCTCGCGTACCCATCATCTCAGCACCCTGATGTGAGGCGCATGCTGTTGTGGATGAAGTCCAACGTGGAGAGCATGAGGGCCCTCATGTACTATGCCACAACCTGCGGTGACAAGGCTGCCAGCATCAAAGACCCGGTAGAGGCGGAGAAGTGGCTGGGAATCGTGGAGGTGCTCACCCCCATCATCAAGGCCTACTGCACGGACATCGGCTTTAAGGTGACCGAGACTGCCATGCAGTGCTACGGCGGCTACGGCTATCTGCAGCGAATACCCCATCGAGCAGTTCATGCGCGATGAAAAGATCGCATCCATTTATGAAGGCACCAACGGCATCCAGGCCCTTGACCTCGTGGGCAGGAAGATGGGCATGAAAAAGGGTGCCTACTTCATGACCCTTCTGGGCGAAATGGGTGCGACCGTGGCCAAGTGCCGCACCATAGAACCCCTGAAATCCCTTGCTGAAGATGTTCAGGCAGGCATCAACGCCCTGGCTGAGACCGCCATGTTCTTTGCCTCCTGCGGCAAGGCGGGCAAGTTCCTCATCCCTGTAGGCAATGCCTACCCGTTCCTCATGATGATGGGCAAGATCGTATGCGCCTGGCTCCTGCTCTGGGAGGCCCAGATAGCACAAGAAAAACTCACGGGCCTGTGCAGCGCCAAGGGTGTGAACGCCGCCGACCCATTCGCCCTTGCCCCATTTGTGAAGGAGAACAAGGACGCTGCCTTCTACGACGGCAAGCTTAAGTCCGCCAGGTACTTCATCAAGAATGTCCTGCCGGAGATAGACGGAACAGTGAAGTCAATCAAGAGCGAAGACCTCTCCATGATGGAGATCGCAGAAGAGAGCTTCGCCTCATAAAACAAACCATGCCCGGTGCAGCCGGGGGGAGTCTGCTTTTTCCCCTCGGCTGCACATTTATCCCGGATTTTGCAATTGAATGTACCCATAACACCTATGCGTTTCATGGTGACCTTAAGCATAAATACTCATAAGTGATCATGAAATTGTTTTTAAAATAGGTCCGTTAAAATCAGTCATCTTGCAGCCTTTAGGAGAACGTGAATATTCACGGATTCTTAAAGGCTGCAAGATGACTGATTTGAACGGATCAGGTTTTTACCCATCTTAAACGCAAAATCCAGGTTTATAAAAAACTGGAATTTTCTTCATGTTTGCCTTATGAGTCACTACTATGCTCAGCAAACGCATCATTATCTGCCTCGACGTGAGGGACGGCAAGACCACCAAGGGCATCAAGTTCAAAGGCAACATCGACATCGGCGACCCGGTGGAGATGGCGCGCGACTACTACGAGCAGGGTGTGGATGAGCTTGTTTTCTACGATATCACCGCATCGTCGGACCGCAGGGACATCATGATCGATGTGGTCCGCGGCGTTGCCGAGAACATCTTCATCCCTTTCTCGGTAGGCGGGGGCATCCGCACGCTGGGTGACATGTACTCTGTCCTGGATGCCGGGGCCGAGAAGATCAGCGTAAACAGCGCCGCAGTGCTGAACCCCCAGATCATCTCTGAAGGCGCCCGGCATTTCGGCAACCAGTGTATCGTTCTGGGCATGGATGCGAAAAAGGTTGATATAACCGGCAAGATCCCCTGCGGGTATGAGGTGGTGATCAACGGCGGCAGGACCCCCATGGGCATGGACGCCCTTGATTGGGCCAGGAAGGCCCAGGACCTTGGTGCAGGGGAGATCTGCCTGAACTCCATCGATGCCGACGGCACCACTGCCGGCTATGAGCTCACCCTTACCTCACTCATATCCAGAAATGTGACCATCCCGGTCATTGCGTCGGGCGGTGCAGGCAAACCCGAGCATATACGGGACGTGTTTACCGAAGCGAAAGCGGATGCGGCCCTCATCGCCTCCATGGTTCATTACAGGGAGTACACGGTCCGTGGGATCAAGGAGTTTCTGAGGGAAAGCAACATCCCGGTACGGCTGACAACCTGAGAGCACATTCTCTTCAGAGGAATGATTCGGCCTCTTCAACCCTGCATATCATCACAGATGATATGCAGGGTTGAAGAGGATAATTTCCAGAGCGCAGCTCTGGAAATTACAGGGATTCTTGCTTCCAAGGAATTTGGCAATGAAGGACAAGACAAAACAACAGCTCATCAATGAACTCGCTTCCTTGCGAAAGGAGAACGAGCAACTCAAAGACCAGGCGCACAGGTACCTGCAGATTGAGGCAGAGCTCACCCACTCGGAGAACTTCTACCGGACCCTGTTCGAAAATTCCGGAACTGCAACAATCGTCATTGAAAAAGACACCACTGTCTCCATGATGAACTCGGACTTCGCGAATTTCACCGGATACACCCGCGATGAGATCATCGGCCAGACCTGGACCAAGTATGTGGCCGAAGACGATATAAACCGCCTGCTGGAATACCATATGAAGAGGCGGCAGGATTCCGCTGCAGCCCCAAGGAACTATGAATTCAAGATCAGGAACAAGGACGGCGGGATACTGAACATCTTCATGACCATCGCCATGATCCCGGGCACCACGCAGAGCATCGCCTCCATGGTGGACATCACCGAGAGCATCAAGGCGGAAAAAGCCCTGCGGGACAGCGAGGAGCTCTTCCGGCAGCTCGTGGAGACCATGAATGAAGGCCTTGGCATTCAGAACAGGCGGGGCATCATCACCTATGTGAACAACAAGATATGCAAGATCCTCCAGCTGGCGCGTGAAGAGATCATGGGCAGGCCTACCAGGAAATTCATCAGCGAACGGGACCTGGAGCTGTGGATGCACAACATGCGGCAGAACAGACGCCCCGGAATCCTACGAGGTCACCTGGAGGGGCCGCGACGGCATCCCTGTGTACACCATCGTCTCACCGCGGGCCATGTACGACTCGCAGGGCCGTTTCATCGGAGGTTTTGCGGTGATTACCGACATCACGGCCATGAAACAGCTGGAAAAGGAGGTCCTGGACACCTCGGAGCGCGAGCGACAGAAGATCGGTTACGAGCTCCATGACGACCTCGGACAGCACCTCATCGGCATCGATGTCATGACCAAGGTGCTCAAGAACAAGCTCTCCATGCACTCCCCTGAAGATGCACGCTATGCGGGCGAGATCGGAGACCTCGTGAAAGGAGGCCATCGTGAAGACCAGGAGGCTCGCCCGGGGGCTGTGCCCGGTCCACCTCACCAGCCACGGGCTGGAATCATCCCTGGAGGAGCTCGCGGCATCCACGTCGAGCATCTTCAGCATCTCCTGCCTCTTTAATTGTCCCAGGCATATTCCGCTCAAGGACAACACCTTGTCCACCCACCTCTACTATATCGCCAAGGAGTCCATCCACAACGCCATTGAGCACGGCAAGGCCACAAAGATCTCCATCGATCTGCTGAACAACAGCGGGGTGGTCTCGCTGTCCATCCTGGACAACGGCGTGGGTATCAAGGATGTTTCCAAGGCCGTCGGGTATAGGCTTGAGGATCATGAATTACCGGGCGAGGATGATCGGCGCCTCCTTGAAGATCGAGTCCGACCCGAGCGGCGGAACGCTGGTGACCTGCACCTTCACCCCCTAAGAAAGGATAGGATACCATGCCGCAGGATAGAGCCCGCAGCGGCCAAAGCACCGGATCCTCATCGTGGACGACCACCCCATATTCAGGCATGGCCTGATGCAGCTCCTCAGCCAGGAAGATGACCTTGAGGTTTGCGGTGAGGCCGAGGATTACCAAGGCGCCCTGAAGGCCATACTACGCTGAATCCCGATATGATCATTGTGGATATCACCTTGAAGGACATGAGCGGCATCGACCTCATCAAGGAAGTCCACAAGATCATACAAGGGCATCCCCATGCTGGTCATCTCCATGCATGATGAATCACTCTATGCGGAACGCGCCTTCAGGGCCGGGGCCAGGGGATACATCATGAAGCAGGAGGCCTCCGAATCGGTTGTCCAGGCAATCCGCCAGGTGCTCAGGGGGGGTTGTTATGCCAGCAGCAAGGTCACCGAGAATATCCTCACCAGGTTCATCGAAGGGCCGAAAGAACCTTCAGAATCTCCGCTCCAGGCCCTGACCGACCGGGAGATCGAGGTCTTCCCGCTTATCGGTGAAGGTCTGAGCATCAGCGAGATCGGCCACAGACTGCACCTGAGCGTCAAGACCATCGGGACCTACCGGGAGAGGATCAAGGAAAAACTGAACCTGAAGAACGCCACCGAACTCCTGAGGCATGCCCTGAACTGGGTTGAGAAGGAACGCCCGTCACAGGAATGAAACTAGGAACAATGAGAACTCAGTTGAAAAAAATTCGCGGCGTTTTTACTCAGTACAGACTCTGCGAAATCATCTGATAATCCGCTCTTGAGAAACCATTTGATCTCACGATCCCAGGCATAGGGTATGTTAGGAAAATCTGATCCGTACATGATACGGTCAGGTCTCATCTCATCCAATCTAAACGGATTCTCGATGGGAAAATAATCGGCAAGGAGCATAGCAGTATCAAGCCAGAGATTATCATATTTTTCGATCAGCTGCTTATACCTTGTGAACTCATCGACACCCAGATGCGGGACACATACCTTGAGTTTTGGATAATTCCTGATCACCTGTTCCAGCTTATCCGCATTGCATAACAGGTATGGATCGCATTTGTATGCAGGGCTCTTGGGCTCTCTTCCCACATGCATTATCAAAGGCTTGTCTTCAGACGAACAGGTTTCATACACAACATCCATTGCTTCGCTGTTCATATCAAAGCACTGTACATGGGCATGGAGCTTTACGCCCTGCAATCCATTCCCAAACGCCTCTTTCAGGATGGCATCACTATCTTTTTCGCCTGGAAAAACCGTGGCCATACCGGTTACCTTCCCGGAAAAATCCTGGCAGATTTGAACCATATACCTGTTCAGCTCACGGGCAATGCCCGGCCTGTGTGCATACTGCAGGGCAACAATGTGCCCGACACCGCGGGACAACAGGTATCTCAGGACCTCGGCAGATGTCAGTCTATACCGTATTGTCCATGCGAATTGATCAAACCACTGCCAGATCAATTGAAAAACAGGATCAGGGAATATGTGTACATGAGAATCGATAATAAACGGCAATGTGTCCTGGGACGTAAGCCCCTTCAGCATCATTGATCACAGGCAAGATCGGTTTTAAGGTTTCCAATGCTATCCCCGGTCTGTTCGACAGTCCTCTTGGAGGTTCTGTAGTTTTATATGTATATTACGCAAGGGTATTATATTATCAAGAAGTATGTTTTTGCTGTAGGTCATCTCCCTACCAATCTTTCCTCCCTTCATGCACACAAGAAACAGTCTGCAACTGATTGTTATGAAACCTGTTTTGACCGATGATTCAGAATAGATACTACAATGACTCTAAGGAGGTCAGTATGGCTGCAAAATCCCTTAACGGACAACATTATCGGTTTCAGCTCACCATAAAAGATCTGCTGACAAGCCCGAAAATCAGCGCTCGGAATCAGGAGATCGTGTACCGGGACAAGGTGCGCTATACCTACAGCGATCTCTTTGAGAGGATCAACCGGCTTGGAAGCGCACTGAACAGCCTCGGCGTGAAACAGGGAGATACGGTTGCCGTCTTCGACTATGACTCACATCGCTATCTGGAAAGCTTTTTCGCCATCCCCATGCTGGGCGCAGTGCTGTTTACGGTGAACTGGCGTCTTTCCCCGGACCAGATCGAGTACACCATAAACCATGCCCAGGCCGATGTCGTCTTTATCAATGCCGACTTTCTGCCTTTGCTGGCGTCCATAAGGGACAAACTGAAGACGGTAAAAAAGGTTGTTCTCCTCAATGACAATACCGAGAGATGCCGCAGACGGACCTCCACCTCGATGGGGAATACGAGCAGATGCTGGCCAAGGCATCCCCGGATTACGACTTTCCGGAGCTTGATGAAAACACCAAGGCCACCACCTTTTACACTACCGGGACAACAGGGCTTCCCAAGGGGGTGTTCTTCACCCACCGGCAACTCGTTCTCCACACCATGAGCGTGTGTATAGCAGTCAGCTGCCATGACACACCGCTGCGTTCTCCACCTCGGATGTCTACATGCCCATCACACCCATGTTCCATGTCCATGCCTGGGGATTCCCCTACATCGCCACCATGATGGGCATCAAACAGGTCTATCCTGGGCAAATATGAGCCCGAAGTGCTCATCAAGCTCATCTTGGAAGAAAGGGTCACCTATTCCCACTGTGTGCCCACTATCCTGCAGATGCTGGTGGCCAGCCCCATATGCAAAAAGTTCGATCTCTCATACTGGAAGGTCATCATCGGCGGCGCAAGGCTCCCCAAGGGCCTTGCCAAGGCAGCACTCGACCTGGGTATCCAGGTGATGGCCGGCTACGGCATGTCCGAGACCTGCCCGGTGATCAGCGTTTCGAACCTAAAGCCATCCATGAAAGACTATGACAACGAGAAGAAAAGCGACGTCGTCATCAAGACAGGCATTCCCGTCTCGCTCGTGGATGTGAGGATCGCCGACCCGCAGGGCAACTTCCTGCCGAACGACGGCAGGCCACCGGTGAGATCGTTGTACGCTCCCCCTGGTTCACCCAGGGCTACTACAGGGACCCGGAAAAGACCGAGGAACTCTGGAGCGGCGGATGGCTCCATACCGGTGATGTGGGTTATATGGATGACGAAGGGTACATCCAGATCACGGACCGGCTCAAGGATGTCATCAAGACAGGGGGCGAGTGGGTATCCTCACTTGACCTGGAAAACGCCATCAGCACCCATGATGCGGTCCAGGAGGCGGCGGCCATCGGCATTCCCGACCCCAAGTGGGGAGAGAGGCCCATGCTGCTGGTTATCCTGAAACCCCAGTTCAGGGGTGACGGCGTTACCGAAGAAGTTCTCAAAGCAGTTCATGAAGATCTGCGCCTCTGACGGCAAGATACCGAAATACGCCATCCCGGACAGGTATATCATAACCGAAGAAATACCCAAGACAAGCGTGGGCAAGATCGACAAGAAGCTCATCAGGACTATGTACTCCTGAGACCGACTCTCTTCATGACAAAAGGTGGATAGTTAATTTAAAAACATCATGAAAAACCTCCAAGAACATTGGGTGGGCCGGTATCCGGCCCACCCTTTTTTCACCTAACTTCTCATCATCATTGTATTCCTGCCTCTTTTTCTGTATTATAATATAACTATCATACGATATACCTCGGGCGCCTTGCCCGGTGATTCTTTGTACTATGGTTAGGGGAGGCATCATGACATGGCCTAAACTGAAACCCATCGCCAGGAAAAGCTTCGGCGAGCTCCTTGCCGGCATGGCCCGATTCAACCCAAAGGGAATCGCCATCACCTGCGGAAACACAAACATAACCTGGCAAGGGCTCAATGAGCGGGTCAACTCCCTGGCCGGAGCCCTGAAAGACCTGGGTATAAAGAAGGGGGACCACGCTGCTATCCTGTTCCACGACTGCCCGGAATTCATTGAGGCCAACTATGCCCTCCAGAAGCTCGGGGCCGTACCCATACCCATCAATTTCAGGTTTGTGGCCCGTGAGATCGAATACCAGCTCACTCACTCGGATTCGACCGTGCTCATCTTGGAGGATCTGTTCTTGGATGAGACCTGTAAAGCCCTGAAAGACTGCCCCGCCGTCAGGCAAACCGTCTGTCTGGCACGCGATGGACGTTCGGTACCACAAGGCATGCTCAATTATGAAGCTGCCATAGCCTCACACCCGGCCATAGAACCCCCTGCATGCACAACAGAAGAGGACGTATGCACTATCTGCTACACAGGCGGCACCACCGGAATGCCCAAGGGTGTTGTGCTCACCTACTCCAACTTCTGGAGCCTCGCCGAATCGCTCTTCGGCGACCTGATCGGCAGGCTTGCCTGTGATGAAAAGGTGAATTTCGGCAGGATACTCGCAAGCCTCGTCCACAAACCGTGGCTCGAAGCAGCCGCTTAACACACTTATGGCGCTTCCCGAAGGTCCGCTCGTTCGTCTCTCAGAATGCACCCGCACTCCTGGCCAAGACAACAGGTAAAGCCCATCAGCCCGTCTTCTTGGCAGGATCACCGGCGGGCTTTCCATATT
This sequence comes from uncultured delta proteobacterium, assembly GCA_963785235.1. Taxonomy (GTDB): domain Bacteria; phylum Desulfobacterota; class Desulfomonilia; order UBA1062; family UBA1062; genus MWEI01. The sequence continues at coordinate 587,672 of CAWAUM010000001.1, read as the reverse complement.
CATGAACATGCCGCTCTTCCATATGGCCAACTACCAGCTCCTCATCATCGGACCCATGTCCGGACTCATCCATTTCATCCTCAGGGAAGGCATCCATTTCGACCCTGCCGAGGTGCTCGCAACCATTGCCCGCGAGCGGCCCATGGTGGTGCTCCTCGTGCCGACCCAGTGGAAAATGGTCCTCGACTACCCGGATATAGATCGTTATGACCGCAGGTCGGTGCTCGTGGCCATGACGGGCGCCGGGGCGAACCCGGGCAGCCGGAAAAAACAGATCCTGGAAAAATTCCCGAATTCCATCGTTGTTGATGTGTTCGGCCAGACCGAGATGACGCCTGATACGGCACTTCGGATTGATACCTCTCCGGAGAGCATTAAGAACAACTCTGTAGGTCAGCCCCTGTCAGGCATCAAAATGCGCATTGTGAACGAGAAGGGTGAGGATGTGCCCCGGGGAAGCACCGGCGAAATCCTCTATCAGAGCGCCACCATCATGAAGGGTTATTATGGCGAGGCAAAAAAGACATCCGAGGTGATCAAAGACGGATGGTTCCTTTCGGGTGATCTTGGTTATATGGACGCCGATGGCGAACTCATCGTGGTGGACCGCAAGGGAGAATGCATTTCAACAGGCGCAGAAAAGGTCTTCCCCCACGAGGTGGAAGAGATCATGTCCCAGCATGAAATGATCGACTCGGTGTGCGTTATCGGCGTACCCGACGACACCTGGGGCAACATCGTCCGTGCGGTCGTGGTTTTGAAACCCGGGATGGCAGCAACGGATCAGGAGATCATCTCATGGTGCAAAGACAAGATGACCGGGTTCAAGCGGCCCAAGTCGGTAGTGTTTGCCGATGCCTTTCCCATGAGCCCTGTGGGAAAGGTCTTGCGGAACAAGGTGAGAGAGGACTATGGCAAGCCGCTTTCTCCTGCCCTTTCGTAATTTAATTCAACCGGAGTGATGGAATAAGCACCGGCCCACACAAACTCGCGAGTTGAATAGTATGTGAGTGCAATCTGCACATGGAGGTACAGCATGGGGGACAAAAGTTTCAAGAATCTGATGAACGCAATACCTGCCCTGGCATCAATGGAACAGACCAAAGGTCTCCTGAAGACATTCTACACCCAGTGGGGAGGTATGAATACCCTGCGTATTCTGCTGAAGACCGGCAGCAAGACCGGGCATTTCAAAACCATCAAGGCGCTGGCAAACTTCAGGCTGGAAAAGATCACCCCGAACTTCCTGGTATCCATGTGGGAGGTCTTCGGGGAGCGTGAGGCACTCATCTCGGAAGGCACCCGCTACACCTATAACCAGCTCAAGGACAGGGTTATGAGGCTTGCCAACGCACTGCAGGCCTTGGGGCTCGAACCCAAGGATCGCTGTGCCGAGCTGCTTTATAATGGAAATGAATTCTTCGAGGCCTTTTTTGCCTGCTCGCTCATCGGCTGCCCCATGCCCTTCCTCAACTGGCATCTGGATGGCGGTGAACTGGTGGATGCCATCAATCGTGTAAAACCCCGGGTACTTATCCTTCATGACGAATTCGCGGACAGGATCCTGCCCATGAAAGACTCCCTGCCGAGCATCGAGCATTACATCGTTGTGGGCAAGAGCCCATTGGCAGACGCCCTGAATTACGAAGAGCTCCTCTCGCACGCACCGAGCACCATGCCCAGGACCCACTTCGCCGTAGCATTGAATCCTTACACCGGCGGGACTACAGGAACACCCAAAAACGTCAATTACTTTGACAGCATCGGCTATGCCTTCAGCGATCTGGCTGAAGCTCCCAAGGTCCCGCTCGGGGAATACCTCAGGCTCCTCGTACTCCAGTTCAGCTTCATGTACTGGTTCGGCGGAACCGAAATATCAGACCCCATCACAAGGAACATGCGCTGCCTCATCCCGGGTCCTCTCTACCATGCAGGCTCCATTGCGGGATGGGTTCCCTTTATCCTGCTCGGCGGGACCGGAGTGCCCTTGCAGAAGTTTGATCCAGAGGATATCCTCAGGATCATTGAACGAGAGCGGATTAACTGGATCTTTGTCGTGCCAGCCATGCTTGAACGGATCCTTGCCCTGCCGGATGCCGTAAAAAGTCGCTACAACCTCAGCTCCATGCACACCATTATATGCGCAGCCGCCCCTGCAACCCCGGAGCTCAAAAAGGCGACCAATGTATTATTCAAACAGCAGGGATGCAACAAAAACGTGTTCACCGAGTTCTACGGGTCCTCCGAGACAGGGGTGTCTTCCGTCCTCCTGCCGGTCGATTATGAGGAAAAGCCCAAGCGCTATGAGAGCGTCGGCAAGATCCGCTGCGCGCAAACCAAGGTCTTTGATGAAGAAACCCGAACCTGGTGCCCGCCTGGGAAAGACGGCCGTATCCTCAGCCGCAGTCTCACCACGGTGAGCCTCAACTACGTGGGGTCGCCCGAAAAACTCGAGGGTGCATTCAAGCTCGTGGACGGCGAACCCTGGTTCGACGACGGTCTCAGGGGCCACTTTGATGAAGACGGTTTTCTGTACCTCACGGGCAGGGAAAAGGAGATGATCATCACCGGCGGGGTGAACATCTTCCCCAACGAGATCGAAACAGCCATAAAGAGACATGACAAGGTCTTGGATGTTGCTGTTGTGCGCTACCCCCACAAAGAGCTCGGCGAGGTGCCTGCTGCGGTGATACAGCTCAAAGACGGCCATGTCCTCAAGGCGGACGATATCATCGAGCACCTGAAAACAATCAATCTCATAGGCTACAAGATCCCCAAGTATGTGGAATTTGTCGAGACGCTTCCCCGCCATATAGACGGAAAGATGTGTAAAAAAGATATTGAAGACCGGTTCTGGGAGGGTATTGAGCGCAGAGGATGATTTAAACATCATCCAAGGGATATAATTCAACCGGCCTGATGAAATAAGACACCGGTCTTGATGAAGCGACATGAAAAGGTCTTAGAAGTTGTTGCGGTGCGCTACCCTCACAAGGATCAAGGCGAGGTGTATTCTTCGGTGATCTGTCAGAGGTCTGGTAATGCCAAGCAGTTTTGACATTTATACATTATAATATCCGAAAATCATGTGAAATACCATTTCTAGTTACTTGCATTTCTGATAGGATAGACTTAATAAAAAAGAATTCTTGAATCGCTGGATAAAGATATGTATATCCCGCTTTCATCGGCAGGATCTTTGTGTGTGGCTGTTCTGGCATTCTTCTTTTTTCTCTGCCAGGCATGGCTTTTCATCAGGAAGACCGAGCTGACTTGGAACGCCTGGGGGGCTGGACTATCCTTTTTCATCGCGGCCTATTCGTTTTCCGGATTCATACAGTACAATTCAGAGCCCGGCCTCATCAACCGTTCCTGCGAGTTGATTCAATTCACCTGTATGATAGGCCTGATGCATTCTGTTTACGGCTTTACATTTTCATTCCTGAAGATACCTTCCAGACGCTTTCACATCATTGCCGTTCCCCTGCATGCCATTTTATTGTCCCTGCTGTGGGTTACAGACATTTTTGTACGATATGATTTTGTTTTCCGTCCTTTCCTGTGGCTAAGCCGACCCTTCATCGAGCCTAACAAGGGGCCGCTGGGAAGTCTGCTGGTGATCTACATCGCTGTAGGATCATTCGCCGTGCTCTACTACTGGATAAAATACGCAAGAAGCCGGGATGCCGTTCCCTTCTTTATCGGTATATCCTTCTGGGCTATTCTTGGTGTCCATGATGCCCTTGCTACGCTGGGCATGCAGACTGTCCAGTTCCTGATGCAGTACGGATATCTTGGGTTTGCCTTGTCGATCCTGTCCCTGACGGCTCGAACCTATGTGCGGGTTTATGAAGAGGTCAAGGTTCACGAACTCCAGGCCAGAAGGGAAAAAGACCGTCTGGATGTGACCATCCATTCCATGGCCGATGGATTTTTCGCCCTGGACAACCGGGGGCGGATAAACCTTATCAACGACGCAGCAGCAAGGATCTTCGGCCTGGAACAGTCTGCGTCGGTAGGGCATCCCGCTGCAGAGTTGTTTGTAGCCGTGGACCCTGAAGGCCGCAGGATTCTGGAGGGGATTGTTTCAGACGTCCTGGAAAGGGGCCTCGCCGGCACTGCTCGTGACATTTTCTCTATTCGGGGGAAAGAAGACACGATAATCAATGTTTCAGAAACGCATGCCCCTATCCGCGATGACAACGGCGGCATCATAGGTGGGGTTTTCGTATTCCGGGACATCACCGAACTCAGGGAGATGGAACTCAAACTCTCTCACTCCTCAAAAATGGAGGCTGTCGGCACCCTCGCCGGTGGGATTGCCCATGATTTCAACAACCTTCTCATGGGCATTCAGGGTTATTCCTCACTGATGCTGATGGGACTGGATCGTTCTCATCCCCATTTCAAAAGGCTCACGCGCATTGAAGAGCAGGTGAAAAGCGCATCGGATCTCACCAGGCAGCTCCTCGGTTTTGCCCGCGGCGGACGCTATCATGTCAGACCCACCAATCTCAATGGTGTCATGGACAAAGCACTTTCCCTTTTCAGTGCCACCCACAAGGAGATCATCATCTACCGGCAGATGGACATCGATCTCTGGACGGTTATGGCCGATCAGGGCCAGATGGAACAGGTACTCATGAATCTGTTTGTCAATGCCGCGCAAGCCATGCCGGGAGGGGGCGAGCTCCATCTGGAAACGAGCAATGTCATCCTGGAGGACAAGGACGTCCTGGCAAATGTCACCAGACCAGGAAAATATGTGAAGATTTCCATCACCGACACAGGAACAGGGATGGATGAAAAAACAAAGGCGCGGATCTTCGATCCCTTCTTTACGACAAAGGAGATGGGTAGAGGTACGGGGCTCGGCCTGGCAATGGTCTACGGAATTATACGGGGTCATGACGGTATGATCGATGTGATCAGTCAACCGGGGCATGGATCTACCTTTGCCATTTATCTGCCTGCCTTGAAACTGAGCGTAACAGACGAGAAAAAGGAAGAGACTGCAATACTCAAAGGGACTGAAACTGTCCTTCTTGTGGATGACGAAGAAACGATCCTGGAGGTGAGCCGTGCCCTTCTGGAAGCGTTGGGCTATCAGGTATACACGGCTGACAGCGGTAAGGCGGCAATAGCAATATATTTGGAAAAGAAGGATAAGATCGATCTGGTAATTCTGGACATGATAATGCCGGGTATTTCAGGAGGACAGACCTTTGACAGGTTGGTTGAGATAGATCCCGGGGTGAAGGTCCTCCTGGCGAGCGGATACAGCATCGAAGGCGAGGCACAGAAGATTCTGGACAGGGGTTGCAGCGGCTTTATCCAGAAGCCGTTTCATGTAAGCAGCCTTTCCCGGATAATGCGGGAGGTCCTGAATGGGCAGTCGTGTGCTAACCCTATATCTGAAGCAGAGACGGAAGAATAGGAGGGGTGAACCATCCGTAGAAAAAACGACCCTTTTAGGGCCGTGGTGTGTGATATGGATTGTTCCCGGGGAGGAAGCACTAGGTAGATGTGGCGTGTCCTGATTACCGGCTGTGCTCTGTCCTGGCAGCATGCCCTGCGTGTTTCACGAACCTTGCAGTCAGGGCCAGGAATGCTGTGAAACCGATGGTTACAAAGATGACTGTCATGGCTATGCCCTCTTTACCTTTCTCTCTATCACGACCTCCTGGATGAACCCCTTGAAGCCCAGTGCTATGCCGGCCACCAGTCCTACCATCGTGAAGTTGGGTGCCATGCCGAGAACCCTGTCCAGATACATGCCGCCGTAGAGTCCGAGGAAGGTCATCGTAACGAGCACCAGGCTGTATGCGCTTATCCTGCTGAGCCTGTTGGCCAGTGCCTTTTCGATCTTTTCTTTCTTTGTCTTCATGGCCTTCCTCCTTATCCTTTTTATCTCTCTGAGTCCTGCCTTAGAACAGGCTCATGAGGATCTCACGTGCCGGGCCGGTGTTGATGGTTACCAGGGCGACCACCAGGACGAATACCGCGCTTGCTTCTACCGGGGTGAGTCCCAATACCTTGTAGGTGAACCTGATCCCTATGCCGGTCATGAACAGTGCGCCGATTACGATCCATAATGTCATCATTGTCTTGCCCTCCCTGGGGTTTGTTTTTTCTTTCTACTTCATATAAGGCAAGGGGCGTGCCAGGTTCTGGCAACTTATAACTCATTGATATCTAACATTATTTATTTTATAGCCTTTCCTGAAATTGCCATCTTGGCAGAAAAGCCTTCAGCCAGGGCATGGATAGGTACAAAATGACAAAAAGCTCTAAGCGACACCCCTAAAAGTGCCAGAATGGCAAAGGATGAAGGTTACCCTCATGATCCTATTCTCATCAAGAACCCTACCGCCACATTCTTTGCCAGGGTGGAGGGTACATCAATAATCGATGATGAGATTCGTCCCGATATAACCTGATCGCGCATAAATCCACTGAGCCATTACCCAATGACATTGTGATCGCAGTTGTGGATGGAGGTCCCTGTTTAACTGTTTCTCAATCCGAACTCTACTTTGAAGGAGGTAGCCTTAACAATTGGCCTGATGGTCTTCTGTTCCTTTTCAAGTTCGACAATCCCATAACGGGCCATCAATTTCAGTGTCCGGGACAGGTTACTGCTTTTCCGCCCTGTCACAGTTCCAAGTTCTTTTAATGAGGCTGGCTTCTTCTCAAGAATTACCCGCAATAGATCCTGGTTGTCATTGCTGAGCACTTGAGCCATTGACTGAAGCGATTCAAACCATATCTTTGGTTCGTCTTTTTTTGGTACATACTCTCCCTTTGCAATGGCAATGGTTCTTTTACGGTATTCACTTCTCGACAGTATGCCTACTTTCAGGATGTTTGTTGCCATAGTCTTTTTTACCTCGTTCTTTCTTTCAGATAGTCATCAACTTCGTTCCAGAAGTCCTCTAACAGTTGATCTGCCGATTCAAATTCATAATGTTCCACCCTACTCTTCAAGTGCTTATGATCCCAGGTAGTCTTTTCCACAGCAAATCGCTTTCGTTTCGGTTTTATGTTATGAGCATTATCATATCCCAGTACCCGAACATTATGGCGATCATGTAGTGTCAGTGAATATCGGATGCCATGTGGTACCTGCTTTGTCGTTGATGTCATCCATGCTTCTATCTTGGTCCAATATCCATTATCCATAGGGAAGACCTCTCCATGAAGCATCAAGAGATTTTCTAAACCAGAGATGTGTTTCTCCATGCTAGAATAGATTCCCCTTAGTCAAAGTTATCCTCTGATGATAACTATATGACCTATATCGGAATGAATCAAGTACATGTTTATACCCTCTGCCGAGGTACAGAGGAGGGGACAAACTGAAAGGGTTAAGTTTTTTTTGGCTTGTAAAGTGAAGTGCGCCCAGCAGGATTCGAACCTGCGACCTTTGGATTCGTAGTCCAACGCTCTATCCAACTGGGCTATGGGCGCACACGGATATGAAATCTGCTTATAAAAGGATTTGCTTAAAGAGTCAATAATCCTTGCAATATAAAAGAGGGGCCTTAAGGCCCCTCTTTGCAATCTATTCTATGAGCTCAGTCGGTTACTTTGACTTTTCCCAGTTCTCAAAAACCCTGAGCTTTACCTCGGCCCTTACCAATCGGTTTTCCCACTTGGTATACTCGGGATCGTCCCTGCCATACTCACGCAGTTTCTCATGGGCCTGGTCTATCTCGGCCTTTACCTCTTCGACAACGATGTCTTCGGCCATATCCGCCGTCTCAGCCAGGATGATCACCCTGTTTGATATGATCTCGGCGAACCCGCCGCCAACGGCAAGGTAAATATCCCTGTCCTCAGTCTTGACGATGATCTGGCCGGGCTTAAGAGTGGTGAGGAACGGCGTATGCCCGATGAGCACACCGAATTCACCCTGGCTGCCCGGGTGCAACCACCTCGAGGGCCTTGCGGCTGAGCACCGCCTTCTCGGGGGTTACCACGTCAAGCTGCATGTATTCTTCAGCCATGAATATTCTCCCTTAGTCTGCTGCCAGCTTCTTCGCCTTCTCTATTACCTCTTCGATGGGTCCCACCATGTAGAAGGCCTGCTCGGGGAGGTCATCCATCTCGCCGGCAACGATCATCTTGAAGCCGCGAATGGTATCCTTCAGCTCTACATATTTGCCCGGCATGCCGGTAAACTGCTCGGCAACGCTGAAGGACTGGGACAGGAACCTCTGGATCTTGCGGGCGCGTGAAACGGTGAGCTTGTCGTCTTCCGAGAGCTCGTCCATGCCGAGAATGGCGATGATGTCCTGGAGCTCCTTATACTTCTGGAGGATCTGCTGCACCTGGCGTGCAACGTTGTAGTGCTCCTCGCCCACGATCTTCGGATCAAGGATTCTCGAAGTGGAGTCGAGCGGGTCCACGGCCGGGTAGATACCCAGCTCCACGATCTGCCTTGAAAGAACCGTGGTGGCGTCCAAATGGCTGAATGTGGTTGCAGGGGCGGGGTCGGTCAAGTCGTCGGCAGGCACGTAAATAGCCTGAACCGAGGTGATGGACCCTTTGGTGGTCGACGTGATGCGCTCCTGGAGCTCGCCCATGTCGGTACCCAGGGTCGGCTGGTATCCAACGGCTGATGGCATGCGGCCGAGCAGAGCGGACACCTCCATACCTGCCTGGGTGAACCGGAAGATGTTGTCGATGAAGAGCAGCACGTCCTGGTTCTGCTCGTCACGGAAATATTCGGCAACAGCAAGGCCGGACAGTCCCACGCGGGCACGTGCTCCGGGGGGTTCGTTCATCTGGCCGTATACAAGGGCTGTCTTATCGATAACGCCTGACTCCTTCATTTCGAGCCACAGGTCGTTTCCTTCACGGGTGCGCTCGCCCACGCCGGCGAACACCGAGTAGCCGCCATGCTTTGAGGCGATGTTGTGAATGAGCTCCATGATGAAAACCGTCTTGCCCACGCCGGCGCCGCCGAACAGGCCGATCTTTCCGCCCCTCATGTACGGGGTCAGAAGGTCGATGACCTTGATGCCGGTCACGAATGAATCGATGGATGTGCTCTGCTCGGTGAACTTCGGGGGCTCGCGGTGGATGGGGTTACGCTTTTCGGTGTTCACCGGGCCCATCTCGTCAACGGGCTTGCCCACCACGTTCAGGATGCGTCCGAGCACCGCGTCTCCAACCGGGATGGAAATAGGCGCACCGGAATCTTTGACCGGCATACCCCTGACCAGACCGTCGGATGAGTCCATGCAGATGGTGCGGACTGTCCTGTTGCCCAAGATGCTGGGCGACCTCGAGAACCAGGTTATCTTCCTCTTCGGAGATAAACTTGTTCGTCACAAACAGGGCGTTATATATGTTAGGCAGCTCTCCCTGGGGGAACTCGACGTCCACAACAGCGCCGATGACCTGTGCGATCCTTCCTATGTTCATAAGCTCATTCCTCCCGATTAGTCCTAAAGTTGTTATCCCTTAAGGGCCTCAGCACCACCCACCACTTCCATGAGTTCGGTGGTGATGGCAGCCTGCCTTGCCCTGTTATACTTGATATCCAGCTTCCCGATAACCTCGCCCGCGTTGTTGGATGCACTCTCCATGGCCGTCATGCGCGCACCGTGCTCTGAAGCTGCAGACTCCAGAAGCGCACGGTACATGAATATCTTCAGGCTCAAGGGCAACAGAGTATCAAGCAGGACTTCCTCTGAGGGTTCATAGAGATATTCGACATTGCTCATGTCGTCATCAACCTCCATGGGTTCCACGGGCAGCAGCTTGTCTTCGTGCATGATCTGGGTCATGGCTGATTTGAACTCATTGAAGATGATGATGAGCTCGTCATATTCCGCATTGACGTACCCCTTGATGAGGTCATCACAGATCTCGGAAGCCAGGGCATAATTCGGTTTGCCGATAGGATAGCTCTGCCTCTTCTTGACGTCCTTGCGCCTGTAGTAGTCCGCCGATCTCTTCCCAATAAGCACCATGGAGATCTCTTCGTATTTGTCTTTATTTTCCTTGATGAAGGAATCGGCCCGACGGAATAGGTTCTGGTTGAAGGACCCGCATAATCCTCTGTCGGATGCGATCACCACAATGACACATCTCTTGGGCTCACGGACGCGCAGAAGCGGGTGCATGTCAGGGTTTGTCCTGGTCACCAGGGAGACGAGCACCTCGTTGGTCTTGATGGCATAAGGGCGCGCGGCAATGATGTCGGTCTGCGCCCTTCTCAGCTTGGCGGCTGCAACCATGCGCATGGCCGAGGTGATCTGCTTCGTCTTTTTGACGGAGTTGATCCTCTTTCGTAAGTCTTTTAGACTAGGCATTCCCTCTCCTTAATTATTCCGCCACGAATATCTTCTTGAAGTCCGCAATGGCATCTTTGAGGGCCTTTTCCGTATCGGCCTCGAGCTTACCGGTTTCACGAACCGTCTTCAAGATGTCGGAGTGCTTGCTTTCCATGAAGGCAAAGAACTGATCCTCGAAAGCTCCTGATGGCAGTTGTGGGATATTCATCAAGGTGGCCATTGGTGCCCACATAGATGATGGCCACCTGCTTCTCGACCGGCAGCGGCTTGTACTGGGGCTGTTTCAGGAGCTCCATGAGCCTGTGCACCACGGTTCAGCTGGGCCTGGGTGGCCTTGTCGAGGTCGGACCCGAACTGCGAGAACGCCGCCAGCTCGCGGTACTGGGCAAGGTCAAGGCGGAGCGTACCGGCAACCTTCTTCATGGCCTTGATCTGGGCATTACCGCCCACGCGGGAAACCGAGATACCCACGTTGATGGCGGGCCTGAAGCCCGAGTAGAAGAGGTCGGAATCCAGGAAGATCTGCCCGTCGGTAATGGAAATAACATTTGTGGGGATGTATGCAGATACGTCACCGGCCTGGGTTTCAACAATGGGCAGGGCCGTGAGCGAACCGGCGCCCAGGTCGTCACTCAGCTTGGCAGCGCGCTCAAGGAGGCGGGAATGCAGATAGAACACGTCGCCGGGGAAGGCCTCGCGTCCCGGGGGTCTTCTGCAGAAGAAGCGAAAGCTGCCTGTAGGACTGGGCCTGCTTGGTAAGGTCGTCGTAGATACACAGGGCATGGCCGCCATTGTCGCGGTAGAATTCACCGATGGTGCAGCCGCAATAAGGCGCGATGTACTGCAGAGGCGCCGGGTCGGATGCGGTGGCTGCAACAACGACCGTGTATTCCATGGCGCCGAACTGCTCTAACGTTGCCACAACCTGGGCCACGGTGGACTGTTTCTGGCCCACGGCTACGTAGATGCATATAACGCCGTTACCTTTCTGGTTGATGATGGTGTCGATGGCGAGTGCAGTCTTGCCGGTCTGGCGGTCGCCGATGATAAGTTCGCGCTGGCCGCGCCCGACAGGGGTCATGGCATCAATAGACTTCAGGCCGGTCTGGAGGGGCTCCTTCACCGGCTGCCTTTTGACGATGCCCGGGGCCTTGATATCGACTGTACGAAATTCCTTGGTATCGATGGGGCCCTTGCCGTCAATGGGCAGCCCGATGGCGTTGACCACCCGACCGAGCATGGCCTCACCTACCGGGACCTCAACGATCCTCTTGGTGCGCCTTGCCTGGTCACCTTCCTTGATGCCTGCGCTCTCACCGAAAAGAACGCAACCGACATTGTCCTCTTCCAGGTTGAGCGCCATGCCCATGATGCCGTGGGGAAACTCGATGAGTTCACTGGACATGACGTTTCTCAGGCCATAGACACGGGCGATACCGTCACCGACCGACAGGATGGTACCAGTCTCGGCGACATCGATCTCCTTCTCGTACCCCTTGATCTGTTCTTTGATAATCTTACTTATCTCTTCCGCCCTGATCTGCATCCTATATCTCCCCTTTTAGACTCTGTTTTAATCTCATAATCTGCGTCTTGACGCTGCCGTCATAAATCATACCCTCCACCTCGGCGATGAGGCCGCCGATGAGTGTCGGGTCAATCGAGACGTCAAGGTCCACTTCCTTCTTCACGATCTTCTTGAGCGTGCCGGAAAGACGTTCGAGTTGAGCCTTGTCAAGCTCCATCGCACAGGTAACGGTGGCCCTCACCCTTCCGGAAGCCTCATCCAAAATCTGGCGGAATGAGTCCAGTATGGCCCTCAAAGACGCGAACCTGTCCTTGTCGAGGAGTATGCTGAGGAAGTTCTCCGTGTACTTGGAAATCTTGACCTTGGTGATGAGTTCGCCCAGGATCCTCTTTTTCAGGAGAATATCATACAACGGGCTCTCCATGATGGACCTGAATTCATCACTCTCATCAAGGATGGATACTATGGCCTCCAGGTCTGTGAGGAACTTTTCCTGCAAGCCCTCTTCCTTGCCCAGGTCGTAAAGCGCCCCCGCATATCGTCTTGCTACGATGTCGTCTTTCAAGGTTACCTCACTACCTTATTTAAATATTCCTCAAGGATACGTTTCTGGTCATCTTCGGGGTCATGCTGTTGGTAATCATGCCTGAAGCCATGTCTCCGGCCATTTCCACCACGTGCTCCTTAAGTTCGTTCTTAACCTTGGCCACTTCCTGATCAGCAGTCCACTTGGCCTGCTGGATAATACGCTCCGCCGATACCTTGCCTTCTTCGATGATGCGGGCCTTTTCACCTTCAAGCTCGCCCATGATGGCATTCTTGATATCATGGATATCTTTCTCTACGTTCTTAAGCTTCTGCTGGATGTCGGCATACTGAATATCAGCATCAGACTTTGCCTTGTCAGCCTCTTCAATCATCTGGGCGATCTCTTCCTTGCGGTCTCACAAAATACTTCCTGATTGTATCGGCAAGGAGCTTCCACAGCAGCGCCATCAGAATCAGGAAGTTGACGATACGCCATACCATAAGCCAGATTGCCTTATGGCCCTCTTCACCACCACCTCCCTCGGATGCGAAAGCAACCGTGAAGGCAACAAAGGCTAGAGTTATTACAAGGGGGAGAACCTTTCTTATTCGCTGCATCATGCCACCTTCCTCCCCAAGATCTGCTGAGCAATGGTTGCCGACATGACACTCAGTTCCGGCTCAAGTTCCTTTTTTGCCTGTGCCAGTTCCAAGACCATCTGCTGCTGCATCTGGTTGATGATCTCTTCCGCCTTCTTCCGGGAATCATCTATGATACTGTTGGCCTGCTCAGAAGCTGCGCTTCGCGCTGCATTCTTCGTATTCATTGCCTCTATCTTTGCATTGTAAAGCTTTTTATCATAATCGCCCTGAAGCACCTGGCCATCCTCGAGGATCTTCTTGGCCTGCTGCTGCTGACCGTCGATCCTTTGCTCCCTCTCTTCAAGGATCTTCAGGATCGGCTTGTAAAGGACCTTATTCAGAATTACGAGAAGAAGAAAAAAATTGAATGCCTGTATGATAATAGTAAAATTAATCTCTATCAAAGCCTGCCTCCATAGACGTTGGTCATTGAGAAAGCACTCCTGTTATCTTGCTCGAACGTCAATCTTTTGGGAATATTATATCCATCAAATTCCCAAATGGCCTCTGCAATGGTTGTTACTATACAGCCCTTGACTGAATGGCTGTTCACTCATTCAGATCAATTTTTCCTATCATTTCAAACTCGATGATGTCAAGGATTTTATTGAAAGGCAAAGGCACTCTATTGAACCATTAGCCTATGATAATTGTTTCAAACCGGCACTGAACTGCCTTTATTGATCATCCTCCCTCCGGAATATTATCGTGTGTGTAAACAGTTTATTCGTACTGAGCTTGCAGCAGCGTATCTCTTATGGTATCTCGAAAATCATGGTTGATTTCCAAACGGTCTCGCTGACGGTTGATCGGAAGGATATCTTTTATGTGAACTATGTCGTCCAAGGCTATGACGGCTTGGCTACTGTCAGCACAAAAGACCCTGTTCAGGGCCTTCTCATTATGAATTATCACGAAGACTGCAAGGCAACGATACTTGATCTCATTAAGGCGCTTCAAATAGAAGGGGTTGTTAAGGAGGTACATGAGCTATGAACATAAAGGTTATCTTTATCGGGCAGCATTACTTATGGTCCTTAGTGTTTTTCTTATGGGAATGGGCAACGCCGGATCTCCCGGCCAAAGCACCGTCTCATCACCTTTTAATGCGAAGATCAAGGACACCTTAAACAATGAGGTAACCATCACTTCAGTTACTTTTGACGGTAAAACCTCATTCAACGTATACATGGGTAAGGGCCGGATTGAGATACCTTTTGATACCATCTCCCGCATCGAGATGAAGGAAGGTTCTGCATGTGCAACCATAAAGGATACCGGCACCATGTGCAATCTCAAGACAAACGGCATCTCAAAAATCTATGGTAAATTGCCTTACGGTGCATACCAGATAGCCCTAAAAGATGTGCTGTGGATCGAATTGACAAAGGCCAAACAGTGAATGCACTGGACATCTTCACCATCATCGTAATTGTTGTTTTCACAGGACTGGGGGTATACCACGGCCTGATCAAGGGTATATCATCCCTTGTATCCATTTTCGGGGGTCTCTATCTTGCAAAGAGATTCTCGCCTGGCATCACTCATTTCCTTTCCATTCTCCATGTGGAAGATGTCCGGGGTGTCCTGGGCTTTATTGTGGTCTTTTTTTTCTTCTTTATAATAATAAAGATCCTCATGCATTTTGTTCAGAAGATACTCAATGCCTCTGTACTGGCTGCTGTCGACACGGCCCTGGGTGGTGCACTCGGGCTTGCAAAGGGTCTTCTCATCGTACTCCTGACCATAACCATGCTGCAGGTGATACTGCCACAAAACTCGGCTATCTTCGTGAATTCGAAGGTACTGCCTTATTCCAAGAAGGCCATGAGCAGCATCAGGGGATTCATTCCTGAACAGATGCAGCCATATATCCAGAACACCACCAAAACAGTGACAAAAGAACTGCAAAAGAAGTGAGTAATCTCAAGGGCGGGTACAAGACTAGGCCTCTACTGTCTAATTACTCTGAATCCGCGTTTTCCTCAAGGACGATGTCTTCCATATCGAGGACATAGTCTTCTACGTTTTCATCGGTTTCTACAGGGATATCAGTCTCTTCCGGTATGGCCCTGACGTCGGATTTCACCTTTGCAAGCGAACGCTTCCTCTTTCGTTTGAGCATCCGCTTCGTCTCTTCGTTATTCTGGTCCTCACCACAGGCAGGACAAATGGGCTGTGGTTTACCTAAGTCATAAAACTTCGTGCCGCACTTATAGCATTTATACCGTGTCCCTAGATCGGCCACAGGGGTCTCCTTTGAATTTTTTAGTATTTTGACACGCTATTCTCATGGAGTGTCTGAGAAGTTGTCAAGTAAAATATAACTTGGGGAAAGCATTGCCGCGGTAAAGGAATTGCATCTCATTGACTTGGCGCAATATCTTCATATAGTATTCAAAATTATTATGAAAACACGATTCTTAAGAGTACTGCCCGTGTTGTTTGAAGTATTCCTGCTGCTTTCAGGCCCCTCTGCGATGGCGGCATCTGACTCTGATGTAACTCAACCGGACACATTGAAAAATATCTTTATATCAAACCCCCGAAATGCCATTGGTGTTATCCTCCCCTTAAGCGGAAAATGGGAATCAGTAGGCCACAAGATACTCAAGGGGATAGAGATCGCAGGCGGGGTCTTTTCCAACGGCCGCTACC
This sequence comes from uncultured delta proteobacterium, assembly GCA_963785235.1. GTDB lineage: Bacteria > Desulfobacterota > Desulfomonilia > UBA1062 > UBA1062 > MWEI01. The sequence continues at coordinate 572,009 of CAWAUM010000001.1, read as the reverse complement.
CAAAATATAGAATACATCATCAGGGACTATGGCAATAACGAGGACTCCATCCCTTCTATCATTGATGAACTTGACCGCACCCAAAAGGTTGTTGCAATCATAGGCCCGGTGGGGGAACATGCAGGTGATATCGCCTGCAAGGAGGCTCAGGCAAGGCATTTGCCGGCAATAATATTCACCCAGGCTGAGATACCTCCAAAGATCGGGACATACTGCTACAGGAACTTCCTCACTATTGATTTACAGGCCAAGGCCCTCCTTAACGCAGCAAGGTCCATGGGCATTACAAGGTTTGCCGTCATGATTCCCGATGATCGCTTCGGAAAGACCTTTGCCGAAAGATTTCAAAGATTGTCTCCCTCATTCGGCATAACTATTTTGAAGTCCATCACCTATTCCCCGCAGAGTGTTGACTTCAAACAGCAGCTGAAAACCCTTTTCTCAGGAGGGAAAAAAACGCCTGCAAAAGGCCGACCAGGGGATATGTCCTTGGGTAAGGGAGCAGATATTGAGGCAGTCCTCATACCGGATAATGCAGCGAATGCAGCCATGATATCATCATACATAAGCTACCTTAACATTAAAAATATTCGCCTCTTCGGACCAACGCTGTGGGACACCCCTGATCTGCTCAAGGCAGGGGGAAGAAATATCGAGAATGCAGTGTTCTTAAGTGGATACTATCATGGAACCATCCTTAGTGCTGCCCAGGATTTTAACCGCTCATTCACGAACACATTCCACTATACACCCTCGGTTTGGGAGGCCTGCGCCTTTGATGCTGCACAGATCCTCCAGGCTTACACCCAATCTCAAGAGGCCATCTCGTGAGGCTCTGAAGGACTATCTGGCCTCCCTGAAAAATTACCCCGGGGTCAGCGGCACTACGTCATTCTCTTCAGATGGCGCATTAGATAAGTCCACCTATATCCTTACTATTAAAGACGGTTCAATCTATGAAATCCGTCCTTGATTCCCATAACGATTTGGCTTAAGGTGCCTAACGCATGAGAAAAGCACTCTCTCTTATCATCTACGTATTTATTTTATCTCTCATTTTCAGCTGCGCCCACGACACCGACAAGATTAAACCCGCTCAAGAGCTCTATGATGAAGCCGCCGAGCTTGCAAAGAAAGGCGATGCTGAAAAGGCTGCCGAGGCATTCATGCAGGTACGGACCTATTACCCGGGCCATGAGCTTGCACGGAAAGCCATTCTCAGTACTGCTGATCTCTATTATGACCAGGAAGATTATGAACTGGCACTAAAGAACTATGAGGAATTCCGCCTTCTCTATCCCACTGATATCGATGCCGGCTATTGTCTCTTCCGGATCGGGATGTGCCATTATAAACAGATGGGCACCCTTGACCGGGACCAGAATGAGACCATGAAGGCTATTGCGAGCTTTGAGGGATTCATGAAGACTTATCCGGGATCTCCCTATATTAAAGATGCCACGGACAGCCTTAAAGAGGCAAAGACACTCCTCGCCAAACATTATGTGTATATCGGCAAATTCTACCTGAAAAAGGGCAACTCAAAGGCAGCATGCACCCGCTTTCAGTCCATCAAGAAGCTCTATCCCGATACAGATCTTGGTGAAGATATTGACAGTCTGATCTCAACATCATGTACCTCCTCGGTACCCGCGCCAAAGTAACCCTCTCATCTTGTTATATGCTCACCTTAATTATATGCTCACCCAGTGAAAGAGTGTCATAATTCCATCACTTTTCCTCTCTCCCGGATACTATTTCATCCCCATACAGCATAACTTATTGATAAACCACAGTTTTCTATTTACTGGCATGGTTTAAGCATATTCAATGATATGCAAGATGTAAATAAAGACGAGCATGTTAATAATAAGAAGAAGGAGCTTATAAAAACCCTCATTCTGAGCCCTCTCTACTGGAGGCTCAAGCTTAAAGACCGGGCTATTCTGGTCCGTAAAATGATACCGAGAAAGTAGTTCTCCTGAAGGATTTCACTTTGTATGAATCCGGATTAAACGCAAGATCCAGGATAAAAAGACTAAGATAAACAGATATTTACTTCGATGTAATTACCAGCTTACGCACATCCCCCACACGCATGGTGAACCGAATACGATCCAGGTACTCAAAATAGGGAATTGCATATTTCCGAGACAAGCCCATGACGGTCTTCATGTCAGCAGGCCCCATGGACTGATTCTTGAGGATGAACTCGCCTACGTGTTTCTTGAGAGTCTCTTCATGTTGGCTGGACAGATACATATCGTCTTTTATCTTGACGACCTTGTGGTCACGACTGAGAAAACCGAGAATTTCCGTGATATTTTTACTGGTGACATGGAGCCTTTCAGAAAGCTCGGATATCTTTGGCGGCTCGAATCCGGCCTGCTCAAGAATCTTGGTTATTTTTTCACCAAGCTCGGTCCGGTCGGCAGCCATGGTTGCAGAAAACCCGGCGGCTGATATCGTAGGCCCCGACTCTTCCAGATCACCTCTTTTCACAAGATCCTGCAAGACCTTGTGGAACAGTTTCTGCTCTACGCCGCCCTGAACAGACATCCTTAGATGTTCCTTTGATACACCTGGCGATGATGGGTTTGCCGCATGATATTCCTGGACGCGCGATACAAGAACCTGCCTGAGCCTGGCCTGGTAAAAGGCATGAACAAAGAGCTCTCCTGTTGTATCGAACTTGATGATCTCGCCGGCTGAGAGCAGGCTTTGTATGAGCTTATCCCACTTGGACGCCCCTTCGGGGAACACAGAGAGGATAACCCTTCGTGAGATGCCCTGCATTCCGGCATCCTTTGCAAGACCGATGATGAGCCTTGAAGGGTCATCGCTTAAGAGATCGCGGATCACCTCTTCTGAAAACCGCCTGGCCGGATGAGGATTGAGCACCATACCTCCACCAATGGTGGCCGCAGGGGATATGGCACGCAGGATGAACCTGTCGCCGTGCGAGGCAACAATCGGTTGCTGGAGCCTTATCCTTCCAATGTCCTGGCCGTCTACCTTGTGCAGGCTCATGTCCCCCATAACCTCTGCCGTACCGATATAGAGCCTGACTCCGCCCCTGCCCGGCTTCCTCAGAAGGTTGAGCTTCGCATCAAGCAAACGGGTGGCATCAAAGACCCCTGCCGGAACGACCCATTCACCCCGGGCTATCTCCTCGTTGCCCATGCCCTGGAGGTTGACTGCGGTGCGCATGCCGGCAAATGCAATATCAACATCTTCATCATGGACCTGAAGATTGCGGATCCTGGCAGCCTTGCGGCTGGGCAAAACCTCGACTTCCTGTTCATGAGAGAATGTACCGCGGCTCAGTGTGCCGGTCACCACGGTGCCGAACCCCTTGATGGTGAAAACGCGGTCAACAGGAAGCACCGGTATCCCTGTTGATTGCCGCTCATGCACCAGCGCTACCTGGGCATCGAGCTCAGCGGTGAGCTCATCCAGACCTTCTTTCGTCGTGGAGCTTACCGGGATAATTGGTGCATCTTTAAGGAAGGTGCCCTGGATATAATCCCGCACATCAGAGACGGCAAGCTCCAGCAGGTCTTCATCCACCATGTCTTTTTTGGTCAGGGCAACGACCCCGCGCTTGATGCCCAGAAGCTCGCAGATCTGCACATGCTCTTTTGTCTGGGGCATCACTCCCTCATCCGCGGCGATCACCAGCAGCACCAGATCAATGCCTGAGGCCCCTGAGAGCATGTGCTTAATAAAACGCACATGCCCCGGCACATCCACCACCCCTACGCGCTCCCCTGAAGGGAGAACGAGCGAGGCAAAGCCGAGCTCGATAGTAAGCCCACGCTCTTTCTCTTCCTTGAGGCGGTCACAGTCAACACCGGTGAGCGCCTTGATAAGCGATGTCTTGCCATGGTCCACATGTCCTGCCGTGCCGATGACTACCCTTTTCATGGTGCCAGTATAGACGCACTTGTCCATGCTCGTCAATTTTACAAGTTTGTATATCGGATATGCCTTTATTAGACTGTTGCCAAGTTTCTTTCATTGTGCCTTCCCATTTTCCCTTATATATACATATCCATGGATAGGCGTCTGGCAGTCATTCTTGCGGTTTGTCTCGTAGAAGCCGGGTTCAGGCTGTTGTCGGGATACATCCTTGTTGACGGGCTGATCTACACACTTATGGCCAGGCTCGTGGAGATGACTGTCATCCTTGTTTTTTCATACAGGCTCTGCGGCGTGATGACAGCCTCAATTTCCAAGGAGCTTGCCATTGGACTCGGGATTGCTGCTGTCTTTGGCGCTTGTGTTCTTGCCATAGACCTTGTTTCGCGGATCTTCATGGAAAAAGGGCTGCTGAGTCAGCTTCTCTCAGAGCAGCCTCTTGACCACTGGGTAGCCTTTTTCTTTATCGGCTGTCTCATCGGGCCTTTTGTGGAAGAGCTCTTTTTCAGGGGGCTGCTCTATGCATGGATGAGGGAAAGCCTGGGAGCATCCGTGTGCATTATCCTCACATCTCTGCTCTTTTCCTGTCTGCACGGCAACATCTCAGTAATCCAACTCACAGGCGGCATCCTGTTTGCTTCTATTTACGAATGGAGAAGGAATATCTGGGCACCATTTATCGTGCATGCGCTCGCAAACCTAGGCATCTGGATTATTCCGCACATTCACCCGTTCATGTGAAGCTTTTATTGGAGGTTTTTTCATCATCGACCGATGATGTAGGCTATTCGCCTCACCCACCGCATCCGCCTCCGCCTCCGCCTGACCCGCCTCCTCCACCGAAATCGATATTGCCGCTTGATCCGCCGGATTTATTGTATCCACTCTTTGCAAGCTCTTCTATAGTATTTCCGAGGTGTTCCTGGGCGTCCATCACGGAACAGAGTATGCGTTCCCCTGTATCGCCTTTATAGAGAACGTTCAGGGTTTCCATCACATCCAGCGCCTCGGCATCTTGAGCGAACTGAGCAGTGTCCTGGGCAAAATTGACTGAGTAGCCGGCCAAAGCAGTCCTGACTGCAGGGCTTATGGTTATGCCGTTATCAGGATTATTGTCTTCATCGAGGGTGATGAGGAACCGGGTGATGTTGGTCACCGCGGGATCTTTCTCATCAAGTGCCCCTGTAACAAGGTCCACCGGCGTGATGACAAGCTTTACCTTCGTGGCCCCGATAATGATGCCCCCGATGGAAAAGGTCACGGTTTCTCCAGGAACAAAAGGGAATCTTCCATATACACCAGTCTCACCACTCATGGTTTCGGTCTTGAACGTAATGCCTTCAACTGCGCTATCCACAAAGGTACCATACCTCTGGTTTGAATCGCTCGAAGAACAACCGATGAAGACACAGAGAATCAGAATAATGCAAGCACCGAGGCAGGACACCCTTTCCTGGAGTATTACGGACATCATGTTTCTTCATGCGTCAGCCCCCTGGCAGTGGTTTTTCTCAACTGTCGTCCCGTGGTAATAGCCACTAAATCTATACAACATACAAGAATATTTCACCATACATCAGATTAGGCGTTCATGGTTGTTTACCGGTCGATGGAACTGGATACACCTGGATCACCTGAGTACTATCTTGACAATTTTTAAACCCCCCACTATATCTTGTGCCGGAAAACTCAAGGGGATTAACTTGGTCGTATCTTAAAGATATGGGGCTTATTATGAGCTTGTACTATCAAGGTATAATCTTCTTGGAAAGAATCACCACACCGTTATTGAGGAGGACTGGTAATGAAGACTATCCGGGGCTTTCTGTTCTTTATCCTTGTATTACTCTTGGTGCTTCCTGCATGCTCATCTTCGTCAACAAGGTCGGGGGGGGATATTAAGGATACGGGTAAGGAGATAGCGCTTACGACAAAAGATCATTCCGTAAAGGCCGTCAAGATGGCGCCGGTGGAAGATACCTTTGTCCTGTTCACGATAAACCCGGTTGTTTTCCCTGAATCCATAAAATACCTCGATGCCCGCATCATTGTCATGACAAAAAAAGATGCCGACGAACTTAAGACTAAATTCGGTAACTACGTAGATCCGGAGAACAAAGGTTATACAATAGCCAGGGGTTTATCCAAGCGTTACAAGCTGATTGCTGCTGATGGAACGGTTCAGAAACAGATCAAGAAGCTTATTGATTTAAACTCACGTAAATTTTTCCCTGTTACAAAGCTCTCCATGACCGAACTCACCATATCAGAGCTCTCTTTTAAAAATTCAAAGGTGTTTCTCACCGGGGAGATTGGAAGGCAGTTCCTTGTAAAAAAGATCGAGATACTCGAAGACAACTATCCCCTGTAGATTCATTGGGCTCTTATAGTACCTGGTGATGTCCATGGGACATTCCGGTAACAATTCTATGATCGCTGCTTAGCGCCGGGTCATAGGGTGCTCATGGGAAACCCTGCAAGAACGATAAATACTGGTTCCGATAACCATCACAAACATAACAATGAATGATAGTACTCGAGCCCCAGGAACAGCAGCTGTCGTAGAAGAGATAAAGCAGCCGCTGCCGCCTCCTCCGCCCCCTTTCACGGATAGATGAACAGGGATTTTTTGGGGACTATTCATCACAGCTGAATCTGTTGAAGCAATGGTAATGATCTCGTCATATTCCCCTGGGGAGAGATTGGATGTCTTGAAGATGACCGTAATAGTGCTGCGATAACCTGAAATAGTACTCCCTTGTGGTGTACAGGAGAGCCAATCAGCAGTATCGGAAACGGAATAGTTTACTATTCCATTCCCCGAATTCCATACCTGGAAGGTTTGATCGTTGGCATCCGTACCTCGTTTACAGGTGATCGCGATTGATCCGGGTTCGATGAAAAGGGTCGGCTTTCCAAGTACCTCTTGATCGCTCACCTTCAGGTTTACAGGAATGACCTGAGGGCTGTTAGAAGCCATTGGGGCACTGACGGTAATGGTTGCGGAATAAGTCCCTGCTGGAAGACTTGAGTTTGTAAAACCGACAATTATTGTATTATGCCCCCCCGTAGAGGTCCCATGTGATGGAGTGAGTGAGAGCCATGGCACATCCCCATAGAGAGTAAAGTCCAGCGACCCGCCGCCTGAGTTCCAGATATCAAAAGACTGGCTTGATGCATTTGCACCCTTTGCGCAGGTTACCGAAATACTTGCTGGTATGCTCTGTGAAATAACCGGGGATGAAGGGGACACAGGGGCATTCACCTTTAAGCTTACGGGTATGATGCGTGGGGTATTCATGGCGCCGGGCGCACTGATAGTGATGTTGGCCGGGTAACTACCGGGAACAAGACCTGAGGCTGCATAATTAACCCTGATGGTGCTATGCCCGCTGCCGCCTCCTGTCGAAGTGGAGCTTGCGTTCGAAGGTTGACAGGTGAGCCATGTCTGATCGGCGGATAGGGAATAATTGATTGTCCCTCCTCCTGAGTTCCAGACCTGAAAAGTCTGGGTGGGTGCATTGTACCCTTGCCAGCAGGAATTGGTAAGCGACCCCGGAATGAAAGCTATAGTCGGAGAAAGAACCGTGAGGCGCACCGGGATCTGTACGGGGGCATTTGCAGCCTCCGGCGCACTGATGGTGATGGTGGCCGAATAGCTTCCCTGGGCAAGGGCCGATGTGGTAAAATGAACTGTAACAGACTTTTTATCTGATGCCCCGGCTGAAGACCCACCTGGACTTGAGAAGGAGATCCAGGACTGATCAGCTGATAGTGTGTAATTGATCGTTCCATCCCCTGAGTTCCAGACCTGTACGGTTTGGCCCGGTGCGTTGTATCCTGGAAGACAGGTTAAAGCAAGGGTCACAGGGGAACATGATATTGCCGTATTCAACACGGAAATGTAGGCCGTCTTTGTGTTGGTATTCGTTCCGTCCGGTCCGGCAATGGTGAGGCTGGGCGTGTATGTCCCTGCCCTGGTGTAGGTATGAGTCGGATTCATGGATGTGCTCGTCGTGCCGTCTCCGAAGTTCCATAACCAGGATGTGATGGCCCCTGTGGACCTGTCGGAGAAACTCACAACCAGAGGCAGCGAACCACTTCTCGGTTCAGCGGTGAAATCAGAAACGAGGGGACCTGAATAACGCCGGACCGTTCCTTCATCCCCTGCGGCAAAGACATCAAGTGCCGGACTGCCCCACACACCCCACAGCATTTTATCGGTTCCACTCGTCATGCTAACCCAGGAACTGCCGTTGTAGTGAAGGATTGTACCTTCATCTCCCACGGCAAATACAAAGCTGCCGGAGCTGCCCCATATCCCCCGGAGCCCTGTCAGACTCCCGGTGAGCGGGTTCGGCACACTGCTCCACGCACTGCCGTTAAAGTGAAGGATCGTTCCGGCCTCTCCCACAGCAAAGATATCTCCGGCCGAGCTTCCCCATATGCTCTCAAGGAATCCTGCTGAACTGCCCCCTGTCACGATGTTCCACGTGCTGCCGTTGTAGCGCATTATCAGACCTTGATCTCCGGCAACATAGACATCATCGGCCGCACTGCCCCATATTCCTGATAATTCGAGGCTGGTGGTGCTGTTCATGGGGCTCCATGAGCTTCCGTTATAGTGCAGGATCGTGCCGTTATCTCCCACAACAAAAACGTCTGCACCCGTTGTGCCCCATACCCCCTTCAGATAGTGAGGGGTATTGCTGGTCATGGTGTTCCACGTGCTGCCGTTGTAGTGCAGGATCGTGCCATTCGTACCGACAGCATAGACATCATTGCCCGCACTTCCCCATACGCCATTGAGGTCATTGGCAGTGCCGCTGGTCATGCGGACCCACACGCTGCCGTTGTAGCGCAGGATCGTGCCGTTGTCTCCAACCACGAAGATATTGCTGCCGGAAGCGCCCCACACGGCCCTGAGACTGATCGCTGTTCCCTGAGGCAACGGGTTCAGCGGGACCCATTCAGGGCCAGGGGTTATCAGCTGGATGCTCTCAATCCACGTATGATCTTCACTCCCTGCCACCCACTCATAGGAGGCTGATTGAAAACCATTTCCCGGCCAGGGATCCAGATAATGCACCTTGTTGCCTTCAATGCCGCGACCCACGAGAAAATGGCCCCCACCGCTATTCCATCGCCAGGCAATCCCGAAAGGTCTTCTCGAACTTATCTCGGATGATACCGTGGATTGAGATAATGGATAGTCCCTCCAGGCGTTTCTCAGACCCCAATGTGACAATACTCCGCAGGTACTGCCCCGGCTGCCGGAAATACTATTCTCATTGTTGCAGCCATAACTATCCGGGTAAAGACAGCAGTCGCTATATCCCCAGTTATTCTGGATCCGCGCAAAATCGGCGATCTCGCACTGGGAAACGCTGACCCCGTAATAGGCAAGTATGGCCTGACTACCCGCATCCCAGCACCAGTGTGTCTTCTCCTGTGAAACGAGCGGGACAGGCAGGATGGCTGCATTGCATATGGCGCTCTGGGAGAGCAAGAAAAACGCTATGATTATGTGAAGAAATCCTCGCAGCATCCCGTGTATCCTAATCATAAGAAATCCCATTGCTACTGTTGAACTATGACTTACGCTCACAAAAGAATCACTCTTGAGCCTGGAGGTTCTGGCGGACAACAGGTATCATCTTGGGCAATATTTCATAAGGAGCATACACCTTATCCCCATAACGGCCTGCATTGGCGTGCAACTGTAAACCAACGACTGCCGATTCCAGGGGTGCAATCATGACTGTTTTGCCTTTTGCGATGAATACTAAGTCGGATTTAGCCTGAAAAACCCTCACGAAGGTAAGGTCATACCCCTTCGAAGAAGGCCATCTCAACTCTACTTCCTCCAGTTGGCTTGCCAACCCGGAACCCCCAAAGGCAACTGCCTCCCATTTTCCGTGCATTCGATCAACCGTGAGCAAAGACTTCGATCTTCCCCCTTCCAGAACAGGGAAGATCCACATGCTTGTCGGGGTTATCATCCTGGTGACATCCATGCCCTTCTTATAACTGAACAGGACATGGGGTTTGATCGTGTAAACCCTTATGCCTCCATTTAATGTTGTGCGTGCGGCTTCACTCTTGGTCGAAAATCCGTATGATTTGACTTGGTCTTCAGGCAGGGACCTGATAAACCCGGGCAAGCCATGCTTCGCAGTATCCTGAATTTCAAAAGGGGTTGGCTCCCATGAGAATACCCTGGCCGGCAAGAGGGACACCACGATACAGAGAATCCCTATTCGGAATCCTGAATATATCCTATATGGAATGACGTGAGTCATCAGCTTCATCATCTCCCCTGGCAAAGAATCTATGAAACGGTATTAAGAAGCTGTTTATCATATTTATCACAATCAGAAAAATCCTATGGAACACTCGTCATCTGCAGATTCGCAAGTTCTTGATTTCATGGTGCCGGAGGGGGGACTCGAACCCCCACAAGCGCAAGGCTCTTCGGATTTTGAGTCCGACGCGTCTACCAGTTCCACCACTCCGGCACGTGGAAGGTGTAATATCAGAGCTCCTGTATCTTTGCAAGCACTCCGGTGGCCTCAACCGCGCCGACACATGACCAGAGACCGCAACCAAAGTCTTTCGCCCCGAGGCATGAAACAATTAATTTTGCAGGAGCGACAATCTTGGACTTATGCAATAGTCTCAAGTGTGTGCACAATTCCATATTATTGTGGCTAAGATCCAACAAGAACGGATCCTATTTTTTTATATTGCTGTTTTTATATGTTTTTTTATTGGCACACATGTTGCTCTTACATCGCTCATTCTATGAATAGGGTTGTTTTGAGAGGACATCATACACAGGTGTTTGTGGGGACAAAATTGTCAGTGCGGACAAGACCGAGCGTTGCATCTTCAAAAAACCATACAAAATCCTTGTTTTCCCTGTTGACAAAAGGATGTGTCGCTCTATAATAGAAACAGTCATATTACGATGTGTTGTAAGTGCTGGGTGTTTAGGATAACAAAGAATAAAAAAAAGAATAATTTAGAGGAGGAAGATATGTCAAAGAGGTTTCTAGTGTTAATCGCATTGCTTATGCTTGGGTTCTTCGTAGCTGGCTGTGCGGATGGTGACAAGAGCGCATCGACAGTGAACCCGAATCCCGATCAGTTCTCTCCGGTTGGCTCAATTTCAGGCGTGGTGTATGACGCCTGCACAAGCGTGCCTGTCAAAGGCGCCGTCGTGTCAGTGGCATACGCAGGGAGAGTTCACCAGGTAACAACCTCGTCAAACGGCGCATATTCGTTCAACAACGTGCCTGCACAGAGGTGGAGTTACATGTCTGGTGATGATGGGTATGGTGGTTACACAGTATCTTGCGACCTCACCAAGGTAACAGGTTATGGCTTTGCCATGGTTAATGATGTCTATGTTTACTACTCAGACCTGGAAGACGGCTACAATTATGATCTGCTCGATGGTGGTAATGATTATGATTACGGCTATGGTGCAGATGATATGAATGCTGTTGCCGAAGCCGGCAGCGGCGCCAGCACCCCGGTGAACAACCTTGCTGCTAACCTTAATTTCACACCTGGTCCTCTGACCTCCGGCATCTCAGGCACGATCTATGATGTGAGCACAGGCAGGGCAGTATCAGGCGCTACCGTTTCCCTGTACTATGGGAGCAAGTATCCTTTCATCAGTTACATCCACAGACGGCACATACAGCTTTGCAAACATCCTGCCGTATAGCAGCTATAAACTCATGGTCACCAAGGCCGGTTACCAGTATGCAGCGCTTCAGGCAACAAATACCGTATCAGTCCCGGCAAGCTGCGGTATCGTTGATGTTGCATGCTCCATTGGCTGCGGTCAGGTAAAGGCCGGCGTCAATGTCAACATGATTGCAAACCCGGCTAAGGACAAGACCGTTCCCTACATCGTGTCAGTCGCAGCAGGCGGTGAGACAGATGTCATCACCGGCGATGTGTTCCCGGACATCGCACAGGATGGCATCACCAGATTAGTTTTCACCTTCTCCGAGGGCATGCAGGCCAGCCGTTCTCTTAAAGGCAATGCACTAGACCTCACCGTAACAGGCGCCGTAACCGTGACATCTGGCGGAGTTGGTGCAACGCTTGAAACAGTCTATCCTGTTGGCACGTCTCTCATCACTGACTACACGGTCACCATGACCAGCGCAGGCATCATGATCATCACCCCAACCTTTGGAACAGCCGCTGACTGGGCTGCGATGGCAGGTTACGGTTCTACAGCAACCTTTACGTATGAATCCCCAGCTATTTACACTGTCGACTTCCATGCATTTGGAACCCCGCACCTGACAGATGCGAACCTTGTCCCGTGGAGCCTCGGTACACCTGGCGACCTCATTATGCCTGGTGAAATTGATGACGCCGGTTACCTGCACGCCTTTGGCGAAGCCTACCAGGATTACTTCATCTTTGGTGGCGATGATCATGCCGTAATGGAGTTTACGGTCGGTGAATAAGTATTATCTTTGATCCAGATACCACAAAAAGGGGGATGCCTTTTAAGGCATCCCCCTTTTTCTTTTTTTATCACATAAAATCCCCTAACCCTCCTGCTGTTGTGCCATGCTATTCTGAAACCCACGTGCACAAATGCTTAAAACCCTTTGCATCAAGGATAAAGAGCCTTTATGATAGCATCCATCATTATTATGGTGAGGGGGTTTTCACATGGGTACCTGCCGGCTCATGATACGCGTGTTCTCGTTCGTGATTTTCTGTATTGCCATGTCCTTAGCCGGATGCAGCAGCCACGGCAGCTCTCATAACCATGCCCCTGAAGCCCTCCTGGTAATTATTACCTCTCCTTCCTGGAATGTGACCATCGAGCAGGGTCAGTCAATAGAATTTGAGAAAGAGGTAACCGGGGGCGTAAGCCCGTATACCTATGAGTGGGATTTTGATGGCGGTGCAGACAACAAGTATGTAGAGGACCCTGGTCAGGTTACATTTAACACACCCGGCGACTATACAATAAAGCTCACGGTGAAGGACAGCACGGGTGCCTCTGCCAGCGCAACAGTAGTGGTAACGGTCCAGGAGGAGGCTTCCGACACCCCACCGGGCTTACGATATACCATTCCTGCATACGGCGCAACCAATGTCCCCATCAATGCCTCTGTCCAGGTGATCTTCACCACAGGCGTTGATTTTTCAACAGTCACCGATTCCACCTTCAAGATATCTATCGGAAGTACTGCAATACCCGGTACGATAACCTGTTCAGACCCAGTGGCCACCTTTACCCCGATCTCCGGATTACAGGAAAGCACCCTGTACACTGCCACGCTCACTACCGGGATAAAGGACGTTATCGGCAATGCTCTCTTCCCTTCTGATTATACCTGGACCTTCAGCACCATAGGGTACACGTTGAGCGCCGCTATTGTTACACCCTCGACAAATGTCACGATTCAAGAGGGTGAATCGATTAATTTCCAGGGCTCTGTCACCGGTGGCAAGGCGCCTTATACCTACAAATGGAACTTCTCAGGAGATATACCCTCATCAGAAGAAAAAAATCCCGGGCAGTATAATCTTCACTACCCACGGCACCTATAATGTGGTCTTAAGGGTTTTTGATGCGAGTGGACATGTAAGTTATGCCATGCGGACCGTGAACGTCTATTCTACGAACGAAGGGGATTGGACCCAGGTTTCTGCGGGCATCGGGCATACATTGGGCCTTAAATCCGACAACACGCTCTGGGCCTGGGGTGACAATACTTATGGCCAATTGGGAAACGGTTCACGTATCAACAGATCCTTCCCCGTGCAGATCGGCTCAGGAGTCGGCTGGGCCTCAGTGTGTGCCGGAGCTGATTACAACCTCGGCATCAAGCTCGATGGAACACTCTGGGCCTGGGGCAGGAACAACTCCGGACAGCTGGGTGACGGTACGAATATCGACAGGACTACCCCAGTCCAGGTGGGCACGGAAAACACCTGGCAAAAGGTTGCCGCCGGCTACGTCCACAGCCTTGCAGTCAAGGATGACAACACCTTGTGGGCATGGGGGCTCAACACATCCGGCCAGCTCGGTGATGGGACGTTTATAGACAAGAACAGCCCTGTCAAGGTCGGCGCTGCGAGCGACTGGTCTCTCATTGCCGCAGGCTATGGCCACAGCGTTGCCATCAAGAAAGACAGCACGCTATGGACCTGGGGGCTCAATAATCATGGCCAGCTGGGTGATGGAACCTTTGTTACCAGCAATGTCCCGGCACCCATGGGTTCTGAGAACAACTGGGTCGCCATGGCAGCAGGATATGCCCATACCCTTGCCCTCAGGAATAACGGCACTCTTTGGGCATGGGGAGATAATTCTTATGGCCAGCTTGGTGACGGGACGACCGATGATCGCAATACCCCTGGAAGGATAGGCTATTTTGACAATCCCTTCACAGCGGTTGCTGCAACGAATAAACACAGCCTTGCCATCAAGAACGATGGGAGCCTCTGGGCGTGGGGGCGGAACAATTACGGTCAGCTCGGAGACGGGACCACGACAGATAAGATAGCCCCTGTTCAGGTGGGATCCGGCAGCACCTGGGCCTTGGTGGCAACCGGATTTTATCACACAGGCGCCATCAAGACGGGCGGCACGCTTGTGGACGTGGGGATACAATGCGTCCGGCCAGCTTGGAGACAAGACCTTGGATATGAGGACCACCCCGGTACAGGTAAAGTGGTAAAAGGGGGTTTCATCCTGTTCCCGAGACCCTGCCTGGAAACACACCTGGGTTTTTAAACCTTTTCCGGAGGCATATACAGAAAAGGGGGCAGGCCATACCGGCCTGCCCCTTTCTTTACTCTGTAAGGTATTCTTGAAGAATACTTGCTAGCTTATCCTCTTCCTGCTGAGGAATCCTCGCCACTGCACAGGCTAAAGCCATGAGCATGGGGAAGAGCCCGCTCACTTCTCCGGCCGCAGTGGTGATGAAACAGTTTTCGAGAAATTTCTTGTCTTTCTGATTTTTGGTGTACTTGCCATATTTTGTATATACATCCTCTGGTTCAGCCTGTTCAATCGGTTCACTGTCTACAACATTTACAGGTGGGCCGAAAAGTATGGCCAGGTTGTCGGGTATTGGGCCTCCATTCAATGGAACTAAAGCAGTATCATCTGACTTAGATTTCGTAGTCATCCCTTCAAAGTCAGGAGTTCCTCCATATCCTCCACCCTCACAGAAATACGCAAGACCAATCAGTTCCATCCACGTTCTGGATGCCTACCGTGGAACCGGTACCCTGCTCGGGGTTGTTCGGTCCATACTGCATCAGGATGTTACCGTTCTCGAAGAGAAGTGCTTCAATACTGAACTGAGGGCCGCCCCCTGAATAATGCTGGACGCCATACCACATGACCACCAGGCATGGCCCTGAAAAATCGGGGTGAGGGCTGTCTGTCAAAATATTGGTAGTAAACATCGCTGCCTGCTGCGTAGGTTACGAGATCATCCCAGTAAGCGGCTATCATGGCAAGGGGGATAATCTGCTCGCTCGGGAGGCATACGTTAGTCCAAGTCACTGATTCCACTGCCGAATGTGATGAGCCCATTTGAATTCACATAAAAAGTGGAGTATGTGCTGCCATAAAAGGGGAAATTTAAATCGCTGCTGAGTGCTCCGGATGATGTATCATCCTGACCATGAAGACCAGCACTCGAACCTGTCGCATGGATGTCTACCCAGTAAAACGAAGGCCCACCGTCCTCAGTGCTGTCAATGAACTGATAGCCGAATGTCATCCGGCCCGCCAGTGGCAGCCATTGATATGCCGGGTGTAAGACAGAGCATGCATAAAACCAGCAGAATTGCTGTTAAGATCCTGTTCATAGATAACTCCTCCTCTCCCTAATATAAACCATAAACTTTGATAGTATGAACATAAGAGTAATCACCTTTCATGTCAAGGTTCATTTGGTTGAAAACAACCATAAAATGCCCCTTTATCCGTGTCCTTAGGCATTCCGCCTTGCCTTCTCTTCGCTCCCTGGCAGCTGTGGCGTAGAGCCACTCAAATTCACTAACAAAATGAATCTACAGATTCGTTATGCAACACCCTCACTCAAGAAGGGGAACCTGTGTATCACTAGTCCTCTGCCGGATAACCGGTTATCTGGGCGATCCTCATATTCACGGGCTCCATGACCGTGTAGAGTTTTTTATACACGTCGTTATAAAGATCATTGTAGATCTTCTGGCTTTCCGGATTGGGTTCAAAGGTTTTGCCCTTCCTCACCATGGCCTTCACGGCATCCTCAAAGTTGGTGTGCATGCCCGTGGCAACGGCTGTGTCAATGGCAGCGCCAAGGGCCGATATCTCGGAGGTGGCCATGCGGCTCACCGGAAGGCCGAACATGTCGGCAGCGATCTGCACGGCCGTGTCGCTCTTGGAGCCGCCTCCTCCTACCCTGATCTCCCGGAACTTCACCCCGGTCCTGGCCTGGACGACCTCTGAGAGCCTGCGGAGCTCAAAGCCGATCCCTTCGAGGATGGCCCGGTAGATATGCGCCCTTGTGTGTACGGCGCCGAAGCCTATCATGGAGCCCTTGGCAAACTTGTTGTACACCATGGGCGACCAGTAGGGCTGGAGGACCAGGCCCATGGAGCCGGGCGGAATGGTGCGGATGACCTCGTCGAAGATAACCTCGGGCGCAACGCCCCTTTTCTGGGCCTCCAAGGCCTCCCTGGCCCCGAACTCCTGCTTGAACCAGGTCACCATCCAGAATCCCCGATGGATGAACATCTCGATATCCCAGGCGTTCGGAATCGCAGCAGGCCAGGTGAAGAACCTCATTGCCTTGTCGTTGATGTATTTTTTTGTAAGCACATGCATGGCAGTGGCCGTGCCGAAGCTGATCTCTGCTATGGTGGGCTCAATGGCGCCCGCACCCAGGAGTTCGCTCTGCTTGTCTCCCGCGCCCACCACCACGGGCAGACCCTCGGGAATGCCCGTGGCTTCCGAGGCCTTCTTGGTAATTTTTCCAAGGACTTCATCGGGCCTGAAAAGCTTCACGCAGTGTCCCTTTTCTATACCGAGCGGCGTATAGGCCAGGCCAAGGGAGTGCCATCTGAGCTTATTATACTCAAAGGGCCAGATGCCCGTGACCATGCCTGATGAATCGTGGAACTCCCCGGTGAGTTTGCGCACAAAGAAGCCGGAGGCCTGTACGAACTTATGGGTCTTCTTATAAAGCTCAGGTTCATTGCGCATGATCCACAGGAAAATGGAATGCTTCTGGGCATATTTAATGGCGCCCTTCAACCCTGCGGCGCTGAAGAGCATGGTGCCCATCATTCCGAGCGGAGGAGGATCGGTTACCGCCCTCTGGTCGAGCCATATGATGGCCGGCCGCAGGGCATTTCCTTGGCTGTCCATGGGAATGACGGTGCCGCGCTGGGTGGTGATCCCTACGCCTGCGATGAGGGACTTGTCGATGGTGATCTTGGCCATGAGGCCGTTCGTCACAATGCAGAGCTTGTCCCAGTAATCGTCCGTACTCTGCTCCGCCCAGCCCGGCTGCAGGGAGAAGTAGGGATCAAATACCCTCTGCTCGATGGCAAGCTCGTTACCCTCTTTATCAAAAAGTACGGCCCTGATGCTCTGGGTGCCGGAATCAATGGCAATGACATAGCGCTTGTCGGACATAGTCCCTCCTCTTACCTCATGACATCAGGGTACACGTGCACCCTGTCAGCTCATTATCTGTTTATCATACAAACACTCACATCAAAAGCAGGAATGGTTATAGGGAAACGGACACACATATGATAAATAAAGTATGCCCTATTATGAAGAGCCGCTTTTATTGTATTATTTCAGGAATAAACATGATGTATGAAATAGTTTATGAGTTTGGAGTGGTCTATACATACTTGTTATCTCACTCTATAAGGATTCCCTAAATGGCTACAATCGTCATTGTCATGCCCACTTACAACGAGGCCTCATGTATCTCGGATATGATCGAGACCCTCATGAAGTCAACATTCCCCGGTTTGCAGGAGGATATGCACCTCCTGATCGTGGACGACTCTTCACCCGACGGGACCGGGCAGATAGTCAGAGATAAAATGATCATCTATCCCCATCTCCACCTCCTGACAGGGAAGAAAGAAGGCCTCGGATGGGCCTATGCCCGGGGGCTCAGCCATGCCATGAAGGAATTGCATGCAGATGCCGTGATTGAAATGGACGCTGATTTCCAGCATGATCCGATGTATGTCCCTGAAATGGTCCGACTGTTCCAGGCCGGCTTTGACTATGTCATAGGGTCACGCTACACGGATGGGGGCGGTGTTCCTTCCACATGGCCATGGCACCGGAAACTCTTCAGCTCCCTGGGAAACAAGGTGGCCCGGTTCTTCCTTAAAACACGAACCATCCACGATCTGACCACGGGGTTCCGCCTCACCAGGGTGAAAGGGATTCTCGATCAGATCGCGCTGGACAAACTGATGGAGCTTAACCGTTTTGCCTTCAAGATCGATCTCCTCTACCAGACGGTTTGCCTGTCCCGGCGCGTCACCGAGATGCCCATTCAATTTCAGAACCGTGCATCAGGGGCAACGAAATTTTCCCTGCAAGAGGTCATGGCCACCTTCAAGGTGCTTATCTCCCTCAGGATGAAAAAACCCCACAGATGGTCCTCTCATGAAGAAAAGTAAGAAAAAGGAGGTGTCGGTAAAGCACCAGGCAGCAGCCCCTATTCTGTCCTTTGTGGATGGGAATGTTCATTTTCTTCTGCCGGCCATTCTCCTTGGAGCGCTTCTGGTTCGCATCCTTGCCTTCTCAAACTTTTCGCAGAGCATGTATGGCGACTTTCTCATATGGGATGAGCGGGTATACCAGAACTGGGCACAGCATATTCTGGATGGGAAACCTTTTGTGGTACATGATTTCAGCCCCCTGCCCGCCTATGTCATGGCAGGGGTTTACCGGTTGCTCGGCATTGATCCGGATTATGTCCGCATGGTGAATATCATGTCTCGGGATCTTCACCTGCCTTTTCATCTATTTTATCGGCAGGGACCTTGCCAACAGGACCATCGGCCTTATCGCATGCCTGATTTCCGCCCTGTACAAGCCCTTTATTTTTTTCAGCATCACTATTCTCAAGGAATCGCTGGGGCTTTTCCTCTTTTCCGCCACGATTTACCTTTTCATATCCCTCATGAAAGATAGTGAACCTCCGCCGGTTGCACTGGGGAATCAAGAAGAAAGGCAAGAAAAAATACTAAGGGCGCGGTATGCTGGAAAAATTCTTTTCCTGGGCATAACCGCCGGATTATTGATTAACGTCCGCCAGAACTGTGTCGTCCTCCTGCCGGTTTTTCCCATCTTGCTTCTCTGGATGATGTATAAAAAGGTCTTTTCCCTTCAAAGGGCGGCCCTGACAGTAACTGTTTTTCTGGTAGGACTCTTCCTGTCCCTGGCCCCCTTTCTGATTCGGAACTATTACGCAACCGGTGAATTCAGGGCCTCGCCGGCCGGGGGTTTCAATCTCTATCTCGCGAACAACCTTGAAAATCCCTACCCCTATTACCGGCCGGTCTCCTTTGCCACATCCGTTCCTGCACAGCAGGCAACTCAATTCATTATCGAGGCAAGCCGCAGGGCAGGAAAGAAACTGTCCACCAAAGAGGCCTCATCTTTCTGGACCAGGGAAGTAATCCAAATCGCCTGGGATCACCCCGGTGCCCTGGCCTGGAAGCTTTGGCAGAAAACCCTGGTTTTCTTCAACCAGTTTGAAGCAGAGGACAACTATGATCTCAGCTTTATAAGCCAATTCGTCCCCTTCTTCCGCCTGCCCTTTTTCGCCTTCTGGTTTATCTTTCCCCTCGGCATGGCCTGGATGATCCTGTCTATCCGAAAATCAGAGAAGACCTTGGGCTTGAGTATTGTTTTCCTGATCTATGCCCTCACACTCATTGCCTTTTTCACCAACATGCGGATCCGGGCTCCCCTTCTTGTCATCCTGATCCCCTATGCAGCCATGGGATTTGACATGTTTTTCAAAATCTTGAAAAATCAGACTCCCATGGCACAGGGATATCGCTATTTGATCGTGTTCGCCATATTGACCGTAATCGAATTTTTGCCCATAACCGGGACGGGTGACATGACGTCCCATTACAATACCCACGCCATAAACCTTGACTCCAAAGGGTTCAAGAGAGAAGCCATCAAATACTGGAAAGAATCTTCCGCCATGAAAAGGCCCTATTCGGCCTATGCAAACTTGTCCTTGGCAGCGAAATATTACCAGCGAAACGATTATATCAATGGTAACTTATACCTTGAACAGATCCCCGATGATTCATTAGCCTCTGCCAGAAAATATGAACTCTTGGGAGAGGCATTGAGCAAGCAGGGAAAGTTCGATCAGGCCATCTTGGCTTATGAAAAATCCCTGCGGATCAATTCGGGGCAGATCAAAGTAATCATGAAACTGATACACCTCTATGAAGGCAGAGACGCGCAGAAGCTGCAGAAAGAAAAAGCATACCTTGAGTATATCCAGTCCTTTTATAAAGGCACTCGCGGTTAAGGGAGAGGCAAGCCTTTCCCCTGAAGTCGGTTAGGCTTCACCCATTAAAGCTCTTCAATCGGCCTGAGGTAATTTACCAAGGTGCCTTTGTGAACCGCCTCTAAAAACTCCTCCCCCAACACTGTGCTCGCCTTGACCACCTTGTCCCAGAACGCGATACGCTCGGTGTCCCGGTTCCAGTACTCCCTGAAGTCTTCCCTCGAAGGGATCTTCCTTCCGGGGAGCATATCAACAAAGGCCTTGCCCGGACAGAGCAGGACGACATTTTCCATGTTCTTTGCTGCGGGCCTTCTCCAGGAGAGCAGCTTGTCAAACCATCCGGTGATAATGCGTTCCATATAATGGGGAAAAAGAACAATTGAATCGCTTTTGAAGGGTATATCCAGGTGATAGTCGATGATCCCTGCATCCCGGTACATGCCCGGCGCCGAACCGGGGATGTCCTTGATGCCCTCCATGATCACGGGCATGGAACCCGAGGCCAGGACGGCATCGTGAACATTGGCCTTTGTGAGCTTGACCTGCTGCAAGGGAAACCCCTCCATATGAAAAAATGGAGGAAGGTCTCTTCCATCGTAGTACAGGGTGCGGGAGAAGAAGAGCCTTAAGAGCCTCCGGCTCACAAGGTTCAGGAGCCCTGCCAGTACCATTGAGAGCATCACCATGAATTTCACGTCCACAGAGCCCGGCCATGAGCACCTGGTTGCCAGGCAATTGAGTCTTGCAAAAGGGTTCGCAAGGAGCCTTTTGATGCCTTCTTCATCGAGGTATGCATCCAGGATCTTACCTATCTCAGCGCTGACCATCCGGGCAGTCGGTACGGTTTTGTATTGCTGTGAGAAGTAAGCCTCAATAAAGCGGCCGTAGGCTTCCATGCCCTGTGCCAGGGCGGCAAACCGCCATGAGCCCACCGATGATCCCATGAGGTGGACCGGTCGTGTGCGATCCATCAGCCACGAGGAGAAGATGGCCTTGTCGAGCCCGCACAGCACGAGCCATTTGGGGCCGCCGGCAGCCCCGGCCACTACATCCACCATATCGGGCTTGAGTCCCTGCTCCCTTATGAGCTTTATTGCCCTGGGTCCTGCATACATGGAAAGATATTTCATACCTGTATCCGCCCCTCATCGAGTACTACCGGGTCCTCTTCATCGATGATCCTGATGATTGAGGCATTCATCCGCTCCTTCTGGGCCAGGTAATACCGGCGGTCTTTCTTGAGCGACTTTGCAAAGCTTATCACGGCTGGCATGAGTTCCTCCATGGGATATGACTTGACCACAATCCGATGCTCCTCGCACTGGCTGCCGGTGAGCCTCGTCCCCAGGTAAAACATCTCGTCGAGCTTGTAGGCGGGTATGGCCTTTTTGACCATGGCCACCATGCCGGGCCAGAAAGGGATACCGAGGTCCACTTCAGGAAAGCAGAAAAAGCCCCTGTCAGAGCGCATAAAACGGAAATCGAAACAGCAGGTCATGATGGCCCCTCCTGCAAATGCGTGCCCGGTGATGGCCGCAATGGTGGGCATGGGATACAGGAGTATCCTCCGAAGCAGCCTGTTCAGGGTGTAGCAGAAATCCTTTATACCCTGTTTATCTCCTGCCTGGGCAACAGGCATAAGCCAGTCGAGGTCTATTCCGTTGCAGAAAATCTTGTCATGGGCAGACCTCACCACCAATGCGTCCGCATGGGTATTTAACTCAATCTCATCGAGCACCCTGAGAAACTCATGGATGAACGTCATGTTGAACCGGTTCTCACCGTTGTTCATGGTAAGGACGGCAACACGATCTTCAAGGACATATTCCATTAATGGCATTACACCATACCTCCACTGTTCTAATGAAGCAGGGTTCATTATACATGCCTGCACCCTGAAGGCCAAGGAGAACATGGGGCCGTCAATATGCTGTTTTTTATTTTGCCCCGCAAGATGGAATCTGGTAGCTTGACGTGATCTGTATTCATAACGAAAGGGGTCGGACAATGATAATCAACAAAACCGCCCAGCAGGGCGACACGGTAAAGGTACATTACCGGGGTAGACTGGAAGACGGCTTTGAGTTTGATACCTCTGTCGGAGGGGAGCCTCTTGTCTTTATGATCGGTTCAGGCGAGGTAATCCAGGGGTTCGAAGAGGCTGCCACAGGAATGGCCGTGGGCGAGCTCAAGACCTTCACCATAGCGCCCGAGCAGGGCTACGGACCGTACAAGGACGATCTCGTTGTGGACATGCCCGTTGATTCTTTTCCCGAAGACATTATCCCGGAGGCGGGAATGACGCTCAAGCTGGTTGATGAAAATGGAGACGAGATCCCTGTCGTGGTTGCCTCGGTGAATGAAGAAACCGTCACCCTGGACGCCAACCACCCCCTTGCAGGCAAGGAGCTTACCTTTGATATCGAGGTCCTGGATATCAGCTGACAGGGCAGGGCATTCATAGTGACTATGGAATTGCTTTTAAAAAAATAGGTCCGTTAAAAGCCTCCATCTTGCAGCCTGGAAGGACCGATATAATCAACGTTCCACAAAGGCTGCAAGATGGAGGCTTTTAACGGATCAGGCTTTTACTCATCTTAAACGCACAGTCCGGGGTTATAAAAAACACCACCGAGACGGCTATCGGTCTCTCCCTCATTTTATCCCGAAGCGCTCTATGAGCGCCAGGCTCATCCACGGACAATATGTTATCACCATCAGGGCAAGGATCATAATGATGATAAAGGGAAAACACGCCCGGTAGAGCTGTATCACAGGCTTTTCGAACCTGATGCAGGAGATGATGAGATTCAGGCCCACGGGCGGCATGGAGTAGCCGATTTCAAGGTTTGCCAGGAAGATGATGCCCAGGTGTACAGGGCTGATACCATACTCCTTGGCAATGGGAACAATGAGCGGCACCACCACGATAAGTGCGCCATAGATCTCCATGAGGCTGCCCGCAAAGAGCAGAAAAATATTGAGCGCAATCAGGAATACCACCTTGGAGGTTATATGCGCCTGGATCACTTCCAGGATCTTCATGGGGATCTCGGCATCAACCATGTAGGTGGTCAGCGCCAGCGCTGAGCCCAATATGATGAAAATTGCGCCGACCAGGACCATACTCTCCCTGATGATGGCGGGAAACAACGTGATACGGATGTCCTTATGGATGAGCACCTCCACGATAAACACATATGCCACCATAATGGAGGCGATCTCTCCCAGTGTCACATATCCGCCGAAAATACCCACCATGAGGATTATGGGGATGAAGAGCTCCCACTTGGCTGCCCGGGTCGTCTCGATGATCTCTTTGAGGGATGTCTTGTGCCTGCCTGCCTTTGACCGCACGGCGAATAAAATGCTGTAGAGCGACAGGACGATCATCAGAAAGATCCCGGGGATGATGCCCGCTGCAAAGAGCTGGGTAATGCTGGTGCCGGCCACGACCCCGTAAATGATGATGGGAAGGCTCGGGAAAAACAGGAGCCCGAGGCTGCCGGAGGTGGTGAGCAGTCCGAGACTGAAATTATCGGAATAGTTCCCTTTCATGAGGGCCGGATAGAGCAATCCGCCTAGCGCGATAATGGTGACACCCGAGGCGCCGGTAAAGGTGGTGAAGAAGGCGCATGCGACGAGCGATACGATTGCCAGGCCGCCCGGGAGCCAGCCCAGGATTGCCTGTGAAAAATTGACAATACGCACTGATGCCTTGCTCTCTGCCAGGACAAACCCGGCAAAGGTGAAAATGGGTATGGTGTAGAGCACCGGATTGTTTGAGAAGTGGCTGTATATATCGACGATCAGGGCAGCGATCTGGATATCGGAAAGATAGAATCCGAGCATCCCGAAGGCCGCCAGGACGGCAAACATGGGGGCGCCTAAGAATACCATGACTGTAATGAGGATAATGAGCATTGTGGTCATTGCCTTATATCCCCTTCACAAGCTGCATAAAAGATTGTGCGCACCGCGCCAGATAGCGCAGTGTGACCGCGCAGTAACCCAGCGGGATAACCAGTTCGAGCACCCAGACCTTCAAGTTGAAAAAGGGGATAATCGTTCCCATCTCATACTCGTTGCGGATGAACTGGATGGAAGCATAGAAGAGCAACACGCAGACAATGGCGGTGAAAAGGCTTGTGATGACCTCTACAACATTTTTTGGTCCCTGCGTAAGGATGCGCTGGGCCAGGTCTATCCTGATATGTTTTCCCTCACGGGCTGCTATGGCGGCGCCTAAGAATGCAACCCAGAGCAGCATATGCCTCACGATCTCGGCACCGCCCGACATCCCTGTAGAACAAAAGTTTCGCAGCCCGATCTGCACAAGCACAAGCAGAATCATGCTCAGGAGCACAACCGAGATAACCGCGTCTTCCACCCGGGCAATGGCATTGAACAGCCGGGATGGCGCCTTGCTACACCACCCGCATTCCGGGCATTTTTCAACAGCATCACCTGCCAGTTCAAATCCGCACAATGGGCAACGCATGGGAGTTCTTATTCCACCTGCATAACATATGTGTCATTGGGATGGGTGCGGCGGTATTCATCAATAAGCCCCAGGGTCTTGTTCAGTAACTCCCTTGAATAGAGCTTGCCCACCAGTGTCTCCCTGACTTTTTTTGAGGTCTCAAAGACGAACTGCATGTCCTTGTTCTTTGGATCATAAGGGACGATGATGATCCCTGCCTTCTTCAGGAGGGCTAAAGACCTGACATTATCCTGCCTGGTGAGCCTGAAAAGCCTGTCGTGCTCCTTCAGGGCGATATCCATCATGATCTTCTGGCTGGCAGGCGATATCTTGTCCCACACAGTCTTGCTGATGATCGTAGCACCAAGGATGCTTCCGGTCGGATAGCCCGACATGTACTTGAAACGTGAAGACCACTGGAAGGCCACGGCACCGAACGGTGTGGAGCTTGCGCAGTCGATCATGTTCGTGGATAACGAGGTCGCCACATCGGATATGGAAAGGGATACGGGTGATATGTTCAGGGCCTGGAACATGGCCTGTCCGATGGGCTCACCCTCCATGGTCCACCATTTCTGTCTCCGGGCAACCTCCAGTGAAACCAGCGGCTCTTTTGAAAAGGTGTGTATGAACCCGAGATCCATCCACCCGAGGACCTTGAACCCTTTTTCTTCGAATTGTTTCTCCATGTAGGGCTGCAGTTTGGACCTTACATAACCTACCTCTTCAAAATTCCTGAACATATAGGGGATCTCCGTTATCCTCACCTCGGAGACAACAAGGCCCAGACCAGGACCCATAAATCCACCGCCGTGAAGCTGGCCGAGCTTAATCTTCCGGAGCATGTCCTTCTCATCACCCTGAACGCCGCCCCAGTACATCTTGAAGCCGACTTCATTGTTCGTTTTTTCTCTGATTTGTTTACCGATGTCGTCAAAGAAATTTGCAAGATTGCTGCCCTTGGGTGCAATGGATGCCATCTTGATGATCACCTTCGGCTCTGGCGCTGCAGCAAGACCTAAGCCCCGCAGATACAAAGAAAATCGCGACAGTTGCAAGAACTACTCCACAATGCTTCATCATTGATGCCCCTCCCCTTTGATACACCTGCTTAGAAATAGGTATCTATATTGTCCAGGAGGAACTTCGCCTTCCTCTTGGCCACCTCATTGGCAAAGGCCATTTCCGGATATTTATCGCTCGGCGTAGCCATGATCATCTCCAGGGTCTTGACGAACAGGTCACGGTCCTGGGTCTGGTATGCATAAAACTTGGCATACAGGTAATACATGAACAGAAACTTGCCGCCTGATATTTCAAAGGCCTTATCAAAATGCTGCTTTGCTATTGGCGTCTTATCTCCCATCATCTTGGGCAAAGAGGCATAGTAAGCACCAAGCGCTGCGTGGGCGCTCCCGAAGTAGAACCTTTCGTCCAGTTCGATGACCCTGTCCAGCATGTCGACAGCTTTAGGAAGATCCATCAGGGCCTGCGGGTCGGCCGGATTGATCCCGATCCAGGCGAGCCAGCTGTTGGCGGTCCAGAAAAGTGCAGGCACGTCGCCTGCCCCGAAATCTTTCAGCACCTCCTTGAAGGCCGGTTCAGGTCCGTCGAGGGCCTTGGCGAAATCACCATTTTCCTTCAGGACCCTCAGCCCATATTCTCTGGCCTTGAGGTAGAGGAGACTTGCACGCTTCTTATCCGTATCCTCCACAAAGGCATTTGCATAACCGAAGTAGGCCTCTGCCCCACGCAGAATCAGCTTTTCATTCGGTGCTGCTACAATGAATCCATCAAGCTGGATGAGGCTTGCCGGTATTGCCTCTTTCATCAGATCGACATCCGTGTTCCTGTTCACGGCTATTTTCATATCATCCATGATGGGGTCCATGGACTTGACCATAAAGGCCTTCTGGTTACATCCGGCTGTGAGCAGGAGACAAACCACGAGTATTGCCGATGGGTGTGACATCCTCAATGCCATAAACTCTCCTTTGAAAAAAATCAGCACAAGTGCCTCTATAGGACCATGGAGCATGATATGCTCATTGAATTAATTTCAAATTAAATGGAAAAGGTGCAGGCCCTTTCAGTGCCTGCACCGGAATCACTTCTTAAAATAATTATACCTTGCTCTTCTCGAACTCCTTCATGAAGTCAGTCAGTTTTTCTACACCTTCGAGCGGCATGGCATTGTATGTGGACACCCTGATACCTCCCACGGCCCGGTGGCCCTTAAGGCCGATGAAGCCTTTCTTGGAGCCCAGAGAGATGAATTCATTATCGAGCTCTTCAGTGGGAAGCTTGAAGGGGATGTTCATCTTGGAGCGTGATCCCTTCTCCACACTGCCCTTATAGAAGGTGCTTTTATCGAGAATATCATAGATCAAGGCCGCCTTCTTGTTGTTGAGTTTCTCCATCTCCTCAACTCCACCCATGTCATCAAGCCACTTCAATACCTCGTGCACCACAAAGATGGCGGTGACGGGGCACGTGTTGAAGCAGGAGTTGTTATCAACATGGAGTTTATAGTCAAGCATGGCAGATGTGTTGGCTGGCGCCTTGCCCACGAGGTCTTCCCGGATGATGACACAGGTGACGCCGGCAGGCCCCATGTTCTTCTGTGCGCCCGCATAGATAAGTCCGAATTTCGACACATCGATCTTCCGGGACATGATGTCGGAAGACATATCCGCAACCAGCGGCACATTGCCCGTATCCGGGAAAGTCTGCCACTGGGTGCCGTAGATGGTGTTGTTCGACGTAATGTGGCAGTATGCTGCGTCCTTGGTGAGCTTGATCTCGTCCACGTTGGGCAGCCTCGTATAGCTCAGGTCCTTGGTGGATCCAGCGACATTCACCTTGCCGATGCACTTGGCTTCCTTGATGGCCCGGGAGGCGAAGTAGCCGGTGTCGATGTAATCGGCAACCTTATCAGGAGGCAGCAGATTGATGGGTATCATGGCAAACTGCATGGTCGCGCCGCCCTGCAGGAAAAGGACCTTGTAGTTGTCAGGGATATGCATAACCTTTTTAAGAAGATCCACTGTCTCAATGAGCAGTGCATCGAACTGCTTTGAACGGTGAGATACTTCCATTATTGACATGCCGGTTCCGGCAAAATTCAAGATCGCCTTGCTCGTGCTCTCCAGTACGGGTTCGGGCAGAACCGAAGGTCCTGCGTTGAATATAAACACATTCCTCATAGCAGAAAATCCCCCTTACCTTGGTTGATAGAGGGTTCTATATACCAGTGAATGACACCTTCAGTAAAGGCTATTGTTCTCCAGAAAAAACCAAGACAGATCTCCCCGGGCGCTCATTGACAGAAAGTATTATCAAGGGTATATAAATGAATGCTCATTCATCTTTATAGAAAATCGTCATCATGAATATTTACAGGAACACAAGGATGCTCAAGAGCGAGACACCCACATTAGGAGGAGCCATATGGATTTTTCACTGAGCGAAGAGCAAAAAATGGTACAGGACATGGCCAGGAGGTTCTCAGATCAGGAGCTTAAGCCCATAGCCGCCCAGATCGACCAGGACCACAAGCATAACGACAACGTGCTCAAAAAAATGGCCGAAAACGGTTTCATGGGCGTCGCCATCCCGGGCGAATATGGCGGAGCGGGCATGGATTATATGGCCTATGCCCTCATCCTCACCGAGATATCCAGGGGCTGCGCCAGCACAGGCGTGATCATGTCAGTGAACAACTCGCTCTATGGCTTCCCGGTCTATACCTTCGGCACCGAGGAACAGCGCAAGAAGTTCAACACCCCCGTGGCCTCAGGGGCTGCACATGGCTGCTATGGGCTCACCGAGGCCAATGCGGGTTCAGACCCGGCAGGCATGAAGACAACCGCAGTGCTTGACGGCAACCAATGGATCATCAACGGCGAGAAGAAGTTCATCACCAACGGCAACATAGCCAAGTATGCGGTCATCGCGGCCGTCACCGACAAGACCAAAGGATATAAGGGCATCACCCAGTTCGTTATGGACCTGGAGGAGACCGAGGGCTTCTCGGTGGGCAAGGTTGAAGACAAGATGGGCATCAGGGGCTCAGGTACATCCGAGCTCGTGTTCCAGGACGCCCGCATCCCAAAGGATGCCATCCTGGGGGACCCGGGCTCGGGATTCAGGCAGATGCTCACCACGCTGGATTCAGGCCGCATCGGAATCGCATCGCAGGCATTGGGCATCGCGAAAAGCTGCCTTGAAGAATCCATCAAATACTCCAAGGAGCGCGTTCAGTTCGGCAAGCCCATCAGTGAATTCCAGGCTATCCAGTTCAAGATGGCCGACATGGCTACGCGCATTGATGCAGCCGAACTGCTGATCCTGCGGGCTGCATACCTGGAGAGCAACCACATGCACTTTGAAAAAGAGGCTGCAATGGCCAAGATGTATGCGTCCGACGTGGCCATGTGGGCAACGGTCGAGGGCGTTCAGATCCTGGGCGGCTACGGCTATGTGTCCGAATACCCCATGGAACGCCTCATGCGTGACGCCAAGATCACCCAGATATATGAAGGCACCAACGAGATCATGAGGGTGGTCGTTGCAAGGAACATCCTGGGCAAGAGATAGCATTCATAAAGACATGGGGCGGGCACAAGGCCCGCCCCTACAGTCTCATTCCTAGTACTTCTATGATTTGTGCCAATTTAACAACGACTTGATCACAGACGAACGTCTCCCCCTGTTTCCTACTTCGGCACATGTTTTTCTCTATTTGACTAACCATCACAACTAAGTTAAAAAAACTATAATAAATAAATGATTGGGTCCGGTTTAATGCCGGAGGATTTAGATGGTCGGGCCGCCTTCCGTTGAATCGGATGGCGGCTTTCGCATTGTTCTAGTAGAATGCCTCTACGAAACTGGGTTGGTTAGCTCTGTGTGAAGAAAGGATTCAGTGAAAATATTCTGGAAGAGCATTGCTGATTTTTTCAGGCACAACGGCCTCATGCTGGCCGGCGCCATCGCCTGTTTTTCCCTCATGGCACTGGTCCCGTTTTTCCTCCTGCTCGTGTCGGTCTTCGGCTATATCCTCGGTGAGCACCTGGCCTTCTATGATTTTCTGTCAGTACGGCTCTCGGGGTTCTTTCCGGACGCCACCAGCGAGATCAACGAAGAACTTGGCAAGATCATTGCCTACAAGAGGATCGGCCTGTTCACCCTGGCCGTGTACGCCTATTTTTCCTACCAGCTCTTTTATTCCCTGGAGAGCGCGGTCAACACCATATTCGGCACTCACGGGAAGCGTCCGCTGCTCACGTCGCTTATGCTCTCCCTGCTCGTCATCAACGTGCTCATCGTCTTTATCATGATCTCCTTCGGCGCGACCTCGCTCATCTCGCTCATCGGTCCACTGGCCAGGTTTTTCCCCGGACTCAGGGATTGGGATATGATGAGCGTACCCGTAGGGATCGTTTTGCCTGCCTTCCTCGTGTTCATAATCGCTTCGGGTCTCTACATGGTGTTGCCCCACACCAGGGTGAGGACGCGCCATGCCCTTACCGGCGCCCTGTTTACGGCCGTGCTCTTCGAGGCTGCGAAGCATGTATTCACCTATTACATCGTGATGAAGATCACCGAGTTCGGCAATGTGTACGGACCGCTTTCTGCATTCGTCATCTTCCTCCTGTGGATCTTCTTCGCCGCGTGCATCTTCCTCCTGGGTGCCGAGCTGGTGCATAACCTGGGTAACTCGGGAGTAACACTGGTTGAAGAGTCGGATTCGAGTCTGATTGATCATTGATTTCAAAATACCCAGGACATATTATCAAGGATATCTATTCCCATTACCAACCATGTACGTATACGATGCTCAAACAAGAGGCCTTGTCGCTTGAAAAGCGAACAGAAGCCGGGGTAATTCCCTGATAATGAGGAAGGCCAATAAACTTGGAGGATGACAACACATGATCGATACATTCATCAGCTATATCCGGGGAGTCAACTGGAACATGCTCATCGCAGGCACTTTCCGCATCGTAATGATCCTGTTCCTAGCATGGCTGGCCTCTGTTGTCCTGAGGAAGATGCTCAAAAGATTCAGGCAGCACCTTATATTCAGAAGTGAGGCAGCAAAAGAGTCTGTAACTGAATCCATTAAGCGTATCGAGACCATCACACGCCTTATCAGGCAGGCCGTGCTCATTTCATTGTGGGTCATCGTTGCGCTTATCCTGCTCAAGGAGTTGGGCATCGAGATAGGCCCGATCCTTGCCGGAGCAGGGATAGCAGGCCTGGCTATCGGATTCGGCGGCCAGAATCTTGTCAGGGATGTCATCTCCGGGTTCTTTTTTATACTGGAGAACCAGATCAGGGTGGGCGATGTGGCCATCATCAACGGCACCTCGGGCCTGGTGGAAAGCATAAACTTCCGCACCATCGTACTGCGTGACCTTGCAGGGGTCGTCCACGTGTTCCCCAACGGGATTATCACTTCTCTGAGCAACATGACCAAAGACTGGTCCGCCTATGTCTTCGACATCGGGGTGGCCTACAAACAGGACACGGATTCGGTAGTGAAGATCATCGAAGAGGTGGGCAGCGGAATGAAGCAGGACCCTGCATTTGCAGACCTGATGCTCGATGTGCCGGAGATCTTCGGCGTGGACAAGTTCGGCGATTCGGCCGTGGTAATCAAGGGCCGCATTAAAACCAAGCCGATCCAGCAGTGGGTGGTGGGGCGCGAATTCCTCCGGCGCATCAAATATGCCTTTGATACAAACAAAATCGAGATACCGTTTCCCCACCAGTCACTATATTTCGGTGAGGCAAGCAAGCCTTTCGAGATCAAGCTGGTCGAGAAGCTTGGAGATGTGAAGCCCAGATAACCATCTGGTATGACCCTGCGCTGCCGAGGCGTTCGATCTTTTCCCGTGCATAGTCCCGCAGTGCGGTGAAAACGCCTCGCTCACCCTCCTGACCGCGCCGCCCTTGTCGTTACCGTAACCCATGCAGTGGAAAAACCTGCTGCCTCTGGTGATCGCAAATCCCTTGAGGTTGGCAGTTTTGCTCAGGGATTTCAGTTCTTCCTCATGCTCCAGAATAAAAGGTTCGGTGAATTCCCGTTCCTTTGCCAGGGTGGCTTTCTCGATGGGGAGACCGGTGCGTTGCGAGACCTCTTCCGCGCTCATATCCCCGAATCCCCTGATGGAGAAGTCCTTGGACACTTCTTTAATGAACGATCTTATCCTGGCATAGGAGAGACCCAAGGGTATGCACCGGTAGTTGTCAGTGATGATAGCGCTGCCTATCTGGATAGCTCTGAATTCCTGCGGAAAGATAATACCTCCGCCGTTCTCCACGATAAATGGCCCTTGGATACCGATCTCATACTGGATGACCTTCACCTCCTGCCTGGTCTTGCTCGTGCAGATCACTAAAGGTATGTCCAGCTCCCGTATCCTGTTCAAAGCTGGCCGGGCGGCCTCCCAGGAGTAGTCGCCGTGGTTCAGCAACGACCCGTCCAGGTCAGTGAAAATAATGAGCCGCCACGGCTCGTTTTTATATGCTTCATTTTTCATATGGTTTTTATAATAAACCTATAGAGCCGGTACCTGTGATCTCTGTGTATCGGCCGTTCTCTTTGTATGGTCACTTCCCTCATCTTGTCTTGTACGGTATTCCAGCTTAGAGTACGTGGACTGCTCCATGAGCAAGGAGCCAAAGCACCGCGGAAGCGAGAAGAAGCAGCAGAGAATATCGACGCCAGTGTTGAAGGGTTGCCGGTTTAAAGTCCGTTGTCTGGCCGCCAAGGATGTTGATATCTATATACCGAATAAGTATGAGGCCTGTCACCACAGCCCAGAATATGACGTCAAGCACAATACCCGCCCTCTGCTGGACAATGGAAAAGGCTACGATGACCAGTAACATGTTGCCGAGAGCCATCCAGGTGATACGCACTATGACTGCGAGACAGCCAGTCTGCTCTGTTTGAGGGTTATTCTGATGCGGTTCCTTATCCATAAGTGCCTCCAGAGGTTTCCCCTTCGACATGATGAATCGATGGGGCTTGCGATAGGCTACAAATCCTGTCGCATCTCTGGATGGCGGCCCGACCATCCTTTTGTCCTGCGGCGACCTGTCGTCAGGTCACTACACCCTTATTCTTGGTTATCAAAATACCTCAACATCTTTCTAATAGTCAATATTAGTTCAGGTTGAACGCACTTTACCCAAAGAGTCAACCATGCTAAGATGATAATTCGCTCATGCATGACATGGCCCAAGAAGTCCTCATAATTCTCCTGCTCATCGTGGTCAACGGCGTCTTCGCTCTGGCCGAGGTGGCCGTATTGGCCTCCCGCAAGGCAAGGCTGCAGCAGCTGGCCAAAGAAGGTGGCCATAAAGCCAAGGCCGCCCTCGAACTGGCCGAATCACCCAACCGTTTCTTGTCCACTGTTCAGATCGGGATTACATTAATAGGGGTCCTGGCAGGGGCCTTCGGCGGTGCTACCATCGCCAAAGAGATCGCCGCATATCTTAAAGCCTTTCCTTCTCTGTCCCCCCATGCCGATTCCATAGCCCTGGGCCTCGTGGTGCTCGTTATCACGTATCTGTCTCTCGTCATCGGGGAACTTGTACCCAAGCGTATCGCGCTGCACAGCCCAGAACGCATCGCATCCCTGGTAGCCCTTCCCATGCAGTGGCTTTCCGCATTGGTTTCACCCCTTGTCTCCTTTCTCACCCTCTCCACGGATGTGGTGACACACCTTATCGGGCTGCGGGCTTCGAAAGAGCCCCCTGTCACTGAGCAGGAGATAAACGTCATGATAGAGCAGGGCACCCAGGCCGGGGTTTTTGAACCTGCCGAGCACACCATGGTCAAACGTGTGTTCCGCCTGGGCGACCGAACCGTAGGCTCGCTCATGACCGTCAGACAGGATATAGTGTGGATGGACATGGACGATTCCCTGGATGAGAATCTGAAAATACTGACTTCCAACGTCTATTCACGAGTACCGGTATGCAGGGGAGACCTGGACAATGTTGAGGGGATACTTCGTGCCAAGGACCTGTTGAACCAATGCCTGGTCTGCGGAATTCCCGACATCAAAGACGTCTTGCAGGAGCCCATGTTCGTACCCGAAACTCTACCTGCACTGAAACTGCTTGAGAAGATGAAGGAGAGTCGCACCCACATCATCCTTGTGGTGGATGAGTACGGGACCGTGAAGGGCCTGGTGACACTCAACGACATCCTGGAGGCCATTGTCGGAGACATGCCGTCCCTGGACGAGACCGATGAACCGTATGCAGTGCAGCGTGAGGATGGCTCATGGCTGCTCGATGGGATGCTGCCAATGGATGAGTTCAAGGAAATCTTCGGGCTTGGGCGGCTCTCGGATGAGGAACCGGGAAGGTACCTCACCCTGAGCGGTTACGTGCTGACAAAGATGGGGCGCATCCCCACAGCAGGTGATACGTTCGAGGCGGACGGCCTGCGCTTTGAGATCATGGATATGGATGGCAACCGGATTGATAAGATCCTGGTCTCGAATGCAACGCCCGGAGACGACACCATAGGGAAAAGGATCTTGGATTGAAACATATGCCTGAAAAATATGCTTGATCAGGATGATCCTTTTTCTGACAATCCTAATGCGCCTTCGCCCAGTTCTCCCCCACCCCGATATCTACCCTTACCGGCACCAGTAAAGGATAGGCGTTTTCCATCTCGGATTTCACCATTTCCCGGACTTGCTCCATCTCATGGTCGGCGACCTCGAAGACCAGCTCATCGTGGACCTGGATGATCATCGAGCTCTCCATTTTCTTCATGTGTTCATGGATCTTCACCATGGCCATCTTGATGATGTCTGCTGCACTCCCCTGGATAGGGGTGTTTATGGCGATCCTCCTGGCTGACTCGCGCTCGTTGAAATTGTTCGAGGCGATCTCGGGGATGCTCCTGCGCCTGCCCATGATGGTCGTTACAAAGCCTTCCTGTTCGGCAGAACGCGCGATACCCTCCATGTACCCCTTCACACCGGGGTACTTGGCAAGGTAGTTGTCGATGTAGCGTTTTGCCACATCGCGCTTTATCCCGAGCTCTCCAGAGAGCTTGTGCGGGCCCATGCCGTAGATGATGCCGAAGTTGATGGTCTTGGCCTGGCGGCGGAGGTTCTCGGTGACCTCGGCCAGCGGCACACCGAAGACCTCGGAGGCGGTGCGGGTATGGATGTCCATGTCCTTTTCAAAGGACTCCATGAGGGTGGCATCCTTGGTTATATGGGCGAGTATCCTCAGCTCGATCTGGGAGTAGTCAGCGCTCAGGATGGAAAAGCCCTTGGGGGCCGTGAAGGCAGATCGGATGCGCCTGCCCATGTCCGAGCGTATGGGGATGTTCTGGAGATTGGGTTCGGAAGACGATATCCTTCCCGTTGCTGTGACGGCCTGGTTGAACCGTGTATGGACGCGCCCTGTCAGAGGGTCGATCATGGTGGGCAGCGTGTCCACATAGGTGTTCTTGAGCTTGGTGAGCATGCGCCAGTCAAGGATTATGGCCGGCAGCTCGTGTCTGGGCGCAAGTGCCTCCAGCACTGCGCTGTCCGTGGAAAACCCGGTCTTGGTCTTCTTCACCATGGGCAGATTGAGGTCTACAAAAAGGATTTCACCCAGCTGCTTGGGGGAATTGATGTTGAACGGCCTGCCCGCATGGGTATATATCCGTTCCTCCATACCCTTCATCTGGATATCGATTTCCTTAGATATAGCAAGGAGGATATCCGGGTCCACAAGCACACCGATGGCCTCCATGGTTGAGAGCACATCCAGCAAGGGCGTTTCTATCTCGTAAAAGAGCTTGTCCACCCCGAGTTCCGCCATGCGTCCTGAAAGAATCTCTTTGAGCGGCATAAGGAAGTGGGCATGGGTTGCAAGGTAGTGGTCAAGCTCATCATGACCCAGGTCGCTAAGGACCCTGGCATTCCTGCCTGAACCGAGCAGCTCCTTGGTCCGGGGTATGTCCCTGTCAAGGCAGGACTTGGCAAGGTCCTCTACAGTGGTCTCGCCGGTTGCGGCATCACAGCAGTAGGCGGCAAGCATGGTATCAAAGATCTCAGGGTCGGGATCAATGCCCCTGAGCTTGGCCTGCACCAGGGCTTCCTTTGCATTGTGCATGACGAGCCTGATATGGCGCCGCTTCAAGGGATCGAGGCAGGCATCCTTTTCCTTGCAGACATAGGTGAGCTCCCCTTGGGATACTGCCGAACAGGATCCCTGCATCACGTACATCCCTGCCTCTGTCGATATGGATGGGTTGCAGGCGTATTCGATTGTGCCCTCAAAGACCGTCAGGGGCCTTTGGCACCTCACCGGCAAGCCCGGCCTGCAGCGCCCTGAATTCGAGCTCCGTGAAAAGCTGCGAGAGCTTCTCCACGTCCATTTCCTTCATGCGCATGTTGTTCAAATCGAAGTCCATTGCCACTTCTCTGTCGAGCCGGGCGAGTTCATGGCTTAAAAGGGCCTTATCCGTATGGTTCAAGATAGCCTCCCTGGCCTTTTTGCCCTCGATTGCCTGTGCATGCTCGATGATGTCGGATACATGCCCATATTTGTTGATGAGATCCAGGGCGCCCTTTTCACCAATGCCGGGCACACCGGGTATGTTGTCCGAGCTGTCGCCCATGATGGCCAGCAGGTCAGCGATATATTCCGGGTAGACCCCGTATTTCTCTTTCACTGCCTCAGCGTCATAGACCTTTTCCTTGAGAGTATCCCACACCGTTACTGCTTCATCTATGAGCTGCATGAGGTCTTTGTCGCCGGATATGATGGTGATACGGGCATCCCCCTTGAACCTCCGCGCCGCCTCCGCGATGATGTCGTCCGCCTCCTGCCCCTCTTTGACCAGGATGGGGATGCCAAGGGCCTCAACGATCCGGAGGATATAGGGGATCTGGATCTGAAGGGACTCAGGCATTCTCTGCCGTGTTGCCTTGTATTCTTCATACATCAGGTGCCGCTGTGTGGGGCCTTTGGAGTCACGCACGAAGCACATGAACTCGGGTTTTTTATCCTTGATGAGCTTCAGGAGCATCCTGGAAAAGATGTAGATGGCATTGGTGGGCATGCCCTTGGATGTGGAGAGGCTCTTCATGGCATAAAACGCCCGGTAGATGTACGAGCTGCCGTCGATGAGAAAGATCTCTTTTCTGTTTGTCATTTTTTATAGGTAAGCCCCATGTCCCGGCCATGTTTCCATGCCTGATAATCCTTTAGGATCTTGTTGTGATCAAATGCGAGCTCAGGAAGGTGTTCAAGCATGAACACCTGTGCTTGCGATGCGTCATCTCCCCCTTTCAACTGTCCACGGCCCTGTGCAACAAACACCGTGGTAATGGTATGCTGC
Source organism: uncultured delta proteobacterium (assembly GCA_963785235.1). Lineage (GTDB taxonomy): Bacteria > Desulfobacterota > Desulfomonilia > UBA1062 > UBA1062 > MWEI01. The sequence goes on along the minus strand of CAWAUM010000001.1, from coordinate 534,652 downwards.
CTAGGGTCGCGTGCGGGATCGGAGTATACGGAAAACATTGTGAGCCCTGCCAGGTCGAGGTTTGTCTCTTCTTTGGCCTCTCTCATTACGGCTGCATCCACGGTCTCATCATAGTCTACAAACCCGCCAGGCAAGGCCCATCCCGGAGGTGGATTCTTCCTGAGTATAAGCACGACACCGCCTTCATACTCAATAATCACATCCACCGTGGGTACCGGATTACGGAAGGTCTTTATGCTGTGACCGCAGTTCGGGCAGCTGATCACCTGAAAAGAAGGCATTAGAGGTCCTTCAGGGCAATAGTAACCTTCAGGCCGTTCGTATCATCCAAAAGTACATCCGCCACAGGCGAAAGGCCACTGCAGGCCTCATCGATCTCGCTGCGGACCTTGTCATCCATCTTCAGCTCAGCGCAGCTGATATGTATGATCCCGTTGTCGAGAGAAATTTTGATGGAACGGCCTTTTTCCGTGTAATCCATCATGGTATTGATGGTTCCCGACACGGCCCCGGACAGCGCATTGTAATCCACTTTGGCATAGTAGGAGCGCGGACCATACGCAATATCGCGCTTGGTGTCGTGCTTGAAACGCATATCGGCCATGAGGAAGTTCACTTCCATCTCCAGGTATTCCCGGAGTTCCACTGAGGTATATCCCTCATTGACCATCTGGATCTTATAACCGAGGCCCTTGAGGATGAAGTCGATCTTATCAGCCCCTTCAAGGATGGATGTGATGTCCTTGTCGTTCTTCTGCTTGGTTTTGGCGAGTTCCTCTTCAGAGAGGTTTTTCATTGTTTCGAAGTTTTCATTTCTTGACTGGAGGAGCTGTGCCCTTCCCATGACCCACATCAGGGGCGTATTGAGGTTATGGACAACGCCGCCCAGCAACGATCCCATATGGGCAAGATTCCTTTCCTTCATGACTCCTCCATGAATGCCCGGTAGGCCAGGTAGGTGGAGTAACAATCCACCTTGGAAGCAAGCTCGAAGGGTGCATGCATACAAAGCAGCGGCGGTCCTGCATCAACGATGTCCATGCCGTACTCTGCGAGGAATTTCGCCACTGTCCCCCCTCCCCCCTCATCCACCTTGCCAAGCTCGCCGGTCTGCCAGGGGACGCCTTTTCTGTTCAGGACAGACCTGAGCCAGCCGATATACTCCGCGTGTGCCTCGCTGGAACCAACTTTTCCACGTGCCCCGGTGAACTTGGTCACACATATGCCATAGCCCATACGTGCTGCATTGGCCTTCTCGTGCACCTCGGGATAGTCCGGGTCAAGCGCGCCGTTGGCATCGCCCGAGATCGCCTTGCTCCTGAACAGGACACGCGCAGGATTGATGTCCTGCTTGAGCTTTTCTCCCAGCGCCCACAGGACCTCCTCGATGAACATGCTCTTGGCGCCCGTATTGCCGTCGCTGCCGATCTCTTCCTTGTCAACCAGCAGCACTATGGTGGTAACGGGCACCTTCCTTACATCGAGTACTGCTGCAAAGGCCGCCCAGGAACAGACGCGGTCATCGTGTCCATACGCCCCGATCATCGAGGCATCAAGACCCACCTCCCGGGCAGGGCCTGCAGGGACAATTTCAAGGTCGGCAGAGACGAAGTCCTGCTCCATGATCCCGTATTTCTTATTCAGCAGCGTAAGGATCTGGCCTTTGACCTTATCCTCCTTGGCCTTAAGGTCCGGCCTGGAGCCACAGATAAGGTTGAGCTTCTCGCCCACAAAGGCGTCTTCCAGCTTCTTGCCGTACTGTGCCTTGCCTGCGAGATGGGGCAGCAGGTCCTCGATGATCAGGCAGGGCTCGTTCTCATCCTCGCCGAAAACGATCCTTACCGGTTTGCCATCGGCCTTGACCACAACGCCGTGCAGGGCGAGAGGCCTGGCAAGCCACTGGTATTTCTTGATCCCGCCGTAGTAGTGTGTCTTGAGCATGGCAAGTTCGGTGTCCTCGTACAGCGGGTTTGCCTTCAGATCGATTCGGGGGCTGTCGAGATGGGCCACCACGATCCTAACCCCATCAGCCAGCGGCCTCGTGCCGACCCGGCAGAGGGCAAGGGCCTTACCGCGGTTCTCAAAAACAATGAGTCCCTTGTCCCGGGCCGCCTTTTCCATGATGTAGCTGACAGCCTCCCGTTCGGTCTTCACCTGGGAAAGAAACGAGAGATACCCGAGGCAGTATGAATCTATCTTTCCCTCTTTTCCCTGGAGGATCTCCCATCCTGATTTGAGTTTGTTGGCCAGTACATCTTTGTGAGCTTGCTTTTTTCTTGGCATCTTCTTCCTTGCCTGTTGCATGAATTTACCTGGGTCTTAGTGGAATCTCCCCGGTATGGTATGTTTGCAGTATCCGCACGCATGGCCCCTCATATGGAGGTGCTCAATGACGAAACCCTTGCGTGCAATGATCAGCTTCTTGCAGTCCGGGCAGTAGGTGTTTTCCCCGTCATGCCCCATAACATTTCCACTATACACGAAATGCAGCCCTTCGCTCAATCCGATTTCCCGCGCCTTCTCGATTGTATTTATCGGTGTGGGCGGTGCTTGGTCGTATTTGTAGCGGGGGTAGTACCTGCTGATGTGCCAGGGAATATCAGGGCTGATTGAGTAGATGAAGGAGGCGATGTCACGCAGTTCTTCATCAGAATCGTTTTCTCCGGGAATGATGAGCGTGGTGATCTCGATCCAGATGCCTGCATCATGATAGGCCTTTATGGCATCAAGAACCGGGGCCAGCCTAGCCGAGCACAGCTTCTTGTAGAAACCCTCGGTGAAGGCCTTGAGGTCGATGTTGGCGGCATGGATGGTGCCCTTCAGGCTGTTTCCAATCACCTCGGTTGTGGTGTAGCCATTGGTGACCATGACATTGAACAGGCCCTGTTCTTTGGCCGCCACCGCCGTATCGAGGGCATACTCCAGGTAGATGGTTGGTTCGGTATAGGTATACGAGATACTCCTGCAACCGTTTCTCACGGCCGACTGCAACCACTGCTTCAGGCAAAAAGTCTTCTCCGGTAATATGGCCCGTTTCGCCAGGGAACTGGGAGATATCACTGTTCTGGCAGAAGGCGCACTTGAAGTTGCACCCCACGGTAGCAATGGAAAAAGACCTTGAGCCCGGAAGAAAATGGAACAGGGGCTTCTTTTCAATGGGATCAACATTGGCCGAGATGCTCTTTCCCCACACAAGGCTGTAAAGCACACCTGCCTCGTTTTTCCTGACCCCGCAGACACCGGTCTTTCCATGGGCAATGAGGCACCGGTGTGCGCACAGAAAACATCGCACCTTGTCCTCATCCGCCTTTACCCAGAAACGGGCCTGCTTCATCAGTCCTCGTACCGTGCGCCCTTGTCAGCAGACAGGCTCATGCGGGCGTAGCGTTTTAGCACGCCTTTGAGCCTCCTGTTTGGGTGGTTTCCATGCCTTCTTCCTGCGCGCGAGCTCGGCATCATCAACCATCAGGTCGAGCCTGCGCCCCGGTATATCTATATGGATGCTGTCGCCTTCTTTTACCAGTGCTATTGGCCCACCTTGCGGCCGCCTCAGGCGAGCAGTGGCCGATGGCTGCGCCCCTGGTGCCGCCCGAGAACCTGCCGTCGGTGATCAGCGCCACGTCCTTGTCGAGACCCATGCCGGCTATGGCCGAGGTGGGGGTGAGCATCTCCCGCATGCCCGGGCCGCCCTTGGGGCCTTCATACCTGATGATAACGATATCGCCCTTTTTTATTCCGCCTGCCAGGATCACCTTGGTGGCCTTTTCTTCCGAATCGAACACCCGGGCCTTGCCTTTACGCTTCATCATCTCGGGCAGCACGCCGGACTGCTTCACCACGGCACCGTCAGGGGCCAGTGTTCCCCGCAAAATGGCGATGCCACCCTCTTTATGATAGGCCTTTGCAATGGGCCGGATGACATCGTCGTCCAGTATACACGCGGCTTTAAGATTAGTGCCAAGGGTCTTGCCTGTTGCGGTCATCACCTTGGTGTTCAGCACCTTTATTTCGGCAAGGCGTTTCATAACGGCCTGGACACCGCCTGCGCGGTACAGGTCCTCAAGGTGGTGAGGCCCTGCAGGAGAGAGCGAGCACAGATGCGGCACCTTGGAGCTCATGATGTTAAAATCCTCAAGGCTCAGCGCGATGCCCGCCTCATGTGCAACCGCAGGCACGTGAAGCACGGTGTTGGTGGAACAGCCGAGCGCCATGTCTACGGCGATGGCGTTCTTGAAGGCAGAAGGGGTTGCAATATCTCTCGGGCTTATCCCCTTTTCCAGCAGCTCCATAACCTTCATGCCTGCATGCTTGGCCAGTCGGATACGCTCTGATAACACCGCAGGGATGGTGCCATTACCCGGCAGGCCCAAGCCCAGGGCCTCGGTGAGGCAGTTCATGGAGTTCGCCGTGAACATGCCCGCACATGACCCGGCACCAGGGCAGGCGCACCCTTCCAGCTCTACGAGCTCGGAGGGGCTCATGGTGCCTGCCTTGACCCTTCCCACACCCTCGAACACGCTGATGAGGTCAACGCTCTTGCCGCGATGCATGCCTGCCAGCATGGGACCGCCGGAGACCACCACACACGGGACATTGAGCCTTAAGGCCGCCATGAGCATGCCGGGCACTACCTTGTCGCAGTTTGGGATGAACACTAATGCATCAAAGGCATGGGCCATGGCCACAAGCTCGATGGAATCGGCAATGATCTCCCGGGAGGGCAAAGAGTACTTCATGCCGGCATGGTTCATGGCAATGCCGTCACAGATGCCGATAACCGGAAACTCCATGGGCGTGCCTCCTGCCATTCGAACGCCCGCCTTTACGGCATCAGCGATCTGGCGCAGATGGATGTGGCCGGGGATGATTTCATTGGCTGAATTCACGATGCCCACAAAGGGACGGCTTATCTCCTCATCCGTCAGGCCGCAGGCCTTAAGCAATGAACGGTGCGGCGCCTTTTCAATGGATTTTTTCGTCTGATCGCTTCGCATGGCAATTCCTCTCGTTTTTAGGACATGTAGAATTAAAGTATTACACTAATGGGCCTGGTTTTCAAGAAGCGATACGCATGTGCTAGTTTATCCGAAATTTTACGTTTGGATGTCCCCATAATTACTTCATGCATTTCTGATGAGCTTAAGCATAACCCTCATAGTGATCATGGTTTTTTTAAATAGATCCGTTCAAAACCTTCATCTTGCAGCCTATGTGGAACGTTAATTTTCTCGGTCCTGGAGGCTGCAAGATGAAGGTTTTGAACGGATCAGGTTTTTTTACTCTTCTCAAATGAAAAAATCCGGTTTTAACGAAAAAGGGCGAGCCATGATAGCCCGCCCTTTGTGAATGCGCAAAGTTTTGGTCGGCTGACTGGGGTGTAAAGGTCATTCAGTCAAACAGGGTCATTAATTTTGCCCTGCGCGGCCCTACCACGCCTTGTTTTGTCGTGCCTCACCACGCCACGACTTGTCTCGCCCAGCCTTAACGCGCCAGACCAAACCACGGCCTTTACGCATTCGTACCCTGTATAGTAGTTCTGACAAAGTCATTGTCAATAGCCAGTGTAGACATTTTTTTTCCTTTGTATTTTTAGTAATATATGCAACAAAATACAAACTGAAGCTTCAAACAAGCGTATTCATGATCTGGACTTCTCCCTTATGCTTCTGTTAAAATGGCATCATCATGATGGCGAGCGTACAATCAGCCACCCTGTGGGGGACTGAGGCGCTTGGTGTTGTTGTGGAAGCTGACATTCAGGGAGGTCTGCCGAGCATATCCATCGTAGGTCTGCCCGACAGCTCGGTCAAGGAAAGCAGAGAACGGGTCAGATCGGCCATTCTCAATTCAGGCCTAGACTTTCCACCCAGGCGCGTCACGGTGAACCTTGCCCCTGCGGATGTGAGAAAAGAAGGGGGGACCTTCGACCTCCCCGTTGCCGTGGCCATCCTGTCTGCCTTGGGCCTGATACCCAGGGAAATTCTGAGCACTTATCTCATCATGGGTGAGCTTGGTCTTGACGGCAGTGTCCGACCCGTGCGCGGTGTGATCCTAGCGGCTTTTCTCACCAGGCGCATGGGGCTCAAAGGCATCATCTGCCCGGCCGCCAACGCCCATGAGGCACAACTTGCAGAGGTTGAAGTCCTGCCGGTGAAAAACCTCAAAGATGCCTTTGCAATCCTCAGGGGCGAAGAGATAGCCCCGTGGAAGGCACCACAGACGGAACGTGGACCACAAGACTCCGGGCCACTGGACCTTTCAGAGGTCAGGGGACAGGCCCTTGCCAAACGTGCCCTGGAGATTGCCGCGGCAGGAGGTCATAATCTCCTCATGGTCGGCCCTCCCGGCGCAGGCAAATCCATGCTGGCAAAACGGCTGCCAACCATCATGCCTCCCCTGACCAAAGAGGAGATCCTCGAGTGTACCTCTATCTATTCCGCTGCCGGCAAGCTTAAGAAAAACACCATCGTAAGCATCCGACCCTTCAGAGCACCACACCATACCATTTCGGACGCCGGGCTCATCGGTGGAGGAAACATACCGACACCGGGAGAGGTGAGCCTTGCCCACAATGGGGTCCTCTTTCTTGACGAACTCCTTGAATTCAGACGAAGCGCCCTGGAGTCCATGCGCCAGCCTTTGGAGGATGGACAGGTGACTGTCTCGCGAGCGAACTTCTCCTGCACCTTTAAGACGAGTTTCCAGCTCGTGACTGCCTTGAACCCCTGCCCGTGCGGATATCTCGGGCACCCGGCACGGGAATGCAGATGCCCGCCTCTCTTGGTAAACAAATACCGCTCACGCCTATCAGGGCCTCTCATGGACCGCATCGACCTCCATGTCTGGGTGGACCCGGTGGATGCCGAAAACGTGCTGGCCCCCAGGGGAAAGCCATCGTCCGGGCTCGTGCGTGAGCGGGTTGTGGCGGCACGTTCTACTCAGATAAGCAGAGGCGTTCTGAATGCAAAGACACCTGATAACCATCTCGAAGAGAACTGCAAAATCGACCAGACGTCAAAAGCGCTCCTCATAGCTGCCATGAAGAGATATAACCTGAGTATGAGGGGATTCACCCGGGTCATCAAGGTAGCCAGGACCATCGCCGACCTTGAAAGGTGCCCTGACATCCGGGGTGAGCACATCGCAGAGGCGCTTCAGTTCAGGCCTGAAATGGGACAGGGCATGTAGGGAACGCCAAAGAAATATTTTTAATAGGTCCGTTCAAATCAGTCATCTTGCAGCCTTAGGAGAATGCTAAATTCCCCGGTCCTTAAAGGCTGCAAGGTGACTGATTTGAACGGATTAAGTTTTTACACATCCTAAACGCAAAATCCCGCTTTACAGGAACAGTTCGCTCACCGATGAGCCCGTATAGGTGCGCTTGATGGCCTCGGCGAGGAGCGGCGCCACGGTGAGCACCGTGATCTTGCCGCATGCTACAGCATCATCTTTCAACATGATGGTGTCGGTGACAATGAGGTTTTCTATGGCGGAATTGCTGAGACGACTGATAGCAGGGCCTGAAAGTACGGCATGAGTGCAACATGCCACCACCTTCCTGGCCCCGGCATCCATGAGGGCTGTTGCGCCACTGGTCAACGTACCTGCGGTGTCCACCATATCGTCCACAATGAGGCATATCTTGCCCGTTACATCACCGATGATGTGCATCACATTGGATTCGTTGGCCCGCTCCCGCCTTTTGTCGATGATGGCAAGTTCGCCTTTCAGGGGTTTGGCGTAGGCCCTGGCCCTTTCCACACCCCCTGCATCAGGCGCCACGATACACAGGTCATTGGGATACTTGTCACGGATATGGCCCAGCATGACGGGCTTGGCATAGAGGTTATCAACAGGGATATCGAAAAACCCCTGGATCTGGCCTGCATGGAGATCCAAGGTGAGCACCCTGTCGGCCCCTGCCTCGGTCAGCAGGTTGGCAACAAGCTTTGCAGTGATGGGGGCCCTGGGCGATGCCTTCCGGTCCTGCCTGGCATATCCGAAGTAAGGGATTACGGCCGTGACCCTTTTGGCTGATGCACGCTTGGTGGCATCAAGCATAACCAGGAGCTCCATGAGATGCTCGTTCGTGGGTGAGCAGGTGGACTGAACGATGAAGATGTCCTTTCCGCGAATACTCTCATGGATATCCACCGATGTCTCTCCATCGGAAAATCGCTTTACATCTCCGCGGCCGAGCTCAAGGCCAAGGATACTGCAGATGCTTTCGGTCAACGGCCGGTTGGAGTTCCCCGTCAGGATACAGATGCTAGAGTTCATAATTCATTTCCCTCCTGGAGTATCACGGCACCCGGAATGTTCTTTACGAGCGACTTCACCAAGGGAGTCTCACACTGCAGAATATGGTTGGGACGGGAGGATTCGAACCTCCATAACGAGATCCAAAATCTCGTGTCCTGCCATTAGACGACATCCCAGTACTCAATACATCCGGTTACCGGGACGGGACTATATTAGAATTGTACTTCGTTGGCAATCCTTACTTTGTAGGACTCGAGTATGGACTTTTCGATCTTATCCCTCGTCTCCATATTCAGGGGATGTGCAGTGTCCCTAAAGGAGCCGTCTTTGCGCTTCCTGGAAGGCATTGCTACGAATAAGCCCATCGTCCCACTGATAACCCTCAAATCGCGGATAACAAAACAATCATCAAAGACAATTGAGGCATACGCCTTAAGCTTGTCATTATCCTTGACCGGAAACACCTTTACCTCTGTAATCTCCATATATATCCCCCGTCAATCTTGTTGTGGGTATATAATTATACCCCTCATGCCGTGCAAGACGGCTCAATGCACTGCACAGATGAGCTTGTGATTCGTAAACACCAAAAACAGCCGATCCGCTACCTGACATGCCGGCTTTCAGTGCCCCTGAACTGATAAGCTCTTCTTTTATTCTCGTAAGCTCGGGATAAATATTACAGGCCACAGATTCAAGGTCATTTCTGACCCAAACCTCAGGCACAATACAATGGTCCTTAGTCTTGACTATTTTAATTCTATCCTCGTATCGAGTCAATGGCAAGGTAAATTTTGAAAAAATAGCGGCAGTAGAGATGTGCAATGGAGGAATAACAATAAGATATGCGCGGTCCGCAAGTACTACCTCTGATATGGGTACATCACCACGCGAGCCCATGAGCATGGGTTTTTGATAGAGGAAAAAGGGACAATCAGCGCCTAAGTCGCCTGCAAGACCCGCGAGTTCCTGCACACCAAGCCCTGTCCCAAAGAGCCCGTTCATACCAAGCAATACACTTGATGCATCACTGCTGCCTCCACCCAGACCGGCACCAACAGGGATTCGCTTAACGACCCTGATACTGACACCTTTTGGTATACCGGTTCTGTCAAGAAAAAGCCGTGCTGCCCGGTAGGCTAGGTTGTCCTGATCAGGGCAAGCGCATCCAGGCGCATCAAGGGTAATTTTTGAAGGGGCGACCTCAATAAAGATCTCATCCCCGAATCCAAGCGGCACCATGATGGTGCGCAATTCATGGTAACCGTCCGGCCTCTTCCCAACCACCTCGAGGTAGATGTTGATCTTGGCCGGGGCTAAGATCTTCACTGAACGTCTACAGCCACATAGAGGGGTTTCGAACCCCGCACTACCAGCAGCAGAACGGTCTCGCCCTTTTTCTTGGCAGACATGGCTGCAAGGTATTCTGCTGTGGAATTGACCGCTTTACGATCAACCTCCCTGATGATGTCCATCTTCTGTATCTGGCCTTTCACAGCGATGCCCTTGGGGTCGATTTCGATCACAATCACACCGCCGGGCTCCGGGAGGTTGAATTCCCTCTGCACCTCGGGTGTGATGTCCATAACCGTAAGCCCGAGCCTGTCCTTGACCCCCTGATCTTTATGCCCAGGAGCTTTGCTGAGCTTGGCCACATGTTCATCAACCCTCTTTTGCAGCCTTGTGGAAAGATCGATTGAACGGCCATCCCTCCAGACCGTAATTGCAATCTTGGCATCAGGTTTCAGGCTGCCTACCATCCTCGTGAGTGAGTGGGAATCAGCAACCTCCTGTCCGTTGATCTTCAGGATGATGTCACCGGCCTTTATCCCTGCCTTGTCAGCAGGCTCCCCGGCATAAACCGTTGTGACCATTGCACCCTTGGGGTCTTTCAGGCCCACGGCGCGAGCGATTTCAGGAGTAACTTCCTGGATTGCCACACCAAGCCACCCTCGTGCCACTTCACCTTTATCCTTGAGCTCAGAGAGGATCTCCTTGGCCATGTTGATGGGTGTGGCAAATCCGATGCCCTGCCCGGATGCCACAATGGCGGTGTTAATACCGATAACCTGCCCCTGCATGTTAAGCAGCGGGCCACCCGAGTTGCCCGGGTTGATGGCGGCGTCGGTCTGAATGAAATTGTCATAGGGACTGGCGCCGATGATTCGTGACTTGGCTGATACAATCCCCTGGGTGAGCGTATGTCCGAATCCGAAGGGATTGCCGATGGCGATGACCCATTCCCCTATCTCCAGGGCTTCCGAATCGCCAAGCACTGCCACCGGGAAGTCCTTGCTTTTTTGAGGATCAATCTTGATGAGCGCGATATCCGTCTTATCATCGGTCCCCACCACCTTAGCCTTGAATTCTTCCTTATTGGCCAGTGATACAAAGATATCATCAGCGCCTGCTACCACATGGTTGTTGGTAAGCACATATCCATCTGCAGAGATAATGAACCCGGATCCAAGGCTTCGCTGCTGGAGATCCTGTTCCGGCATGTTGTTGAAGAACTTTTTAAAGAATTCGTCAAACCATTCATCATACCCTGGCGGCGGCTCAAACTTGCGATACATGTCCTTATTCGCCAGGTTCTTGGTGGTTCGTATGTTCACGACCGATGGGGTTACCTCCTTGGCGAGCGCAGAAAAACTCGGCAAAGCCACCTTCATCTGTGTCGGTGCAGTACCTTCTTTCCAGAAGGTATTGGCTTCGCTCACTGAACCAACCTTCAGGGAAGAGGCAATAAACATCCCAATGAACGCCGAACATACTGCGACCATGAGCAGGATACCATAGAATCCGAATTTTCTCTTGATTGTCATTTCTCATCCTTCAACACGCTGATATAGCTCATCCGTAATTCGTAGAGTATTTGTTCTATCAGGCGTTCCTCATCGGCCGAGAGGTTCCCCCTGGTCTTTTCCTGCAAGAGATGAATGATATCGATATTCTGTTGGGCAAAACCTAAATTTTTCTGGACTGTGCCTGTTTCAGGGTCAGGCACTCTCCCCATGCTGACCAGGGCGGAACTGGCAAGGCTCATGATCAATGTTGTAAAATCAATGGTATGGGCAGAACCCGGCTGATCTTTCTCTTCCGGAGGTTGAGGATTAAATTCTTTGGTTTCTTTTGTTTCTTCCGTTTCAACCCCTCTTTTATCCGTAAAGGTATAGCTTTTTATTTCCTCTTTCTTTTCTTCATCCATAGATCAGTTCACCCCATAAATTTAAGATAACTACCCGGCCCTCTCCTGGAAAGGAACCTAATGCCCCATCATTATCTGATCCCGAGGATGGGAAACACATTGGACTTGATATAGGCTATCTTATCGTCCACGTAGCTGTCCACTGACTTTTTTAGCGCATCCGATATTCTGTACGCATGGTCCCTGAGCTCATCGATGCCCTGCCCAGGACCATATACCGCGCTTCCTATACATCCTCCATGGTGATCCACGGGATGTATCCCGTTTAATATGGACCAGGCGAGCGTCCAGCCCCTCACAACATCCGGCACGCTGTAGCCTCCACCGCCCAGCGCCAGCACCTTGGGGCAGCTCTTACGGATCATTTCCATGACCGCGCAGAAACCGTTATTGGTAAGACGCAGGTTCGTAAGCGGGTCCTTCTTGAGGGTATCGAGCCCTATCTGGGCCACAACGCACTCGGGCTCAAAGGCCTTGACAAGGGGGGGGTAGATCTCCTTGAATGCCCTGACATACGTCTCGTCATCCGTGTATTCCGGGAGCGGCAGATTAACCGTGAAGCCAAGGCCCTTGCCCTGGCCCATCTCGTTCTCGAAGCCAGTGCCCGGATAGATGCTCTCGCCATTCTGATGCAATGATATGAACAGCACCTGGTCAGAGTCATAAAAGGCGTCCTGAACCCCATTACCGTGGTGGGCGTCGATGTCGATGTAGAGGACCCGCTTGAAACCCCTTGCCAAAAGTCGCTTGATGGCTATCACGATGTCGTTCACATAGCAGAACCCCTCGGCGTGTCCCAAGCCGCCATGGTGAAGCCCCCCCACAGCACTGAACGTGGTGTCAGCCTCACCTGATGCAATGAATTCGGCAGAGGCTACGGTGGCGCCAAGCACAAGGAGAGAGAAATCGAAGACACCTTTGAAAATGGGGTTGTCACTCGTGCCCAGCCCATATTGCAGCATGGTGAAATCAAAGTTGCCGCCATTACACCCTTTGAGCGCATCGATATATTCCAGTGAGTGGTACTCGGCCATGACTTCGGTGGTTGCCGGTTTAGGCTCGTACACCTTTATCCATGGGTGGTCAAACAGGCCGTAGCGATAGCAGAGTTCATAGACCATGGTGGCCTTGTAGGGCTTGAAGGGATGATCGCTCCCAAGGCTGTAGGTATCGAATGCAGAGGTATATACAAAAACAGATTTCATCCGGGCGACTCCTTTTCACAGCAACCGGTCTATCCCGAAAGGGGGATACCATATCAGTTTAGCAGAAGTTCAAGGGTCGAGGAAGTCTTAAAAATCAATATTTTTCTCATATAAGGGCTGGTTATGTGAAATCCATGGATGACTCCCGTACATGTATGATACAGCCTTGATAAGACAAAAAGGAGGTCACTGAAGATGCCGCAATCCATCACTGCAATTCAAACTGAAGGCGCCCCGAAGGCCATAGGGCCCTATTGCCAGGCTGTTGTGGCAGGCGGCTTCGTGTTTGTCTCGGGCCAGATAGCCCTGAATCCGTCAACAGGCTCCATCATTGAAGGAGGCATCAAGGATCAGACTCTCCAGGTGCTGAAAAATATTGAAGCGATCCTGAAAGAGGCAGGGCTGTCACTTAACCGGATCGTGAAGACCGAGGTCTATCTCAAGGACTTCAATGAGTTCGCAGCCATGAACGAGGTTTATGCCACCTTCTTTCCTGGAGATATCAAACCGGCCCGCGTCACGGTGGAGGTATCAAGGCTGCCAAAGGATGCCCTCGTAGAGATCGGGTGTATTGCATGTAAAGAATGATCGGCATGATTGCAGGGGGCAGGCCTGGTGCCTGCCCTGTACTGCCTATCTTTTCAATCCCCGTATTTTCCTGATCGAAGCCACACCCGTATCAAAGCTGAAAACAAAGACCGCCATGGCAAGCAGTCCGAGATCCCGGACGAGGTAGATCCAGGATATGCTCTGGGCCTCTTTCGATGTGGTAAAGCACCCGCATGAGATATCAAGGCCCTTGAAGAGGGCTATGCCCAGGGCAAGTGCGAACACAAAGAGGAGCCCGGCAATGATCAGCGAGCTGCCGGGTATGAGTATGCCGAGGATGAGGGCTATTCCGGTTATCATCTCAACAAAGGGGAGCACCACGGCAAAAGGATTCACCAGGACTGCGGGCAGGATCCGGTAGTTGGCGACTGCTTCGGCAAATCCCATGGGGTCAAGGGCATGGATCACCCCGGTATAGAGGAACATGCACCCCAGCAAGGCACGGAAGGCACATGCAACCAAGGAGCTGTTACTTATTTTGGGTGCTGTCTGATCCATTACCCGCCCCCTCATCAATGGGAAGCCCTTTATCCATCCATCCCTGCCAGCCGTCCGAGAACAGGCCGGGCGCCTTGATACCCTTGCCCTGGAGGATCTTCATAAGCTCTTCTGCCTTCATACAACCCTGACCGTCGCAATATGCAATGAGTACCTTGCCGCCTCGTTCCAGCCCTCTAAGCTGCGGCAGATACTGCTCCGCCTTCTCCTTTGGCACATGGAGGGCCCCCGGAAGGTGACCCATCTTATACAGCGCTTCCTCCCGCGCATCGAGAAACACTGCCTTGCCTGCTTGAAGGAGCCGCAAGCAATCATCCGCCGAATATATCCTGGGGTTGATTATCGACACTCCAGCTTCTTTCGGCTGGGTATGGGCAGGTATGACCACAAGCCCGCCGGGCCTGAGGGTATTGATCACAAGGGCCAGTACAAGGCTCAGGACAAAGATGAGGGCCGCCTCTTTCAAGGCTGTTATGATCTTCTCATGGAATCCTGACATACCTTAATAACCCTTCTTTAAAAGTCATGAGTCGACACATTCTCCAACACAGCTTATCCCAGAGATCTTTTCCAGGATCAAGACGATTCCTTGGATTGATTGTCCTGAAAATCACTTCATCAACCACTTCTTTTTCGATGATATCCCAATGTATGGATTCCGGATGTCTGAAGATTCTCATGATCATCGCGGTATCGCAAGGATTAATAAAATCATTATCTATATTGCCCCTGATGAAGTTGAAAAAGGCTCTGAGGTTTGAATATCTGGATCTATTTGTTCTTTGCTTTACCCCTTCACACAACTGATTGAGGAACATGAGCATCTCCTCTGAGGAAAGAGACCTCATATCCCTCCCTTCGAAATGATCATAGAGTTTTCCCAGAACAAACCCGTAAGCTTTTATTGTATTATCCCTGGAATTCGATCTGTGTTCACAAATGAGGATTGGGAGGTAATTCATTTAATCAATGTTAATAAGAACGAGATATCTGTCTGAGTTATTACAGATTCTGATATACCGATAAAAATCGGTATAGTAATTATCTTCCAGCATCTAATCCCAGCTTGACTTTCATAGTGGTATGATTAATTATCATACCGGAGGTGGAAAATGGGATCAGCCAAAGTAGCTATTACTATCGATGACGACACTCTTCATAGACTTGACCGGCTAGTAAAGGAGCATGTTTTCCCAAATAGAAGTAAGGCAATACAAGAGGCCGTACAGGATAAAATTAAACGTCTCGAAAAATCCAGGCTTGCCCGGGAATGTGCAAAGCTTGACCCTTCATATGAGCAAGCACTCGCTGATGAAGGAATTTCTGAGGATGTGAATGAATGGCCAGAATATTAAGGGGTGATGTCCGTTGGGCTGATTTGAATCCCTCAAAAGGTAATGAACAAATTGGTATCAGACCCGTACTCATCTTAAGCCATGATGTTTTCAATGAACGATCAGGAACAGTTATTGCCATGGCAATAACAAGCCAGCCCCAAAAAGCCGGATTCCCTCTCACATTTGAACTGGGGACCGACAAGCTTCCGAAAAGATCATGGGTAAAAATCAGCCAAATAAGAACACTATCTGTTCAGCGCATAGGGAAGAAGATCACCAATCTACCTCCTGAAGTCCTCGACCATCTAATTGATGGTCTGAGTGAAATTATTGGAAGATAACCATTCACTGCACCAGACCACGGCTTACGCCGCGGCAGGTGAGTTCAATCGTTGAACGACTCGTCATTGTTTAGATATTTTTGTAAAGCAATCAGCTGACAGGCCGGGAAAAGGATTGACCATGAAAAATCAGATAAAATGGAACCAACCAGACTCAAGGGGATCAAGCGACAAGGCTTATAACACACAGAAGCATACTATTGTCTTCGATCTCATGAAACAGTCGGCACCAAAGCTCATCCCCTTTAAAAGCAAGGGATTTTGCCAGTTCTTGCCAGGAAAGAGGTCACGTGCGGGGACATGTCTTCGTTTCCATAGCTGTCCTGTTTCTCATGAGTATCTTCTTCCTGGTATCCTGCCAGAAATCTGATCCGCAACAGAATCCCCAATGCGGGACCGATCTGAAATCCAAGCCCTCCAGCGAGTCTGCCCAGACTCAAGGAGATGCCCTGCGCCTCCAGAAATGCACCTATGTGGACAGGAAGGGTACAGGCGGTGAAGCCTTCAGCCTTCTCATTCCGGTAGGCTGGCAGTTCAGCGGAGGGGTCAACTGGGTGCTCGACAACCCAGTCATGCCTGCCAATGTCAGCTTCACGGTGAGAAATCCAACCGGCCACGAGGAATTCGAGGCCTTCCCAAGCCTTGCCATGTTCTGGACAAACAACCAGATGCTCCTGTCCATGTTTCCTCCCGGATCCAGGTATTTTGGTGCTGAGGTGATGCCCGTGGTCAGCCCCGAAGATGCGTTGACCAGGATTATTATCCCACGATTCCGGGGCAAGGCTGCCAGACTCAAGGTCGTGAGCGTATGTCCACTGCCCGAACTGGCAAGGTCAATGACGGCAGGGGAGGGACAACCAGGGATGCAGTCCTTCAGCGGGGCTGCCAAGATGCGCATCGAATACATGAAGGGCGAGACGCCGATGGAGGAAGACATCTTCACCGTAGTAGAGGGATACTCATACCCGATACAGACCTTCCAGGGGGTTGTCACCAACACCAGCTGGTATGTGAATTACATCTTTTCCTACAAGGCTGCAAAGGGCACTATTGCTTCAAAGGCAACGGCATTCAAGGCAATGACGGATTCCATCAGAATCAGTCCTCAGTGGTTCAACATCTACAATCAGGTGGTCAACACCCTGGTACAGAACCAGCTTAAGTTCATTCGTTCCATGGGTGAACTCAGCCGATACATCAGCCAGACCAACAGCGAGATAAGTGACTCCATGATGCAGTCATACAATGAAAGACAGAAGATCTATGACCGCATTGGAGAGAAGATGAGCGAGTCCATCAGGGGCACTGAACACTATTTTAATCCCATCGAAGGATCCCAGGTGGAGTTGCCGGGGGGATACAAACATGTGTGGACCAATGGGAGCGGTGAATACATTCTCACGGACAGCCCGGGTTACAACCCCAATGCGGAAACCAACAAGTCATGGCAAGAACTTGAAAGGAAGCCCCAATGAGATAATGGCACTTGATTGGCTCTTATCAGTGTAAGAAGGGTAATCCGTAGCTGGACATGGTAAGGCCCCTGTCAATAAAAACATAGTTCACCATCGCTTATATTTCAAGATTATCTGTTTTCCGACCTTACAAAGCGATCATAAAAGGTAGCCTATTTGGAGTGTGATGAAATTTTCACCGAAGTTTGCTGTATCTGTCCAATGGAATATCCCTTTCCCATTAGAGAAGTGTTTATAACCAATCGAAAAGTCATATTCTTCTGTCCTTATACCTAGCGCAGATCGGAACGCAAACTGAAGTCGTGTACCAAGGTTGTTTGTAGTCCGTCTAATGTAAGCACCTCCAGGTTCAAAAGAAATATATGTTTTTCCATGCAGGTTCATCCATATACCCTTAGTAAGTATAAGTGCATTGTTGTGATCTGGTCCATTCCATGAACCGAGTGCCACATTATAGTTGCTGTTAAGACCAAATAGTTGTGGAGAGTCTATTTGATAGCTGAGGAATATGGTCCGGGAATCTGTAGAGTAATATATACCCTGACCACTTTCAAGAAATACACCATTGGCGTATGATGGTGTAGAGTAATAGAGAAGCACAAGGATAAGAACTACAATCCAAATTCTCAAGCACACTATCCTTAATGATTACTGAAAGTCAGATAAATATTTAATTAATAATGTTGTAACCAGCTAATATCATCAATTTCAGCTTTCTACAAACTGACTGTTATAATGTAATACATAATGATTGGTCAAATTTGATGATTTCTGGCCACATGTGTCTGTCTGTAACAAATCATCCACGGTATAGATCACGTGCGAGGTTCAACGCTCTGACATAGAGTGCCATATTGAATAGGTTTCAAACCTTTATCATCATCTATTAGTCTTCTCTAAACTGATTAAATATCTCAAGGATCAACCCTCTTGATTTGTATTGAAATAAAAAGCAGGGCCAGAAATCGACCCTGCCTTTACTATCCTATAAAATGTGATGTTATCTCTTTAACTTCTTCCTGAATCCTGCAAGACCAAGTAAACCTGACCCTAAAAGAAGCATGGTCGCTGGCTCGGGGACCGGTGCGGTCTGGTTGATGGTGGCCTTCACGATCATGTCCTGAAAGTCTTTGTCGCTAGAACCATATGGCAGGTCTTCGAACCCAATGATAAATTGATTGGTATCATTGAGTTGGAAGATAGCTGCTTGGATGTTTTGATTGTGTGAGTTATCTGTATAATAGTAGGTTCCGCCCAATACGCCAAGGTAAAAACCAAATATTTGTGCTGGATTAAGAGTAAAATCGGTCATATCATTTGTAGAAGCACTCCCGCTGAAAAGCTGAGTTCTCCCCGATTCGGTATAATAACCGAATGTATTCGTATTTGCATTGCCAGCGATTTCTGCAAGAATGACACTTGACGCCCCGTCTGATAGCCAGGTTCCAGTGTTTACGTATGTGTAGCTATGGTTGCCACCATAGGTCAGCAGCCAGTCTACAATATTGATTTTGTTTGAGCCACTGTCCCATGATGTATTTGAGGGCGCTATAAAACCACCATAGGTTGTAGAGCTGCTTGGAGTAGTGTATGTCGTACTATTAAATGTCACACTGGTAGCCATAGCTATTGATGATGTACATACAAATAGAGCAAACCCCAGAATATTAATCAAAAATAACTTTTTCATTTATCCTCCGTTGTTTATCCACAAATGGTGTCTTCATAAATCAAGCAATTAAAATGCCACACGTATATAGTCAAGTAATAACAACAATTTATACTATTCTACATGGATGGATTAGATTGAAGCACGGATGACTTTTAGAAAATAATGGAAATATATTTCCATATAATAGCATCTAACTTCAGTCTCTGATTCTGGGTCAGTTCATATTGATATTTCTTGATATGATTTTGAGTTGTAATAGACTGATGATTTCGTGATAATCAGTGCTTTGATGTTATTGCATGTTTCTGAACATAATCTATACTCCTCGATCAATCAGAAGAAGTAACGATAACTATACGCACTTGAAGCATATTCGCGAATATAGATATCTATAATAGATAGATGTTCTCGTATCGGTCTAAAAGTAGAAGTTCTCAGATGATAACTATACTTTTTCTGCTTCATTCAGAAGTAAAACTATTGGCACATACTTTATCTTCTTGGGCATTTGTAAAAGAGTGATGATGTGCACATATTCATTTTGCCTCGAATGAATATTTATGAATTGAAACTTCGGGTGCTGTATAACCGGTCATCTTGAC
The DNA here is from genome assembly GCA_963785235.1 of uncultured delta proteobacterium. Lineage (GTDB taxonomy): Bacteria > Desulfobacterota > Desulfomonilia > UBA1062 > UBA1062 > MWEI01. The sequence continues at coordinate 515,443 of CAWAUM010000001.1, read as the reverse complement.
GATATCCTGAGACTGAATATTTCCCCAGTTGAATATGAACAGCCTCTCAATGATGAGCTATCATGCAAAGCCTCACCCCGCTCCTGTCATGCTGCCCTGTCATGGAAAAAGCGCATCAGGAACTCCGCATCGGCCGGGGAAAGGTTGAATTCAAAAATAGCCTTGTTCAGAAGCTTCTGAACAGGCTGGTCAGAGTTATTCTCTATCTGCTCTGATATCCATTTTATGGCATTCTTTATTTCTTCTCTCTCATACCTTTCAGTTATCGTTTTCATAACAACACCTCGCTTAAGCATGTCATTCATATCTCTGCTCACTATTTTTGGATGATCAATTCAGGAGATGGATACATCTGATCGAGTGATGGTCCATGTTATACCCCTCACTCTCTGTCCTCAGCCATAAGAGACTTCAGGGGTCAAACCCATCCCCACCCTGTCCCTCCCCTTGAAGGGGCGGGGACTCTGATACAATAGTTGCACTAGGAACTCAGGGATTCAACAGGAGTTGTGACATAATCTCTTTATGGGAAATAGGAATACTTCAGCCGAGAAAACCGAAGTACCAGTCAATAATCTGCTGGCCCCAGAACACATAGATCAGGGCGCCAAGGGCCAGGAACGGCCCGAAGGGGATGGCGGCCTTGAGGGTGCCTTTCTTGATGAGCCCGTAGGGGATGCCCACGATGGTACCCATGAGCGAGCCGGCAAACACCGTGAAGAGAACACCCTGCCAGCCCGTGAAAACGCCGATCATGGCAAGCAGTTTCACATCGCCGCCTCCCATGCCCTCTTTCTTGGTGAGAAAATAATAACCATAGATGATGGCCAGGAGCAACCCGCCGCCTAAGACAAGCCCGTAAAGTGCGTCCTTGTAGGTCACGGGCAGCCAGTAGACAACCAGGAGTCCTGCCACGATGCCGCCCAGCGACAGCCTGTCTGGGATGATCTGGATATCAAGGTCAATGAAGGTGATAATGAGCAGGACACAGGCCCAGAGGTAATAGATCAGGAAAGGGACACTCGGGCCGAACCGGTAGAGCAGGCTCACCGCGAGCAGGCCGCTCAAGAGCTCCACCACGGGATACCGAACCGATATGGGTTCGGTACAATTCCTGCACTTACCCTTTAAGATGAGATAGCTTATGACCGGGATGTTATCCCAGGGTTTTATGGGCTTCCCGCACTGCGGGCAGTGTGATGCCGGCCACACCACGGACTCATCGCGCGCTATCCGGTAGATGCATACATTGAGAAAGCTCCCGATAAAGAGCCCGAAGAGCGCTGCGATGAATACCATATCAGCCTATGAGCTCACCCCTCCTGAATCGGAGCACCTCTCCGTACAGGGTTGAAGATACCTCGTTCATGATGCCCTTGAGCGGGTCGTTATCCGCTATGAACGATGCGGCGTTATCAACCTTGGCCTTCGTTGCCTCAAGCCGGTCCACCATGGGCGAGATGGCCTTGAGGTTAAGATTCGGGTCGGATACTGCCTTTGAATAGCTCTCAAGGAGCTCGATGGCTTCTTCACTGGCGCTGACCGCACTTAGCTTGACAGGGCTGATCTGGTTCATCTGAAACTGTGCCCCAATCTTGCCTTGCATATTCACCGTAGAGCTCTCAAGGCCCTTGAGGACATCTTCAAATACGCCTTTGGAACCGCCATGCGGTTTGATCTGGGCACCTGCGACAGAACCGATGATCATATTAGGATTAATCTTCATACATGCCTCCTGCAGTATCTGTAAGCAAGGAAGATGCCATCTCACAATTCCTCAGTCGTCACAGTGTTGATGCAACTTGAACAGGAACTTTATTCCAGGGTGTTAGGAAAAATAATCCATGTCTTCACGAAGGAGGGAGAAGCCTCTGGATGAATGCCGAGCGCGCCTTGAGGACCTCATCCATGGGCATCTTGATAAGCTCGTGCACATACCCGCGCACTGCCTTACAAACCTCCTCGATGACGCGATGCCGGGTCATTGTGCGCCCCGCCTGTCGGTTCCTTGACGAGATAGTCCACAATACCATAGCTGAAGAGGTCCCGGCCGCTGCCCCGCAGGGTCTCTGCGGCCTTCTCCTTTTTGGAGGGATCGCCATAGATAATGGAGGAAAACCCCTCGGGGCTGATGGCGCTGTAGAAAGAGTTCTCGAGCATGATGATCTTGTCGCCAAAACCCAGCGCCAGGGCGCCTCCTGATCCCGCCTCACCGATTATGCATGCCACTACCGGGGTCTTCACGCAGGCAACCATATGGATGCACTGGGCAATGGAAAAGGCCTGGCCCCTGTCTTCCGCCTCGGGGACGGGGTATGCACCGGGCGTGTCCACAAAGGTGATCACGGGCCTTTTGAATTTTTCAGCGAGCTTGAACAGCTTGATGGCCTTGTAATGCCCGGAAGGGCTGGCCATGCCGTAGTGGTACCGGATGTAATCCTTCTTCCCCTCGGAACGTTTCTTGTGGCCGATAACCACCACGGGGATGTCGTCCAGAAATGCCAGCCCGCCCAAAACGGCAGGGTCGTCTTCATAAATACGGTCACCCTTGATCTCGGTGAATTCCGTGAAGAGGTGGTGAATGAACTCATCGATGCCGGGCCGGTCCGAATGCCTCGAAAGCTCCACACTGCTCCAGCGGGAAATGCCCTCATAGAGCTCTTTTCTGAAGACATCCACCTTGCGTTCGATCTCGGTGATATCGACACCCTCGAGCTTTGATATGGTATCCTGCAGCCCTTTTAAGGCATTATCGATATCGGTGAACTTCTCTTTGGATTTCACTGGAGTTCAACCCCCTTTGGCCCCACGATTTCGGAGAGTCTGTAGAGGAAATCCCTCACCGGAGAGACCATATATTCCTTGCCTGCGTCAATATTGACGAATGCGGCATCGGTTTCCACCTCAAAACTAAGCGAACACGACCCTTTGCTGCCCACAATCGCCATCTTGAGCGCACCCAGGGCCTCACCCTTCAAGGTTAAGGGCACCCGGACGATTAAACGCTTTGCCAGCACCATGTCTGCGCCATCGAGCGGCATGACCTCTTCGGCAATGAGGTCGAGGCTCAAAGAGTCCGCCTCTGCAGCACCGTTCTCCTCATCCCGGTTGATCCTCGCCTTTATGATAACCGGTTCATCAGAGGCGATTAATGCCTGATACTTGCCGTAACACTGGGGGAAAAACAGGATCGCGGCTGACCCCTCAAGGTCTTCGAACACGCCCCGTGCCATTGCCTCACCTTTCTTGGTCCTTGTCACGTTTACCGCACTCAGGACGCCGGCGAGCACCACTGAGTTGGGTGCATCTTTGAGGGTCAAGGTTGTAGCCGTGGCATACTTGTCGATGAGGTCCGCATACTTGTTCAGCGGATGCCCCGTAAGGTAGAACCCCATCCCGTCCTTCTCCATCTTCAGCCTTTCAGCCTCAGGCCAGTCAGGGATGTCGGGCATGACAAAAGGCTTGCTGATATCAACTTGCGCAAATTCCTCGAGACTGAACAAGGTGCACTGGGCGTCATTCCTGTTGCGGGCTGATCGCTGGGCCTGGTCAAGAAGGCCATCGAGCACCTCGAACATGGCCCTGCGGTTTGTGTGCAGCCTGTCGAATGCGCCTGCCTTGATGAATGATTCCACTACCCTCCTGTTCACCTTGGACAAGGCGATCCTGTTCAGGAACGAGGAGATATCCTTAAAGGGGCCGTTCTCCTTAAGTTCCGCAAGGACACCCTCCACCGCCCCCCTGCCCACGTTCTTGATGGCTCCAAGGCCGAACCGGATGCCCTCTTGTGTGACCACGAACTCGAAGCTGCTCTCGTTGATGTCCGGCGGCAGTACTGCTACACCACGCCTCCTGCATTCGGCAATATGCTGCGAGACCTTGTCCGTGTTGCTCAGGTCCAGCGTCAGGTTTGCGGCCATGAATTCCTTGAAGTGGTGCGCCTTCAGATAGGCTGTCTGATAAGCCACCAGGGCGTATGCCGCTGCATGGGACTTGTTGAACCCGTAATCTGCGAACTTTTCCATGAGATCGAAGATCTCGACGGCCTTGTCCCTGTCCACACCGCGCTCCACAGCGCCTTCGGTGAAGATCTCGCGCTGCTTGGCCATCTCTTCGCGGATCTTCTTGCCCATGGCCCGCCTCAGAAGGTCGGCCTTGCCGAGCGAGTAGCCGGCCATCTCCTGGGCGATCTGCATAACCTGCTCCTGATAGACGATGATACCGTAAGTCTCTTTCAGGATCTTTTCCAGCAGAGGGTGGTGATAGTCGATGACCTGCCTTTCGTGCCTGCGGTCTACATAGGAAGGGATAAGGTCCATGGGTCCCGGACGGTACAGCGCCACTGCAGCGATGATATCCTCGAACTTGTCCGGCTTGAGCTGCCTGAGCATACCCTTCATGCCGGAGCTTTCAAGCTGGAACACACTCGATGTATCACCATCGCTTATGAGTTGGTAGGTTAACCTGTCATCGAGAGGGATACCGGTGATATCAAGGTTAATGCCTTGCGAGCGCAGAATCTCGATGGTTTTCTGGATTACCGTCAGCGTCTTGAGGCCCAGCATATCAAACTTGATGAGTCCTACCCTCTCGATGCGCTTCATGTCGTACTGGCTGATGAGCATGCCCTTTTTGTCGACATACACAGGCACATGATCGGTAAGAGGCCTGTCATCCGAGATGATTACACCGCCCGCATGTACCGAGGCGTGCCTGCTTAAGCCCTCCAGTGCCTTGGCTATCTCTATGAGCTGGGCAACCGCCGGGTCCGTGTCCACAAGCTCTTTCAGTCTCGGCTCAGCCGCAACGGCCTGCTCGAGGGTGATGTTCAGGTCGGTCGGGATGAGCTTGGCGATCTTGTCCACCTCGGAATATCCCATGCCCAAGACCCGTCCCACGTCCCTGATGACGGCCTTTGCCTTCATGTTGCCGAACGTGGTGATCTGGCTCACGTATTCAGGGCCGTACCGGTTCTTGACGTACTCGATTACCTCATCCCTGCGGTTCTGGCAGAAGTCCACATCGATATCCGGCATGCTCCTGCGCTCAGGGTTTAAGAACCGCTCGAACAGGAGGTTCCACCTTATGGGGTCGATGTCCGTGATCTTGAGGCTGTAGGCGGCCAGCGACCCTGCGGCGCTGCCACGGCCAGGCCCTACCGGGATATCATGGTCCTTGGCATACTGGATATAATCAGCCACAATAAGGAAGTAACCGGCAAACCCCATGGATTTGATGATTTCGAGCTCTTCTGCGAGCCTTTCAGAATAGCCCTCGGGGATACTCTCCCCCATCCTCGCCTTGAGCCCTTCCCAGGACTTTTCATCAATGACCTGCTCCAGGCTTTTATCAGCCCCTGTGGGATAAACCGGGAAACAAAAGACATCCTTGGGGATTTCAACATTACAGAGGCCGGCGATTTCGGACGTAACATCCACTGCCTCGGGGACCCACGAAAAGCTCCTTGCCATTTCGTCGGGACTCTTGAGATAGAGCTGGTCGGTCTCGAAACTCATCCGCCCCTTGTCATGGATGGTGCTCTGGGTCTGGATGCACAGAAGGGCCTCATGGGCCTTGGCATCAGAGCTCTTGAGGTAATGGCAGTCGTTTGTGGCCGCCACCGGTACACTATTACGCCTGCCCAGGTCTACGATTAATGGATTGACCTTATCCTGATCGGGTAGTTGGTTGTGCTGAATCTCAAGGTAAAACCGGCCGTCAAAGACCTTTCGGTAGAAATCCAGGGCCTCTTGCGCCCTGTCCTCTTGGTCGCGGAGCAGCCAGTAAGGGATCTCACCCTGAAGACAGGCGGAGAGTCCGATTAATCCTCCACTCAACTCCGCAAGGGTACGCCTGTCCACCCTGGGCTTGTAGTAGAAACCCTTGGTATGCCCAAGCGAGGTTAGCTTCATGAGGTTACTATAGCCCTGGTTATCCTTTGCCAGTAAGATGAGGTGATAGTGTTTCGGCATGCCGGGGATGAGTTCGCGGCTTTCCATATCGCCCGGGCTGACATATACCTCGCAGCCGATAATGGGCTTTATGCCAGCCTTGATGGCCTTGTCGTAAAACTCCAACGCGCCGTACATGACGCCGTGATCGGTAATGGCCACTGCTTCCTGGCCGAAGTCCTTGGTGGTTTTTATGAGATCGTCGATCCTGATGGCCCCATCCAAGAGGCTGTACTGGGTGTGGCAGTGGAGATGGACGAATCCCATCTTAAGTCTTAGTACTCCAGCTTGTAATTCGGGGCTTCTTTCACGATGATCACGTCATGGACATGGGATTCTTTCAACCCTGCAGAGGTGATCTTGATCATCTTTGCCTTTGTCTGGAGCTCCTCTATGTTGGAACACCCGGCATACCCCATGCCGGCGCGCAACCCCCCTAAAAGCTGGTAGACATTTTCGGAGATGGGGCCCCGGTAGGGGACACGGCCCACGATGCCTTCGGGAACGAGCTTGTCGCTGTCAGTGACCTCGCTCTGAAAATACCGGTCCTTTGAGCCGGCCCTCATGGCCTCGACGGATCCCATGCCGCGGTAGGCCTTGTATGTCCGGCCCTGGTAGATTATGTGCTCTCCCGGGGCTTCTTCGGTGCCTGCAAACAAAGAGCCGATCATGATGGAGGACGCGCCTGCCGTAATGGCCTTGGTGAGGTCACCGGAGAATTTCACACCACCGTCTGCTATAATGGGGACCCCGTGCTTTTTTGCCTCCTGGGCACAGGCCATGATGGCCGTGATCTGAGGAACACCCACACCCGCAACCACACGGGTGGTGCAGATGGAGCCCGGACCGATCCCTACCTTGATGCCGTCTGCTCCGGCCTTGATAAGGTCTGCGGTAGCCTCTTTTGTGGCCACGTTGCCTGCGATCACCTGGGCATTGGGATAGAGTTCCTTGATGGCTCTTACCGACTCAATCACCCCCTTGCTGTGGCCATGGGCGGTATCCACCACAAGCACATCCACCCCGGCCTTCATGAGTGTATGCACCCTGTGCTCATCAAGGGACATGATGCTGACCGCAGCCCCCACCAGGAGCCTGCCGCGGGAGTCCTTGGCGGAATGGGGGTATTTCTGGGCCTTTTCGATATCCTTGATGGTGATGAGGCCTTTGAGGTTATATTCCTCATCCACCACCGGCAGCTTCTCTATCTTGTACTTGTGGAGCAGCTTCTTTGCCTCTTCGAGGGTTATCCCGCCCCGGACCGTCACCAGGTTTTCCTTGGTCATGGCCTCGACGATGGGCTTGTTCATGTCGGTCTCGAACCGCAGGTCGCGGTTGGTGAGGATGCCGATGAGCTTGCCGTCCACCGTAATGGGGACTCCGGATATCCGGTAGTGCATCATGAGTTTCAATGCCTCGCCGATGGCCTGATCGGGGCGCATGGTGATAGGGTCAACGATCATTCCGCTCTCGGACTTTTTCACCTTGTCCACTTCCACGGCCTGGGCCTCAGGCGGCATGTTCTTGTGGATAATGCCGATCCCGCCCTCTCTCGCCATGGCAATGGCGGTATACGCCTCGGTCACTGTATCCATGGCAGCGCTTAAAAGCGGTATGTTCAGCTTGATACCCCGGGTAAGGTATGTACTCAGGTCCACTGTTGCAGGCAGCACATCAGATTGTGCAGGAAGCAGCAGTACATCATCGAAGGTCAGGGCTTCCGCGAGTATCTTTTCCATATGGTCATCCTCTCCTTACTGGATGCTGTAATCAAGGCGAACCGGCCGCGCCAGGCCTAAACCCTGAGAAAGATCTCCCCGTAACGGCAGCGGTGTACTGCTCCACGGGAGGATCTTCTTCAGCAGGTCCCAGATGCCTTCCTGACCTTCAGGCCTTATGATACGAGGTTCACCGGTAATGCGCGCCCTCTTCTTTGCCTCATCCATTGCATCTTCGAGCCCGCCTATCTTATCAACCAGCCCTACGGTGCGTGCCTGCCTTCCGGTGAACACCCTGCCGTCCGCGAGTTGCCCGACCGTCTCCATTTTCAGCTTCCTGCCTGAGGCATACCGCCTCGATGAACTGGAGATGGACATCATCCACCAGGGCTTTAAAATAGTCCTTCTCCCGATCGGACATGGGTTTGAAAGGGGAGCCTGCATCCTTCAGGGTGCCTGCGGTTATGCTGTTAGGCGTCACCCCGAGCCTTTTAAGACCCTCGCTGGCATCGAAGAATTCCATGATTACGCCGATGCTGCCGGTCATGGTCCCGGGCAGGGCATAAATGGTATCACAGGCACAGGCAATGTAATAAGCGCCTGATGCGCCCAATGCACCGAACGATGCGACAACGGGTTTTTTCTTTTTCAGCTTTAATAAAGAGCTGTAGATCTCCTGTGAGGGCCCTACCTTGCCGCCGGGACTATCCAGGCGCACAACGACCGCCTTGATGTTATCATCATCGCTGAACTGTTTGATGGTATCCAGATAGGGCATGGATTCGGTTATGATACCATCCACATCCATGATGCCGATGGCAGGCTTCATGGATGTCCTTACTGCATCGAACCCCCAGGCTACTGCACCTATGGCAATCAGGATATAGAGTATCCATTTGGTTCTTCGTTTCATGGCGTTAGCGGTTTCGAACCCCGGGTTTAAAACACCTGTTGCAGTAAAACTATACCTACCGTCAGAGTATATAGAATATCTTTCATCTTATCTATAAGGGCAAAGTACCTCATTTTACTGAGGTATTGCCCCTATTCCGACTACGGATGGCTGCTAGCCCTTCTGTTTTGGAATCCCGCAGGCCCTTGATCAGGTCGCCAAGGTTGGTGCCCACCTTATTGTCAGAGGGCTTGCTCTCTTGAACCGGGGCAGCCTTCTTGTGGTGCGCCTCAGTAATGGCCTTGATGGAGAGTCCTATCTTCTTGTTCTCAGGGCTGATCCTCAAGACCACGGCCTCCACCTCCTGGCCTATTTCAAGGACTTCTGCGAGTGAATCGATCTTATCGCTGCTGACCTCGGAGATATGTATCATACCCTCAATGCCCGGCTTTATCTCGACAAAGGCGCCGAAATCGGTCAATGAGGTGATCTTTCCTTTAATGGTGCTGCCCACCGGGTGTTCCAGGGCTATCTGATGCCATGGATCGGGCTGGAGCTGTTTGATGCCCAGCGAAAACTTCTCATTTTCAGGATCAATGGCCAGAACCTTGGCGTTGACTACATCGCCCTTCTTGTAGAGCTCACGCGGGTTCTTGATCTTGGGGTCCCAGGTGAGATCGGATACATGGATAAGACCATCAACATCAATCGTGTCATCGATACTCACAAACAGCCCGAAATCGGTAACGTTCTTGACTGTGGCATCCACAACCGTGCCTTCGGGATAAAACTCCTGGATCTGTCTCCAGGGATTGGGCATTGTCTGTTTCAGACCTAGCGAAATGCGCCGCCCCGCCTGATCCACACCCAGAACGACCACATCCACGGTCTGCCCTTCATCAAGTACCGAGGAGGGATGCCTCATGCGCTTGGTCCAGAACATCTCGGAGATGTGGACAAGCCCCTCGACCCCCTCTTCAACCTCTACGAATGCACCATAATTGGTCACCGAGGTCACCTTGCCGGAGATCTTCTTGCCTATGGGGTACCGATATTCCAATCCCTCCCAGGGATCAGTCGTGAGCTGCTTGAGTCCCAGTGAGATCTTCTCCGTAGCAGGATCGTATTCAAGAACCTTAATTTTTATCTCCTGGCCGGAAGCTACCTTTTCTTTGGGGTCCTTGAGCTTGCCCCATGACATGTCGGTGATATGAAGGAGTCCATCAATACCACCGATATCCACAAAGGCCCCATAGCTCATAATGTTCTTGACCCTGCCCGTTACCACGTCGCCCTTGGCCAAGGTAGTGAGAAGGTGCTTCTTGCTCTCTTCCCTCTGCTTTTCCAGCACCTCACGATGGCTGACCACAACATTGTTCTTTTTCCTGTTGAACTTGATGATGGCAACATCAATGCCCTGGCCGATCATCTTTTCAAGATCGGCCTCGCTCACGGGATTGACCGTGGCCTGGGAACTCGGCAGGAATGCACCGCAGGCCGATATCCACAATGAGACCGCCTTTGATCCTCTCGGTGACCTTGCCCCTCAGATAGGTGTTATCCTGATATGCATTAACGATATCATCCCAGACCTTAAGGCGCTTAGCCTTTTCCTTGCTCAGCCTGATGACGCCCCTGGAAGCGTTTATGCTCTCAACAAGAACCTCGACCTCCTGGCCGACTGCAGTGGTGATCTCACCGTCATCACCGATGAACTCGCTTATGGGCGCCTGTCCGTCTATCTTTCTCCCGATATCGATCATGATATGGTCCGAGCTTATCTGAACAACCGTACCTGTCACAACCGAACCAGGCGTGATGCGCTTGTCGAATGTTCCCTCGTAAAGGGCCTCAAAATTGGTGCTCTCAGTCTCAAGACCGCCGGTCTTGGTTTCGACGAGATCCTCCTTTGTTGAAGCGGTGTTCTCCTGCTCATTTTTTGTTTCGTCTACGCTATACATGGCTTCCTTCCCCCCATCCGTCGTTCCGTATTCCTGATTAAGTTGCGTTCCTATACAATAGAGGCCGGCAAAACACAAGATCATAATAGGCACCCCGAAAACCTCTGGTAATCAGGATCTTCAAGATATCTAATCGATTTAATCGAGGGGGTTTTTCTTTTTGACTGAAGATGGATCTTTGAGTGCCTTTTCAAGTTCCGAAAAGATGCTGCTCTTGTCGCCCTTTTTTGCCATGGACTGCTCGATCTCTTTCAGGCGCAACTCTTGCTTTGTCTTGAACTGGGAGATCTCTTCTTCCATTTTGGGCGCTTCTATTGACCTAGGGAACTCCTCGATCTTCGTATGATCCCGTATGGTGAATCTGGCCTCCCCCCCACTCATGATGACATTTATGGCACCGGCTTCCTCAAGCTTCCTTGATATGCGGGAGAGTTCCTCTTCCGAAACCTGCAAAAGATCCTTCAGCCCCTTCAAGGAGGCGGGCTGATGGTTGAGGTGTTCGAATACCCTGGTGGCAGCCACGAAGAGGTGTGCCTGACTATAGATATCGCCTGATGACATAATGGTTACTGTAATCCAAAGGTTTACGTAATGCAATTAAGATTCAAGAATATCCTTGACTTCTCCGATACAAGAAAACAAAGATAAGGTGCCTGGATTTCAGAACTTAAAGGAGGACCCGCTTTGAAAAAACACGCTCTCATTATGATGGGCCTTTTTTTGTTTCTTGTCTTGATCAGTCCCTGCTCAGCAGATGAGATAAAGCACACCGTAGTCAAAGGGGACACCATATGGGACATCTCCATGAAATATTTGAAGACACCATGGAAATGGCCCCTTGTCTGGGCTAATAACCAGGACATCACAAATCCGCACCTTATTTACCCAGGTGATATCGTAGTAATCACCAGCGAAGGTGGAAAGACCATTATCAAAATCATCCCTTCTCCTGACCGGGGGGGCACCGAATCCAAAATGACGATTGACGAAGCCGCGGCGGTTAAGGGAAAATCCATTTTGGTCTCTCCGCAACTTTCCACTTATATCTACAGCCCCAATATCCTTTCCGGATCCGGGGTGATCTTAAAAAAGATCGAGGGTGGAGACCTTATCTGCCAGAACGATCATATTATCCTCAAAACAACATCGGAGTTGAAACCGAATCAGGCGATCACCATTATCTCCAAGATCCAGGATATCAAAAATGGCGAAATTCCGAAGGGCTTCCTCAATCCGGGGGGCTTCCTCCCGGGGGGCTTCCTCTATAAGGCGGTTGCCACCGCAGTGGTTGAAGAGGTTCAGTCCGACATCGTAAAGGCCCGCATAAACTACTCCCTCCAGGAGGCAAAAGTCGGGAGCGTGATCTTGGATGACCTCGCCTCAGTCAAACCCTTGATGCTGACAGTATCAGAGCCAACCCTGAACGCACCGGCAAAGATCATTGACATCTATGGCGGCATATCCGGCGGCAGCAACGACGACCTGGTCTTTATTAATGCCGGTAAAAGCCAGGGTGTGGGAGTCGGTTCGGTCTTGAACATAGCGAAAACAACCAGAATCGAGGGCTCTGAGGAAAAGGAACAGGTAGCGGTGTTCCATGAATATATCAGTCTGGTGCTTGTCCTGCAAACCCTTGAGAATACCTCTATGGGCCTTCTGGTCGAATCCAAGGAGCAGGTAGAAAGAGGTAACACTGTAACCGGCAAGAGATAACCGCTTTAAAGGACTCGACAGCTCATATTGACACCTCCATTCATGAAGGCTTTAGGAAGGGTCTTTAGAACGGCACGCTCCGGTAGGACAGAAGGTTCTTCAGCCCTTTTTCATCGGCATTCGTAAACTTGATAGCCATGCCGGTGCGGGTTTTCCAGACGACACTGCCTTGCACCCATATAACTTTGCCGAATGCCTCGGCATCGAGACTGGCGATCACATATCCGTCTACATCAGGATTATTCGAGGTCTGGACATACATGCCACCCTTGCTGATATCATAGACCCGACCCATCTTATAGACCTGGTCATTATTGCGATATGCGACCTTCATGTTCACTCTGACACGTTTATGTGTTCTCAGTTCCGACATAGCCTTATGCACCCCCAGAAAATGACTTGCTATTCCATATTGAATCAATACAACCCAAGAAATGACACTTTTGCACTCCGGTCAATATTTAATTTTTACCCCAATCTTTGTCAAAAGTCTATACCCTTTCATTCACTAAATATCTTATACCATCATGCACAGATACAACGAAGGATATTACACAAGGAAGCCAACACTACGTTGACACCCATGCAGCGATACGTTATAGATCAGGCCATGAGAGTGCTCTATACCGCAGACGAGATTGCGCAGAAGGTCGCGGAACTCGGAGATAGAATCTCGTTGGCATATCAGGGTAGTGAGGTGTTCATCATAGGCGTCTTAAAAGGTGGATTCATGTTCATGTCCGACCTTGTCCGCCGGATCAATCTCCCTGTAAAAATCGATTTCGTAAGACTTTCCAGTTATGCAAATGCCGACAGCCCAGTGGGGGATGTCATGATCGTGGATGATATCCATGAATCAATAACAGGCAAACATGTGCTTATTGTCGATGACATTATGGACACCGGACATAGCCTGTTTGCATTTAAAAAACACCTTGAGGAAAAAGGACCGGCCTCGGTCAAGATCTGCACGATGATAGACAAGGCGCAGCGGAGGGAAGCCTCCATATCGCCCGACTACTACGGTTTCCGCATCACCGAAGGGTTTGTCGTTGGTTACGGCTTGGATTTCGCAGAGAACTACCGGGCATTGCCGCAGTTGTACATACTCGATGCCGAAGACAGGAGGAACCTCTTGTGATTATTGTTAATTGCCCCAGCTGTCACAGTAAATTCAGGTTCTCCGGAGAAGGACTTATCCAGGACACCATTAAGATGCGCTGCAGTATCTGCCAGCATATATTTTCTTACACCATTGAACCCGACGAGGTCTCCCTGGAAAAGGAATTTGACATGCTCCTGAGTTCCACACCTGCACAGGAGACTCCAGCAATAGCTGAACCCCCTGTGGCACAGGATACTGTCTTTGAAGATGCCTCTATGGAGATTATCGAGACCTCTGAAGATGATAAATCACCTGAGCCGGAATCGAAAGAAGAACAAGCAGCCCCGGAATCAGTCATACGGGAAATCGACTCGATCCTTGGGACAGGTTCTCAAGCACTTGAAGAGGAAGAGGAACCAGTCGACGAGGAGCCTAAAAAAAAGAGCCCGCTGAAAATCGTTATCCTTATTATCTGCCTTTTCGTAGTAGCATTATCTTCCTTGTGGTTATTAAGGGATAAGATCGGCTTCTTCGGACAGGTGAAACCGGATATTGTCCAAGCACCTATACAAAAGGGCCCATTCTTCACCATTGATGAACAGAAACTCATTTACGAGATGCTCACCCACGAACAGGAGGGCAGCGTGCTGGTTATCAAAGGCAATATAAAAAAGATTTCAACCAAACCTGTGGAATCGGTAATGGTCGAGGCCCGGGTATATGACAAGGGCGGCAAGCTCATCGAATCCCGCCTTGCCTATGCTGGCATCGTTCCTGATACGAGCGAATTCATCAAACAACCTCAGAAGGATATCGACGCACTTCTCACCTCTGATCCGTCTTCTCCTGGATCAACACTTCCTGCCAACGATATACCATTTGCCGTGGCGTTTTTTGGAAAACCCGCCCAGGAAGGGTCATCGTTCCAGGTTGAAGTGAAGGATATTCGTTGGAAGTAAAGGCCTTCGAACCGGCAACACGGTTAAAATACGGGGCAGCGCTCCTTTGTATCGTTTTCATCATCGGGACCTTGGGATTTCATTTCATCGAGGATTGGACCTACCTCGATTCCTTTTTCATGACACTCATCACCATCACCACCATCGGTTACCAGGAGATCCAACCCCTTGACCGAGGCAGGCAAGGTCTTTGACATATTCCTCATCTTCTTAGGGGTCGGGTCTGCTGCATACGTGTTTGCATCCTTCACCAGATTCATAGTAGAGGGTGAAATGCAACGTTATTTCGGGAGGCGACGGTTGGACAAGACAATCATGCGGATGAGCAATCATTACATCATCTGCGGCAACGGAAGGATCGGATCTCTTATTTGCCAGGAGCTCCTTCACTCCAATAAGACGTTCCTCGTGATCGATAAGGACCCTGTTGTCATTGAGCATCTGGAACGCACAGGCGTCCCTCATATCTTAGGCGATGCCTCCGATGAGGATATCCTTACGAAAAGCGGAATAAAGCGCGCAAAAGGCCTTATCGCCACTGCATCATCCGACATGACCAACGTCTATATCATCCTCATAGCCAAAGAGCTCAATCCCGAATCTCTTTGTGCTTGCCCGGGCCGAGACAGAGGATTCCATAAAGAACCTCATGAGGGCCGGGGCGAACAAGGTGGTCTCTCCCTACCTCATCGGAGGCCGCCATATGGCGAACATCATCCTCAAACCTACCGTGGTGGACTTCATTGAACTGGCCTCCGGCGAAAAGACCGGGGACTTCGTTATCCAGATGGAAGGGTTTAAGATCAGGGAAGACTCCCGTCTCGTGGGCAAGACCCTTAAGGACGCCCCCATCAGGAAGGACATAGGCCTTATCGTGGTTGCCGTGAGGGATCATACCGGCAAGATGATCTTCAATCCCAGCGCTGAACTGAAGATCTCAGTGGATGACGTACTCGTCTGCATAGGTGACACCGAGTCGCTTCGGTCCATGAAGACCCTTGTAAACAGCTAGAGGTCATGCGCTTTTTAGGCCTGGATTATGGCAGTAAACGAATCGGCGTCGCCCTGAGCGACCCGGATGGGACTATGGCCTTTCCCATTGAAACCATACAGGTTAAGCCCGATGGATCACACGTCAAGGATATTAAGGCCATTATCGATGCCTATCAGGTGGTAAAGCTTGTAGTGGGGCTGCCCTACAATATGGACGGAAGCATCGGAGACAGGGCTCGGGAGGTGATGCGGCTGGGGCGGACAGATCGAGGCGCAGCTGGGTATACCCGTTATCTTCTGGGATGAGAGGCTTTCAACCTCAGAGGCCCATGAAATGCTCATTGGGATCAATGTCAAAGGCAGAAAACGAAAATCCATTGTGGACAAGATCGCTGCGAGCATTATCCTGAAAGGTTATCTGGATTCGGAGAATACATGAGTACCCGTCTACGTATCTTTGTTATAGCGCTCATGTGTCTTTTCGTCCTTGCCTTCATCCATACCTGTTCATTCCTTACAACACCCATTACCCCTCCCAAACCTGTACGCCTTGATATCCTATCCAGGGCAGGGCGCCTGGGAGATCACTAAGATCCTTCAGAAAACCGGCGTCATATCAAACGCGGGCACCTTCATAACCATTGCCGCCCTCACGGGCAAGGCAAAACATATGCAGGCAGGGGCATATGTTTTTGAAGGCAATCACGTTCCCCTTGATATTATGAATATCCTGTTCAGAGGCAAGACGTTAAAGTACCGAATAACTATCCCGGAAGGCTATACCATCTACCAGATCGGAGAAGTTGTTTCAAAGACCGGTCTTCTTTCCAAGGATAGCTTTGTAAGAAGTACCCGTAGCAAGCAAACGACCGACTTTTTCGCTGTGCCGGCCCCCTCCATGGAAGGATTCCTCTTCCCTGATACCTATTACCTGGCCCCCCATATGACACCTCTGGAGATCATGGCAAAGATGATCGAGAGGTTCAGGAGTGTATACACCCCGGCAATGGAGCAACGCTCAAAGGTACTTGGCATGTCAAAACTCGAGGTAATCACCCTGGCATCGCTCATCGAGAAGGAGGCCGTTGCTCCTTTGGAAAAGCCCCTGATCTCTTCCGTGTTTCACAACAGGATGATACTGAGGTATGCGCCTGCAATCCGACCCGAGTGCCGTCTACGGCATCGATGGATTCACAGGCAAGATCGGTCCGGATGATCTGCTCCGCGAAAGCCCATACAACACCTACCGGCATGAGGGTCTTCCTCCAGGCCCCATATGCAACCCCGGCCTCGATTCCATAAAGGCCGCACTTTGGCCCGCCAAAACCGAATACCTCTACTTCGTTTCAAAAGGTGATGGGACACATGTGTTCTCTCGCACACTTCAAGAGCATAACCGCGCCATTTCAAACAACACAAAGTAATAGAAAAAGCCCGGAATTCTCTAAAGTTGTGACCTGTCGGCTTTCGATAAGGGAAGTCATGGCAAAAGTCACGTGCAGCCATTGTTGACGATGAAGACGAAATACTCGATCTTATCGAGCAAATCCTCACTGAGGAAGGACTCAGGACAAAAAGGTTTCACAAGGCAGAGGAACTCCTTGAGATTGCAGAGAAGGAATCATTCGATATCATAATCTCCGACCTCATGCTCCCCGGCCTTACGGGCCTCGATCTCCTGGAGCGACTTCACGGCAAGGGTATTACTACGCCATTTGTCCTTATTACCGGATATGCATCACTGGATACGGCCATAGAAGCGGTGAATCGGGGGGCCTTCTCATATATAAAGAAGCCGTTCAACATTGAAGAGATACGATTTGTGGTCAACCGGATCAGGCAGAGGCAGGACCTCCTGGAGGAGATTATTCAGCTCAAGAGGCAAGTGGAATATTTGCAGTCAAAACTCACAAAAGAGGTGGCCGACGAATTCCCGAACACGGCACTGCCCCCGGTGATGACTGCATTGCAGGGCCCCAATGACATGAGCAAGGCCTTTTCAGCCATTGAATATCTCGGCAGGCTCAAGACCGACGGCCTTCTTACCGAAAGGGAATTCGGTGAATACAAGGGCCGGATATTGAAAAGGATAGCCTGATGTACAACAGGGTTCTCATCGTTGACGATGATCCCGGGATACGGGAGACCATATCACAGATTATCGAAGAGCTTGGATATAATCCTGATACTGCAGCCGATGGTCTGGATGCTCTTGGCCATGCTGGATACTGGATCTTACCTGTGCGTTTTCACCGATATCATGATGCCCAAGATGACCGGGATCGAGCTTATTAAAAAGATAAAGACCCGCGATATATCGCTGCCCATCATTGTGATTACGGGTTATGCATCCTTAGAGATAGCCATTGATGCCATGAAATGCGGCGCCTCGGATTTCATCTCGAAACCCTTCAAGGTGAGCCAGATCCAGCTGCTGCTCAGTAAGGTAAAGCGAGAAAAACTCCTGCTTGAGGAGAACAAAAAATTCTCCGATACCCTGCAGCTTCACCGCCTTATCGACAACCTTGCAGGCCAGCTGGAAGATAAAAACCAGGAGCTCACTTCTCTCCAGGCCATCTCGGAAAAGATAATCAGCTTAAAAGGGATCCGCGATCTGGTGGGGGCCATTGTAGATGTCTCCAAGCAACTTCTCGAAGATGTCGACGTGCGCTTCTACCCCTTAAACCGGAAAACCCAGACACTTATTGATACAAGCAATGGGCAGGACAGAATCATCAGCACCGAGTTGATAGAGGGTAAGATCGTAAGGACGAACAACTCTTCAGGAAATTCAAAGCGGAATTTCGCGACCATCTTCCCGCTCATGATCGAGGGACAGGTGTTCGGGACCCTTGATATCCATTCGGACTCCATGCTCGGCGAAGAAAAGGAAGGCAAGATCCTCTATCTCCTCAACCGATCAGCCGAACGTATGGAGAACGTTGCACTCTATGAGGGTCTGTATGAAAACATGCTCTCTACCCTGAACAGCATGGCCAAGATACTCGATGCCAGAGACCCTCACACATCACAGCATTCCACCAGGGTCACCAACTTATCTGTTTCTATGGCCAATATCCTCAAGCTCTCGCGATGATGAAAAGGATGTACTGTATATAGCTGCTTCTCTCCATGATATCGGTAAGGTGGGTATACCCGACAGCATCCTCTTAAAGCCCGGCAGACTAACTGATGAAGAATTCATGATCATCAAGCGCCATCCCGATATCGGGGCTGATATCATAAAGCCCATTCCGCCCATGTCTCGTGAGACAGAAGTCATTCGCTATCACCATGAACGATATGACGGCAAAGGATACCCCTCTGGTATCGGGGGTGAAGAAATCCCGCTGCTTTCACGCATAATCAACCTTGCCGACTCCTACGATGCCATGACCTCGGACAGACCTTACCGGAACGGGCTACCCATGGACAAGGCTATTGAAGAGATCGTGCGCTGCATGGGGAGCCAGTTCGACCCTGAACTGGCAAAGATATTCATCAGTAAAGTGATCAGTGGCTGATAACGCCTCTTAAGGCACTGTCCCCTGGGGGGCAGGGAGCTGGACAGGCGCGTTCCCGACGCCCTTTGATGGCCTTGAATTCATCTGTTCCACCAGGGTCTGGACCCTTTGACGCAATTGCTGGTTTTCCTGGACAAGGGCCTCGTTCTGGCCGGCAATTGTCTTGAGGTCGGCATTCTCCTTTTCCAAGACTGACAGCCTTTCATTGAGGCGCGCCATCTGGCTTTCTTCAGGGACACCCTGCTGTTTCTTCAAGGAGGCGATATCATTTTCCAGGGTACTGAGCTTGCTTGAGAGCTCCTGGTTCTTTTCTTCCAGGGTGGAAATGTAGGAGATGGTCTGCTTGAGCATTTCTTTGTAATCAGGATGCAGCTGCTTCCGGTAGCCCCAGAAGTAATACCCTGCGAACAATCCGACTAAAAAAATAAAAAGGAGGGTAACCACAATTGCCCGTGTGTGACTCTTTTCCTCCTCCATCAATGCACCTCCATAGGATCTCTCATAAAATGACTATGCAAGTTAAGCTTGTACGTCAAGTTAAAGTTGAAAAGCATCTAAGAACATCTTGGTACATCAGTTCATAAAATTGAGCCATCCGGTCCACGGTAAATCTCTCCAGAAGGAATGCATAGGCCTTGAGTGTGCAACGTTTACGAAGTTCCTCATCACCCAGCATCTGCATTATCGAGAGCGCTACCGTATCGGGATTGCCTACCTCTGCAAGAAGACCTGTCTCATGATCCTTCACGATCTCGGGTATCCCACCCGCAGCAGTCGCCACCACAGGAACCCGGTAGGAGAATGCATCGAGAATCGAACTTCCCAATCCCTCCTGCCGTGAGGTCATCACAAAGACATCAAAGACCTTATAGTATGAATACGGGTCATCCTGGTACCCCTCGAACATGACATTCTTTAATCCCAGCACGGAGGCCTCCCTCTCAAGATCGGCCCTCAAGTCCCCTTCCCCTACCAGAACGAAGACAACATCATCCCTTTGCCGTTGGATCACAGACGCTGCCTTCAGAAGGGTATGATGGTCTTTACGTTTTTCCAGAGATGCCACGCATCCGACGACCTTCTTCGAGCTGAACCTCTTTTTAAGCTTCTCAACGGCATCTTGCCGTACGCATCGCTGCGTTTCAATTGCACTGTAGATCACTTTAATTCGTGAAGCATGGAATCCCCACCCCTTCATGACAGAGCTGATGGCCTCAGAGATGGCAGCCATGGCATCTATTCTGCTGTAAACAAGGCGGGTCAGGATGTTTCCCGACGGGGGATTATCCACCCGGCGGGTAAATATGAGCGGCTTGCCATTCAATGCCTTCCAAAGGGCTGCAACCTGTAAACCCCTGGTTTCATGGGCATGGACCACATCGAATCCCGAAAAGATATGGCCTGAAAGAACAAACGGTTTCTTTATGACATGAACAGGAAAACCCTGATCTCTTACGCGGGAAATAAACATATCGTTTGTGCGTGCAACCAAGTGGCATTCATGGCCCAGCCTCCTCAGACCCTCCATGAGGTAAAGGACCTGCCTCTCCCCACCCCGCCACGTCCTCTCAAGGTTGATGTGGACAATTCTCATCGAGATTCCGGGATTTCCTGATGACTCTCGAAGGTTAGCTGGACGACCTTCGCGGCCATAACCAGTTCGGCAAAGGCACTGAGTGCTGAGATAAGAAAACCCCTCCATCCGTCAAGTATACCCAGCCTGAGGATGTAGTCTTTTATGAAACGCACAGGAGGCCGCAGGACCATGTGGAGGATCGGAGCTATAGTACCCTGCTCATATTTATCTCGGGCCTTCCATGATGAGTAGCGGTTTATCTTGTTCACCCAGTCTGTCAGTGAAGAGACACTGATGTGCTCAAGATATCCACCAAGCATTTCCGTATTTTTAAGTTCGACCTCGGCATGAACCCTCTTTTCCTGGTAGCGGCCGAGGTCTTTCCTGAAAAGGCGCAGCACACTGTCAGCCCCCCATCCCGAATGCCTGACCTCCTTTCCAAAGAGAAAGTTCTTCCGCCTTATCCAGTAACCGTCCTTCAATGGGGCCTGGGCGAGAAGAGTGGTTATCTCATTACACAGCTCAGGTGTGACCCGCTCATCCGAATCTACGATTAAAACCCAGTCATGAAGGGCCTGGGGGATGGTCCAGTTCTTCTGGGCAGCTGAATTGATATATTCATGCTGCAGGATACGGTCGGTATATTTCCGTGCAATTTCCAATGTCTTATCAGTACTGAAGGAATCTACCACTAGGATTTCATCAGCCCATGTGACACTCTCGATGCATTCTCTAATAGTATTCTCTTCATTGTAACAAGGTATAATGACGCTTAATTTCACACGCGAGGCATTTTCCATATGGATACCTTTCATCTCAGAATAGGGCTTACTGCAAATCCAACGATCTGTTATTCTCCCTTTTGTATTGTATCACAAATAGCAAGGACTTTGCCCGCAAAGTGGTGAAATGTATGGTGCTCATGCACATACTTATACCCGGTATCCGCAATTCTCTTACGCTCATGCGGCTTGGCAAGATATTCATTTACCAGGGAAATACATTCCTCTTCATCATGGTACCATACCAGATGCTCCCTGTTTTCAAAAATGTCCTCTAACCCGCGTATATAGTTCGTTAATAAAAAACCCCCGCATCCAAGCGTCAACCAGAGTCGATTGGACCAGTATCCATCAACATAATTCACTATATCGGCGCCCAGCACGATCTTGGCTCCACCACAGATAAGGCGGTACCCTCTCGGCCCTACGGATTTCAGGGTAGGTCTTATGTGAAAATCCTCCCAGTTATTCCCATATACCTTCACTGTGCAGGACTCCTTGAGCTTACTTATTATATTCACCCGCGATTCATTGAGTCTTGCCTCACCGATAAATGCCACATCTGATTTCCAGATGGGCAATATGGGTGTCTGTCTTTTATGGTCATAGGTATCGCATGCATCAGTAAAATAAACGGGGTTGCGAATACCTGTTTTTCGATACTCATCAAGTAACCCTTTTGAGGTCACGAGAAAAAGGTCCACTAGTTTACCCCGCTCTATCAAGGTAGGCAGAATCTCAGGTCTCCAGTCTACATAGAACAGTACGATCTTGATAGTATTCTCAGAGGAGATCTTTTCCAGCACCGGCAGTGGTATATCTTGGGAATAGATGAATATGATATCGGGTTTAAATGAGTACACCCTGTGGAGAATGTAACCATCTGCCCAGGTCCTCATCCATCGCCTAATTGTAGCCGGATTCAACCAGAGAGTATCATGGCCCAGGTCTTTAAATGCCCTGGCTATGTGGCGAACCTTGCGAGTCTTCCTTTGCGATTTGCCGAATACCAATACTCTAGACATTCTTCATTCTCGCCTTAAGGTTAAATGACTTCATATTCCTTTGCAATGTCTATTGCGGTGTCTTGATTACCCGTATTTCTTGTAGTTATCTCGATTGCCGACAGAAATCCAAGGGGCATCCAGAAGAATAAGTAGAGAGGATGGGGATTGCTGATAGCGTTGTGATTCCCTGTAGATACACATATGAAGCTGTAGATGAGCACTGTAAGATAGAAGCAATCCTTATTGCGAACAAGATACACACCGCTATACCATAAGGACTTGATGCAAGATGTTACAAGTAAAACCAGACCCACCAGCCCCCCATAGAGCCATGCGCCAAGAAACAGATTATGCGTTCTTGATATCAAGGAGCCATCCGACATGGTACACGTAAATTTCATAAGCAATCCATGCCCGAATACCATCTTCTCCATTATCATTCCATACACACACTGGAATATTTCTAAACGGTAAGACGTACCGCGTGTAATAATCAGATCGTAGAAAAACCTTTCACCGGATGAAACCAATATCCACACGCCTGTTGCTATAAGGGTAAGAACGCTGAGCATCTTGAAATCACGGGCAACAAGAGATCCCACAAAAAATGCAATGATAAGAGCTAATAGCGGCCCCCTGCTCTGGATCAGCAAGAGGATCGTTAGCAGGGCAACAAATAATGGTATGTACAAGAGAGTATACCATCTCCATCCTTTTGAGAGAAACTGATAGTAGATGATGATGAGTATCATTCCATAGACACTCCCTGCCTGTATTGGATTTCGAAAAGTTCCGAAATCCATAAGCCTTACTGGGGGATAAACAAAATTATAATGAATAAGATACATGGCTAATATCGCCCCAACGAGAGATATCCAGCACAAAACAAAAAATACCCTGCCCCGGAAACGCTCATCCGCAAGCGACAGCTCAATGGTCAGGGCATAAAAAACCAGCACGGACAGAGACTTGATAAGCATATGAATATAATCGCTGTAAGTCCCCCTTGCCCCCCATAGAAGAGTGGCCATTGAATATCCCACAAAGAGCAGTACCATTAAGAAGATTCTTGACCGGCAGAGCATGGCGAAACTCTCGCGTTTGAACATGATGAGATAGGGGATGAGTATAAGTGCATAGAATACATTGTTTTGCCATTTGATCTGGTTCACAAAAAAGAATCCGCTTATAAACATGAGGAATGCGATCTCAAGTAATATTATCCTTGGCCCCACTGTAGCCGGCCTTTTTATGATCTCCAGGATTCCCATACGCTGCACTTGTCCTTAACCACTTTTTCTGATTTGCATGAAGAATTATCCCAGACCCATTTCCAAACGGCAAAACAGCACGGAGTTATTTACAAAGCCCTTTCATTTGATCTTGGCACACAGAAGAGATCACATACATCAGGCAGACCGGTTTCTCGTGGGAAGATGAGGTCATTCTTGATGAAGTAGACGTTGTACTTCAAATCATTGAAGAATTGGAGTGCCTCGTCAATGGTGCTGCCATGCCTTTCCCAAAGATCTTTGACATATTCCAGCACCAGATGAGGTCTATGGAATGAGATCAGATCATGCAGCTCCTGAAGTACAATAAAATCGTGCCCCTCTACATCTATTTTCACAAAGGTCAGCGGGCCCTTGCCTATCTTTTCATTCAGTGCCGTCCCCCTCATGAGGTCTATGTTTATCTTGTTTGGTGTTTTCTCTGACGGTTTGAGGCTTGACCAACCTTGATGAAACGAATCGTCTTGGGCGCAAAAGAGTGTTGTTGTCCCATCCTTATTGGAGATTGCCGCTTGGATTATCTGACAATTTGTTACCCTGTTCAGGTCAATATTTTTTTGGAGCCGGGATGCTATTGCCGGATTCGGCTCAACAGCGATCACCTTCCCTTCAGGACCGGCTGCATATGCCATAACCAGCGTTAAGGTGCCAATATTGGCACCAATATCAAGGCAACCATCACCTTGCCGTACAATCCTCTTAATAAGGCTGGTAATAGCCGGTTCATATAAATTGTGGAACAATAATTCATACTCGTGCATGTTCCCTGTGTTAATATTAATAAATCCCTGGCTGTACGGGGCAATGATCGAATTCGAATCACTTCCTTTGCTTGGATAAACGATCTTTAAAAATTTTCGTACAAGACGATACATAAGGGGATTCTCATATCGCGAAAACCTGCGCGTAAAGAATGCCAGTTTCATGAGTGTTTGCGGCCTCATTTCTTCCTCCCCTTCGTATATTGTATCATTTATACCCTACCAGAACGACACTGCGTGAACAGCATAGTTTCCATCCGTTGATGAGTTTCAATTCCTGCTTGTTGTCTTGATAGATTTCCGGCTTCTTTCTCTGAAATCTTCGTGCATACATGAAGGCGGATAGCTTCAGCACAGGGAGAAAAAAGAAAAAGAGGAATAGAGAAGATCGCTTGATGCGGTCAATATGAAACTCGGTCTTTACAAACCCGCATGTCCTCATTGCATGATTCAGGTAATAGGCGCTAAGGGGCATGATATGGCCCCACTGATGTCTCACATCGAGTGTATCGAATGAAAGCGGGCCAAAGAGCTCAAAAAAGCCTCTCAGGAGATACGAGAAACGCGATGCTAGGTTTAAGATGTTGGGTGTTGTAATAATGACCTTTCCACCCGGCCTGACTACTCGGAACATCTCCTGGATAAATCCATAGGGATCTTTAAGGTGCTCGATCACCTCTATGGCATAGGCAATATCAAAACTACCCTCATGAAAAGGGAGTGCGTTAATGAATTCAACCTTTTTGCAAACGATATCTTTGTAGGAGAAGTACTCGGGATAGAGGTCGCATGCGGTAATAACCTCAGAAGGAATACCGCCTCTATCCTGGACATGGCTGCCGAGAAGCTGGGACATGAATCCCATGCCCGCGCCGACATCAAGGATACGCTTTCCGGAGATGTCTTCTGTTGTGATAATACTGAAGACCCGCTTATTTGTGGACCGATGAGAACATGACTTTATCGTTTCCATATCCCTTCCATGACATCATGAATCCGCACCAATCATACTTTGGGCCGTGCATGGCATACCATCAAAGCGGTGCTGCAATCAAGCGCATCAACCAACTGATGTCCTTAGATATCCTATCAATGCTTTGTTTCTCATGCCAACAGTGCTATAGAGTGCTAAAATCATTCACAGACGATATGCAATGAAAATCCTCTTTATTAAACTCGGCGCCTTAGGCGATGTCATCAATACCCTGCCTTTAGCTATTACGCTTCATGAGAAGCTTCACGCGCGCATACACTGGCTTGTGGAGCCTTTGAGCTACCCGCTTGTTTCCTCACATTCAAGCGTGGAAAGGGCCATCCTCTTTGATAAAAAGCATTGGCCCCGGGCGCTGAACGTTGTTCTCAAGGAGCTCCAGTCCGAGGAGTTCGACATTGCCCTTGACCTTCAGCGTCTCATCAAGTCGGGCCTGTTCTGCATGGCCTCTAAAAGTGAGCGGAAAATAGGATTTGACAAGGCGAGGTGCAAGGAATTTACCTGGCTCTTTCCCTTCGAGCGAATCCCTGCCTCCGATCCTACCGTGCATATGGCGCACCAGTACCTCGAATTTGCGCGCTATCTCGGAGCAACCCCCTCTGAGATCAGATGGGACATAGCAACTACAGGAAAGATTCCGGTCGATCTCCCGGGGAAATATGTGGTTCTCAACATCGGCGCCACCACGAGTGCAAAACGATGGACCCCTGAGGGATTCGCATCGCTCGCGCAAGGACTCGTGCATCGCTATGCAGTGCAAGCCGTTCTTACCGGAGGCCCTGCGGATGAACCCATGGCCCACCGCATCGAGTCCATGGCAGGGGATAACATCGTTAACCTTGTGGGAAAAACCTCGTTTCAGGATCTCTCTGAGATAATCGTCAGGCGCCGCAGCCGTCGTTACCTGCGATACCGGCCCCATGCACCTTGCAGTGGCGCTGGACAAAGAAGTCATCGCACTCATCGGGCCCACCAATCCCAAGAGGACAGGGCCTTTGAGAGGCAGGGTCGTCAGGCAGGACTTGGACTGCATGCCATGTAACCGGAGGCAATGCGAAAATCCGATTTGCATGAAAGGGATTACTGCAGAGATGGTGCTGGATGCTCTTGAGGAAATTCTGCAGGAGCGGATGTAAGCCTCGATACCTTATTGCAATACCCTTCTGCATGCCTCCAGAACCGCCGGCGGGTCAAGTTCTTCAAGGCATCTTCTATTGTTGCAGGGTGTCTTCAGGTAACAGGGAGAACAGGCGAGGTCTTGTCTCACCACCATGCTTTTTTTGTTCTGAGGCGCCACATAGAACGGATCAGTAGGACCGAAAATCCCCACAGTGGGGATATCGAGCGATGAAGCCATATGCATAACCCCGGAATCAATGCCTACAAAAAGCTTTGCCTTTTTGAGGACTACGGTGAGTTCCCTGAGGCTTATCTTCCCGGCCAGATCAACCACCTGCCTTACTCCTCCGGTCAGGTTGTTCTCAACATATGTCGTGATGGCACCGGTGCACTCGGCAGTGTCATCCCCGCCCACAAGAACACAACTCAGTCCGAATTCCATGGAGAGTCGTGAGATCACTTCGGCAAACTTCCGCTCATCCCATGCCTTGGCAAGTCTGCGCCTGGATGCTCCAGGCGAAAAAACGGCATAACGCCATGGTAATCCCTTGACTTCCGAGTGCTCATCAACCTTCAGGAGACTCACATAATTATCCTGTGCAATGGGGATACCCAGGCGCTTAAGAAGTGCTGCATTGTTAAACCATGAATTGTGCCCCTGGATAACCTCTTTTACATCCAGACCCAAATCCCATGGAGAATGGGCAAAGCCGGCCTTGACCCTTGCACCGCTCAGTCCTGTAAGCATGTGCGCCTCTTCAGAGCGCGGTAGGGTGATGATCAGGTCATAATGCTGCATTATAAGGGTCATTAAAAGACCGAACCTGGCCGGATAGCTGTCCCTGCGGAGAATAATCCTGTCCACATAGGGGCTGTCCCTGAGCAGCCCTTCCAGGTAGGGCCTGAGAACGGAATGAATCGATGCTTCAGGAAAGTGATCACGCAGCGATTTCAGCAAAGGCAGCGAAAAGCACAGGTCGCCGATCTGGTTCAGGTGTATGACGCAGATCTTAGTGATGCCCTTGATATCAATGACCATTATAAAAAGAAATTATTATTGTCCACAACAGGAATATCAGCAACATCATTGTCAGACTCTATGAAATTCTCAATCCACCAGTTCACATGATGATAGAAGCACGCGATCTGCGAACATTCGAGTTGTGCATTAAACGCCCTGATGGAGTGTTCCAGACGTTTCTGGGTAAAATCAAGATTCGCCTTGCCCCGATATCCGGATGCGTCTCCGATCTTTGCCTGCTCCACCCCTCTGAAAGCCGGACAATGGAATATGCCGCCCGGGGCCAGGACCGTCCTGAAAAACTGGCTATGGCATACCTCGGGCTGAATTTTCAGCTCATGAACCTTCTGATTCAACATGGCATGCAGATTTACACTTTCCAATATTTTCAGATCAGTTCCACTTGCTTCCTTGACTTGGGCCAGCTTGTTTTTGATGTCTTCGATGATCTGCGCCTCCCGCTCATGGTCCGGAGTATCGAAGAGCGACTCCTTCTGGGAGCTTTCGAGCCGCAGCAAACAGGGCTTGAATGAAACATAGTCAAAGGCATATTCTTTTGCAAGGTTCACGGCCAGGTCCATCTCATTGATGTTTGCGGTGAGCTCATGACCATTCACCGAAATCCCTTCCCATGCTATAACATATGAGTAGCCCAGGGTTATTTTGCTATTAAGCCTTTTGACCTGCCGCGCATTACCCAGAATACTCTCAAGAGAGACTCTTCCCCGGGGTCTGTGAGACTTGAAAAAGGTACTCTCTTTTCCGGCATCGATAGATATCCTCAGCCAATCGCCATCCTTGAGCATTTCCGCTATGGATGCAACCTTGTCGAGCCGGGAACCGTTTGTTACAAGGCCGACCTGAAGCCCGTGATCACTGATGAACCTCACGATCTCCTCGAAGTTCTTATGGATTGTAGGTTCTCCGCCACCGATAATGATAACGGAGCGCATGCCGCTCTTGTGCAATGTTTCGATACTGCGCTTTACGGTCTCCAGATCCAGGTAATCGCCGCTGTTGAGTATTTTCGAATCAACGCAGTGAGGGCAGGAGAAATTGCATGCCGTAGTCAGGTCCAGGTTAATGGAAAGGGGGCCATATTTCGGAAACAGGGCTCCATCGGGAGATTTCCTTACAGTACGCTGCCAGGTTATATATTCTTTCAGGCCCTCAACCACTGATGCCTGCCTGAGTTTTGCGCTGAAGTCATGCTCTTTTTGTTCCAATCGTTCCATTGATTCCCCTTATGCACCTGAGTATTCTGCATAGATCTGCCGGAGCATCGAGGCGGTATGCCTTATGTGCCGCGTTCCCAGCAGCGGTTCGCCCCCGGTTCGAGCGGCAATGACGAAATCGCGAACGGAAAGCCCCAGCGGATCTGCTATCTTCAGGATTTTATCCTTATAAGTCAAGTGTAATGTATATGTCCCAAGATCGATGTGCCTCCTTACAATTAAGCCGTTGAACCCGAAGGAAAACGTCCTGGGTTGTTCAATTTCCCTTACCATGTCTATCATTACTTCACATCTTTTTTGCTCGGCAAGGTAATTGAATCTTATCTTCAATGCATCATCTCCCTTGTCAAAGGCCAGGTCATCAATTGTCCCAGTGCCTGCTGCGGAATACAAAAGGCTCAGGGCATGAGGTACGGAATCAGGGATCATCTCCCTTCCCAGGGAAAGTGGGGATAGCCGTATAGAGAACTCCTTTATTCCTTCAGAGTCAGGTCATACCGCAGAGTTCTTCATAGTAGGGCAGGCAGAAAGGCCATTGAGAGTTCATGGCAATCACTATCCCCTTTTCTTGCGCCCGAAAGAAGGCATTCTCAATCCATGCATCCTGATGGGGCATATCCGGAGATATAAACGGCTTTTCGCAGAAGATATGCACACCCTCATCAATGCACTCCTCGATAAACTGCTTGTGGGTATGTGAGGGTGATGCAATTGCAACGCAATCTATCCGGGCATCCCGCATCATCTGCGAAAAGCTTGTATAGGCCCTTGCCTTAATGCCATGCTTGGTGAGATTGGCCGCTGCTGAAGACGCGCTGATGTGCGTTGAACCCAGAATACACGCTACCTCTACATCGTTTTCATGGAGATATTTGGCAATGTACTCTCCGATGCCATTATGATTTCTCGCCGCACCAATGACTGCCGCCTTCATGGCCGCACCCTTATCACAATCGCCACACTCATACAATCCGTCACTAGGTTATAAAACTTCATCTTCATAATACAACAGTTTGTACTGATTATTGACATCATGACATATGGCAACTATTAGCTAAACAGGAGAACTAAGATTTGATAAAAATTAACTACCTGATGAACCGCTATTCACTATGAAGAAAAAATCTGAAAACAGCCCGTTAAAAAACTCAAATGCAGATCTGCATCACCACCCACAGAAATGCGATCAACCAATACCGGCAGAGGTCCTTTGCGAAACGATCCTGAACTCAGCCAATTTCGGGATTATTGCTACAGATTGTCAGGGATATGTGTTGTTCATAAATCCTTTTGCAAGGTCTTTACTTAATTTTCACCAGAACCTGTCGAATGGGGCGGTAAGAATCCACGATATCGACAAAGATCTCTGGAAGGAATACCTTGCTATCATTGAAACAGGCGAACCTCAGCTCAATGTGCCGGCCCAGCATGATGGGACCCCTCTGGTCAGCCACCGACTCCCTATCCTCTTAAACGGACACATCGCCGGGGTCATGAGCGTCTTCAAACTCCTGGAGACCTATGAGGAGCTTGCCAACGACATCTTCAAGATGAAAGAATATACCCACGAGATCGAGGCCATCATCGAGTCTTCCTATGACGGCATCTATGTGACCGATGGTGATGCGAACACCATACGGGTCAACTCGGCCTATGAAAAGATCACTGGCATGAAGGCCTCCGAACTCATAGGTAAGAATATGCAGGATCTCGTGAAACAAGGGGTCTTTGACGAGAGCGTGAGCCTGAAGGTAAAAGAACAGAAAAAGCCCGTGACGATCCAGCAGACGCTGAAATCAGGCAAGAGCATCCTGGTAACCGGGAATCCCATCTTTGACAAGAACGGCAAGGTCAAGATGATCGTCACCAATGTCCGCGACATGACCGGGCTCGTGGAGCTCCAACAGCAGCTGGAGCATACCAAGGGCATGACAACCGCCTACAGGGATATCCTGAAGTCGCTGCAGCAGTCCTCGGTCCGCGACAACGATATCATCATGGTTTCGGAGCCCATGCTCCACATCCAGGAGCTCCTGGACCGCGTGTGCAGAACGAACGCAACGGTGCTCATATACGGAGAAACCGGTGTCGGCAAAGACCGGGTCGCAGAAGAGATCCATGAGAAGTCCGACCGGGCGGAGAGCGGGATCTTTGTGAAGATCAATTGCGGGGCAATCCCGGAGAACCTGCTTGAGAGCGAGCTTTTCGGCTATGACCGCGGCGCGTTCACCGGGGCCCGCAAAGAGGGGAAGCCGGGCCTCTTCGAGGTGGCGCACAAGGGCACCTTGTTCCTTGATGAAGTCGAATCCATGCCCATGCTGCTCCAATCAAAGCTGCTGCGGGTCCTTCAGAACTTTGATATCACGCGTGTCGGCGGCACCAAACCCATCAAGGTTGATGTGAGGCTCATCTGCGCCTCCAACCAGGATTTAAAAGACATGATATCCAAGAAACTGTTCCGGGCCGACCTCTTCTATCGGCTCAATGTCATCCCCATCTACATCCCACCGCTGCGTGAACGAAGGGATGATATCCCCTACCTTGTTCACTTCTTCCTGAACCGGTATAATAAAAGACACGGCACCAAGAAGGTCATTTCAAAAGAGGCAATGGACCATCTCCTCACCTATTCCTGGCCGGGTAATGTCCGTGAAGTAGCCAATGTCATTGAGCGCCTGGTGGTCATCACCCATGGCGACTACATCCTTCCCAATAACCTCCCGAAAGAGATCTTTGAGAAAACCGGCAAGGAATTCATTGAAAACGGTCTGACCATCAAAGAACAGATGGACAAGATCGAAATCTCCATCATCAGGAAGGCCATTGAGAAGTACGGCAGCGCACGTAAGGCCGCACCGCACCTGGGCATGGACTCCACATCGCTCACCCGGAAACTCAAAAAGTATTCCTGAAGGCTTATGTAAAGATACGGCATCAGAATGATGAACTTGCTTTTAAAATAGGTCCGTTAAAAATCTCAATCTTGCAGCCTTTCTCAGGATGCTGATTTTATCGGTCCTTCAAGGCTGCAAGATTGAGATTTTTAACGGATCAAGTTTTTTACTCATCTTAAACACAAACCCTGGAATAAACTAAGATGCCGTTTCGATGCATTTTTACATCATAAAGAAAAGATCAGTTGATAACCCCATAGAGACTCAGGATCTCCGGATTCGATACAAGGCATCGATTTCAAATCAAATGCATTTTTGCATCGATGGGCATTATGTTCAACTATAACCTATAATAATAAGCTATTGGATCTGCGTCAATCGATTGCCGATGCTTTTTTGCATTATTATTAGTCCTTTGTTCTCTCTAATTTTACCGTCCTCACCAAGGAACCACCCTCATATTTATCTAACTTTATTAATCTTATTTACTATTGTCATACAAACGGCACACCATGGCACCCTTCTTGTAACTAAGTGGCAGGGGTTACTTGAACATCCTAATGATAATAACTTTACAGCAACCCTAAAGAATCAAACCTGATCCAAGGAATAGCACAAACGGAGGATCGTATGAGCAAGCTTATGAACGCTAAAGAATATGAAGAGAGTTTGAGAAAGCTGAAGCTGAATGTGTACATGTTCGGCAAGAAGGTGGAAAACGTGGTGGATGACCCTATCATAAGGCCATCCATGAATGCCGTTGCAGCCACCTACGAATTTGCCCACAGGCCTGAATATGAAGATATCATGACGGCCAAGTCCCACCTCACGGGCAAGAAGATCAACCGCTTCACCCATATCCACCAGAGTGTGGATGACCTGGTGAAGAAGAGCAAGATGGGCAGGCTTCTGGGCTCGCTCACCGCATGCTGCTTCCAGCGCTGCGTGGGCATGGACGCCATGAATGCCCTGTCCATCACCACCCATGCCATCGATGCCAAGTACGGCACGCGAGTACAACAAGCGCTTTTTGAAGTTCCTTGCATACGTCCAGGAGAACGACCTGGTCTGCGACGGGGCCATGACCGACACCAAGGGTGACCGCTCGCAGCCTCCCCACAAGCAGTTCGACCCCGACATGTTCCTCCATGTGGTGGAAGAGCGCAAAGACGGCATCGTGGTCAGGGGGTCGAAGGCCCACCAGACCGGCGCGGTCAACTCCCATGAGATCATCGTGATGCCCACCATCACCATGAGGGAAGAGGACAAGGATTATGCGGTTGCCTTTGCGGTCCCGAGCGATACGGCCGGCATCACCTACATCATGGGCCGCCAGTCCTGCGATACCCGGAAGCTCGAAGGCATGACCTTTGACCGGGGCAACATGTACTATGGCGGCCATGAGGCGCTGGTGGTCTTCGAGGATGTCTTCGTGCCCTGGGAGCGGGTCTTCATGTACAAGGAATATGACTTCACCACGCAGCTCGTGGAGAGCTTCTCCGCCTACCACCGCCAGAGCTACGCATGCAAGGTGGGCGTGGGCGATGTCCTGATCGGCGCAACCCAGACCATTGCGGAGTACAACGGGGCGGAGAAGGCATCCCATGTAAAAGACAAGATCGTGGAGATGAACCACCTGAACGAGACACTGTTCTGCGGCTGCATCGCCTGCGCGTCAGAGGGCCACAAGGAGGCAAGCGGGACCTATCTGGTGGATGTGCTTCTGGCCAATGTGCACAAGCAGAATGTCACGCGTTTCCCCTATGAGATCGCCCGGCTTGCCCAGGATATCGCAGGCGGTCTGGTGGTTACCTGCCCATCGGAGGCAGACATCAATTCCCCGGTGGTGGGCAAGTGGGTGAAGAAATATTACCAGACAAAGGCCGACGTCCCCACAGAGTACAGGATGAGGATATTAAGGCTCATCGAGAACATCACCATGGGCACCGCAGCAGTGGGCTACCTCACCGAGTCCATGCATGGGGCAGGTTCACCCCAGGCCCAGCGGATCATGATCGCCAGGCTGGTAAACATGAAGAGCAAACAGAAGATTGCCAAGTACCTGTGCGGGATCGACAAGGAAAGATAAAGGTAGGCCTGAAGTATTGCGGCGGCTGCCGGGCCGGCTACGACCGTGTCGCGTATGGTGGATTCCATACGGGAACGGCTTGCACAAGAGGTGGAATTTGTTGCTGCGGACAGCGAGGATGCACAGATGATTGTGATCGTGACCGGATGTTCGAGCGCCTGTGCAAAACTCGATGATAATGTGAGCGAGGTCCCCATACGCTACATCACGAGCCCCGAAGATGCAGAGCGATGGATGGCGGAAATAAAGGTAATTGAAAACCACAACAAAGGAGTAGGCGTTGAAAAACTGGCGTGAGATCTACAAAAGCAGGGTCGTCAGTGCACATGAGGCGGTGAGCCGCATCAAGTCCGGCAACCGGGTCGTGGTGGCACATGCCAGCGGATCTCCCGAGGTCCTGTTAAAGGCCCTTGTGAAGAACAAAGATGCCTACAAGAACGTGGAGATCGTGCACATGGTCTCCATGGGCGCCTCTGAATACTGCCTGCCCGAGATGGAAAAGCACTTTGTGCATAACTCGCTGTTTGCAGGCGCCACAACACGCAAGGCCATCCATGACGGCAGGGCCTGTTTCACCGTGTCCCATTTCAGCCAGATCCCCAGGCTGTTCATTGAAAAGATCCTGCCTGTGGATGTCACCCTGTGCATGGTCTCCCTGCCGGATGAGCACGGTTTCTGTTCCTTCGGCGTTTCGGTGGACTATACCAAGCCCGCGGCAGAGAGCTCCAAGCTCGTAATCGCAGAGGTGACGCCGAACATGCCCAGGACTCTGGGTGACGCCTTCATCCATGTCTCACAGATTGACTGCATCGTTGAGACGCGACTCCAGCCCCATCATACTGCAGCCGCCAAGGATATCAGGAGATCGACGAGAAGATCGGCGGTTACTGTGCGGAGCTCATCAGAGACGGCGATTGCCTCCAGCTCGGAATCGGCGCCGTACCCGACTCCATCCTGGGTTTCCTGAAACAGAAAAAAGACCTGGGCATCCACACCGAGATGTTCTCGGACGGCGTGGTGGACCTGGTGGAAGCCGGCGTCATCACCTGCGCCAAGAAGAACTTCCACCCGGGCAAGATGGTGGCCACCTTCTTCATGGGCACCGAGAAGCTCTACAAGTTTGTGCACAACAACCCCATGGTCCAGATGTTCTCCGTGGACTACACCAACAACCCTGCCATCATCGCCCAGAACAACAACATGGTCTCCGTCAACTCCACGCTCCAGGTGGACCTCACCGGACAGGCGGCCTCCGAGTCCATCGGGTACAAACAATTCAGCGGCACCGGCGGACAGGCCGACTTCATCAGGGGCGCAGCATGGTCAAAGGGCGGCCGCTCCATCCTGGCCTTCCACTCCACGGCATCGGGAGACAAGATCTCGCGGATCGTGCCGCACCTGGACGAGGGGGCCGTTGTCACCACCACCCGCAGCGACATCCACTACGTGGTGACCGAATACGGCATCGCAGATCTCAGGGGTAAATCCGTCCCGGCAAGGGCCAAGGCCCTCATCACCATTGCCCACCCGGACTTCAGGGGTGATCTGAAGAAGGAGTTCCAGCGCATCTATAACAGGAAGGTCTAGAAACTTGTGGGTCTTGTAAAGAACGGTAAGCAAAGGAGGAGTTAAAAGACATGGTGAAAATATTCAGCACCACCCCGCGGATTGTCATGGGCCCCGGCTCGGTAAAGACCATCGGCGCCGAGGTAAAGGCGAAGGGGGCAAAAAGGGTTCTGATCGTAACCGACAAGGGCGTTATCGGTGCAGGACTTCTGAAATCCATTGAAGAATCCTTCAAGGCTGCAAAGATCAAATATGCCATCTTCGACAAGGTGGAGCCGGACCCCCGCTATGAGATCGTGGCCGATTGCGTGAAGATGGCTGAGAATGCCCGCGCCCAGATGCTTGTGGGCATCGGCGGCGGCAGCCCCATGGACATCACCAAGACCGCCGCGATCATGCTTACCAACAAGGGGCCCATCGGCGCATACTTCGGCATCAACCTGGTCCCGAAACCGGGCCTTCCCACGATCCTGATCCCCACCACAGCCGGGACCGGCAGCGAAGTGACCCCCATTGCCATCCTCTCCGACGAAGGCGAGAAGCTCAAGAAGGGTATCGTAAGCCCCTATCTCTTCCCGGCCATCGGTATCTTGGACCCCGAGCTCACCATAGGCCTTCCGCCCCATGTAACCGCGGCCACGGGCATGGACGCCCTTATCCACGCCATCGAGGCCTACACATCCATTAATGCCGGCACCATCACCGACATGTACTGCATCAAGGCCATCGAGCTCATCTACAAGAATATCCGTATCGCCTTTGCCAAAGGCGACAATATTGAAGCCCGCACCGCCATGATGGAAGGGGCGCTCCTGGCAGGCATAGCATTCGCCAATGCCGGGGTAACGGCAGTGCACGCCTTCGCATACCCCATCGGCGCCGAGTTCCATATCCCCCACGGTATAGCGAATACCCTCATGCTCCCGCACGTGATCCGCTTCAATGTGCTCGGGAACCTTGAAAAGTTCGCCCAGCTCGCCAAACCCTTCGGTTTACCCATTGAAGGTCTCGATAACTTAGCGATCGTGGACAAGGTGAGTCGCAGCCATCGACCGCCTTGCCGACGACATTCGGGTGCCGCGCCATCTCGCGGATTTCGGCGTAAAGGAGAAAGATATACCCATGCTGGCAGACGGTGTCATGAAAGTCACGCAGGCTGCTGGCCAACAACCCGCGCACGCTCACGCTGGATGATGCAAAAAGGATCTATAAGGCGGCATTGTAATAACAGACAAAGCCGGACATGGGCGTAAGATAAAGAACGCTTTCAGGAGGAACTGACAAGATGAAGGTCAATAACAAGTCACTTGGTGAATTGAGAAGCAAGGTCATGGCAAAGGGTTTTGCCAGCGGCAAGCCCATCTATATCGCCTCGGCCAAAGGGGCCATGATCTATGACGTGGAAGGCAATGAATACATCGACTTCGGCGGCGGCATTGCGGTCATGAACGTGGGGCATTCCAACCCAAAGGTGATCAAGGCCATACAGGACCAGGCCGAGAAGTTCACCCACACCTGCTTCATGGTCACACCTTATGAAGTCGCAGTGAGGGTGGCCGAGAAGCTCTGCAAGCTTGCACCGGGGAAGACCCCGAAACGCGCGATCCTCATCAACGCCGGCGCCGAGGCGGTGGAAAACGCGGTAAAAATTTCCCGGTACTATACGAAAAAGCAGGGAATTGTAGCCCTGGATCATGCATTCCATGGCAGGACATTGCTCACCATGACCATGACCAGCAAGGTCAAACCCTATAAATGGGGTTTCGGACCATTCGCCCCGGAAATTTACAAGATACCGAACGCCTACTGCTACCGCTGCCCCTTCGGGCTCACCTATCCCAAGTGCGACTGTGCCTGTGCAGACTACATGAAGGATTTCTTCGGCAAGATCGCCCCGGATATGATCGCCGCCCTGGTGGTCGAGCCTGTCCAGGGAGAAGGCGGATTCATCACCCCTCCCAAGGAATACTTCCCCAAACTTGCCAAGATCTGCACAGACAATGACATCCTCTTTGTAGCAGACGAGATCCAGTCGCGGCATGGGCCAGGACCGGCAAACAGATGTTCGCCATTGAGCACTGGGGCGTGGAGCCTGATCTGCTCCTGGTGGCCAAGAGCCTGGCAGCAGGCATGCCGTTTCCGCAGTGGTCGGCAAGCAGGAGATCATGGACTGTGTCCATCCGGGTGGTGTCGGCGGCACCTATGGCGGCAACCCGGTGTGCTGCGCAGCGGCACTGGCAGTCCTCGAAGTGTACGAGGAAGAGAAGATGCTTGATAGGAGCGAGAAGCTCGGCAAGAAGCTCAGAAAACATTTCAACGATCTCAAGGCCAAGCACGAAGTCATCGGCGATGTGAGGGGCCTTGGCCCGATGCTGGCCCTGGAGCTGGTCAAAGACCGCAAGACCAAGGAGCCGGCACCCGAGGCAACTGCAGCAGTGGTAAAATACTGCTTCGAGAAGGGGCTGAACATCCTGTCCTGCGGCCAGTACAGCAATGTGATCCGCACCATGATGCCGCTCGTGATCACAGACAAGCAGGTCGAGAAAGGGGTTTCCATACTCGACGACGCCTTTGCCTCATTGAAAAAGAAAAAATAACTTTTGGAGACAGATTGAATATGGCCTCTTAATGGCTACTATGATTAAGAGAACGATCCCAGAGTGGGAAAGAATGCAAAACAAATCTAAAGGGGGAGTTATATGAACAAGAGGACTTTCTGGCTTACGAAACTGAGTATCTTGGTATTCGCCCTTGCCTGCGCGCTGGTGTTCGTAACAGGGACATCCGTGCTTGCAGCAGGTGCGAAAGAGGTTAAGATCGGCAACATCCTGCCCTTGTCCGGCCCGTCTGCATCCGTGGGCATCCAGAACCAGAAGGCCATTGAACTGGCCACCGAGTACATCAACAAGGCAGGCGGCATCAAGTCTTTAGGCGGCGCCAAGCTCGTGAACATCTTCACCGACAGCAAGGGCGACCCGACGGTGGGCGTGAGCGCTGCAGAGCAGCTCATCAACTCGGATAAGGTCAGCGTCCTGTCCGGCTGCTGGAACTCGGCGGTCACCTATCCATCCACCCAGGTTGCAGAGCGCTATCAGATCCCCTTTGTGGTCCCGGTATCCGTTGCAGACAAGATCACGGAGCGCGGCTTCAAGTACACCTTCCGCATCGCTGCAAAGGACGGCTGGTGGGCGCGTGACCAGTTCCGGTTCCTCGATGACATGAAAAAGGCCACAAAGACCGACCTCAAGACCATCGCCTTTGTCTATGAGAACGGCGACTGGGGCACCGGCATGAAGGACCAGTGGACAAAGCTTGCCAGCGCAGTTCGGCTACAAGATCGTCCTGGATGAGCCCTATCCCAGCACGGCGTCCGACCTGACCCCGGTGGTCATGAAGATCAAGAACGCCAAGCCCGATGTCCTGCTGCTCACGTCTAACGCAGCCGATGCCATCCTGCTCACCAACACCATGGCCACCATGAAGGTGAAGGTCAAGGCCATCATCGGAACCGGCGGCGGCCATGCCGACCCCATGTTCCGCAAGAACACCGCCAAGAACTGCGAATACATGTTCGACGTGGTGGAGTGGGAGACCGACCTTGGCAGGCCGGAGATCCCCACACTCAATGCCGAGTTCAAGAAGCGCAACGGCTATGACCTGGCCGGCGAATCCGTCGATGCCTTTGCATCGGTCTATGTGATCGCTGACGCATTGGAGCGGGCAAAATCAGACAGATCCCGAAAAAGATCAGGGATGCACTGGCTGCAACCAAACTATGCCAGGGTCCCAAGGCACCGCTGGGCATCAACATCCTTTCATACCCCTGCGTCGCGTTTGACGAGACAGGCCAGAACAAGGAAGCCGGCATCGTGCTGGTGCAGTTCCGCGATGTCAAAGGCACCATGGAGCGCGTGACGGTGTGGCCGGTTGCGGCAGCAAGGAAGGGCGTCAAGGCCGTATTCCCCATGCCGTAAGAACGTCATAACCAAGCGGAGCGTAAAGAGAAGAAAACGTATTGGAGCATAAGCGGTAAAGCCGGGCCCCTAAAAAGGGCCCGGCCCCCGCGACCCAATCAGAAACGAGGTCACCATGGACGTTATTATTCAAGCAATCATAAACGGGGTCATGACCGGCTCATATTATGGTCTCGCAGCACTGGGCCTCACGCTCATATTCGGTGTCATAAAGGTCATCAACTTCGCCCACGGTTCCTTATTGATGGTGGGCATGTTCACCGCATACTGGATCGTGAAGCTGACCGGATGGAACCCCTATGCAGCCCTTTTCCTGGTCGTCCCCATGCTCTTCTGTGTTCGGCTATGCGCTGCAGGGTGTTCTGATCAAACCGATCCTGGACGCACAGAGCGATGTGCG
This sequence comes from uncultured delta proteobacterium, assembly GCA_963785235.1. Taxonomy (GTDB): domain Bacteria; phylum Desulfobacterota; class Desulfomonilia; order UBA1062; family UBA1062; genus MWEI01. The sequence goes on along the minus strand of CAWAUM010000001.1, from coordinate 475,920 downwards.
CGAGCCCACCGAGGTCATCATCGTGACCACGGGCGTGTGGTACATCCTTGACAACCTTGCCCTCATGCTCTTCGGGGCCGAGTACCGGGTTGTCCAGACCAGTATGTCGGGGCAGATCTTCATGCTCGGCGACTTCATCTTCCCCAAGGCACAGCTCTATGGAGTGATTACTACGGCAGTCACATCGGGTCTCCTCCTCTGGTTCCTCAAATACACCAGGATGGGCAAGTCCATCAGGGCCGCCTCCTTGGACAGGGATGCCGCAAGCCTCATGGGGATCAACCAGTACCGCGTGTACAATATCGCCTTCGGCATAGGGGCCGCCATTGCAGGGATCGTTGGATGCGTCCTCATTCCATTCTACTATGTATTTCCCTCGGTGGGGGTCGTCTTTGACGTGAAATGCTTCATCATCGTGGTCTTAGGCGGTCTTGGGAGCATCCCAGGGGCACTCATCGGCGGTCTGATCGTAGGACTCATCGAGTCCTTGTTCGCCATTTACATGACCTCCACATGGACCGAGCTCATCGTCTATGTGGTGTTCCTGGCAGTACTGTTCATCAGACCGGCCGGCCTCTTCGGTGAAAAGCGGGATTGGTAAGAAAGGAGACAACGAAGATGAATGCTTCGGTCAAAAAAGAGAAAATTAATCGACAATGCACTGAAGATCGTGCTGATCGGAGTCGTATTCACATTGCCCACTGTGGATGACGAGCCCCACATACCTGCAGATCATTATCCTGCTGTTCTTCTATGCCTACCTTACCACCTCATGGAACCTGGTCGGGGGCTTTGCCGGGGTCCTGCCCCTGGGGCATTCAGCATATGTGGGGATCGGGGCGTATACCTCAACGGTTCTGTTCATGACCTATGGGTTAAGCCCCTGGCTCGGCATGTTCGTAGGGGGCGCACTTGCAGCGGTTGTAGGATTGATTATCGGCATACCGACCTTGAAGCTCCGCGGCGCATACTTCGCCCTGTCCACCATGGCCTTTGGTGAAGGGGTGAGGGTGCTGGTGGAGAACACCATGAAACTCGGGCCCTTTGAGATCAACGGCCCCCGGGGGATCAGCGTCCCCTTGAAGATGGGGACACCCATGGAAAACCTCATCAATTACCAGTTCGTGGACAAGCTCCCCTACTACTACATCATCCTCATCATGCTCTGCATTGCGCTGTTCATCACCTGGTACGTATCAAGGATCAGGCCGGGTTATTACATCCTCGCAGGCGGAGAGGAGCCCGAGGCGGCCCAGGCCCTGGGCGTAAACGTGGCGAGGTACAAGGAGTTTTTCATGGCACTGAGCTGCTTCCTCACCGCATTTGCCGGAACCTTCTATGCCCAGCTCAACCTGTACTTCTTTCCCAAGGGGATCTTGAGCCTGGACTTCTCCTTCGAGCTTGCCTTCATCGCGCTCATCGGCGGCCGCGGCACCATTGCCGGCCCGGTGATCGGGGCGCTCCTGCTGAGGCCTGTGGGCGAATTTTCACGGATCTACCTGAGCGCGGTACTGCCCGGTCTTCACCTGGTGATATACGGGCTCGTCCTGATCCTGGTCATGCTCTTCCAGCCCCGGGGCCTGGTGCTGCCGCTTACGAGATTCTACGACTGGACCCTCGACAAGCTCAGCGGGGCAAAGTCTGCAAAGGAGGTGAAGGCTTAACATGGCTATACTCGACATCCAAAACGTATCCAAGCACTTCGGCGGCCTGAAGGCCGTCGACCAGGTGAGCCTCACCATTGAAAAAGGCCAGATATACGGCCTCATCGGTCCCAACGGCGCAGGGAAATCCACGCTCTTCAACTGCGTGGCAGGCTCATTTGCACCGACCATCGGAAACGTCCTCTTCAAGGATCAGAATATCACGGGCATGAAACCCTGGGATATCTGCAGGATAAAGGTCGCCCGGACATTCCAGATCGTGAAGCCGTTCCAGACCAAGACCGTGCTCTTCAACGCCATGGTGGGTGCATTCATCAGGTCCAGCAACGTGGCTGAAGTAAGAGATATGGCGCTGGATTCCCTGGAGAAGTTCCACCTTGCAGACAAGCGTAACCAGCTTGCCAAGAACCTTACCATTGCCGACCGCAAGCGGCTTGAATTCGCACGCGCCCTGGCCACTGACCCCGAACTGCTGCTCCTTGACGAATGCATGGCGGGCCTACGCCCCAACGAGGTGGACGAGACGCTGGACGTGATCAGGTGGATCAGGGACAAGGGCGTCACCATATTCATGATCGAGCATATCATGCGCGCCATCATGTCGGTCTCCGACAAGATCACGGTCATCCAGTTCGGCAAGAAGATCATGGACGGCACGCCTCAAGAAGTGGCGAAAGATGAACGAGTAATCAAGGCATACCTGGGGGAGAGCTATGGCGCTGCTTGACATTAAAAACATAAACTGCTTTTACGGCGACGTCCAGGTAATCTACGACGTCTCACTGCACATCGAGGAAGGAGAGGTCATCAGCCTTATCGGCGCCAACGGGGCCGGCAAGTCCACGATGCTCAGGACCATCTCCGGGCTCATGAAGACCGCCTCCGGTGAGATCCTCTTCGAGAACCAGCCCATCCAGGCGCTCCGCCCCGAGAAGATCGTGGAGAAGGGCATCATCCATGTGCCCGAGGGCAGGAGGCTGTTCAGCCTCATGACCGTGAAGGAAAACCTCGATGTGGGGGCCCATAATACCCGGGCATTCCCCCACAAGACCGAGACCATCAAGGATGTCTATAAACTGCTGCCCAGGCTGGAAGAGCGGGAAAAACAGCAGGCCATTACCCTGTCCGGCGGCGAACAGCAGATGGTGGCCATCGGCAGGGGCATGATGGCCATGCCCAAGATCCTCATGCTTGACGAGCCGTCGCTGGGACTTGCTCCGGTCCTCATCAAGGAGATCTTCCAGACCATCCGGACCATCGCAGACCAGGGGACCACGGTGCTCCTGGTGGAGCAGGATGTGCAGCACTCGTTGAGCCTCTCAAACCGCGGTTATGTGCTCGAGCACGGCCGCATCGTTATGGAAGGCACCGGCAAGGAACTCCTGGCTAACCCGAAGATCAGGGAAGCATACCTGGGGATTTAAACACGAAGGTGAACATGGCACCGGATAGATACTCTTAGCCCTCTCTTCATAACGTTCAATCCATCCATCTCTCAAAGGATGGATGGATTGAACACCCCCAAATTCACCACGAACCAGTCATCGAAGGACGTAGGAAAAAGGAACGAGATTATTTCTGCAGAAAAGGAGCATCAAAATGCTGTGAGCAGGCAAAATGACCAGGAAAAGCTGAATAGAAAAAGGTTCACAGCCTATGATGTAACAATAAGAAACATGCATACGAAACCTTAAAAAGGAGGATTCAAAACTATGGAAGACTTTTTACAGAAGTGTGAGGAATGCAACCCAGGGGAAAAAGAATTTCTCCAGGCAGTCTCTGAGGTCGTAAAATCAGTGAAACCGGTCCTCGAAAAGCACCCCGAATACCGCAAGGAAAAGATCCTTGAGCGGATGGTGGAACCGGAGCGGTTGGTCATGTTCAGGGTGCCCTGGGTTGATGACAAGGGCGATGTCCAGGTGAACCGGGGTTATCGGATCCAGATGAACAGCGCCATCGGGCCCTATAAGGGCGGGTTCAGGTTTCACCCCTCGGTGAACCTCAGTATCCTCAAGTTCCTGGCCTTCGAACAGGTATTCAAGAACTCACTCACCACGTTGCCCATGGGCGGCGGCAAGGGCGGCTCCAACTTCGACCCCAAGGGCAAGTCGGACCGCGAGGTCATGCGTTTCTGCCACAGCTTCATGAGCGAGATCTTCCGGCATGTCGGCCAGTTCACCGATGTCCCGGCAGGTGATATCGGCGTAGGCGCCCGGGAGATCGGGTATCTCTTCGGGATGTATAAGAAACTCCGCAATGAGTTTGTAGGGGTGCTAACCGGCAAAGGGCTGAATTTCGGCGGCAGCCTCATCCGGCCCGAGGCCACCGGCTACGGCTCCGTCTATTTTGCAGCAGAGATGCTCTCCACCAGGAATCAGACCCTGGAAGGCAAGACCTGCCTGGTATCAGGTTCGGGCAACGTTTCCCAGTACACCACGGAAAAACTCCTGGACCTCGGCGCAAAGGTAGTTACCCTGTCCGACTCAAACGGATACATCTTCGACGAAAAGGGTATTGATCGTGAGAAGCTGGCCTATGTCATGGAGCTTAAGAATATCCGCAGGGGCCGCATGAAGGAGTATGCAGACAAGTATAAGGGTGTCGTATACACCCCTATCGATCCGGCCAAGGATTTCAATCCCCTGTGGAACCACAAGGCCGACTGCGCCTTCCCGTCTGCCACCCAGAACGAGATCAACGGCAAAGATGCGGCAAACCTCATCAAGAACGGCGTCTATGTCGTGAGTGAAGGCGCCAATATGCCCACCACCCCTGACGGTGTAGAGATCTACCTCGACCATAAGATCCTCTACGGACCCGGCAAGGCGGCAAACGCCGGCGGCGTATCGGTATCCGGCCTGGAGATGACCCAGAACAGCATGAGGATCAACTGGACCAGCGAAGAGGTGGACAACCGGCTCAGGATGATCATGAAGGCCATCCACTCGGCCTGCGTCAATGCCTCATCAACCTATGGCTCTCCCGGTAACTATGTGAACGGGGCGAACATTGCAGGTTTCGTGAAGGTTGCCGATGCCATGATGGCCCAGGGCATCGTGTAGACTGAAATTAATTTTATGCATGGGGCGGCGGCTCCAAGCCCTGCTGGAACCGCCGCTGCATTTCATGCTAATAGAAAAAAGGGTCATGTGTATTCTTAAATGAGCCCTAAGCAAGGCCACTTAATTCTTGCGGGAGGCCTCCATGAGAAGAAAAGACAAGGAAATGGGCGAGCGGGCCATGATCGACTCGGTGATCGAGAGCGCCAAGGTATGCCGCCTGGGCATGTGCGACGATGGCATCCCCTATATCGTGCCCATGTGTTTCGGGTATGAGGGCAACGTTATCTTTCTTCACTGCGCCAAGGAGGGCAGAAAGATCGAGTTTCTGAAAAGCAACAGCACTGTCTGCTTCGAATTCGAATCCGACTGCGAGGTTAAGATCGGGGATAAGCCCTGTTCATTCTCCATGAGATACCGCAGTGTCATTGGTTATGGGGAGGCATCATTTGTGGAAGGGCTCGAGGCCAAACACAAGGCCCTTGAGATCATCATGAAGCAGTATACTCAAGGTCAATTCAACTTCCCTGAAGAGGCACTGGGGACTATCGCCATCATCAGGATCCAGATTGCAGAAGTTTCAGGCAAGAAATCAGGGTACTGATGAATGACCAGGAATAAGATCGTACCACTGGCCTTTGTCGCCATCGGCGTGATAGACTTCATCTACGGCATCATGAAGCCGGACATGGTAAGCCTGGGCATGGGTGCCCTCCTGGTAGGCATCTCACTGTTTGTGTTCAAGAGGGAAGGCACTTCTCCTTAAGACATGATAAACTTTAGAAAGGCCCATTGAACATGGAAGAAAAACGACAGCAGGGCACCGGCACCATCGCAGTGTGGGGAGGCGAGGACAAGGGCGCATCCGGGAACCCCACCCAGGTCCCCATCGTGCAGAGCGTGTCCTTCGGATACGACGACATGGAAAAGTGGATCAAGGTGGGTCAAGGCCTTGCACCCGGAAACATCTACAGCCGGAACACCAATCCCACGGTGGCGGCCTTTGAAGAAAAGGTCCGTCTGCTGGAAGAGGGGCAGGCGGCAACGTCTTTTTCCAGCGGCATGGCTGCCATCAGCAACACCCTGTTCACCCTGCTCTCGCCAGGAGACCGTGTGGTGTCCATCAAGGACAGCTATGGCGGCACGAGCAAGCTCTTCATTGAATTCCTCCCGAGATTCAACATTGAGGCCTTCCTGTGCGAAACAACAGACCATGAGCAGATCGAAAACGAGGTTAAGAAGGGGTGCAAGGTCCTTTACCTGGAGAGCCCCACCAACCCCACGCTCAAGGTCGTGGACATAGAAAGGCTTGCCAGGGCGGCCCACGATGCAGGCGCCATTGTAGTGGTGGACAACACCTTTGCCACCCCCATCAACCAGCGGCCCTTACATCTGGGAGCGGATCTGGTGATACACAGCGCCACCAAGTTTTTAGGGGGCCATGCCGATGCCTTGGGCGGGGTCATATGCGGACCCATGGATCTGGTGAAGAAGATCTATCACTTCCGGGAGATCAACGGCGCAGCGCTCGATCCCATGGCCGCATACCTGCTGCTCAGAGGCATGAAGACCCTGAGTCTGCGCATCTCACGGCAGAACGAGAGCGCCATGACTATCGCCCGTTACCTGGAGGGTCACAAGGCGGTCAAAGAGGTATTCTACCCGGGACTTGAAAGCCATCAGGGACATGTCATTGCCCAAAAACAGATGAAGGGCTTCGGCGGGGTCCTGAGCTTTACCCTTCATGGTGACCTGGATGCCGTGAAGGCCTTCCTGCCGCGCCTGCAACTCGCCCACCGGGCGGCCAACCTTGGTGCTGTGGAGACCATTGCAGGCCCTCCTGCCACCACGAGCCACGTGGAATGCACATCTGAAGAACGCGCTGCCATGGGGATTCCCGAGGGGCTCGTGCGCTACTCCGTGGGTATCGAGGACGTTCCGGACCTCATTGCCGACCTCGAACAGGCCCTTGCCGGGCTCGGATAAGGAAATACCGCCTATGCCTTTTTCAAAAGGGAGGCCTTATGAATATCAACAGCCCAAGCAGCACAAAAACCATTGATCGCTATCTCGAGTCCCTTGCCACAGATGTCCGTGGTCATCTGGAACAGGACCACAAACTGGACATCAACACCACCAGCAAGATACTGGAATCCTACTTCTCCGTGGAATACCTGCCGCCGTGGTACTTCCTGAGCAATACGGCCGCGGACATTGCAGGCCATTTCGTGATCATGAGCCAGCTCCTGGATGCCAACAAGGAGTACTGCACCCAGGTGAGCAATGACGGGAAGACCATTACCTATTTTCTCAATATCGGGAGGGATTTCCCGGGCCGCATGGAGAGGATCATCAGCGAGAACGCCGACATGGGCATATCCTCCTTCGACTCGGTAAAGACAAGCTCGGGATTGAGGATCATCACCATCCAGAAAAAAGGAACTCGGGGCAGGGATCTCTACCCGCTCTATGACCAGGAAGCCCTGGACAAGATGATATGGGCCATGAACTGTTTCGGAGAGAAAGAGGGATGCAGCCATACCCAAGGCTTTTTGAACTGCCTTGATGAGTGCTATTTCTCTGAAGAGATCAACAACCCCATGTACCCGTTGCGGATCAAGCGGCACCTCAAGATGTTTGAAGACACCATAGCCGACGGCAGCCTCTTCATCTCCAGGGAGGATACGTCCCAGGAGATCGACACAGACAAGATCGCCATCAGCGAGTCCAGGGTGTCCGTAGGCATCATGAATCCCCATGTGGGGTCGGTGATTGCGGTCCTGGACTGTTTCAAGAACAAAGGTATCTCTTTGAGCAGATCATACTATGACCTCTTTTCCGGCCCGGATCTCCCCTTCTCGGTAGGGATCATCTCGCTCTATGTGCCTGGAACAACACGTCTGGAAGGGATTGAAGAGGACCTGAGAAAGATCTTTATATCAGGCGAATCAGTCATTGCCCCGGAAAAAGACCGCATTGCACGCATAGAGGAAAGGCTTGAGGAGTTGGTACGTTCACTGAGCGATCCGGGCCTTCCGCAAAAAAAGGTTCACGAGACCGTGGAAGGACTCAAAGAGCTCATGAGGATCAATACCGACCTGTCCAAGCAAGACGAGATCGGCGATTTCCTGCTCAATGGCTTTTCCGACTTCATGGAGGGACTCTCCTTCCTCGGACTCGACAACAGCGACGAGATCATCCGGCTCTTTCTCGCCTTTGACCATTTTGATGAGTTCTTCGTGCTCAGCAGAAATAAGGGAGAACTATCCCATAAACCCGGTTTCAGGACCAAGCACAATGCTCTGCGCGGCAGGGCCTACAAGGGTGGATTACGCATCGACCCCATCGTGAAGTTCGTCGAGGTGGCGGCGCTTGCCTTCATGATGACCTGGAAGTGCGCCCGTTCCAAGATCCTCTACGGAGGTGGAAAGGGCGGCATTGTTCTGAACCCTAAAGATTTCGACGACAAGATCGATTTCTTCGACACGCTGGCCAGCTTCGGCCGGTCGCTCTTCCTGGTCACCGGACCTTCCCTGGATGTCCCGGCCGGAGATGTGGGATGCGGTGGCCCGGAGATCGGCGACATGTTCGAAGGCTTCAAGTCCGCGCTGCGTGACCTGGCTCTCATGGCCTCGGGCATCAAGAAGAGCCTGAGCATCATCGGCGACAGGGTCATCTCGGTGGAAGAGGCGCGCCGACTCCTGGAGAAGAATTTCCATATCAATCCCTATGACATGCGCATACTGCACGAGCTCATTACCAGCGAAAGGTATCTTGAACTGGTGGTTGCCCCCCAGATAACGGGAAAGCCGCGCATGGGAATCCCAGCAAGGAGCGGCGCTACAGGCAGAGGGCTCCTCTTCAGCATTCTTTCCATGGCGACTAACATGTACCTGCATGGCGACTGGCCTTTGAACGAAGAGTTATCCCCTCCTGAAAAGACTCTTCTGGAAAAGGCAGCAGCCATAACGGAAAAACTGATCATCGAGAAGAAGGGCCTCGACCTGCTCACCGATGATGAGTGGGCTAAGCTGACCACAGAGATCTACCCCAAGCTCTTAAAGGACAAGAAGGTCGTGGTCCAGGGATCAGGCAAGGTGGGAGGGTCATTGCTGCAGGAGTTGAAGCCCTTTTGCGTCAATGTCATTGCCGTGGCCGATGCAGGTGGTGCTGTCATCGGGGACCATCTTGATGTGGATGAACTGCTCAGAGCCGTGAACAATTCAGCCAACGAAGCCGAGCGTAGACTGAGATTCTCAGTCATGCATGCAGAAAAAAACATTACGCAGAAGATCTTCGGCGCCAGAGAAGGGGGATGCGTCCTGGAGCTGGAATGTGACATCCTCGTGCCTGCGGCATTGGAAAATGCCATCACCATCCACAATGCTCCCCAAGATCAGGGCAAAGGTTATTGCCTGCGGCAGCAACGGACCCCATACCTCCAAGGCAGAGATAATCCTGGCAAGAAACAAAGTGGCAGTGATCTATGATTTCCTGGCAAACCAGGGGGGCGTTAACGCCTCGTACTTCGAATGGCTCAGGAATCTCACCGACCGTTTCCGGTATGAAGCGGAAAAGATCTATGGGAAGGAATTCAACCCTGATGTACTCAACGAGTACATCATGCCCGAGTTCACTGACCGCATCAAACAGATCCTGGTCAGGGACGAATCACCCGAGAGCACGAAAGGCTGGAACATGGTCATGCGGGATATCAGTTTCGCAGCCGTCAATGAGGACTATGCCTTTTCCCGGGTACACGGTATATCCATGAAGACCGCAGGATTCATCAACACCCAGCTCAGGGTGCTCACGGCATACCTGCTGAAGATAGATGATGAAGACCGCAAACGTATCTTTGGTGCTCTTAGGTGACAAGGTGAAGGATCTCCTGAAGCCTTACATGGAACATCCCGAGGCCCTCCTGCACAACCCGGACGCGCAAAATATCGTCAAGGTGTTGTACAGACCGGCGCCAAAACGGAAAAAGCCTTAACCTATCACCTTAGGTTTTGTTGAAAAGGGACTTTTGCACAACTATAGGATCTCTTTAAATACAAACCAAAAATTGGCCCGTTAAAAACATGCATCTTGGTTTCACCAAGATGCATGTTTTTAACGGGTAAGGTTTTTTTCATTTCGAAATAAAATATTTGAAGGGGTATGCAAGGGTCTTGAAAATGGATTGGGATGATTCTTCTTTGTCTTGTCGTCTAAGCCTGTCTGAGGGCTTCCCTGACCTTTTCCGCCAGAGACTTCATGGAAAACGGCTTCTGGATGAAGAGCACGCCCTTGTCCAGCACCCCGTGCTGGGCTATAATATCGGCCGTGTAACCGGACATGAAAAGGCACTTGAGTGAAGGCCTCATGGAGATGAGGCGGTCAGCCAGCTCCCTCCCGTTGATTTCGGGCATGATCACATCGGTGACCAGGAGGTCTATGGTTCCGGGATATTCGCCGGTCAGTTTCAAAGCTTCTCCCGGCATACCTGCCGAGAGCACCTTGTACCCGAGCCCTTCGAGGATACGCGTACCGAGTTCCAGGACTACCTCATTATCCTCAACGAGGAGCACTGTCTCTGTCCCCTTGAGCAGTATCTCATCATCCGCCTTAATGGGTGTCTTGCGAACAGTATCCATGATACCGGGGAAGTGGATCGTGAATTTTGTTCCATGGCCGGGTTCGCTGGCAACGGTTATGAAGCCCTCGTTCTGCTTGACGATGCCGTACACCGTCGCCAATCCGAGTCCAGTTCCCTCACCCACACCCTTGGTGGTAAAGAAGGGCTCGAAGATGTTGGACAATGTCTCCAGGTTCATGCCGCTCCCGGTGTCTTCCACCGACAGCGTAACATATTTCCCCGGAACGCATTCCAGATGGTCGACACAATATGCCTTGTCGATTATGACATTGGCCGTCTCGATGGTGACGCGGCCTGCCCCGTCAATGGCATCCCGTGCGTTGACGACCAGATTGGCCAGGATCTGGTCGAGCTGGGAGGGATCCATCTTCACGTTCCACAGGCCATGCCCCGGGATCAGCACCAGGTCAATATCCTCGCCTATGAGCCGCTGGAGCATCTTGAGCATGCCGGAAACGGTGTCGTTCAGGTCCAGCACCTTGGGGTTGGCCACCTGCTTGCGGGCAAAGGCCAGCAGCTGACGTGTCAGGTCAGCGGAGCGCTTGCCGGCCTTGTGGATCTCCTGCAGGGTCTGATAGAGCGGATCTGATGGAGCCGCCTTCATCAGTGCTATCTCCGTGTATCCCAGGATCGCCTGCAGGATATTGTTGAAATCATGGGCCACACCGCCTGCCAGCCTGCCGATGGACTCCATCTTCTGCGCCTGCATCAGCTGCATCTGGAGTCTCTCCCGTTCTTCCTCCGAGTTCTTGCGCCCGGTTATGTCACGCGACACCCCGTGGACACCCATCAATATCCCTGCATCATCACGGATGGCGCTGATGATATTCTCCATCCATACCGTTGATCCGTCCTTGCGATAGTACTCGAGCTCCAACCTCAGTGTCCTATCGGGATCGGCGTTCCCTTCCAGCTCCAGCCGGAGCTGTGTGTTCATCAGATCATTCGCTATGGCAAGGGATTCCGGGGTCAGCCTGTCCATGATTGACTGATTCATACGGTCTTCAATGGAAAATCCCAGGATCTTTTCCACCGAGGGGCTGGTGTAGGTCACGTTGAAATTCAAGTCTGCCGTCCAGACTATATCCTCCATCTTTTCAGTAAGGATACGGTATTTGGACTCGCTCTGTTTGAGCGCCTCATCTGAGAGTTTCCGCTCGGTGATGTCTTGAATCGTGCCGATCATCCGGGTGGCATTCCCCTGCCCGTCGATATTCGAGTTCACCGACCCCTGAAACCCACCGTTCCTGCTGATCGCTGTGTCTGATTATCCGATACTCTTTTTCAAACCGTTTATGACCTTCCAGCACATGCCCTTTAAGGTAGTGAAGCATCTCCTCCTTCTGGTTCGGGTGAACAAGGGCTATCCACCCCTGCATGTCTTTCGGGTAATCCTGCTGTATTCCGAATATCTCATCCAAGGTGGGTGTACAGGTCCAGGTTCCCTTTTGTGCATCGAGGGCATATGATCCAAGATGTGCGATCTTCTGGGATCTCTGGAGCATGTCTTCATTCCGGTGCAAGGGCGGCTTCAGCCTGCCTGCGCCCTGATATGTCTCTGCACAGGGTGAGGATCCTCGGTGTTCCGCCACAGTTCTACTACCGTGGCATTGATCTCAATGGGGGTGATATTCCCTTTCAGGTCTATATAGTCGATCTCGAGATTTCTGACTTAGCCTTGCTCAAAGCACTGTTTTAACCGCCTCTTCGTTCTTTTTCTTTTCATAGGCGGCAGTCCATTCGACAACGCTCCTGCCGAGAATCTGGCTGAGCTCCTGATAACCGGTGAGGCGTACATACTCAGTGTTTGCATCCAGCACAATGCCCTCATGATCAACGACTGACAAACCCGGTGCCGGTTGTCTCAATGAGTGTCCGGTACTTCTTCTCGCTCTCCTGGAGGGCGTCCATGATGGACTCGCGTTTCTTCTTCTCCCGGATCATGACCTGGGACTTGACCAGGAGATAGGTGAAGGCTATGGCGAAGAAAAGCAGCACCATGGTGATGAGTGTGAACTTTGTCTTGAAGCCTGCCATGGAGGTCATGATCTCGTCTTCGGGCGTGGCGATCACGATGGACCAGAAGGTGTTGCCGATGGGGATCGGCATATATACGGCGTGCTTGATAACCTTTTCCACCGTTGTCCCGCGGATACGGTCGAAGTGATAGGTCGTGATGCCTTTGTGGCCCTTCATCATCTCCCTGGCCATGACGATGATGTCGGGAAAGTCCTTACAGGTATCGTAAACGCTCCTGCCCACATGGCCGGGCACAGGGCACGATATCTCTATCCCCTTTTTACTGATGACCCAGGCGTATCCGCTCTTGCCGATCCGGATGTTTTCGATGTGCCTGTGGGCCAGGGTGTCGAACGACAGCAGGAATGCGACGGTGCCGTCAAAGGCCTTGTTTTTGAATACAGGGACATGGATGGCAATGGTCCTGTATCCCTGGACTGCCATGAACACATCACTGATCACGGTTTTATGGGTCTGAAGGATTTCTCTGACATGTTCCTGGTACGAGATGTCCCTCCCGATCGCGTCTGCCTTGTAGGGGAACGTATAGACGATCCGGCCTCTCGCATCGACCCGGGTCACCCCCTTCAACTCGTCGGCGTGAAGGGACTGATAGTCTTTCATGATGCGCTTTCCCTCATCGCTCATATCAATAATCTCAGGGAGGTGTGCAAAAAATTCCATTGTGCTGATGATGTTTGCTATATGATCCTGGATCCCCCGGGCTGCCTGCCGGGCATGAACCATCTGATTCATGTTCAGATCGTCAATGGTGCGTTCCCTGACATCATTGTATACAGCGAAGAGCGCAGCAATAAAGAAGATGAGAACGCCGATGAAAACAGCAATGATGGCTTTCCCGAATCTCAAGAGGTTCCCCCTTGATAGACATTTCGGACACTTCAATACCTTAACCTAAATATAATCTTCCCTCTACCCTCGGTCAATGGAAGGAGAATCAGAGATTTGAGCTGATCACTCTTAATGATTTGTTCTGGATCTGGCTAAACGGACCCCTTGATAAAACACGGCAACAATGTTTTCCGTGTCCTTGATATTTTTTGTTGGATCTCCATCCACCAGAAGAAGGTCAGCTGCCTTTCCTTTTTCAATGGTCCCGAAGTTCACATTCCGGTGGAAGACCTGCTTCAGTGTCCTCGCCGGTGTGGAGGTTGCCGATATCAGGGCCTCGGTGGGTGTCAGCCCCCCTTCCACGAGATGCTGAAGCTCCACATGCAGCGAGCCGCCGGCTGCAATTCCCAGGTTGGGTGCATCGGTCCCTGCAATGATCGTCACCCCTGCATCCTTCAAAACTTTGATATTAGGATGCAGCACCCGGGCATATGAATCCTTAAAATGCTTATAATAGTTACCCCACGGGCCCCCTTGGGGGACTTGGTACGGTTTGGGATTCTGTAACGCACTAACACCGGATGGATACATGGTTTCCCATTCGAGTTTCGTATAGTGGGTGTAGTTCTTATTGTTCATGAAGTCATTCAGGTTGTGGAACACATAAACAGTCGGGGTAACAAACATCTTCCTTTTTGCAAGTTCTCTGGCAAGCTCCGGATCAAGCGGCTCCTTGTAGACATCGTGGCCAATACCGTCTGCACCACTTTCGATGGCGACCTTCACATCCTCATTCCTGCCTATGTGGATGACAACCGGGATACCCTGCTCATGCGAGCGCTTGACTATTTCCTTGACGATCTCCGGCTTCATTTTAGGCGTACCATCGGGCAGGTCATCGAGAAAGATCTTGGTGAAATCAGGATCGGAATCAAGGTGCTTTTCAAGCCGTTCCATGTCGGTTACGTCCTGAACCTGAATCACAACCTCAGGGAAAAAGGGGCGGACAAACCAGGGGTAAGTCGACTTGAGTTCCTCCATCATGGGAATGGGGTGCGCGCCTTTTCCGGTGAACCCCATACCGCATTGGAACAGATGCGGCCCCGCGAGCTTGCCTGCTTCGATGTCCTCAGTCAGCGCCTTCATCTCAGGCGTTGATTTCCCGCTCATGTCCACAATTGCGGTTACCCCGCTGTACAGGCACGCCTCCATGTTAAAGCGCATGGTCGGTGTAATATCGCCCCAGGGAATGATCATGCCGCTGGTGATGTGGGTATGAAAGTCTATGAGACCAGGCAGGAGCATCTTCCCCTTGCCGTCAATAACCTCTGCCCCGGGGACATCCAACCTCTGACTGGAAATCATGGAGATGGTTTCACCTTGTATATACACATCCATATCCTCAAGCACCGGGGTACCCGCAACAGCGGTGAAGACATTTACATCCCTGATGAGATATCCATTTTTTGCCAAGGGCGCCTGCTGAATCAAGCGAGTAATGGGTGCAGGCACTTATGCAATTGACAAAAACAGCAATGATCAGCAGAAACCAGAACCTGTTCTTCATCTGAAACCTCCATTTATCTGTTGGATGAGTTCCTGGTGTTCACCCGCCCGAGAGCCTTGCAGGATAGCCCCGGTCTTTGAGCTCTTCCACGAGCACGGCCCGGCGATCTCCCTGGATCTCGATCATGCCGTTCTTCACGGTTCCACCGGTACCGCATTTCTGCTTCAGTTCTTTTGCAAGCCGTTGGAGTTCGTCTTCGTCAAGCGGGAGCCCGGTGATCAGGGTCACCCCTTTCCCTTTACGCCCCTTTGTCTGTAGCCCTACACGGACATTGCCCTTGCCTTTTGGAACGGCCTTTGTGCGGCCGCATTCACATTGGGCGATTGCGCGGCTGCACTTTGCACACATTCTTCCGTGTTCAGTCGAATATACTGTCTTTGCTTCCATAGAGATTACCCTTTGTAACATCTGTGTTTCAAAAAAACCAATACACGTCTTATCCCTAGTCCGGAACCCTGATACGTCCAGATTCCGGCTCAAAGATCAGGTTTTGCGCATCTACAATCCTGTCCTTGTCTTTTTTTGAAAGCTCTTTGAAATGGTACTCCACCTTCAGGGCAAGGGACCGGTCTCCGAGCACTTGTGAGAAGGCCAAGCTCACTGGCTTGTGGGCAAGCAGATATTTCGCGGTTTTCTTACCCTGGGCAAGATGCTCTCTGAAGCGTCTTTGAACATCGGTTGATATGCCTGCGTACATGGAGTTATCAACGGTTTTTACGATGTATAGATACCAGCAGGTCAAAAGTTAAATACCTTTAAATCTCATAAGGGCAGCGGACAACGCTTCCATGTTCGAGCACGCAGCAGGCATCCACAAGACATACTATTTGGCATCACAATAACCATGGCCTTTTAATTTCTGATTATTAACAAATTATCACATGGTTTGCATATAAAAACCCGAAGAATAGCTTACGGCCACCTGCACCCCATAAATCGGTCAAGGGAGGTGCAAGAACATTGCAGGGTGTTGACCGCACATCTGGTTTGGCTGTATGGTCATCTAAAGGGTTTCAGGTAAAAATCCCTTTCGCTCTATCGAAAGGCTTTGAGGGCTTGCAATGAATTTCTCCGGCATTGATACGAAAGAGGCTATCATTGAGCGCTTCTCTGCACATGTCTCCAGCGGCAAGGCTTCCTTCTTCACCGGCGTGGGCATCGACTTTGTCTTCGGCAGGCGGGAAGGCCCCTATGTGTGGGATGCCACCGGCACCAGGAGGCTCATCAACTGCCACTGCAACGGCGGGGTCTTCAACCTGGGCCACAGAAATCCCAAGATCATACAGGTTCTCAAGGAAAGTCTCGACGAGCTCGACATCGGCAACCACCATCTCATAAGCGAACAGCGCGCACTGCTGGCTGAAAGGCTCGCCCGGCTCATGCCCGGCGACATTTCGCCGCACCGTATTCGGCGTATCCGGCGGAGAGGCAGTGGACCTGGCCATAAAACTCGCCAGAGGATACACGGGAAGGCACAAGATCATCTCGGCCAAAGGCGGCTACCACGGACATACCGGACTTGCGCTGGCCGCAGGAGACGAGAAATACCGGTCACCCTTCGGGCCGCAACCCCAGGGATTCGTCCAGGTGCCCTTCAATGACAAAGCCGCCATCAGGTCCGCCATTGACCACAATACGGCAGCCGTCATCTTCGAGACCATTCCGGCTACCCTGGGCATGCCCATCCCGGAGGCGGACTACTACCTCCTGGTAAAGGAACTGTGCACGGAAAACGGCGCGCTCCTCATCATGGACGAGGTCCAGACCGGCCTTGGCCGCACCGGCAGGCTCTGGGGCATAGAGCATTATGGTGTAGTCCCCGATATCATCGTCATCGGCAAAGGGCTGTCCGGGGGAATATACCCCATGAGCGCCACCTGCTTCAGGGAAGAACTGGAGCCATTCTTCCACCAGAACCCCTTCATCCACATCTCCACCTTCGGCGGGGCCGAGGTGGGCTGCCCGGTGGCGCTGGCCGTGCTCGAAGAGTCGTCCCGGAGTGAATTCCTCCTTCACGTACAGGGCCTTGCGGAAATCTTTAACCAAGGGTTCACAACCTTAAAGAAGAAGCACCCCGAGATCCTCGTGGGCCTGCGCCAGCTTGGGCTCATGATGGGAATCGAGATGGTAAACGATCTCTGCGGTCCCATCATGACCAAGGCATGCTACGACAACGGTGTCCTGAGCATCTACGCCAACAACGATACGCGGATAAGCCAGCTCCTGCCCCCGCTCATCATCGATGATGAACTGGCCTATGAGATTATTGAGCGCGTGGACAAAGCCCTTGACGACACCAAAAGGTTTCTTGGTCTGGCCTGAAGGTGTTACCATGATCGAAAAAGGCATAGACATTGATCTTCTCAATCGTTTCGAGCACGGCCTGAACCCTAAGGCCCCGGAAAAAAGCCTGATCCCGGCCAGGATCCTCGGCTATGGGGAGATAAGCACCATCTTTGAAATCCTCCAGGAGAACCAGCGAGGCCTGGCCTTTAAACGTATGCCGATATTTCTGAGCATGGATGAGATGGATCGGTACGAGGCCCTGTTCATACGAGTATAACAAGCTCCTGAGTGAAGAGATCGGCATCATGGTTCCTGAATATTCAACAGCGAGGGTATATCCAGAGACCGGGAATATGGTCGTCTACATCATCCAGCAAAAGCTGCGGCCCGAGTCCCTGTGCCACCGGCTTCTCCACAGTCTCGATACAGCCTCATTGAAGACGCTCTTTCTCGTAATCCTCAGGCATATGCTCAAGGTGTGGAGATTCAACGCAAACAGCGGTGCAACACTCATGGGGCTAGACGGCCAGCTCTCCAACTGGGCGCTGAAGGATTTGAATCCAGCGGCCCCTTCAGTCACAAACAGATGCAGAACTCTATTATATCGACACGAGTACACCGCTGATCCGGATCAATGGGAAGGAGCAGCTCGAGCCCGAGCTCTTCCTGCGTAGCGCCCCGTCATTCCTGGTATGGCTCATCAGGGCCTTTTTCCTTCAGGGCGTCCTGGACAGGTATTATGATTT
This sequence comes from uncultured delta proteobacterium, assembly GCA_963785235.1. Taxonomy (GTDB): domain Bacteria; phylum Desulfobacterota; class Desulfomonilia; order UBA1062; family UBA1062; genus MWEI01. The sequence goes on along the minus strand of CAWAUM010000001.1, from coordinate 458,086 downwards.
CCATCTCGTAGCAGTCGACCTTATTGCGAACCTGTACAAGGAACAGCGGCCCGATCTCATCAGGGATTTCATTGATGCGGCAAACTCGTTTTTTGTTCACGAGGCATCCGACATCAAGATAAAACCCATAACCGAAAACGAGGTGAAATCGTACTATCGCGAGGATGCCTTTATCTGGAGACTCTTTCTTGCCCTCAGGAGGCTGGACCGCATCATCTGCACCAACATCCTCAAAAGGCCGTATCCCTACATCCTGCCGGGAAAGATCAGACGGTGACAATTCCGCCCTCCAGGCGGCTTCATACCCGGAATAAATCCGGATTCAGCGAGTTGCGAGTTACAAGGTGGTATGAAAGGAAGAGGTTATGTCAAGGGAGATAGATATTGTAGGGGCAGGATTGGCGGGACTGGTCGCGGGCATAAACCTTGCCGGCCAGGGCTTCAAGGTAAGAATTTACGAGGCGAAGAACACTATCGGGGGAGATATATCCTTTGCTGATGCCACCCTCATGTATCCGGCGGTGCTGGAAAGGGAGCTTGGGATCAGCATCCGCGAAGCGCTCGAGCCCTGGAAATCCACCCGGATTTTGGCTTATGGAAAGAGATTTGAGTTTGCCCTGCCTCACCTGACGGAGGCCTACACCATGGAGAGGGGAAAGGGAGAGCTCTCTCTGGAGAATGTCCTCTACAGGCAGGCGTTGGAGAAAGGTGTAGAGGTGATCCTGGGCAGGAAACTCTCCATGAAGGAGATATCGGAACTCCCGGCAGGAACCATCGTTGCAACAGGTCTGAACAAGAACTCCTTCGAGCTGTTCAATATCCCTCATCGACCCTTCTACGGCCACATGGCCACCGGCAGCAGCGATCCTTCCCAACCCCAGGTAATTGTATATTTCGACCGGTTCACCCGAGAGTACGGTTATTATGCGCAGTGTGGTAAATCGTCGGTTGCCCTGGTTTTCAGAATGGACCGGCCGCTACTGGATGAGGAAAAGGTTGCCTTCCGTAAAAAGCTGGCCGAAGACAACGGTATCGAAATGGACGGCTGGAATGACGATATTTCCGGATGGGCAGCTTATGGCTATAATAGATGATCAAATACTCCCTGCTCTTCACTGGTCCTTTCTTTCATGATGATTCAATCGAAGAGGCTTTGATTTATTCAGGCTTAACGGGGGTGGCAAGATCAAGACATTCATACGAGAACTTTCTACCCATGATTTCCTTCTTGTCATTATCATACCAAACACAACTTAGCGTACCATCGGAAGTAACATCTTCAACCGTCATTGCAGGACTTCCACTCTTTAATTTAACCACATCGCCCTTTTTAAGATCTCCCATTATAAACTCCCTTACAAATTTATTTATTCTTCCAGGTATTCATCCTAAATATACAGCACTTCTGTAAGCATATCCCACTATCTGATGAACCATAGCAGTATATCCAGATATTGGGTGTAAAGCAATAAGCTGTTAAATGCCTTACACCATAGATTCATGTGCCAGTCTTCACGCTTTGATGTGGAGGGGTTATCTGCATAGGGTTCAACACAAGATATTCAGTTTCCAGCCATCTCAAAACCTTGATCTATTGCAGTAATCAATGGTTCATAATCTGAGATTGGGGCCAGCAATATCGAAGAGATCAACGGTATTAGATAAAGAGAGAACGGAAGCATTCTCCTGCATGATGTGATAGAATATCAAGACCATTTGATTGACACAATATTGCAAGAGGAAAGGAAGATCCCATGTCTGAAGACAAAGGTACCATTAGACCAAGGATTGCCGATGGGGAGACTTTGATTTTGGATATACAGGGACCACTCAATGGAACCTGGGAAAATACCTTGTCTCGATTATATGATGAGGGAATGAGAAAAAATAAAAACATTCTTTTGAATTTTGCCAATCTTACCCACCTGGATTCTGAAGGGGCAAGCCTTCTGCTCGTTTATGCAACCAGACTTGCGCAAAAGAAGATCGGGCTGGCGGCCAGCAATCTCGCAGACCCTTTCCGGGATGTCTTTCGTCTGACATGCCTTGATAAGGCCATAGCGTTGTTTGAAGACGAACATGAAGCGTTGCGCCAACGGCCTTTCCCAACAAGGGTTCAAACCGCCTCAGGTGCGTTCCAAGTGTACAAGGGACCCCTTGTCCCTGGCTGGGCGGGAAATGTTGAGCATATATCCATAGGTGATGTACCTGCAGAGGCAATGAATATAAACGTAAACGGCAGAAAAGTTACCAGCCCTGTCAATGGATTCGGTCGCCTTTGGGATAAGAAATACCGCTTTCAGATCGACAACACAGATATGGAGCCGCAAAAGATCGTATCTCTCTGGCGGTCCGAGTTTCCCCATTTCTGGCCGAAAGGCAACCATCTGTTCACCTCCGGCGGCGCTCCCATAGTCCCTGGTGCGACGGCGCTTTTGAATCTCAGCATCGGGGGCATGCTTGTGCTGGCAACAGGCATCCAGGTTATATACGCCGATGACGACTCCTTTTGTTTTTCGACGGTACAGGGTCACATGCTTTGTGGCTGGATAACCTTCAGCAGTTTTCGCCAGGATCATAAAACCATCATCCAGGTGCATCCCCTCTTCAGAGCAGCCGATCCCGTTATGGAACTTGGTTTTCGATTGGGTGCGGCGCGGCAGGAGGATCAATTCTGGCATCAGACGCTGGGTAATCTTGCCTCACGCCTGGGCGTTGAAGGCAGGATCGAACAGCAAAATGTCCTGATCGACAGCCGTCTTCGGTGGGGCGAGATGGGAAATGTCTGGTATTGCGGTGCCATCCGCTCTTCTTTCTATATGCCGCTGTATCTGCTGAGAAGAATTCTCTCTTCCCGGAAAAATATGAATGATGGTCAAAAACATTGACGCCTAAGAAACAACATTATGATGCTGTCGTCGTGGGCAGTGGTCCCAACGGCCTGGCTGCTGCGATTACCCTCAGCAGAAAATTTCCATCCGTGATTCTGCTGGAAGCGAAAGAAACCATCGGGGGGGGGTGCCGATCCGCAGAATTAACTCTACCTGGTTTTGTTCACGACATCTGTTCCACCGCTCATCCTCTTGCGGCCTCCTCATCTTTCTTCAGACCACTTGAACTTCATCAATATGGCCTTTCCTGGGTCAATCCGGAAATACCGCTTGCCCACCCGTTTGAGGATGGATCTGCTGTTTTTCTCCACCGGTCCCTGGATATAACAGCCGATGCTTTGGGTCGCGACGCCACGGCATACAAAGATCTTCTTACGCCTTTTGTAAAGGGCTATGAAAGATTGTTATCCGGCATATTAAGACCGATTCCCTTTCCTTTTGATCCCTTTCTCATGGCCAGATTTGCATCAAAGGCACTTTATTCCGCAAAAGGTCTTGGAGAAAAAAAATTCCACAACCATCAGACGCGAGCGTTATTTGCCGGGCTTGCAGCCCATGCCATGATTCCCCTTCACAAACCCGCAACGGCGGCCTTCGGCATTGTACTTGCGACATTAGCCCATGCTGTAGGGTGGCCGTTTGTACAAGGCGGCTCGCAGAATCTGGCCGATGCCCTGTCCCGTTGCTTTCATTGACCGGGGAGGCGAAATCGTAACGGGCAAACCGGTCAGTTCTTTGGAGGATATGCCGCGGGCAACCTATTATTTTTTTGACGTCACGCCCCGGCAGTTGTTGGATATGAAAGGCCTTGGTCTTTCCGAAAATTACCGGCAAAGACTTGCCGGATTCCGTTACGGACCAGGCGTTTATAAAATGGACTGGGCACTGAAAGAACCGATCCCCTGGAAGGCCGGTATATGTAGAAAGGCAGGGACTGTTCACCTGGGCAATTCGTATGAGGAGATAGCCGCTTCGGTCTGTTGCGTAAACAAGGGCGAAATATCGCAAGACGCCCTATGTGATGCTCGCACAACAGAGCCTCTTCGATCCTTCACGGAGCCCTGAAGGCAGGCACACGGCCTGGGGGTATTGCCATGTTCCCCATGGTTCAAAAGCGGATATGGCCGATAGTATAGAAAAAAAGATTGAACGCTATGCCCCGGGGTTTCGAGAGGTCATCCTGGCAAGAAACACCATGTCGGCGACAATGATGGAACAGTACAACCCCAATTATGTCGGGGGAGATATTAACGGCGGAGTGCAGGATATCTTTCAGCTCTATACCCGTCCGGTGGTATCCCTCAATCCCTACAGGACATCTCAGCACAATATATTTATCTGCTCTTCATCGACGCCACCCGGTGGCGGTGTTCACGGCCTTTGCGGCTATTATGCAGCAAGAGATTTGATAAAATAAACAAATAATTCAACGGACCCGCTTACGCAGTCCGGCGATCTTTTCATTGGGGTTCACCAACACTTAAAGAAAAGAGGCGACCATGATTCAAAAAGAACGAATCCAAGCCCTGAATGCCAAGGAGACGAAAAAGGGAAGATACGTTCTCTACTGGATGCAGGCCTCTCAAAGGACGGATTATAACCATGCCCTTGAGTATGCCGTGCTTAAGGCCAATGAATTGCACCAGCCCCTTGTTGTCTTTTTCGGTATTACCGATCACTTCCCGCAGGGCTCTCAGAGGCATTACACCTTCATGCTCGAAGGCCTCAGGGAAGTAAGACTCTCTCTTGAGAAAAGAGGCATCCAGATTGTGATCCAACACGCGTCCCCTGAACAAGGAGTGGTTCAGTTCGCGAAAGGAGCGTCTTTCGTTGTTGTAGACCGCGGGTACCTGAAAATCCAGAGAGCGTGGAGAGAATACGCAGCCGGCCGAATGGATTGCCCTCTGGTTCAAGTCGAAAGTGACGTTATCGTTCCCATTGAAGAGACCTCTCCGAAAGAGGAATACACTGCAGCCACCATCAGGTCGAAGATTCACAAGAAGCTGGATCATTTCCTTTGTCCGCTCAAGGAGGTTGATCCCGACATGGATTCCCTGTCTCTGGATTTTGATTCCTTTGACATCGACGATGTGGAAGAAGCAGTTTCCAGACTTCATATTGACCGGAGCGTGAAGAAGGTTTCTTGCTATCGTGGCGGCGCCGGGGAAGCCAAAAAACATCTTCGGCTCTTCTTGAGAGACAAGCTGGATCGTTTCCCGGAAATGAGAAATGACCCCACGGTCGACTTCCTTTCACACATGAGCCCATACCTACACTTTGGCCAGATCTCACCGCTGTCCATTGCGCTAACCGTATCACAGACACAGGGCCTGAGCAAAGAAGCCTATCTCGAAGAGCTCATCGTCCGAAGGGAACTAAGCATGAATTTCGTTTTCTATAATGGGCAATACGATTCTTTTGAAGGGGCAATCCCCCAATGGGCACAAAAAACCTTGAAGGCCCATCAGAAAGACAAGCGACCCTATCTTTATGCCCTTGAAGAACTGGAAACGGGTAAAACCCATGATCCCTACTGGAATGCAGCCCAGAAGGAGATGGTTTTTACCGGGAAGATGCACGGGTATATGAGAATGTACTGGGGCAAAAAAATTCTGGAATGGAGCAAGACACCCGATGAGGCCTTCCGGGCAGCCCTTTACCTGAACAACAAATACGAGCTGGATGGAAGAGACCCGAGCGGATTCACCGGCGTGGCATGGTGCTTCGGAAAACACGACCGCCCATGGAAAGAAAGGGAGATCTTCGGGAATGTCCGGTACATGAACGAAGGAGGTCTCAAGCGGAAGTTTGATGCCGACGAATACGTGAGGTTGATGAGCCGATTAAAGCCATAAACATCCTGGAATTCAAACTGGTAATGAGTCTTTTCTTCATAGAAAAACAGGAGGGGTAACGATGAAAATTTTAGTCACAGGAGGTACCGGATTTATTGGCACCTACCTCTGCGCACATTTAATCCAGTTTGGAAATGAGGTCACCATCCTTGCCAGATCTGATGAAGGATTGAAGGCGCGCTGCCCCGGCATCTCCTATCTACAGGGGGACTGCACTCAAAAAGGGCCATGGCAGGATTCGATCAGGGATCACGACATCATCATCAATCTTGCTGGTGCCTCCGTCTTCAGCAGGTGGACCGAAGCTTATAAAAGGCTGCTCATAGAAAGCCGGATCAGCACCACGAGGAATCTTGTGGAGGGAATCTCTGCTGGTTCAGACAAACAGATCGGGCTCTTCAGCGCCTCTGGCACAGGCTACTACGGTTTGCATGAGGACGAAGAGCTCACTGAGGATTCGCCCTCTGGCAACGATTTCCTTGCTAGGCTTGCCCATGATTGGGAAACCGAAGCATTCAAAGCAGAAAAATATGGCGCACGGGTCGTTACAATCCGGTTCGGTATCGTCCTGGGAAAAAATGGAGGGGCGCTCGGCCAGATGATACCCCTCTTCAAGATGTTTATTGGTGGCCCTATCGGGAGCGGCCTCCAGTGGTTCTCCTGGATCCACATCAAAGATCTTGCCGAAGTTTTCGTTTTCCTGATGAAACATCCGGAGATTTCAGGACCGGTGAATCTCTGCGCTCCAGGACCCGAACGAAACAAGGATCTGGCAAAGGCCCTGGGAAAAGCCCTTCACCGGCCTTCTTTCATGCCAGCCCCCGGGTTCATGATCAAGTTGGTGCTGGGAGAATTTGGGTCAGTCCTTCTCGGAGGACAGCGAGTCATTCCACGTCGGTTGCTTGACAGCGGTTTTGTATTCCAATATCCTGAGATTGACAAGGCTCTGCAGAGCATTGTCGCTCAGTAAGAAGATACCACCACGGAGAGGGACCCTTGAAAAATACAACCCAGCTTAAAACGCTTCTTAAAGATTTATTCTCGTCTCAGTCTTTGGCCGTCCTGGCGACGTATGGCAGTGGAAAGACGTATGGCAGCTTAGTGGCTTTCGCCGCAACCGATGATCTCAAGTACCTGCTCTTCGCCACCACGCGCGATACTCGCAAGTTTGATAATCTGACCCTTAATCCCATGGTCGCACTCGTGATGGATAACCGAGCCAACCAGGAAACGGATTTTCATCGGGCCATTGCCGTAACGGCCACTGGGTCAGTAAAAGAGGCCGGAGCCTCAGAAAAAGATCTTCTCCTGAAACTCTATCTCTCTAGGCATCCGTATCTCAAGGAGTTTGTTACATCGCCTACCTGTGCCCTGCTCAAGGTAGACGTGGATACTTACTACATCGTGAACAATTTTCAGAACGTTATGGAGCTTCACATCAAGCAATGAACCTGATTATTCCGCTGAATGAAATACGAGCTGAGGATCGGGATCAGGTAGGAGGGAAAGCCTCCTCTCTGGCGACCATGATCCGGATGGGATTGAACGTCCCTGACGCCTTGTGCGTGAAGGCCGAGGCGTATAACCAGTTCATAGCCTTGGAGGGTTTGAGAGAGCGAATCCTGCTGGAATTGAATCGCAAAAACTTCCAGGAGATGCGCTGGGAGGAGATGTGGGACACTTCACTGCGGATTCGAAACATGTTTCTCAATGCCTCTCTCCCTGCTGATCTTCTCTCCTCCCTGCGGGCAGCCATTGACGAGAAGTTCAAGGACAAACCGGTGGTGGTGAGATCTTCTGCACCAGGAGAAGATTCATCCCACACATCTTTTGCAGGCCTCCATGACTCCTACGTGAACGTAAAAGGGGCAGAGTCCATCCTGGACCATATCCGATTGGTCTGGGCATCCCTCTGGTCAGACGGAGCACTTCTTTACCGACAGGAATTGGGGCTGGATTTCGAAAACTCTACAATGGCTGTCCTGGTGCAGGAAATTGTCACTGGGGAAAAATCGGGCGTTGCCTTTGGAAAGAATCCGAACAACGAATCCCAGGCAGTCATTGAGGCTGTCTACGGGCTGAACGCCGGCATGGTGGACGGAACGGTTGAGCCTGACCGGTGGATTCTTGACCGCAAAACAGGAAAGATTCTTTCCCGGACTCCGGTGATCCGGGAGAAGCGGGTACTTCCCTCGGACTTGGGAATTCGACTCGAACCCCTTCCTGAGAGATTATCGAAGGAACCTCCGTTGGGCGATGAGGAAGTACATGATGTTTTCAACCTGGCTAAGAAGACTGAAAGTCTTTTTGCAGCGCCGCAAGACGTTGAGTGGACGTTTCGTGGAAATAGTCTTTACATCCTTCAATCCCGCCCTATCACAACGATTTCTTCTCAGCGAGGCGAAGACAAAAGGCCTTGGTATCTCAGTCTCCGAAGAAGCTTTGAGAGTCTCAAGACACTCCGCAGAAAAATTGAAGGGGAACTGATTCCATCCATGATCGAAGATGCAGCCGATCTCTCACGTCTCGATCTGACTGAGCTCTCGGGTCATCATCTGGCCGAGGAGATCAGGCGGAGAAAAGAGATTTACGATCGCTGGGTGGAAACCTACAATAATGACTTCATCCCGTTTGCTCATGGGATGCGACTGTTCGGGCAATTTTATAACGACGCCGTAAGGCCACAGGACCCTTACGAGTTCATGGACCTTCTGGGAAACAAACGGCTGGCAAGCCTCGAGCGGAACCGCATGCTGGATGAGATGGCCTCAATGATACAAGGAAACATCTCTCTCGCTGAGTATTTAAGAAATTCAGAAGGGTCCGCAGACGAAACGTTCAGTCACGTGCTCGACACCTTCATCGAAACATTCGGAGACCTGTCTTGTTCGGTAGAGGAAGGGAACTACTGCTCCCAGGGGAAGGAGGGTATCATAAGGCTTCTTCTCGAAATGGCTTCCCATCGCCCTGCGGAGAAAAAGGAGAGTGCCCGGGACCCCGAAGCCCTGATGTCCGAGTTTCTTTCGCACTTTGAGGGCGAACAGAAGACCTTTGCGTCGGAGATTCTCGATCTTGGACGTGCAAGTTACCAGATGAGAGACGACGACAATATCTATCTGGGAAGAGTTGAAAAGCAAGTGATGAACGCGATGGACGAGGGAAGGCGTCGAACGACAAATCGAAAGGGGTCAAAATCAGACGCGGGCGAAACAAAAGAGTTGATCAACGTGCTGATCGAACCCTCACACACCCTGCAGGACCGATCATCATCCGAGAAAAACATGGAATTTGATGGTGTCAAGGCACGACAGATCGTTGGTCAGCCGGCAGGACCGGGAATTGCTACGGGGAAGGCCAGGGTGATTCTCGATGCCTCTTCCCTTTTTGACTTCAAGGCAGGAGAAATACTGGTCTGCGATGCTGTCGAGCCCAACATGACCTTTGTCGTGCCGCTGTGTGCGGGAATCGTCGAGCGCCGAGGCGGGATGCTGATTCACGGCGCAATCATCGCCCGGGAATACGGGCTTCCCTGCGTAACGGGTGTGCCGAACGCAACAACCCTCATTCGAACGGGTGACCTGTTAACCGTTGATGGGTATCTGGGAATCGTTATTATCGGTTAACAGTTTATTACTATAGGAGCTACAACCCTGCATTCTTAGCGGTTACTAAAGAAACTCCTGATGATCTCGAGCGACTCCCTGGGTTTCTCCTGTGGGATGAGGTGACCAGCTCCATTCACTAGCTTGTAGGTGCCCTGTTTAAAAAGTGAAGTGACCTTCTTCAAGTCGATATAAGCGCGGTTTTCACTCTCTTCTCCTTCAAGAACCAGTGTAGGACATGAAATTTGAGGCAGCACAGGCCAGGGATCATACTGCATTCCACCCATAAAGAGTGACGCTTCACGTATAGGCGAGCATGTGAGCTGGAGTCCTCCGGCATCGAGTCTTTTCATGCCGTATTCGATATATAGTTCCAGCATCTCTTCATCCCAGTTCTTGAACAGGGCCTTTGATCTTAGATATGCATGCGCCTCGTCCTTGCCGGACCACTTGTCTTTCCTGCGTATGGCCTTTGAGGCGAGCGGGTGGAGGTCTATGGTTACCTGCGACTCATAGAAATTATCTGGAAGGAATATGGGTTCGAAAAGGACTAGGCCTCGCGCATCGACCCCGAAGCATGCATTGGCAATGGTAATGATAGTGGCGCCCATAGAGTGTCCTGCCATGGCAGGCCGCTCAAGTCCGAGCCCCTTGCATAAGTTTGCCAGATCTTGGGCAATAGTCAGCCAGTTCAGACCTCCCTTTTCTGGGTCTGATATCCGATGATCGCAAAAATAGGGTGCAATAACTCGCCACTCTGGCGCGAGCTTCCTTGCAATCGGGTGCCACAACCAGGGAAGAAAACCAGTGGCGTGGAGAAGAACAAGGGGAGGTCCTTCACCCTCATAGAGCAGATAAGACAGGTCTGCATCACCGATATCCTGTGTCAAAACACGTGGCATATGTTCCTTCGACATGGGAACAGCTCCTTTCACTCATGAAATAACTCAACGCTGACCAGCACCTCGTTTCGTCGTAAAAACCACGGCATGAAAGGAGGATTGTATCGTGCAAATATATACTCACCAACAGGTTTCAGCTTTCTGTTGCTCATGGCTTTCTCCAGAATGGCTTTGTGTTCCTCATAACGCGATCTACTCCATGTGCCGGAATAGATAATCGCAGCAACGTTTCGAGAGGGAATCTGTTTCAGTATAATCCTCTTGTCAGTCGGTTCAGGCAGGGTCTCCAACGTGTAGTTGGATGGCATTAAGAAACTGATATGCCACTTGTTGCCGACCTGTTCCTGGTTAACGGGTGCAGTCATGGGAATTTTTTCTGAACCTGCCTCCTGTGACACCGGGGCAGTCATTGAAATCGATTGCTTTTTTGTGTTGTTGCCCGAGATATAACCGAAGAGCCTGGAGAATCCTTCATTTCCGACCTTATCGAAATCCCCTTCAACAATAGTCTCTGCTACGATTTGAGGCACATATTGTCTAAGCTCAAAATCCCCATTTTTTTCAATTACTGTGTAGAATGCCTCTTCAATTGCCATTGCTGTTTCATATCCTGGTATGAGGAGCAAGGAAATGAAAATAAAGAAGACTATAAACTGAGAGCTTCGTGTATCCATTTCCATGGTATCCCCCTTGAATTCTTTTGTAATAATGTGCCCCAAAACTTTCGCGGATCAGTAGTGTGAAGCATCCTGCGGTATCTTTGAAAACAGGATGTGTAATATCACAGGTAGAGGGATCTCAAGATGCTACCTGCTCTTATTCGGGAATATAATAAAGTGCATCCTCAAGATCTTTCCAGAACTGTTTCCTCTTGTCCGAATCGGCAGGAGAAAGGGCCGGCAGTTCCAGGAATGGGGTTGTGATCCCCTCCTTGGCCAGTTCCTCCTCCAGGATCTCGGCCATGATTCCCCGGAGAACTGGGTCTTTGGGGTTTTTCCCATACCCCTCGTCGGTGTTGGGCGACTCGGTGCCATACCTGTTCACCTTGTGCCGACCCCAGTGGATGCCGCAGGTGGGGCTGTTTTCCAGGCCGATGAAGCAGCACAGGCGGTAGCGGTTCTTGAGGAATTCCCTGACCATGAGCATGGGCACCTGGAGCAACTCCTTGCAGTGGCTGCGGAAGAAGATGTTGTCGTATTGCTGGCGGCCCTGGGGGTTACGCATCAGACCCATGGCAGTAGTCTCGGGACAGGGATACTGGATGATGCCAACGTTCTTTCTCAGGAGGTAGTCGGTGACTTCAAGGGATAAGGGGAAGTTCTGTCCTAAAATGTGCACCCTGCAATAAGGGTTTACAAGGCACTGGCAGATGAGAATGATCCTTCTGTCCTTTTTACTCATTGCGAATCTCCCCCTCTCTTCAGTGCTATACTATATCCTGATTTCACTATGATTCATATTCTTCCCTTGATCCAACGAATGACGCTCCCCATGACCGGGATCCGCTCGAAGAGTGCCAGGGTTTCCCAGTAATCGTGTTGGAATACGACCTGACCCTGCTCGTTGAACCGAACATGGGAAATACCGGGCTGCACCATGGGGTTGTCCGGGTCGCGCTTGAGCTTCAGGTGCATGATCCACCTGAAGTAGTAGTTGCCCGGGCTGTATGCCACGTCTTTGATGTCAAAGGTGCATTCGTCAAAGTAAACGGTGTTGCTCAGGAAATACTCCTTGATGTTCTGGCGGCCCTTGACCTGTCTGATTCCGTCTTCGAAGTAGGCGTCCCTGGCGTAAACCTCGGCAAACGAGGCATTGATTCTCTCCTCAGAAAAAATCTTGTAGAACTCCTTGAACCTCTCGATGGCAGCCTGCTCTAAGGGCGTTCCATGTTCCATGTGCTTCATCCTCGCCAGGTCTGTCTCATTGAGGGCGTCATAGGTGATCCTGATATCCTGGGCGCCCTTGGCCTTGCCGCCAGCGCAGCCGTATGCCAGGACGATCACGGCCAGCAGCAGCATTCCCATGAAGATTCTAGCTCCCATATGATACCCCATCATTCCTTTACGGGTGGAGTTCCTTCAACCGCATTATTTCGAGCCCTGATTTATCAGAGCGCTGTTCCCCTCCCTGGTAAGCACTAGCTGGAGATTGTTCAGCACGCGCAGTCCGAACTGGGCCTCGCAGATGGAGAAGTAGTAGATCCATTTACGCTGCAGAGTCCTGTCAAAGCCCATCTTCGTCAACGCATCCTTTGCAGCGATAAAACGCTGCCGCCAGCGCTTGAGCGTCTCGGCATAGTGAATGCCGATGTTCTCCACATGCTCAACCTGGAGGCGGGAACGCTCAGTCATGGCATTGCACAGCGCAGTGAGCGAAGGTAAGTGTCCGCCTGGGAAGATATGTTTGTTGATCCAGTTCGCCTCACTCCGATACGTTTCATAGCGGGCATCCGGGATGGTTATTACCTGGAGCACTGCCAGGCCGTCGGTTTTGAGGAGGTTATCGCAGATCGCAAAAAAGCTTCCCAGGTGATCATGCCCCACAGCTTCGAGCATCTCGATGGAGATGATCTTGTCATATGAACCTCGCACAGTGCGATAGTCCTCTAAAAGGATCTCTATCCTGTCTTCAAGGCCTTCGTGCTTTACCCTTTCCTTTGCATAATCATACTGTGTTCTTGAGATGGTTATGCCGGTTAGGCTGCATCCAGTCGCCTTGACAGCTTCTATGGCAAACCCTCCCCAGCCGCACCCGATCTCAAGGACATGATCTTCTTTTGTGATCCCGGCCTTTTCAATAATACTTTGTATCTTATTGTGCTGAGCTTCTTCCAGGCTTTCGTCTTCAGACCTGAAGATCCCGCTGGAATATGTCATGGTCTCATCCAGGAAGGTGGCATAGAAGTCGGCGCTCAAATCGTAATGAGCTGCAATGTTCTCCTTGCTGCCGGCAACGGTGTTGGGTCGTGAGAGATGCAACCTGTAGTTCCGGCTGCGGGAGATAGCTGAGAATGCAAGGTTACCCTCGGATATGGCCTTCCTGTTCTCGATGAGAAGTTTGAGTACCCCTGTCAGGTCATCGCTGTCCCACAGACCATCCATGTAAGCCTCGCCCAGGCCGATATCGCCATGAAACGCTATTCGTGTGAAAAATTCATAGTCGTTCACAAGGATGCGCTCAGATTGCAGAGACCCGTATTCTTTTCCGAAGCTGTGCGTACTCCCATCCGGCAACAAGAGCTCGAGTCTGCCCAGTTCAATCCCTTCGAGCAGGCTTTCAATCACCTTCATGATAAAACGTTGCATTGCAGTCGGTGGGTTCCGCTTTATAGTCATGATGCTCATGGGTGAAGGTTTAGGGTGATAGGATAGCTTCCTCAAGAAGAAAAGCTTGGCCGCTTCCCAGTAGATTCTGGCCATGGTGAGTCGGGGTATGAGGGGGTGCCTCAAGATGATAGAGAGCTGTTCCTTGGTGGTCATTGGCCGTGCCCTTCCAAAGAGCTGGGCACCGAATACCTTCTCACCATCGCGGATGAGATCTACATGGATGTCAACCTCATCTCCAATCTCAGAGAAGCTCATTTCATAGCTGCCGCTCACATCGTTAAAGGGCGATACATGAAATGCCTTGTCCGTGGTGAACACGGCAGGATAGACATTTCCCTGATCCCGCGCATCCTTCAGAACGTATACATGCCGTTCGCCAAAGGTGTTGTTTACCTCGGTCACCACACCTTTGAGATTTCCGTTTTTTCCAAAACAGTAGTAGAAACTCACCGGGTTGAATATGCTCATAAAGTATCTGGGCTGTGTGACAAGGAAGATACGTTGGACTTCAGAGTCAAGGCCGCTTTGTCCGAGAAGGTGCATGACCTTATCCTTGATCGGGCCTGCCCCGCCATCAAGGTAATCGGCGTCATGGATGGATACAGGCCGCATGCAGTTGTAGCCGAAAAGGGGAAGCTTTTTATCCATCTCAAAGAGTTCGTCCAGGTCGATGCAGTAAAAGTACAGGGGATATCTCAGCCTGTGAAAGACAGGCTTTAACCGGATGTGCTCAACAAAGCCTTCGTAAATCCTTGACCTCATAACTCGATACCCAATGACCTCGCTACGGCCACTGCAGACTTCACTGCATCCTCGTGAAAACCGTATCCCAGATAACTCCCGCAGTAATAAGTGTTCCTCTGTCCGCTCATCTTATTGATCTCCGCCTGCGAAGATAAGGCCTCAGGCGAATAAATCGGGTGGGTGTAGACCATATCTCTGATAACATGGCCTTGTTCCACCGATCTCTTGGGGTTAAGGGTTACACAGTATTGGTTCTTGGTTGAGAGGTTCTGCAATCGGTTCATGTGATAGGTGAGCATGACAGGCGAACCTGATTGTACCTCTGATGAGCGTACATAATTCCATGAAGACCAGACCTTTTGATGGGAAGGGAGAAAAGATGTATCTGTGTGAAGGACAGTCCTGTTGAAGGAATACGTCCAGGGAGTCAGAAGTCGAGACTCTTCCGGCGATGGATCGGCAAGTATGCGCAGCGACTCGTCTGCATGGCAGGCAAGCACGACTTTATCATAAGCCTCTTCGCTGCCATCCTTGGCCTTTACGAACACCTTGCCGTTTTCTCTTCGGATTCCCTGCACTGGAGTGTTTGGAAGAACACGCCCTTTGAAATGTTTTTAAAAATGCCTTGACGTATTCGTGGCTCCCCCCTTTCACCGTGTACCACTGGGGGTGCTTGATGATGGAGAAAAGGCCGTGGTTTAAAAAGAATCGCGCAAAGGTTTCCATGGGAAACTCAAGCATCCGTACATCAGGTGCTGACCAGACTGAGGCACACATAGGAAGAAGATATTTCTCGATGAAGTGGGGGTTGTACCGGCAACTCGAGAGATACTCACCCATGGTGAATCCCCGCAGCCTTCCTTCATGCAGGCGTTTCGGAGTATGGCGATTGAAGTGGAGGATTCCGAAGATCATCATCCAGAAGGATGGCTTGCAGGTATTGATGCGCTGTGCAAATAGGGTGTCAAGGGTTTCACTCCCATAGGTAAGACCTGTTCTTTCATCATAATAGCTGAAGCACATGGTGCTGTTCTGCTTTTCAACCCCGAGCTGTGCAAGGAAACGCAGGAAGTTGGGGTATGTCTTCTCATTGAACACGATGAAGCCGGTATCCACAGGTGTACCCGCATCTTCTCCGCTCTCAAGGACAATGGTGTGGGTATGGCCGCCAATGTAGTCATTCTTGTCATATAACGTTATGTCGTGCTGTCTTTGAAGGAGATAGGATGAAACAATGCCTGCAACACCTGCACCCACGACCGCTATTTTCATTACTTGTTCCCCCGCCTAAGGTATAACTCCTCAGTAATAAGACAATATAATACAAAGTAAGAAAGACGTAAGAGAAAATCAAGCTCAAGGAGCTTCGTTTTTATGTTTCCTCAAGAGGTACCCCTGAGAAGAGTGAAGGCATCTGCATATGTATACCTTCTTCTCGTTATGCAACCCTGGCAGAACCTCTTATGCTTTTTATAGAGAATCTTTTAATTCTTGCCCAGAAGAGCTTTTTTCAGGTTCTGATCCAGCGGATTAGGACCAAGCCAGATGGACAGCATGGCGTTTGAAAAATCAAGTCCCTTGATGGTCCCTAAAACCTTTCCATTCAGGGCTATTTGTGAGCCTATACCTGGTATGTATGTAAAAGAATATCTATCCTTCGGCTTGACATCACGGTAAAGGGAATAGAGGGTCTTGGCTCGTTCATTGATTGCCTCCAGTTGATCCTTGGAGAGGTTATTCATGAAACCCTGCTGGGTGGCTGAAATGAAATCCTGGGCAGCAATCCCATGGAAGTACTCGATCACCAGGCTCTTGGGGATGTCTTTGAACAGGTCTGAAGAGGTATGCTTTTTCCCCAGATAGAGGGCTGCCACATATGCCTTGAACACAGTCCGATAGCGGAGCAGTCCTGCCCCGATCAAGTCACATGAATAGCCGTCTATTTGAACTGTCTTATCCATCACAACCCCTGAGATGGTGATCGTGCCGGCGGACTGACCCTTATCCGAGCCTGCCAGGGCGATGTTGTTCGGTAAGGGGATCAAGAGGGCTGTCATCAAGAGGGCTGTCATAATAATGCTTAAGAGAAGAAGTTTCCGTGTTTTACTGTTCATACATCCACCTTATCTCCCTTTGCAGAATAAATACCATGCACTTTCGTATTCAATCCTTTCCCGGAAACCAGGGGAAAAATGCACTCGTTCGTCTTTTGTAGTCAGCGAATGCCGGATTGTCCTCCATGAATCTTTCCGTCATAGGAACCCCGGACACAAACAGGATTATGTAGCTTATCGTGAGTGGTCCGATAATGGATGCCCAACCCCAGGGTACTGATAAAGCCAGTATATATATGCCCCACCACATGGTGACTTCGCCGAAGTAGTTTGGGTGTCTTGAATAACGCCAAAGGCCCTGGTCCATGATTTTACCCCGGTTATCCGGGTTCTTGATGAACCTGTCCAGCTGCCAGTCGGCAACAGACTCGAAGCAGAAACCCATCACCCACAGAGACACTCCCAGCAAGTCCATCAGACCCGGGTTACCCGCGGCATAGGTATTGATGAAAAGAACAGGGGTAATGTTCAGAATCAGGATTCCTCCCTGCAGGAGGAAAACCTGGAGATAGCTCCTTATGATAAAAGACTTGCCCCATTCCTCCCGCCACTTCCGGTACCGTGCATCTTCCCCTTTACCTCTGTTGCGCAGATAGATCCTGACGGAGAGCCTGAGCCCCCAGATCAATACCAGAAAACAAGCTGTGAGTTGCCGCACGGTAAAGGAACCGTACAAAAGAAAGGTGAACCAGGCCACGAGTATAAAACCCGAACCCCAGGCCACATCGGCAATACTGTTGTCCTTGCGCCTGAGAGCCAGCAGGTATAATGCCGTCATGTACAGGAACACGATCAGTGCAGCGCTTAAAAAGGTATTGGCCAGTTTCATTGAATCACCCCTTGCAGCTCTTCTCTCAAGTCATGAGCCATCGGCCGATCAGGAAGCTCGCCGCCGCAACGCTTGCAGTCAGCACTATGCCCCAGATGATATCCACTATAACGACATTGAGCGGCCAGTCCTTCAGGGTGGCCATGTTAGTTAAGTCATAGGTGGCATAGGCGAAGAAACCGAACAACCCCCCGAGAACAACTGCCTGATACAGCGAATTTTTCTCCAGTGCCGGCATAGTTGCAAAGATCAGGATACCGCCGATGTACAGCAGATAGAAGACAAGTGCGGCGGTCCAGTTGACATCCGGCCGGAGCAGATGACCCAGATTCTTGTGGTAAAACCCCTTTGCCACAAACCCGAGCCAGATCATATCGATCCCGAAAAATACAGGTATTGTGAGAAAATAGAGATAGATGACCTTCATCATGCTTTCCTTCCTTCCGTATGTGAGGTGTTCTCATGGAACTGTTTTTGAAGGGAAGTCTTTCTTCTGAAACCTCCCCGCCAGCCACACCAGAATCGGTGTCACGATCCCCCAACCCACTGCCAGAATGATGATACCATGGACATCCGGCAGCGCCAGTGTCGCTCCCAGCCGTGCGCCGCCGTAGTAGGCGCAGGTCCCTCCGACAGCGCCGAAAATTGCCGCCAACAGGTAGCGCCCCTTGAGCCATTCCAGAGATACATTGAGCGTGGCTGCGAAATTGAGCCAGAGGGAGATCATCCAGGGCTGGCTGAGCGGATGGGGCAGGATATCTCCCCGGGGGGTGACGATTTCAGCGACCGACAGCGCTGTATCGAAACAGAATCCGAGAATTCCAGCTACAAGCAGCAAACTCAGCTCACTTAGGCGGTCTTCCGTGAGCACGAAATGCACCAAAAGCACCAGCGCCACCGCCAGCGGCCCATACCAGTCATTTCCGCCTGCAGCCCCCAGCACTGCTGCGAACCAAACCGCCTGAAACAGAATTATGTTGAGGAGTTTCCTTCCCATCTCAGCATACGTCTTCATGATTGGGGCCAGTGTTCTCTTTTCCTCATTATTATTAATAAATACTTCTTTCTTTTCTTATATGGCCTGGAAAAGCAAAATCAACCCAGGACTTGTAAATGAATAAACGAGGTGGCATAAAGTGGAATCAGATACAATTTTCTAATACCAGTGATTCCTGCAATCTCATCACGTTGTTGTAATGTCTGGAGAACCGGCCCAGGTAATCCATACCACGCCATCACGGTTGAGATTGACGCTGGACCGGCTATGGTCTAGATCATTATGGAATTATTAAGGAAAGGTGTCGTCCATGCCCTTACGTGTTTCACACAAGATCTTTCTCGAGCTGGAAAAGGCGATTCTCAGTGGCCTTTACAAGCCGCACTCCAGGTTTCCCTCCGAGCGCGAGCTCGCCCGCATATACACTGCAAGCCGACCGGCCGTGAGGGAGGCTGTGGCCCATTTGAGCGAACTCGGCCTGGTAAAGACCCTTGCCCAGAGCGGGACCTATGTCACCGACTACCAGACAGAGGGATCGCTTGACCTGCTTGTCCACATCATGAAGACCACCGAGGTCATTGATTCCGGGGTGCTCATATCCCTGCTCAGATTCAGACGGATTACCGCACCTTTTTATGCAAGCCAGGCCGCCCTCATGGCCGGGCCCGATGATATCGAAGAGTTCCGCATTGCAGGAGAGGTCCTGATAAAGGCACTGGGGAGACATGGCAAGGGTACTGCAAAAATCTCCGAGAGCGATTTTCAGTTCCATTCCTTACTCGCCAGGATGACAAAAGACCTCATCTTTCAGCTCCTCTTCAACTCGTTCAAGCCCATCTACCGGTATTATACGGACATTTACTACAATCTGCCCGATTCTGCGCAGGCAACCATCGCTTTCGTCAATGACCTGACTGCCGCGATCAGCAGCAAAGACCCGGACAATGCGGCACGCATCATGGATGATGCAGTAATCGATGCAGAAAAAAGACTGCTCACCGCACTGGACCTGAAGGCCGGGAGACGCACGATCCCTTTAAAAACGCCCTGAATCATGGCAAGATTCAACCCTATGTGTTCAGTCCTTCAGGGCATATCCCTGTTCTTCCGGGAATAAATTGGTCTTACCAATTTATTCTTGACAAACATGCCTTCCGCCTCTATGCTGCGTTAAATAAGGCATCCGAAATTTTTCAAAAAATGAGGAGGCTGCCATGCACCCCAAGGAACGCGTTCTCCGCACTTTCGAAGGCAAACCCGTAGACCGTGTCCCCACGTTCTGCGCCATGGTGGAAGACAGTACCTTCAACGAGGTGCTGGGCAAGCCTCTCGTATCCCAGGAGAAGCAGCTCAACAACCCGTTTACCCGATTCATCCTTGACCGCTGGGGGCCGAAGCTGACCAGACCCATCGTCCAGCCGGAGATCAACCGCGCCATGGAAAAGCGTATCAAGGCAGCCTGCGAGCTTGGTTTCGACTCCACCTGGGCCATCCTGGACGAAACCTTCACCATACTCAACCACAACACCATGGCCCGCTGCACCGGATCCATCTTCAACCTGCAGCCCGACGGGCTCGGCAATATGACCTACATGTACCGCTGCCCGGGCATCAAGAGCAGGGAAGATTTCGAGTCCTGGCCTTACTGGCCCGACCCGGACCGGCTCGCCCAGAGCACCTACCGGTTCTTCAAAAAGATGGTGGCCAAGTACGGCGAGAGGATCTGCCTCTTTGGCCAGTCCTCGGCATACGGCATCCAGGAGTCCCTGTACTGGGCTATCGGCATCGAACGGCTGCCGCTGTGGATCAGGAGGGAGAAAGATCTCGTCAAGCGCTTCATCGACCTGTGCGAAGAGGTCAGCCTCAAGACCGCCATGGCCATGCTCGATGCAGGCATACCGGTCGTCCTCCAGAGCGACGACTTCGCCTTCAAGAGCGGCCCCATCATGAACCCGAAACTCATCGACGAGCTCTTTGGAGGGCCCTACCGGCGCATCATCAAGGCGGTCCATGACCGCGGCGGCAAGTATGTTCTCCACTCGTGCGGCGACAACACGCTGCTCTTCGACACCTTCATCTCCTGGGGCGTCGACGGGCTGCACGCCTATGAGAACACCTCGAATGTGGACATCTTCCATGAGAAGAAGATCCACGGGGACAAGGTGACCATGATCGGGGGCGTGGGCGTTGATTACCTCCTTACGGACCGCTCGAAAGACCACGAGGTGGTGGACAGCGTGAAGAAGCTCATAGCCGAGCTGGGGCCCGGCGGACGGTTCATTATCTCGCCGGTCCACAGCCTGAGCAGCATCCCGGCGCACAAGCTTACCGTCATGGTCGATGCCGTGGCTCGCTACGGTTCGTACCCTATAGCCGTTTCCTAAAAGGCCATGGTTTTGTATACGCAAACCTTATGATGAAAAGAGAGGAGAGATGCCCATGAAGGATGCAATCGCAGCCATTGTAAAGGCCATCGACGAACTGGATATCGATGCCATAATCCCCCTGGTGGAGAAGGCCCTCGCAGAAGGCTTAGCGCCCGAGGAGATCATCCAGGACGGCATCAGCAAAGGGCTTGAGATCGTGGGTAAAAAATTCGAGTCGGGTGAATACTTCCTGGCAGACCTCGTCATGGCAGGCGAGGTGGTGCGGGAGGCCATGCCGGCTCTCAAGGCACGTATGAACCCTGATGAAGCAAGCCTGCGCGGCAAGGTTATCCTGGCAACGGTGGCCGGAGACATTCACGAGATCGGCAAGAACATCGTTGGCATGATCCTGTCTGCCAACGGGTTCGAGGTCATCGACCTGGGGGTGGACGTGCCTGCACAGCGCATCATTGAAACGGCCAAGGCCACCGGGGCACGGTTCATAGGGCTCTCCGCCCTGCTCACCACCATGGTGGGGAGCATCCGCGACGTGGTGGAAATGAGCGCAAAGGCGGGACTGCGGGATGCCGTGAAGATCGTCATCGGAGGGGCCTGCACCTCTGAGGCCCTGTGCCGTGAGATGGGGGCGGACGCCTACGGCGAGACCGCCATCGATGCATTGCGGATCTTCACCTCCTACAGCAAGGCGGCGTGAACATGGGCATAAAAGACATCCCCTTCCCCTGCATCGCGCCCATTGCATCTTCCATGGGAATACGCCTGGCCGGGGTCCCGGCCGAGGAGGCCATCCACAATCCCGAGACCCAGGCCGAGGCGCTCGCAGCTTTCCTAAAACGCTTCCCGGACATCGACATTGCAGCACCGCTCATGGACACCTCGGTGGAGGCGCGTACACTCGGGTGCCCCTGGGAGTTCAAAGGCAGGGTCCCGGTGATAACCGGCCACATCTGTACAGACGCCGATGCTGTGGACCGCCTCAGGTTTCCTGAGCCCGATGATGCGCCTCCCATGCAGGTGGGCATCAAGGCTGTCAGAAATCTTACCCGCCTGACCAACAAGCCGGTGGCAGCCTTCGTGGTGGGACCAGTGACGGTGGCGGCCCACCTCATGGGCCTGCCCGCACTGATAAGGGCCGCCCTGAAGGATGCCCCGGGGTTCGCACGGATCCTTGATCGGTGTGCAGCTGTCATCACGCCCTATGCCAAGGCATTGGCTGAGGCAGGCGCACAGGCCATCATCATGCTCGAGCCGCAGATCATGGCCTTCCCGCCTGCGGTCTTCACAAACTCCATCAGAACCCATCTCGATGGCATAGCTTCGCAACTCCCCTCGCCCATCATGCATGTATGCGGAGACACCAGCCGGTTGTGCGAGGCCTTTGCCGGGACCGAGCACCTCTTCGGCCTGAGTCTTGACGCGCCTGTTGATTTCAGGAAAATCCTCGATGAAACACCGCTGCTCAAGGCCAAGACACTGCTCGGCAACATTGACCCGGTGGATGTCATGCTCAAGGGCACACCCGGAATGGTCAGGGAAAAGGTTTTGAGTTTGGTTCTTGCCATGAAAGGGGAGCGTTTCATCCTTTCATCCGGCTGCGACCTTCCACCCGAAACCCCTGCGGAAAACCTGGATGCCTTCATCGAAGCGGCACTGAGCCTCAAGGGTTGATGCCCGGTGAGCGGTTGCAGGCTCAGGCTCATCCCTTCAGGCAGGCATCATCTTTTTACCCGGCAGACCCTGCTGGCTGACGCCCTGATGGATATGGGCATTGCCGTGAGAGCCCCCTGCGGAGGCAAGGGCACCTGCGGTAAATGCATGGTAAAAGCAACTGGTGATCTTTCGGGACAGAACCCTATCGAAGCAAAGGCACTGCATGGCATGCCCGGCATGCGCCTGGCATGCCAGGCAGTGATACAAGGCGATGTCGAGGTCTTCATGGAGGAGAAAGCTGAGCGGGAACAGCAACCCTGCCCAGGCCTTCCCAAGGAAAGCCGCTACGGGCTGGCCTGCGACCTCGGCACCACTACGGTCCGCGTCTCGCTCATTGATCTTGAAAGCCATGACACCTTCCCCATAGACTCGTTCCTTAACCCCCAGCGCCGGTTCGGGCATGACGTGATCTCGCGCATCGCCGCCTGCTCCGACCCGGCAACAGCCCTCAGGCAATCCGATCTTATCCGCTCATCCGTGTTCAATGCCATGCTGCGGTTCATTCAGACATGCGGCATGTCTGCTCGCTGCTGTGAACTCATCGTGTTCTCCGGGAACACGACCATGCTCTCGCTTTTCTTCGGCCTCGACGTGGTGCCGCTCGGAATACACCCCTACAAGGTGAAGACAAGGGACTTTACCGGGTTCACCCCTGAGGACATCGGCGCACCAGCATTTCCGGGCGCACGGATCCTTGCCCTGCCGGTTCTCAGCGCCTTCATCGGCGGAGACCTCATGGGCGGGCTTACCCTGTGCCGTGGATCCGGTATCGAAAAGAACACATTCTTCATGGACCTCGGAACCAACGGTGAGCTGTTCGTCATGAACGGGAACAAGGAGCTGTTCGCAACGTCGTGTGCCATGGGTCCGGCCCTGGAGGGTATGAACATCACCTGGGGTATGACCGCCGAAGACGGGGCCATAACCGCAGTGGAAGATGGCCCGGGAGGTCTTGACTTGTCCATGATGGGTAGTGGAGAGCCTGTCGGCATCTCAGGCACTGCGCTCGTGGACCTGACGGCTATCCTTTTGAGGCGGAAAATCATCCGGCCTGACGGTGCCTTTTGTAAGGACCTTAAGCGCTCTTTCCTGCCCTCCCCACTTGCCGCCGAAGAAATTGAAGGCATGAAGACACTCAGGCTTGAAGGCGATATCCGTTTCACCCAGAGGGACATACGAAACCTCCAGCTCGCCAAGGCTGCCGGCCTTGCCGCCTCCCGCATCCTTTTGAAGGAGTCCGGCATGGATGCAGCTTGCAATCGAACAGGTGCTCATAGCCGGGGCCTTTGGCGAACACCTGAACCTTGAAAATTTCAAGGCCCTGGGTTTCCTGCCGGACTTCCCGAATGCGCGCTGGCAATTTCTGGGCAACACAAGCCTGAAAGCAGCCGAGACAGCCTGTATAGACGCCCTGTTCATGAACAGGGCGTCTACTCTGAGAGATCAGGTCCGTGAGGTGGAACTGGCGCTTCAACCCGGCTTCCAGGATGAATTTATCCGCTGCACTACGTTCCCCATACCTTCAGGAGTAATGAGATGACCGAAGACGCGATTATCCTCGATAACATCCCTTTTACCATCGAAGAAAAAGACCTGTGCCATATCCTCAAGGTCCGGACCGGCACGAAGATGGCCGGAGAGCTTTCCGGGATGCTCGCCCGGACATTGTCAGTTGCCTGTCCCAGGGCCGCCTTCAGGGTTACTACGGTGGATTCCCTGGGAGATGCACATGTGCTCATCAAGGGGATCCGGTTTGACAGTCGTGTGCTGCGCATTAACCTGACCGACGCAAAGGTTGTCTACCCATTTGTCGCTACCTGCGGCCCTGAGCTGGAGGAATGGGCACGGTCCATAACCGGGACACTGCATGCATTCTGGGCTGACACCATCATGCTCCTGGCCCTGGGCTCGGCCATGGCGGCCCTGGAGGCGCACCTGAAAGACAAGGTGAGCCCGGCACAGCTCTCGTGCATGAACCCCGGATCACTCGAAGACTGGCCCCTGTCTCAGCAGCGGCCACTCTTCGCTCTGCTAGAATCGATCACTAAGACCGTAGGGGTCCGCCTGAGTCCTCACATGCTCCTTTACCCTTTAAAGTCCGTCACAGGAATCCAGTATGTCGGAGGTGAAAACTTTGTGAACTGCTCCCTGTGCCCAAGGCAGAACTGTCCATCCCGCCGGGCAGACTATGACCAGGCGCTGTATGGGAAAAAATACTTCTCTTGAGAAATGCATGAGTGAAACAGATTAAGGAGACCGGTTCAGTTCAACCCGTAGAGCCTCTTGACCTTGAACCTGAAATAACCGGCCTTCTCCTCGCCGGACACCGTTGTAGCATCATTACCGAAATATTTCTGCCTCAATTCATGAAGAACGATCTCGCGAAGCTCTACGGGAACCGAATCCATGACCTGCTGCCGGTCCCTCATGTACAGCACGCCCTTTTCCCACCGCTCGTCACGGACCTTTTCAAGCTTATCCCAGTGCGCCAGGGTACCCTCGTCCATCCCAAAGCCCTGACGTATGGCACGCAAGTTCTGCCTCCTCTCCTGAGGCTGCATCTTCTTAAGGTCTGATTGAACGCTCTCCAGTTTGAAAAAACGATTTATGAGGTCCTGCTGATGATCCTTGATATAGCCATCGGCATCAGAGACGTATTCCTGGTGGATACTATCATTGAGAAAGGCCAGCTTTTCTTTCAACGAGGCCCCTTTAACCTTGTTCAATCCTTTCAGGACTTGACTGATTGTTTCTGCCTTCAGATTGTCCGGCCAGATCTTATCCGCATCAGGGCCGTAGATCTCGCTACGCTTGCCCCGGATGATGCCTTCCCGCTCCTTAGCTCCCTTGGTGAGCAGGGTCGCCCAGGCTCCCTTGAGCCACAGGTCATAGCGGGCAACCTTGCTCCACATCCTCATGAGCCCTTCGGTATTATCCGGGAACACCAGCTTGATGGCCTCACCCATCTTCTCCTGATAGTTCTGGGGATATTGGGTTTCCAGGAGTTGTTGAATCTGTTCTATGACCTGAACCTGAACCATAGGGCTGTTCAAACCCTTACCGTACCGGTCTTTCAGGTGTGAGATCACTTCCTTATCAAGTCTCACCTTTCCGTCATGCGCTGAAATCCTTGCCCTGTGCCCTGCAATACCCTTCATACCTGCCGAGGGCAAGATGGAGCTGAGATCATTTCCCATGCTTGGCCCCGGATGACTCAGGGATGTCTTTGGATGGGAAGATACTATGGTTGAAAGCTGCATGGCTACCCCGGCAAACACACTCACCACAAGGACCGTCAAGAGTACGCTCCAGAGCTGTAGCCTGCTGTCTGTTTTCACCTTGTCCATAACTCAATTATTGATCGGCAAATTTACCTGAAAAATAGCCTCCTAATTTTTTTTTGCAAGACTCAAAATATAACCATGTGTGAGAACTATTTTACTTCAAAATAGGAAACTTATTGCCAATGCTTCGTGATATGCTTCTTCATAATAGCATTAACCTGTTAATATCATTTAGTGTATACGTCTTGCATGAATATTGCTTCATGTCCCATGATTCATAGGGTATCGCAATCACACCGCATGAATGCTATACTCATTTTGTTTATTCATTGAACTGGTTGTCGGCTTCTCTTTTTGCAATGAGGTCTCACAAGGGAAAGGGCAAAAAAGATTAAGGTACATAGGCCACATGGCGAGAAGACATTGGAATAGAGACACCATGAAGGGAACTACCTGCACCCGGTCAACATACCCTTCAGCACCCGGTGATGGGCAGGTTCAAGGATTCCAGAACTATGTCTGCCGGAATCATTACCTTTGTAATTTCCTGTGCCTTTTCATTTTTATCCTGTGCTCCTGCAGCAGTTCCAGTGATAACCCTTCTCCTGAAACAGGATCACTCTCCCTTTCGCTGCAGCTTCCTTTATCGAGTCTTTCTTCAGTTGCTGCCGCACCCCTGTACAAAGGGATCTCGGACCGCTGCGCCGAATTCGGCATCTCCGTGGTGGAGGCCCGGGTATTCGATGAGGAGAATGCCCTCATAGCCCGGGGAGGTCCGTGGAGCTGTGATGCCGGCCAAGGGACCCTCACCAGGGTGAAGCATGGAGCCAACAGGTCTGTGCGTGTCAACCTCAACAACGATGAGGGAAGGCTCATTTTAACGGGCAAAAAGTCAAACATCACGGTCATAGCCGGCAAGGTGGCAGAGGCTGTCATTGAGATCGATCTCCTGAGCTCTGAAGAGGTCCTCCTCGATGCTCTCAATGACTCCGCCACGGTAAACCGGGGGGGTACGGTCAGCGTTCTGGATTCCGGATATGCAAGCCTGCTGCACAATGACCTTGCCCCTGACACGCAGAGCCTGTATGCGAACACGACACCCATCTCAGGGCCAAGCCACGGTTCGCTGACAATCTATGCGGACGGTACCTTCCGCTATACCCACGATGGCGGGAACGACACCACCGACAGCTTCACCTATGAGGCGAAAGATGCCCACGGCGGAACGGATACTGCAAAGGTAACCATCACCATCATCTCCGAAGCAAACCATGCACCGGTGCTGAGCAGGGCCGAGGTGAGCCCTGATACCGGAGGAGAAGACACCACCTTCACCTTCGGCGTACATTATACCGACCAGGACGGGCAAAGCCCCACAGCCCACTATGTTTATATTGACGGCATCCCCCACTCAATGACCCTTTCCAGCCGGACAAGACCGCATGGGACGGCACCTATACCTACAGCACCGAGCTGCCGGCTGGGTCCTCACAAGTATTACTATTCCTTCTCCGACGGTCATGGGGGCTCGGCACGGCTGCCTTCCTCGGGATCCTCTTTGGGCTTACGGTGACCGGCCCGGTTAACCATGACCCGATAATCAATAACGGCCAACTAAGCCCGACTGAGGGGCCCTCAGGGACGACCTTTACCTACAGCATCCATTATTCTGACCAGGACAGCCACGCCGCTGCCCTTGCCTTGGTGTACATTGACGGCGCCCCGCACTCTATGAAACTCTTTTCCGGGAGTGCGTGGGACGGCACCTATACCTACAGCACCACCCTTGGGTCTGGACCACACAACTATTACTTCTCATTCGCTGACGGGCACGGAGGCTTTGCCCAGGCACCTCCGAGCGGAACCTTGTCCGGACCTACGGTTCCCATTCAACCCGACCCTGAGCACAATCATCCCCCCGTGATCGACAACCCTTTACTAACACCTGTTGAAGGGACCACGACAACCACATTCACCTACAGTGTGCATTACTCGGATCAGGATGGGGACCGCCCAGCGTCCAGGAACGTGTACATCGACGGGACAGCCCATGCCATGGCACTCTCATCCGGCACTGAATCGAACGGTACCTACACCTTCAGTACCACCCTATCCCCAGGGACCCATAACTATTACTTCTCTTTCTCTGACGGCATCGGCCTCAGCCAGGCTTCCGATCATTGACACGTATGCCGGGCCTTTTGTAAACTATTCTCCGGTGCTCACCGGCGCATCGGTGAACCCTGGATCCGGAACAACTTCAACAACATTTACCTACAGCGTCAACTACTATGACCAGGACGGACAGGCTCCTTCGGGCGGGTCTGTATATATCGACGGCATAGGCCATGACATGTCCTTTGCTTCCGGGGCGTCTCCTTCCAACGGCATCTATACCTTCCGGACATCCCTGGGCCCGGGACCGCACACCTATTATTTTCTCGTTCAGCGACGGACACGGAGGCTCGGCAAGGCTGCCCGTAACAGGCGCATTTCTGGACCTCGGTGAATACTCCGCCCAGCCTCAACAGTCCGGGTGTAAGCCCGGGCGAAGGAACTGCTCTGCAACCACATTCACCTACAGCATCGGCTACTATGATCCAGGACGGGAATAGCCCTTCAACCGCATTCGTATACATAGACGGTTCCCCCAGAAGCATGGTCCTTTCTTCGGGAACCACGTCAAACGGCACCTATACTTACCAGGGAACATTACCCCCCGGAACCCATTCCTCATTACTTCTCCTTCACCGACAGTCTAGGCGATGCAGGCAGGTCTCCGGCTTCAGGATCTTGGCCAGGCCCGACAGTGTACCATCCCCCTGCCCTGATAAACGGCTCATGTCGATCCTGGCGATGGGACAACTGCCACCTCCTTCACCTTCAGTGTCCATTACACGGATCAAGACGGGCACAACCCGCTCAGTGCATCCGTATTTATAGACAATGCCCCTTACCCCATGACACTTTCATCCGGTTCGGCATCAAACGGCACCTATACCTTCAGCACTGCGACTGACCTCTGAACCCCATACCTATTCTTTCCTTCACGGATATGCACGGCCAGGGCGCCCGCTGCCCGCATCAGGCAGTTATCCCGGACCTTTTGTGTCGCCTGCGAATATCGTATATGTCGACCCTGAAAACGGCCAGGCAGGGAACACGGGCAGAAGCTGGCCCATGGCAGTACCCGGCATACAGGAGGCCATAACGCTGGCGAATCCCGGCGATCAGATCTGGGTGAAACAAGGGGTATATCTCCTGACCGGAAGGATCGAAGTGAATAAGAACCTGGCACTCTATGGCGGGTTCGAAGGAACCGAGCATTACCTCTCCCAGAGAAACTTTACCAACAACACCGTATATGTGGACGGGCAAGGCCTGGTAAGGTGCTTCTCCCTCTCAGGGGCAGCAAGCACGGTAATCATCGACGGGTTCTTTATAAGGAATGGGTACTCTCCATCAAGTCCCGGCGGCGGGATCTCTAATAATAATATGGCAACATCGTTAACCATTGCCAACTGCACCTTCAGGGATAATCATGCCTCCCAGGGTGGCGGGATCAACAACTCCAATAATGCTTCACGGCTTATGGTCATAAACTGCCTGTTTGAAAACAACACCGCATCCACCAGCCGGACCGGCGGGGGCATCTACGGTATGTCTGCAGATACAGCGATCTCACGGAGTGTATTCACAGGCAACACAGCCGGAAATGGCGGCGGGATCAGTTGCACAGGGCCTAAGATATGCATCAGCAATTCTCTCTTCACCAATAATTCCGCTTATACCGGATCGTATGATACCAGGGGGGGCGGCATAGGAATCTGGAACAGTACTGATGCTGCAATAACGAACTGTACTGTCTATGGGAATCAGGCAAGCTACAAGGGAGGTGGAATATATTGCGAAAGCAGTACGGTATCGGTCTGGAACTCCATTGTATGGTCAAACAGCTGGGGGGCCTATAACAAGCAGATATACGGATTGAGCTCCACAGTAACGCTCGACTATAGCGATGTCGAGCTGGGCTCCACAGAGACACCATGGGGCAGTCACTGCATAGACGAGGATCCCGGGTTCATTGACCCGGCAAATGGTGACTTCCACCTGTCCGGCGTTTCACCATGCATTAACAAAGGGTTCAATGATGCCCCTTGCATCCTTGATACGGACCTTGAAGGCATTCCCCGTATCATGGGGGACGTTGTGGATATGGGCGCTTATGAATTCGGGTATTGAATGACAAAAAAAGAATAGTACCCTGCTCGCATACTATACCTGAAAAAATAAAATCCATGGCAACAAACAAAGGCCGAGGCGCCCGGCAACGGTCTACTTGACATTACTGGTATTCACTTTATAATAACCACGTTTTTCCACTGAGGATATAGTGTATTGGGCGGTCGCTGAAGACCCTAGGCAATTACCTCCGAGTGGGGTTGTTCGTGAGCATGAGGCGGTTTATTCCATTCTTCAAAGAAATGTATAGCTACTCGTGGTTTTGCATGTATCAGTGCAAGACCTGCAACCATACATACCAAAAAGGACGTAAAGGTATGAAAAAGACCATAATCTTAATCCTTTCCTGCTTTATCCTGTGTGCGGTTTGCGAACCAAGAGCCTCTGCGGGCCAGGTTGTGAGCGATGATGACAGGGCCTGGGCCAAGACCGCTATGGACAGGAACAGTCCCAGGGGACCATTGCCGCACCGAATACACTGGCTGTCCTTGCTTTTAGAAACAAATCCGGACAGACCTCTCTTGGATCCTCTCCAGAAGGGCTTTGCCTTTATGCTCATGACAGATCTCCATCAGGTGGAGGGCATTCAGATAGTGGAAAGGGTGAAGCTCCAGGCCCTTTTGGAAGAACTCAATCTCGGTGCATCCGGGATCGTGGACAGCAACACCTCTCCTCGTCTAGGCAAATTGCTGGGTGCAAGCTACCTGGTGGGCGGAGATATCACAAGCAGCCAGGCTCCGGAGATCTCTGTGGTATCCGACCTCCTCCAGGTAAAGGACCAGAGCTCCCTGGGTCAGCCTTCTGCAAACGGGCAGCCCGAAAAAATCTTCGATATGGAGAAAAAGATCCTCTTCGAGATTATTGAACTGCTCAAGGTCAGGCTCACCAAGGCACAGAAGGAAAAGCTCAAAAGACCTCTGACAACGAGCTACCGAGCGCTCATTTACCTCTCCTTGGGGCTCGATGCGAGCGACCGGGGCAACTACGGTTCAGCGGATTTCTACTACCGCAAGGCACTTGAGCAGGATCCGCAGCTAACCCCGGCAACCGATGCCATCAGGGAACTCCATGGACCTGAAGCTCGTGACCGTCAATCCCAGGAGCAGCGCTGTACTGGCCACACAGGAAGAGCAGAATTCATCGACGCTCAGTATCAAAAAGAATATCTCGACCTTCAGAGAATTCCGGCCGGCGGCCAGTGGTGAGATCCGTGTCAGATGGTAAGAAGAGGATATTAGCAATGCACAACCTTCATCTTTCTCATACAGACCAAAGGGGAACAGATGCCGTATCCGCCTTGATGAGAGGATTCCTTGTCATCCTCTTTATTGCCCTGCTTTCTGAGTGCCTGCAGCAAAGGCGGCAGCGGACATGGCACGGGGGGCATCTCATTTGCCCTGAAGATGCCACCAACGGAAACATCCCTGCCCCAATACAAGGCGACCAGCATACCTTGTGTCGAATACGGCATTGCAAGCGTGGATGCCCAGGTTTACAGCAACCAGGAGATTCTTGTGGCCTCGGGGGGACCCTGGTCGTGCGACACGGGAGAAGGTACCATCGGAAGCGTCGAGGAGGGGGATGGCTATACCATCTCCATATCTCTGAAGGATGCCCAGGGGAATGTCGTCCTCAGGGGCAGCAAAGGAGGCATCCAGGTAATTGCTGGCCAGACCACCGATGCGGGGCTGATTGAAGTGACCAGTTCGAACAACCCGCCTGTCTTTGCCAGCATTGCCAACCAGCAGGTCAGTGAGCTTCAGCCCCTGAATTTCACGGTAAGCGCCACTGATCCTGACGGAAACAAGCTGACCTACAGTGCAACTAATCTCCCCACCGGTGCGACCTTTGACCCTTCAAGCCAATTCTTCTACTGGATCCCGGGCTCTGCCCAGGGAGGAAACTACATAGTCAGCTTCCAGGCAACTGACGACGGGATTCCGCCGAGAAATGCTACCTTAGATGTAACCATTACAGTAGGCATTGTGAACCAGCCGCCGGTGATTACATTCCCGCTGGAGACTCAGCATTTCATACCGGGCTCTTCCAACTCCCTGACCGTAACCGCAACAGACCCTGATGGCGATACCCTGACCTATGACATGGCCGAAATGCCCCAAGACTGGTGGAACAGCTACCTCTCGGGCCCTGTCTTTGACCCCTCCACAAGAATCTTCACCTGGAATAACCCTACTAATTTGGATGAATATAAGGTCCTCTTCAGGGTCACTGATAATGGAACCCCGAAGATGAGCGATTATGCATGGGTCAAAATACAGGTATACAATTCTGATGCTGATTATGAGCTCATGGACAGACGGTACCCTGTCCTGGCCCCCATCGGGCACAGGCAGATCGCAGCAGGGGGTACGGTTTCGTTTACTGTTACCGCCACAGACCCTGACAACAATCCGCTTACCTATAACCCGCCTGCAACGATAACCGGCCAGCAGGCTGCAACCAACTATATATATGATTCAACGGGAACCCACCAGTTTTCATGGTCATCTTCGACTCCTGGTAACTACTGGCTGCGTTTCAGCGTCAGTGACCCTGCCGACCATGCCCCCTACGGCCTCACCGCATCCGAGGACGTGGTGTTCACTGTAGGCAGTGTGAACCGTCCGCCTGAACTTACCCCCATCGGCCGCAGGTCTGTGAGAAACAACCAACCCATCGAGTTCATCGTGACGGCTACTGACCCGGAAAATGATGCGCTGACCTACAGCATGTCTTCCCCTTCGGTCGTCTCAGGACTCCCTGCAGGCGTA
Organism: uncultured delta proteobacterium; assembly: GCA_963785235.1. Classification (GTDB taxonomy): domain Bacteria; phylum Desulfobacterota; class Desulfomonilia; order UBA1062; family UBA1062; genus MWEI01. The sequence continues at coordinate 425,432 of CAWAUM010000001.1, read as the reverse complement.
GCCTTTGATGCCGCAACACAGACCTTCACCTGGACCCCGAGCGCGGTTGTAACACCTCCTGTATCAAATACAATACGGTTCAGCGTGACAGATGACGGTTCACCTTCTGGGATGGACTATGAAGATGTCGTTATAACCGTTCTCCCATAAATGAATATGAAATCATCTAGTGAGGTATGGATATGATCCATAGATTGATTAGCTCCGATTCTCATGCTACTAATGCTGTTCAGCAGCCCTGCCCTTGCCCTTGAAAAGCAGCTCGACACCGGGGTAAGCTTCACCTGGTTCAAAAGCGATAACAGCGACAAGGGCACCCAGGTGGCCGTGCCCATACACGCTGAGTTCGTATATGAGGGATTCAAGGGCCAGCTTTTAAACGCCTTTGCCTACACATCCATAAAGCCCGATGAGGGGGACTCGGTATCTCTGAGCCGCTTTCTTGACACCAAGATAAACTTCTCCTATGAGGTTATCGGCCGGACTCCGGCTGACATCCTTGCCGGATGCGGGTTCAATCTGCCCACCGGTTACACCGACTTCAAGACCGACGAACTCGCGCTCACTTACCTGCCCCCTGACCTGCTGCCCATCACCTCGTTTGGTGAGGGGTTCAACATCAATCCCTATCTGGGTGTATCAAAGGAATGGGAAAGGCTGACAGCCGGATTCGGCATGGGATACCAGTGGAGAGGGGAATATGATTACTCCGAGATGATCCAGGACCTTGATCCCGGCGATGTCTTTACCATGACCGCCGAGGGTGTTTATGCCCTTACAGAAGAGCTCCAGGGAAGGATCCTGGGCGAATATGCAAGCTACGGCAAAGACACGGTGGGCGGCGACGATTATTACAAAGAAGGCGCACTCACGCTTCTTGGCTTGGGGGCAACCTATACGCGGTCGTCATGGCAGATGGATGCAGACATTACCGGCATCTTCCGCGCCAAGGGCAAATATTACACCACTGCAGCAACACCGATAAACAGCGAGAAAAACTACGGCGATGAATGGCAGGCAACCCTGAAAGAAAAATGCTTCCTGAGCTCCACCACTTCAGTGATATCCCACTTGAGCTTCCTGAGCATTGCGGAAAACGGCTTCGAGCAGGACTCCCCCTACTATGCCGGAGGACGCCACAAGATAGCCCTCGGCTGCGGCATGGAGAAGACCTTTTCCAAGACCACCAAGGGGAATATTGACCTGACTTTGTTCAGTATGAAGGACAAGAAAAACTGGTATCACCCGGATGAAGACCTCGATTATAAGGGCTTCACCCTGAGCGCGGGCCTGAACAAGGTGTTTTAGACAGATATAACCATGTGAAGAGTGCGCCCTGAACGATGGAGATGGAAAGAATCCTTAACGCCTTAAACACCATCTTGCAAAGAGAAGGTGAATTCAAAGGGGCGCTGCAAAACCATGGGGCATGACCATCACGATCACAATAATCACCAGCACGCCGATCTGGGCAATATCAGGCTCGCATTTTTCCTGAACCTTGTCTTTACCATCATCGAGATTTTCGGCGGGTTGTGGACAAACAGTCTTGCCATCCTGGCCGATGCCATCCACGACCTGGGGGACAGTTTCGCCCTGGGCTCAGCATGGTTCCTGGAACGTCTCTCCATGAAAAAAGGAGATGCGCTCTATTCATACGGGTACCGCAGATTCTCCCTGCTGGGCGCGCTGATCAGCGCGACTGTGCTCATATTAGGTTCTGTGTTCATCCTGCTCCATGCCATCCCAAGGATATTTGACCCCCAGCATTCTTACGCACCAGGCATGGTCCTTTTCGCCCTCATGGGGATTGCGGTAAACGGCGCAGCAGTTCTCAGACTCAAGGGGAGCACCGGCATAAACGCCAAGATGGTTACATGGCACCTTCTGGAGGATGTGCTCGGATGGGCCGCCGTCCTTGCCGTCAGCCTCATCCTCCTCATCAGGGATATACCTTTTCTTGACCCATTGCTGTCCTGTATGATCACGGCCTATGTACTGTTCAATGTCCTGAAAAACTTGGGCAAGACCTTCGGAGTCTTCATGCAGGGTGTACCCCAAGGGGTTGATATAGAGGCCATTGAAAAAGATATGCGCTCGCTGGAACACGTCACCTGCACCCACCATACCCATATATGGTCATTGGACGGCATGCATCACGTACTGACCACCCATGTTGTGGTGGACAAGGGTGCTACAAGAGAAGATATCATGGTTATCAAAGACCACATAAGAAACCTCATGCTTACCCACGGAATGGATCACTCCACGGTTGAAATCGAATACAGCGGTGAGGAGTGCAGGATCACCGGAGATACCTGCAACTGTTCTTAGCGGGGTGCAGACAAAAACGCCTGGCCTTGCCCGCAAGAAGTGATTTTTTTCGATGCCTTGGGCCTATCTATTGCGGCCCTTAAATGCTATTGTGTGCGGCTATGGATAAAAACTCGAACGTAGACACAACATGCACCATAATCCTCAAACCAGGCCGTGACGAGTCATTGCAAAGACACCACCCCTGGATTTTCTCCGGGGCGGTAGCAGAGGTTACGGGCAATCCGACTCCAGGCCAGACCGTAAACGTATGTGCCTCCGATGGTACATGGATCGCGACAGGCGCATATTCCCCCCACTCGCAGATAAGTGTGCGCATCTGGTCCTTCACAAAAGGCGAGGCCATCACGGAGTTGTTTTTCCGTAAAAAGCTTGAGTATGCAATTGCGGCACGCTCACACCTGCTTGAAGGTGGAGACCTTACTGCCTGCCGCCTGGTGAATGCGGAGTCAGACGGCTTGCCGGGCCTTGTTGTAGACCGCTATAATGATTTTCTTGTCTGCCAGTTCCTCTCATCAGGCGTGGCGTTCTTCAAGGATGAGCTCATCAGGCAACTTGCAGACATCACCCATGCCAAGGGCATCTTTGATCGCTCAGATACGGACACACGTGCCCTGGAAGGGCTTGAGACCAGCGTTGGGACCATCTGGGGAGAAGACCCTCCGGAACTCCTCGAGATCAGGGAACACGGCATGCGTTTTCAGGTTGATGTCAGAAGAGGCCACAAGACCGGATTCTATCTGGATCAGCGCGAAAACAGGATGGCCGTTCAGGAGTTCTCCAAAGGGGCCGAGGTGCTCAACTGCTTTTCCTATACAGGGGCCTTCGGTATAGCGGCCCTTAAGGGTGGCGCACTCCAGGTGACGAACATCGAATCATCACCTGACGCCTTAGCGCTGGGGCTGACGAACGCAGGGTTGAACGGCATGGACCAGAAATTCCTTACCATGGAGGACGATGTGTTCCTGGTGCTCAGAAGCCTGCGGGATGCGGATAAAAAGTTCGACCTTATTATCCTCGACCCGCCCAAGTTCGCGGCATCTGCAAAACAGGTGGCGGGGGCGAGCCGTGGATACAAGGACATCAATCTGCTGGCGTTCAAACTACTGAATCCTGGCGGTACCCTCTTTACCTTTTCCTGCTCAGGGCATATCACTGCTGAGCTTTTCGGCAAGATCGTTGCGGATGCCGCACTTGATGCCAAACGTGAAGCCCAGATCATAAGGCGGCTGGGGCAGTCATCCGACCACCCCGTCCTGCTCTCCTTCCCGGAAGGAAGCTATTTGAAAGGACTTATCTGCAAGACAAAATGACTGGGAAAACTTCTTTTTTAAAGACTACTGATTGAAATATGCTTCGCTTCTCAATATTGCACATGATATTTTGAGCATTATTATTTATAGGTATACAAAATAAACAGATGATATGGAAATCTTATGAGGATACACTACAAGGGATTATTCATCCTTACCAAGGGCACCTTTATCTTTCACCATGTTCCCTCTTGCAGAAAAAGGGCGGGGCATTCAGGTGAACCCATTCAACACCATTTATGCCGGAGCGGGGGATACCCGGCATGAAAGATGATGTCAAGACGAGAGCTCAGCTCATAGAAGAGCTGGATATGGCACGCAGGACAATAGCAGATCTGGAAAACGCTGTATCCAAGTCCAAGCAAGAAGCAGAAGAACTAAAGAAACAGGCGGATCTCCTGGATGATCTGGCCAGAGAACGCACCGTTGAAATCAAGGCTGCAAACGAACTGCTGAACCGGGAATTTGAAGAGTATAAAAGAATTGAAGCAGCACTACACGAGAATGAAGAAAAATATCGCATCCATTTCTCCTTGTCAAATGATGTCATGTTTCATTGGGATAATCAGTTCAGGATCAAAGGTGTCTCCCCGAATGTTGAAAGAATCCTCGGATACAAGCCAGAGGAAATTGTTGGCAAACAGTTTCATGAATTGAACGTGCTCGACCCTGCAGACCTGGAGGAGGCGATCGAAAATGCCTTGCTCCTGCTCTCGGGAAAAAAGGTCTATTCATCTATCTTCCGGTTCATCACCAAAGATGGTGCAGGTAAGTTTGGAGAGCTGAGCGAAGTCCCTATCATGCGGGATGGCAAGGTTGTGGAGGTGATCTCGGTAGCCAGGGAGATCACCGAGCGCATCGAGATACTGGAATCACTCAGGGAGCGTGAAGAAACAGCGCAAGCCCTGCTGAACGCCTGTACGGATTCATTACTCCTTCTGGATCCGTCAGGCACTGTTCTTGCCCTGAACGATTCTGCAGCACGGATAATGGGCAAATCCGTAAAAGAAATAGTGCGGTCCCCTATTGCTGATCATGTTACAAGAGATGTAATACTCAGGAGAAAACCCTACTTTGACCAGGTCATCAGTTCAGGCAAACCTCTGCGTTTTTCCGATGAGAACCTGGGGAGGTCATTTGCCATCAGCTTATTCCCTGCCAAAGACTCACAGGGCAAAGTTATCAGGATTGCAGTTTACGGCCAGGAAATTATAACACCCAAATCCATGAAATAATACCTGTACAGGCCGTACTTAGTGATGCTAACAATCATCAAAGGAAGCCATGAAAACCAAACAACCCCAGGCATACGATTATGAGCTTATGGACAGCGGTAATGGCAGGAAGCTTGAACGCTTCGGCCGCTACCAGCTTATCAGGCCCTGTGCACAGGCCATCTGGGAACCGCAGAAAGACACGGCGGCATGGGAAGAGGCCGATGCCACCTTTGAGCGCAAACCCGGAAAAGGCTGGCAGGTCCGCACCGAACTTCCGGAATCCTGGCGTATAACACTCGAAGGACTGAGCTTCAGGCTCTGCCCTACCGACTTCGGACACCTTGGGATCTTCCCCGAACAACGAGGCCTGCTGGAAATGGATAAACTCCCTCCTGACACAGGCAAACGTCATTGGCCGGACACAGGTCTCCGTGCTCAACCTCTTTGCCTACTCCGGCGGTGCAACCCTTGCGGCTGCACGTTGCGGGGCTCAGGTCTGCCACCTGGATGCATCCAAGGGCATGGTCACATGGGCCAGGGAGAATGCGGAGCTCAACAACCTGACCGATGCCCCCATCCGCTGGATAGTAGAAGACGTGAACCGTTTTCTGGAAAGAGAGATAAGGCGCCAGCGGCGTTACGATGCAGTGATATTGGATCCTCCCACCTATGGCCATGGCAAAAATGAAGAGGTCTATAAGATCGAGGATGAGCTCATTGCAACAGTGAAAAAATGCTGGACCCTGCTATCAGAGGCTCCCCTGTTCATCCTGCTGACTTCACATACCCCCACCTGTACGCCACGGGCGCTTCAGAACATCCTGACCGGCACAACGCCTTCACAGATTCCATCACATTACGAAAGCGGCGAGATGCTGCTGGAAGGCAAGGGGCTCGTGCTGCCGGTACCCAGCGGAACATATTGCAGGTGGGTCTGTGAAGAGGCATCCCTGCTTAGGAGATGACATAGCCAAGCCATGGCTTCATTAGAGATCCTTTATGAGGATAACCACCTGCTGGCCCTGAACAAGCCGGCAGGCCTGCTCACCCAGCCATCAGGAAAGACCGAAGACAGCCTGGAGGCCCAGGCCAAGGCCTGGATCAAACAGGCCAAAGACAAGCCCGGTGAGGTCTACCTTCATGCTGTTCACCGTCTTGACAAGCCGGTAAGCGGCATAGTGATCTTTGCCCGGACGAGCAAGGCCTTAAGCAGGATGAACGAACAGATGCGAGGCAAGAGCATCATCAAGGTCTACCACGGCGTTGTCACCAATGACCTGCCGGGGCCGCACGGTACCCTGATGCACCACCTGAAGCACTCACGGATGAGGTCCGTGCTCGCTTCTCCACAAGAGCCCGGATCACGGCAATCGCTGCTGACCTATCGCATCATTAATCGTTTTAAAACATTAATCCTTGTTGAGATCATCCTTGAGACCGGCCGCTACCACCAGATCAGGGCACAATTCGGAGCCGCCGGGTTCCCTATCCTCGGTGACGTTCACTATGGCGGAGAAAAATGGACACCCACCGGCGAGATTGCACTGCACCACAAGAAAATGGAGTTCATGCACCCCACGCTGAACTCACCGATCAAGATCGAAGCCCCGTATCCTTCTGTATGGCCAATACATGAGTGAGCACTGACAGGTATCGTGTAATGAAAGGTATGGCACGCTGATAGCGAGCATTCTGGCCGGATGGCTTTGGGATGTCGCCTCCCCTGCCGCCACCTTCTGGGCCGGTGCAAACCTTCGCACTCGTGGGATACGCAGGATTACTGATCAGGAAAAACCACATCAGATCGTTTTAGAACCGGGGGAAATAATGGCTAATGACAACAAGATAAATGTGAGAGAGGCACTGTTCGAAACAATCCAGAGTCAGATCGATAAGAACAATCCCAGAGAAACAAAACTCACCCTATCACAGTTGATTCGTGAAGGCCGTCCTCACGATGAAGCAATGCGATTGATCGCCTTTGTCCTGGTCAGGGAGATGAATGATATGCTCAAATCCACAAGGCCTTTCAATGAGGCCAGGTACATAAAGGCATTGAAGGCCTTGCCCAAAAAGATGCCATGAAAAAAATCCCTAAAAGATCACTTCATGTCAAGGTCTGCAGATAGGATTCCAGGTTGATCTTTTTCCCTTTCAGCCCGGTTTTTTTCCGGATGCAGAACCGATGGGACAGGACCGTGTTCAGAGATACATTCAGGAGTTCCGCGATCTCCTTTGAGGACTTCCCTTCCTTGATGAGTGACGCCACCTGGATCTCGCACGGGCTGAGGCTGATATGATCAGAGGACAGTTTCTTGATATAGGTTGATGCGATCTCTCTCAGATGGAGCTCGATCTCGGACAGTATGCATTCTGCCCTTCCGTAAGCCTGATTATTGAGCTTCTCAATAAAGGGGAAGACAGCCGTCTTGATATTGGTCATGATGGTTTCTTCCAATGTAACCCGGTCCTCATCCCTCTTCTGGAGCAGAATCCGTAAGGCGATGTTTGTTTCTTTCAGGTTCAGCTGATTTTGTTCAAGCTCCATTTCCCGTGATCGCAAGAGATTTTCCGTAGTTTTTCTTGTCTCGTTCTCCTGTTTCAATTGCTCGTATGTTTTTGTCAGATCTGCTGTTCGTTCCTTGACCATCTCTTCTGAGATTATCCAGGTGTCCTTCAGCTCATGCTCCGGTCTTTCATGGTCGTTGTCGGGACTCGATGCATCCGATCACTTCCTCTCCATCATACAGCGAGAAGCACTGCCCAGTGGCCCTTTCACTTGGTATCATTGAAGGGAAAATCGCGACCGAGTCCACAGCCCTTATTACCAAGGTGTTCTCGCTGTAATCTCTTCATCATCTTTTCAGGGTTCCTGAGCGACTGGCTTGGTTTATAGAAAGGTGCTTGCAGTAGTAATGATCTTTCCCGATAACATCCCTTTTCGGGACATCTGTCATCTCTTCCAAGGCACGGTTCCAGGCGATAATGCGCTTTTCTCTCATCAATGATACAGGTTGCATCCGGCAGGAACTCGATGATGTTTTCCAGCTGTTTATTGGCTGTTCTGATGGCTTTTTCCGCAAGTCTCTGCTCCGTGACATCCAAAAGCAATCCGCTGAAGATGATCTCGTCTTCATACTCTTTGGGTAGTGAAATGCCCCGGATATACATCTTCTCTCCTGTTGGTTTTTCATAACTCGCTCTCAAATTCCCACCTGCTGACCGATCGGATAGCTTCATCTATCGATGCGAACAGGTTCTCTTTATCTTCAGGGGCACAGCGGGAGACAATAAGCTCAAAGAAATCTTTCGGGTTGTTGTCCAGCCCAGTATCTCAGCGGAGCGGTCGCTCACATAGTAAAGCCCGCTCTCGCCGTTCTTGCGCGCAAAGAACTGAAAGACAACTCCCGGCAAATTTTCAGTGATCGCGTGGAAGTATTCTTGGTTCTGCCCTAGCTCTTTTTCGGCCAGTTTCTGTTTGGTGATGTCTTCAGAAATACCCAACATCCCTTTGGTCTTGCCGTCTATATCCTGGAGAGGGATCTTGCTTGATCGCAGCCATGCCGAGCTGCCGTCCGACCTTTTTTCGAGATGTTCGTAATTTAGTTTGGGTAGCCCGGTATCAATCACCGCAGGGTTATGCATCGGTAAACTCTCATCCAAGCCCAGCTGATTGCAATCGTTCATAGCGGACAATGGAGGGCTCGTTTGACCAGGCCTGCCTCTTGGGTAAATCGACGGTTGCATCCCAGATAGTTCAGATCCAGGTCTTTCTCGATCCGTATCGGAATGGCGTCCAGCACCGGCGCACCTCTTTGGGATTCGAGCAATTGTTTTTCAGAACGCTTTCGATCGGTTATATCAAGGGCAGTGAACATTACCCCGGAAGAAAAATCGCCTGGGACTAATGTGGTGGAACTCAGAAGAATATCGAGAATACCGCCGTCTTTTCTCTTCCAGCGTGTTTCCATACACCCCACACCCCGTTCCTTGATTTGACGGGATTTGTCGATTCCTACAAATTCAAACTCTTTCTGGGTTACATAGATCATGCGGGAGGATTTCCCTATCAGTTCTTCACGGCTGTATCCGGTCATATTACACAAATGCTCGTTTACTTCGAGCATAACGCGATCGGCAACTATGCCGATGCCGATGGGGGCCGAACGGATGATACTGTCAAGTCTTGCTTGTTGATTCTTAAGAGAATCTTCTGTCTGTTTCTGCTTCTGGATCTCCCGTGAAAGCTGTTCATTCAAACTGGTGAGCTCGGCTGTTCTTTCACTCACCAGTTCTTCCGACGTCACCACGGTCCTTTTGAGCAGCGCGGCGCCGCCTTCGTGGTGATATCTCTGGATACCGCAGGGTTGATACCCCCACTGCTGTAGCTGAGCGTGCTGATGTTCGCAACATCGGAAAACTTCCGGCCGTGTTCTGGATAGTCCGTATCTGCCGGGAATCATCTGCGGTCAGCTTACTTGCTGTTCGGCGTCGAGGAGCCTGCTCACAGGGAAGGTCGAAAAAATAATTCCTAAAGGCCCATAATTCTTCGGGTTTGTATCCGAGGGCATTCTCAACGTTCGGAGAAACACTGATGACTTAACTTGCTGCTATATAAAAATTGCTGGGGCGCTCATAATGGGTGTTATCGCTCTCTTCCCTTTCGAGCAGGGCCATCTTCACCCTCTTCCTTTCCGCTCGTTCCTGGTTCAATGTCGTTTGCCCTGGTGAGTTCGGCTGTACGTTCCTTGACCAGCGTTTCCAGATGGTCACGGTGTTTCTTGAGTTCTTCTTCAATCGTTTTCCTATCAGTGATATCCCGGCCTTCAGGGATAAGATAGACATCTTCACCCTTTCATCTGTACCGCTTCAGCGAGGCCTCTTACATACTCCCGTCTGCTGCGCGCAGGGTAGCTTCGAACGTACAGGCTTCACCTCATTCGCAGACTTCTTTATTGTGTTGATGAATGTTGTTCTACAATTCAGCTGTGAGTCTACCCTGGAGTCTCCCAGAAACTGGGTTCCGCATGGGGTTCCTTGCTCCCGCTGCCTCGTGCTTCGTTTGCCTCAGATGCATAGGTGTCCATTAATCCGATAAACTGGAAGGTATGGTTGAGAATGGCCCTGGCCTTCCGCTCGCTTTCCTGCAATTTCCCCTGCTCCTCACCTGCTGCAGGAAAAGACCCTTGGTACACCTTGCCGTCTTCATCCATGGTTCCCTCCTCATCATAATCTTACATTAAGACATTTCCAGGCCCATGGAACTAACTACATAAAAAATATCAATCAAGATAACCTGAGTGCCAGAAAATTTCATTGGGGACAAAGCTCTCGGTGATGGACCTCATCCATATCTTTGATGAGAGTTCTTCTGATACTCTATTTAAATAATAATATGGTTTCTTGTTTTGTCAAGATTAACCCTTTGCCAATTCATGGATCCGGGTTTCAGCTCCGACAAGTCCGGAGACTTCACTACATAGGCATCTGCTGCCAGGACAAGAAAATCGTTTACACAACTACCATATGCCGAATATACAATCATGGGCAATCCCAGCTTGAGTACAGATAAATAGCCCCGTTCACTTAAAGATATTCCATTATATTATATCTATTTTGCTCAATCTGACGAGGAAGACAACAATTGATTACCAGTTAGATAATAGTGAGGTTTAAACACTAGTCATTTTATATCTAACTGTATCTTCTGTCATGATGTAGCTCGCTTAGGGTTCCTTAAGCAAATTAAGACAGTCACCCTGTTCAGCCAATAAACCTGACAATGTCGTAGTATGTCAGAATTGTGGCAGCCATGATAAGGATGGAGATGAGGGAGACCTTTTTTCCCAAGGTCATAACACGTCCTCTTTCATCCCTGAAAAGCTCCTGTCCATCCTTAGTCAGTCCCTTTACATCCTAAAAAAGGCAAGACCTGGGAGGATGAGTCCATGGTCTTGCCCAGCATATAATGAGAACTAGGTGTTGGATATGTCTGATGGAGGAATGTTTTTGGCGGTATTTCTGCTTATCCCTGTCATTGTATCCCTATTTTATCACTGGATTTCTCCAATGCTGGTTCCATGATATCCGAAGGCATGTTTCTTCCTCTTTTGTTCCATGATATGGTCGGTGTCGGCATCATAATCCTGCCTGTTCGACATTTCGAAGGCTTCCTCAGCGTTCACCTTGAATATCTTCACCATAACTGATAGATCCTTTGTCGCCATTTCGGGTTATGCAGCGCTCTGGGGGCTCCTCAACGATAGCAGAGTTTCTCTGGGTGGTGGAGTCGATCTCGGATATGGCCTTGGTCAGTTCGTCTACTCCGCTCGCCTGTTCCTTGGTGGATGTAGCGATATCGTCAATGGCTTGTGTAAGCTCCTTCATGAGGAACATGCATTCTTTCAAAGATGTTCCTGACTGCTTAACCAGGGTATCTCCCGAACTGATTCTTTCCCCGGTATCCTGGATAAGAACTTTGATCTCCTGAGCTGCAATAGTTGTCTTCTGACCCAGGGATCTTACTTCTGCAGCCACTCGTGGCAGATACCTCGCCGGCTCATCCGGGAAGGCTGCCTCTTGCGGCATCTTCAGGGCGAGGAGATTGGTTTGGAAAGCTACCTCGTTTACCGTGGATATAATCTGTTCGATACACTCGTGCCGCCGATAATCCTGCACATGGAAGAACTCATGTCACCCCCGAGCTCCATGTTCTTCTCCAATGCTGACAGGGTATTCTTTGCCTTGAGAAGACCTTCCTCGGTATTTGCCGCGTTCTGTTTGATGGATGTTGCAGCCTTGCAACGGGCATAGCCATGCTTATTGCGAGCATGCTGGCCGGTCTGGCTTTGGGATGTCCCCGGCCCTGCCGCCACCTTGGTCTGATACCGGCCGGTGCAACCTTCACTCGTGGATTACGCAGTCGATTACTATCTCTTTCAGGCAACTGCCAGGTACCATTTCATCAGTTCGTTTTATATCGAACTTCGGGGTAAAGTCTCCTTGCGCCATCTTTTTTGCACATGCCACACCCAGAGATAAAGGAGTGGTGATATTCCAGGCAAAGACGAACACCATGATCATGGTGAGACCCATGGGAAGGGCAATAATGACAATGAAAACGATGTATGTGAGAGAAAGGAATTCACTGTTGGGCTGGGTAGTGCTACGCTCCCAGCCAGTGAGGTGCACTGGGGCAAAGCCCGCGATCTTGTCTATCCCTTCGAACCGGTTATTCATCAACCCCGGTAGAGCCATCGATCATTTTTAATACAATATTTTTTAAATCAGGCACGGTAGTCAGGTTGAGCTTCAGGATATGTTGTGCCTTGGGGTGTCGAAATGACAATCCAGAGTCATATCGATAATGAAGGCAATCCCAGTTAGAGATCTTGTTTTTAAAACTCATCTATGAGTCCATCGAGCTTAAGAAGAAGGACCACACTGCCCTGGAATTGCCCATCCTGAGAAACGATGGGAGAAAGAACAGGTACCACCGTATTTTTTTCATTTGCGGATTTCGTCACTTCACCAATGCAGGCCCTTAGCTGCTGGACTGCTTTGAAGGTCACAGTTTTAGCAAAAGACCTTTCTGGTAGTCGTTGCAATCGCCGTGCCTGCAGCAATGACATTCCCCGAGATATCCGTGACATAGAGGTTTGATTCGTTAAGGCCTTCCTCACGAATGAAACAATGCGATTGATCGCCTTTGTCTTCCCGGTATCAGGGCAGACTGAATAAGGTATGTCTGAAGGCTATCTGGTTTGCAAGTTTCAGTTCCTGCTCAAGGAGCTTTCCCGTATAACCGGCCAACTGCTCTGCCATGGCCCTTCAATGCTCCTTTGAAAAGGTCCCCAGGAATAGAGCGGCCTTTGTACAGGAAAAGTAGGACACGAGCATGAGAGGTATTATTAGGATACACATGCCACCAAGCATCAACTTCTGTAGCAGACCTATATTGAATCCCTTCATCTTTGTCCCTCCTGGATCCATACGGATCCTTTATAAATTTAATCATGGTGGAGCCATGACCTCAAGTAGCTCAGCAGATTCATTTATCGCCAATTAAACACAAGAGCGGTATCGGACAATAAGAATAAGATTAATGATAATGATTAAATTGGTATTCAATAGTGATACTTTTTCATTGGTAATTACTGTTTACGCCCGGCATGCTAGCAATATGAAATGTTATGCTTTTGCTTCTTTTCCCTTGAACGGGTTCTGGGCTATTGAATCACTCTGGCCTTCAATAGGCCAAGGTATATAAAGGCATTGAAGGCATTGCCTAAAAAGATATCCTAAGACAGCTGATCTCGTTTATGGGTTTAATAGAGCGAGCGCTCGTTTTTTACTTGCACACTCACTGTCTTTCCCCTCTATCATTGAGTGATATGAATATCGTTTCTTCTTTAGCGCCAAGGAGAACTCTATGCTCACCAGGGATGATATTATAAACAAGGCCTTGGAGTTGGGATTTGCAGATATCGGCTTCACCACGGCAGAACCTTTCGACACCCAGAAAGAGCTGCTGTGCCAGCGGCAGGAGGAGTATGGATGGATCGGCAAGATGGGCCTCGACCTGGTAGCCGGCACCGACCCCAAAATCATCCTTCCCGGACGCCCAATCCATCATAGTGCTCATCGAGGCCTACTTCAGGGAGGCCTTCCCTTCGCAACTGGAGCGCCATTTCGGGCGATGTTACCTGGATGACGACCGGGTCACCAAAGACGGCCTGGCCGTTCGGATCAAGGCCTTCCGGTCTTTTCTCACACAAGACGGGATCAACTCAAAGGTCCCCTTCCACCTCCCCCACCGTGTAGCTGCGGCCAGGGCCGGCCTTGGGACCTTCGGCAAGAACACCCTGTTCTACTCCAGGAAGGTTGCCCACAAAGGCTCCTGGGTACTGCCCGTTGCCCTGGTTATTGACCGCACGTTTGAGCCTGATGAACCGAACTATGAAGTCGCTTGTCCTGACTGGTGCAGAAACGCCTGCATCTCCGCCTGCCCCACAGGCGCCCTGAAAGGCCCGCGCAAGATAGATCCCTCGCCGGTGCATATCCTACCTGAGTTATTTTGGAGACGGGCTGACCCCCATTGAACTCAGGGAGCCCATGGGCATGTGGGTCTATGGGTGCGACCGTTGCCAGAATGTATGCCCGCGGAACACCCCGTGGCTTGGGAAAGACCTGCCCATGAACAAGAAGGCGCTGGCAATGGCAGATGACTTTGAATTGAGAAAACTGCTGCACATGGACAAGGCCTATTTCATGGCAAAGATCTGGCCCCACATGTTCTATCAGGCGCCCGAAGACCTGTGGCGCTGGAAGATGAATGTTGCCCGGGCCATGGGCAACAGCCTGGATACCGGTTATGTTCCCGACCTCGTGCGTGCCTATGAGGAAAATGATGACTTCAGGGTACGTGCCATGATCGCATGGGCCTTGGGCCGCATCAAGGGTACTGATGCACGGGAGGCACTGAAAAAATTCCTCGGGCAGAGCCAGGGAGAACTCAAAGAAGAGATTGAGCTCGCATTACAACAACTGAAGAACTCATAGCGGGCATGGAATTGTATATAACCCCGGATTTTGAGTTCAAGATGCGTAAAAACCTGATCCGTTCAAATCCTTTATCTTGCAGCCTTTGTGTAATGCTGAGTATCTCGTTCCTTCAAGGCTGCAAGATAAAGGATTTGAACGGACCTATTAAAAATAATCCCTTGCTCACTATGAGTTTTATGCTTAAGACCTCCTGAAACGCATACGAGTTTTTATACATTCATTCAAACGCAAAAACCTGCCTTATATACCCCTTGCTTTTGCACGCCCTAGTGCTATGATGTTTTCTATAGCAAGGCAACACCATGCATTCCAGTGCATGCCCAGATATGATCGGAGGTTTTATCCATGGGGAAATATTGTAGCACCTGTTTCACGGCAATTATCACCCTTGTCTTCTTCCTCACCTTTATGCCCGGCTTAACGAACGCAGCCGAACCTGACCAGGACACATCGCCCAAACCCTTATTCGCGAACGATCTCAGGGTGATCATCACGCAGATCGCCAAGGCCACTATCCCCTCAGTAGTGCACATTGAGGTGACCCAGCAGCAGGTCGTACCATATTCTCCATTAACCGAGCCACAGCAATCCCCATTCTTCGAACAGCCTCAGGCACAAAAAAAATTCAAGAGAGAACTCAAGGGGCTTGGTACCGGTATTATCATTGATGAGGTAGGGAATATCCTCACAAACAACCATGTCGTGGATGAGGCTACTGATATAAAGGTGATCCTCTCAAACGGGAAACACTATGCAGCAAAAATGGTAGGGAAAGACCCTAAGACCGACCTTGCCGTAATCAGAATTAACCCTGAATCGAAACTCCCCTTTGTCATGCTCGGCGACTCCGACAAGGTTGAGGTCGGAGAGTGGGTTGTGGCCATAGGCCACCCTCGAGGACTCGACCAGACCGTAACCCAGGGCATTATCAGCGCCAAACACCGCCAGGGTATCACAGACCCCAGTTCATACCAGGACTTCCTCCAGACCGATGCCGCCATTAACCCCGGCAACAGCGGAGGACCGCTCATCAACCTCAAGGGGGAGGTCATCGGCATCAACTCAATAATCGCCTCTGAGTCCGGAGGGTATGAAGGGATCGGTTTTGCCATCCCCAGCAATTTCGCCATTTCCATCTCAAAGGCACTTATTGCTTATGGCAAGGTCAAAAGGGGATGGATAGGCGTCACCATCCAGGACCTGGACCAGGAAAAGGCGAAATCCCTTAAGATGGGATTGACCACAGGCGCCTTTGTTGTCGATGTAGTCAAAGACGGGCCTGCCGACAAGGCCGGCTTGAAGAAGGGCGACATCATCGTGAATATAATGGGCAAAGAGGTAAAAGATTCGGGATCGCTGCGAAACCAGGTGGCCACAACACACATCGGCACAACCCTCCAGTCGGCTGTTCTGAGAGGCAACAAAGAATTTGATGTCAAAATCGTGGTTGGAGACATGGATGACTCTCTGAAATACCTCTCTACTGTAGTTAAAGAACGCCTCGGTATTGAGATAAGACCTGTCAGGTCTCAGGAAGCGGACAACTACGGGATCGATATGGGTGTGGCTGTGAAATGGCTCGACTCGAAAGGCCCCATGGCAGAAGTGGGTTTTGAACTGGGAGATATCATCCTGGAAATCGACGGCCAGTCGATTCATGGCGTGGAGGACTTTGCGGGGATTGTCAGCGTGCTCCAACCCGGCCAAGAAGCGGTGTTTCTGGCTCTGGATCATAGGAGCGCTCAGAGTACGTATGTACAGGTGAAGACACGCTGAGGCATTTCTTCAAACCCATGCACTTCCAAGCCTTTAAACACTGCTGTCGAATAATGTCTTTGGTGCCTGTACAGATAGTATCTGACAGGGGGCAACTTCGATAATGACGAGGCCGGACTACCCAATCACTCAGGCTATCCGTTTGTTACGTAACAAGAAGATTGAATTCATCCCACACCTCTACCCCTTTGTGGAACATGGCGGCACCCACCATGTATCCGAATATTTTCTCATTCCTGAACACCAGGTGATCAAGACCCTCATCATGGAATCAGATGATAAGAAGCCTTTCATAATGCTCATGCATGGCGACTGTGAGGTATCCACCAAGCAGCTTGCCCGGCAGCTCAAGGTGAAACGGGTCGAGCCTTGTGATGAAAAAGATGCCAACCGATATTCAGGCTACATGGTAGGCGGCATCAGCCCCTTCGGCACCCGCACCAGTCTGCCGGTATATGGAGAATCCACGATATTCGAACTGGACCGCATCTTCATCAATGGCGGCAAGAGGGGTTTCATGGTAGAGCTTAAACCGCAAGATTTAGAAAAGGCCTTCAGGGTGACAAAGGTGAATGCTGTCAAGAAGGATTGAGTTAAACCATTGTTTGAAATTCAGCACCGCTATATATAAAAGAAGAGCATCAAGGAGACAGCATGCCCAAGGCACCGGCCCGGCCCGAGGTTGTGGAGGCTATCCGCGAACGCATCCTCAAGGAGGCCCTGTTCATCATCAATAAAGACGGCTATGCCAACCTCAGTATGCGCAAGCTCGCCTTGCGGCTTGGGTTCACGGCAAAGACGATATACAACTACTATTCCAACAAGGATGAGCTCTATCTGATGGCGTTGACCAAGGGCTTCCAGGAGCTCTCGGAACAGTTCCGCACCGCGTACCTCTCTTCGGAAAATCCCGTTGAAAAGATGCGTTCAGCCGTCCATGCCTATGTGCGCTGGGGGATCGAGAACAAGCACTACTACAATATCATGTTCAGCATGGATACCCCGAAGTATGCCGACTATGTGGGCACAAAGATGGAAGGGGTTGCCGACCAGCAGAATAGAATTGCCTTGCAGGTAGCCGAGATAGGCACCGCAATCATCACCGAGGTCGCTTTGTATAACGGGCGCATAAGCACTGATGAGGTACCATACCGCCTGCTGCATGTCTGGAGCACTCTGCACGGCATGGTCTCGCTTTACATCAGCAGGGTCACGCTCGAGGTATGGGATCTTGAAGGCGCCATGGAGCGAATCCTCGAAGAGGTGCTGCGGCCGTTTACCTGAGGAGGACAGTGTTTTTCATATACCCGTTACTGATGCGGTACTTTTGGAGGAAATCTTGCTTGTTTTTTAAGGTCAACGGTGTTACCCTTTCAATGGGTCTTCCTTCCGCATGTAAGGTATACAGGGGCATCACATGCTGAACCCTTGGCGCAAATGATGGCAAACCTGGATGGTCCGGGTGTCACAGATGGGGATGGAGTAACAGCCATGAAAAACTTCGAGGGCAAATTGATATACATCACCGGCGGTTCCAGCGGGATCGGGCTGGAGATGGGAAAGATATTCGCCCAAAAGGGTGCGAACCTGCTTCTGATCGCAAGGAATGAGCAGAAGCTCCAGGAAGCACGCCAGGTCATGGATAAATCCCGGCGTAGTACGGCGCAGATAATCGGGACGCTGTCCGTGGATGTGGCGGACATCGCCGATGTTGAAAAAAAGATGAAGATCGCCCTTACAACATACGGCGCACCCGATATCCTCGTATGCAGCGCGGGCATCAACAAGTATGCCGACCACTTCGAGAACATCACCCATGACATGTTCGACGAGGTGATGAAGATCAATCTCTACGGACCCCGTAATATGATCCATACCCTGCTTGACGCCATGAAATCCAAGAGGGGCCACATAGTGATCCTCTCCTCGGCCGCGGGCCTCTTCGGGATGTTCGGCTACACGGCCTATGGCACTTCAAAGGCCGCACTGCTGGGTTTATCAGACAGCCTGCGCTATGAGTTGAAGCCTCTGGGAATGAAAATCACGGTCATCTGCCCGCCCGAGGTCGACACCCCCATGAACCTGGACGAGGCCAAGACGCTGCCGGCCGAAGGCCGGGCCGTAAAGGGCCTGGGCGGATTCCTGACTCCGGAATATGCGGCAGAGGTTATCGTGAAGGCCGTGGCCAAGGAAAAGTATCTGTTTATACCCGGGGCCTCCACCCGCTTCCTGTATCTCCTGCACCGGTTGAGCAACGGGTGGCTTACCCGGATGACATCTGATATTGTTATCTGGATAACGCGCAAGAAAATGGGGGCCTGAGGTATTAACTAAGAATTCCCCGGTCATCCATCACCCCTGACTTAGGGAGAGAAAAGGGAGGGGACATGCCAAAGGAACGATGGGTTTTACTGCGCAGGGTTGATGCGTACAATCCCTCAGCAATGCACAAGGTTGTTCAGGAGGGTTTCGAGCTGCTCGGCCAAAAACCAAAAGGCAAGGTGCTCATCAAACCCAATGTGGTCTTTGCCAATAAGAACTACTCGCAGTATGCCTTCACCCACCCCGACCTTGTGGGCACGGTGGTGGATCAGGTGCGGGCGTTTCCCATGGTCACGGATCTTACGGTCGGTGAATCAGGCGGTTTTGCCATCCCCACGCGCCTGAACTTCAAGGAGTCCGGTTACTATGCCATGGGACAGAAGCACCAGGTCCCCATCATCGACTTCAATGAAGACAAGTACGTGAAGGTGCAGATGAAGAGGGCCAAGTTCCACAAGACGCTCCTCTGCCCGCGGCTTATCCATGAGTCGGATTTCAAGATCTGGATGCCCAAGCTCAAGTACCATATCTGCTGCGAGATCACCAATGCGCTCAAGCTCAATATCGGCAGCCTGCTCCACAAGGAGCGCATGCTCTATCACGACGACCGTCTGAACGAGAAGATCGTGGACATCCTGGAGATGGGCTATCCGGACCTCATCGTCACCGATGCCGTGACCATCGGCCACGGCTTTGAATCCTGCGCCAAGCCTTTCCACCTGGGGCTGATCATGATCAGCAATGACCCAATAGCCTCCGACGTCGTTGCGGCCCAGATCCTCGGGTATAGACCTGAGGATGTCCACCATTTGCGGATTGCATCCGAGCGGGGCTATGGGTCCATCGATCCCGCATCCGTAAAGATCCTGGGGGATATCGGCATCGCCGAGCTTGCGGGGAGAACCTCCGGGATCGTGAGCGAGTTTCAGGACATGCAGAAGCTGGACACGCCGATTAACTTCTATGAGGGCATCGGCCCGAACACGAATCAGATCTGTTACGGCGGGTGCATGGCCGCGGTAAAAGGCAGCCTGGGCACCATCGATGCGCGCCGTCCCGGCTCCTTGAAAAAGGCAAAACCCGGCGCCATCGTCACCGGCATCTATGAAGGGGATGTTGATGCCAATGGCGGGGTCTGCCTGCTCATCGGCGACTGCACCGAGGTGAAAGGGACGATCAACGCCGGGCGCATCAAACGGGTGAAGGGCTGCCCCATCGGGGCCGTACAGCTCACCGCCGTACTGCCCTTTGTCTTCGGCATGCCTTCTCCCCTGTTCGACCCCAGGGACGTCCCGCTCGTGGTGCTGAACACCATCGAGAAGGTCGTGAACAAGGTCCGGCACTGGGCCTTTTAAAGATAATCACGTGAAGGAGGTTGGGATGCCGCTTACGCAAGAAGAGATAAAAGGACTTACGAAAAAGGCATGGGAGATCAGAAAGGCCATCGTTGAAACCACCTTTACCTGCGGGGGGTCGCACATCGGCGGATCGCTTTCCCAGACCGACGTGCTTGTAGCGCTCTACTACAAATACCTCAACATTGATCCAACCAGACCCGAATGGGAAGACCGCGACCGGTTCATCCTGAGCAAGGGACATGGAGGCATAGGATGGGCGACCGTGCTGGGTGACAAGGGGTACTTTGACAAGGCCCTCTTGAAGAACTTCAACAAGACCGGCAGCCCATTCGGCATGCACCTGGACAGCCTCAAGGTCAAGGGGTGCGATGCCTCCACCGGCTCTCTGGGCCACGGCCTCGCCATTGCCGTGGGGCTGGCGCTGGGAGCCCGCTTGAAAAAGAAGGATTTCCGCACCTTTTGTATGATGGGCGACGGCGAGCTCTGCGAAGGCACGGTGTGGGAGGCGGCAATCCTGGCCGGTCACCACAAGCTCGACAACCTCACTGCCTTCATCGACCGGAACAATCTCATGATCGACGGCCTTACCGAAAAGATCACCACCCTGGAACCCATTGATGGGAAATTCAAGGCATTCGGCTGGGAAACCCTTGTCATCGAAGGACACGACTTTGCCGCTATCGGCGAGGCAATAGAAAAGGCCCAGGCCATCAAGGGAAAGCCCACGGTCATCATCTGCAAAACAGTAAAAGGCAAATGTGTGGACCTCATGGAAGGCCAGGCGCAGTGGCATTATGGCGGGTTGAATTCCGACTTGAGGGATCAGGCACTGGCATGCATTGATAAACATTACTCCGGATTGCTCGGTTAAGGAGGCGCATATGGCTGAAGGTATGACATGGTCGGTAACGGATGGTGACAAGCTCACCCAGGCGGAAGTATACGGCGAGGTGCTCTCCCAGCTCGGGGACAGGTATCCCGATATCGTGGCTCTCACCGCGGATCTGGCCAGCTCCACAAAAATCGGGCGTTTCGGAAAGAAGTATCCGGAGCGGTTCATCAATGTCGGCATCGCCGAAAACACCATGTTCGGCATGGCCGCCGGTCTCGCCCTGGCGGGTTTTAAGCCCGTAGTCTCGACCTTTGCGGCCTTCGCATCGCTGAGGTGCGCCGAGCAGGTGCGCACCGACATCTGCTACCAGAACCTGGGGGTAAAGATCATCGCCACCCATGCAGGGATCTCCTTCGGACAGGCGGGTTCCACCCATCACTGCACCGAGGACATTGCGGTCATGCGCTCGTTTGCGAACATGACCGTCATCGTCCCTTCCGACGGGATGGAGACAGGCAATGCCGTTGCTGCGGCCATGGAATGGCCCGGGCCCGTATACATCCGCATCGGCAGGGGATTCGAGCCCCCGGTAAACAAGACACCGGACTATGGCTATGAGATCGGCAAGGCCATTACCATGCACGAGGGCAAGGATGTCACCATCATCGCCTGCGGCGTAGGTGTCCTGCAGGCGGTACGCGCGGCAGAGCTGCTCGACCGGCAGGGCCTCTCAGCACGCGTCATCAACATGCACACCATCAAGCCCATCGACCGTGACGCAATCATCCAGGCGGTCAAGGATACGAGGCGCATCATCACGGTGGAGGATCACAACATCATGGGCGGCCTCGGCTCGGCCGTGGCCGAAGTCATCGTGGAGAGCGGCAAGGCCTGCGCCTTCAGAAAGCTCGGCGTCCCGGACTGCTATGCCATCGTCGGCTACCCCGAAGACCTCTACCACTTCTACAAGTTCGATGCGGACGGCATCGTGGAGACCGTGAGCGAGCTCATGCGTCTGGAGATAGAAGAAGACGAAGACTGGGAAGACGAGGCATAAAGGAGGACGGCCATGGCAGACAAGGTGATGCTCACAAACAGGATTGTCCTGCGATCGATCATGCCGCTCTTCAAGGTGCTTTACGAGGCGGACAATACTCCCCTCAAGAAGCTCCTCGCACGCTTCGACGGGGTGATCCAGTTATTCATCAAGGGCACTGATACCGGCGCCTACCTGGAGTTCAAAGACGGGAAGCTCGATGTCATCCAGGGTATTCATCCGGATCCCGATATAGCGCTGCCCTTCAAGCATGCCGCGGGCATGAATGCCATGTTCACCGGGGGCATCCCGGTCTTCGGCGGCCTTCCCAAGGGCATCTGGAAACTCCCGCTGCTCATCAGGCTCGTGGTGCTCCTGTTGGGCCTGCTGCTCCTCATGCCCAACGTCAACCCCAAGGATCCGGCCAAGCGCGAGCTGAAACTGAAGCTCATCATGTACATGGTCACCAATGCCCTGAGCCAGCTCAACAAGGGCGGCGACGAGGATATGGAGGCCTGGACGGCCAAGCAGCCCGACCGCATCTACCAGATGTCCATCGACCCTGCGGGACCTGCGGCCTACCTCAGGGTCAAGGGAGGCAGAACCAAGGCAGGCCATGGCCATTATACCCGCAAGGCCCCCTTCGTACACATGCGTTTCAACGGAATGGAAGGCGCCTATAAGGTCCTTGCAGAGAGCAAGGATACCGTGAGCGCCACAGCGGACGGCGACATCAGGCTCGAAGGCTCGCCCGAATACGCAGGGGTCATGGGCTCGTTCATGTTCCGCATCCAGGACATGCTCCTGCCGCCGAAGAAATAAACATGCTTCAATGCTGTTGGCATGAGGCTGACAAATCAAGATGGAAGCCCCTCATCCTAGATGGGGGAGGCTTGGAGAGAGTAAAGAATAATTAAGCACCCTCTCTCCCTTGACGGGAGTATCTCCGTGCATCCTGGGAGGTATGATAAATCCAAGTATGCTTATTTGATTCAAGTTGCTTTCCAAGGACTTCATAATCGCGTTACAAAGGAAACAAACCGTCTCTACATATCAAACCGTCTTTAATAAATATGAAGACAAGGTATTATCCATTCAGGATTTGTAGTAGTCCATAGCTCATATGCCTGCTTAGATTATCAAAACAGAGGTTGTCGAAAAACTCCAGCAAAGTTCAAAACTATCAAATTTGGATCAACAAAACAGAAGCTCCAATTATAATATTTCAAGTGTCGGGCATTCTGCGAGGTTATTTTTTCATCACGTTATCTCTGCTGGGTTTTTCGACAACCTCACACAAGATCATCAGTATCCCAGAGATTTTAAAACCAAGATGATATTAATTATTCTTTAATAATTGCAAACTGTTGATTGTGGCACGGATGCTCATACCTATTTCTAATCATCCATGCTTTTAGGGGGGACTGATTATCCTTTCATCAGGCCTGTTTGGTCATTTTTCGGAAGAAAGGTTCCATAACCGCAAGGAGCTTATCATCGAGCTTCTTTTTATATATGACAAAGGATAAAACAATAAATGATCCTGCAATAAATAGAATTTTTATTATCATCGACATTCCCTAATCCTCCCTCTACAACACCTTGTACCGAATCAATGAAGACTGTATGGTACACTTTTATTATTTATGACAGAGGTGCTGTCTCCCTTAACAAATGCCTTTCTATGTGCAAAAATCGCTGCTCCTAACGCGCCCATAAGTTGCGGGTCGATAGGCAGATGCGCCAGTTCGGTACGCAGGATGTTCTCGAGTGCCTGTATCAACCCATAATTCTTTGCACAGCCACCCGTGACTGTAACCTTTTCCTGAATCCCAACCCTCATAAGCATTGTGAGGCACCGTTTTGCTACAGCTTGCTGGATACCTGCGGCGATATCTGCCGGTGAGTTCTTCATTGCCAACAGGCTAATCACTTCGGTCTCGGCAAAGACACTGCACTGGGAAGTGATGGGGATGACCTTTTTCGCTGTAAGTGAAAGGTTGGAAAACTCGGCAATATTGATCTCAAATGCCCGACTCATTCCCTCAAAGAAGAGACCAGTTCCGGCAGCGCACTTGTCGTTCATACAGAAATCTCTGACCGTCCCGTCATCCGCGACACCGATACCCTTCACATCCTGGCCTCCGATATCCACAATGGTTCTCACCTCTGGTTCGCAGGTGAATACACCCAGCGAATGACAGCTTATTTCAGAGATATTCTCATTGGCAAAGGGCACCTCGTTGCGGCCATACCCTGTACCTACAAGATAGGAGAATTGAGATATATCGTCGAGCCCTGGAATGTCTTTTATAGCTTCGGCTATGGATATACGGGCCGTTTCTTCTGGATCGACCTTGCTTCTGACTATAGATGATCCAAGGACTTTTCCCGAATCATCGATTATCATCGCTTTTCCATAAGTGGACCCCACATCGCACCCGCAGTAGTACTTTGTATTGTTGTTCACTTTATCACCTCACCACACCATGGTGTCATCGATGACAAGCAGGTTGGGATCTGAAGGATCAGCTTTCATAATATTCTTCATAAAATTATTGATCTGGTCACGGATACCTTGCCTGGAGCACACACGCGTATCCATTAACTCATATTCAAATACAAGGAGTGGGATCTTTCGTTTACGACAATTTTCCCTAAGAACGCCAAGCATGCCCATGGTACTTTTACATCCCACATGGGCGGCCATGATGACCATGTCGCACTTAAATTTAGCATATGCCTGCCAGATATCCTCAAAGAAGTTGGATACTGGCCCTCTTGTATGACGCGCCATGGTTCCCCACATGTACCGTTTAGCAAGAGACCGCAGCATTGCATCGTTAGATGAGGTATCGAGGGGCTCGGTATATCCGTAGCTCAGCATATCCATAACGATCCCAATGCCCCAAGTCCTCTCCATCCAGTTCTCCACATGTGAATAGACCGTTGGCATGGGATTCCACAGCAAGGCACGATATCGTTGATTCGGGATGGCAGGTTTTCCCTCATCGTAGTTTGCCTTCATGAGTTTATAGATGCGATGATATGTTTCGATGAAATCCTTGGTAACTGGCCTGTTATTGAAACAATAGAAATGAGGAAGGGTAACACTGTCGCCAACGAGGGGCGGTGGATCGGAGGTGAGCATATCGAAGCGCTCCATCTCGATATCGTTGAGCCTGTTGTAGTTCTCACAGTTCTGTCGCAGTTTCTCCCAATCCATCCGGCCTGGAGTGTTTTTCTCAAGGAACGAGATCATGTTTTTCAGGTCTTCTGTAAAGAGGTCGATGGCATCGGCATCCTTGAAATTGTAGGGGACATCGAGCCTGTAGGTGGGCAGTCCTGTGATCTCCTGCAGCTTTGCATATGAGGCCATTCCACCGTCACAAGGCAGATTTGTAGTAAGTATGGCGACTGCCTTGGGTATATGCCCTTCTAGAATTGTTCCCATAGTTACCCTTGGAAGGCTGCAGGTATCGCCAGGCAATCCTTCATTCTGGGCCCTGTCCATATATCTGTGTGCCGAATGCTGATCCATCATACACATGAGAATGCCAGGAACTTCCATTGTAAATGGTCTCAAGCCCATAGAACAGATGATCTCTGGTGGGAGCATGTCTTCAGACAGGACAAGACGATCTGTACTCACAAGAGTATCTGTCAGCATGTCATTCACATCCTTAACAGCCATGGCATAGTATAGCAGTATGGCTTCCTTATGCCGACCCGTACGACCCTCAGCGTGACGAAGTGCAAGAGCGTTGGTCTTGAGGAGATCGTACATCCAAGGATAGCGGAACATGCCTTTGAGCACCGTAACAGGCATGCTTAGAAAAAATTGGTTGATATTCATCCAATTGATTGCCCAGTACTTGTAGGGAACCCAAGCATCTCTTATCTTTTCACGCCGTAGCATTTCCATCATATCCGGTACCCCTCCTTTTCAGAATACTCATACTGACCTTCTGCAGGTCCCGACGGCCTTCGATGCTCTCGATAAATGCCTGGATCCGTGTGCGGAGCTGCCCCTGTCCGGTGAGGGGGTATTCACGTTCAACGCGCACTACCGGTATATCAGCCTTATGCAAGGCTTCCACCATGGTCAGAATTTCATATCCCCACAAATCGCAGAACTTCATGGTCTCGAGGATAATCCCATCAGCTTTATATTCATTGTAGTAGGTGATGGTTTGATCAACCCTTTCCTGATACTTTTCCATCATGCGCGGGCATGCACACATGTTTAGGTAATGGGATGCGAGGGAGATGTAGGGGTCTCTTTCTTCAGGTATGGGCTCCAACCCGGGCAGTGACCCCCAGCAATATCGGTCCGCCACGACCAAAGCCCCCTGGGATTCGATAAGTTCGGTGTAGGCAGGATTGTCACATTCAGAACCTATGACCATAATACGTGCACGATGTTTTCTGAGAACAACCTGTTCCTTGAGAGTATCCATGTAGTTTTTAAGGGGTTCCAAGAGCAGATCTTTCGGGGTGAGCTTTGATGCAACCATGAGCTTATGGAACTCGGTGCCGCTGATGGGGGGCTGATCATTTTTCCGGAGGTCTCCAATCGACTTCAGTAAGGAAGTAAAATTATTGTGCTCTTTGATTGCACTGAACAGAGCCGAATCGCTCGTGTCGACCCCGTAGTTATCCGCTAGTTTTCCCGCCAGTTTTCGATAATCTTTGGCAAGCCATTCCACATGAATGGGTGAAACCTTGCGGGGAGCATCGACAAGGTAGGAGAAAAAGTTTGGATTGATCTTATTTATCCCTAGCAATTCAAAGTGCTGCCCTGCTCTGCGGATGTGGTCACAGCTCGCGGCAAAGATCACACCACCCAAGAAGTCAAACCCGTTCATGATAGCCCGTTCGAGAATGCTCCGTGAATAGGAACATAGTACACTGGAGAGATAGTTATCAGCTATCTGTGTCCCGTTGACACCTTGTGCATAGAGACGTACAGGAAAGAGCTTCCCTAAAGATAGTAGTGGTTCTGGGATGAGGCTGCATGAATAACCTATGGGTACACGACCTTCATCAACGGCCTTCTGGATCAGGCTGTTTACCGGTTCGCTGATGAGGTTATCAAAAAAAGATATAGTGATATTTTTTCGCATGATTTCCCCCTGTGTATACAAATATCCATGCACTTCAGATTGGTGTTTATCTCGTGATGTTTCCAGGTAGGTCGAATGAGCAAGCTTGTATCATTTTATCTGCTGGTGTTCCCTTCCCAACTGGATATTCTCTGTTACTTTCCAACCAGAGAAATAAGACGGCAAATGGACACACTTCAATTGCCGGACAATTCAATTTTGAAATGGCATAAATACAAGGAGATATAATGCTGTATAGTTTGCTAATTGAAATTCATTAAAATTTAAATGTAACTATTATAGTATAGGTAATATCAACTCTATGAAAGTCAAGGGGCATAAGAATTTTTGTCATAAGGAATTTTGAGGGCAGTAATTGACATTACTAATTATCACATTATAATTAAGGCATCTGAATTTTATTTCAATTTATATTTTGATGTTATGATGAGTGGCTGTGCATGGAAAATTATAAGACAAGAGACCTGCTTTTAGCTGAACTGGAAATTGCTTACAGGAAAATAGCAGAGTTGGAAAGCGTAGCTAAAACAGTAGAGCTCGTTGAAAATTCTTTGCAAGAGTATGAAGATTACTTTCGTATCCACTTCTCGGTGTCCAATGATGTTATGTTTTCTTATGATCACCAATTTACATTGAAGTATATCTCGCCAAATGTTGAAAGACTTCTTGGATATAAACCCGAAGAACTGATCGGCAGTAATTTCTATGATCTTCTGAATATTCTAGACCCATTAGATCATGAAGAAGCACTCGACAACGCACTTCACGTACTTTCTGGGAATACAGTCCTCTATTCCATCTACAGATTTATAACTAAAGACGGATCAAAAAAGTTGGGTGAGGTTAGCGGGGTTCCCCTTACTCGTAATGGTAAGGTTATTGCTGTTATTTCTGTGGCCAGAGAAATTACAGATCGTGCATCGATTGAGAAGTCTCAGGATAATACTATGAGGGATAAGACAAACCACTTAAGTGACAGACTAGGTCCACAGATCCTTCTGAATACTTCTGGTATTGTATTAGACCTGAATGAGGGAGCTGCAGAGATTTTGGGGAAGAGCATAAATGAATTGGTGGGATCTTCAATATTTCATCATACACCAGATAAATTGGCTGAAAAAAGAAAGATCAACTTTGATAGAGTCATGTCATCAGGCCAGTCAGACGGTTTCTTAGAAGAGTATGACGGGAGAATATTTTATAACATACTGGCTCCTATTTGTGATGAGAAAGGGAATGTTTTAAGGATCGAGTTCAATATCCAGGAGCTTAGCGGAAAAAGATATACTCCAGCTTGAAATTCCAAATGCTTCCTATTGGTTACCGATAAAAACGAACACCGATGCGTTATTTGAAGATGATCTATAGAATGAACCAGAGTGAATAAAAATTGCCACACCTGACAGACCTGGGAGGAATGCCGGATGTGGCAAGGAGGGCAGAACTTAAATATGACTATTTTTTTACAGCATTCTTGAATGCTTTACCAGCCTTGAAACGAGGAGCCTTGCATGCCTTGATCTTTATCTTCTCTCTTGTGCGTGGATTCACACCTGTACGGGCAGCCCTTTTAGCGACTTCAAAGGTCCCGAAACCAACCAGAGTGACCTTATCACCCTTCTTAAGAGCGCCGACAATTGACCCTGTAAGGGCATCTAAAGCTAGTAATGCTGCTGCTTTTGATATCTTTGCTTTAGCTGCAATAACATTAACTAAATCCGATTTTGTCATAAAATCCTCCTCGTATTTGTTTTATTTATCATCACTATGTTTTTCCCCTTGCAATTAAGGATAAAGAATTATAAAGAACGGCCCTCATAGTGATCATGTCATAATTAATTCTATAAAGTATCAGGAAGATAATGTCATCTCTTTCAATAATAGAACTAATATGAGAATCCACAGTACTGTAACAGCGTTAATAACTACTTATTATATCAAGGTAAAGAATGCATATGAAAAAAATACTGTTAGTTGATGATGATAAACATATACGACAGCTCCTCACTGAGGAACTGGAAGACGAAGGATATCAAGTTGTGACTGCATCGAATGGGCACGAGGCAATTTCCTCAGTTTTAAGATCAGAACATCCCGACCTCATGATTATGGACCTCCGCATGCCCAAGATGGATGGCTTGGACACCATCGGCAATATGTTGAAACTCAAGATCGATGCGCCTGTCATAATTTATACGGCATATCTCAGTTATAAAAAGAATTATCTGGCGATGGCGGCTGATGCCTATGTCATGAAGTCTTCAGATCTGACGGAACTAAAAGATAAAGTGCATCAATTGATCAATGCTCATGATAAGGATAATGAGAAGAGCCTTCATATTTATAAATTACAAGGGTAAGTGGTATCAAAAGCCCTCTCTAGCCTGGCGTTGTGGCTTTCTTCCTTTAAACTTTTATAATGAGACCCACATCTTAATTCATTACTAACGGACTATAGACATGTGGCTTAACGGCCAGAATACTCAAAATAGGAACCATTCCCCTCACCCTTTCTTCCCTGGTCATGGTGTAAAGGGCTTGGGGAACAGCTCGTGTCCAAGATCTTTCCCTGGTATCAGTATGCCTTCTCCTCATGCATGTTATCCGGCGATATCTTATCCCGGAACACCCGGTACACCCAGATCTTGTATGCTATGACAATGGGTACGAAGATAAGGGCAACGCCCGTCATAATGGCCAGGGTGGTCTGGCTGGAGGAGGAGTTATAGATCGTCATGCTATAGGCCGGATCAAGATTGGATGGGATCAGGTTAGGGAACAATCCGATGATACCGGTAAAGCATACGGTGAGGATAGTTACGCATGATGCAGCAAAGGCATTCAGGCCGTTCACATTAATCAAAAAGACCTTGATAAGGATAAGGGCAGCCACTGCTATGAGAGGGACAATGAAGAGGAAAGGACTGCTCAGATAATTCAGGTAAAGACCTGTGGCAAAGGCTGTATATGCAAGGAACAGCACGGCAACGATGAGGAGCCCTGCCCATGCACGTCCTGCAAATGCTAATGCACGTTCGCTGAGATCACCACTGGTCTTGACAGAGGTATAAATTGCCCCATGCACCACGAACAACATGACAAAAAGGACCCCGGTGAGAAGCCCGTACGGGTTTAGTAAGGTGAACAGGTTCCCATGATAGCCTGACACATCCATGGGCAGACCCTTGAAGATGTTGCCAAAGGCCACGCCGAGAAGCAGTGCCGGCAGAAAACTGCCCAGGAGTATTCCTGCATCACAGAGCCTCTTCCAGCCTGAATTGGCCACCTTTCCCCTGAATTCCAGTGACACCCCCCGGATGATCAGGGCAAACAGCAGCAGGAGCAGGGCTGTGTATAGGTAGCTGAACATGAGGGCATACGTGGTAGGAAATGCTGCAAAGGTTGCGCCGCCTGCCGTGATGAGCCATACCTCGTTACCGTTCCATACCGGACCAACAATAGCGACCATGGCCTGCTTCTCTTTTTCATTCTTTGCAAGGAAATTGTGGAGCATGCCAGTGCCGAGCACGAAGCCGTCAAGCATAAAGTAGACCGCCCAGAGGAGGCCCCACAACACAAACCAGGTAATCTGCAATGTCTGTAGCACTTCCATGTTATACCTCCTTTATCCTGGCCGTCATAATCCCTTGATTACCCTTTTCCGGACCCTGCTTTGCATATTTTGTGAGGAGATACACATCAACGATACCAAGAAGTGTGTACACAGCGGTAAAGGCTATAAGAGATATGGCTACTTGAGAAACTGTGATGGATCTGGACACCGCATCCGAGGTCTTGAGCAACCCATAGACTATCCAGGGCTGCCTGCCCACCTCTGCAACGATCCACCCCAACTGTACGCCGATATACGGCAGGGCTATCGCCAAGAGCATGACCTTGAGAAACAGCGGAAAGGATTCCAGTTTGTCCTTAACCGAGAGATAGACGGCCATGATGGAGAGCAGGAACATCAACATGCCCAGGGCCACCATGATGCGGAAGCTGTAGAAGGTAAGCCCTACCGGGGGCCTCAGGTCTTTGGGTATGTCCTTGAGACCTTTGACCTCGGCATCAGGATTATGGTATGCGAGCAGGCTCGTCAGCTTGGGGATAGTGAGGATCTCAACGGCGTTTCTCTCGTTATCGCTGTCCGGCACCACGATCAGACTCAACCCCGCACCTTTCTGTGTTTCCCAGACGGCCTCAAGGGCAGCGAGCTTTGAAGGCTGCACCTTGGCTATCTCAACAGCATGGAAGTCTCCGGTAAACATCACGAGTATCCCAGAAACAAGCCCGAAGATCGCGGCTGCCTTAAAAGACCGTTTGAAGAGGTCCACCTCATTTTTCCTGAGCAGGTGCCATGCCGCAACACCGGTGACAAAAAAGGCAGCCAGAGTGTACCCGGATAGGACGGTGTGGAAAAACTTAATCCAGCCGTAGGGATTTGCCACAACGGCCATGAAGTCTGCCATTTCCGCACGCCTTGATATGAGGGGGTTCCCTGATATTTCTACTATCTTTGAACCTACCGGGTTCTGCATCCAGCCGTTGGCCAGCAGGATCCACAGGGCCGAGAGATTGGTGGCAAAAGCCACTATGGTAATGGCCCAGGCATGGGTCCTTTGGGATACCTTGTCCCAGCCGAAGATCCACACCCCGATAAACACTGACTCAAGGAAGAAGGCCAGCGTAGCCTCCACGGCCAATGGGGCACCAAATATGTCGCCCACATACTTGGAGTATTCGGCCCAGTTCATACCGAACTGGAACTCAAGAGTGATGCCCGTGACGATACCCAGGGCAAAATTGATGAGAAAGAGTTTCCCCCAGAACCGTGCCATCCTCAGCCATGTCTCGTCCTGAGTCTTAACAAAGCGCCATTCCATCCATGCCACGAGTACGGAAAGCCCCAGGGTCAGTGGTACAAAGATGAAGTGAAACATACTCGTAATGGCAAACTGTAGCCTGCTCAGCATCAATACATCCATGCAGACCTCCCACCAGGTATATTTCGGACAGCGTCCGTTACTGGGTCTTCTTCAGTTCAGAATAATCCCTGTTCTTTAAAAAACTACCTTCCAACACTTAATGTCTTTAAAGTGACTTCTTCCAAGATGCCCCTGGTAACTGTCTGGAGTCTCCTCCACACGGGATGGACCGTGCATGTTTTTTGAAAGGAGCACATACCTTCACCAATGAGACATTTGTTCGGCATGATAGGGCCTTCTATAGCCTCAACGATCTCGCAAAGCGTAATCTTCTCAGGCGGTCTTGCCAGGACGAATCCGCCCCTGATCCCCTTACTGGACTTAACTAGTCCTTTTTTCGCAAGATCCTGAAATATTTTGGCCAGGAATGTCCGGGGGGCATCCATGGCATCTGCAATATCACCGAGCATTGCTAATTGGCCTTCTTGGTGCTTTCCTAGATAGAGCATACCCCGCACAGCATACTCGGCCTTTCTTGTAAGCTCCATCATGCAATGCCCCTTAATAGGACCGTTATTATCCTTTATAATAATTACATCAGCTAACTTGTCAAGATTTTTACGAAATGATGTCCTAATCTATTACTAAGTCCAATTACCTGTGATCATAGATCTTGTTATATGGCCAAAGCTTGCTCCAGAGCACAGGTTACTTTTCATAATCATCGACAAAGCTAGGCAAGGGAAAGTGTAGGTTTCTGCCAAGATCAGTAATGTAAGATTTCTGTCAGAAAGTAAAACTATCTCATGGAGATAATTGCTCTCAGTAACAAACTATATTGCAACCCTGACCCAGACGATGCCCCGGTTATTCATGGAAGAAGCTAAAAAATCGTTGTCTGTAACCCAAAGATAGCATTAAGATAAAATGAAGTTTTCAGGAGAAATCATAAGGTTGATGAGAAAATGCGTAAATTCTTATCAAATTATCAATCATAGAATGAGGACGTAAACTAGAGATAACGAGGGGGTACAATATATGAGTACATTGGGAAAACAAAAGGGATTTGTTAAGAAAACGTTGATATGCATCTTGGTTGTGCTGGTTATCTTGGCAGCCGCAATAGGATTTGTATTTCGCAATGAGATTAAGACGGCCAGTAGCATTAATAAGGTCGATAACCACTTCTATACAGTGAAATATTATGGTGACTACGGCTTTGACGATTTTCTCAAGGTCGGAGCCAGTAATGACGCTAAGCTGGTTGAATTTGTGTCCAAGCAGATCCTGAAGGGGCTTTCTATTAAGGTTAAACCGCCGGATTTGAGCTGTAGTACTTTTAATGCCGCAACACCTGATGGAGACTATATTTTTGGAAGAAACTTCGATTATAAAGCGATAGATATGCTGGTATATACAAAACCGGAGAACGGTTACAGGAGCATCTCAATGGTCAACCTGGCTTTTATCGATGGCTACAAGGATGGTGGTAATACACTGGATGCGTTATGGAATAAGGTCTTGGTCATGTCCGCCCCCTATCTACCTTTGGACGGTATAAATGAAAAAGGACTGGCGGTCGGCATACTTCAGATTTTTGACAAGCCCACCTGGCAGGAAACTGGTAAGGTGAAGATTACCAGTACCACAGCCATTCGCATGCTGCTGGATAAGGCAGCAACCGTAGATGAAGCGGTCACCATGCTGAAAAAATATGATATGCATAGTTCGGCCAATAGCTGCTACCACTATCAGATAGCCGATGCGGCTGGCAACAGCGTCATTGTTGAGTACGTAGATAATGAAATGCATGTCTTGAAACCGGACGGAAAATACCAGGCCGCCACCAACTTTTATCTGACTCCAGGAAAGAAGTTTAATTTCGGAAACGGACAGGACCGGTACCAGATACTAATGAACAGCTTGAAAGAAAAGAACGGAGTAATGACAACCCGGGACGGCATGAGCTTGTTGGAGAAAGCCCGGATGCATAACGTAACACATCCGAAAACCGGTATGGTATGTAATACCTCTTGGAGTGCCGTATACAACAATACTCATAAGAGCGTAGATCTGGCGATTGATCAGAAATACGGGAAGGTTTATCACTATATGGTGGATAAGTAGGCGGCTTACCATTTGTGGACCAACACGGACGCCCATAAATAAGCAGCAATAGGGGAACTTGGGTGTGTCCGTGAAATACTAAAATTTATAATTTAAACTGTGTTAGCTAGGACTTGATCTTACATATAAAAAATATGAATGGCACCTATTCGTATGTTGCCTTCATAGGTGCTATCGCCCCATGGACTGATAGAGATACTCGATCAGCAGCTTGTTCAAGGGCTCCGGTGCATCCAACTGGATCCAGTGACCGGAGTTCTCGATGCGCTCATATCGCCAGGGACCATCAACGTAGAGTTTGCTGAGTTTCATCTGCCGCTCAGACAGAAAAATATCACCGCTGCTCCATATGCCCAACGCAGGTACCTTGGCGTGCTTGGTGCTGCCGAATAACATGCGAAGAAAGTTTGCACGGTACCAATTCATGCCGGCTGTGAGTCTTCCGGGTCGCGACTCTTCCTCGATCCATCGATCCATCTCTGGATGGTTCTTCGTAAGTATACGCATGAGCAGCCAGTTGAAGGACCTCATAACGATTTCAGGAATGACAGGAGGCACAAATGCATATGCATACCAGGAACGCAGCTTCTGCTCGATACCTGCCTTTTTGAAGGCCGTAGGATGGCCCACTGAAAGCGCTACATAACGGTCAACACGCTATTGATGTGATGAAGAGCAGGTAAATCATTATATGCAGGTTTCTCATTTCTGAGGGATTAAGGCCCTTGACAATGTAGCACATCAGGACTACAAATATGTTTAGAGGTATTTTATGAAGGATTCATCAGTGCGAGCAAGGATAGATAGTAGGCTCAAGAAGGACGTAGAGGATATATTGAACCATTTAGGCCTCAACACCACCCAGGCTATCAGCTTGTTCTTCCACCAGATATCTTTAAGGAGGGGACTCCCCTTTGATGTGATGATTCCCAATGAGGAGACTCAGAAGGTCTTTCAAGAAACTGATGAAGGCAAAAATCTTGTTGAATGCAGAGATGCAGATGATATGTTCAAAAAACTAGGCCTTTAAATGCTCACACCTGTTTACACGAAAAAATTTGAGAAGGACCTTACCAGGGCAAAGAAAAGAGGGAACGATCTCGGCAAGATCAAAGAAGTGCTAAGAGCCCTGATCAATCAAGAAAATCTGAATCCCCGTTATAGGAATCATAAGCTCAGAGGGAACTACCAATACAGGTGGGAATGTCACATCGAGCCTGATTGGTTACTCATTTACAAAATAGAAGGAGACCGGATTTTCTTTGAGCGGACAGGGACACATGCAGACTTGTTTGCCTGATAGCAATGATAGGGTTCGTTCAGACCAATGGTTATTCCAGAGCCTAGATTTATTCTGATAATCATCGAAAAAGCGGGGCATGGAAAACCATAGATAACATGCGAAACTCATCGGTTTTGAAATGCCCGAAAACCGATACTCTGCAGAAGAGATCATCACATTTGGTCAGATCATATTATTCTATGTGTGATTTAGCTGTTCTGACAGCGAGATCTTTATCCCTTGTAAACAGCCACCATTTCATTTCAGATGAGTGTATACCGGCTTGCTTGTCCTGACCTTTGCAATAATACCAATGTCCAAATCGCTCCACAGTAGAAAATGGATGATTGCCTATGCAGAGGATACCGCAAGGCCGCTTCTCCCTGAAATAAATGGTTTCGCCGGGGGCCTCGTCATAAGATAGTTCATCCGGCAATACAATTTGAGATACATCAATGCCTTCTGCCGCCTTCTTATCCAGCCATTCTGAAATTTTCATTTGGTTTATTTGATCCATTTTTTATAAGACTCCATTATTCATCAGGCCATCATTGCTTCTATCTTGTATAATACAATATCGATGATCTTCAAAGGATCAAGGTGCTGAACATCAATGGGCACGTCCATAAAACGAATGTTATAGATGAAACGACGTCCCGTTTGAATGAAACTGCATACATTTCCCTCGACCGGTTGAAATCATACACGCCACGTATTAGAATACTGAAGATGATGCCGTTTCTCCATGCGCCCAGCTCTTAGGAGGATGTTATGCCCGATCTCATCGACGCCAAGACAAAGAAAGAACTCCTGCCTGTCTTGAAACACCTCAATGCGCCTGTGAAGCTTGTTTTCTTCACCCAGGAGCACCCCTGCGTGGCGTGCCGTGAGCAGGAGAACCTGCTGACGGAATTTGCCGCACTCTCGGACAAGATCACGCTGGAAATCAAAGACCTTATGGCTGATGCCGAGCTTGCCCGCACCTATGGGGTCGACAAGGTCCCGGCAACGGTCCTTATGGGTGAGAAGGACTATGGCATACGCTTCTTCGGCATGACCATGGGCTATGAGTTCGGTTCGCTCGTCGAGGCCGTGCTTATGGTATCAGCCGGTCAGTCAGGACTGCCTCATGAGATGGAGCACCTCCTTCATGTCATCGATGTCCCGGTGCACCTGGAGGTCATGGTGACGCTCACCTGCCCCTACTGCCCCAAAATGGTGCACGTGGCCCACCAGATGGCCGTTGCAAACGAAAACATCCGCGCCGACATGGTCGAATCCTCCCAGTTCCCCCAGCTTGTGCAGCGCTATGAGGTGAGCGGGGTGCCCAGGACGGTCATCAACGAGGGCGCATCCTTCGAGGGGGCGCTGCCACCCCTCCAGGCGATACTTCAGATCCTGAAGGTGGTCAAGCCCAAGGAATACGAGCAGATCGACGCCCAGATGCGTGAGGCCGCAGGCGAGCGTCTGGCTGTGGCTGCATCGACCGAACGCACCTATGATGTCATCATCGTGGGCGCAGGTCCGGCGGCCCTGTCGGCGGCCATCTATGCCATCAGAAAGAACCTGGAAGTTGCTCTGGTAGGCGAGGCCTTCGGGGGGCAGATCACCAACACCGCCGGCATCGAGAACTGGCTCGGCATCCCGAGCATGAGCGGCATGGACCTCACGGCCATATTCCGTGCCCACGCGGAACGCTATGCCGTTGCCGAGCAGATGGGCGAAAAGGTGACCTCCATTACCTGGAATGATTCATTGTTCCAGGTGAATACGGCTTCAGGCCAAACTTACCGGTCAAGGGTGGTCATCTACTGCGCCGGCAAGGAATACCGCACCCTGGGGGTGCCCGGCGAGGCACGTTTTCTGGGCCGCGGCATTGCGTTCTGCGCAACCTGCGATGCACCTCTGTTCCGCGACAGGAGCGTGGCTGTCATCGGCGGGGGAAACTCCGCTTTCACGGCAGCCAGGGACCTGCTCGGTTATGCCAAGGAGATCCATGTCGTCAATGTCTTGAAAAATTTCCAGGCGGACGCAGTGCTCTTTGAAACGGTGAACAAGGCCCGGCATGTCACCCTGCATGGCGGCATGCGGGTCGTGGAGTTTCTCGGCAAGGAGAGGCTTACGGGTGTCCGCCTGGAGGCGGTGGAAGGGACGGATCGGCTTGACCTGAACGTGGACGGCGTCTTCCTTGAGATCGGGCTTCTGCCCAACTCGTCGCCGGTCAAGGACCTGGTGAAGCTCAATGACAAAGGCGAGATCGTGGTCAATCGCGATCAGTCCACCTCCATACCGGGTTTTTATGCAGCCGGTGACGTCACGGATGAGACGGAAAAGCAGATTGTCATTGCTGCCGGAGCCGGGGCCAAGGCCGCCCTTGCCGCCTATGCATGGCTCCTGGATCGGAATCTTTTGGCCCTGAAAGAGGGGCATTCATAGGAATAAACCTGAATGAGCTTGCCGCATCCACCAGGATGAATATAATAGCAAACAACAATTCCATTACATGGGGGGGTGGTCATGAAGAATAAACAGGCAGGTATGTTCATGAGGGCCTTGGCCTCTGTGTGTACAACATGCCCGGTGTGCAGGACAGCCCGGAGGAAACAGAAGGGGCTGGCCTACTCCTTTGTGAAAAACATTGAAGGGGGCTTCTGTCCATTCTGCATGGCATATGAGAAGGTGTATGGCCGCAAGGCACATGAACGGCTGGAATGATTAACCCCTTATTTTGCGTTTCATAATTCCTCGAACGAGGACCGGTTCATGGCCATACTCTATAGACCTGCACGGATTGATGACATCCAGAGAGTTTCCCATGTCTATTGGCAATCCGTCCTTCATGTCTATGACGCGCATGGATTTGGATACAAGAGGCAGGTTTATCCGTTGAATCCCTACTATGCCTTTGCCCTTCAAGAAGAGCCGGGCGGTTTCTTCGTGGCCGAGGATGAAGGCAAGGTCGTTGGGGCCACCATCAGCTGGGTGCGCGGGCACCTGTGGTTTCTCTCACACCTTTTCATCCTGCCCCATTACCAGGGTCAGGGCATCGGAAAGGCCCTGATGGGCAGGGCTCTTGAATACTGCGCCAGCCTCAATGCCGGCCTTCGCAGTGTTATCACCATGGCCTTCAACCCTGCATCCATTGCCCTGTATATGAAAAATGGCATGTACCCTCTGGAGGACATTTATCTCTTACGTCTCGATCCGGATAAGGCCGGGCACATACCTGAATCCACTCCGGGTACATCCAGCGAGGGGCTGGGCACGTCTTCCAGTCAGTGCAATGAGCTAAGCCTCATTGATGAGGAGGTACTGGGCATATCCAGACCATTACACCACCGGTTTTTCCAGGAGAACCGGCAGGCTTCAGGTTATCTGCTGCGCTATAAAGGCCGGGCAGTAGCCTATGCCTACATCTGGGCCGATGGCCGCATCGGGCCGGTGGCGGTCCTGCCGGATGCGCCATATAAAGATATCCTCAAGGCCTTTATCGCCCTGGCACGAAAGGCAAGCCCCGGGCTCTCCATGATGGTTCCGGGATCCAACAAGACTGCGCTTGAAGTTGCATTCTCATTGGGATTCACCATCATCATGCCGTACCTGCTCCTTTCCTCTGGGCCCTTTGGGACCTGGGATCGCTACCTCTTTCATTCCCCAGGAATGATGTAAGATAAAAAAAATAGAGACTTTTCATGCTTCGATTGCGCATTTCTGATAACAAATGTATGGTTTAAGTTGTTGAACCCTTTCCTGCAACACATAGTGCATACAGAGGTAATTGAATGATCAAGAAGGTGTTCTTTCAAATCCATATCTTTCCTATCATGGCTGTTCTGCTCATTCTCCCGCTGTTTTTCTTATTATGGTCTCCGGCCCAGGCCAAGAAGATTTCAGAGGTCAAGATCGGGTACATACTTCCGCTGACCGGCCCCACTGCCCAGGCAGGCATACAGAACCAGAAGGCCTGCGAGCTTGCCACGGAATACATTAATGCAGCAGGCGGCATTAAATCATTGGGCAAGGCCAGGCTTGTCAATGTGTGGGCAGACAGCAGGGGTGAAGCCTCTTTTGGGGTTACTGCGGCAGAAGTACTCATCAATACCGACAAGGTAAACATCATATCAGGGGCCTGGAACTCTGCGGTTACCTACCCCACTACCTTAAAAGCCGAAAAGGCCGGCATACCGTATGTGGTCCCGGTTTCCGTAAGAGACACGATAACGGAACGCGGCCTTAAATTCACCTTCCGCATTGCAGCAAAAGACAGCTGGAGGGTCCGCGACCAGTTTAAATTTCTTGATGAAATGAGCCATGCCACAGACATTGAGGTTAAGACCCTTGCCTTTGTCTACGAGGACGGAGGCTGGGGAAAGGCCATGAAAGACCTGTGGGTGAAACCTGCAGAGAAATACGGGTACAAGGTTGTCCTTGCTGAACCCTATGCAAGCACCTCAAGCGATCTTACCTTGACGGCCATGAAGATCAAGAATGCCAAGCCTGATGTAATCCTGATGGCATCCTTTACCCCGGATGCAATCCTTCTTACAAACGCCATGGCGCAGATGAAGGTGGGCGCAAAGGCCATCATGGCTTCCGGCGGCGGCCATGCGTCTCAAGCGTTCATCAAGGGCACCGGAAAGAACTGCGGGAATATCTTCGATATATCGTCATGGGAGCCGGACATGAACAGGCCGGGCATCGCTACGCTGAATGCAGAGTTTAAAAAGAGATACACCTTTGATCTTACAGCCGAGACCGTGGATGCCTTTGTCTCGGTCTATGTAATCGCCGATGCCCTGGAACGCGCACAATCCACTGACCCGAAAGAGATCAGGGATGCCCTGGCAGACACAAACCTGTGCAGGGGTAAAGGGAATCAGGGGATCGATGTCGCAAGCTATAACTGTGTGGAGTTCGACAAGACCGGCCAGAACAAGAACGCCCGTTTTGTTGTAGTGCAGTTCCGTGACATCAATGGTTCCATGGAGCGGGTAACCGTGTGGCCGAGTTATCTGGCCAGGAAGGATTTCAAACCCGTTTTTCCCATGCCGTGAGAAACTTGGATCAGGAGTTAGGAATGAGGGTTAATCCCGGATTTCGCGTTAAAATAAGGAAAAATCGGAGGAAACATGAACCGATTGCATGATTTCGATTCAAAGGACTTTGTGGAGCAGGTGTCTATTCTTGGATCACTTGACCCCAAAAAGGACTACGATTCCATCCCCGATATCATATCACTCCTTGATAAGATACCCAAGCACGAAGCAA
The DNA here is from genome assembly GCA_963785235.1 of uncultured delta proteobacterium. Taxonomy (GTDB): domain Bacteria; phylum Desulfobacterota; class Desulfomonilia; order UBA1062; family UBA1062; genus MWEI01. The sequence continues at coordinate 384,949 of CAWAUM010000001.1, read as the reverse complement.
TCGTGCTGGTAATGAGCGATACCTTAAAGAAACTGTTTTCAAGCAGTGAAGCGTACACGGCCCGCTACCTGACCTCGGATAACCGCGATGTCCGGAAGATATGCATCGATGTTGCAGGCCGGAACAGATTCGCTTCCACAGCAGCCGTATTGGAAACTATTGCAAGGCAGGCCTCTGACGGAAAAGACTATAGAACCCTCTTCGAGGTTATCACTGCACTGTCCCGGATAGAGCCGGAAAAGTCTGTTGAACTCTTCAGAAATTACGTGGACCATGAGGACCCCCTGATATCATCTGTGTGCATTGAAATTCTTGGCGCATTGAACGACGCCCCGACATTCGAACGTATGCGCCGCATGATAACCGAAGCAGAGGCGGATTCCTCTCATGGCCTGTGCAATCTGCCGACTGCCAGCGCCATCAAGACCTTGAGCACGTTTCAGGGCAAGGATGCCATTGACTATTTAATATCCATGCTCCACCACACAAATCCCGGTGTACGCAGGGTGATTCACAGTGAGCTCTCCAACAAGGGGTTGGAGGCCATAGAAGCACTCAACAAGGTTTTCCAGACAGACAGCGTCGATTCCAAGATATTTGCAGCCAACATCCTTGGCCTTATTGGGACAAAAGAGGCAGCTGATGCCCTCATCAAGGCATTAGACACAAACCGCGCCGCGCATCCCAATATCCGTTTTGCAATCTATGAGGCCCTGGGCAGTACGCCCGGCATGTCGGGCCTGGTCTGCCTGGCTGACGGACTTATGGAAACGGATCGGATGGTCCTCCTGGCCGTAATATCATCGCTCGGTTTACATATGAACCAATGGATCCTGAATAAAATTATAGAGCTTATCAAGAAAGGCACTGACCACGGCAAGATGCTTATACAGGCAATTATCGCCTCCGGCACCCTGAATATCTTTGAGGGGCTCTATGGTGCCGATGAAGCCATTGCATCCATGCTGATCGAGGAGATCAAGGGCTCAGGAGATGGAGAGCATCTTGCACAATACAAAAAACTATTAGCAGGAATGGATTCCGGCCGGGCGCAAGCCGACCTGCATATCCTCCAGGGGCTCTGCGTGGAAGGAGAAGGCATCACTATCCTTGCCGTGGATGATTCAAAGGCCATGCTTAACTTCTATAAAAGCGTGGCAGCATCCCTGGGCATGAAGATAACCACGGCACTGAACGGACGGGAGGCCCTTGATATCATTGCAACGGGCAAACGTTTCAACCTGATTATTACCGATATGAACATGCCGGTTATGGATGGGGTGGAATTTACAAGAGAGGTCCGTAGCGTCCCGGTCTTTTCAGGCATTCCCATCATCATGATAACCACCGAATCCGAGCGTTCTCAGGAAGATCTGGCCCGTAAGGCAGGTGTGGATCATTTCATGCACAAGCCCTTTGACGCAGAAAAACTCAAGGAGAAGATAACTTCCTGTTCGATCCCTTTGATCAGTGAAAAAAAGTGACATGAACACACGGTAAACAAATTATTTTCCTCATACGTCTGTAAAGAAACATGTTTAACTAGGAAAATAAAATATGTATTCATGCTCTTTAAAAAAACATTTGTGAGATTATTTAACTATGATGAATAAGATAATGAGAAGGATTATGGTCTGCTGTGTGCTTTTGCTGTGCATCACAGCAGTTTTTATGAATGCCTGTTCGCCAAAGAAGAAACCTCCCGTAAACAAATCCGTGCCGGTCGTGGTGGCCGTTGCTGTCCAGAAGACCATACCTATTCAGATGAATGCTTTTGGCTCGGTGGAGGCCTTTCAGACCATCTCGGTGCGAACCCAGATCACGGCCCAGATCGCGAAGGTCCTTTTCAAGGAAGGCCAGGACGTGAAAAAAGGGGACCTTCTCCTCACCCTGGACTGCCGCACGAATGAGGCCGCACTCGCCCAGGCCCAGGCAAATCTTGTAAGGGACAAGGCCCAGGCGAGATACGCCGAGGAACAGGTGCGCCGGTATGCCGACCTGATCAAGAAGGACTATGTGGCCAAAGAGCAATTCGACCAGATCCAGGCAAACGCCGACGCCCTTAAGGCAACGCTGAAGGCCGACGAGGCCATTGTAGAGAGCAACCGCGTCTTGATGCAGTACTGTTCCATCTATTCCCCCATAGACGGCCGGACCGGCATGCTCAAGGTGAATCAGGGGAACATCGTCAAGGCCGATGACACCGAAATCCTCACCATCAACCAGATCCAACCGATATACGTCACCTTTGCCGTTGTGGAAAAGGACCTGCCAAGGGTCAAGAAATACTCCATGGAAAAAACGCTCACGGTGGAAGCCTTCATCCCCGGAGAAGAACGCCCCGAGAACGGCGAACTCACCTTTGTGGACAATGCCATCGACAGGACCACCGGGACCATTACCATCAAAGGGACCTTTGCCAACAAGGAGAAGCGCCTCGTACCGGGCCAGTTTGTCGATGTCGTATTGACGCTCACTGTCCAGAGCGATGCGGTACTCGTGCCCTCCCAGGCAGTGGAGCAGGGGCAGACAGGGCAATATGTCTATGTCATCGGGCCTGATTTGGCGGCCGAAATGAGGCCGGTTACCATCGGAGGCGAAGTCAAAGGCGAGACCGTGATCGTAAAAGGTCTTAAACCAGGGGAGCGCATCGTTACGGACGGTCAGATGCGGCTGAACCCGGGTGCCAAGGTAATCATGAAAACCTCGAAATAGCAAGGCAGCCGGGAAAGAGAATGAACATCTCACGTATCTTCATAGAGCGCCCCATCATGACCACCCTTGTCATGATGTCGTTTCTCATCTTCGGCATTGTTGCCTACAGGGCGCTGCCCGTCAGCGAGCTCCCCAATGTGGATTTCCCCACCATCCGTGTATCTGCAAGCCTTCCGGGAGCAAGCCCGGAGACCATGGCCTCCTCCGTTGCAACACCGCTGGAAAAGGAGTTTTCCAATATCGCCGGCATCGATTCCATGACCTCATCGAGCTCACAGGGGAGCACCCAGATCACCCTGCAGTTCAATCTCAACCGGAACATAGACGCAGCGGCCCAGGACGTCCAGACAGCCATTTCGTCGGCCACGCGTCACCTGCCCGAGGACATGCCGTCGCCCCCGAGCTTCAGGAAGGTGAACCCGGCAGAGTCACCTATCCTCTTTATTGCGCTGACATCTTCGACCCTGCCGTTGACCACGGTAGACGAATATGCGGAAAATCTCCTTGCGAAACGGATCTCCATGATCAACGGCGTGGCGGAAGTGGGGGTATATGGGTCACAGAAATATGCCGTCCGGGTCCAGCTCGACCCCAAGGCCCTTGCCACCAGGTCAGTCGGGATCAATGAAGTGTCCGACGCCATTGAATCCGGCAATGCCAACCTTCCCACAGGCACGCTGTGGGGCAAATACAAGGCATTCACGGTCCAGACGTGAAGGACAGCTCAAAAACGCCGATGCCTACCGGCCGCTGATCGTCGCCTACCGGAATGGATCGCCGGTACGGCTTGGCGACCTGGGCCGGATAATCGACAGTGTCGAAAATGACAAGGCTGCCTCATGGCTCAACAACGAACGGGCAATAGTCCTTGCCATCCAGCGCCAGCCGGGCACCAACACGGTAGCGGTAGTACAGTCCATCAAAGATATCCTCCCGAGCTATAAGGCCCTGATCCCTGCATCCATGAGCCTGAACATCATGTACGACCGGTCCGCCATCCATCAAGGAATCCATCCACGATGTCCAGATCACGCTGCTCGTCGCGCTGGTTCTGGTGGTCCTGGTCATCTTTCTCTTCCTGCGGAACCTCTCTGCAACCATTATCCCCAGCCTGGCGCTGCCCATGTCGCATCGTGGGGACCTTCTCGGTCATGTACCTGGCAGGATACAACCTTGATAACCTTTCCCTCATGGCGCTCACGTTGTGCGTAGGTTTTGTCGTGGACGATGCCATTGTCATGCTGGAAAATATCGTACGGCACATGGAGCATGGCGAGAGCCCGCGTGATGCAGCCTTAAACGGGTCAAAGGAGATCAGCTTCACCATCATATCCATGACGCTCTCCCTGGTGGCCGTTTTTATCCCGGTGCTCTTCATGGGCGGCATCATAGGCAGATTGCTCAATGAATTTGCCGTAACCATTGTAGTTGCCGTCCTGATCTCCGGGTTCGTGTCCCTGAGCCTTACGCCGATGCTCTGCAGCATCATGCTTCGACCCTGCAGGCTTAGAGCAGCATGGCAAGGCCTACCAGGTATCCGAGCGTTTTTTCAGCGGTATGCTCAGCATGTATGAAAAAAGCCTTCAATGGGTACTGCATCACCGGCGCTCAACCCTTATGGTATCCTTTCTTTTCCTGGCAGGGGTCGTCTACCTCTATGTGGTCATGCCCAAGGGGTTCCTCCCGAGCGCCGATACAGGCCAGATCACCGGATCAACAGAAGCGGCCCAGGGCACATCGTTCGAGGCCATGAAGGTCTACCAGAACAAGGTTTCCCGCATTGTGCAGCAGGACCGAAAATGTGGATATCGTCATGTCACGCGTGGGCGGGGGCGGCGGCAGCAGTTCGTCCAACACGGGCGGCTTGATGCTCCGGCTGAAACCGCGCAGCGAGCGCAGCAAGAGCGCTGACGAGATCATCCAGGGCCTCAGGCCCAAGCTCGCCACCATACCCGGCATCCAGACCTATCTGCAGAACCCGCCGCCCATACGCATCGGCGGGTATCAAACCAAGAGCCAGTACCAGTACGCCCTCCAGGGCCCGGATATCAGCGAACTGTATCGGTATGCGCCCCTGCTGGAGGCCAGGCTGAAGGACCTGCCGGGCTTCCAGGATGTGACGAGCGATCTCCAGCTCAAGAACCCGCAAATAACCGTCAGCATCAACCGGGACAAGGCCTCAGCCCTGGGCTTCAGCGTGCTCCAGATAGAACAGGCCCTCGGCGAGCGCGTACTCCTCCCGCCAGGTATCCACCATCTATGCCCCCAATAACGACTACCAGGTCATCATGGAGCTCGCAGCAGCAGTATCAGGCAGACCCATCGGCACTCTCGCTGCTCTATATCCGGTCCGCTACCGGCACCCTGGTCCCTCTCAGTACGGTAGTGAACCTGGATCGCACCGTGGGACCCATGTCCGTCAACCACCTGGGACAGCTCCCCGCCGTAACCCTGTCCTTCAACCTGGCCCCGGGCAAGGCACTGGGTGACGCACTGAATGAGGTGGAAAAGGCCGCGAACACTATCCTGCCCGACACCGTTACCGGCAGCCTCCAGGGTACGGCACAGGCCTTTGAATCATCCATGGTGGGCCTGGGCGTGCTGATCCTGGTGGCCATACTGGTTATCTATGTGGTTCTCGGCATCCTCTACGAGAGCTTCATCCATCCGCTGACCATCCTTTCAGGACTGCCCTCGGCAGGCATCGGCGCGCTCGTGACCCTGCTCATCTTCCGGATTGATCTCAATCTGTATGCCCTGGTGGGGATCATCATGCTCATCGGGATCGTGAAGAAAAATGCCATCATGATGATCGATTTTGCCCTGGATGCAGAGAGGAAGGAGGGGAAGAGCCCGGAGGAGGCGATCTTTCAGGGCGCACTCATCCGTTTCGGCCCATCATGATGACCACCATGTCCGCCCTCATGGCCACGCTCCCCATAGCCATCGGCCTGGGTGCAGGCGGAGAATCCAGACGCCCGCTGGGGCTTGCCGTGGTGGGCGGGCTTGTCTTTTCCCAGATCGTGACGCTCTACATCACCCCTGTGACCTACATCTATCTCGACAAGCTTCAAAGGGTGATACGCGGATACCTCGCCGGACATGTGCATGCATAAATCCTGATTTTGCGATTGAATGTACCCATACATACTCTATGCACTTCAGGTGGCCTTAAGCATGAACACTCATAGTGACCATGGAATTGTTTTTAAAATAGGTCCGTTAAAAACCTCAATCTTGCAGCCTTGAAGGACCGAGAAAATCAGCATCCCGCAAAGGCTGCAAGATTGAGTGTTTTTAACGGATCAAGTTTTTTTACTCATCTTAAACGCATAATCCGGGATAAAGAACAGCCTATTCAGTCGTTTCATGAACGACCATCACCCCCACACCCCCGGTACTACGGTCCTTGCAGAATCTGCACCTGCTCCCATCAAGATTGTAGGTCGAGATGAAATACCCCTTGCGCTCCAGGAGGAGTTTGCCGCAGGAATGGCAGTAGGTGTTGTTCCCTTCGTGCCCAGCGACATTTCCCACATATACGTACCTGATGCCTTCCTTCATGGCGACATCCCGGAAACGGGTCAGCGTGGAGATGGGCGTTGGCGCCAGCCGGTCGAGCTTGTATTTGGGGAAAAACCGCAGGAAGTGGAGCGGATGATCGGGCCCCACGTTCTTCAGGATCCAGGAGCACATGTGTTTCACCATGTCCTCGTTGTCGGTATAGCCGGGCACCAGGAGGTTCGTGATCTCCATGTGGACGGCGCGCTCGTGGAGCGTCTTCACGGTTGTCAGGACCGGGTCGAGCCTGCCGCCGTTGAGCCTTCGGTAGATATCGTCGGAAAATGACTTGAGGTTGACATTGGCCCCGTCGAGAACCGTGCAGAGCTTGTTCAGAGGCTCGGTGTTGATGTAGCCGTTGGTGATCATGAGGTTTGCAATGCCGTTTTTTCGTGCTTCCAGGCGCAGTGTCGAACATGTATTCATAAAAAGAGATGGGCTCGGAATAGGTGTAGGCAATACTGGCCGATCCGGATGCGCGGGCAGCCTTTATCACTTCAGGGGGAAAAGCTCAGACGTGCTCATATCCTCGGGCCTGGATTGGGAGATCTCCCAGTTCTGGCAGTTAAGGCACCTCAGATTGCAACCGGCTGTGGCAATGGAGAAGGCCCTTGTTCGTGGTTTGAAGTGGAACAGCGGCTTTTTCTCGATAGGATCAATTGTGGCGGAACAGGGGTTCCCATAGGCAATGCTGTAAAGTTTCCCTCCGAGGTTCACCTTGGAGCGGCATACGCTCCTGTCGCCTACCGAGAGCTCGCAGTGGTTGGGGCAGACCAGGCAGGCCACCTTGTTTCCATAACTTTTCTGGTAGAACATCCCCTCTTTCGAATATCTCCAGAGCCGCTTGGGGCATCGCCTTTAAAGATACTGCCCTTGATGTCGGCCAAAGGGTTCGCAAAGGCACACCGGACAAATCCCGGCCAGCAATTCAGCGTGGTGCCGGCGATGCAAAGCGCCATACTAGAACGAAGGAATGCTCCTCCGAGTGATCTTTGCCATGGCTTATTTGGATAATAATACTCGCAAGCTTGATTGCGATCAAGACCGTGCAGGCAACAATAATTCCGAAGACAGGGATGATCAGGGCGCTCAGCAGGATAATGCCCAGGGCCGCCCCCACAAGGTCCACGGAAAATGCCCGGGCAGCAACGGTGTTGCCGTCCGCCGTGAGCCCCTGCCACCAGGGGAAACTGGAACCCGCACAGACCGGAAATGAGAAAGGCAAAGGAATAGAAGAACAACCCGTTCAATCCCTGGGAGAATGTAATGAGAAGGCCTAAGAACATGATCAGGAGCAGCACCAAAAGGCCATCGGAAATGATAAGACTTTGCCTGATGCTCCCTTTATAGCGCCGGCCAAAGAGTATTCCCGGGATGAGACCGGCCAGGAAGACCGTTATGATAAGGCTGATCTTCATATAGAGGAAACCCAAGAGGATCTGGAAGCTGAAGATGGTGATAATCTCGCTGCCCATGTTTACGAATCCCGTGGTGAACAAGACGAATTCCTCTTGCCGCAAACGGGTAAGGTACATGGTAAAGAAGCAGGCCAGGGCTATAAAGAAAACAAGAGGATACGATGAGTACTTTGCAAACCATCCCTCATGGGCAACCCTCATGATATAGGGCTTCAGATCAGTATTCCTGGGTGCATGGGGATCCAGGAGTTTCATGAGGCTGCTCATCCTGTCCTGGCTGACGTCGCCCGAGAAGTAATACCCGATGTAATCTGTCTTGATTCCCTTGCCTGCAAGGAGTCCGGGGATATCCTTGCTTAATGGGCTATCGCTTGTGATAAAATATATCCTCTGTCCCGGAAGGATAAGCACGTGGGAAAACACTGCCGAAGCAGTATTGTACAGCGAAGACGCCTGAGAGCGCGCCGTGGCGGACAGATAACTCTCGTAGCCTTCCACCGAGAAACTCAGCACGCCTCCCTGGTTCAGGTGGGCCTTGGCCAGCCGCATGAATTCTTCGGTGAAATATCTGTTTGTCTGGAAGGTCTTGGGCTCGGGGTAGTTCACGAGGATGGCGTCATACTTCTTGTCCGTACGCTTCAGGTATGCCCGGCCGTCTTCGGCGATAACCCGGAGTCCTTGTACGGGTTTGACAAGTCCCAACCTCATTTCGACCTCGCTCAGATAGGGATCGAGCTGGGCATAGTCGATTTCTTCAGGCCGGTACTTCCTAATCTCATCCAGCGATCCCGGGTACCGAAGAGACAAGCAGCACTTTTCTGACGCTTTTGAGCTGGCTGAGGGCATAGTGGCTGGCTTCCTCTGCAATATTCACGTTCTGACCTGAAAGGGCCGGGACCCCGTCCACAAAAACCGTATAGAGTTCCTGATCCCTGGTGATGGTTATCCTCCCGAAAAAGGATTCCCGGTATGAGATGAGCTTGCCTGACATTGGCCCCAGCGAGTCCTTCTCCAGAGCCATACCCGCCCCATGAACGGCTGCTGCCGCAACCACCAGGGCTGCAATGAGCTCCCTGTTCATCCCGGCAAAGACCAGGAGGAGGCACGAGGCTGCAATGAGGATGATGTTCACTGCCAGAAGCGTCCCAAAGGGCGTGAGGAGATGGACCAGTGCAAGGGAGAAGGCCGCCCCACCGGCTGCAGCCCCGAGAGAGTCCATGGCATAAACCATTGATGCCGGGTATGTCTGTAAGACCGACCTGAGGACGAAGAGACTGTAGGGAAAGAAGATTCCTATGAGGAGGGCATAAGGCGCGATGGTTCCGAAGACAAAGGCCAGGGTCGGGTAAAACCCCACGGAAGCACCCTGAACCCAAAGGGTGTTCCGTATAAATCTCTCCATGAGGATCAGCACGGTGGGAAGCACGGCGAGTACTATTGCCATCAGGCCCAGGGCCTTTACAGACGCCCCGCCGGCGCTCCTTTGGAGATACAGCGCCATGAGCGAGCCCATGCCGGTCGACATCAGCCAGGTGAGGAGGATCAGGGCGATGACGAACTCGTTTCCTTCGAAACCGGCCAGGAATTCCCGGATGAATATGAGTTGCGCCACAACCGAGGAAATGCCGGCTGCTAAGACGCTGAACAGGACTGGGCGATTATTTCCCCTCTTCAAAATACTGAACCTGGTAGGTCTGGACCTCGAGTTTGCCTTTCTTCCATTCATCAGGGCTCAAGCCCGCCTTCATGCACAAATGGGCCAGGAACTCCTCCTTGTCCGGGAGCTGCTCCCACACCTGGGGCAGGAAGGTGGCCCCGGCTAAACCCTGTCTGATGATAAGCCCGTCGACGCCCGGCCTGAGCTTTTTCAGCAGGTCTTTGGAATCGGTATAGGCCAGGGGTTTCGCCTCGGTGAGGATGCTCACCTCCACATGGACGTTCGCCAGCTCCTTTTTTGTCAGGGCTGAAAACCGCGGGTCCCTGAAGGCAGCATTGAGGGCATTGTGCTTGACGCCTTCCACCAGGGGTTCCCTGGCCTCAAGGCTGCCGATGCACCCCCTGAGCTGGCCTTTCATGGTCAGCGTCACAAAGGTCCCGGCCTTGACCTTGAGCGCCTCATCAGCAAGGGCCTCGGCAAGCTTCGGGTTTGCCGGGGCCTGCTCACCCAGGTTCTCCTGTATGGTCCTGCGTGCAAGTGCCACCAGGGCCATGCCCTGTTCCTTGGTAAAGTGCTTGTCCATGGCTTGTCCTCCAAAAAAGGCGATTGCTGCATACCCCACCACCCTGCCATACTCACCGACCGCATCGCCGCTCGTTGCATAATGAAGCAGAACAGGTTCCCACTTGTTTTTGCGGGCAAACTCCAGGATCACCCGTATGGGTATGGCACCGCATGCCCTGTTGCTCTCAGATGTGAGTCCCTCGCCCTTGAGCTGCCGTATCATGTCGATGGTAGAAGTGTCCCTCACCTTTGCAGCATCCTGGGGCAGGTAGTGCGAAAGGTCGGAGCTTGCCACCAGCAGGGTGTTGTCATCCACGAGGGGCAGAAAGGCCTTTACATATACATTGATATCACCCGGGCCCATGACCACGGGGATTAGTGAGAATTCCTTGATATAGGTCTGGAGAAACGGCAGGACCACCTCCACGGAATGCTCGGCCTCATCGGATGCGGCATTGCAGGTGAACGGCCAGCCGGTCTTTCTGAGCCGTGAGGCATCTTCGGAGAGCCTGATGGTGCCGAGCGGGGTCTCATACGCGTCGGCAGTGCTCACGGATGCGCCGGGGAAGCCGACCCTGTGGTCCGGACCCATGACAATCACCTTGGAAAAATGCCTGCCTGAAAGGACCGGTGCCGAATAAGCGGCTGTCTGCCCCGAATAGACATACCCTGCGTGGGGGAGTATGAGGGCCCTGAGCTGTTTGTCTTTGGGAAACCTGACCGGGGACGACTGGGCAGCCCGGGTGAACTGTGCAATGGTCTTTGTGAGCTCTTCGCTCGATGCCGGGTAGAACCTGCCTGCATAGGCTGCCTTGCGGACCGAATAAGCGTATGCCTGGGTGTAATCCGATGCTGCCAGGATGCAGACGACCAGGAAGATGAGGGAACGCAGAAGAGATTGGCGCTTCATACTGACCCACCTCCTTGGACCTTAAGCATGCACCTCTTGCACGCGATGTTCAAGAAGGAAAAGGTCTTAAAAAAAGAACCCGGTTACTATGCAGCAGTTCCTGCCACAACGGCAATGGGATCTTTCATCCCCAGCAGACCGCTTATGGTCTCATTGAGCTGGGTAAAATTATGCGACTTGACCACATAGGCATCTGCGGCCATGGTGAGCGGGTGGTTCTTGTAGCCCGAGTATGCCGAGTGGATGATAATGGGAGAGTCGATCTTGGACTTCAGGATGTGTCCCATGGTCTCGAACCCGTCCATCTTGGGCATGCGAATGTCCAGAATGATAAGGTCTGGGCTTAACGCCCCTTCGGCCTGGAGCATCTTCATGGCCTCAACCCCGTCGGATGCTATGGCGACCTCATAGCCGTTTTCCATTAGTTCTTCCCTGATGAGGAATTGGATATGCTCATCATCTTCCACAAGCAGTATTCTCTTCATGCCCTTAACTCCCTTATGTCATTGATCTATCCCTGATCTCGGCCTTCATTGCATGCATCACTTGTGAGCAGGCCCCCAAGTAACTTATTTCCCATGCCATCGGAATTGCACGAATGGTGCCAGAATTGGCAGTGTTTATTAATTCATAAAATCATTATGTTATAGCTTGGTACCCGGATAACCGTCGTATTATCAACAGGTTTATTTGCGATGTGTCATTTTATTGGCAATAAATGGGGCGATACGCTGATTTGCGGAAACTGGAGAAACTGGGGACGGGTTCATATTAAGCACCGGCCCCGGATGTCGAAGGATTTATGCTGGCATTAACAAAACTAGGAGCTACTGAGGGTTGACCTTTTTTTAAGACCTTGATTGACTTCGCCCTATAATGTAGACTGTAATTAGTTGACATCGAGGTTTATTGGCAGCACCCTTGTAATGGAGGAGGAGAATCATGAGAATGGAATATGTAGTGGTTTCCTATCCCACGGCCCGGGATGTTCGTATCGATGGGCAGATTGCGGGAAAGACCAACGATACGCTCAGGGTGGAACGGGGACACCATACGTTCGACCTGGGAGACCCGCAGGATTATCAGCCCGCATCCATCGAGAAAAGTATCCGGAATACGACTTCCATCAAACCTATGCGCATCGAAGATTTCCGGCCCTTGGGAGGTGATCGATGAAAACCCGTCTCCAAACGGCCCTGGCCGCAGTCATCATCCTTATCCTGACAGGCTGCGCCACGTATCCGGTCAACCCTCCCCTTGCCCAATACGACCCGCAGGCCGGATACCGCTTTGAGAACCTCGCCACACGGGAAATTTCCGACAGCCTCTTCGTCATCCTGACCTTCTCCGGGGGAGGGACAAGGGCCGCAGCGCTTTCTTACGGCGTGCTGGAGAAACTGCGTGATACGAAGATCCGGTGGGAAGGCAAGGAGAGACGTCTTCTCGATGAGGTGGATGTCATCTCCAGCATCTCCGGGGGAAGCTTCACTGCAGCCTACTACGGCCTGTTCGGTGACGAGCTGTTTGATCCGGAAAAATATCAGAAGGTGTTCTTGTACCGGAACATCCAGTCGGACCTCATAGTCTCCATGTTCAACCCCATAAACTGGTTCCGGCTTGCCTCTCCCTACTTCGGCCGGATCGACCTTGCCGAGGAGATCTATGACCAGGAGATCTTCCGGCAGAAGGACTTCGGCGACCTGACCAGCCGGTCCCGCCGGCCCTTCATCATGATCAATGCCACGGATATGACTTTCGGCTCGCCGTTCACCTTCACCCAGGATCAGTTCGACCTGCTGTGCTCGGACTTGAACGGCGTTCACGTGGCACGTGCCGTTGCGGCGTCATCGAACTTCCCCATCGCGTTCACCCCCATGATAGTAAACAATTATGCCGGTACGTGCGGTTATCAGGAACCGTCCTGGATGGAGGAGGCGTCAAAGGATCTGCTCGACAACCCGCCGCGCTTCAACCGCGCGCGCATTGCACGCTCCTATCTGAATAAGGATGAGCGCACATACATCCACCTGCTCGACGGCGGGGTGGCAGACAACATCGGACTTCGCAGCGTATTTGTGGCCCTGGGATCGAACGACCTGGCGTGGAACCTGCCGAATAAAATGAACCAGGGAAAAATCAAAAAGATCGTGGTCATTGTCGTTGATGCGCGCACAGAGCCCAAGACACAGATTGACAAGACACCGCGCAGCCCTGGGCTGTTCGCGATAGTAGATACTATCGCATCCGTGCCCATGAGCAACTACTCGTTCGAAACCGTGCAGGAGCTCTTTAACACCTTCGATGAATGGCGCAGAGACTCTCAGAACTACGATGACTGCAGGGATGTTCTTGATAAAAACTGCCCTGGGACCAGTATGCCGGCCAAACCGCCGGAGCCTGTGGATACCTATGGGATTTATATCGGTTTTGATCAGATCAAGGATCACAAAAAGCGGGAATACTTCCTGAACATGCCAACGGCCTTCAGCCTGAAAAAGAAAGAGGTTGACGATTTGCGCACAATAGGACCCGAGATACTCGAAGATTCGGGGGATTTTCAAAGGCTTATGGAAGGGCTATAAGGACTACCCGTCCATGAGGCCATCAACTTACTCGCGTGGGGACAATATCAAAGAGTCGGGACAAAAGACAGGGCCTTGACTTGACCAGACTCAGTCCTACTATAGTCAGACTTTCCTACCCCTTATTGAGGGCCGGCCCAGATACGTCTAGGCCGGCCTTTCGCAGGTATTGTCCTAAAAAATCTTCACGACGTAACCTACAATCCATTCATGCAGTCCTGGTTACTAAATAGAAAATATGTATCGAAGATTATTCAGTTCTTTTATATACTAATTCTGGTATCTGAAAGTTATGATCACAAGAGCTGCCATTGCATGTAATCCAGCGATATTCTATAATAGGTATTTGTAAACACTACCATCTTAGAGATTAGTAATGACTAAAAAAGATGCAATAAAGACTAGCTCAACAAACCTGCGCAGTCGCGCAGAGGCAGAATTGAAGGATCGCCCTGCCGGCCAGGGCGACATCTCACTGGAAAAAACCCAGCGCCTGCTCCACGAACTAGAGGTGCACCAGATCGAGCTGGAAATGCAGAACAAAGAACTGCACCGGTCGCAGGAGGAGCTGGAAATCTCCCGGACCAAGTATTTTGACCTCTTTGACCTCGCCCCGGTGGGGTATCTTACCCTGGATGAGAAAGGGCTCATCCTGGAGGCGAACCTGACAGCCTCACGGTTACTCGGGATAGAACGAAGTTCTCTGGTCAAACAGCCCCTTATACGATTTATCATCAGTGAGGACCAGGCCGGTTACTGCCTGCAGAACAAGCTACTTCTCGAAACGGGCATGCCGCAGACGTTCGAATTGAGGATGATGCGCCAAGACGGTTCCACCCTCTGGATACTCATGGAGACGAGCGCCAAACTCTCAAGTGACAGCGGTTTGTTCATGTACAAGGTTGTCATGAGCGATATCTCCATACAGAAACGTTTAGGAGAGGCTTTACAAGAAGCTCACAACGAACTGGAACAACGTGTAGAGGAGCGGACAATTGAACTCAGGACAGCCCTTTCTGAAATCAACACATTGAAAGAACAGCTCGAGGCCGAGAACATTTACTTCCGCAACGAGAATAAAAAGAAGCATCAATTTGAGAATATTATCGGGAAAAGCGACGGGCTCAAGTATGTTCTCTACCGGGCGGAACAAGTTGCCCCTGCCAACACAACGATCCTCATCCTTGGTGAAACCGGTACGGGAAAAGAGCTGATCGCTGCCGCCATCCATAACATGAGTCCCCGCAAGGAACGGCCATTGATAACGGTCAACTGTGCCGCCCTGCCGGCCAATTTAATAGAGAGCGAATTGTTCGGCCGGGAGAAGGGGGCATTTACCGGGGCCGATGCCCGGCGGGTAGGCCGGTTCGAGGTGGCCAATGGCTCCACCATTTGCCTGGACGAGATCGGGGAGCTGCCCCTTGAGTTGCAGTCAAAGCTGCTCCGGGTGATTCAGCATAACGAGTTTGAGCGCCTGGGCTCGTCCCATACCATCAAGGTCGATGTGCGGATCATTGCAACGACCAATCGAGACCTTGAGGAAGAGATCCGCAAGGGTCGGTTCCGGCAGGACCTTTACTACCGGCTCAACGTCTTTTCCATCTCGATCCCGCCACTTAGGCACCGCAAAGAAGATATCCCGCCCATGGTCCAAGCCTTCGTAGAGAGGTATGCCAGGAAATTGGGCAAACAGATCACGTCCATCCAGAAGGAAACGATGAAGGCATTGCAGGAATACCCATGGCCAGGGAACGTCCGGGAGCTGGAAAGCATCATTGAACGGGCCGTGATCTTGTGCCCCGGGCCGGTTCTGCAACTGACGGACAAGCTGGATATTTCATCCACCACACGTTCATCCACGTTGAGGACCTTAGAAGAGGTGGAGCGAAACCATATTCTTAAAATCCTTTCTGAAACGAGGTGGCGAATCGAGGGAAAGGACAAGGCCGCGGCGATCCTGGGCATGCACCCGAGTACCTTACGGGCGAGGATGCATAAGCTCGGGATAGTCCGACCGAAGAGAAAATACTCAAATTAGACTGTCCACCTCCCTTCAACGTATCCCTCAGCATATTGAGGCACCACCAAATATTGAGGCTAATCGGATCATTTCATACTTTCCCGTTGTTCACCCCTGTTCATCTAACCCCATTTTATTAAATGGCGATTCCAACCGCATGATCTTCCATCGATGAATGGCAGGCCATTTGCTCTTACCTTTGCACTACCCGGGAGGTGAGTGATGGCCGGAGATGATAGAATCAAAAGGCACGCTGAGGATCTGCGCCAGCGAGCAGAAAAACGACTGAAGAATCCCTCTGCCGGCCAGGATGGCATCTCTCCGGAACATTCCCAGGGCCTGCTCCACGAATTACAGGTGCACCAGATCGAGCTGGAGATGCAGAACGAAGAACTGCGACGGATGCAGGTGGAGCTGGAGATCTCCCGTGCCAAGTATTTCGACCTCTTTGACCTCGCCCCGGTGGGGTATCTTACCCTGAATGAGAAAGGGATGATCCTGGAGGCGAACCTGACTGCCTCAAAGTTGCTCGGGGCAGATCGGAGCGCTCTGGTTAACAAGCCCATCACCCGCTTTATCTTCAGAGAGGACCAGGACATCTATTACATGAATCGCAAACAGCTCATGGGAATGGGCACGCCGCAGACATTCGAACTGAGGATGATTCGCCGGGAGGGCTCCATGTTCTGGGTGCGGGTGGAGGCTACCACTGTTCAGACAGGAGAGAGCGAATCCATCGCGTACAAGGTCGTGATGAGCGATATCTCCGAGGAAAAGATGGTGGAGCAGGTAAGGTTGGAATTGGAACGCCGTCTTCTCCATCTGCAGAAACTGGAGAGCATGATCACCCTTTCAGGAGGCATCGCCCACGATTTCAATAACCTTCTGGCCGTTATCCTGGGGAACCTGGAGCTGGCACTTGACAAACCCTCTCCAGACTCATCCACAAGGGCGCGCATTGAAAAAGCGGTCCAGGCATCCGAGCGTGCGGCCCATCTGGTCAGGCAGATGCTTGCCTACACCGGGCAGGGTGGGTTCACCCCGGAAATTGTGAATCTCGGCATCCTCTTACAGGAGAACATCGACCTCCTCATTGCGGCCATTCCTCAGACAACAAACCTGAACCTTCCTGTGAAACTTGACGTGCCTCTTATTCTGGCAGATGCAAGCCAGCTGCAGCAGGTCGTTATAAACCTCATTACCAACGCTGCCGAAGCACTGGGTGAAACACCCGGGACTATAACCATCTCAACAGGTACTGAGTTCTATACAGAGACCGATCTCCTGAAAAGCCGCATCGATGAAAAGCCCTCTCCGGGCAGGTTCGTTTATCTCGACGTCGCCGATACGGGCTGCGGGATGGAAGAGGAAGCACTGAATCGAATCTTCGAACCCTTTTTCACCACAAAATTTGCCGGTCGGGGATTGGGCATGTCAGCGGTTTATGGTATCATCCGGGGCCATAAAGGGGCCATCTTTGTTGACAGCAGGGTGAACAAGGGAACAACGGTTCGTACAATCTTTCCTGTATCCGAAGCGGCACTACCCGAATCAGTGAAACCGGAATCGACGGGGATAATGCTGCCGGCCCCCCCGGGGCCTTTATCCGTCAGAGGGACAATACTCATTGTGGATGACCAGGACGAAATGATAAACTTCAGCAAGGAGATGGTGACCCGTTCGGGTTACACAGTACGGACGGCTCTAGATGGAAAGGAAGCCGTTGAAGCCTTCCAGAAGCATGCCGATGAGATTGACTGCGTAATCCTTGACCTGACCATGCCCCGGATGGATGGAATTGCAACATTCAAGGCCCTGAAACAGATACGCCCTGATGTAAAGATTATTCTCTCAAGCGGTTACAGCAAGAAGGAGGTCGCTGAGCGTTTTACCGGCAAGGGTCTGGCCGGTTTCATCCAGAAGCCCTACAGGTACCAGCAATTGAGAAAAGAACTGGAGCGGGTACTGAGCTTTCCTGATAAGCAGGGTTAGCGTTATCATTACGATAATCAGATGAGGTGGATGTAATCTCAGGCAGATATATTTCCCAAGATGTCTCTTCCCAAGATGTCTCTTGCATATATTTCATTAACGCTATTAATATATTATCGAGATCACTGTACCAAGAGAAGGTTATATAAAGTTATATAACGAAGGATGGCATGAAACGATGAAAAAACACGTGAAGCCCACAGGCAGAAAAATCAAGTCCGGCACAGCTGTCCCGAAGGATACAGCGGCCCCGGAAAAAATTGAGCTGCGAACTGCCGATCAAGCCTTCCCCATCGTGGGCATCGGAGCATCTGCCGGCGGGCTGGAGGCCCTGGATCTTTTCCTGAAAAACGTGCCGGAAAAGAGCGGCATGGCCTTTGTAGTGGTCCAGCACCTGGACCCGACCCACAAGGGAATCATGGTGGAGTTGCTCCAACGCTCCACCCCCATGCCGGTAGTCCAGATCAGGGACCGGATGAAAGTGGAGCCGGATTGTGTCTATGTAATCCCTCCCAACCGCGATCTGTCCATCCTGCACAGGGTCCTGCACCTGCTCGATCCAATGGTGCCCCGGGGGCTTCGCCTGCCCATTGATTCCTTTTTCCGTTCCTTGGCGGATGACCTGCAGGATAAAAGCATCGGTGTCATTCTTTCGGGCATGGGCTCCGACGGCACGCTGGGCTTGAGGGCCATGAAAGAAAAGGCCGGAGTGGCCTTTGTCCAGGCGCCCACCTCGGCCAAGTTCGACGGCATGCCCCGGAGCGCCATTGACGCGGGACTGGCCGACATCGTCGCAAAGGTGGAGGATCTGCCCGGCAGTATCATGACCTATCTCAAGCACGCCCCCCTTATCATCCGTCCTGAGCGTTCCCTTGAGGACAAGGCACAGAGTTCCCTGGCAAAGGTCTTTATCTTGCTTCGAACAAAGACCGGCCATGACTTTTCCCTGTACAAGAAAAGCAGTGTCTACCGCCGGATCGAGCGGCGCATGAGTATCCACCAGATTGACCGCATCGCGAACTATGTCAGATATCTTCAGGAGAACCCCCAGGAAGTTGAACTGCTCTTTAAGGAGCTCCTGATCGGCGTCACCAGTTTCTTCCGCGATGAAGCGGCTTGGGCGCAATTACGGGACGAAATCATCCCGGCGCTTCTCAAGGCCAGGCCGGCCGGTGGGGTAATCCGTGCCTGGACGCCCGGTTGCTCCACCGGGGAGGAGGCTTATTCCCTGGCCATTGTCTTCAATGAGGCACTGGAAAAGATAAAGCCCTCCGGCAGCTTTTCGCTGCATGTTTTTGCCACCGACCTGGACAAGGAAGCCATCGACAAGGCCCGCTCGGGAGCCTATCCGGTCAACATTACCGCCGACGTCTCCAAGGAGCGCCTGCAACGTTTCTTCACCCGCCAGGAAGAGCGGGGCTACCGGGTGAAAAAGGAGATCCGGGAAATGGTGATCTTCGCCACGCAGAACGTCATCATGGACCCACCCTTTACCAAGCTCGACATCCTGATCTGCCGGAACCTCCTCATCTATCTGGAGCCGGAAATCCAGAAAAAGCTCTTCCCCATGTTTCACTACTCTCTGAATAAAGGCGGTGTACTGTTTCTGGGGAGCGCGGAGACCATCGGCACCTTTACCGATCTTTTCGCCCCGCTGGACGCCAAGACAAGGCTCTACAGGAAGATCATTCAACCCACTGAGTGCCGGGCCTGTTGAGTTTCCCGTCTCCTTTTTCCCCGCCTTGCAGGAGACACCCGTCTTTCCCGTTGAGCACAAGCCTGTCCTCAACCTCCAGACGCTGGCGGATCAACTGCTCCTCACGCACTATGCACCGGCGGCCGTACTGACGAACGACAAGGGCGACATCATCTACATCAACGGGCGAACCGGCAAGTACCTGGAACCGGCGGCCGGCAAGGCCAACTTGAACATCTTTGCCATGGCCCGCGAAGGACTGCACTCCGAGCTGTTGGTTGCCTTCTACAAGGCGTACCGACAGAAGGACCCTGTCATTCTCAAGGGCCTGCAGGTGAAAAACGAGGCAGGGGTTCAGGAAGTGGACGTCTCGCTCCAATCCATTGCTGAACCGGAGACCCTGCGGGGCATGGTCATGATTGTCTTTAAAGAAGCGGCCAAGCCCGCCGAAAAGGCGGGTCCGGGCAAAAAGGATACCGGCCACAGCGCCCGGTCGGCGACTCTGGAGCGGGAACTTGAACGGGCACGCAATGAGCTGCATATCACCCGTGAAGAGATGCAGACCTCCCAGGAAGAACTCAAATCCAGCAACGAGGAAATGCAGTCCACCAATGAGGAATTGCAGAGCACCAATGAGGAGCTGACCACCTCCAAGGAAGAGATGCAGTCCATGAACGAGGAGCTGCAGACGGTCAATAATGAGTTGCAGTCCAAGGTGGACGAGCTTTCCCGGACCGCAAACGACATGAAAAACCTCCTCGACAGCACGGACATTGCCATTTTGTTTCTGGATGCGTCGCTCAATGTGCGGCGTTTCACCACCAAGACGTCCCAGATCATCAAGCTGATCCCCGGCGATATGGGCAGGCCCATCACCGACATCGCCTCGAATATGGTCTATCCCGGACTGGCCGATGATGCGCAGGAAGTCCTGCGGACCCTGATCTCCATCCAGAAGCCGGTCGCTGCCAGCGACGGCCGCTGGTTCATGGTGCGCATCATCCCCTACCGCACCCTGGACAACCGGATTGACGGCGTGGTGATCACCTTTACGGATGTCACCGTTTCCAAAAAACTGGAGGCCGAGTTGCGCACAACCCAGTCCGCCATGGAAAATCGGATCGGAGAACAGAAGGAAGAACTGGAGCGGTCGGAAAAGCGGTTCCAGACGCAAAAACACGGACAAGATAAACCGGTTACCGGAGCAACCCGGTCCCGGCGAAAGAAAGGAAAAACACCATGAGACTGTCAATCCGGATATTCACAAAAGAACTGGGGGTCCAAATATAGAGGTTGTAATGATGAGAGACGATGTCCGGCTTCAGGGCGACATGGGGCTTTACAGGCCATTTTCACTATTCACCTTACTATTACCTTAGACCCCCTTGACCGTCCGTGCAGATCGGGTATAGAGTCCTGCACTATCCTATGATTTTAGACAAACTCACTGCACAAGGCATACGTATCACCAGCGTTACGGACTCTCTCCATGTGATCCATGGAAACAACCGGGGCCGGTCGCCTTTCTGCAACGCCTTCCTAGTCCTGGACACAGTGAACGTGCTTTTCGATACGGGGTGCGGCTTGGACATCATCGAGAAGATCTGCTCCGAGGTCAGGATAGACCGGGTTTTCGTGTCGCACTCCCACCTGGACCATACCTCGGGATGCTGGCTTCTGCAAAAGACCTCCGGGTCCGAGATCATGGTGCCCGGGGAGGACAGCGATACCATTGCAACAGCAGAGCTCCTGGCCATGCGGTTTGTGGACGAACAGCTCTTCACCACCTGGATGGAGACCTACCCTGCACTAACCGGCTTTCAGGACTTCACCGTCACGTCGACCTTCAGCCATGAATATGAATTCTCAAGCGGGTCCATGAGCTTCATAGCCCTGTACACCCCGGGGCATCTGAATGACCACTATTGTTTCTGGTCGCCGGATGAAAAGATCCTCATGGGATTCGACATTGACCTGAGTCCCTTCGGGCCGTGGTACGGCAACCCGGAGTGCGACATAGCATTGTTCAAGAATTCCATTGCCCAGACCATGGAGATACCCGCAGAGATCTACCTCTCATCCCATGCACGGCCGCTCAAGAACCCGTACATCAAGAAGCGGCTCCACGCCTTTCAAGCATTCTTCGAGGAGCGCGACCGCCAGATCCTGGGCCTCCTTTCAGAATCGCCCCTCATGGGCATAGAAGATCTCACAAGGCTCTCACCCTTCTACGATGCCGACCATGCCTCGGTCTCGGACGAGCTCCTGTGGTTCGGGGAAGGGCAGATGATCCTCAAGCACCTGGAAGGGCTTATGGAGAAAGAGTTGGTGGTCCAAGAAGGTGAATGCTATCGTCTCAGTGACAAATGATCAGTAACCAGTCACTGAAGGGCACCTCTATTATTTCAAGTAATCGAGCATATTAGTATGAGTGTCACCCCCCGCTAAAGCGGCGGGCCAGAAGGCTTTGAAAAGAATGGATTCCCGCTTCCGCGGGAATGACATCAGGGGGTGGAATCCGTCATTCTCTTTCAAGAATATCCGTTGCGAGAAGTACCCTAAAATATAAATCGCCTCCACGCAACATTCAGCACGATCCCGATGCAGATCATGTTGATTATCATGAAAGACCCGCCATAGCTGATGAAGGGGAGCGGCACACCAACTACGGGGAAGATGCCGATGGCCATGGAAATGTTGATGAACACATGCAAGGTGAAATAGGTGGCGATGCCGAAGCACAACAGCGCCCCGAAACGGTCCTTGGCCTTGAACCCCACGTTTATGATCTTTGTGATGAGCAACATGTAAAGGACTATGAGCACCCCGGAACCCAGAAACCCCCACTCCTCGGCGACCACGGAGAAGATGAAGTCGGTGTGATGCTCGGGCAGGAACTTCAGCTGGGTCTGGGTGCCATGGAGGAACCCCTTGCCGAGAAGCCCTCCCGACCCCACGGCGATCTTCGACTGGATGGCATGGTAGCCGCTGCCCAAAGGGTCGCGCGAGGGGTCAAGGAATGTGAATATCCGCTGCCTCTGGTAGTCTTTCAGAGAAAACCACAGAAAAGGCAATGCAGCACAAAAGAGCCCGCCCAGGGTGAGTATTGTGGAACGCCTGATCCCCAGCATGAGGAACATGGCTATGGCGATGAATGCGACAATCGCTGCCGTTCCCAGGTCAGGCTCCAGGAGGATCAGCACGACCGGTATGCAGATGACAATTGCCGGAAAAAAAAGTTCCCGGATGCCGTGAAGCAGGATATGCTTATTCTTC
This sequence comes from uncultured delta proteobacterium, assembly GCA_963785235.1. GTDB lineage: Bacteria > Desulfobacterota > Desulfomonilia > UBA1062 > UBA1062 > MWEI01. The sequence continues at coordinate 362,558 of CAWAUM010000001.1, read as the reverse complement.
TCAGCCCAGTATGCCATCCAGATTATCACAAAGATCTTGGCGATCTCGGACGGCTGCATGCGCAGCGGCCCCATGACAATCCAGCGCCTGGCGCCGGAAATCTCCCTGCCTATCACGAATACAAGCAACAGCGTTGTCACCACCAAGGCGTAAAAGGGCCAGGCCGAATACATGAGTGTCCGGTAATCCACCAGAAAGGCGATTGCCAGAAAGACCATTCCGATACAGATCCACAGCATCTGCCTGGCAAGGATAGCGCTGCCCACGGCCGTTGTAGAGCTGTAGACGCACAGCAGCCCAATGGCCATGAGGCAGACTACTGTCAGAAGGATGCCCCAGTCAAGAATCTCAGTCAGTTTTGCGTATCTGCTCACGCGAGGCCTCTTTCTTCAGGTAATACCCTTCGATAACGGCTTTAACAATGGGTGCGCATACGGAACCTCCATGCCCGCCGTGCTCCAGCAGCGCCACGACAATGATCTCGGGATTCTCAACAGGAGAGAATCCGAAAAACCAGGCATGGTCACGCAAATGATACGGGATATCCGATTCATCGGGCCTTTTGGACACATATCCCCTGGCCACCTGTGCCGTACCGGTCTTTCCTCCGATGGATAATCCCTGTTCATATATCCCATGGGCTGTTCCACGCGCATTCTCAACCGCCCCCTTCATTCCGGCCTTAAGGTATTCGAGCTGAGACCTTGGGATGGCAATGTCCTTTTCCAGCACAGGATCACCTGATGCAAGGATCTTGGGCGTATAAACCTTTCCTCCGTTGAGAATCGCACTCATGACCTTGGCGACCTGAAGCGGAGTGACCATGGTAAAACCCTGGCCGATGGCGGCAATGACGTCTTCACCCGGGTGCCAGGGCTGGCCGAATCTTTTCCGTTTCCATTTCTTCGTAGGCATAAGCCCGGGCAGCTCATCAGGCAACGCGATACCGGTCTTATTACCCAGGCCCAGCAGAGATCCCGTTGCTGCGATATTATCAATACCCATTGCCCTTCCCAGCGTATAGAAGTATACATCGCAGGACTGGGTGATGGCGCCCACCAGGTCAAGGCTGCCATGCCCTCTTGCCTGCCAGCACCTGAAAACTACATTGCCGATCTTGAAACTTCCGGGACAGTACACCCGGGCAGTGGGGTCGAGAACACCGGCCTGGAAGCCTGCCAGGGCAACCACGATCTTCATGATGGACCCGGGAGGATAAGCCCCCCGCATGGATCTGTTCTCCAGGGGGTGCATGGGGTTATTGATGATCTGCTTCCACTGCAGGGCTGTCATGGATGAGGCAAAGATGGCAGGATCATATCCGGGGGTGCTCTCCATGACAAGGACCTCGCCGGTAGAAGGCACCATGGCCACTACCGCGCCTGCCTTCTCACCCAGGGCCTGTGCCGCTATGGCCTGAAGGCCCTGATCAACGGCAAGCTTCACATCCTTACCCGGAACCGGCTCGTGCTCGCCGAGCACCTTTACCCTGTGGCCCGTTGCATCCACCTCGAACACCTTCTTGCCCTTGACTCCCTTAAGGGTATTCTCATAGACAAGCTCAACCCCGCTCTTGCCGATGAGGTCTCCGGATGAGTAGTCCCCTTCCTCTCCTTGTTCCTCAAGCTTTCGCTTGGAGACCTCTCCGATAAACCCCAGCACATGACATCCAAGCGCCCCATAGAGATATTCCCGCTCCGGGATGGCCTCAATGGATACACCCGGCAGGCTTATTATCTGCGTCTCTATCTTGGCTACCTGTTCGAAGGTGATGTCCCTGGCCACTATTAAAGGGTCATAGGGTTTCCCCTTCTTGCCTTGCCGGATAAGCTGCTGGATCTCAAGGGGCGCCTTGTTCAGGAACGGGGCAAGACGCACGGAAATATCCTGTGGATTGGCGATGTCCTCGGGCAGCACCATAACATTAAATGCAGGCCTGTTGTCGGCAAGTACGGCCCCTGCCCTGTCCATGATCTTTCCCCTCGGGGCTGATACCGCAATGATGCGGACACGGTTATTCTCCGAGAGACCCTTATAATACGTTCCATTAATGATCTGCATGACAAACAGCCGTATGATCAGGATGCCGAGCAGGGTGAACACGAAGATCAACAGGTACAAAGAGCTCTTCTTGAGATCCTCTTCCAGATGAGGGCTCGTGATGTTAGGCTTCATATGCCTTCTTCAAACTACCTACAAGGGCAACCATAAATGGACTTACCATGCCTGTAAGCACCCCGCCTACCGCCATCGAGACAAGCTCGGCCTGGCTCAGGCTCAGATCGAAAGAGATAGCCAGCCCAGTGGCTACCAGGATAGACAGGACACCGGCAAGGATAAGCTGGGTAAGGATATTCTCCATGTAGATAATACCTTTGAGCAGGCAGACCACCAAGAAGATGCCCAGATATATCATGGGAATCAAACCCGGCCTGGCCCCTGAAAAGGCCTGGAGAAACAGCGATGTTACCAGGACAAAGGTCAGCCCCTGGGAAAAGCCCAGATGGATCATGACACCGATTATCATGCCTATGAAGAGATCCACGCGCAGAGAGTTCCATATTCCCGGGACAAAGACGGTCTCGAAAAAAACGGCCAGAAAGATTATGCCGGCCAGACTAATGTGCGTTCGCAGCATGGAATCCTACTCCGAACAGGCCTTCGATCTTGGACATCTCCACGGAAGGTTTGACCATGATCCTGATAAAGATCTTGTTGGGTTCGCGCCTGATCCCGGCAATACGGCCGACTTTTAAGCCCTTGGGGAAAATGCCTTCCATTCCGGAGGTGACCACCATGTTTCCTACCTGCACAAGCTCGGTATTTCGCACATATTCCAGGCTGAGCATATTGGCGCCCATACCCTTTACAATGCCCTTTACGCGGCTCTCCTCGATAATGACAGGCACAGCGCTGATGGGGTCGGTGATAAGCAGCACCTGGCTTGTGTGGGGGGAGACCGAGATCACCCTGCCCATGAGACCCTGGGGTGACACCACCGGCATGTCCATAAAAAAGCCCCTGGTTCTGCCCCGGTCGATCACTACGGTCTTGAACACGTTTGTAATGTCCTGGGAGAGGAGCCGTGCCGGGAACAACTGGAAATCGGAATGCTCGCCTTTGAAATCAAGCATGGCCCGTAGACGCTCATTCTCGCTCTTGAGTTCCTGAACGGTCATGCACTGCACCCGGGCCTGATCAAGGGCCTTCTTTATCTCTTTGTTCTCAGCGCGGATACCCACCAGGAATATATAGTCACTCCAGAGGTTTTGTGCGAAGTGAAACGGCGCAGTGACAACCTTCTCGAAGATAAAGAATGCCTCGCGTATGGGACTCAAGCCCGACGAGATGGATCGGTACTGGCCCAGAGAAAGCAACACGATCACCACCACTGCTGCAATGGAGGTGAGTATTATTTTGCTCGTGTTGCCCTGTCCCATTAACTCGAGATCGTGACATCCCTTAAGAGTTCGATGTCATCCAGGAGCTTGCCAGCGCCGCGAGCCACCGTGGAGAGCGGGTCTTCGGCAATGATGACGGGCAGGCCCGTTTCCTCGCGTATGAGCTTGTCGAGGTTCTTGAACAGCGCGCCGCCACCGGTGAGCACTATGCCCCTGTCCACGATGTCTGCCGCCAGCTCGGGCGGGGTCTGCTCCAGGGCGACACGGACGGCATCGATGATGGTCCTCACCGGCCCCTGGCACGCCTTTCGTATCTCTTCAGAGCTGATGGTGAATATCTTTGGGATTCCGTCCACCAGGTCTCTACCCTTGACCTCGATGGTCTTTTCCACATCGTCGGACGCTGCCGAGCCGATCATGATCTTTATGATCTCAGCGGTGCGCTCGCCGATCAACAGGTTGTACTCTCGCTTGATATACTGCATGATTGCCTGGTCTATCTTGTCTCCTGCAACCCGCACACTGTTGGTATAAACAATGCCCGACAGAGAGATCACCGCCACCTCGGTAGTGCCGCCGCCGATGTCAACGATCATGGAACTGATAGGCTCGGTTACGGGCAGCCCTGCGCCGATGGCCGCGGCCATCGGTTCTGCCACGATAAAAACCTCCCGGGCCCCTGCCGCCTCGGCCGATTCCTTGACCGCCCTCTTCTCCACCTGGGTAATGCCGGAAGGGACACAGATGATCACCCTGGGACGCACAAAGAGCCGCCTCTGGTGCACCCTGGTGATGAAATACTTCAGCATGGCCTCGGTGGCCTCGAAGTCGGCAATGACACCGTCCTTCATGGGCCTGATGGCCTGGATGTTTTCCGGTGTCCTGCCCAGCATCTTTTTAGCGTCGGTGCCCACGGCGACGATCCGGTTGATTCCCCCGTGCTCCCTCTTTACCGCCACCACCGAGGGCTCCGAAAGCACGATCCCCTTATCCCTTACATAGACCAGGGTATTGGCAGTGCCCAGGTCGATGGCGAGATCATTCGAGAACAGGCCTGAGATCCATTCCAAGACCATATGATTCTTCTCCTTTCACACATGAGGATCGGTTGCACACGCCCTCTTAACAAAAGCGACTGCCTTTTACAAGGGCTTCTGGCGGGGAAAAAATCACTCTTCGCAGGGATATGGTAGGATGAGACAACCTTTACCCGTAGAATCTGATGAGTTCCAATGGGAACTCATCAGATTCTACGGGCCAATAAAAAATATCTTCACCTTCCCCCGAACCGCTGAAACTTCCCCTCATGAGGACCGCTACGGTTGCGAAAACCCCATCTTTGTGGTAGCAAAGCACCTCAATGGAAACCACTTGTAGCATAATCCTTGCAGCCGGGAAAGGTACGAGATTGAAATCCGAATATCCCAAGGTCCTGCACGAGGTCCTCGGATATCCCCTGATCTACTATTCCCTTAGCCTGGCAGAAGGCATCTCCACGAGTGTGATCGCGGTGGTGGGCCATGGAAGGGACATGGTCATACGCTACCTTGAGTCCTTCCATGTCAAAACCGTCGTCCAGGAACCCCAGCTGGGAACCGGCCACGCCATCCTCATGGCAAAAGATGCCCTGCAACAGGCGCATGCCACTCATATCCTCATCCTGCCGGGCGACATGCCGCTCATCCGCAACGAATCCCTGAAAGGTCTCGTTGATGCCTACCACAGCGCCGGTGCAGACATGGGCGTCCTCACGGCGAGAATCGCAGACCCGACTGGCTACGGCAGGATCGTCCGCGACAGGAGAGGAACTCTCAAACGCATTGTGGAGCATAACGATGCAACGGAAAAACAGCTCAAGATCGATGAAATCAACACCGGAGTATACGTCATCAACAAGGAATTCCTGCTCTCGTCGGTGAAAAAGATCTGCCCGGACAACACCAAGGGCGAGTTTTATCTGACAGACGTAGTGGCCATGGCCCCTAAGGCGGTGTCCTTCACGGCAACTGACCCGGACGAGGCACATGGGATCAACTCCAGGGGCCAGCTGACCTTTGCCCAGGAACGCATGCAGCAGCGCATCAACACCGCACTCATGGAATCAGGGGTGACCCTCCAGGACCCGTCAACCATATGGATCAGCCCGGCGGTAAAGATGGCGCATGATGTGGAGATCTGGCCTAATTGCCATATCATGGGGAAATGCAGGATCGGCGAAGGCGTGAAGATCATGCCGGGCACCTGGATAAAGGACAGCACCATCGCAGAGAGAACAACCATAGGCATGGGCAGCATGATTGAGGGTAAAAAGATTAAAGCCGGCAGCATCATTTCCCCATACTCACAGATCCGCTGATCAGGCTTCGCAAGCATCCAATTGACTTTCTTTCAGGGCGCGCCTACATAAAGGACATGGACTGGCTCAAGAATATCTTCAGGAACAACATCGATGAGTCCGATGACTTGCAGGTGGAGGAAATCCATGAGATCATGCCCGTGCTCCCGCTCAAGGATGCAATCCTGCTTCCGGGCGCCGTGCTCCCGCTCATTGTAACGAATCCTTCCTCGGCAGCACTCATCAAGGAATTTCACAGCACGAACAGCTCCATCGTGGCCGTGGGCATGCGCAAGCCCCACGAGCCCATTCCGGCGGTGTGGGAAAACCTCTACCGGATCGGTTGCGTGGCAAAGATAACCAAGGTTACCTCGGTCAAGGCAGGCGAGCTCTCCATCATGATCAGGGGCATCCAGAAGGTATTCCTTGAGGAAAAAATTGCGGACAACCCCTACATGAAGGTCCGCGTCACCCACCTCACAGAAGACGACACGCCGGGCACGCAGGTCTATGCCATGGCCCTGTCCACCAGAGAGATCCTGACCCAGCTCGCACGCATGTCCTACCAGAATATGGACTCTGTGCTCACCAACCTCGCCAAGATCAAAGACCCGCTCATGCTGCTCTCCACTACGGCCACAAACCTGCCCATCCCTATTGCCAACAAGCAGAAGATCCTTGAAGAAGATGGTTTCGAGAAAAAATTTGCGCTTCTTTATGAGAGCCTGAGGGAAGAGCTTAACATCCTGGAGATCTCCTCAAAGATCACGGAAAAGGCCAAGGGCGAGATCAACAATGCCCAGAGGGAATACTATCTCCGGCAGCAGCTCAAGGCCATCAAGAAGGAGCTGGGAGAAGCAGGTACCGACGTCGAGGATGAAATGGAGGAGCTTCGGGGTGAGATCGAGGCCAAGGCCCTGCCCGAAGAGGTCAAGACCGAGGTGGACAAAGACCTCAAGCGCATCTCCCGGATGCAGCCCTCATCTTCGGAATACGTCACTATCCGCACATACCTTGACTGGATACTGGACCTGCCCTGGCATGAAGGGTCACAAGACAACCTGGAAATCGGCAATGTGGAGCAGATACTGGACGAAGACCATTTCGATCTGAAGAAGCCCAAGAAGAGGATCGTGGAGTACCTTTCGGTCAAGAAACTGAAGAACGACCTCAAGGGCCCGATCCTGTGCTTCGTGGGGCCTCCGGGTGTGGGCAAGACCTCGCTTGGCAAGTCCATCGCCAGGGCCATGGGCAGAAAGTTCGTACGCATCTCATTGGGGGGCGTACGTGACGAGGCCGAGATCAGGGGCCACCGGAGGACCTATATCGGCGCTTTACCCGGCCGCATCATCAACGGCATCAAGACTGCAGGCACCGTAAACCCGGTGTTCATGCTTGACGAGATCGACAAGCTCACCCGCGACATCCACGGCGACCCGGCATCCGCACTCCTTGAGGCCCTGGACCCCGAGCAGAACAACCACTTTGTAGACCACTACCTGAACGTCCCCTACGACCTCTCCAAGGTGTTCTTCATCACCACGGCCAACGTGATCGACACCATACCAGCTGCCCTGAAGGACCGCATGGAGATCGTGGAGATAGAGGGATACACCCATGAGGACAAGATCGCCATTGCAAAGAATTACCTCCTCCCCCGGGAGATAGAGGCCAACGGACTTACCGGCAGGCGTATCGATTTCCATGACGAGGCGCTGGGACATATTATCCGCCACTACACAAGGGAATCGGGCGTGAGGAACCTCCAGCGCGAGATAGCATCGCGCCTTGCGGATGATCGCATTCCAGGTGGCAAAAGGCTCCTGCGAAGATTTTATCATAGACTGCGCCTTCATTGAAAAGGCCCTGGGTCCGGTGCGCTTTTTACCCGAAGCCAAGCAGCGCATACGCATCCCCGGCATCGCTACGGGGCTTGCCTGGACGCCTTTCGGAGGCGAGATACTGTTCGTGGAATCGGCCCTGGTGGAAGGAAAGGAAGAGATGATCCTAACCGGTCAGATGGGCGATGTCATGAAGGAATCCGCCAGGCTTGGTTTGAGCATCATCAAGGGCATGGGGTGCACCATTGAAAAGGACCATTGCATCCATATCCACGTGCCGGCAGGGGCCATCCCAAAGGACGGGCCGTCCGCCGGGGTAACCCTGGTCACCTCCATCATCTCGCTCCTTACCAACAAGGTAGTGCGTGAAGACCTTGCCATGACCGGCGAGATTACTCTGCGCGGTGTAGTCCTGCCGGTGGGCGGCATAAAAGAGAAGGTGCTTGCTGCACGCAGGGCCGGGTTCACCACCATCATCATGCCCAGAATGAACGAAAAGGACCTCAGCGACATGGAGCCCTATGTGACCAATGACCTCACCATCCATTTTGTTGAAACCATAGAGGAAGTTATCGCAATAGCCTTCCCCGAAGGCCCTGAGGGCATCTTTGCCGCCTTCTCCCACCCGGCGGCCCAAGAAGACGCCGTAGATAGACCGAGGCCTGCCGGCATCTGAATATCAGGGCTTGCGTTTAAGAAACGTAAAAACCTGATCCGTTCAAATCAGTCATCTTGCAGCCTTTAAGGGCCGGGAAAATTAGCATTCCCCTAAGGCTGCAAGATGACTGATTTGAACGGACCTGTTTAAAACATTTTTAGATCACCATGATTCTTGTGCTTAAGCCACTAATGTTTATGGTTACATTCAATAACGTAATCTGGTCTACTATCCTAACATTAACCTGAACATCAGACTAGAGACCGGCAAACGCCTTTTCTGAAGCCGTCAAGGCCTGTTCTATAACCTCAGCGGTGTGGCTGATGCTGACAAAAAGCGACTCATAGGCAGACGGCGCCAGATAAACACCCCCATCGAGCATGGCATGGAAGAACTTCGCATACCTTGCTGCATCGGATGCCATGACGTCTTCAAGGGTCTCCACAGGCCCTTCATGGAAAAACATCCCGGCCATGGAGCCGAACCGGTTGATGGCCAGCGGGATGCCGGCGTTGCCTGCCTGAGCCTCAAGCCCTGAGGTGAAAACAGCCATGGTCCGTCCGAGTTTCTCATAGGGGTCGAGCTCTTGGAGTGTCGCAAGTGTCGCAAGGCCTGCCGCCATTGCCAGTGGGTTTCCCGAGAGCGTCCCTGCCTGGTAAACCGGGCCCATGGGGGCCAGCAGGTCCATGACGTCGGCCCTGCCTCCAAAGGCAGCGGCCGGCATGCCGCCGCCGATGATCTTGCCAAGGCAGGTAAGGTCAGGCGTTATGCCTGCAAGTTTCTGATAGCCGCCAAAACAGAACCTGAAGCCTGTGATCACCTCGTCAAAGACAAGGAGGGCCCCGCAGGAACTGGTTAACCTTCTCATTGATTCCAGGAAACCCTTCTTAGGCAGCACCATGCCCATATTCCCCGCCACGGGCTCCACGATGACCGCAGCCACCTCTGCCCCGCGCATTTTCATAAACTCCTCAAGGGCTGGTGTGTCATTATAAGGCAACACTGCCGTGGTTGAAGCGACCGCCTCGGGCACACCCGCGGAATCGGGGACTCCAAGGGTCAACAAACCAGATCCCGCTTTCACCAGAAGGCTGTCAGCATGGCCATGGTAGCACCCCTCGAACTTGACCACGAGCTGCCTGAGCGTAGCCGCCCGGGCGACCCGTATGGCGCTCATGGCAGCCTCGGTGCCGGAGCTGACAAAACGGACCTTCTCGATACTGGGAAAGGCAGAGCATACCAGCTCAGCCATCTTCGTCTCCAGCATTGTAGGCGCCCCATAGCTCATGCCGAGGCCTGCCTGGCGCCTGATGGCGTCCACAACACGGGGGTGGCAGTGACCCAGGATAAGCGGCCCCCAGGAGAGCACGAAATCGATATATCGTTTTCCCTGGGCATCAGTAAGGAAGGCACCGTCACCACTTTGCATGAACAGGGGAATGCCCCCCACCTTCTTGAATGCCCTCACCGGTGAATTTACGCCACCCGGGATCACCTTTTGCGCAGCTGCGAACAGATCCTCATTCGTCACAAGAACCCTCCTGGCTGAAATACCTCATGGAAGTCTTTTTCAGCTCTTTGATGCTCCTGAATATCTGATAATCACTGATGCCGGTTGCTTGAGATATGTCATTAACCCTATCCATGACCTCACCTTCCGTTCGCGCATGGATCATGGAGAAAAGATTGAAGCGGCCGAAGCCGCCCCGCTCATAGCAATGACTCACCGCAGGATAAGATGCGATTCTCTCTCCGACCTCGTCAACCAGGGCATCCGGTACAGACCACGCCACCATGGCATTGGCAGTAAAGCCTGCCTGTGTATGCCTGAGGACTGCCTTGATCTCCCTGATCACGCCTCTTTCCTTGAGCGCCTGGAGCCTGAAGACGACCTCCTCCACAGGGATGCCGATCTTGACGGCCCAAGCATCAAAGGGCCTCTCGCACACATCCAGATCCCCCTCGGCCAGGGCAAGGAGGGCCTTGTCGATATCGTCTAGATTCATACGGGTGATCTCACCACAGCTTTATGGATGAATCAATGGGGAATATGAAAGACCCTCTCTCCCGGGAAAGAGGAGAGAGGGTAATGTTTTTTACTGCATGATCTTTGCTGCAGCCAGGACATTGGGCGGTATCTGAAGGCCGAGCTTCTTGTATGTGTTCCCGTTCAGATAAAATATGGGCTGGGGATCAAATTTAATGGGGACATCTTTTATGGCCTTGCCTTTTAACAGAACATCCATGACGGACTGTGCGAGCATTTTGCCCAGGGTCTCGTCATCCGCAACATATCCGCCCAGGGCCCCTTGCTTGATGGGTTTTTCTGAATAGGCAAAGACAGGTGTCTTCCCTGCCGCCTCTATTATCTTCGGCGTATTATCAAAGACAAGTGCCTGCGTACCGATGATAAAGGCCGATACCTTGTCTTTATTGTCCCTCACTGCAGTCAGGATTTCATCCACAGATGAACACATCTTGCCATGGTAGGTTATTTTGAGTGCAGCACATCCTTCTTTTGTTTCCTCATTTTCTATGGGGGCAGAAGGGTGTTCTTTATCCAAGAGGAGCATTACGGACTTCACCTCCGGCAGAATGGTTTTAATTAACTTAACATGGATGAGTCCCGGGATATAGTAGCTGACCCCAGTGATCTTACCTTCGGGTGCCTTCATATTTTTCACTACCCCGACCTTTGCAGGATTATTGCAGGCCCCGATGAATGTGGGGATAGTGGGCTGATTCTTGATGAGCGATTCAGCCCCGGTGGACCTGAGGATCACCATGCCTGCCTTTTCCTTCTGGAAGCGGCTCATGACCTTTACCAGTTCATCCACGGAAGCAAGGTCTTTCTGGTACTCGACATTGATGCCTGATCCCTTGATCCCTTCGGCAAAGCCCTTTATGACATTGTTTGCCATCCCGGACTTTCCCTCCCAGGCCACACCGATATCAACGGCAAAGAGGTTTGATGAAAAACACAGGGTCAAAAGTGCCATAAGCACAACAACACACCACCTTTTGCTTAACTCCATACGAACCCCCTCATAGATTTAATGTATTCTCTAAGATGCATGATAACAAAGTTTGAAGACCTGGATTCATTGATATAGGAATAACAATAGTATTAGAACTTTACATTTCCATTACCTCAAGGCGCATTGTCGGGTTTATGTGGGATCATTCAACAAGAGTTCAGGGCGATACTCGAAGTGCATGGTATCATAATTATGCCAACGGCCGCCCCAGATGAACCCATGCCTCTCAAAGATTTCTACCAGGAATTGCGGCATGTTGTTCCTGTAGTGATATGGCTCACCTTGGTGGCGGCCAATAAAGTATGAGTCATCCCAGTTTACATCCACTGCAATGCCGTAGGCATGTCCTGAAGTTCTATACGGATAGTCACGAACCGTTCTGTCGCAATATCCTGAGTATGCATCTACATCGAATACTATCCCTTCCACTTCCTGCTTCTTCTCTTCCGGGAGATCTCTGAGTTCACAAGCCACCTTCTCAAGGGCCTTGTCGACCCCATTCACCGTGGTGACGAGGATGGTATTGTCCTTGCCGACAGATGAGCCTATCCACTGAACTCGACGCATTTTTTTCATGCGCAGTGATTTTGTTGGTCCGTACATGTAGCTGAATATCTCAGCAGGCCGGATACGGCCAGGATCACCCACCGGCGGTCTATCAACGGTCGGGATCTCACTCCCCGCATGATATTCCCAGTAAAACGCGTCTTCCGGGTCAAAGGCTTTATCACCTATACGACGATCTACAATCATCTGGTCGTAGTCTTTTGAGCCTATCCCGTCATCGAAAGGGATCTTGCGGCCGTCTTTCGCCATGAGGAATCCGTCTTTATATCCGAGAAAAAAATCGGGATACGCCCTGATGTAACAAAGGGCTTTGTGAGAAGCATCATTACCCGCATGGACCACAGGACAGATGCCAAAACAAAATATCATAAACAAGTAGCTAAACCGTATCATCGTGATGCCCAATCCCTCTTGTTGAATTGTATCGGTTATAAATGATTTCAACAAAAAGCTTTTTTGGGGGTGATCATTATAACTTCCCAAAACAAAATCTCTAATTGCCGCTCCATCCGGCAAGGCGCGCCCATAGCCACCAGGCGGCATATGCCTTGAGATTGCCGTTTAACGGCTGCGAGTGGGCGGCCGAACAATCAAACCAGTCTACACCCAAGGTATGCGCATTCTGCCACTGGTCAGCCCAGTTTGCATCCTGAACACCGTCACCGTTGCTGTCATAATCGCAGGCATCGTTCGGGATCTTGTCCCCGAAATAGGTACCATCAGGATTGTAGGATTCGATGTCTTCGAAGTCATAGAGTATCTTGTTGTTGTCCCTGCAATAGTTTCGTATCTGTTCATTCCTGAAGTGCAGATTTTCGTTAAGCCCGCTGCCGTCGAGGTGGCCTGTCATGTATACGAATTTCACACCCGGATAGTCAGCTTCCAAATCTGTCATGAGACTCAGGTAGGTATTGATATCAGCCACGGTAGACGAAGAAACCTGCCCGCACCACGACCAGATAACGACATTGATGTCCGGGTTGGCATTGAGGTATGTACGCGTTGCACTTGCCCATGAGGTACGATCCGGATTGCCCAGGTCATATGCCCCGGAGAAAGGGGTATCCCTCAGGTCCAGCGCATCACCTGTGCCCCCATTGTTGAATGCATAGAGACTGCCTTTCCAGTTATACAGACCGGTCATACCATCAACAAGCTGGCTGCCGTGGGAGGTATGGCCATAGGCTATGTGCAGGCTCGTCTTTGCCTGATTGATGGACTCTGCAGGGATGTCGGCGAGCTTTGTGCTGGTATGGTCAATGATGATAGCTGTGTTTGTAGGGGGTGTTGCTGTTGCTGTGACAGTCATTTCTACAGACCCCGAAATATCATCTGATGTTGCAGTGACTGTTGCCGTGCCTTGGGCGACTGCTGTTGCAAGCCCTTTATTGTTTATTGTTACAACATCCGTATCTGTTGACTCCCATACAACTGATGAGGTCAAATCCTTTGTCGTGTCGTCCGAATAGGAGCCTTCTGCGCTGAACTGAAGGGTTTCACCTGGAGCAATATCCTGGTCTTCTGGCGTTACGCTTAGGGAATCAAGTGTTACTGTTTCTCCTGTTTCAGATGCCTTATCCGTGCTGCCGGTATTGCACCCGGATAGGAGAAAGATCACAAAAAGAAGACATGTCAGAATCGACCAGGTTTGGTCGCATGAATGTTTTCATAAAAAACTCCTTTACCAACGAATGAATCTCACAACATACCTTCTTCTTTCACTTAACGTATCCCATCAGATAATCTAAAGAAAATGTGCTTAGATAACAATATCGTATCTCTGATTCCTTATCACTTGTCGAGCATGGATATCATCTTTTTGAGTATCTATCAGAGATATGAAATGCAGTTGTTACTATCTCTTTGCTGATGTCATATCACAAAACTGGTATAATTTCGCCTGCAGGGAAAAAGCCTGAACACTACGATGGCCCTTATCCGGATCTTTATGCCTGAAAACCTGCCTCGATAGCCTTGTTTGTGGTGGTATGATGGAGGTAGTTGTGTATGGGCAACATATCCGAGTACTCATACATGGTTGCCATGGCCTTTGTATGAACGCTCAACCCGGCCTCATTGAGTGCTGCACATGGGTTGATCCCACCGATCTCTACAAGACCTACCATGCCTTCCGTAATAGGTATGCCGAGAAGCGGGCTAAAGGCGAACCCGTACAGAGTGGTATTTCTGAAACCGCACTTAATGAGTTTCTGCATCAGGGCTCTGGACACAAACAGGTGTTCCTGAGGGATTTCCCTCAAGCTGCCCAGTATGCTCCCTTCTCCGGAAGCCAGGGTATGGAGAACACTTGTCTTCTGGTTGGTGATGAAAACCTCGAGCGGTGCAACAGTGGAATCTTCATAACTGATGAACGACTGGAAGCCCACCGGTTTTCTCCCGGTAATCTCGATAATCCCACCCATCCTCGGGCGGACGGGTATGCCGCTACGCAGAAAAATCCCGTTCACCGTGATGCTGCATACGGTCCCTATCCCCACAAACCCGTCAGACACCTCGATGTCTTGGAAATGCCTTCCATTTTCCGCCAGCACCACCTTATCGCATAAGGCATAGGGGGATGAGAATACCGCATTCAGAACATGGAGTGCCTTCTCCACATCATCTTTCCGCACATGGCTGACATTGAGGATTACCTTGCCTGTTCCCGTGTCCGGATCGAAATCCGTCAAGAGAGAGAGCCTGTTGATCCTTTCTATAATTGATTCTGTAGGGTTATAAACAAATTGCGCACGTATCTCGTCCTGCCCCTTCTCGGTGATCATCCTGCCTAGTTTGCTGCTATTGGTGGTGAAACCCTTCTCATCTAGTTTCTGCAGATAATACCGGGCTGTGCTATCGGAGATATTCATGCCCTGCGAGACAAGGTGAGATACGATTTGCGCTGAACGAAAAGGGCCCTGGTGCTTATGGAGGATGGAGAGGATGGTGAACATGATTTTGTTCACATCCTCTCCCTTATCAACATATGTTCTCCTGTGAGTCATCTGATTTTCTCAATCAAAGGCGTATCGCTGTTATACGACTCCGTAAGCGAGCATGGCATTGGCGACCTTGAGGAAGCCTGCTACATTGGCCCCAAGCACATAGTCACCCTTTTTGCCATAGGCCTCTGAAGCCTGGATACAGGTGCTGTGGATGTTCTTCATGATCTCGTGCAACCGGCTGTCCACCTCGTCCCTTCCCCAGGAGAGCCGCATGCTGTTCTGACTCATCTCAAGTCCCGATGTGGCGACACCGCCGGCATTGGCAGCCTTGCCGGGGCCATAAAGGATCCCGTGGGACTGATAAATGGCTATGGCCTCAGGGGTTGAAGGCATGTTCGCCCCTTCTGCTACGCAGATACATCCGTTCTTGACCATTGCTTCTGCATGTGCTGCATCGATCTCATTCTGCGTGGCGCAGGGCAGGGCGATATCAATCTTTATGCCCTGGTTCTTGATCACATCCCAAACGCTCTCACCTATATAACAGCATGCGTTCTTATACTGGTCTGCATATTCACTGATCCTGGCCCTCTTCACATTCTTGAGGTCCATGATATAACCGCATTTCTTATTGTCGATGCCCTCTTCGTCGATGACCGTGGAACTGGAGTCGCACAGCGAGATGACCTTGCCCCCGAGCTCGTTCACCTTTTCCACAGCATACTGGGCGACATTACCGGAACCGCTGATGGCAACGGTCATGCCTTTCATGTTTTTCCCTTTGCTGGCGAGCATCTCAGCGGCAAAATAGACACATCCGTATCCTGTGGCCTCGGGTCGGATCAGGCTGCCACCGAAAGGCAGGGCCTTGCCGGTGAGAACCCCGGTGTGCTCATTCGTGATCTTCTTGTAATACCCGTACAGAAAGCCGATCTCCCGGCCTCCGACCCCTATATCACCTGCAGGAACATCGGTATCAGGGCCTATGTGGCGGAACAGCTCGCGCATGAATGAATGACAGAACCGCATGACCTCGTTATCGGATTTTCCCTTGGGATCAAAGTCTGATCCGCCTTTTCCCCCGCCCATGGGCAGTGTGGTCAGCGAATTCTTGAAGATCTGCTCAAAACCCAGAAACTTCAGGATTCCCAGGTTCACTGAAGGGTGAAAGCGAAGCCCCCCCTTGTATGGTCCGATGGCGTTATTGAACTGCACCCGGAAACCCCTGTTGACCTGAACCTCTCCCTTGTCGTCAACCCAGGGCACCCGGAACATGATCATCCTGTCAGGCTCTACGATCCGTTCATATATCTTAGCCTTCACAAACTCGGGATGCTTTTTTGTAGTGGACTCAAGGCTCATGAGCACTTCTTCCACAGCCTGGTGAAACTCGAACTCGCTAGGGTCTTTGTGTTTTACCTTTTCTATAACATCACTGATTACTGACATCTTCTTTCTCCCCTCCCATTAGTCTGGTTCATTTTTTTATTTTCTGTCAATTCTCATGCAACGCATGTTTCTCCTGAAAGTATCATGTTATCAAACCCGAAAAAGGCAGATTCCACAATCAGGGTTCAGCTGATTTTGCTATAGGGGTTTCCCTTATACTGACTAAGGGGGTTATCCTTATAGTCCTGATGTGCAGCATGTGGATGGATAGACCGGTAAAGGCATTATGATCTTATCTGTAATGGCCGGCAAGGGATAGTATTATGGAAAAAATCCCCTAGGTGGTGTTCTGCACCCATTGTATGGCGCATTTCATGAGGTCGGTCCCGGTTGGAAGCTTGAGCTTTTCCTTGATATGAGAACGGTAAGACTCGATGGTCTTCACGCTCAGATGAAGATTGTCAGCAATCTGGCTTGTCTTGAATCCCTGGCCGATCATTCGGAACACGGTCATCTCCCTGTTGCTGAGGAGGTCAAGGGGGGTGCTCAGGCCTTTTGCATCACCCGAGATGAGTGTCTCGATCATCTTGGTGGTGGTCTTGTCGCTCACGAAGATCTCGCCCTTGAGAACCTTTCTGATGGCCACGAGCACCTTTTCCACCGCCTCCTGTTTCATGATGTATCCCCTTGCGCCCGCCCTCAGAGCCCTCTCGGCAAACAGGGATTCGTCATGCATGGATACTACCAGAGCAGGCAGGTCACGATATTTCAGCTTCATGGTCTTGATCAGCTCAATGCCGTCCACCCCGGGTAACGCCAGGTCCACAATGACCAGATCCGGACTCAGGGTATCGATCATTTCCAGGGCGCCCTGGACATCTTCAGCCTCGCCGATGACAACGAGATCCTGCTCCTGGTCGATGACCATACCGAGGCCTTTGCGCAGGATCGGGTGGTCATCAACAATCAGAATTTTAAAGCGTTCCATTAAGTTCCTCCGTCAGCAAGGCGTCTATTAAAACCCATCCCTGATCTGGAAGCAACACACAACATCCGTACCACCCTGCGGGTGGACCTTGAAATCAAGAGATGCCTCAATCATGGATGCCCGGTACTGCATGATGCTCAGCCCCATACCCCTTCCATGGCTTGAGATCTTGCCGAATCCGACGCCATTGTCGCTCACCCTCAGGGTGCATGCAGCCCCTTTCTTCTCCAGAGATATGACGATATCCTTGGCCTTGCCGTGTTTGATGGCATTGTTCAAAGCCTCCTGAACAATGCGGTAGAGGTGTGTGGCCATCTCATTATCGAAGATATATATGGGGTCGGAACACGTAAAGGTGCATGAGACCCCGAAGAGTTTCTTCACATTCCAGGCAAGCTTGTTCAGGGCATGCATGAGGCCTTCGGCCTGCAGTTCCACCGGATTCAGACCGCTTGCGAATCCCCTGGTCAGCGTTATTGCCTGGTCTATGAGATCGACGATCTCCTTGATATCAGCAGGTCTCCAGGGGAACCTGCGAGGCCGCCTTCTTTTCCAGCACCTTGCCCATGAATCCGATCCCGGTCAGGTGCTGGCAGAGGCTGTCATGGAGATCCTGCCCGATCCTCCTCTGCTCCCGGTTGCTTATCTCGAGGATCTCCCGCTCGAGCTGCTTTTTCTTGGTGATATCACGCACGATCCCCAGCACCTCGTCCTTCTTGCACAACACCATGCGGACCTCGTAGTCCATTCCATGGCCGTTGATGGAGGTATGCTGTTCATACATCTGCGGATTGCCCGTTTCTATGGCCTGCCTCACATAGAGCATCCCATGGTCGAGCAACCGGCGGCCAATGAGCTGATCGGGATCGGCAAGGGCATAGATGTTCTTTCCGATCATCCTCTTTCCCAGATCGCGCAGCATGACAAAGGTCCCCTCATGGAAACCCACAAGGGTACCGTCTTTGTCGATCTGGAACATGAGGTCAGGTATGGCAGTCAGCAGCGCCGTCGTTTTCAGTTCGCTCTGCTTGAGCGCCTCTTCTGTATTGTGCCGCTCCGCAATCTTGCCGATACTCTCGGCTATCGCCTTGATGAGGCTCCTCTCCTCCCTCAGGAACGGGCCCTCGTCCATATCGGGCCTGTGTTCCCGGTAAAACACCTCCAGTGTTCCACATTTCACGGCATTGACAATGATATCCTGAGACTGCCTCCATGCGGTCTCCTGGAAATCCCGGCTCTGGACGGTTTTCTCTCCAAGTCGAAGCCGGCAGCTGGTTATTTCCGGATATTGCCAGGCATCCGGGATGATCTCTATGGTACGCTTGAGAATCTCATCCATATTGAGACCATACTTTACTACGATGTTCGATATGCTGTAGAGGCAGTTTAGTTCTTTAACCCGTTCCTTGAGGGCATGGGTGGTCTCCTGATAGGTTTCCCATTCCTTCTTCCTCTTGGACTCGGCCCTTTGTAATCTCTCAATGGCCTTTTCCGCCTTTGTGAGCTCTACAATTACTTCCCTGCGGGGCTTTTCAACGGAGGGGATCAAGACGGTTTTTTTTATCTTGCCCTTCTGATTCGCAGTGGAAGGTGGTGTTGATTTCATGGGGCAAATCCATCTTCTAATTTGGTATACTTCATCTTGTCCCACGAACCCGGGAGCACGATCAGCCAGGAATCCATGGCAAAGAGTCCGTCGCTCTTTCTCCTGGCAGAAACGATGATACGGTTCGTCTTCCTGGTTAGGTGGAAGGGACCGTTGCAGCCAAGAATCCCTGTCTTGGGGTTGAAATGTGCGTAGAGCCTTTTCTTCTCAGAGAGGAACACATTGATCTGATTCGGATCATAGAGAGCCGGATCCTTCAGGGTAACCGACACAAAAGGTATGGTAGTGGACGGCAGGGTCCCGCTGCCGGGGATACGGCCGGTTATCTGTAAAGGTGGATTCATGAGCTTATTTGCAAAGTCATTAAGGCTCATCTCAGCACCCACAACGGCCTGGCGGGGTATGCGGTCAAACTCTGTTCCTGCCCCCACGCTGCCCGGGTCGGATGAGAACATGAGCCGGAATCCAGCGCGCTTGGCAACAGCCCTGACCGTATTATCGTAAAGTCCATAGGGATAGGCAAAATACTTGACCTTACGCCCCAGGTTCTTTTCCATGGTCGCCTTGGAACCCATGATCTCCTGCTCCACAAGCCTTCCGGAAAGGTTTATCAATCTCGGGTGGGTTTGCGTATGGCACCCCGCCTCACCCCCTAAGGATTCCATCTGCTTCAGCTGTTCCCAACTCAGATAGTTCTTTTTGCCAATGGCATTGGTGAAGACAAAGATACTGAATGGATAGTTGTATTTCCGCAGGACCGGGACAGCCTTCTCATACTCGGAAATGAACCCGTCATCGATGGTAATGACGACCCCTTTCTCAGGCACGGGCCTTAGGCCCTCCACACATTCGGCAAGCTGGTCTAAAGAGAGCACAGTGTACCCTTTAGACTTAAGATATGCCATGTGCTGCTCGAATTGGGCACTCGATGTCGTGGTGGTGGGAAAGCGGTCCTCATCGAACCGGTGGTAGAGGAGAACGGATATGTATGCGGATGCCTGTGTTGAAAGAATCGGCATCAGTGAGAGAAACGCTGCCATGACCATGGGCAGGAAATATCGAAAAAAGCCTTTGCAAGGGAGCCTTCTTTTACCGGGCTTTGTAAATACCTGCAAAGGACTACTGGAGCCGGTAATCGTCATAATTCTTCAGTGAGTTGTAACCGATGAGCAGTTCCACCCTTCGCACGTACTCGATCCCCATCTCGGAATAATTGCGCAGACCCTGCGCCAGGGCATAGGAATCGTACGGTGCCTCGGAGAGGGACCGTGTATACCTGAGCTGCTCATACTGCGGATTCGTATTAATATTCCACATATAGTAATCGATACACGACTGGAGGTCACGGAATACCGAGACAGTGAATTCCTCCTCGCTCGGGCGTTCCCTCGGCACCATGCCATATCCGGAGGAATTTCTCAGCCCGAAAATATTGTTCCCCTTGAGGCTGAACCGGGAGGTTCCCCACCCGGACTCTATGGCCGCCTGGGCAAGGATCAGGGAGACGGGGAGCACATTCACCCTCTTGAGGAGTTCTGCAACCATCTCCTCGCTGGTAACTCCCTCCACCAGGTACATCCGGGCAAACGTAATAAGCGTCTGTTTTTCAAGGGGAGTCAGATACGGCAGTCTTTGTTGTAATTGCTCGATAATCATCCGTTGCTGCAGGACTCTTTCATTTGCATGGAGCACCAGCGGCAGCAGAATCCTGATGAGAGACTGCTTCCTTTCCTGCACGTCATCGATCTGTGCAAGCCGGTCCTGCAAACTCGCGGTGTATTGATATTCGATGGCCGGACTCGGTATGGGCATGGCAGGAGGTGTACTCCTGTCAGTGACCATACTGGTCGGTATTAAGGCTGCCCCTATTAATGAAGCTAAAAAACACACCGAAACAACCGTGAGTTTTCGCATCTGACCCTTGTTACTTTGTGTACTGTCCATAGTTCACTCTGTAGTGTAGTCATGTGCTCAAACTCGTTATCTTTACCTGAAATGTTTTCACAGAGCAAGAAAAAAATGTTGTTTGATCAAGAGAGTTAAAACCTTTATCAGAAGCCATTTTACACATGGAACACCTCGGCCAAAAACTTCCTTGCATTATGAACCGTGATTCAGTAATATGATTTGAGACTATTTCAAGGGGTAGGCCTCCACGATGGCGGAAGACAAGGAAAAGAGGAAGATGTACCTCACAGTGGCTGATCTGAGCACCATGGGGTTTGCCATGGTCCTGTCAATAATCATCGGCCTTATTGCGGGCTTCTACCTTGATGGCAAATTCGGCACAGAGCCCATCTTTACCTTTGTCTTTCTCTTTGGCGGCATCATGGCAGGGTTCAGAATGATGTACAAGACCTACATGCGGTTTTTCAGCGAGGATAAGTCAGGTGAAAAACACAAGTAAGGACCCCGTACAGAAAAGGATAGAATTCATATCGCTGGCCCTCTGGGCTGGCTTCTGTATTGTCAGCCTGCCTCTGTTGGGCCCTAAATTTGCCCTGGGTGTTCTCCTGGGCGGAGGGGTCTGCCTGGCAAATTATCATCTGCTCTGGAGGCACGCCAAGTCATCGGTCACCCTTACTGCAAATCAGGGTAAGGCCTTCATGATAAAACGTTATATACTCAGGCTTACCCTTACAGGGGCCGTACTCTATGTGCTCATCGCATTGCTGCACGTGGATACCTTAGGGCTGCTTCTCGGCCTGTCGGTCATCATGTTCGGCGTCATGAGCTACGCATGCTACACCTACATCAGTGCAGGAGGAGATTAGTATGGATCACGGGTACCTCATTTTAGATTTCATCACCCATCCCCTTTATGAATTCCTTCATGAGACCTTTGGCCTTACAGACGGGAATCACTTCCATCAGGTTACCTTTACCTGGCTCTTCATGATTGTGCTCATCATTATGTCGCTACTCGTATCCAGGAGCCTGAAGATGATCCCGGGCAGACTTCAGAACTTTCTGGAAGTGATCATCGGCGGACTGAAGTCCCTGCTGGTGGACACCATGGGAGAGCATGGGATGAGGTTCTTCCCCCTCATAGCCACCATTGCCCTGTTCATCTTCACCTGCAATATGGCCGGCGTCATCCCGGGCTTCTACTCACCCACGGCAAATCTCAACACCAACCTGTCCATTGCGCTCACCGTATTCTTACTGACGCACATAGTAGGGGTAAAAATCCACGGGCTTAAATATCTCAAGCATTTTTTAGGACCGGTATGGTGGATGGCACCTATCATGCTTCCGGTGGAACTTATCGGACATCTGGCTCGGCCGCTCTCGCTCACCATGCGTCTCTTTGGGAACATCTTCGGAGAAGACCTCGTTCTCGTGGTCCTTCTGGCCCTGGTGCCATTCCTCCTCCCCATGCCTATGCTTGTGCTCATGATGTTCACGTCGATTCTGCAGGCCTTCGTGTTTACGCTCTTAGCCATGATGTACATAAGCGGCGCAATGGAGGAGGGCCACTAAGAGAAAATCAAAACAGTCGGGCCTGCGGAAGCCCTCCTGTTTTAATTTTGTATGCCGGGCAACAGTGTTGACGGCTACCATGAAAGCGGGGTAGGATACAATCCTAGCCGCCTTTGGTAATATGACTACAATAAATTAATTTGGAGGATTGTATGAAGAAATTTTTATGCTTATCAGGTGTTTCAGTTTTCTTGGTCCTTGGTTTTTCATCCATGGTCTTCGCAGCAGGATCGGCAAGCCCTGAGGCAATCCAGTATTTCTCCTGGGCTTCTGTGGCAGCGGGTATAGGTATGGCACTAGCCGCCTTCGGTACAGGAATAGGACAGGGTCATGGCGTCCAGGGAGCATGCGATGGCATTGCCCGCAATCCCGAGGCTTCCGGCAAAATCCTGACCGCACTCATCCTTGGCCTGGCCATGATCGAGTCCCTTGCTATTTATGCATTGGTTATTGAGCTCATACTACTCTATGCTAACCCATTTATTAAGTATATGGGCCTGCAGTAAAAATTATCGGATACCCACCCAAGCACGAAAAAAGAGAGGGCACTCAAACGGGTGTCCTCTCTTTTATATTATCCAACAAGAGATGCCCAGGCCAGTACATCCCAATCCTAAAAAAGAAATCTGGTCTGTCTTTATCTGCCCTTAGAATAGAAAGGGGTAGGCAGACTTAAAGCGTCTTCCTACATCCCCATCAAGGCCTTGACCTTCTTCTTCTGTTCATCGGTCGCAATATAGAAGGCTGCGGCTCCACCTGCAAGCAGAAGAAGAGTGAAAGGCCTTAAGACAAGCCTGAAAATTGTCTTGACTACCGATCTGATTATGGAGGCGATCCCTCCAATAATGCCGAAGAAGATGACATCGGACACGATGAATTTGATTATCTTGAAGGGAGCCAGGATAATCGATGTTATGAGATTAAATAGAAAGTGCATGGTCTCATACCTCCTGTTTGGTAATTTATTAAGGCTCTTCGAACGGCTTTTTATTCATAGAACGACTTTTTATTCATACGTCTTTCTTTAAGATCATATCTTCTACTGAGCCCAAGGTATCTGTCGACACCTGGGACGCCCTTTTGTTCTCTTCCTGGATCTTCAGATATATCTCTTCACGGTGCACCGTAACGTCCTTGGGAGCTCGTATACCAAGCTTGACCTGGGTGCCCTTGATCTCTACCACGGATACCTGGATGTCATCGCCGATGGCGACAGATTCGCCGACTTTCCTTGTCAGTATCAGCAATAAAACCCCCAGGGAGTGTACTTTAGGGGAAGTATTACATGATTATTTTACTGAAAGCAATGTCTGCATCATCTCATCGCATATTGATATCAGCTTTGCAGCTGCCTGGTAGGCATACTGAAACTTCAAGAGATCCGACATCTCTTCGTCAAGGCTTACCCCCGAGACACTTTCCTTTCTCTGGGTGTACTGGGTTAGTATTGTATTATTGAACTTTTCATTATTGGAGGCATTCTGGACATCGACCCCAACCTGGGCCACCAGCGAGCTATAGTAGGAATCCATGGTAGTATCCACCCCGGTGCCCCCGATATTTGCGATAACCTTGTCCTGAAGATTGGCTATGGATCGAGCGACATCATTGGCACCAGGTGCTATCTTGCCATCATTGTCAGTATATCCCGATGAGATGAGATTGGGATTTGCCTTAAGCATCGCATTCACTTCGACTGTCTCGGTTATGTCATGGACAGGGTTACCCACTGTTTCTGTCCATGAAAAGAACGTATTGACCCCGAGAATTGCCAGTGCATTGCTGGATGATCCTGTAGTGCTCGGCTATGATGGCAAAGGTGTTCGTCCCTACTGCGGTGCTGATTCTCAATGCACCGCTGGCACCGCCTGTGAGCGAGGCCGTGATGGCGCCTGCTGATTCCGTATTGATCTCGGTAATGAGGTCCCCAACCGTATTCCCTGCAGGGCTGATATGATACGTGTTTACTACCTGGCCATCTGCATCGTATTCCTGTATGTCGAATGAACCGCCAGGGGCATACCGGTCGCTGAAAAGAAAGCTTGATGAGAGGTCGTCGGTAAGGGCCGAGACCTGGACCGTTCCGGTCATCTGCTGTGTACCCTGGAGCCCTACACCTTCGGAATGCAGGCTGTTCACCTGCCAAACGAGTTCCCCGGTAAGCGTGTTCAATGAATCCAGGTAGGAATCGATACCCCCTGAGTCCCGGATATTTACCAGCCCGGCTATGTCACCACCCTTGAGCTTGTGGGTGAGATCGATGGTCCTGCCTGAAGAATCATTCCACAAAACCCTCGAAAAGCCTGTGGTGGCATCCCGCTCGGCGCTGAGGGTATTCGTTTCCTTTCCCATGACCAGAGGCGTCCCGCCAAGGACGAATACCATGACCTGGCCGGACCTCTCGTCTTCGTAGTAGGTGATGTCCATATGTTCTGCAAGCTTATCCAAAAGGAGGTCTCTCTGGTCCCGAGATCATTGGCATTGACCGACCCCTTTACCTCCACAGTGGATATGCTCAGGTTCAGGTCGGCAATCTGCTGCGTGATCGTGTTCACCTCGGTCACAGAGCCCCTGATCTTGGCATCAAGGTTTCTCTGATAGACTCTCAGGTTGTAATCGACCTCGCGGACCATTGACAGAAGATTGTCTGTCTTTGCAAGCAGGGACTGACGCTCAGGGAGTCCCTCGGGGTTATTCGAAAGATCTCCCCAGGCACCCCAGAATTGACCCATTAACGCATTCAGCCCATTATCGCCTGTCTCATTGAAGATGCTCTCGATCTCTTCCATAGCGCTATTCTGGGCCTTCCAGTACGCATAATCGGATTTCTTCTGTGTAACCTGTGCGGAGAGAAAGGCATCATTGTTCCTTGTCACCTCTACCGCCTTAACCCCTGTTCCGATCTGTCCCGGACCCACGTTGATGGCTTGATTCGCCTCAATGCGCAAATTCTGCTTGGAATATCCTTCCGTATTCGCATTGGCGATGTTGTGAGATGCTATCTCAATAGCAAGCTGAGAGGAATACATGGACCACCGTGCAATATCGAGTGCGCCGCCTATACCGGGCATATCATGCTCCTGTCTTTATGGTATGCAAAGAAACGGCAGATTTCTTTCCATCCCTTGTGTAGCCGTCCTTCAGGCCGGCAAAGAATATCTCTAGCTGGTCATTAATCTCAAAGAGTCTCTGGTTGACAAGCTTCTTGGAAATCTCGTTAAGCCCACTTGCCTTCTTCCAGAGCCCGACCAGATCCTGCTGGAGTGTCCGTATTACTTGTGCCTGCTCAGGCCGGGGATCTCCTTGCAGTTGCTCGTCGCCTTGGCGGTTATCAGCTATGCCCATCAGGAGCTTCTGCTTGGCGGGCATGGATTCTTCGAGTGTCTGGACATTACCTTCCGTTATGAGATCGAGCTCCCTGTGCAAATGTGCAATAAGCCTTTCCACGAGCTCTTTTTCCTGTTGAAGCCTTTGGATCAAGTCCGTATATGTCATGTCGACCCCCTGGTCATGCCCAGTGTTGTTAACTCTCTGCTTTAGTTATCTTTATCGGTTCCATCGGGTGCCTTGTGAACACCATCCTGTTTCGTCTTCCCATCCTCACCGAAATTCTGTTGGATGTGCCTCTTGAGGATATCGGCAATGCCCAACGCCCCTGATTGCCCGATGCTCCTGGCAATCTCCTGATAGAACATATCCTTGTAGATATCATCGGCCATAGTTTCTTCAAGGAAGCCTTCCGGCATGGATTCCTTCATGGTCTTCAGGAGCTGGTTGGCAAACAGCGTCTCGAACTCCTTGCAGACCTTGTCGAGGGCCTTAACCGGATCGGTCCTGTTCATGTGCGCAAGCATGCCGACGTCGCGGATCATATGACCTCCAGATCAGCATACAGGGCCCCTGCCCTCTTGATGGCCTGGAGGATTACAACCAGGTCCCGCGGAGAGACGCCTATGGCGTTCATGGCGGTCACGAGGTCACCGATGCTTGCGCCGCTTTTCAACAGGATCAGGCGTTTCCCGCCCTCCTCCACCTGGACCCCGGACTGGGGAACAACGGTGGTGGACCCTTGCGAAAACGGCTGGGGCTGGGATACCTTTGGTTGCTCTGAGATCTTGATGCTCAGGTTTCCATGCGCTATGGCAACGGTCGAGATCTTGACATCGCTACCCATGATGACCGTGCCTGTCCTCTCATTCACGATGATCTTTGCCCGGTTATCAGGGGTCACATCCACGGTCTCAATGATCGACACGAAATCAACCAGGCTGTTCTGGTATGACTCCGGGACATCGAGTTTTATGGTGGAAAGGTCGGCAGCACTGGCCACCGGGGAGCCCAGCTTGTTGTTGATGGACTTGGCCAACCTGTTGGCAGTGGTGAAATCAGGGTTATTCATAATGAGGGTCATCTGGGGACCCATGGCCATGTCCAATGATCTCTCGACAATAGCCCCTGCTGGTACTATGCCCACTGTGGGGAAGTTCTTGGTTACACCGGAACCGGAAGCCCCACTCACGGCAAAACCGCCCACCGATATAGGGCCCTGCCCAAGGGCATACACCTTCCCGTCAGGACCATAAAGCGGCGTGGAGACCAATGTGCCGCCTGCAAGCGAAGTGGCATCGCCCAGGGAGGAAACCGTGCAGTCGAGCTTCTGGCTGCTCTTGGCAAAAGGCGGCAGCGATGCGGTAACGATAACGGCAGCCACATTTTTCATCTTCAGGTCATCTGGTCTCACCAGTATACCCATGTTACGGAGCATGTTTGAAACAGAGCGTATCATATATTCATTGCCGGTCCCGGCCTTATCGCCTGTTCCGTTCAGACCCACCACAAGCCCGTAACCCGAAAGTCTGTTTTCCCTTACCCCCTGGATGGTTACGAGGTCTTTCACCCGTATGGCCATAACGGGCTGTGCAAGAAATACTAGAAGGATAATTGCAAGGATCGTCTTCTTCATAGTCCACCTCAGAATGGCCATATCTTATCAATAGCCCTTGCCAGGAACCCTTTGCTCTGCTGGTCACCAATAATGCCTGAACCGTAATAGTCGACCCTCAGGTCGGCGACATTCGCCGATAAGACGGAGTTGTTACCCATGATGTCTTCCGGTCTGATGATGCCGGAGACAGTTATATACTGTTCCTCATCATTGACCCGTATCTGCTTCTTCCCCTTGACCGCAAAATTGCCGGAAGGCAGGACCCGAATAATTCTCGCAGAAACCACGGCGCTC
Source organism: uncultured delta proteobacterium (assembly GCA_963785235.1). GTDB lineage: Bacteria > Desulfobacterota > Desulfomonilia > UBA1062 > UBA1062 > MWEI01. The sequence continues at coordinate 335,068 of CAWAUM010000001.1, read as the reverse complement.
AGAGTCCCCTTGCGTGTTGTCTTTCCGTCACCTTTGAATGTCGAAGACCCATTTGTCTGGACTTCGGGCTTGATCTTGTAGCCAAAGATGGACGACTGGTCCATGGGCAGCCCTAAAAAGCTCGTTACCGAATTGTCGGTGCTGCTGTCTTTGGATGCATCGGTGGAGGCCTCTTTATCGGCAGAGGAGTTTTCCACGATCTGGATCATGATGAGATCTCCCACTCGGCGTGCCTTGTGATCGCTGAACATGTCGTAATATTTGGCGCCGGGTGTCCATAAAGACCCCGGGCTTTGAACATTCTCGCTCTGGTCAATCATGGGAGGCGACAGCTCGTCTTCGGTGAAATCGACTTCCTTCTCTGCGTGGGAACATGCGCTCAGAGCCGCCATAACCATGAGGTAAACCATATATCTGTATGCCTTCATTTCAGCCTCCTAGAGCTCGACCTGCACCAGTGATGGAGCAATAATGGTGCCAACCACCTGCCTGCCTGAGGAGGCATTCTTCACGTGGATGGTTTCGCTGAGATATCCATCCTTCATGGCAATGCCTTTATCCCTCACCACGAGGTTATCGAGGCGGACCTCGATGACGACCGTCTCACCCTTGAGGACATCAGGATTTCGCTCCACCTGGGACGGCAGAATGTGAGAGCCTTCACGCAACGTCACCTTTGCGCGCTTTCCCACACAGTCTTCGAACCGGGTAAAGGCGTTAGGGTTTGATGAAATATCACAGGATTTCATGGAAAGATCTCCCAGGACAATAACCCTTCCCTGTGCAACCTTTGTCCTCGCAACAGGGATTCCGGCAATAAGCCGGACCTTTCCTGTAACATTCACCCTTTCGGGATACGGTCCGCTGCCTATTAATATTGTGGCGCTTGTGAATCCAAGGTACTTTTCAAAGGAGGAAAATTTTGCCTGTATGGTGTTGGTATCTGCCTGAAGTACTTTGGGGAGCCTGGATACCCGTATATCTGTAACCTCGATGGTGCCGGTATCTTTCCAGGGACTATTTCTGAGGATCTCCTGGGTGAAGACTTTCTTGATGACTTCTTCGCTCACCTCGACCCTGGATGATACGACATTGCACCTGTGGGCGCCTGTCATTAGTATGGGCCCAAGGTAACGGGACTTTATCCTGGTCTCAACGGTCTGTGCCGAAATGTTCATGCCAGTTGTCCCGTCAGGCGACTTCGCAATGACTATACCCGAAAGTAAAGCCGCCTCGTCTCCGGTGATATCAGCCAGATCTGAGAGCGTCACGGTCTTCGAGACAATTGTGGCCTCTGCCTTGAGGTTGACGGTCGTCACCGCAAAGGCTCCGGTGGGGATAAATATCCCGCAGATCAGACACATCACCAGGACAAGAACCTGCATCCTATGCTACCTCACCATCGAATTCACTGTCTGGAGCATCTGATCGGCGGTGGTTATGCACTTGGAGTTGAGCTCGTAGGCCCTCTGTGCCGCGATCATGTTGACCATCTCCTCCACGGCGTCCACATTGGACATTTCCAGGAACCCGGATGAAAGGGTGCCGAAATTATCCGTGCCGGGAACCCCTTCAATGGCATCTCCGGATGCCGGTGTGGCCACATATTGATTCATGCCGATGGAGTTCAGACCACCGGGATTGGCGAAGATGTACAGGGGGATATTCCCGGTGGCCAGCGTTGTACCGGAACTGGAGAGACAGGTTATGACTCCTGAATTGGAAATGGTTACGTTCGCGGTCTGCTCAGGTACAACAAACTCGGGTTGGAGTCTCTCGCCACGGGCATTCACGATATAGCCCTCGCTGTCTGTCTTGAATGCGCCGTCCCGGGTATACACCTCGTCCCCGTCCGAGATCAGCTGGAAATACCCCTTTCCTTCGATGGCAACATCCAGAGGATTCTTGGTTTCGAGGTTGTCGCCCTGGGAGAATATCTTCTGGATTGCAACAGGCTTCACACCCATACCCACCTGGATGCCCACGGGAACCGTCCCGCCGGCAGGCGTTTCGCTGCCCGGCTGATTATATGTCGCATAGAACAGGTCCTCGAACTCGGCCCTGCCCTTCTTGAAGCTCGTGGTGTTCACGTTCGCCAGATTGTTGGCTATGGTATTTACCATCAACTCCTGTGCATTCATGCCAGTGGCGGATGTCCACATTGCTCTGATCATCGTTCTCTCCTTTTATACGACTGTCCCGACATTGCGCATCGAGTAAGAATAGGCATCGTTGGCTGCCCTTATCACTTTCTGGAAGGATTCATAGGCCCGTGAAGCTGCTATCATCTCCACCATCTCTGAAATGGGCTCGACGTTGGCTTTCTCAAGGCTTCCCTGGATAAGGGATACGGTCTCCACGGGTTGGGGCATAACCCCTTCCTTGACCGAGAACAGGTTGTTCCCCTGCCTCTCAAGTGCCTCGGGGGGAATCTTCACGATCTGTAACGTACTCAGTTCGTCTTGGTCCTGGGTAATCTTGCCCGTGGAATCTATCACTATATCGCTCTTATCTGGGTCTATGGTAATATCTCCGCCGTTGCCCTGAACACGGTATCCCTGCGGCGTAATTATTGTGTTTTCAGTACTTAGCTGGAAGGAACCGGCCCTGGTATACCGGGTGCCTTTATCGGTATTGACCACAAAGAACCCATCCCCCATCACGGCTATGTCCAGTACGTTGCCTGTCTTCACAGGGGCTCCTGCTGAAAGGTCTATGGAACTGCTGACCGCGACGACATCAATAGGCACTGTACGGTACTGTCCGGGGTACAGTGAAGAGGTGTCCAGCTGCTTCATATACTGTTCAAAGCTCATCTGGTCTTTCTTGAATCCGGTAGTGTTCAGGTTGGCAATGTTGTTGGAGATGATATTGAGCCTGTCCTCCATTGCAATCGCCCCTGCCGCCGCTGTGTATATCCCTTGATCCATATGTGCTCCTTTCTGGGATCATTTGAGCAAATGGAATGCCAATCCTTAAAAATGGCTCTGGTCCATACTTCTTATCATATAAGACAGGCAATTTTTTCCAGGTGCTTCAGGACTGATTTGGGCAATTCAATCCTTGCGCCTGATGCAGGACACCTGTAGAGAAATAACGTTAAAGAATTCCGGTGAGAATCCGATAATTAACTTACGGATGGCTGATTAATCACAAGGAGTGTGTATGGAGGTCAAAAGCCTATTCATGAATCTCATCATGAGGACCTATGAGAAACAGAATGCGTCTTCGGGCATGAAACTTGATATGGAAAAGTCCGGCAGCGAGCTTGGCGCAGATTCCGTTACCATATCCCAGCGCGCGAGCAAGAGACTTTTCAGGGATATTATGGAAAGCAGTTTACAGAAAGGATTGAATGAGGTGCTAATAGATGAAAATTAATACTCCGAACACTGATGCCCTCAAGGCATACGTCGCTCAATCGGCTCAGGGTGTTCAACTCAACAATAAAGACAAAGAAATTGCAAATGCTGCAAAACCGAATGCTGCCCCGACTGCTGACAGGGTGAACATATCAAGCACCGTAAGGCTTATGAAAGACATACTTGCTGCGGTCAACGAATCCCCTGATATCCGTTCCGAAAAGGTCAATGCCGTCGAGACAAAGATCGAAAAGGGCACTTACAACCCTGATCTTACTGTAGTGGCGGATAAGCTAATGAGCCCTAACATTAGCGACAGGATCTGAGCGGCTAACAACAATTGATGCCACGTACTTGAGCGTGGCGCCACCAAAAAAATTTCTCTTAATCTGTCCGAAAGACAGCTGTGTCTGCGCATCGCCAGTGGATGTCATGAGGTTTATCCCCAGGAGCAGGGGCTTCCATGAGGAGGGGGCTACAATCACCTCATGAGATTTAGCCTTTTGCTGCATCGATATCATATTAAGCATCAGATAATAGGCATCAACTCCGGTAGCAATGTTTGATCCGAGATAAGCCCCTTTCCTGGCATGCTTTGAGTAGTACTCAATAAATTCCTTGCCCTTTGCTGATGTTGCTTTCTCTTGAATATAATTCGACTGGACATAAACACCTTCCAGATACTTATCCACCTCAGTGAAGAATGAATCCTCATTGGGAATACTGCCTACCAAGATGGGTTTTAATGCATCAATAGAGCGGATTTTCTTCAGAGTTTCTTTTGTGTTCGCCCCGGAAAGAGGAATATAAACAGCATCAGGCTTCCGGCCCATAAGGTGTGTGATGGCAGATGACGGGTCTTCTCCCTCTTTTATATAAGCAATATCCTCAATCCTGCCTCCGGCCCTTACCACTTCCGCAGAGAACAGGCTGGCAAGCCTGACGCAGCTTTCGTCACGGTCGTTAATGATAAGCCCTACCCTGCGGGCATGAATCACATCCTTCATGAACCTGGCACATGCATTGGCCTGATCCTCAAGGCTTGCACATATCCTTATCACCGGCGGACCCTCTTTTGTTTTCCAGTCAAGCCTGATCGCAGTTGTTGCTATAATTGGCACTGGCCTTTGCTTCATAACCCCCCCGGCTTTAGCAATTACATCAGCGGGTGCGCCCGAAATGATACCTGACACCTTATCATCCACCAACAGCTTCTGAAGCGCTTGAGAAAGGGCCAGTGATGAAGCACCGGAATCCTTGAATACGAGTTCAACCTGGATCCCCGGCTTGCCTTTTTCCATATCGTGGGCCATCCTGATACCTTCGGACTGGACCCTTGCAACCTCTGCCAATGGACCCGCCATGGGCATGCAGACACCTATTTTTACCGGGGCCGCCTGCTGGGAACCGGGGACCTCATTATTCTTAGCCTGTATGCTGCGGCAGCATGAAAATGATATCCAGGTAACAACAATAAGAATGAAGGTGAAATAGGCAAAGGTTCGCATAGTCTTCATTGCATGGCGCACTGCTGTCATGATCTATCCTTCCTTCAAAGCCGGTAGTATATATCACGGAAATATGGTAACCAATCAATCCCAAAAGTTCTTTTATGCATAACCTTCAGGAGGATCCAGGTGCCAACCATTCGGATAGCGGGAAAAGAATATACAACAGGGCTTGTCATCTTTGATAAGGATGGAACCTTAATCGACTTCAGGCTTACATGGTTAGAGATCATTGCCAATCTTTTAAAGACTTTTGGGGAGCATGTCCCAATGAATGAAAACTTGTGGTTAAGGGTCCAGGAAGCCCTGGGCATTTCTGTAGATAACGGCACCATAGACGGCTCAGGGCCCCTTGCCATGGGCACCTTTACCGAGTGCGACGCCCTGCTTGCCTACTGCCTCTACCGGGAAGGCATCAGCTGGAATAATGCCCAGGACATTGTGCGAAAGGTCGGGGATGAGGTCTTCCGATCTGATACGAGAAACAGAAGTATAAGACCTGTAAAGGGAACCATCTCTCTCTTGTCCCGGCTGAAAGACAAAGGTATCCATACCGCCATAGCCACCAACGACAAGGCTGCTGATGCAAGCTCAGACATGATAGCAATAGGCGCCGCTTACTACATCGACATCGTAGTGGGGGCCGATAGTGTCGAGAACTCCAAGCCTGCCCCGGATATGGTCACAAAGATCTGCGAGCACTTCCAGGTTGATCCGCGCTCGGCAGTTCTCATCGGCGATACCGTTATGGATGCAATGCTTGGGAAGAACTCCGGCGTCATGCTCACTGTCGGCCTGCCCGGTATCGTACCTAAAGAAGAACTTCAAGAACATATGGATGTGGTTGTTGACAGCCTGGATGATATTCAATGACAAGTAGGTTATACCTGGCATAGGTTCTATCATGAGACCGATGGTTTTATATAGTCCTATGAAAAAAATGATCGCGGTTATATTCAGTTTATGGAGCTGCAAAGTTGATTGCGCTGGCATCTCCTCCATTGATCGTTACCGTTTGACTAGTTGGTGTGAATGTATATTCAGTAATGGATGGTGTAAGAGTATATTTCCCATTCGCCAGGCCCGGAAAACTATAATACCCGCTGCCGTCTGTTGCCGCAGTAGCTGAGTTAGGGCCAGATAATGTTACAATAACACCTTGCTTAACCACACCGCCCACTGTTATGAATCCTGAGATGTTATGAATATAACCATTGGCTCCAGTGAAAGTGAAGTTTATTTCACTGACATCTGCGCTGTTTATCGTAACCGCTTGACAAGGTGGAGTGAATCTATACCAAGCCATGGATGGAGTAATAGTGTACGTCCCCTTGACAAGGCCGGTAAAGCTATATTTTCCACTGGCGCTATCTGTTGTTGTGGTTTCTGAGTTCAGGCCAGATACTGTTACAGAAATACGTTGTTTAATATCATCACTTACTACCTTACCAGTTACATTAAATGTGGGAACAGATTCTGCTGATGCATTACCACCCCCACCTCCTCCGCCACAACCAGCAAAGAGAGCAACAATAGTTAGAATAATGCTTATCCGAAAGATGACCATGAACCTAACTGTGAACATATATGAGTCCCTCTTTCACAAAATAAATTCAATAATCGGGGTTGTAATGAATCGTGGATGCTTTTGGTTTCCCCATCTGGACAGATGCACATCATAATGGAGCAACCTATTAATATTTAAAGCAATAACAATGCCATTCGTCAATCAATGATTTTTCAATTGGTTAAATAAGGATGCCCTGGAACATTCTGATAACATGAGGACTATTCTTCCTCTGTAATGGAATAACATTACTATTTTCACGAGTATCATAGAAATCAATGGTTCATACTCTGTGTTTGGGGATCAGCGATTAATCGAAAAATTTCTTATACTATAATTCATCGGATCACCGGCCGACATATTCAATTGTATGTTTAACTTAGCACAAACATACGGTCTAGAGGTCTGTATGAAGCCTTTTTCTAGCGCTTTTATAAGGTATATCCGTACCCTTTTTCTCTCGAATGCACGAAACCTTTACCTTGATGACGCTAACTCTATTTGCCTCCTCCCTTGCACGTGCTTGCTTTTCTTCCCGCAACTCTCGATTCAAGCGCAACCTAAAGCGAGGCAAGTCACAAAAAGCCTTGGCAATCACCATAAAATCAGCCCCCGTGGCTTTACCAGCCGAGCGAGGCAAATGGGTTACCTTTACCTCGGCAATGCGGTAGCCGCGCGCCTTTGCTCCTGCCAAGAGTTCTGTATCAAAGGGAGCGCCATCACTCACGAGCTTGACATGTTCCAGAATCTCGCGCCGGAACAGTTTGAATCCGCAATCAATGTCTCGGCAGAGATAACCAAACAGCATCCGTACAACGGTGTTCCAGCCAAAGCCATTGAATCGGCGGATCAAGTTGTCTTGGCGATGGGCACGATAGCCTGAAATAATATCTGCTGAAGGTAGTTCAGCCAATAGTCGGTCAATCTCACTAAAGACAAATTGCTTATCGGCTGGAAAAAATGCAATGAGTTCTTTCGTAGCCTTGGTGAATCCAGCTTTGAGTGCTCCGCCATAGTGACGGTTAGGAAAATGCTCGACGAGTTGAACGTTTGGAATGCGTTGAGCCAGGGATCGGCCAATCTCACCTGTTCGGTCAGTGCTGCCGTCGTTGACCAAGATAATTTCGTAGTCTTTGCAAAGTTGTTGTACTACTGGGACGATTTCTTCAACGACACTTTCAATGGTTGCTTCTTCATTGTGAGCGGGAATAACGACAGAGAGACCGGTCATGTTTGTATCCTATATCTGATTTAGTGCTGCCGCCTAACTATACTACAATTTTGCTTCACTTGTAAAATTGTCCGAGGAACGACCTGTAGATCCAGGGCAAGATGTAATCTATCTCAAGGCTCACCATCTGTAAGGTTAGAGCAAACCTGTTATCCCCAGCAAACCCAGTAACCATCTCATGATCGAACACCTGGTTCCTTAGCACCCATCATCCGTTGTTCTCTCTGATATCACCTCCGCATGGAAGAACTCCCACTGCTCGGGTGCGTTATGATCATCATCATTCATGTCCGCCTTGTCCCGCAGCCTCGCGAAAATTTCTTCAGTATTTTGAGGCAGATCTTTGAGGGAGCCCGGCAGAAATACCTCCTTGCGGAAACCCTTTGTGAGAATGAGGCCATGGATGCCTTTATTAAGCTGGGAGACGTCTGAGAATGGTCTTGGGGTGTCTACTATGGTTATCTCGAAGCTGATATGATCCAGCTCATGATTGGCCAGGGGAACAAACCGGGGGTCCTTGTATGCGGCGCTACGGGCGTTTTCCATACATGCCTGCCATATGGGCATCACGGGGAGAATGGTTCCCATGCAGCCCCTGAGCTCGCCTTGCTTATAGACGGACACAAAGAGACCCTTTTTTTCCAAGAGGGCGTCCGGCAGTCCGCTTTCATCAACGGCAGGTTCAACACCAAGACCCTTTTGGGTGAAGGCTGTTGCCGCTCTTCGGGCCAGATCCATGAGCACCCCTTTTTCCAATGATGAAAGTCCCATACTTATACCTGTGATATGATCTTACCGGAAGAGCATATGCCGCGCCAGGGGATTCAACTGCTGCTTCTTCAGGGCTTATTGGTGTTTTATTGACTCGGTGCGGGAAATTAACTATATATGCGCTCAATTTGAAGCATATGGAGATGTGAACGTGGAAGATCTGAATCCCCTCATCCGCCAGCGGATAGAGAAGTATGAGCAATTGAAACAGGAATCCGGGGTCAAGCATTTCCCCAACACCTACAGGAAGGACACGGATATATCCGCCTTTATCTCCCTATACCAGGAACGCTCCACCGAGGAGCTTCATGAGATAAAAACCATCCACCACCTTGCCGGCAGGATCATGGCGGCCCGCAAGTTCGGCAAGGCATCCTTCATCCATTTTCTAGACCACACCGGCAGGCTCCAGGCCTTCTTCGAGGAGGCAAAACTCGGCAAAGATGCCTACGAGCTCTTTAAAAAGCTCGACATCGGCGACATCATCGGTTTGTGGGGCACACCTGTCAAAACCAGGACCGGCGAGCTCTCCGTCTATGTGTCGGGGTTCGAGCTGCTTACCAAGTCGTTCAGGCCCATGCCGGAGAAATGGCACGGGCTCAAGGATGTAGAAACCAGATACCGTCAGCGCTACGTTGATCTCTTTGTCTCTGAGACGGTGAAGGAGACCTTCCTGAAACGGACAAGGATCATCACTGCACTGAGAAGATATATGGACTCCCACTCGTTCATCGAGGTTGAGACCCCCATGATGCAGAGCATCCCGGGCGGCGCAACTGCAAAACCCTTTCTCACGCACCATAATGCACTGGACATGGACCTCTATTTGAGGATCGCGCCCGAACTGTACCTCAAAAGGCTTTTAGTCGGCGGTTTCGAGAGGGTTTACGAGGTCAACCGGAATTTCCGCAACGAGGGCATATCAACCAGGCATAACCCTGAATTCACCATGATGGAATTCTACATGGCCTATGCGGACTACACCGATCTCATGGCCTTTACCGAGGACATGATCTCGACGGTGGCAAAAGAAGTGCTTGGAACAACAATCGTTCCCTACCAGGGCGCCACCATTGATCTGACACCGCCATGGAAGCGTTATACCCTCAAGGAAGCAGCCTATGAAGTTGGAGGCGTCGAAGCCGGGGTCATGGAGGATCTGGACAGGGCCAGGGCCTTCTGCAAGAATGCTGGCATGGAACTGGCCGGAAACGAATCCCTGGGCGATCTCCAGCTCATCATCTTCGAGACGACGGCTGAAGAAAAACTCATGGAGCCCACTTTTATCACCTCCTACCCCACGGAGGTCTCTCCGCTTTCCAGGAGAAACAATGACGACCCAGGCATTGTAGACCGCTTCGAGCTCTTTATCACCGGACGCGAGATCGCGAACGCCTTTTCCGAGCTGAATGACCCCTTTGATCAGAAGGAACGGTTTGTCGAACAGGTACGCAATAAGGCAGAAGGTTCCTCGGAGGTGGATGAGGACTACATCAGGGCGCTTGAGTATGGTATGCCTCCGGCGGCCGGCGAAGGCATCGGCATCGACCGGCTCGTCATGCTGCTGACCGACAGCCCCTCCATCAGGGATGTCATCCTGTTCCCGCTGCTTCGCAAAGGAGAGACATCCTGAGATTCGAGTTCCTTGTTGCCAAAAAATACCTGCGGGCCAAGAAGAGCCAGGGCTTCATAAGCTTTACCTCCGGGTTGTCGGTGATGGGCATAGCCATAGGCGTTATGGCGCTGATCGTCGTGCTCTCCGTGATGAACGGCTTTGAAGACGACATCACGACCAAGCTCCTGGGCACCCAGTCGCACATCGTCATCTCCCATTATAAGGGCGGCATCAGCGACACGAAGGCCGTAATGGATGTAGTCGCCAAGGAAAAGGGTGTGGTGGCCGCCACGCCGTTTATCCTCTCCCAGGGCCTGGTTTCAGCCCCCGGAGGCATATCAGGGGCGGTAATCAGGGGAATAGTCCCTGAAAGTGCCTCCAAGGTTATCCGCTTAAAGGAGATCATCTCGCAGGGCACCAGCAACATGGGGAACACCGGTGTGCTGGTCGGCTCCGAGCTGGCTGCCGCCTCGGGTGTCAGCCTGGGGGATGCCGTGACGCTGATATCACCTACCGGCACCATTACCCCGCTGGGCATGATACCCAAGTCCATGACCTTTATTGTCCGGGGCATCTTCTCCACCGGCATGTACGAATTTGACAGCAACATGATCTACATATCGCTTGAAGCGGCAAAAAAGCTGTTCATGCTGGATATGGCCTCAGGAGTTGAGGTCAAGGTGGATGATATCTACCGGGCCGATGCCATCTCCAAGTCTATCCTTTCACACCTGAAGGAAGGTTTCTGGGCCAAGACCTGGAAGGATATGAACAAGAGCCTCTTCGCTGCCTTACGGCTTGAAAAGACCATCATGTTCATCATCCTGCTGTTCATCATCCTGGTGGCCGCGTTCAGCATCATAAGCACACTCATCATGATGGTCATGGAGAAACGCAAGGAGATCGCGATCTTAAAGTCCATGGGGGCCACAACAGAGCAGATCCTGAAGATCTTCATTACCGTAGGAATGGCCATCGGCATTGCCGGTACCATTGGGGGGCTCGCGCTGGGTCTTTTGCTCACCAACAACCTGAATACCGTTGTTGCTGCTGTTGAGTTCGTCTTTGGTATCCAGGTCATGCCCAAGGATGTGTATTATATCACCGGGCTGCCGACAAAGGTGGATGCCATAGAGGTGACATTGATCGTGGTGGCCTCTATCCTATTGTCCTTCTTGGCAACCATATACCCTGCCAGACAGGCTGCAAAGCAAGACCCTGTAGAGGTAATCCGATATGAAGGATGAGCTGGTGCTCACCATAGAAGGCCTCCACAAGTCATTCCGTAAAGGGCCTGAGGTCATTGAGGTGCTCAAGGGCATTGACCTTGATGTCTACAAGTCTGAAGGCATTGCCATTGTAGGGGCGTCCGGATCAGGCAAGAGCACGTTGCTTCACCTGCTCGGGGGATTGGAAAAACCGGATTCAGGCAATATCATCTACGGTGCCAGCGACATCTCCGCCATGAAGGACCGCGAGATCGCCCGGTTCAGGAACACGAAAATCGGGTTTGTATTTCAGTTCCACTATCTGCTCCCTGAGTTCACGGCCCTGGAGAATGTGATGGTCCCTGCGCTCCTCTCCTCGAATATGTCCGGCCCCATCACAGCGCGCGCTGAAGAGCTGCTGGACCTGGTAGGGCTCAAAGGCAGGAGTACCCATAAGCCCGGCGAGCTCTCGGGCGGGGAACAACAGCGGGTCGCCATTGCGCGGGCCCTTATGATGTCGCCCGGAATCATCCTGGCGGATGAGCCCACCGGGGACCTTGACAGCGAAACAGGCCACAAGGTCATTGAGCTCTTCACCAGGCTTCGGACTACGCTTTGTGTGACGTTAATTATTGCCACACACAATATGGAGCTTGCCCGCACCATGGACAAGGTGCTTGTACTGAAAGGGGGACATCTTGAACCAACTGCGCAGTAGCGGCCTGATTATCTTTATACTCTTCACGATCCTTCCTTCTGCAGCCTTTGCCGAGCAGTTTATGGTAAAGACAGCTGTCAAGGCCGTATCTGATTATCTTTTAGACGTCCCCTGTATTACCTTGTCCGACACTCCGTCTGCTACAGAACTGTACCTTGAATCCAAAGAGGGGGTATACCGTGTCACAGACCCCTCAGGGACAGGATATAGCGCTGCGAGCATAACCGAGGCCACAGACGGCTACCTCAGGCTCAAGGGCGTTTGTACCATCAAGGATGTAACCATCAAAGGCTATTCCCGCATAAGCACTGACGCCATCCGCTTCCGTATAAAAACCGCCAAGGGCGATATCCTCCATAAGAACGCCATTAAAAAAGATATCGAAGAGATCTACTCCATGGGATATTTTGAGAAGTGTGATGCCACCCTTGAGGACAACGCAGTGGTCTTTATGGTAAAGGAATATCCCATCATCATCAAGATTGAGACCAAGGGCAACTCGGAGATCAAAGAGAAGGATATCCTTGACGGCATCGGCCTGAAGAAGTTCGACATCTTGAACACCAGGCTGCTGAAAACCAGCATCGACCGTATAAAGGGGCTTTATCGCGAAAGGGGCTATTATCAGGTCGATGTCAAATCCGAGACAATCACCACCGAAGGTGGGATCAACCTCACCTTTAACGTCACGGAGAACAAGCAGCTCTACATTGAGAAGATCTCTTTCGACGGCAACGAAAACCTCTCTTCCCGCCAGATCAAGGGCATAATGGAGACCTCGACACGATGGCCGCTGGGCATATTCAGTCATGAGGGCACCTATCAGGACAGCGTGCTTGATACCGACCTCTTAAGGATTGAACAGTTCTATGGAGACAACGGGTACATGCAGACCAGGGTGGGCAGGCCGAAGATCGACATCAGGGAAGATGACGGCATCTACATTACCATACCGATTTTTGAAGGGCCGGTCTTCACCATAGGCGCCATCGATGTATCAGGTGATCTCATATTGCCCAAGGAAGAACTCCTGGCCATGATCAAACTCGAGCCAGGTGATGTCATGAGCAAGAGCAAGATCCAGGAGAACATCGAACGCCTGCGTGACCTGTATATGGACGAGGGGTATGCCTATGTCCAGATCAAAACTGAAACCAATGATGAGGCGGAAACCAAAGTCGGTCTCACCTTTCGCATTACCCAGGGCAAGCCGGTAACCATTGACACGATCCGGATCAAGGGCAACAACAAGACCAGGGACAAGGTCATCAGGCGTGAGCTTGAGCTCGAAGAAGGGAAGCTGTTCTCTTCAACCGCCATCAAGGACAGCAAAGACAACCTGAACAGGCTGGGATATTTCAAATCCGCGGACATTGACCCTATACCGATAAACGAAGAAACCATGTCGCTGAACGTGGACGTGGAAGAGACCACTACAGGCTCCTTTTCCTTTGGTATGGCCTACTCCACAGAAGACGGCCCCATGGGGACCATAGCGTTGAGCGAGATAAACCTTCTGGGCAAAGGGCTGAAGAGCAAGGCCGGCCTGGAATACGGCCCGAAAAGGAAAAGCTATACCTTGGACGTTGAGGAACCCTGGCTCCTGGACCATCCGGTATCGCTTGGCGCCCTTCTTTATAATACGGAAAAGGACTACCTTTACTACACCAAGTCGAGCAGGGGCGGAAATATACGGCTTAGTTACTCGGTCATAGAGAAGATACGTCACAGTATCGTATACTCCCTTGACGATACCGCCCCGCTTACGAATATCGACGCATCCTACCTGCCCTCCCTTACCGAAGAAGAGATTGAGGGCGGTATCACAAGCAGCATTACAAACAGCCTTTACCGGAATACCACCAACGATTACTTCCGCCCCACACAAGGTTCCGACATGGGTGTATCCCTTCAATATGCCGGGCTTGGAGGTACGTTCCATTTCACCAGGGTCACTGCTTCAGCGGCCAAGTTCTTCCCCATCTGGACCGACAAACTCGCCTTGATGTTGAAGGGGAGATGGGGTACAGTGAACCCCGCCCACGGCGATGAGCTCCCGGAGTATGAGCGATTCACGCTGGGCGGATTGAACAGCATACGAGGCTTCAAGTACGGCGAGATCGGGCCGAGAGACAGCCTGGACAATGTGCTTGGGGGAAGACGCATGGTTGTAATGAATATCGAGGTCACCTTCCCTCTCGGTCCGATTCCCGGGCTCTATGGAGTTATCTTCCATGACCAGGGGAATGGCTATGAGCATCGCATCGACCTGACAAACCTGAAAAAGTCGTATGGTGCGGGCATCAGGTGGGTGACACCCATGGGACCGATACGGATCGAGTACGCAAAGGTCATCAACCCTGAGCCTGATGAATCCCCATCGCGCTGGGATTTCACTGTCGGGGCTTTCTTCTAGTATTAAAGAACATATTCTGAGAGAGGAGCACATATGAAAAGAATCATCGTTAGTTTTTTTGCAGTCTGCCTTATCTGTGCGACATCAGGAACTCTGAGCGCACAGGACACGAAAATCGTCTATCTCGACTCGCAGAAGATCCTCATGGAATCACTGGCGGGAAAGGATGCGTACAAGCAGCTGAACACCTTGAAAGACCAGAAGGCATCTGATCTTGAGAAGAAACAGAACAAGCTCAAGACCATGGCCGATCAGCTCCAGGCCAAATCAGCCACCATGACAGTCACGGCCAGAGAAGATCTGGAGACAAAATATGACAAGGAGCTCAAGGACTATAACCGCTCCGTAAAAGACGCCCAGGACGATCTCAGGCGTAAGGAGATGGAGTTCTTAAAACCCTTCAGCAAGGATCTTGACGTGATCATCAAGGCCTATAGCGAGAAGAACAACATTGACATGGTCCTTGACAAACAGAACCCTGCCCTTGTCTATACAAACCCGAAGATCGACATCACGAGCCAGATTATAACGGCATTCGACAAGCACAACCAGGAAAAGAAGGGCAAGGACAAGGCGAAAAAAGAGTAACCCATGCTGCTGTCCAGACTTGTAGAGCTTCTCGGGGGGGCCTTACAGGGTGAAGACCGGGAGATCTCAGGGGCTTCAACCCTTGAGGAGGCCGTGGCCAGTGATATAACCTTCCTGGCCAATCTCAAGTACCGTGAGGCGGTGAAAGACACCAAGGCCGGTGCTGTCATTGTCCAGGCCGCATTTGATCTGCCCATTTCACAGATCATAACCGACAATGCCTACCTCTATTTTGCACAGGTACTGCAGCTTATCTACCCGGGAAAACCCATACGCCCGGGTATATCAGAGTTTGCTTATGTGCATCCGGATGCTCAGGTGCACGCAGATGCCTGTATCCATCCCCATGTGTACATAGGTGCTCAGGCATGCATCTCGCCAAACACCGTGATCTATCCAGGCTGTTTTATCGGTGATGGTGCTGCTGTAGGCGAACACACCATACTTTACCCGAATGTAGTACTCTATGACGGATGTACAATCGGTGATCACTGTATCATCCATGCAGGGGTCGTCATCGGATCAGACGGGTTCGGGTTTGTCTGGGACGGGAAGCAACATGTCAAAATTCCCCAGAAGGGGATCGCCATTATAGGCGACCATGTGGAGATCGGCAGCAACTGCACCATCGACCGGGCAGCCCTTACCAGCACCAGGATAGGTTCGGACGTTAAAATGGACAACCTCGTACAGGTCGGCCATAACGTGGTGGTGGGTGACCATACCATCATCGTGGCCCAGACAGGCATCTCCGGCAGTGCCCGCATCGGGGCGGGAGTCGTGCTGGCAGGCCAGTGCGGCGTGGTCGGTCACATCACCATCGGTGACGGTGTCACTGCAGCCAGCCGTACCGGTATTGTAACAGACATACCTGCCGGCAAGGTGATCTCGGGATTCCCTGCCATGGACCACAAACACTGGCTCAGGGTCCAGAATGTATACAAGGATCTGCCGGAGCTTTTAAAGCGTGTGCGCGAGCTGGAAAGGAAGGTAAAAGAACTTGTCAAGGATTGACTCTACCGCCAGCGTCTCACCAGGGGCCATTTTGGCCGAAAACGTAACGGTTGCGCCGTTTGCGCTCATCGGGGACAAGGTACAGATCGGCGAAGGCACCTTTATAGGCCCTTATTGCATGATTGAAGGCCCCACTTCAATCGGGAAAGGGTGCACCTTCACAGGATACGCCAGCGTCGGCACACCGCCCCAGGACCATTCATACCGGGGTGAAGAGACAAGGCTTGTCATCGGCGACAACAATACATTCCGCGAATTCGTGACACTGAACCGGGGCACCACCAAAGATAAACATGTAACCACCATCGGCAGCAACAACCTCCTTATGGCTTACTGCCACGTGGGCCATGACTGCATCGTGGGCAGCCATGTGGTCATGGGAAACCTCGCAACACTCGCAGGCCATGTGGAGATCCATGACAATGCCATCATCGGCGGTCTTTCCGCCATCCACCAGTTTACGCGTGTAGGCGCCTTTGCCATCCTGGGCGGAGGTTCCATGGTGAGCCTGGACATCCCACCCTATGCCAAGGCATCAGGTGACAGGGCAAGGCTTTACGGCATGAATACCATAGGGCTCAAGAGAAACGGATTTACCAAGGAGCAGATGGCGCGGATCACAAAGGCTTACAGTATCCTGTTCAAACAAGGCCTTCTCCTGAAGGATGCGTTGGCTGTACTCGAACAGGAATTTCAAGGGGCCGAAGAAATCTCACGGCTGATCGCATTTCTCACATCTACACGCAGAGGTATCACCAGGTGAAAAAACTCAAGGTTGCAGTGATCGGGGTGGGATACCTGGGGCGATTCCACGCCCAAAAATTTGCCGCATTGGAAAATGTCGAGCTTGTGGGTGTCGTAGACATCGACAAGGCAAGGGCCCAAGAGGTAGCCGGCGAGGTAGGCACTGACTTTTACACATCTGTGGAGGCAGTCAAAGGCATGATCGACGCCGCCAGTGTCGCAGTCCCCACTTCCAGGCATGCAGAGGTGGCCATACCCTTGCTTGAGGCCGGGGTGGCAGTGTTGCTTGAAAAACCGGTTGCAGGGAGACTCGATGAGGCATCTGCCATTATCGCCGCCTCGCAAACCGGCAGCGCCATCCTCCAGATCGGGCACCTGGAGCGCTTCAACCCGGCATTGCTTGAGCTGAGCGGCAGCATAACAAAACCCATGTTCATTGAGGCCCACCGGATCAGCCCGTTCAGGGCCCGCGGTACGGATGTAGATGCGGTCCTTGACATCATGATCCATGATCTGGACATCATCCTTTCCCTTGTTGACTCGAAAGTTGCCTCCTTGGAAGCCATTGGTGTGCCGGTGCTCACGGACTCTGTCGACATTGCCAACGCCAGGCTGCGTTTTGAATCCGGCTGTATCGCCAACATTACGGCCAGCAGGGTGAGCGCCGAGGTGATGCGCAAGATAAGGATCTTCCAGCCGGACTCCTATATCTCGCTGGATTTTGCCAAGGCCAAGGTGGATGTCTATACATTGAATGAATCACGGGAAATACAACACAAGCACATTGCCATATCAGAATCGGACGCCCTTGCCTCCGAAATCCGTTCCTTCGTGGACGCAGCGCTCCACGGCAGCCCTGTCGTGGTGGACGGTACAGCAGGGCTAAAGGCCCTTGAAATGGCATATGCCATCAAAAATGCCCTTATAGTACCCACGAGATGACCACGCAGAAGATCCTCATGGTTGCAGGAGAGGCAAGCGCAGACAGCCATGCCTCACACGTAATCAGGGCCATCAGGAAGCTCATGCCGTATGCCGAAATATTCGGCATGGGCGGCCCCGAGATGGCCAAAGCCGGTATGGAATGCATCTTCGGCATGGACGAGCTCTCGGTCATGGGATTCACGGATGTCATCCCTAAGATTTTTCAGATCATCAAGGTCTATAGAGGGATCAAGCAGCTCATGGATGAGAGAAGGCCAGGCCTCTTCATCCCTGTTGATCTGCCTGATTTCAATATGCGACTTGCCCGGTATGCCAAGGCAAAAAACTTAAACGTCCTGTACTATATTGCACCACAGGCATGGGCATGGAGACGTGGCCGGGCCAAGACACTCGCCAGGGTCACAGACGGCCTGGCCGTGATCTTTCCCTTTGAGGAGAATTTTTTTACATCATCGGGAGTGAATACACGATATGTAGGCCATCCGTTTGTAGAGGCCGAAGCCGCGGGTTCTTCCTGGAAGGCCTCCTGGCCACCCAAACGCATCGGTATCATGCCGGGCAGCAGGTATCATGAAATAACCAAGATCCTACCCATTATGATGGATGCGAAACGCATTATCTCAGAAAAGCACCCGGACTTAAGCTGGCACCTGCCGGTGGCAAAAGGGCTCGATATACATGCCATCACAGACATGGTGGACAAAGACGTCAGCCTTGAAGAAACGTTACCGGATGTGGATCTGGCCATGGTAAAGTCCGGTACATCATCGTTGGAAATGGCCTTCCGGGGCGTCCCCGAGGTCATCTGCTACAGGACGTCGTTGGTAAATTATTTCCTTGCACGGACCTTTGTGAAGATCGATCATATCGGCATGCCCAATATCATTGCAGGCAAAGTAATCGTTCCGGAGCTCATCCAGGGACACCTTACCGCGCAGGACCTCGCACGTACCTTGTGTAGGTATCTGGATGATGAGGGATTCTTTGAAGCCACGGGGCGCTCATATCATGACATGAGGCAATTACTCGGCGACAAGAAGGCTTCCATACACGTGGCTGCCTGGGCACAGGAGCTGCTGGAGGCTCCATGACCAACCTGGGCATTTACCGCAGACTGCTTTCTTTCATCAAGCCCTACCGGGTGAAGCTCATGATCTCGCTTATCCTCACGACTATTGTCGCAGGGGCCATGCCTGCCATAGCGCTGTTGGTGAAATATGTCATGGACAAGGTCTTTATCGCCAAGGACCAGTTCTGGCTCAGCCTTATGGCTATGGCCGTGATTATCATCTACCTCATTAAGAGCATATGCGACTACTTCAGCTACTATAACATGAACGATGTGGGCCAGAGCGTTATAAGGGACATCAGGGACAGGCTCTACAACCACATACAGACCCTTTCCATGCCCTATTTCATCAGGACCACCACAGGCACCCTTATCAGCAGGATCACCAATGACGTGAATATGGTGCAGCTCTCGGTCACTGAGTCGGTCACCGAGTTTATCCGTCAGTCTCTGACACTCATGGGCCTTATCACCGTGGTATTCTGGCGTGACTGGAGGCTTGCCATCATCGCCATGTTCGTATTCCCTTTGGTCATCTATCCCATCAGCAAGTTCGGCCAGAGGCTGAAGCGCTACTCCACCAAGAGCATGAAGGTCATGGGCAATGTCATGAGCATTCTGGACGAGGCCATCAGCGGCATCAGGATCGTAAAGGCATATAATATGGAGGAGTATGAAACTGCGCGCTTCTCCGAGGAGAACCGAATTTATTACAAGAACTGGATGAAGAGGGTCTCCGTCCGAGCTCTCTCCGGGCCCCTCCTGGAGCTCATCGGCGGCATCAGCATGGCCTTCCTTCTCTGGTATGGGGGTATGAAGGTTATCAGCGGGTCCTTGACGCCGGGTGACTTCATGTCCTTCCTCACCGGCTTGTCCATGCTCTATGCGCCGATCCGCAAGCTCAACAAAGTGAACATCGAAATCCAGGAAGGCATCGCAGCCTCAAAGAGGATCTTCGAGCTTTTAGATACCACGCCTGAGATCGTTGAAAAACCCGGCGGTATTACCCTGCCGCGCGTGGATGGAGATTTTGAGCTGAGGAACGTATGGTTCAGTTATTCTTCAGACCAGTGCTATGCATTGGAAGACATCAGCTTTACCGCCGTCAAGGGCAAGCAGCTGGCCCTTGTGGGGGAATCGGGCTCCGGCAAGTCCACCATCGCAAACCTGCTGCCCCGCTTCTTTGATGTGAGCAAGGGGTCCATACTTGTGTCAGGGACGGATATCAGGGATGTAACCCTTAAGTCGCTGCGCGAGAACATCGCCATGGTAACCCAGGAGATGATCCTGTTCAATGACACTATCAGCGCCAATATTGCCTACGGCACCCAGAGATCGTCCATGGAAGAGATCCGTGAGGCAGCCAAGGCAGCGAATGCCCATGAGTTTATCTTGGGCCTCAAGGATGGGTATGACACCGTGGTGGGTGAGAGCGGGGTGAGGCTTTCGGGCGGCCAGCGCCAGAGACTGTGCATAGCAAGGGCGATAATCAAGAACGCACCGATCCTCATCCTGGATGAGGCAACTTCGGCGCTGGACACAGAGTCGGAACGAGAGGTCCAGGCGGCTCTGGATAGGCTCATGAAAGGCAGGACCTCCCTGGTGATAGCCCACCGCCTCTCCACCATAGTAGGCGCTGATGAGATCATCGTGCTCAGCCATGGCCGGATCGTGGAGCAGGGAACCCATCATGAGCTTTTGAAAAAAGATGGCCACTATGCGAGGCTTTATGCCCTTCAGTTCGGGAATCCTTAAAGGACTGGCGCTGATCTATGGCGCCGTTGTAAAGACCCGCAACACACTGTACGACGCAGGCATCCTGAAGTCATACAGGGCGCCTTTGCTTGTAGTGAGCGTGGGTAATATCGAGGCAGGCGGCACGGGCAAGACCCCCTTTACCATGGCCCTGGCAAATGAGCTCTATTCACAGGGGCCGCAAGGTTGCCATCGTGACGCGCGGGTACAAGGGTAGACTCCAAGGGCCTATGATCGTTACGCCGCAGCACCGAAACGAAGAAGTAGGTGATGAAGCACTGCTCATGGCCCGGCTCATGAAAGTGCCTGTCATCAAGAGCCCTGACCGCCTCAGGGGTGCACTGTTTGCCTATGTGCATCTCGGCGCCGAGATCATCATCTTAGACGACGGATTCCAGCACCGCAGGCTTCACCGCGACCTGGACATTGTCCTGGTGGGCACAGACATAACCCGCGAGAGGCTCCTGCCGGCGGGCCGGCTCCGTGAACAGGGCTCCTGCCTGTCCCGTGCCGATATCATTATCGCCATGAAAGGGGCTGACCATGAAGGACTCAAGGCCGTGCTTAAACCATTGGTACTGGTCGATACTAAGGGAAATACCTCGGATCTTCGCCTTCTTGAAGGCAAGCGGATACTGGCCTTCTGCGCCATCGGCAGGCCGGATCACTTCTTTACCATGCTGGAGCAGCTCGGCGCTGTAGTTGAGCGGCTTGCCTATCAAGATCATCATTGCTATACTGCCCCGGATGCAAAAGAGATTTTGGACAGAGCTTCAGGCGCTGACCTGATACTGACTACGGAGAAGGACCTGGTGAAGATCGATACGGCATGGTTTACAGCAGAGTCAGACAAGCTGTATGCCGTACGTGTAGGCATTGAAATGCCTGGACTGGCAGGGCTTATAGATGAGATCGAACGCAAGGCCGACAACCGCTGTTTTCCTGGACAGGGATGACACCATCATCAGAGATCCGGGATACCTGAGCGACCCTGACGGCATCCATATACTGCCGGGGGCTCCAGAGGCTGTCCGTGCTCTCAATGAGTCGGGCATCCCGGCAATCATCATCACCAATCAATCCGGCATTGCTAGGGGGTTTTTCACAGAGGAAACCCTCGAGGCGATCCACAAGAGGCTGACGGCCCTTCTTTCCGGGCATGGGGCGAGGATCGATGCCATCTACTATTGCCCCCACCACCCGGACGGGGTCGTTGAAGAGTACCGTCTTGCATGCACATGCCGGAAGCCCCAGCCAGGGCTGCTGCTCCGGGCTGCCCAGGACTTCGGACTTGATCTGAAGAACTGTTACCTGGTAGGGGACAAGCCCATCGACATGGAGACCATACACAAGGTGGGCGGCAGGGGTATCCTTGTGGGCACGGAAAATGATATGGCTATTGAGGCAAAAGCGGATTATAGGGCAGCCGGCATAAAGGATGCGGTAAGTCGGATACTAAAGGACATGATGCCATGAGCTTTCTTGAAAAGACATCAAGCGCCATCCAATACTATGGGACACAGGCCATGATCAGGATTATTCTGGCCATGCCGTACCATGCAGCCATAGCTCTTGGCAGGTTAATCATGCTCCTGGTGTGGCTCTTCATGCCTGTTCGCCGCAAGATCGTAAAGATCCAGATGAGCACTGCCCTTGGCCTGAATAATCCATGGCGTCTCGTGATGAAGGTGTTCATGAACCAGGGGGATATCCTGGTTGACACCATAAAATATGCATACATGAGCGATGACGAGATCAGGGCAAAAGTCGTGGTGGAGGGGAAAGAGAACCTCGACGAGGCCTTATCGACCGGCAGGGGCCTCATGATGTTCACCGGCCACATCGGGAACTGGGAGGTCCTCTCGCACATATCGAGGCTTCTGAACATTGAGTTCTGCGTTATGGCCGACATACGCAAGGATGAACGGCTTGAATCCATCATCGACAACCTTAGAGCCCGCTCAGGGGCCACTATCCTTCCCCCCAAGGGCAAGGCCCTCATGCTCATAAAGGAGCTGAAAAAGGGACGCACCATCGCCATGATCATAGACCAGCGCGGCAGGCGCAGAGACGGCATCCTCTGCAACTTCTTCGGCATGCCCGCCCTGACCAACCCTGCACCCGCATTCATTGCCATAAAAGGGGGCTCCCTTGTCCTAGGCGCATACATCGTGAAGCTCCATGGAACCTACCATATCCATATCGACAAGGCCGTGGATAGCGCGGATTTCGGGGTCGGACATGATGCAATCCAGGATCTCTCCGACTTCATGCACACCTGGGTGGAAAAGGTAGTGGATAGGTATCCTGATCAGTGGTTCTGGCTCCACAGCAGATGGGTGAAACGCAGACACTTCGCCAAGACCATCAAGACCGATAACGACCTTCGGGAATTTACAAAAGCCCAGGCCGAAGAAATTAAGGCACAAAGGAAGAAACCATGAAATCCTTACTCCCTCTTCTTAAGGAAATACCGTATCTGGCTATACGCGCAATGATCAGGCTCATCCGGTGCCTGCCCTATAACCTCGTCATACATCTTTTTCGATTTATCGGCATAATCGTCTGGCTCGTAGACCCATTCCACAGGAAGGTCGCCACGATCCAGATACGCTCCGCCCTTGGCATTGAAAACCCGTGGCGGCTTGTGCTGAAGATGTTCATGAACTGGACCGAGATGATGGTTGACACGATCCGATATGCATTCATGAGTGATGAAGAGATCAGAAGCAGGATTGTGGTGGAGGGCAAGGAGCACATGGATGAGGCCCAGGCCTCGGGCCGCGGCGTCATGATGATAACGGGCCATATCAGCAACTGGGAAGTCATGGGCCATATGAATAAGGTTATGGGCACCCAGTTTTGCATCATGGCTGATATCCGCAAAGATCCGAAGCTCGAGGTAATAGTGAACGATATCCGGGTCCGCTGTGGGGCCACCATCCTGCCGCCCACGGGCACGTTTCACCTGCTTATTAATGAACTGAGAAAGGGCAAGACCATCGGCATGGTCATTGACATGCGTGGCGACCAGAAAGATGACCTGTTCTGCGATATCTTCGGCCTGCCTGCGCCTTCCAAATCCGCACCAGCCTCCATAGCACTCAAAGGGAATGCCCTGATAATGCCGGCCTATGCCATTAAGCAAAAAGGCGCCTATCACTGGTACTTTGCCAAGGCTGTAGATGCAGCACAGTTCGGTGATGGGGATGAGGCCATACAGAAACTGAGTGACTTCATGCAGTCCTGGGTGGCTTCTGTTGCCGGGGAACACCCGGAGTTTTGGTTCTGGCAATACAGCAGATGGCTCAAGCGCTCCGACATGAGAAAGGTCATCAGAAAGAAGCTGGACTTCAAGGAATATGTCCTCAACAGGAGAAAAGAAACACTCATGAGTAAGTCCGGGACACATACTGAGTCTTGACTTTTCATGGGTCACCCCGGTATACCAAGTAGGTTCTTCGGGACTAAGGCGGCATAGCCAAGTGGTAAGGCGACGGTCTGCAAAACCGTTATTCACCGGTTCAAATCCGGTTGCCGCCTCTTAGTTTTGAAATTGTTCTATTTACAAGAGTACCTGTTTGTTATGATGTGGTTTAGGTATCAAGAGTCAGTATTTATTAGCATTACAAATAAATTTTCAGCGAGGATTGCATGGGGCAAAGAGGAAGAAAACCACTTGAAATTAGAAAGAATAACCCGACCGGCGCACTGGTTAAAAGGAATTACTACATCGAGGAGGGTCATGCAAGGGCCTTGACCGTACTCTCCGCACTGACAGGCAAAGAGCTGTCTCTCTTGGTAAATGAGGCCATTGGCGAGCTCATAAAGAAGTATCAGCCCATGACTGAAATTAATCTTCTCAGATTGAAAACAATCTCCAAAGGGGAAGAGACCAAATAAACCCGGATTATCGCATGGCAGGGGTAGGATTTCATTTGTCCTTGAGAGACACTAAGCTCTCCTCCAGAGAAACCACACTAGACTGAAGCTCCCTGGAACTTTCTGAAAGCATCCCTGCAAGGTCGGTATTGTGTTCCAGGATATCCTTTGTCCTTGCTATGGCCGCGTTGATATATTCCATGCCGGCACTCTGTTCAAGGCTGATCTGGGTTATGTCGGAGATCTTAGCCACGATAACAGTGATATGTTCACTGATGACCTGAAAGAAATCGGATGTTTCCGTGACAAGATCCAGACCCTTTCTGGTCGCATCGATATTTTTATGGACAAGCTGTTCTATGTCCTGTGATGATTCGGCTGTCATGCGGGCAAAATTTCGCAACTCTTCGGCCACCACTGAAAAGCCTTTGCCTGCATCACCCGCCCTGTCAGCCTCCACTGAGGCATTCAGTGCAAGCAAGTTTGTCTGGAATGCAATTTCATTCATAACGTCAATAATTTTTTCGATTCTCACGCTCGATACAGCGATCTCCCTCATTGAATCGTTCATCTCATTGATAAGACCAATCCGGGCGCAAATCGTATCATTGAAGGATTTGAGTTCTGTTTCAACAGATTCAGAACCTTCAGTGCTGCGTCCGACAACCAAGGCTAGGTCTTCCAGGGTCTTTGATGTCTCACTTACCACTTCGTTTTGATCCTGGGCGTATGAGGCCAGTTCGGCGCTGTTACTGACAATGTCCTGGGACGCCTTTATGATTTTACCCGATGAAGTCGTCACCCCTGATAATATATCCCTTGTTATGAAGAAGCCTGTGAAACGCCTGAAAAAAACGACCGAGACGACCATGGATAGTATGAACAGTAATCCACCTATCATGAGTGAACGAAGCAAACCCTGGTTGAGCAAAACCCTGATAGAGCGGATGTCGAGGTCAGCCGCCATTACATAGACCTCTTCAGAAGGCATTCTCACCGGTACGAAGACTGATCGGAAGTCTCCATATTTATCATGGGATTCTTCAAAGAATACCTTGTGGTCTCGCAATGCCTGTTTCAGCTTCGGGGTGGAATCTTCGTAAACAGTGAAAAAATGATCAAATGCCCCCTTCTTGAGCTCCTCATTTGTGGCGCTCGTGGAGGTGAACACAATTTTATTCCCTGACTCCATCATGGTATAGAGATAGGTAACTCCGGCATATTTTGAAAATTGCGAAAGCTTGTTGATGTTGCTTGCATATTCATCAGGGGAGATAGAGGTCTTGGAGATTATCCTGCCATGATATCCTTCAGGGAGGATATACCTGATTGCATGGGCACTTGCGAGGAGCCTGTCATCGATATCCTTCATGATTGAGTATTTCTGGGCATGGTAATAATATCCCGAGAAGATACTCGTCGAGATTATATTGAGTAAAGCCACTAAGAGCAGCCCCTTGGTCCTCAACGAGAGCCCTCTTTTTATCTTCAGTGTTCTATCTTCACTGTTCTCCGGAGGCATTACCCTTATAGATCCTTTCGTGCCAGTGTCTGCTTCTTCCTCTCTATCGGATTATGATACCTGTTTTCATAAGTATAAGTCGAAATTGAATAGCGTTTGACTCCCTGTGGGTCACTATGGCACCATGCACTGAGAATAAACCGTGGGTGGGTTATGTCAGAACTCGTGAGATTCGGCGTATCACTCGAAGACAGTCTGCTTGATAAGTTCGACCGTCTCATCAGGAAAAAAGGCTATGCAACCCGGTCCGAGGCACTAAGGGACCTGATCCGCCAGGAGCTGGTCAAAAACGAGTGGGAGGAAGACCAGGAGGTGGCCGGCACCATCACCTTCATCTTCGATCATCACAAGCGGGGCCTTTCGAGCCAGCTTACCGACCTGCAGCACGACCATCAGGACACCATCATCTCCACCCAGCATATCCACCTGGACCACCACAACTGCCTGGAAATCGTGGCAGTGAAAGGCAAGGCCGGAGAGGTCCAGAAACTTGCCGATGAGCTCCGCTCTGTCAAGGGTGTACGCCACGGGGCGCTCAGCATGACCAGCACGGGCAAAGACATCGAATAGATCCTCCTCATCCAGGCATCACTCCCTGATCACCCTATTATCGTGTCACTCCGGTCAAATTCTTCATTTTTTTGTGGCACTAATATTTTTTTTGTGCTACTTCACCGTATGACTCGTCAGCCTTGATGCTCTTCAGTTGAGCATTGAAATACCTTACGGAAAGGAGCGAGAATCCTATGCATATGGCTGATGCACTCATATCCCCTGCAGTGGGTGGAACCATGTGGGCGGCCTCTGCTGCTTTAATCGCGTATTGTTCGAAGAAGGTGAAGGAAGACCTTGACGAGCGCAAGGTTCCCCTCATGGGGGTACTGGGCGCCTTTGTCTTTGCCGCTCAGATGATCAATTTCACCATCCCGGCTACAGGCTCATCCGGTCACCTGGGTGGAGGCATGCTGCTGGCAATCCTACTCGGCCCCTATGCAGCCTTCCTGGTCATCGCCTCGGTCCTTGTTGTGCAGGCCCTGTTCTTTGCCGACGGCGGGCTGCTGGCGCTCGGGTGCAATATCTTCAACCTCGGCTTCTTCCCCGCCTTCATCGCCTATCCCCTTATCTATAAGAAGATCGTAAAAGACGAGATTACCCAGGGTCGGCTTGCCCTTGGAGCGACTCTCGCCGGTATCATAGGCCTCCAGCTCGGAGCATTCGGTGTGGTACTTGAAACACTGGCTTCGGGTATTACAGAGCTGCCGTTCTCCACCTTTGTGATGTTCATGCAGCCCATCCACCTGGCCATCGGGATAGTGGAGGGCATTGTAACGACCGCAGTTGTTTCCTTTGTCTGGCAGGCAAGCCCCCAGATTCTGGGCGGGTCCTTAAAGATGGCCCCCGCGGGAAGGATGCCCATAAAATCGACCTTTGCCATCCTGCTTGTAGCAGCGCTCATCACCGGCGGCCTCGTCTCCTGGTATGCATCCGAATACCCGGATGGACTCGAGTGGTCCATGGAAAAGGTCTCGGGAAAGGCGGAGCTTGAGGGGAAAGATGCCATACACTCCGAACTCGCATCCATCCAGGAAAAGACCGCCTTCCTGCCGGACTACTCGTTCAAGGGCACCGCTGCAGCCGCAGAGGCTCAGGAGGAGAGTCAATCCGCCCGGCTCGGCACTTCGGTGTCAGGCATCGTGGGAGGTACCTTTGTCCTGCTCCTTGCCTTCATCATGGGTTTCACCCTGAAGAGGTTCTCGGCAAAAGGTGCTCATTAACATTCCTTCACATGAACCCATAAGGGGAAGTCTTCAGGATTCCCCTGCACCTCTATTCACAACGCCATGGCTGAAATAGCCCGAACCTTTTATGACCTGAATTACATCGACACCCTGTCATGCATGGACAGCCCGGTGCACCGCATCGACCCCAGAGCCAAGCTCATCACCTTTGTTGTCTTCGTGGCATGTGTCGTATCATATAATAAATACGAGGTTTCCGGGCTCATCCCCTTTTTCTTCTTTCCTGCGGTCATCATCCCTGTTGCCCGGATACCGGCACGCTACCTGGTGAAAAAGTTGCTCTTCGGCCTGCCCTTTGCCGTGCTCATCGGCGTTTTCAATCCCATCTACGACCGGCATATCCTGTTTTCCCTGGGGACACTGCACGTTTCAGGCGGCGTCGTTTCCTTTGTCTCGATCCTCATCCGGTTTACCCTGACCGTGCTCGCAGCACTTATCCTCATTGCCGTGACCGGGTTTAATGGAATCTGCATGGCCCTGGAGCGTTTTCATGTGCCTAAGGCCTTCAGTGTCCAACTTATGATGCTCTACCGGTATATCTTTGTACTCACCTCGGAGGGCGTACAAATGGCCAGGGCCAGGGAGTTACGGGCTGTAGGCGGACAGAGTCTCGGCATCAGGGTATATGGCTCCCTCTTAGGCCATCTTCTGCTTCGGACCTGGCACAGGGCGCAGCGCATCCATATGGCCATGCTCTCCCGTGGTTTCACCGGCGAGTTCCCCTTGCGTAGACCCCTGGGTATCGGCAGGGCCGACATAGCATTCACGATCTTCTGGTGCCTGCTCTTCATGGGCTTAAGGATTGTCAATCTACCCCAGGTCCTGGGGAAACTTATCATGGGTGGGATATCATGAGCCACCACATCGTCGAGGTGAAGGGGCTCACCCATGTCTATCCGGACGGGACAAAGGCCCTTGATAACATCGGCCTTCGCATCACCCACGGGGAGTCGGTCGCTATCGTGGGCCCCAATGGCGCAGGTAAATCCACCCTGCTGCACCATTTAAACGGCTACCTCACCCCCACAACAGGCATTGTGCGCATAGGAGATTACCCGCTCACCAAAGACACTCTGCGCGAGGTCAGACGCACCGTGGGCATGATCTTCCAGGACCCGGACGATCAACTCTTCATGCCCACGGTCTTCGATGACGTGGCCTTCGGACCGTTCAATCTTGGCCTTCCCCGGGAAGAGGTGGAGGTAAGGGTGAAAGATGCCCTGGAGCGCCTCGGCATCGCACACCTGAAGGACAAGCCCCCCTACAGGCTCTCGGCCGGGGAGAAGCGAAGGGCCGCCATAGCTACGGTGCTCTCCATGACGCCCGACATCCTCGTGCTGGACGAACCAACCACCGGGCTCGACCCCCTGGGCCGCAGGCAGATCATCGCGATCCTGAAGGAGTTCACCCACACCAAGATCATCGCTACCCACGACCTGGACCTGGTGCTTGATCTGTGCCCCCGCACCATCATCCTGTTCGGCGGGCGGATTCGCTCGGACGGTTTGACTGCGGATATCTTCCAGGACGACGCCCTCCTTGAGGAGTGCCATCTGGAACAGCCCTTATCCATGCAGGGATGCCCTGTGTGCGGTGCGGGAATGACCAGGAGGTCTTAATCGCTTGGATGTATACATAATTAACAGACCAAGTTTTTAACGGATCAGTTTTTTTCCTCTTCTTAAACGCACAATCTGTGGAAAGGCATCAACTGCTGGCAATGTCTGATTCGGAATCCGGATGCTTCACCCGGGCCTCTTTCTGTCCCTGGCTGACGCACGGCAGGTAGATAGTGAAGGTGCTCCCTTTGTTCAAGGTGCTCTCAAGGGTGATCTCGCCATTGAGGGCGCTCACGATGCGATGGACCGTAGCCAGGCCCAGCCCCGTGCCTTTTCCCTGCTCCTTGGTGGTGAAGAAAGGCTCGAAGATATGCTTTCTGGTCTCCTCATCAATACCGCACCCCGTATCACTCACCGAGAGCACCACATGAGGGCCGTTATTAAGCCTGGGATAGCGTGCAATGAAATGCCCATCAAGGATCATGGGATACATATCCACCCTTAAGACCCCGCCCTTTTTTTCCATTGAATGGAAGGCATTCATGCAGAGATTCATGACGATCTGGTGTATCTCCGTGGGATCGCCGCAGACCATTCCTGAATGGGTGTCAATGGAGCTCACAATCTCGATGGTTGTGGGTATACTTGCGTGAAGGAGCTTGAGTGCATCCTCCACGAGGGGATATATCTCTACAGGCTCTCTGACGGCCTTATATGATCGACTGAACGAGAGGATCTGCGCAACAAGGTCCCGCGCCCGCATGCTCGCACTGAGGATCTGCTCGCAGTATGCACGTGTACGGCTGCCGGCTTCCAGTTCACGATTGAGCAGCTCGCCGTATCCCATGATGCCCGAGAGCATGTTATTGAAGTCATGGGCTATGCCGCTGGACAGCGTACCGATGGCCTCCATCTTCTGGGCCTGCAAGAGGCGCAGCTCCTGACGGACCCGCTCATTCTCAGCCTCCTTGCGCTCGGTGATGTCGCGGACAATGCCTTGGAATCCTTCCGGATCTCCCCGTGCGTTCCTGATGAGCATGATGGATGCCTCAACATACATGGGGTTGCCGTTCTTTCGTATCTGCTCCCACTCAAAGGCCTTGATGGACTTGCCCGTCCGGAAGACCTGGTGAAACTGATCAAAGACCTTCCGGGCATTCTCTTCATCCATGTAGTCCTGGTAGTTCATTCCGGCAAGCTCTTCGGCGGTATAGCCGAGGTTGTCGCATATGACATGGTTGAAGAAGGTGAAGCTGCCGGCCAGATCCACCTCGAAATAGCCCTCCTGCATGTTTTCAATGATATTCCGGTACTTCTCTTTACTCTCCTTCAGTGCCTT
The DNA here is from genome assembly GCA_963785235.1 of uncultured delta proteobacterium. GTDB lineage: Bacteria > Desulfobacterota > Desulfomonilia > UBA1062 > UBA1062 > MWEI01. Next base: position 304,456 of record CAWAUM010000001.1, on the reverse strand, counting down.
CTGCGCCTTGACCTGCTCGGTGATGTCCCTGGCCGATCCCTGGATATACCACGGGCTTGCGTCCATATGGCGGATAAGGACGTTCCTGTATTCCACAATCTTGTCATCACCGTCTTTTGTCCTGACGCGCAGGAGCCCTTCGTCACGGCCGTTTTCCACAACCCTATGCAGATATTCATTGAATCCATCCCGGTACTTTACCGGGATAAGGTCTCGTATGTTCATGCCCTTGAAGTCGTCTGATGTGTACCCGCTGCTTTGAATCGATGCGATATTGGTCTCCATGATGGTACCGTTCAGTTCATGGATGATGAGGAAGTCACTGACGTTCTCGAAAACGGTGCGGTACCTGTTTTCGCTCTCCTTCAGGGCTTCTTCAGCCAGCTTTCGCTCGGTTATATCCCTTGCCACACCCTGGATGGCATAGGGCTTGCCGCCATGGAAGATAAGCGCGCCATTGGATTCAATGGTAAGCGTTGTACCGTCTTTCCTGGTGAGCGTAAACTCACTCAACCCCTCCTGGGTACCATTGTTCATGATCTCTTCAAGGACCTTACGCGCAAGGGGATACTGATCCTTCGTGATGAGCGATCTGAATTGAAGCCCCTTGAGCTCGTCCAAGGTATAGCCCAGGGTATCCAGTGTGGTCTTGTTTGCATCAATATAATTACCATCGAAGTCATGCACATAGACATAAAAGAGGGACCGTTCGAAGAGTGCTCGATATCGGTCCTCGACGTCCTTGTGGTCTTTTTCTATCGTATCCCGACAAGATTCTGTGATCTGTCGAATATGATCAATTGATATTTCATCTGACCGATATGTGCTCACTTGGCTTCTTATCGGAATCCGGGACATGAAAATCAAATCCTTGTATTATTGATATCAGGGCGCTTCAACCTACAAATCTTCTTGCCTGACAAAAACCGATCATGCTAACCCTTGTATAAAAAGAATTAGCGGAATTAAGATTGAATCAGGATTATACATCGGCGCATACAACAACGCAGACCAAGTCCATCCCTTCTGAAAACAGTGGAAGACTACTAGTGTACAAGGGGCTAAAATCCTTATCGCTTTCATTCCTTGTCCTGATTTTTTCGGTGCTCACGGTTGTATCTTTATACTCATCTGTTCATGCTTTTGAATATCAAGGCACTATCTCGCTTGAAGCCGTCGACATAACAGGGAAGAGCTCTAATCTAACGACCTTCAATGGTGGCCGCAGCAAACTAGAGTGGCCCATGGATGCAAGGACCATCGGCATCAGGGTCGGTCTGTGGGCCCGTGACATCTTTGAAGCTGAGTTCAGCATCGCTGCAACACCTTGGGTGTCGAATCACAACCCCATGAAGGACTTCGATTACCTCGATGAAAGGGGAGCGCAAACCCATGCCGGTGTGGATATCTATTCGGAAAATGACCTCGATTCCAAGGTACTCTTATGTGCCCTTCAATCGCGTATCTTCCCATTGCGCACCAGGTTCATCTCTGGGGGTTTTACCGCCGGCTACCGGTTTGAGGAATTTGATTACAGGGCTTACAACACACGCCAGGTCGGGTATGGCCCCTGGGAGAACCAGACAGGCAACATATCAGGGCCTACATCTATCTACTCGGTGAACTATAATATATTTTCCCTAGGTCTTGCCCTGAAGACCAGGATCGAAGACACTTTCATCATCACCCTTGAGGCCTGCGCGCTCCCCCTTGTTTATGCAAAGGATGAGGACGAGCATCTCAAACGCAACCGGGTCTCATACACGTCCACTTCAGGGACAGGCTATCAAGCCTCGTTTTCAAGTCTCTTCAAGATCACCGGCAACTGGTTCATCTCCTCAGGTACGCCTTTACCAGGATCGATACGGAAGGCCATATGGATCAGTACTGGTATGGAGACGACCCTGCTACTTCCGGCAACGATACAGGCTCCGGGATTACCATCAATGCAAAGATCAAACAGAAGAGCTCTCATGCCTGCATCGGCTTAACCAGACGTTTCTAGGAGGATCATCTATGGCAAACGCCCCAGGGATTCGAATCCTTATCATTGGACCCAACACCTTCTTTCACAAGAACGTATCAACCATGCTGACAAAGCTCGGCTTCACCACTATGGATCATGCCGATGACGGGCCAGGCGGATGGGATATCATGAAGAAAAGGGTTAATCCCGGTGTTGTCATTGCCCAGTGGCATATGCCCGAGATGAACGGCATGGCCCTGCTGAGACTTATCCGCTCGGATTCACAATATTCGGATACGCCCGTTATCCTGTGGACTGCCGAGATAACACGCAGTGATGTCATCAAGGCCGGAGAATCCGGGGTCAATGCCATCCTAGTGGAACCGCTCAGCATGGATATTCTTGATAAAAAGATAAACCGGATCCTGGAATTCGACATGACCCCGTCCACCAAGAAGGCAAAGGCCTACCTGGTTAAGGGCGATACCTATACAAAGGCAGGTCTGTTCGATCTCGCAATAAAGGAATATCAGAGCATCCTGGCCATTCTGGAATCGGCCGAGGTCTACTACAACATCGGGTACATCCATACTGCAAAATCCGAATATGATGATGCCATCGCAGCCTTCAGGAAGGCCACCCAGATCAACCAACTGTTCGCCAAGGCCTACCAAGCCATGGCAGAAGTCTTTGTAAAGATGGGCGACAACGCTATGGCTGAAAAATATCTCAATCTGGCAGGCGAGATCTTTTTAGAGCGCGACATGCATGAAAAGGCAGAGGGCATCTTCAATGAAATCATCTCGCTGAACCCAGATACCACGAACGTATACAACAGCTTGGGGATAATCTATCGGAGACAGAACCGGCATGGAGATGCCGTGAAGGTTTATCAGAAGGCAGTGAAGATCGATCCGAACGATGAGAATATCCACTTCAACATGGGCAGGGCCTATCTCGAAATGGGAGAAAACCTTCTGGCAAAGGAATGCTTTATTAATGCCCTGAAAATCAACCCTGATTTTGAAACTGCATCCACCATGGTCAAGACGCTTGAATCCATGGAAAAGGCTACCTGAGCCCCTGATACCTACTCGTACTTATTCAGCTCGAACACCTTTCGATCCTGGGTTGCCACAATATGGTAGAACTTGTCCTGGGGTATGTAGATGTAGGGCACATCCTCTTCCCTGCGGTACAGAAAGTGCGAGAGGATCATGCGGTTAACAGCCCTATGACCGATGATCATGATGTTGTCGGGCCTCTGATTCAGATAGAAGGCCTTTTTAATGCCCATCTTGATCCGCTCCTTCATGGTGCCGTAACCCTCTCCATCAGGGTAGACATAGTTGTACTTGTCCGCCTTGCGGGCGGAATGGATATCAGGCTTGAAACGCTGGATCTCGTCATAGGTCATGCCCTCGCAGATACCTGCATGGATCTCGTTAAACTCTCCCAGACGCACGATAGTGCAATCATGCTGGAGGGCCTTGATGGCCTTGGCCGTCTGGATTGTCCGTTTCTTCTCGCTCGTGAAGATGTAGGATATCTTCTTGTTCCTGAAAAACCGGCCAAGGGCATTTGCCTGTTCCCTTCCCCTGGGGGTGAGGTCCGGGTCGCCGCCGATGCGGTCTTCCACATTGAAGAAGGTCTCGGTGTGACGGATGAGGAAGAGACTTTTCACTACATCGGTCACCAGGCAGTCTCTGATGCGGGAATAGAGTGGGAGCTGATCTTCGATCTGCTCGGACAGAACCCGGTTGTGCAGGGTGTCCATGGAAATAAAATTCCGCTCCGCATGAAGGGGATCATAGATCATCCGGTAATATTCAATCCTCTTCTTGAATTCCTTAACCGCCAGTTCTTCGCTGAGCATTGAAAATTCCGGCACGCGCACCTTGTGGCTGATGCTTACATTCACGATATCCTCATCATTGTTGATGCACTCGATATAGAGTATGGGGTGGTCCTTCAGGTTCTCCTCGATCAGCTTGCGCCTGGACCGGCTGACGTTCGTTGCGTCCAGTATGGCCACATGGCCTTTATTCTTCAGGTATTGCCTTGCGCGTTTCATGTTCATGAGGGCAAACTTTCTTCTCAGCTCCATGGCCTCCTGATTCTGGGGGTTGTAGAAGCTTGACATCCAGGTGTCTGCAGGCGCGTACTTCCTCCGCAACTCCCCATTGTTGTAGATCATGGTGGGGATGGAGTTCTTCTTGAAGATGTCCTGCATCCGATAGGCCACGGTGGATTTGCCCTGGGAAGGCAGACCCACCATCACGATATAGAGTTTGTCGTCCTTGATGGTCATATAATTTGAATAACATTGACTAATGAGCAATACAAGGTCTTTTGCTCAAATCCTAGCATGGAGATTAATCATTTCCCATTAACGAGCAAGCTCCATGCCTGAAATGTCTTTAAAGCCGCTCCAGGACATGCTCCAACCGGAATAACGACAAGAGAAAAACACCTTGACAAGCCTTTGTTCAGCCGTTAGAAGAGCTAGATGCACTGGGGGATCGTCCAACGGTAAGACAGCGGACTCTGACTCCGTTTATCTAGGTTCGAATCCTAGTCCCCCAGCCAGAGTAGTGTGCGGTCCCATCGTCTAGTGGCCTAGGACAACGGCCTCTCACGCCGTAAACAGGGGTTCAATTCCCCTTGGGACTACCAGTTTAAAAGCCCGGGAATCAGCATGGTTCCCGGGCTTTTTCCTTATCCGGATCTTGAGTGCCTCGTTTGGCAACACCTGAAACCACAAAGAGGATGAATACTTGCAGAGCGATCTACTGCGTTGACTTGGTTCTCTCTTCCCTTATATATTCCCTATGAAGAATTGAGGAGGTCAAGATGGGCACAAATCCTAATCCTCTCCTGATTGCCAAGGCACACTCGGAAATTGCCATCATCCCCAAAATGGCCAACCGCCATGGACTTATAGCCGGGGCAACGGGCACGGGAAAAACGATCACCCTGCGGACATTGGCCGAACAGTTCAGCGCCATCGGGATGCCGGTTTTTATGGCGGATGTGAAGGGCGACCTCTCCGGGCTGCCTTTTCCCGGCGGCGAAAACCCCAAGGTAAAAGAGCGGATCCAGAAATTGGGCCTCAAAGATTTCAGCTTTCGAGGGATTCCCTGTGGCCTTCTGGGATGTCTTCGGGGAGCAGGGCCATCCGGTTCGCACCACCGTTTCCGACATGGGCCCGCTGCTTCTCAGCCGCATCCTGATGCTCAATGAAATTCAGAGCGGCGTCCTTACCCTCGTATTCAAGATCGCCGATGACAACGGCCTTCTCCTGCTCGATCTGAAAGACCTGCGGTCCATGCTCCAAGTTTGTGGGCGATCAGGCGGAACAGTTCAAGACCCAGTACGGAAACATCTCCGCCGCCAGTATCGGCGCCATCCAGCGAGGCCTCTTGTCCCTCGAGGAACAGGGAGGGGACAAGTTCTTCGGAGAGCCCGCCCTGAATCTTCAGGACCTCATGCAGACGGACGCCAAGGGGAAAGGGGTCATCAATATCCTCGCCGCCGATAAGCTGATGCAATCCCCCAAGCTTTATGCCACCTTCCTGCTCTGGATGCTCTCCGAGCTGTTCGAGACGCTCCCCGAGGTGGGGGACCCGGAGAAACCCGGATTAGTGTTCTTTTTCGACGAAGCCCACCTGCTCTTCGACGATGCACCGAAGGTCCTGACCGAAAAGATCGAGCAGGTCGTCCGCCTCATCCGCTCCAAGGGTGTGGGGGTTTATTTCATCACCCAGAATCCCCTCGATCTGCCGGAGACCATTCTCGGGCAACTGGGGAACCGGGTCCAGCATGCCCTGCGGGCCTTTACTCCCAGGGATCAGAAAAGCGTAAAGGCCGCTGCTGAAACGTTCCGCGCCGATCCCAAGCTGGACGTGGCAAAGGCCATCACCGAGCTTGAAGTGGGCGAAGCCCTGGTCTCGGTATTGGATGAGAAAGGGGCGCCGACAATCGTGGAACGGGCCTTCATCTGCCCCCCTCACAGCCGGTTGACTCCTCTGACCCCGGAAGAAAGGCTCGGGATAATAAAAGGATCGGTGATCTATGGCCACTATGAGAAGATCATCGACAGGGAATCGGCGTATGAAAAGCTCAAGGCCGGCGCGGAGCCGGATGAGAAAGAAGCACAAGCGTCCCGTTTAGAGCGTCAACCGGCGCCCAAAGAGCAATCCCAGGCCGGAGACCTCTTTGCGGCAATGGCAAAAAGCGCCTCCCATGCCATCGGCAGCCAGATCGGCAGGCAGATCATTCGAGGTGTGCTCGGTTCGCTCTTCGGAGGACGTCGGAGATAGACGTCGGAGATAGATAGGAGTCATACCGGTTTTTTAAGCCGGATTCTGCAATTGGATGTGCCCATAAGCACTCTATATCTATACATTTCAGGAGTGCCATAGGCATAAAACTCATAGTGATCGAAATTGTTTTCCACATGCCTGCCGGCTTAAGTCCTTTTCGTTTTATGACGATGGGATGGTGAACAGCCAAGAAAACACAGGGACAGCGAACTGCCCACTGGACCGATCGGGTTGACAAGACATGGGCATGTTCGGTATTTATCCCCTGTAAGAGGAACAATGAAGAAACATCAGTCGATTATGCACAAGGCTCTGGAACACAAAGTCTGCCGCCGCGGTTTCCTGAAGGCAGGGGCGATGGCGCTGGGCGCAAGCATGTTCCCCCACACCCTTCTGGGGGCCATACAGGCGCCACAATCGCCTGAACGGACATTGGCACTCTACAACCTGCACACGGGAGAAACACTCAAGACAGCATACTGGATCAAGGGCGAATATGTTTCCGATGCACTCTGTGAGATCAACCATATCCTCAGGGACTTCCGCACTGAAGAGATCCTGCCCATCGACACCGGCCTTCTCGATCTGCTCCATGACCTTCACAACAGCACCGGGTCTCGCGATAAGCTGCACATAATCTCCGGCTACCGTTCCCCTGCCACGAACGCCCGCATGCACAAGAACAGCAACGGCGTAGCCGGTCACAGCCTCCACATGCTGGGGAAAGCGGCGGATATCCGCCTGCCGGGATACAGCCTGTCCTCACTAAGGCGCTGCGCGGTTGACCTGAAGGGCGGGGGAGTGGGTTACTATCCGGACTCCGACTTCATCCACGTGGATGTGGGCCGCATACGATACTGGTAAACCCTGCAAGAAGTGCTCAGCAGGGATGAGGGACCATGTCACGAAAATTTCTCACTACCTTTCTGCTGGGCTTCATGCTCATGCCTGCTGGAATTTGCCTTGCCCAGACCTTCGATGACAGCGTTGCCGTAATAATCAAAGAGAAGCTTGGCGGAGCCCAGGTCAACGGCGGAATCAGTGTGGGCACCTGCCAGATCTCTTCTCTCACCGTCATTCCTGAGATTTATAAACGGCGTGGATACCGTCCCATCTGGTTGGATGCAAACTCCGTCGAGCAGCTCATTCGTGCCATAGAAGAGACCTACGAAGACGGTCTCGACCCACAGGATTATCATTGGCAAGAGATCCGGCAGCAGTGGTCCATGACCCGTACCGGTAAGCCCCCCGACCCGTCGCTCACGGCATCGCTGGACCTCGTCCTCACCGATGCCTTTGTCCTCCTGGCCAACCACTCAAACTGCGGCAAGCAAGACCCCTTGACCTATCACCCCCAGTGGAACCTCGACCGGAAGATCGACAATACGGACCCGGTAGTGTTCATCGAGCACGCAATCGCATCCAGGAGCCTTGTGCAAACGATCAACGAATGGAAGATAATCCACCCGTCCTACTCCCGCCTGAAGTCAGCGCTTAGGGCATATCGCGCAATCAGGGCCGGCGGCGGATGGGAAGAAGTGCCCCCCGGCCCGACCCTGAATAAAGGCATGATCGACCCAAGGGTTTCAGCACTGCGCAGGCGCCTGGCCATCACCGATAACCTGCAGGAACCAGCCTCAGACCCCCTGACCTTCGACGGGGAGCTCCAGCAGGCAGTCATCTGTTTTCAGCGCAGACACGGCCTGAAAGAAGACGGCGCGGCGGGGAAAGAGACACTTGCAGCCCTAAATGTGCCGGTGGAGGACCGCATCGACCAGATCCGTGTGAACCTCGAGCGCTCCAGGTGGGTGCTCCGTGACCCGGGCGAAACATTCGTCCTCGTTGACATTGCCGGGTTCCGCGTATCTTTCAACAAAGACAACAAGGTCATATGGTCCTGCAGGGCCCAGGTGGGGCAGCCCTTTCGGGACACGCCGGTGTTCAGATCGAAGATCACACAGATGCAGCTCAATCCCGCGTGGGTAGTGCCGCCGACTATCCTTACAAAGGACATCCTGCCGGCAGTACAGAAGGACCCCTCCTACCTCAACAAGAAGGGCCTCAGGGTTCTTGACAGTAAAGGTGCAAGGATAAATCCGAAAACGCTCAACTGGTCATTATACCCTGTACGACCTTTTCCTTACACCCTCAGGCAGGAACCCGGCGCCAAAAACGCCCTGGGGCGCATCAAGATCATCTTCCCCAATCCCTATTCCGTGTACATGCATGACACCCCGCATAAGGAACTGTTCGCCAGCGAGGACCGGACTTTCAGCTCCGGGTGCATACGTCTGGAGAAGCCCTTCGAACTGGCGGAGCTGCTGCTGGACAATCCAACCAGGTGGAGCTCCGAAAGCATCATGAAGGCAGGCGAATCAGGAAAGACCCGGACACTGGTATTGCCCAGGCCTGTTACCATACTGCTGCTTTACATGACGGTAGAGGTGGACAAAGACGGAATCGTCTCTTTCAAGAAAGATCCCTATAATCGTGACAAGGCTGTCCTGGACGGTTTGGGCCGTGATTCCGGAATCAGGCCTGTTCAATAAAAAGCGCAGGCTTCGAATCCAGTGAACATGATTTAAAAGAATACGATCCTGTGGTATACCTGCCCTATTATCCGTATTGAAGGAATGAAGCCATGGCAAAGCCTACTGACAATGACAGCACGAAGGAACCGGGTGCACCGGCATCCATTGATTTCATACGCACCATCATCAACGAGCACATGAAGAACGGAAAATATGGCGGCAGGGTGAACACCCGCTTCCCCCCTGAACCGAACGGCTATCTGCACATCGGCCACGCCAAGTCCATCTGCCTGAACTTCGGCATAGCAGCCGATTACAAGGGCATCTGCAACCTGCGCTTCGACGACACCAACCCAAGCAAGGAAGACCAGGAATACCTCGACTCCATCATGGAAGATGTCCGCTGGCTGGGCTTTGACTGGGAAGAGCGGATGTACTACGCATCCGACTACTTCGAGAAGACCTACGAGCTGGCCGAAACGCTCATCAAAAAAGGCCTGGCCTATGTGTGCGATTTGAGTGCCGAGGAGACCAGGCAGTACCGTGGCACGCTCACCGAACCCGGCAAAGACAGCCCCTACCGGAACCGAAGCAAGGAGGAGAACCTCGACCTGTTCCGCCGCATGAGGGCGGGCGAGTTTCCGGACGGGGCCCGGGTGCTCCGCGCCAGGATCGATATGGCATCGCCCAACCTCAATATGCGGGACCCCATCATCTACCGGATCCTGCGCTCCACCCACCACCGCACCGGCGATGACTGGTGCATCTACCCCATGTATGACTACGCGCACCCCATTTCCGATTCGCTGGAAAAGATAACCCACTCCATCTGCACCCTTGAGTTCGAAGACCACCGGGTACTGTACGACTGGTTCCTGGAAAAGATCGATATGTACCGTTCCCAGCAGATCGAATTCGCCAGGCTCAACCTGAGCTACACCATGATGAGCAAGCGCAGGCTTTTAGAGCTTGTAAATCTTGGCATCGTAACCGGATGGGACGACCCGCGCATGCCTACCATTGCAGGCTTGAGGCGCCGCGGCTATACACCTTCGGCCATCAGGAAATTCTGCGAGACGATCGGGGTGGCCAAGAAGGACTCCATGGTGGACATGGCACTGCTTGAGTACCACATCCGGGAGGACCTGAACATTAAAACCCCCAGGGTCATGGCAGTGCTGCAGCCGCTCAAGGTAACCATCGAGAACTACCCGGAAGATACAACCGAGGAATTCGAGATCCCCTATCACCCGGACAACCCTTCCATGGGCTCCCGCATGGTGCCCTTCTCCCGGACACTCTATATCGAGCAGGAAGACTTCATGGAAAACCCTCCTGACAAGTTCTTCCGCCTGGCACCGGGCAGAGAGGTGAGGCTCCGGGGGGCCTACTTTATCACCTGCACCGGCGTGGTGAAGGACGAGACAGGCAACATCAAAGAACTCCGCTGCACCTACGACCCGGCCACAAAAGGCGGCGATGCACCGGACGGTCGCAAGGTGAAGGGTACGCTCCACTGGGTATCTGCCGGACACGCCCTTACCGCAGAGGTGAGGCTGTACGACAGGCTCTTCACGGTGGAGAATATCGCATCCGAGGCCGAGAAGACGGGCAAGGACTACAAGGAGTTCCTGAACCCGGATTCGTTGGTTCCCCTGAAAGGGTGTATGCTTGAGCCATCCGTTGGTAAGGCGAAGCCGGGGATGTGCTTCCAGTTTGAGCGGCAGGGTTATTTCTGTGTGGACTCCAAGGATTCAAAGGATAAAACCCTGGTGTTTAACCGGACCGTTACCCTGCGGGATTCCTGGGCCAAGATCGAGAAGGCCTCAGGCCACGCCAAGCAGCCGGAGAAAAAGGTAAAGCCTGCGCAAAAGACTGTACCTGCCAAGCAAGCCGAAATAACTATCGATGACTTTACAAAAATAGATTTCAGGGTGGGAAAGATCATGGAGGCGCATCCTGTAGAAGGCTCTGACAAGATGGTGAGGCTCATGGTCGACCTGAATGAAGGACGTCTCCGCCAGATCTTTGCCGGCATAAAGGGCGCATATCCCGACCCGGCCGGACTTATCGGCAAGAAAGCGATTGTAGTGGCCAACCTCAAACCGCGCCAGATGAAATTCGGGTTGTCCGAGGGCATGATCATGGCAGGCGGACATGGAGACACATGGAACATCTGCACCTTTGACGGAGAGCCTGACCCGGGTGACAGGGTATCGTAAGTCAGGGGTTAACCCGGATTTCGCGTTTAAGAGTAGTAAAAACTTGATCCGATCAAATCATCAATCTTGCAGCCTTGAAGGACCGAGAGGATCAGCATTCCGTAAAGGCTGCAAGATTGATGATTTGATCGGACCTGTTTAAAAGACTGAATCGTTTCTAGAGATTTGTTACTGGTTACATTCGATTGCAAAGTCCGGGGTTAAGGGGATAGAGGGATGAGGCTCAGAGCCTCATCCCCCAGGGGGCTTGGTATACCGGACTTGTAGTCACACTATACCGGGCAGTTATAGAGAGTATTGCTGATACTTGCCTTTCCTGCTGATTATCCGGCCAAGAGCGCCTTGCCCAGCGTCATGATCTCGGCCTCTTTCGTGCCCTCGTAGAGTTCGAGGATCTTGGCGTCGCGGTACCACTTGGACACCTTGTACTCTTCCATGTAGCCGTAGCCGCCGTGGATCTCCACCGCCGCATTGGCGCAGAACACTGCGGACTGGCCGCCGAAGAACTTGGCCATGGCCGCGAGGTGATGGTCCGGTTTCCCGATATCCAGCAGCCAGGAGGCCTTGTAGACCATACCCCTCAATGCCTCTACCCTGATGGCCATATCGGTGAGCTTCTGCATGGAGATCTGGTAGCTTCCCAGCGGTTTCCCGAAGACGTTCCTCTCCTTGCAGTATTTCACCGACTCGTCCAGACATGCCTCGCACAGGCCAAGCGCCTGGGCCGCGATCATGACCCGCGTGGTGTTGAAGAAGTGCATGAGCTGATAGAATCCGTTGCCCCTTTTGCCCACGAGGTTTTCCTTGGGGACGCGCACGCTGTCGAAAGCGATCTCTGCCGTGTCGCTGGTGCGGATGCCGAGCTTGCCGTGGAGCTTCGTCCTGCTGATGCCGGGGGTGTCGGCATCAACGATGAACTGGCTGAAGCTCTTGTGCGCCTTTTCGCCAGGGTCGGTGATGGCCTGCACCACCATCCAGTCGCATACGCTTCCGTTGGTGATGAACATCTTGTTGCCGGTAATGACGTAGTGATCGCCGTCTTCCACCGCGCGCGTCTTGTAGCCCGCCACGTCGGTTCCGGCGTTGGGCTCGGTGTAGGCGCCCGCAACCACGGCGTCGCCTGCGCAGACTTCGGGGAAGTATTTCAGCTTCTGCTCGTGGGTGCCATAGTAATGCACGTTCTCGGCACCGAATGTGGCGGCGGTGATGGACAGGGAGAAGCCCAGGCATGCCCGGGCGAGCTGCTCGGTGATGATGGAGTTTCCCAGGAAGCCGACGCCCGCCCCGCCGTACTGCTCATCGATCCAGCAGCCGATAAGCCCGTTCTCGCCCGCCTTCTTGCGGACATCGGGCATATATACTTCGTCATGGTCGGCCTTCTCTGCAACAGGGGCGATCTCATTCATGGCGAACTTGTAGGCCATATCGGAGAGCATGCGCATTTCTTCGGTGAGTTCAAAATCCATTGTTATATCCTCCTTATGTTGGATTATCTTCTCTTTTATACCTGCATTTATCTTGGTTAGAGCATCTCTATGGCCGTGGCCATGGACACCCCGCCCCCGCCGCACAAAGATGCCAGACCGAGCGTCTTGCCCTGCTTCTTCATGGCATGGATCAGGGTCACCATGATCCGGTTGCCCGTGGCGCCGATGGGGTGGCCCAGCCCGATGCCCGAGCCGTTCACGTTGCAGATCTCCCGGTTGAGCCCCAGCTCTTTTTCGCACCCCAGGTACTGGGCGGCAAATGCCTCGTTCAGCTCGATCAGTTCGAAGTCTTCGATCTTGAGCTTGGAGCGTTTCATGAGGCACCGTGATGGCAGGCGCAGGGCTGATGCCCATGATGGTGGGATCGCATCCGCCGTAGCCCACGGCCCGGATCCTGGCAAGGGGTTTCAGACCCAGTTCTTTCGCACGCTCTGCCGCCATGATGACCATGGCGCTGGCGCCGTCGTTGAGTCCCGATGCATTGCCGGCCGTCACCTTCCCGACCTTGGGGATGAATGCGGGTGGGAGCTGGCTTAAAGCCTCCATGGTTATCCCGGGCCTGAAGTGCTCGTCCTTGTCGAATATCTTGGGCGGCTTGCCCTTCTTCTGGGGGATCTCCAGGGGCACGATCTCCTCTGCAAAATCACCGTCTTTTGTTGCCCGCTCCACGTTGTTGTGGCTTCGCAGAGCCACCTCGTCCATCTCCTCGCGGCTGATATCGTACATCTGGGCGACAAATTCAGCAGTGTGGCCCATGATGTAGGGCTTTCCCTTGTAGAGGTCATAACGGCTGGCCGCCTGCAAGTGGTCCGTCTGCGGGGCAGGGGTTGAATTTAGATCCGCACAGAAGTCCTTCCATGAGCATGTCATCGAGCGTGTTGTTCTGGAGACGGCACCCCCACCGGGCCCCCGGCACTGCATAGGGAACGCCGGACATATGCTCGGCCCCTCCTGCAAGGATGACATCTGCCAAGCCTGCCTGGATCATGGCCATTCCCGAGACGGCGGCCTCCATGCCCGAGACGCATACCCTGTTGATGGTGACGGCATTGGTCGTATATGGGATGCCCGGCCTGGATGGATGCCACCCTGGCCAGGTTCATGGAGGTATAGTGCTCATACATGTTACCGAACCGCACATCATCGATGATGGAGGGATCGATGCCTGCCCTCTTGACCGCCTCTTTCATCACTGCGGTTGCAAGGTTCACCACGTGCAGGTCCTTGAGCGCTCCCCCGAAGGTGCCGATTGCCGTACGACAAGCTGAAACGATGACCACGTCTCTCATTGTTTTCATCTCCTTTAGGCTTTATCTGTCTTCTCAATCCTCATGAGAGATCATAAAGATAAATCCTGAATAGGTGAATCAGGTGAACACCGTATTATGTCTATGTGAGTCAAGTATTTCCCCTTAGGGTTGCATAAATCGGCAGAGATCATTATTCATACCTTTCAAAACACACAATCTCATCCAGGCTCTTCCTCAGTTTCATTGACCTGGGTTGATTCGGATATCCCATGGGCATCATGGAGACAACCCGATAATGCCCGGGGATTTTTAGGATTGACTTGACCTCATATTCACTGAAGGCACTGACCAAACAGGTTCCCAGGCCCAGTTCCGTGGCCTGGAGTGTCATATAGGCGCATGCTATGGCTACATCCATGGTATAAGCGCTATGGCCGCAGGCCATGATGTGGTCCGTCTCTGTTGCACAGGCGACTATTATCACAGGTGTTTGAGCCAGAAAAGGCTGCCCGAGGGTTGCTCCCGCAAGCTTAGCCTTGGTTTGGGTATCCGTGACAATTATAAACTTCCATTCCTGGCGGTTCTCCGCTGAGGGAGAGAGTCGTGCGGCATCCAGCACCTTTCTGATCTTCTCCCTTTCCACTATGATATCCTTGTAAAACCTGACGCTCTTCCTGTGGGTGATAGCGGTGAAGACATTCATGTCAGGATCTCCTCTTTCCCGTATGTCCGGCCTTTCTCAGATGTCCCTTCCCTCTATGGACAGGAGGAACAGCGCTTGCTTGATCGAGTGTGCGATGCCCGTCAGGTGGCCCTAAGCGCTGTTCCTCTCTTTCCATCCGGATATCTCTAAGGAACGACTGCCGCCTCAAGTGCTTGGGGCTCTCTCCTGTCGAGCCAGATCTTCATTTCCTCGGCCTGCTTGATGAGTTCGTCGCGAAACATGGGGTGCGCGATGCTGATAAGGGCCTCCGAGCGCTCCCAGGTGGACTTGCCCTTAAGCTGGATAATGCCGAATTCCGTGGCCACATACTGCACGATGGACCGGGGCACCGTGACGATGGAGCCCGGCCTCAAGGTGGGAACAATGCGTGAATGGAGCTTGCCGTTCTTGTCGCTGAAGGTGGACGATATGCCGATGATCCCTTTTCCGCCGCGCGAGTTGAACGCTCCGAAGATAAAGTCAAACTGCCCGCCCGTGCCGGAGATGTGGGCGGTGCCCACTGATTCTGAACAGACCTGGCCGAACAGATCCACCTCAATGGCGTTGTTGATGGCAACCACCTTGCTGTTAACACCGATGATCCTAGGATCATTGGTGTAGTTCACCGGATACGACGCGCAAGCCGGGTTGTTGTGGAGGAATTCATAGAGCTTGTTCGTGCCCATGGCAAAGGTATAGACCATCTTGAAACGGTCAATGGTCTTGCAGTTTCCCGTGACCTTCCCTTCATTGTAGAGGTCCACCATGGAGTCTACGAGCATCTCCGTATGGATGCCAAGGTCCTTGAGGTCGGACTCTGCGAGCATGGAACCAATGACATTGGGCAGGCCGCCAATGCCCAGCTGGAGGCAGGCCCCGTCTTCTATCTCGTTCATGATGTGCCGGGCGATCTGGACATCGGTCTCGGTGGGTACAGCAGGCTTTATCTCCAGGAGCGGCATATTCTTACTTTCCACGACAAAGTCCACCCGGGATATGTGGACAGACTCCTGGTTCCCCCCAAGGCAGTGGGGCAATGACTCGTTGACCTCGACCACCACCGTTTTACCCTTGGTGATGGCGGCAGAGGTGATGGAGTTGCACAGGCCGAAATTGAAGTATCCCTGGTCGTCCATGGGCCTTGCGGACACGAAGACGAAATCGTATTCCTTATACTTCCTCACCACACGCGGACCCTGGTGGTAGGTGAAGGGGACATAATTGCACAGCCCTTGCTGGTAGAGCTTTCTGCCCACTCCGGACATATGCCAGTCATTATAGATGAAGTGCTCCCGATGCGGGTCAGCCTCTATGAACTTGGGAACCTTGGTTACGCACACGCCCTCGATGATAACGTCCGTAAGCTGGTTTGCACGGTTTGCCAGCGCCTGGTCAAGCGCATCGGGCCTGAGCACGAACTCGCCGAAAAATATCCTGTCGCCGGACTTGACCATACCCGCCACCTGCTCCGGTGTGCGGAATTTCTGGAGATACTTCTTTTTTGTGAAATCGTTCATTTCGCACCTTCCTTTCTTCGCACCTGAAAAGATTTCAATTTCTTTATAATTGCCATCCCCCGATTGGTTTCATTTTTTATAGTACGGAAACTCTCAGGATTTATGAATCAGGTGAACACCCTATTGTGCACTACGGGATTCAGGTATTTCTCTTTCCTCCGGGCGGGGTTCGATACTTATCACAGGTTTTGCAATTGATACTCTATGCACTTCAGGGGGTTTATATATAAACCTCATATGAACCATGGAATTGTTTTTTTAATCTCATCCGGGTTAATTCCCCGCAGCTTGCTACGGGGTAGTTCATTGGATACATTCAGATGCACAACCCGGCTTCAAGGTTCGAATGATCCGCTCACGTCAGAAATATTCTCTTCTAGCGAATACATACACCTTGAGAGAGAAATGGGTGGTTTGCCTGATTTATCAATTGAGCCTGAAGGTGCAGTATGCCGATCATGGGAAAAGACACATATCCCCTTATTGCCCGGGCTGGAACCCGGAATCCGTGCACATTTCCCGAATCCATTCTCTTTGTGCACGGCAATAATCCCTCACCTGATGGAAAGCCTTATGTCCCTTCTTCGTTCAATTTGCTTGGCACAAATGAGACAGATCAGGGGGCAGAGCCGGACCCCTGCGAAGGAATCACAGGGGCCGGCAAAATAGTCTTAGAAACAAGATCGGAAGAGGAATGCCCGGTACAAAAGCGTCCCGGTATCGGACAAGATGCTTACAACCATGAATCATCAGCACAAAGGAGGAACCTGTATGAGCATTATCAATGAAGGCAGCTGTTGTTACTACTGCGTCCCTATAACGGGCGTGGCCCTTATGGAGATCAACAACCCACCCATGAATGCGCTGATCCCTTTGGGTATGATGCCAATGGGTTCAAGATAGAACCGGTAGGAATGATTTCCGACAAAGGAGAATATGATGGAAATAAAGAAGGTATGCGTTTTGGGCGCCGGGTTGATGGGCAGCGGGATCGTGCAGATATGTGCACAGGCCGGTTACCAGGTGACCATGAGGGATATCGAGCAGCGGTTCATTGTCAGCGGCATGAGCATGATCAGAAAAAACCTGGGCAATGATGTCAAGAAGGGCAGAAAAAAACAGGAAGAGATGGACACTATCCTCTCCCGGATCACCCCGACCATAGACCTCAAGGTTGCAGCAACCGATGCGGATGTAGTGGTGGAGGTGGTCATCGAGGTCATGGATATAAAGAAGAAGGTCTTCAAGGAGCTGGAAGAGATTATCCCGGACCATTGCCTGATTTTCAGCAACACCTCGGGGCTGAGCCTCACCGAGATGGCCTCTGCCACAAAACGGCCCGGCAAGTTCATTGGAACCCACTTTTTCAACCCGGTCCCTGTCATGAAACTCCTGGAAGTCATCAAGGGGTATGAAACCTCTGAGGAAACGCTGCGTGTAGCACTGGCCTGGGGCGCCAAGCTGGGAAAGGAATGCATCATTGTCGATGAAGGACCTGCATTTGTCGTGAACAGGATACTGTGCACCATGATCAATGAGGCATTCTTTGTCCTCGGCGACAAGCTCGCGAGCGCCGAAGACATCGACAAAAGCATGGTGCTGGGATGCAATCATCCCATCGGACCGTTATCCCTGGGCGACCTTATCGGCCTTGATACTCTGCTGCACGTCATGGAAGGTCTGCATAAGGAATTAGGAGACAAGTATAGACCTGCGCCAATGCTCTTGAAGCTGGTGCGGGCGGGACGCTTCGGGAGGAAGTCAGGCAAAGGTGTATTCGATTATCCCAAGTAACAGGCATAAAAAATGAGGAGGCCCTTCATGAGGCCTCCTCATGGTTGTATCCTCTGTATAAAATCAGATCCTACAAAGCGCTCTTGGCTCTCTGGCCTATGATACTGGGTGGCCCCACAAGACCGATGCTTCCTTAAAAAACCTCAGCCCACCAGGGTGCTGCACTTCCGGCATTTCTTTGCACCGCGGAACATCTGGTTTCCGCAGGATTTGCAGCTGAAGAGCTTCACCTCCTCGGCGACCCACTGCTCGGTACCCAGCTCCCGCCACCGGGGTACGGCACGGAGGATGTTCAGCTTTCCCTCGGGCACCGGGAAGGCCTCCACCTTGTCGCAGGGGAAGTCGGCGCACAGGTGGCAACCCTCGAGGTCCTTCTCTGCTGCGCAGGACTTAATGCCGCAGACCCTACAGTATTCAAAAATCTGGTTTGAGCGGCAGCCGAGGCAGGCAAGGTTTTCTGCCGGGACGCCGTAGGCCCGGGCGAATTTCGCCTTCAGATCCGAATCGTTGGTGACTGTTGCCTGGTAGATACCACATACTCCGCAATAAAGCCCGCAGGGGGCGACTGTTTCCCTATTGACCATGAGATTGCTCCTTTCATGCTAGTACATGTGCATAATCGCCTTGATTTCCTTGCGTTCCACGAGATCTTTGAGCCAGCTCACCATGTCCGGCGACTTCAGGAAAGGCTGGTCACGGAAGAGCGCGACGAATTCCTCGTACGATTCCTCGATGCCCCGGACGGCGCCGGAAATGACCTCCTTGACCGTGCCCAGGCTCTCCTTGTCCGCCAGGAGGTCTGCCGGGTCCATGAGCTTCATCGCGAGCATGGGCTTCACATGGTATTCGCAGCGGCAGGGATTGTCCTCGCTGATGAGCCCGCAGTTCTCCCGGAAAAAGGTGAACACCTTGCTCCGGCCCCGGGAGAGGATCTTGCGATAATTGTCCCGGGTTACCCCGCAGATCTCGCCGCCCACGGCGTGCCCCACACCGAAGATCACACCTAGGATGAACACCATCCGTTCCCTCCGGTTCAGGGAGAGCAGGATGCAGTTCACACAGGTGACCTTGGCCTCCTCGGCGATCGGGGCAGGGCAGGCATGGGGCTGCCTCCGGTCCGGGATGTGCGCCGCGTATTCCTCGAAGCCCTTGTCTTTTGCGAGGTCCGAGACCAGGACCTCCTTCCTGCTCTTTCCGGCATTGATGATGTGGTTGACAACGATGCGGTATGCCCAGGTCCTGAAGGCGGCCTTGCCAGGGTCAAAGGTCGACAGCCGGGTTATAATCCTGATGAGGACCTCCTGGGTGATGTCCTCGGCCATGAACGGGTCCATGACCATGCGCATGGCAATGTTGTAGATCCAGGCCTGGTGATCCAGGACCAGGGCCTCCAGGGCTGTCGGGTCGCCCGAGAGGCACCTCCTGATCAGCGCTGTCTCTTCGTGCCCGTCTGCCGGTACTTCTTGGAACGGATTGTTCATCTTCTCACCCGGGGGTGGATCATGTTCATATTCTTTCCCCTCCTGCCTCTTATACAACTTCTTGCCCCGTGTGTGACACAGAGTTTCGATTTTTTTCCGGTGCAGGGGGGGATGAAGCGTCGGGTGACGCGAACGGGAAGAGCGAAAAGAATTAACGTGGAAGAAATGATCGATATTGAAAATACATGATCCCGTAGCGAACAATGCGCTGTTCACCTGATATATTAATTTCCGGTTCATCCGTATAATCCTTTAAAGGTTGAACTTGATTCCATCAAGACAAGGTTCAAGGCTTTTTCGGCATAAGCGCGTGTCTTGATTGCACCCGTTGCCGGGCGAGGGAAAATTGCATGATACTCGATTGGCGGGAAACCTATTTACAAAGGCTCACTGATGCGAGGACAGCCCTTTCCGGCATCCACAGGGGCGCCAGGGTATTTATAGGCTCTGCCTGCGGAGAGCCACAGCTCCTGGTAAAGACCCTCATCGATGTGGCGCCGAACCTTGTGGACACCGAGATCATCCACTTCCTTGACCTGGGGATAGCCCCTTATACCGATGAGAAGTTCAATGAAAACTTCCGCCACAACGCGTTGTTCATCGGGTCCAGCACACGCGCTGCCATCAAGGAAGGCAGGGCGGATTATACCCCTGTCTTCCTCTCAGAGGTACCGCTGCTCATGCAACGCGGCAGCATGCCGATTGATGTCGCACTCATAACGGTCTCTCCTCCGGATAACAACGGTTATGTAAGCCTGGGCGTGTCTGTGGATATCACGAAAACAGCGGCAGAAACCGCCGGCTATGTCGTTGCGGAGGTCAATCCGAATATGCCCCGCACGCTCGGTGACAGCTTCCTTCATGTAAGCGAGATAAATGCCTTTGTCGAAAACGATGTTCCACTCCTTGATTTCATACAGAAGGCGCCCGATTGCATCGCCAAGAACATCGGCGAGCATATTGCCGAACTCATCGAGAACGAATCCACCATACAGACCGGTGTGGGCAGGATCCCGAACTCCGTATTCCCTTACCTTATGAACAAGAGGGACCTGGGTGTCCATACAGAGACGTTCACGGAAGGGCTCATCGATCTTATCGAGGCCGGGGTCATCACCTGCAAGAAGAAATCGTTAAACCCCGGCAAGGTCGTGGCCGCCTTCTGCATGGGCACCAAACGCCTGTACGACTATGTGCACAACAACCCGCTCTTCGAGTTCAGGCCCTGCCGGTATGTGAACGATCCCTATGTCATTGCCCAAAATGACAAGATGGTCTCCATCAACTCGGCCCTAACCGTGGACATTACCGGCCAGGTGTGCTCCGATTCTCTGGGCTTCGAGTTTTACAGCGGCATCGGGGGGCAGGTGGACTTTGTGCGCGGCTCGGCCATGTCCAGGAGGGGGAAATCCATTATGGTGCTGCCCTCCACTACGGATGACGGCAAGAAGTCAAGGATCGTCCCGTATCATTATCCGGGCAGCGGGATCGTCGTAACCAGGGGCGACATCCACTATGTGGTCACGGAATATGGTGTCGCATATGTGCATGGAAAATCCATACGGGACAGGGCCATGGCCCTGATCAATATTGCACATCCGGACTTCCGTGATGAGCTTCTGGAAAAGGCCAAGGAACAGGGTTACGTGTATAGGGACCAGATCCTGCCGGTGGTTCTCTACCCGAAGGAGTACGAGACATACTACACCGACAATGGAGGGACCGAGATCTTTTTCCGCCCGGTGAAGGCCACGGATGAACGCTCGATCCAGGAAATGATCTATGCCCTGCCGGAACACGATATCATCACCAGGTTCTTCCATAACCTGAAGGCCTTCCCCCACAAGGTTGCCATGCCTCTTTCCGCCATCGACTACAACGACAAAATGGCCATCGCCGCAGTAACCGGCAAGGAAGAACCCGAGAGCAAAGAAAAGATAGTGGCTGTAGGACGTTATATCCGCGACCCCCAGACCAACTTCGCAGAGGTTGCCTTTACCACCAACAAGGACTGGCAGAAGAGGGGCATCGGCTTATTCCTGCTCCAGTATCTGATCCGCATTGCAAAGGAAAAGAAGATAAAGGGGTTCACGGCAGATGTCCTGTCGCAGAACACCCCCATGATGAAGGTATTCGCCAGATCCGGATATCCCGTGAAGTCAACGCTGGAGTACGGTGTATATGAAGTCAAGATCTCCTTCAGCGGTGAAGAAAAGAAGGAAGAAGAGTAAGGCCACCCAGGACTCATGTATTCCGGATACCACATGAGGATACCACTCTTGAGCCCTATGTCGATGTGTCCCGCATGGAACTTTCACCTTTTCCATTACCTGAGAATCGGGTATTTCATCCGTACGCCGGATCACTTTCTACCTACAGGAGTGATAACACGGTCCCTATACCATGGTGAAAAGTTGTGGGATAATGGCCAACACACCATGAAACCGGGCCGGGGAGGATACCGATGGTCAGGAAACCGACTTATGAAGAGCTGGAAAAAAGGCTCATGGAGCTTGAACAGGAATTCCAGAGCCGCAAAAAGACCAAGGGTACGCTTCGCAAATACGAACTGATCTTCTCTGCCATTCAGGACCCCATGGGGTATATCGACAGAAACTATACCTGCCTGGCCGTTAACGATGTCTTCCTCAACATGTTCAACAGGTCACGTCAGGAGATCGTGGGACATACCCTTGAAGAACTCCTGGGCAGAAAGACATTCGAGAAAAGGATCAAGATACAACTGGACAGGTGCCTGGCCGGACAGGAGACCTCCCTTGAAGACTGGTTCGAATATCCTTTATGGGGGAGGCATTACCTGGTCATGAACTTCTACCCGTTTCTTCGAGGACGACAGATCCGTATCGGGCATTGCAGTCGTGGCCAAGGACATCACCACGCACAAACAGGACCAGCTGGCGCTGCAAAAGGCCCGGGATGATCTGGAAAGACAGGTTAGGCAGCGGACCGCAGAGCTGATGGCGACCAACGAACAGCTGAAAAAGGAGATCGTGGAACGCGCCCGCATGGAAGAGGCGCTCCGGCAGAGCGAGGAGATGTTGAGGGCACAGTACCGGGGTATCCCGGTCCCCACCTTCACCTGGAAAAAATCGGGAGACGATTTCGTGCTGGTTGATTACAACAAGGCCACGGAAGACTTCACCCAGGGGCTTATTTCCAACTTCATCGGGAGGACCATCAGCGACCTCTACCATGACCGGCCCGATATCATTCAGGA
The DNA here is from genome assembly GCA_963785235.1 of uncultured delta proteobacterium. GTDB lineage: Bacteria > Desulfobacterota > Desulfomonilia > UBA1062 > UBA1062 > MWEI01. Next base: position 281,942 of record CAWAUM010000001.1, on the reverse strand, counting down.
CATCACCGTCTCCTTTGCACAGACAAGCACCATCAGGAGGGAATCGCCCTACCGTATGTTCACCACGGAAGAAGAGAAATTCATCGCCTTCACCTCGTCTTATGTCCCGCCCGACATGGTCCTGGTCCACATGGAGGATATCACGGAGAGCAAACTCAGCCGGGAAAACCTCATGCGCTCCGAGAAGAACCTGAAGATCCTCTCCTCCCAGCTCATAACGGCCAAGGAGGAGGAGCGCAAGCGCATTGCACACGAGCTCCACGACAGTGTAGGGCAGTACCTGAGCTCCATCAAGTTCAACCTGGAGAACATCATCAGCCGCATGGAAAAGGGTTCATCCGAATCGGGGCTGGCATCCCTCAAGGAGAGCATCCCTGTCATCCAGGCAACCATCGAGGAGGTGAGAAGGATCTCCATGGACCTCAGGCCGTCCATCCTTGACGACCTGGGCATCCTCGCCACCATATCCTGGTTCTGCCGGGAATTCCAGGCCGTATACACCTCCATCAAGGTCAATGCGAGCATCACCCTGGAAGAGGCCGACGTGCCTGAACACCTGAAGATCATCATATTCAGGATCATCCAGGAGGCGCTGAACAATGCGGCCAAACACAGCCGGGCAGATACCGTGGATATCTCTCTCGCCAAGGAAGCCGGCAGCATCGAGCTCTCCATCTCGGATAACGGGCAAGGGTTTGACGTTCAGGAAAATATCCTGCGTGAAGACAGCGGCAAGGGCATGGGCCTTGCCAGCATGGAGGAACGCACGGACCTCTCGGGGGGCTGCTTCTCCATCGACTCGGTCAAGGGGCTCGGCACCCTCATCATGTCCACCTGGCGATCATGATGATGAGGGATCCTGGTTCGTAGGTCCCCTGTCAGACTCCACGAGACCGTGCTCTATGGCAAAGGTCGTCAGTGCCCAGGTGCTGTGGAGATCGAGCTTTTTCATGATATTGTCACGGTGCTTTTCCACCGTCTTGATGCTGATGAACAGGAATTCGGCAATCTCCTTGTTCTTATGCCCTTCCGCAACGAGCTTCAAGACCTCTTTCTCCCTCTGGCTGAGCATGTCCACAGGGGAATTCACCTCATTTTTCCTGCCTGCAAGATAACCCGAGATGATGGTATCTGATATCCCGGGCGACAGATACGGTTTCCCGTCCAGCACGTGAGAGACGGCCTGCAGAAGCTCCTGGTGAGTGGATTCCTTGAGGAGATACCCGTTGGCCCCGGCCTTGAGGCTTGCGATGACATATTCTTCGTTCTTGTGCACCGTGAGCACGAGGATCTTGGTATCGGGGCAGCACCGCTTGGCCTCCCTGATGGCATCGATCCCGCTCATCTTGGGCATGGAGAGGTCCATGAGGGCAAGGTCCGGCTTGAGCTCGGATATCACCCTGATGGCCTCCAGCCCGTCTCTCGCCTCACCCACGATCTCCAGATCCGGGTCCTGGGAAAGAAGCGCCTTCAGCCCTTCCCGAAGGATGGTGTGATCTTCCGCTATAATGATCCTTTTTTTCTTCGTTGTGCTCATGGCATCTCCTGCAGGTTATTAACGTCCAAGAAACAAGAGTATAGCCCACTTGTCATTCCATGTGAAGCGCTGCATGCCATTTCTCATCCATCACCTCTGAAAACCGTTGTCTCTTCTTCTCAAGTTCAAAAGGCATCACCAAGCACCGACTCCGAGAAACCCATGACAGCTGAGATGGATAAAGATGCTGTAAAGTACAGGCATGCATCAAACCGATCAATATATCTGTCCTTGCAAAAAAAAGGCCCTCCGTATGGACAGGTCAGGGACATCCTAAGACATTGAGGGGAAGAGTCATTTGGAAAAAGCAGGGACAGACGGCTCAGATGAGCATTCATCTCAGATAGGACCGATAGTATGAGTCTGCTTGGGACAGTGAAAAACCTTTCCGCGCACATTATTAAGAAGAAAGGGAGCACTACTGCCATATCCTCGGAAACTCAGTTCGGCTGGACAAACTCCATTGACCAGGTGGATAGTCTGCTCGACAGGCTCATCGAGGCGTCTGAAAAAGATTTCCTCAGAATTGCTGAAAACCTCCAGGAATACTACGCTCGCGCCCAGAAGATGTGCGATAAGTCGACCGGGGTTGTGGAAATCATGACCGGCGAGGCACTGGGAACCGCCACGAATGGGCTCCAGGAAATCCTTGAAGAGCTCAAGGATCATATCAACGAGTCTCAAGGTCACTTCTCACAGATTAGCAGGGTATTCCAGCAGCATCGTCTGGAACTCTCAAAGCTGTCATCGAGCATTGAATCCTTCAAACTGCATGTACTCAACCTTTCCATGCTGGGCTTTCTTACACGGGTGGAAAATGCACACATCTTCACTGAGAACACAGGGTTTTCAACACTGACCGATGATGTGAGGAATCTCTCCGAGATCATCAAACAGAAATCATTGCATATCAACGAGGTATCAGTAAATGTGCAGTCCTTCGTTACGCTGGCGCTTACCAAGATTATTAGTTTTGAGAGAACCCAGAGCGAAAGCGCACGCATAACCCTGGAAAAGGCAGTAACAAATCACCAGGCCCTTTCCCAAAAATTCAAAAGCGCATCAGAGTCTGCAAGGCTCGTGGAACAGGTAAGCAGGGACATAGCTTCAAACATCGGCGACATCGTCATCTCCATGCAGTTCCATGACATCACCCGTCAGCAGCTTGAACATGTGAAGGAGGTGCTGGACAACCTCGGTGCAGAGATTGATAAGGATGATTACACCCAGCTCGAAAAGGCCGCCATGGTGAGGGATGTTCTGACCCTGCAGCATGCACAGCTCAAACAGTCCTATGAGGAGTTGGCCAATGCCGTGTTCAAGGTTATCGCGAGCCTCCAGAATATTACGAAAAATGTTGGTGATGTCCTCCTGGAGACCCAGGACGTTGCATGGGGCTCTGATACAAAGGGGCAGTCTTTCATGGAGGGCCTGGACAGCGGGATAAACTCGGTCATAGAGTGCATAAAGGCCATTGCCGAAGAGCATGCAACCTTAAGTGGAACGGTTAACTCTGCAAGCGAAATGGTGTCCGAGATGTCCGTGTTCGTCAAAGATATTGAATCGCTGGGATTGAATCTCCAGATCATTGCTCTGAACGCACGGATCAAGGCTGCACACTTGGGGAATGAAGGGGCCATGCTTGATACGATCTCGGGCAGCATATACGAGCTTTCAAAGAATGCCCGTGAAGACACAAGAGATTTAAGCAAGATCCTGGCAACCCTGGTAGACATATCGCTGCACTTCAAGGAAGACATGCTCCTCATGCAGGACAAGCAGTCAAAGACCATAGGGTTAATGGTGGACAAACTCAGGGAACTGATCGAGTCGCTGGGCAGCATTAATGACGCCGTCCATGCAATGCTCCGGGAAATGACGACCCTGGGTGAATCACTCCTGAGGGACCTCCAGGATACAACTGATAAGATCACGGTGCACGAGAAGGTGGAAAGCGTGCTGAATAAGGTAATGAAGAACATTGAGGCTACCGCCGGCGACGCACGCCTCGCGTGTCCATCCGGATTTGAATCATTGGCGGCATCTCTCATGTCCACCCTCGACCGGCTCTACACCACAAAGAGCGAACGTGACATCCATGTGAAGCACCTTGAGTCAGGTCCTCGAGACAGGTCAGGGTCTGAGAAAACGAACACCGGTGACGATAACTGGGAGAATCTGGAACTCTTCTAAAGAGCATGTTTTCTCATTTTATCAACTCTTGTAATTGCGCACTCCGGTAATAATTATATAAGATAGAGAATGTATTATTTTTTATCATGATATGCCTTCTATGATTTTTTGTTTGCATTCATGAGAAGGATATTAAAGGAGATTCAACAGGGATGGAATCGACAAAAAAACCCCGGACAAAGTCAAAAACAACCATCAAGCCCGGCAAAGACAGCCCTGACGAGGCCACATTGCTGCTCTCGCAGGTGGTCGATTTTCTGCCTGACCCCACCTTTGCAATCGACAGGGATGGCCGTGTGATAATCTGGAACCGGGCAATGGAGAAGCTCACCCGGATCAGTGCAAAGGAAATAATGGGAAAGTCGAACTATGAGCACTCTCTGCCGCTTTATGGAGAGCGAAGGCCGGTAATCGTTGACCTGGTGCTCAAGAGTGACCATGAAATTGAGAAGAACTACACGTCCATCCTATGGCAGGGAGACAGCATCTATGCCGAATCCATAGGTCTGCCCACGAAAAGATACCTCTGGATAAAGGCAGGTCCGATCTATGATAAAGACGGAAATATCATGGGCGCCATCGAAACGCTGCGCGACATAACCGACAGCAGGCTGACCGAAGATGCCTTAAAAAAGAGTGAAGCTAAATTTCGCGATATCTTCCTCAACGTCTCGGACTATCTCTATCTCCACGATCTCGATGGCTATTTCATTGAGACCAACCTGGCATTCGAGAAAAACGCCGGTTACTCAGAGCACGAGATAACCAGCCTTTCGGTGAAAGACCTGTTGCCCCAAAGGCATAAAAACCGCTTTGAGAATTATATTCGTAACGTAATGGACAAAGGCTTTGACGAAGGGTTCCTTACCATCATAACCAAGAACGGGGTTGAACGTGTCCTGGAGTATCGAAATTCCCTGGTTACCAACACCGGGGGAAACGCGATCGCCGTACGCGGCTCAGCCCGGGACATCACGGCCCGACTCCGCACCCAGCGGGAGCTGAAGAAAGAACGGGATTTCATCATCTCCATCATCCAGACATCGCCGGCCTTCTACGACGCCGTGGATCCTGCCGGCAAGACGATCTTCATGAACGAAGCCATGTTGAACGCCCTGGGATATAAGCTCGCAGATATTGTAGGCACGGACTACTTTGAAAAATTCATCCCGGAAGAAGACCATACCCTGTTGCAGGAAGCCACAGACAAGATGATCTCCACCAAGATCCCCATAGTGCATGAGAACAGGGTCATGACAAAAGACGGGAGAACCCTGAGTGTTCAGCGGCAGGGAAAGGCGGTCTTTAAGCATAATGGCGAACTTGAATTCATCTTCGGCATCGGTATCAATGTTACCGAGCACAGGCGTGCAGAGAAACTCGTGACTTTTTCCGAGAAGAAATTCCAGGCTGCCTTCGATTCAAGCCCTGACCCCATGTGCATCATAAACCCTGCAAACCGCAGGATTATCGATGCCAATACCTCCTTTGTGGCATGGTCAGGATATTCCAAGGAAGAGATCATAGGCCGCACCACTGCCGAGCTGAGCGTCTGGGTGAACAGGGATGACCGTTTACGGTTTATGGATGAGCTGATCGCCGGAAACAACATTTTGAATACCGAGGTCCAACTCAAGAACAGATCCGGTGATATCCGGTCCGTCATCCTCTCGGCAACCCTTGTAGAAGTGGAAGGCACTTCCTACATCTTCTCCCTGATACACGATATTACCGAGCTCAGACGGGCCCAGGAAAAGCTCAAGGTAAGCGAAGAGCGCTTCAGGAAGCTGGCCGAGTCCAGCCCTGAGGTCTTCTGGATCACGCTGCCCGACTGGACCAAGGTTATTTATGTCAGCCCGGCTTTCGAACGGATCTCCGGCATACCCTGCGAAGAGTTCTATAAGAACCCTCGCCTATTGCTCGAACTCATCCACCCCGATGATATCGGGCTAGTCCTGTCCATGGCCGAAAACACAAAGGACATCGAACATGAATACGAGTTCCGCTATGTAAAAAAAGATGGGTCCATCAGGTGGATACGAAACAGGCGTTCGGCCATCTGCAATGATCAGGGATCTGTGGTCTACCTTGCCGGCATCGCCGACGACATCACGGAAAAAAAGCAGGCCGAGGAGGAACGGCACCGTCTACGAGGCCCGGCTGATGCGCTCCCAGAAGCTCGAGGCCATCGGAACGCTCGCAGGCGGCATAGCACACGACTTTAATAATATCCTGTCCGCCATCATCGGCAATTCCGAACTGCTGTTGGATGAGGTTCCCAAAGACAGCATGGCCTATGAGGGCGTCATGGAGGTCTTTCATGCAGGATGCAGGGCAAAGGAGCTGGTCAAGCAGATCCTCACCTTTTCCCGTCAGGTGGAGACCGAGCGAAGCCCTGTTAAAATCCATTACATCATCAAGGAGTCACTGAAACTGCTGAGGTCATCCATCCCCAGCACCATTACCATCACTGATCGTATAAGCCCCTCTATCGGCTTTGTCCTTGCAGATTCCACCCAGATCCACCAGATAATCATGAACCTGTGCACCAATGCCTACCATGCCATGCTTTCTCATGGCGGAATCCTTACCGTATCACTGGAGCAGACATACCTCGATGCCTTCTTTTCATCCCAACACCCGCCCCTTTGTGAAGGTGAACACCTCAGGCTCACGGTGAGCGATACGGGCTGCGGCATGGACTCAGAGACGATCAAACGTATTTTCGACCCCTTTTTCACTACCAAGGAAAAGGGCAAGGGCACCGGCCTCGGCCTGTCTACGGTCCATGGTATCGTTACAAGCCTTGGTGGTGCGGTCTTCGTGAGTTCGGCTATGGGAAAAGGCAGCACGTTCGATGTATATCTCCCTGTTTTTATCGGGGAGCCGGAGGAACTTGAAGAATCTGAAGAAATACCTGCACCGGGAAACGGCGAGACCATCCTGCTGGTAGATGATGAGGAAATTATCCTCCATTATCTAGAGACCATGCTGGTTCAGTTGGGCTATAACGTCACCGGCCTGTCTTCAGGCACCGAGGCACTGGCGCTCTTTCAATCGGCCCCGGAAAAATTCAACCTCGTCATCACGGACCAGACCATGCCCGGCATCACCGGTTCACAACTCGCAAGCGAGATCCTCACGATACGACCTGACACACCCATTATCCTCATGACCGGTTACAGTGAAACAATCTGCCCTGACGAGGCCCTTGCGCAAGGGATCCAGGAATATATGGAAAAGCCCTTTACCAGGAGCGCCATTACGTGTGCTATCCAGAGATGCCTTCAAGGAATTGACAGCAAGACATACTAACTCCTTGGGTCTGAGTACGAGCGGGAAGATTTCTGCCGCATATTGATCTTACTTATCTGAGCGCTATTATAAGGCTATACGTACAAAGGGCGACAATAAAAGGTCACATGTAAAAAACACATGCGGCTTACCAATTATTACAACAGCGATAATTTTGTTATACCTCCCCCTTTGTAGTAACCCCCTATTTTTTAAGAATGATGAATAAGGTCCATGTCCAAGAGTCGTCATCAGAGGGTATCTCCTGGACAATAAAGATAGCGGCTTGCAGGAAGGATGACTAACCGGGCAGGGTTTTTTCTTGGGCAAAAAAGCCGATCCAAGCGGGTGAATGGTCACATGAAAGATAAAAATAAGAAAAAAGACCAGCTCATAGAAGAGCTGAATGAAGCACGCAAACGGATCGCCGAGTTGGAAGATTCATCATTCGGGCATATGCAAGAAGTGAAAGTGCAACAGGAGGGCGAAGAGCCTCTGGATTTGAAGCTCAAGACCATCAGCTCATCGAATATGGATATAAGCTCTCTGGAGTTAAGCGCCATTATGGATGTCCCCGCCATTCAATCTCTCATGGATGATTTTTATAAACTCACCAACATGGCACTGGCAATCCTGGATCTCAAGGGAAAGGTGCTGATAGCCCTCGGCTGGCAGGATATCTGCACCCGATACCACCGGGTTCATCCTCAAACAGCCCTGAACTGCATGGAAAGCGATCTCTTCCTGGCCAAGAACATGCGGCAGGGCGAATATGTGGCCTACAAGTGCAAGAACCAGCTCTGGGATGTGGTGACCCCTTTGTATATCGGTGGGAAGCATGTGGGCAATATCTACACCGGACAGTTCTTTTACGATGATGAAGACATAGATGAAGAAGCTTTCATCACTCAGGCTGAAAGGTATGGTTTTGACCGGGAATCCTATTTGAGTGCGCTGCACCACGTGCCGCGATTCAGCCGGGAAAGGGTCACTGCCTTTATGGATTTCCTCACAAAGTTTTCGGTTCTGGTTTCTGATCTGAGTTACAGCAACCTGAAATTGGCACGTACGATTAAGGAACAGGAGCAGCTTGCAGAGGCGTTACGTTCATCAGAAGGAAGATATCGCCTCCTTCATGACAGCATGAGGGATGCAGTTGTAAGCGTAGATATGGAAGGGCATATCAAGGATTACAATGAATCCTACCTGAGCATGCTGGGCTATAAGCCTGAAGAGATCAGCGCGCTCACCTATCAGGACATTACCCCTGAGAAATGGCATGCGATGGAGTCCGCAATTGTTAGAACTCAGATACTCCCCAATGGTTATTCTGATATTTTTGAAAAGGAATACCGCAGGAAAGACGGGACGGTCTTCCCTGTGGAATTGCGGGCCATACTCCAGAAAGATGAAACAGGTAATCCTATAGGAATGTGGGCTATCGTTCGCGACATCACCGATCGAAAGAGAATAGATGATTCGCTTCGGGAGAGTGAACGAAAATATCGCAACCTTTATCATTACGCCCAGGTGGGTCTCTTCGAGACAAGTCTCAAAGATGCGACGATCATAGCCTGCAATCAGCGGTACTGCGACCTGGCAGGTTTCCCAACCGTTGAGAGTGCCCTCGGCAGGGACGTCCTGCATCTCTATGTCAACCCCGAAGACAGGGAGGAAGTTAAAGATACCCTACGAGGACAAGGATATATAACCGACCATGTGCTGCAGCTCAAGAATCAGCTGACGGGCAGGATCTTCTGGGCAGAGTTCAGCGCACACATAGATCCATCCCGTGATATCGCAGAAGGGACGATCATTGACATCACCGAACGCAGGCAGGCCGAGGAAGCACTGAAAGAAACCGAGGAGCGCTTCCGGCTGGCCTTTAGTACCAGTCCGGATTCAATCAATATCAACCGACTGGAAGATGGGTTGTATGTCGATATCAATGAAGGGTTCACTACCTTGACAGGTTACACGAGGGAAGACGTCATCGGGAAGACTTCGGTGGATATCGATATATGGCTCAACACCGAAGACCGGCAACAATTGGTGCAAGGTCTAAGGGCCAAAGGCTCTTACGAAAACCTTGAGGCGCAGTTCAGGAGAAAAGACGGGAGCATCGTAACCGCCCTGATGTCTGCACGAATAATAAAGCTTAAGGGTGTTTCGCACATCATATCTATTACCCGTGACATCAGCGAGCGTAAGCAGGCGGAGGAGGGGCTCCGTGAGAGCGAGGAGAAATACCGCCTCATCACTGACAATATTACTGATATCATCCTGACTACCGACACTTCGGGCACTTACACCTTCATATCTTCTTCTCACAAACGGGTGCTGGATCGCGGAGAGGAGGTGCTCGGAAAAAGCATCTTCGAGCACATTCACCCCGAGGACATCCCGGGTGTGATGGCGACCTTCGCCAACGCCGTGAAGAGCAGGGGTATCGCGAAGGCCGAGTACCGTTACCTTCACCCTTCCCGTGGTTACATCTGGCTTGAATCGGAAGGTATGCTCATCGATATGCATGGATCATTGACAGGGGTCATTGTATCAAGAGACATTACAGCCAGAAAGCATGCCGACGAGGCCCTCAGAGAGTCGGAAGAGAAATTCCGACTGCTCTTCCAGTCCATGGTCACTGGGTTTGCCCTCCACGAAATTATATGTGACGAGAAAGGCGCACCACAGGACTACCGATTCCTTGAGGTCAATCCTGCCTTTGAACAACTGACCGGCCTGAAGAGTGAAGATCTTGTCGGAAGGGCCGTCAGCGAGGTATTGCCTGATACCGAGCAATACTGGATAGACCTCTATGGCCAGGTCGCCTTGACAGGTAACCCCATACACTTCGAAAATTTTACAGGGGTCCTGAACAAGTATTTCGAGGTGTCTGCGTATTCACCGAGGCATGGACAGTTCGCCGCAGTTTTTCTGGACATCACAGCACGCAAAAGGGCCGAAGAGGAACTGCAAAAGCAGCACGACCTCCTCACGCAGCTTGTGGGAACCAGCCCTGTTGGAATTACCTTTGTCGATGCATCAGGAAAGATCATTTTTGCAAATACCCAGGCAGAGGAAATTCTCGGTCTATCAAAAACCGATATTACCCGACTCGAGTACAATGCCCCGGCCTGGCGGATAACCGATCTGGACGGAAAACCTTTCCCCATGGAAAACCTCCCGTTTATGCAGGTGCTGAAAACAAGGAAACCTGTAAAAGATATTCAACACGCCATCGAGTGGCCCGACGGCCGGCGAATATTATTATCCATCAATGGAACACCGCTCATTTCTGCAACCAAAGAGTTCAGCGGAATGGTGGCAACCTTTGAGGATATTACCGAACGCAAGAAATTGGAGGCAGAAAGGCTGAAACTCGAGGAACGGCTTCAGCAGTCATATAAAATGGAGGCAATCGGATCCCTGGCGGGTGGCATAGCCCATGATTTCAACAATATCCTGTCTTCCGTGTTCGGCTTTGCCGAGCTTGCCAAGATGAAGCTGGAAGACAGGGCGAATATAGAAAACGAGCTGGATGAGATCCTCAAGGCCGGGATCAGGGCCAGAGACCTGGTAAAGCAGATACTGACCTTCAGCCGCCAGGCAGGCATCAAGAGAGAGCCCATGGTAGTGGCCCCTCTCATCAAAGAAACTCTAAAGTTTATCAGGGCCTCTTTGCCTGTGACCATTGAAATCAGACAGGAGTTCCCTGTTTCTGGCAGCATGATAATCGCTGATCCCACTCAGATCCACCAGGTTATCATGAACCTCTGCACCAACGCCGCCCATGCCATGAAGGAAAGGGGCGGCATGCTTGATGTCCGCCTTGCAGAGGTTGAACTGGATGATGAGGTAGAGGTGGATTTCAAGGGATTGAAGCGAGGCCGATACCTGCGATTGAGCGTTACCGATACCGGAAGCGGCATCCCGAAGGAGATCATCAAGCGTATCTTCGACCCGTTCTTCACTACCAAGGAGCGTGGAGAGGGAACGGGCATGGGCCTGTCTGTTGTCCACGGCATAGTGAAGGAAATGGGGGGGGCGATTTCCGTGTACAGCGATCCAGGCATTGGAACCACCTTTAACATCATCCTCCCCTTGTACAAGGGAGAGGCTGTTGAAAACAAAGCTCTGGATAAACTCATGAAGACAGGCAGCGGGAGGATTCTTTTCGTGGACGATGAAGAGGGGGTCATAACCTCGGGTCGCGGAATTCTTGAACAGCTCGGATACGAAATCACTTCAACTACCAGTCCCATGGAGGCCCTTGAGCTGTTCACATCCGATCCGGGTGCGTTCGATCTTGTCCTGACGGATCTGACCATGCCCAGGATGACGGGTCTTGAGCTCTCGGAACGGCTCCAGGAAATCAGGCCCGATATCCCTATTGTGCTGTGCACCGGTTTCAGCCTGGGGATCTCGCCTGAAAGGATCAGGGATGCCGGCATCAGAGAGATGGTGATGAAGCCCATGGTGGCAAGTGAGCTCTCTGAAGCGGTGTACAAGGCATTGAACCCGGCTGGAGGATAGTCGCTCACATTGGAAGAAGGTCTGAATCTATCCCTGAATAACTCTCTGCGTTACCCATCATTCTTTATGTAATCTTTATTTTAGAGTAAGATGTCATGCACAATCCTGAAATAAACACGATCATGTGTGGCCTTGCCATGCAGTAGAGGGGATATGGGAGAAATGGAACGTAATCTATCTTCAGCGAGATATCTGCGGTCAACAAAATTATTCCTCTCTCAGGTCATTGATTTTTTACCCGACCCAACCTTTGCCATTGACCTCAAGGGTAAGGTCATCGTGTGGAACCGGGCAATGGAAGAAATGACCGGTGTCAAGGCCGAAGACATGGTTGGAAAGGGGGTGTACGAATATTCCCTGCCCTTCTATAACGAAAGACGCCCTATCCTGATTGACCTCATTCTACATCCCGATCCTGACATGGAGAACAAATACACCTTTGTCCGCCGTGAAGGAGATACGCTCTATGCCGAGGCAGTGGGGCTGCCCTCCAAAAGATTCCTCTGGATCAAGGCCAGTCCTATTTACGACAAGACCGGGCAGATCATCGGCGCCATCGAATCCATCCGGGACATCATGGACAGGAAGGAGATTGAGAAGGCCCGCACCGATGCCCTGATGCAGCTTACCCAGTTTGTTGACTTCCTGCCCGACCCCACCTTTGCCATAGACCTCAAGGGAAGGGTTATCATGTGGAACCGCGCCATTGAGGATCTCACACACATACCGGCCAGGGACATGGCCGGTAAGACGGACTATGCGTATGCGTTGCCCTTCTATGGCATAAGGCGGCCCATGCTGGTGGACAACATACTCGACCCGGACAAGGAAATCGGGGGAAACTATTCGTATTTGAAAAAAGTCGATGAGGTCGTTCTCGCAATCGGCGATGTGGAGATCAAAAAAAGAAAGATCACCCTCTGGGGAAAGGCGGGCCCCATCTATGACTCACAGGGGAACATCATCGGCGCCATTGAATCTGTCCGTGACATCACTGAGTCTAAGCAGACCGAGGAGGCCTTGCGGCAGAGCGAGGCCAGATACAAGGATATCTTCTTCAATGTGTCAGACCTGTTGTATATGCATGATTTTAATGGTATTTTCATAGAGACCAACCTGGCATCCAAGAAGACCACAGGATACACCGAGGCCGACCTGAAAACCATGAACATCAAGGATATCCTGCCGGAACGTCATAAGGGCCAGTTTAAGGACTATATCAGCCGGGTAATGGAAAACGGCTACGATGAAGGGCTCATGACCATAACCACCAAGACCGGAGATGAGCGGATCATGGAGTACCGCAACTCCCTCATCATCGACCATCAAGGCAGGCCCACAGGCGTCCGCGGCTCTGCCCGCGATATCACCTCCAGGATCAGGGCCTCAAGGCAGCTCGAGAAAGAGCGTGATCTGACCGCCTCCATCGTCGAGACCTCCCCTGCCTTTTATGACGCCATTAACCCCCAGGGAAAGGTGCTCTTCATGAACCAGGCCATGCTGAGCGCATTAGGTTATTCACTCCCCGAGGTTGTGGGCAAAGACTACCTTGGGTTATTCATCCCTGAAGAAGACCGTGAGGGCTTCAAGGGTGCCATGGACCGGATGATCTCATCAAAGGGGCCTGTCGTGCATGATAACAGGGTCCTTACCAAGGACGGCAGGTCTCTGCTGGTACAGTGGCAGGGCAAGGCCGTATTCCGTGATAACGGAGAACTCGAGTTCGTCTTCGGCATCGGCATAGACGTCACGGATCAAAGGCTTCTCGACGAAGCACTGCGTGCGAGTGAAGAGAACTATCGACAGATCTTCGAGAATGCCAACGAGGGGATATACCGGACAACGCCCCAGGGACGGCTTCTAAGCGTAAACCCGTCACTTGCCCGGATGTTCGGGTTCTCCTCGCCTGAAGAGATGATCAATGGGGTCAAGCATATCGGCCAGGATCTGTACGTAAATCCCCAGGACCGGGAAAAAATGATCCGCATGCTCAGGGAACAGGATTCTGTGGAAGGGTTTGAGGTAGAAATGCGCCGTCAGGACAAAAACACCTTCTGGATATCCATCTCTCTCCATACAGTCCGTGATGCAGCCGGGAACATCGTGTACCTCGAAGGCATGAACGTTGACATTACGGAGCGCAAGCTCTCAGAGGAAGAACGGAGGACATACGAAGCCCGTCTCATGCGCTCCCAGAAGCTGGAGGCCATCGGAACCCTTGCAGGAGGTATCGCCCACGACTTCAATAATATCCTGTCCGCCATAATCGGCTATTCCGAACTGGCCATAGATGAGTTGCCTGAAGACAGCGCTGTCTCTAAGAACATCATGGAGGTCCTCAAGGCGGGAGGCAGGGCAAAGGACCTTGTCAAACAGATCCTCACCTTCAGCCGCCAGATGGAAACCGAGAGAAAACCGGTGAAAATTCATCTCATCATGAAGGAGGCGCTGAAGCTGCTGAGGTCTTCCATCCCCAGCACCATTACCATTACCGAGCACATCGATACCGCCTCAGGAACGGTTTTAGCCGATTCCACACAGATCCATCAGGTCATCATGAACCTGTGCACCAATGCCTACCAGGCCATGCTGACCACCGGCGGCGAACTCACGGTAATCCTCGAACAGCTCTACCTCGACTCCGGCTTCATCTCAAAGCACCCGCCGCTGTCTGAAGGGGCGCATCTGCTGATCACCGTAAGGGATACCGGGTGCGGCATGGACACCGAAACCCTCAAACGTATCTTCGATCCCTTCTTCACGACAAAGGAAAAGGCCAAGGGAACCGGCTTAGGGCTTGCAACGGTCCATGGTATTGTTACCGAGCTTGGCGGGGCAATCCTTGTGGAATCGTCAATCAACAATGGAAGCACCTTTGAGATTTACCTCCCCGTATCCCAACAGGAGCAGGAGGGTGTGGATGACCTTCATGGTGAGCCAACCCCGGGATCCGGCGAGTCCATACTGCTGGTGGATGACGAGGAGGCGATCATCAACTTTACCCAGGCCATGCTCAACCAGCTCGGCTACAAGGTAAAAGGCCTCTGTTCAAGTATTGATGCACTGAACTATTTCCGGTCAGCCCAGGACGGGATCGACCTTGTTATCACGGATCAGACCATGCCGGGCCTTACGGGTTCACAATTCGCAACCGAGATCCTCAAGATAAGTCCCGGCATGCCCATTATCCTCATGACCGGATTCAGTGAGACCATCACCCCGGAGGAGGCCGTTGCACAAGGCATAAAGGAGTACCTGGACAAACCCTTCACCAAGAACATGCTCGCAGGTGCCATCAAAAGGTCGCTCAAGGCCTGATACTGGCATTAAAAAGGTGTTGCCCCGGCTGAGACCATACGGGTATATATCTTACTTATTCATAGGGGAGCAAACCGTTGTTGAGCGCCAACATTCTTGTCATCGATGATGAAGAGAGCATCCGCCATACGTTCGGATCCTTCCTCTCCAAAGAAGGATATAACGTCATCACCGCAGCCGATTACCAATCGGCCATGGATCTGATCGCGCAGAAATCCTTTGACTTTATCCTCATGGATATCCTTCTGGGTCCCCACTCGGGCATCGAGATCCTCCGGGAGATCAAGACCCGGGGCATCCTGGCGCCCGTCATCATGATCACGGGCGAGCCCAACATAGACAATGCTGCAGCCTCATTGCGGTATGGCGCCTTTGACTTCATCACCAAACCCATCATGAAGGAAACCCTCCTGAGGGTTACCAAGCATGCCCTGCAGCACAAGGCCCTGCTTGATGAAAAGCTGATTATTGAAACAGAGAAGGAACGCTACAGGTCCCACCTGGAGGCAGTGTTTCACAGCGTCGGCGACGGTATCATTACCGTGGACAACACCATGCACGTCATTGAAGCCAATGATGCGGCAGAGCGTATCTGCGGGGTCTCGCCCAAGAGCCCGCAGTGGGAAGAAGGGAAGACCGACTGCTCCAGGAAATGCATGAAGGTCCTTGAAGAGACGGTGGTCAAGAACAGGCCTATCCAGGAGTACCGGATCGAGTGCGATCATGCCCGGCAGCCCAACAGGGTGATTGTCCTGAATATCTCGCCCCTGAAGGGAAAGGATGACAAGCCGCTGGGTGCGGTCATGGTCATAAGAGACATCACCAGGCTGTCTGCCCTGGAAAGGGAGTTGCAGGAGAGAAACCAGTTCCAGAGTATCATCGGCCGAAGCCCCAAGATGCAGGAGATCTACAACCTCATAGAGGATCTCAAGGACATCGAAACTACCGTACTCATCACCGGTCCGAGCGGCACAGGCAAGGAGCTCGTTGCACGGGCCATCCACTACAGCGGTGCAAGGGCACACAGACCCTTTGTGGTGGTGAACTGTTCGGCCCTGGCGGAAAACCTTCTGGAAAGCGAGCTCTTCGGGCATGTGAAAGGGGCATTCACCGGGGCCATCCGCGACAGGGAGGGCCGGTTCCAGCTGGCGAACCAGGGGACCCTCTTCCTGGACGAAATCGGAGACATCTCGCCTGCTATTCAGCTCAAGCTCCTGCGCGTCCTGGAAAACAAGGAGATCGAACGGGTGGGTGATTCCACGCCCCTGAAGCTCGATGTCCAGGTCATCTCCGCCACGAATGCCGATCTGACGGGCAAGGTGAAGAAGGGTCAATTCCGCGAAGACCTCTATTACCGACTCAAGGTTCTGGAGATCCGTGTCCCGGCCCTTATCGAACGAAGGGACGACATCTTTCTGCTGGTGGACCACTTTCTTTCCGTCTTCAGGAAAAGGTTCCGCAAGGAAATCACCAACGTCTCGGCAGAGGTGCAGAAGCTATTCATGGAATATGAGTGGCCGGGTAATGTCCGGGAACTCATCCACGCCTTGGAACACTCCTTCGTGGTATGCCGGACACAGACCATCTCGCTGGATGACCTGCCCCCTGAGATTCGTGGTCCCAGGGCCAGAGAAAGACTCCGGGAAGAGACACCCCCCACCCGGCGTGAAGAATTCATCGAAGCCCTGGAAAAGAACGGTTGGAACAAGGCCAGGGCGGCCAAGTCCTTGGGTATCAGCCGCCAGACCATCTACCGGAAGATGAGAGAGCTTCTCATCTCCGGGCCTGATGATCATATGTAACAATGTATCATACCTGTAACACCCTGGGCGTCACTTGTTACATAAGCATGAGACATAATTACCATCCTGCAACCGCGCATGCTACCCCATAACCATTTGATATCAATTGATTTAAGTAATAAATCCCCTCCTTTTTACCCCGTGGCATGCTTCTTGTGTAAGGAAGAATGCTCCCCGGACAGGCCGGGGAGAAAGGCGCAAACACAGGAGCGAGGATGCCAGGACCAGAGATAATAACCCGCATCATGATCGACACCATCGATTCTGTCATCAGGGGGGAGAAAGCCATTTTTGTGGCATGTATCAGGGATGACATTGATTACCAGGAAACCAGGGCTGGAATTGAATTCATCGCCCTCTTCGCGGGCCCCGACCTGAAAGTGTGCTTCGCCCTTGAAGATATCCTGCCCTACTTCGAAAAGCGCTTTTTTATCTCAGGAACTCCCTCATTTCTCATCATCAAGAACGGAGAGCTCCTGGATTCCATCCTGGGCAAAACCTCTGTCCAGGGACTGATGGATTTCATCAGGCCGCATATGCCGGACCTTTCCAAACAGGGTGCCCCTGGTCAGCACAACCCCGGGGCCGGAATACCGGCTGTAAAAAAACAAGGAATCATATGAAAGGCTCAATCCATAACGTACAGACAATAATGGTTCACCCCCTTTCCTTGCCCTCTTTCCCTGCCCGGGAAGAGGGCAATTTTTTCGTGAACGCCAACAGAACGAGACCGGTGGCAACAGAAGGCGGAGCCGATCAATACCAACTATCAAAAAATGAGCATGGTCCAGGCATCCTAGAACCGGATCATTGTTTCATATCACTGTCACTTCAGGGAGGAGACAATGTTTAAGAATCTGAAACTGGGAACAAAACTGATTCTCGTGGGGTCGATCCTGCTGCTGGTCCCCATATCCGTGGTGGGCTTTCTCTCGGTGAGGCAGGCAAGCATCGGGCTCGGCGAGATCGAGAAAGAACAGCTCGCCGGGGTAACCAAATCCCTTGCCCAGGCCGTAAATCTCGCCCTGACCGGGGAGCTGAAGGTGGTCAGGGATCTCGCCGTTGGGAATTCCACAATAAAGGCTGCAACTGCTGTGGCCGGTTCGGGCATCCAGGCCGCTGCAGGGGAAGTGGCAGAACTCAATAAGAAGCTGGAAACCTTCAATAAGACCGAAGGGCTCAAGGACAACTCTCAGGTGGTGATCGCCATAGATCAGCGCGGCACAAGTTTTGCCGCCTCCGACCCCAAGTTCGTGGGGGTCTCCCTGGCAGACCGGGGATATTTCAAAGACGCCGTAGCGGGCAGGGCGAACATCGGCGAGGCAGCCCTGAATAAGGTCACGGGTGAACCATTCGTCCCCATAGCGGTCCCGATCGTGTCACCGGACGGCAAGGTCGTGGGTGTGATCGCTAATGTCCTGGATATCGGATACTTAAGTGAAGTTATAGCCGGGGCCAAGATCGGTAAGACAGGCTATGCCTTTATGGTGAACAAAGAAGGTGTCACTATAGCACACCCTGTCAAAGAAAACATATTGAAACTCAATCTCGCTACATTAGAGGGCATGGAAGATATCACCAAAAAGATGTTGTCCGGCCAGGCGGGCGTGGATACCTATGTTTTCAAGGGGATTGCCAAGACCGGCGGGTTTGCGCCGGTTCCCCTGACAGGATGGAGCGTGGGCCTCTCTTTGCCCGATGCCGAATTCCTTGCAAAGGCCGTTGAGGTGCGCAACATCGTGATGGTGGTGGGAGCAATATTCTTTGCTGCCGCCTTTGTGGTGTTCTTCCTCTTCGCCCGCCTCATCACCTCGGGCATCAGGAAAGGCGTGGACCTGGCGGTATCTGTGTCCGAGGGCGACCTCACGGCAAATATCGATATCGACCAGAAGGACGAGATCGGCCAGCTGGCGGATGCCTTACGGAATATGATGGGTAAGCTCAGGACCATCGTGGCGGATGTCCACAGCGCAGCGGACAACGTGGCCGCAGGCTCAGAGCAGATGAGCTCCACGGCCGAGCAGATGTCCCAGGGCGCGTCAGAACAGGCAAGCGCTGCCGAAGAGGCATCATCTTCCATGGAGGAGATGGCGTCCAATATCCGCCAGAATGCGGACAATGCCCAGCAGACCGAGAAGCTTGCCGTCAAGTCGGCTGAGGACGCACGTGAAGGCGGCAAGGCCGTTGTTGAGACCGTCACCGCCATGAAGACCATTGCCGAAAAGATCTCCATTGTCGAAGAGATCGCCCGGCAGACCGATCTGCTGGCGTTAAACGCCGCCATCGAGGCTGCCCGCGCAGGCGAGCACGGCAAGGGATTCGCCGTGGTGGCATCCGCGGTGAGGCGTCTTGCCGAGCGTTCCGCAGAGGCGGCAGGCGAGATCAGCAAGCTCTCGGTCAGCAGCGTCGAGGTGGCCGAAAAGGCAGGCAAGCTGCTCACCCAGATCGTGCCCGACATCGGCAAGACCGCACAGCTCGTCCAGGAGATCACTGCAGCGAGCAACGAGCAGAACACCGGGGCCGAGCAGATCAACCAGGCCATCCAGCAGCTCAACCAGGTGGTTCAGCAGAACGCATCCGCGGCAGAAGAGATGTCGTCGACCTCCGAGGAGCTCTCAAGCCAGGCCATGCAGCTCCAGGAGGCCATCTCCTTCTTCAAGATCGACAAGGACGGCACAAGGAAGGCTGTATCGGTAAAGACGGCCAAGACCAGTCATATTCTCGCAAAACCCCGCGTAGTGAATGTTCAACGTGAGGCATCCAGGGTAATCAAGGGAAGGGACGAGAGTGGTCCCCGGCATACCGGCGTGCTCATTGACATGAGCGATAAAGATTCCAAGGGCGACCCCAAGGACGAGGATTTCGAACAGTATTGATATGTAATGAAATGCGATGATGGAGAAAACATATAAACGTAACAAGGAGAAGGCAATGAGCGTGGAAGGAATAAACGAAACCAGACAATACCTTTCGTTCAAGCTCGAGGAAGAAGAGTTCGCCCTGGACATATCCAAGGTCAGGGAGGTGCTCGACTTCACCAAGATCACCAAGGTGCCCCAGACCCCTGATTACATGCAGGGCGTGATAAACCTGCGGGGCTCGGTGGTGCCGGTGGTGGACCTCAATATGAAGTTCGGCAACAAGACAACGGATAAGACCGTGAACACCAGGATCATCATCGGTGAGGTCTCCATTGAAGGGGATAACACCGTGCTGGGGGTCCTGGCTGATTCGGTGCATGAAGTCATGGAACTGGAGCCCGAGAGCATCGAGCCGGCCCCCAGGATCGGCACCCGGCTGAATACGGATTTCATCAAGGGTATGGGCAAGCGCGAGGAGGAGTTCGTCATGATCCTGGACATCGACAAGGTGTTCTCGGCAGAAGAGCTCTCCCTGGTCACCCAGACCGGAGCATCAACCGGCGCGGTTGGTATGGCGGATCTATAAAAAGAGGATATATGTCCTTCACTGGAAGTTCACCCAACCAGAACATGCGCCCGGAGCCTGAGGCAAGGGCCGCCTTGTCTCAGGACCTCTTCAACAAGCTCAGCTCATTCATCTACGAGACATGCGGCATCAAGATGCCGCCGGCAAAATTAACCATGCTGGAGGCCCGCCTCATTAAAAGGATGAGGGCGCTGGGGTTTGCCTCTTTCGAAGAGTACTGCAAATTTCTCTTCAGCCCCGAGGGCAGGAGCAACGAACTTGTGCACATGATCGATGCGGTCACCACCAACAAGACCGATTTCTTCCGGGAACCGCAGCACTTTGATTACCTCGTGAACAAGGCCATCCCGGACCTGATCAAGTCCACAGGGGCAGGCGTTAAGAGGACACTGATGGCCTGGTCTGCAGCGTGCTCTTCAGGTGAAGAGCCCTACACCCTGGCCATGGTCTTGGAAGAGTATGCCAAGAAGACACCGGGTTTTCAATCCATGGTGCTCGCAACGGACATATCCACCAGGATGCTCGAAAAGGCAAAGGATGCCATCTACCATGAAGAACGCATCATGCCTGTTCCTATTGAGTTGCGCAGACGATACTTCATGAGGAGCAAGGACCCGAAAAATAAGACCGTGAGGGTCATTCCCGACCTGCGCTCAAAGGTGAGGTTCCGCTGGCTCAATTTCATGAATGAGGATTTCGGGCTGAGAGAGAAGATGGACATCATCTTCTGCAGGAACGTGCTCATCTATTTCGATCGTTCAACCCAGGAAAAGGTCGTTGACCACCTGTGCAGGCATCTTGCAGTGGGCGGTTATCTGTTCACCGGGCACTCGGAGACGCTCAGCGGCATGGACCTCCCCATCGAGACAGTGGCCAACACCATATCAAGGAGGATCTAGGTGCACCGGAGAATCAGCCCCGTTCAGGAACTCCCGACTATCTACCTGAAGCCGGGCGAGGTGCACTTCGGCGCTGAGCCATCCCGGGTGATAACGGTTCTGGGGTCGTGCGTTGCCGTGATCATGTACCATCGGCACACCAGGATAGGGGCCATCTGCCACGCCGTCATGCCGACATATGAGGCAGCGAAGAAGAAAAGGCCACCATCAGAAGAGGTCTTACAGTACGTGGACAGCTCGGTGGAGTGGATGCTGAACCGTTTCGAGAAGAGAGGGATCAATTCCAAAGATCTCGAGGTGAAGATTTTCGGAGGCTCGGAGATATTCTATGACAGCAAAAAATATGAAACCTCCTTCTCGGTGGGCACGAAAAACATTGAGGTGGCACTGAAGGTAATCCACGAGAAGAAGCTGAAGCTCAAGGCCTGGAACGTGGGAGGCAACAAGGGAAGAAAGGTGATCTTCTACACGGATACGGGCGAAGTATTCACGAAGTTCGTATCAAAAGTGGCACCCCAGGTTGCCCTTTATGCTTCAGGAAGTGAGAAATGAAAAAGGTCAAGGTACTCATTGTGGACGATTCCGCCCTCGTGAGGCAGACACTTTATGACATCCTCTCATCCGACTCGAGGATCGAGGTAATTAGCACTGCATCCGACCCTTTTATTGCGGCCGAAAAGATCAACGAGCAGGTCCCGGATGTAATCACCCTGGACGTGGAGATGCCACGCATGGACGGGTTAACCTTCTTGAAAAAAATCATGGCCCAGCACCCAATCCCGGTGGTCATCTGCTCTTCACTCGCAGGCCAGAGAACCGAGACGGCCTTCAAGGCCCTGGAGTACGGCGCCGTGGAGGTAATCCACAAGCCCGCGCTGGGCACCAAGCAGATGCTTGTCGAATCGAGCACGCTCATCTGCGATGTCGTGGTGGCAGCATCGCGGACCAAGACCAAGACCAAAAAGATCTCGAGCACGGCAGAAACATCCCTGGTGCAGCCCAAGCTCAGCGCCGACGTGATCATTGCCAAGGCCAAACCCGATTCCGTGCTTCAGACTACCGAAAAGGTAGTTGCGGTCGGGGCTTCCACAGGCGGGACAGAAGCATTGAGGATTTTTCTGGAGGCGCTGCCCAGGGACTGCCCCGGTATCGTCATCGTGCAGCACATGCCTGAGGGATTTACCTCGGCCTTTTCCAAAAGGCTCGACTCGCTCTGTCAGATCACCGTGAAAGAGGCTGCCAACAACGATACCGTGCTGCCCGGCCATGCACTCATCGCGCCCGGCAACCATCACCTCCTGCTCAAACGCAGCGGGGCCCGGTACTTTGTAGAGATCAAGGACGGTCCGCTCGTCTCCCGCCACCGCCCTTCAGTCGATGTGTTATTCCGCTCCACGGCACGTTATGCCGGAAGGAATGCCATCGGCGTCATCATGACCGGCATGGGCGACGACGGGGCCAAGGGCATGCTGGAAATGAAAGAGGCCGGGGCCTACACCATTGCCCAGAACGAAGAGAGCTGCATCGTGTTCGGCATGCCGAACGAGGCCATCAAGTTAGGCGGGGTGGATAAGGTTATGTCCTTGGAATCCATGCCCGGAGAAATCATGCGTGCCTACCAGCTCGCACGCATGAAGACAGGATAAAATACATGGGCCTGAAAAAGATACTCGCCGGATTCCTGCCTCATCGCACAGGACCTTCAGCCACGCATGCCAAAGATGATATGGAGGCCATACAAGGGTTGACTGATCAATTGCATACTCTTCAGTCCAGGCTCGATGATATCGTTTCATCATCGGGGGATCGATTCCTTTCCATAGGGGAAAAGCTGCAGGAGTTTTACCGGCGCTCCCGGGACATGAGTAACAAATCCAGCGCCATGGTCGATCTCCTGGCCGGCAATGACCTGAAAAACGCAACCGACGGGTTGAGCCAGATCCTGGATGAGCTGAGGATGCGTTTCAAAACCCCCGAGAAGAACATCTCCAGGACAACAGGGGTATTCACCGAGCACCTGAATGCCATTTCAAAGGTCACCTCGTACCTGGACGATTTCCATATGATCGTGATGAATCTGATCATGCTCGGGTTCCTCACCCAGGTGGAGAACGCTTACATCTTCACCAACGACACAGGCTTTGCAAGCCTTACCGACGATGTGAGGGGCCTGGCGGAGACCATCAGGCAAAAGGCCGCACACATCAGGTCTAAATCAGAAACAGTGAAGTCCTTTCTTGTCCATACCGTCACACAGCTATCGGACTTCGAGAAAAACCAAGGCGACCAGGCACGCACCATGCTGGAAAAAGCCTTTAACAACCATCGTTCGCTGAAGAACAAACACGTAGCGGCTTCGGGTTCCACCGCGCTCATAGATAAGGGTACACAGAGGATCGCATCAAACATCGGCGATATTGTCATGTCGCTGCAGTTTCACGACATCACCCGCCAGCAGATCGAACATGTCAAGGAGGTGTTCGATCATATGGACAAAAAGGTTCACGAACAGGGGCACACCATTGCCGAAAAGGCGGCCTTTGTGAGGGATGTGTCAAGGCTTCAGCATGCCCAGCTTGCCCAATCACGCGATGAACTGACCAGCGCCGTACTCAAGATCATCAGTAACCTCCGGTCCATCGGCAGGAGTGTAGGTGAAATCATCCATGAAGCCCACGAGGCAACCATGGCCTCAGAAACATCAGGGACGACCTTTATGGAAGAGATCGACCAAGGCATATCCTCGGTAATCCAGGGCATGGGGCTTGCGGACCAAGAGCAGGACAAACTCACGGACACGGTGAGCAATGCGAGTGAAATGGCCGCGGAGATGTCCATGTTCGTAAAGGACATTGAGACACTGGGGCTCCATCTCCAGCTCATCGCACTGAATGCTCGGATCAAGGCCGCCCATTTGGGCCAGGAAGGGGCCGCGCTTGATACCATCTCAGGAAGCATCTACGAGCTCTCCATAAATGCCCGAGAGGATACTGGGAACCTCTCTACGATGCTCTCGACCCTGGTAAACCTTTCAACCACCTTCAATAGAGACTTCAAGGACATGCAGGGCACTGAAAAGGAGCTCTCGGATATCCTCATGGAGAAACTGAAAGGCCTTATCGCCTTGCTCCATGAGATCAACATCACGGTTATTTCCATGCTCACGGAGCTGACCGACCTGGGCAAGTCTCTCATGATGGATATCGAAGATACGGCCTCCCATATCGATGTACATAAAGAGTTCCAGGCCATGCTCGGTGAGGTATTGGAGACTGTCTCAGGGATCACGGATGACGCGGAAAAGATATGTCCGGAAGGATTTAACGATACATCATCATCATTCATGGCTGATATCGACAAGCTCTACACCATGCAGAGCGAACGCGAGGTCCATATGAAGAGTGTGTCGGCAGTTAATGCAACGCCTGAGCAGGGTGTGCAAGGAGAAGCTGCCGATGGTCTGGGCGATAATGTGGAACTCTTCTAAGCAGAAATGAACGTACCCGACTTGTAAAAAGATAGACAGTTTAAGAAGTGGAGCAGGAGGGAACAATGGCAAAGATATCCATGGAAGACAAGGACAATGCAAAGATCCTCAGTGCGGAGGGCGACCTGTCCATTCAGGATGCATCCGAGCTGAGAGAGTGCCTCCTGGAGGCCTTGCCATCAGCAGAGACACTCCTGATCGACCTCTCAAGGGTGCAGTCCGTTGATCTCGCATGTCTTCAGATTTTCTGCTCAGCGCATAAGACATACTCCCGGGCCCAGAAGGGCATACGTATAGCCGGCGTACTGCCGGAAGGCGTCGTCAGGTCATTATCTTCAGTCGCCCTCGTTCCTGAAGCCTGTGATAGAGAACCCCATGGTCCATGTCTGTGGACCACAGGAGGAAGAGATGAGTAAGAGGATCTTGAGTGCGGATGATTCAGCGAGCATCCGTCAACTGGTAGTGTTCACCCTTGAGAAGGAAGGCTATGAAGTGGTATCGGCCGTTGACGGCCAGGATGCGCTTCAAAAGGCAAAATCCTCCATGGTGGACATGGTGATTACCGACTTGAACATGCCGAATATGGACGGGATAGAGCTGATCCAGGCCTTACGCTCTGAGCCGACCTTCAAGTTCACCCCCATCGTGATGCTTACCACTGAGAGCGCCATGAACAAGAAAGATGCAGGAAAACAGGCGGGCGCCACGGGCTGGATCGTGAAGCCCTTCAAGCCGGAACAGCTCATTGCCGTGGTGAAACGATTGCTGGGATAGGCAGGAATATATGGTGCGGGATTGCACAACAAAGGCATCATCATTGAGGTAACAGGATATGGAAAACCAGAAAGATCTGTACAGGGAAGAGGCATACGAGCTCCTTACAAACCTTGAGGACTCCCTCCTTGAGCTGGAGCAGCATCCGGAAGACCTCGATATTGTAGGAAAGGTCTTCCGGGCCATGCATACCATCAAGGGATCGGGGGCCATGTTCGGTTTCGATGATATTGCAACATTCACCCACACCATCGAGACGATCTATGACCTCATCAGGGACTCCAAGCTCAAGGTCACCGCCGACCTCATCACCCTGACGCTTGCCTCCTGCGACCAGATCAGGGACATGCTGGGCGCTTCCCAGGGTCTGAACACTGTTTCCGAGGCAAAGACAAGCGAACTTATGCTGAGCTTCAAGGCATATCTCCCCTCTGAAGCGGGAACGCCTGAAAGAGAACCTGATGCGCCGACAATACAAGAAAACAAAGAGAAAGCTTCGGGGCTATTGACTACATACCGTATCCGTTTCCGACCTCACAAAGACCTTTTTGCCAACGGGACAAATCCCATACCACTCCTGAACGAGCTTGCAGGTCTTGGCGAAAGCACTCTCATTTGCAATATGGATGATCTGCCGGACCTTGCCGACATGGACCCTGAGGCCTGCTATACGAGCTGGGACATTATCCTGACAACCACAAGCGATATAAACATCATCAGGGATGTGTTCATCTTTGTAGAGGACTCAAGCGATATATCCATAGAGAGCATTCATGTGCCAGTACCCGATAATGTTGCTGCACCAGACAAGAAGATCGGCGAGATCCTGCTGGAGCGCGGCGCCCTCGTTAAGGAGGACCTGGATAAAGCGCTGAAGAGCCAGAAGCGCCTCGGCGAGGTGCTCCTTGATACCGGGGTGGTGAACAAGGCCGAGATCAGATCCGCACTGTCCGAACAGGAGCAGATCAGGACACAAAATAAAAAACGTGCCGTAGCAGAAGAGACATCCAGCATCCGCGTTCCGGCACCAAGGCTCGATGCCCTGGTGAACCTGGTGGGCGAGCTGGTGACGGTTCAGGCACGACTTACCCAGTTCTCGGCAACAAAGAGCGACCCGGACCTCATAGCCATTGCCGAGGAGGTGGAACGGCTCAGCGCAGAGCTCCGCGATATCTCCATGGGTATCAGGATGCTGCCCATCGGGACGACCTTTGCCAAGTTCAAGCGCCTGGTCCGTGACCTGTCCACCGAGCTTGGCAAGGACATTGGCTTCATTATGGAAGGCGAGGAAACCGAACTCGACAAGACCGTCATCGACAAGCTTTCAGACCCGCTCGTCCATCTCATCCGCAACAGCATCGATCATGGCATCGAGGCGCCGGAGATCAGAATCGCCTCTGGTAAATCCGCTCAAGGTATCATCAAGATCTCGGCCCAGCACTCGGGTGCCTATGTCCTGATCCAGTATCGCCGACGACGGCGCTGGGTTGGGTGGAGATGCCATCAGGGCAAAGGCCATAGAAAAAGGCATCATCAGCCCCGATGCTGCGCTCACTGAACGCGAACTGTACGATCTCATTTTCGCGCCTGGTTTTTCTACGGCTTCAAGCGTGACCGGCGTCTCGGGAAGGGGCGTCGGCATGGATGTGGTCAGAAACAGCATCGAAGGCCTGGGCGGATCTGTTGAGGTTCAAAGCGCCAAGGGCCGTGGGTCCACCATCACCTTGAAGCTTCCTTTGACACTGGCCATTATTGACGGACTGCTCGTGAACCTTGATAACGACTCCTATGTTCTCCCCTTGAACGCAGTCGTGGAGTGCGTGGAACTGTCCGATGCAGAGAGAAGGCACTCCCATGGTCGTCACCTCATCAGGGTGAGGGATGCGATCATCCCTTACATCTCTTTGCGTGAAACCTTCAGCTTGAAGTCGGATACACCACCCATCGAACAGGTAGTCATCACCGAGCTCGGCGAAAAGCGGGTGGGTTTCCTGGTGGACAAGGTGATCGGCCAGCACCAGACCGTGATCAAGAATATGGGCAACCTCATGAAGAACATCGAGGGGGTATCAGGGGCTACCATCCTGGGCGACGGCACGGTGGCCCTGATCCTGGATATCTATAAGCTCATAGCGCAAAGTGAATCTCTGGAAAGGGAAGGCCTGCAATAGGAGATAGTGTAAATGACGAAGAATCCTGCTGCAAGGGCGATCCGGGCATCTCTTATGGTACAGACGCCATAAATTTATGGCATACGGACCAGTACCGGCTTATGGTTTCATGGGTATACCATCGAGGGGGTAATTAGTTGCTTCTTGATTTTCCTCGACATTTTTATCTCAAACATCTGATTGCCCCTGCCCTTCCCCTTGGCATAAAAATGGCAATCACTTTCATAACAACCAACGAAATCAACAAGGCATGAAAGGGGGCATCTCAATGCTACCGGCACGGAAACTCGATGCTTGCTCATGCGGCATCCATACCGAAACCTCATGCTCAGGGTGCGGGACTCCGGTATGCAGACACTGCGGACACCAGGAGATCACCAGCTTTGACCCGGAAAACATCATAGTCGTCCACTTCTGCCCTACCTGCAAGGCAGACCCCACAATAAACTCCTGGGGAACTCTCTACTGGGAAGGCCTGGCCGGCTTGTTTACCTGATTCAGGCAGATAAGGGAACGCATGTTCTCATCTGACCGCGAGGGGCATCACGAAGGCGCCATATTACATGATCAGCAACTTACGACCGCACACCCTAAGGACTTCATCATGAGGCGCCTCTGCATCACGAAGAGCTGCAGGCAACGACGGCACGCATGACACAAACACCTACGACACGTTGCTCTTCAGCTCACCTCGCGGTTATAAATATTGATATCAGGTCAAGCTGCTAACTGTTCTGTTTCAGAAATTGCTGGATCTTCTCCCGATAGGTCATGGCATGCCGGGAGATAAAGGCATCGATATGGCCGACACCGTCCAGGATAAGGATATCTTTCGGTTCTGCTGCAACCTCGTGCATCCGTATAGAGTGGGAAAAGGGCACAACGCCATCGGCAGTCCCGTGGATAAAGAGCTTGGGTACGGCACTGCCAGGCAGCGTATCAAGGGCCGAATAGCCTTTGTCAGGCACGGTACATTCGAGCGCAGGATAGGCCTCACAGAACAACGCATGGAATGAATGCAATCCGGCCTCTAATATGGCGCCCTTGAGCCCTGGAAAATCCGGCAGGACCCGCGCCAGCGTATATGCCCCCATGGACTGGCCGAACCCGAAGACTGAGCTGCCGAACGTATGGGGGTTTGCGAATATGTGTCCAAAGACTACTCTGGCGTCGTCCTGTATCCCTGCCAGGGTCGGTGTTCCCTTCGACCTGCCGTAGCCGCTGTAGTCAAATGCCAAAATAGGATAGCCCAGCTTCCAGCAGGAACATGGCGCCTGTGATGTGGGAGGTCATGTTCTCTGCATTGCCATGGAGGTGGACTATCAGTGATTGCTTCGCATTGACCGGTTGGGGCCGTATGAACCAGCAGTGGATGCGGTCATCCAGAAAGATGTCTTCGGTTTGGAATCCCCTCGATGCCGGGTCGAAGTATACGTAACTGTCAGGATAGAAACAGCTCTGTTCATTGATTATCATCTCGTTGAATATAAAACAAGATTGCCTGCCATGCAAGGGGTGACTGATGAAGGTTATACCTCAATACCCTTTAGGTGCATATTGACCATCGCCTGGTTTGGCGTACTATAGAAGGCATGATCCCCACCATAACCTTTATCTCGGATTTCGGCCTGAAGGATGCCTATGTGGCCCAGGTGAAGGCGGTCATACTCACCCAGGCACCGGAAGCCAGGATCATCGACATCACCCACGAAATTGAAGCCTTCGGCATCATATCTGCGGGGTGGCTGCTGGCAAGCAGTTTCAGGTTTTTTTCCGCCGGCACCATACACCTGGCCGTGGTTGACCCCGGCGTTGGGACCGGGCGCGGCATCCTTTACGTAAAAAAGGATGGTCATATCTTTGTGGGGCCTGATAACGGGGTCTTCTCGTTCCTGTTCCCGGCCGAGACGGTCATTGAAATCACCTGGAGGCCCCAGGGGGCCGTATCGCCAACCTTCCACGGCAGGGATATCTTTGCGCTGATCGTGGCAAGGATACTGGCGGGGGATGACATACATGAGCTGGGCATAGCCAGCGGCTGCACCGGTATCTCTTGAAGTAACGAACCCCATGGTCGTACACATAGACACCTTCGGGAATGTGATCACCAACATCATCTGTGAACTTGCCAAGCCCGATATTTCGCTGGAATTGAATGGTCAGGTCATTATGGTTTGCGCAAAGACCTTTGCAGACATCCCTTCCGGTTCTGTCGGCCTCATCTGCGGCAGCGCCTCCACCATCGAGATAGCGGCAAACCGAGGGAATGCGGCCAATATCATCGGTGCAAAGGTAGGGATGCCTGTTAAGATTTGTTGAGAGGATAAATTCAGTGCGGCCTTTCTCCGAAGATACTGGTGCCGATGCGGACCATTGTGGCCCCTTCCTGGATGGCTATCTGGAAGGAATCGCTCATGCCCATGGAGAGGTAGTCCATCGTCACATTCGCTATATTCAATGCCTTGATTTCCTCGAAGAGGACCTTGGCCTGCCTGAAGTAAGGCCTGAGTTCCTCCGGGTCTTCCACAAAGGGCCCCATGGTCATGAGCCCGCTCACATGGATATTTTTCAGGCTGCTCAACTGCCGGATAAGACCGGGGACATCCTCGGGCATGGCACCGTGTTTCTGTGCCTCATGGGCGATGTTCACCTCGACGAGCACGGGCATGACCTTGCCATACCTGGCGGCGTGCTGGTCTATCATGGATGCAAGCTCCATGGAGTCAACTGTCTCGATCATGTCAAAGAGCGGCACGATGTATTTGACCTTGTTCTTCTGGATGTGGCCTATGAAGTGCCATGAAGCCTTCGGACCGATGGCCTCGATCATTGTCCGGGATTCCTGCATATAATTCTCGCCCACAGCGGTGATGCCCGCTTCAACGGCCTCAAGGATCTCCGCAGCGTCTCTCGACTTGGCGGCCGCTACCACGGTGATGCCCTGTGGTATCTCCGAGAGCAGCCTCAACACATTGTCTCTGATCCGGCCCATGCCCTTTCCTCAATGCATATGTTGTATCCGAAATATTGCGAATTGTCATGCAAACGTTGACAGTTTTTCTCCGGCGTGTAACCATCATCGGCAATAGGCAACCGATATTTTTATGGGGAGATGAACATGTTTACTTTTGATGAGATGGAAAGGAAGAGCATCCTGATCCTGAGGATCCTCAATCATGCCGGGCAACCGCTCGGCGCACGCATCATTGCAAGGAGGATGAAGGAATACGGGATCAACCTGAGCGAGCGTGCCGTCCGCTACCACCTTCAGTTCATGGACCAGCGTGAGCTTACACGGTTTATCGGGAGAAGGGTCGGCAGGCTCATTACGGAAAAGGGCATAGAAGAGTTACGCAACGCCCGGGTCCAGGACAAGGTCGGCTACTGCATCTCACGTATGGAGATCCTTGCCTACAAGACCACCTTTGATGCAACCGCAGGCAAGGGCCTGATCCCCAGCAATGTCTCGTTCTTTCCCAAGGAGAGCTTCAAGGATGCGCTCAAGGGGATGAAGTCGGCCTTTGAAAAGGGCTATTGCGTGAGCAACCTGGTTGCAGTGGCGCCCGAAGGGGCCTTTTTGGGCGATGTGCACGTACCGCCGGGGTGCATCGGTTTCGCAACGGTGTGCAGCATCGTTTTTTCCGGTATGCTTCTTAAACGCGGCATCCCGCTGGAGTCAAAATTCGGTGGCATACTCCAGGTAAGTGAACATAAACCCATGCGTTTTGTAGAGCTGATCCACTACTCCGGAACCTCTCTGGATCCATCGGAGGCCTTCATCAGTGCCCGGATGACCGCCATGCGGGAGGTTCTGAGAAGGGGTGAGGGAAAGATCCTGGCTAACTTCAGCGAAGTAGCCGGGGTGTGCAGGGACGGCGTGGAAGAGGTCATTGAACTGTTAAAAGGCGTTGACATGCAGCCGGTGATCTCCATGGGCAAGATGGGTGAGAGCGTCTGCCAGGTGAGTGTTGACGTTAATAAGATGGGCATCGTACTGCTGGGCGGCCTTAATCCTGTTGCTTCGGCAAGGGAGGCCGGGGTGGAGGAGACGAACCTCCCCATGTCCACGGTTATGGATTATAAAGAGCTCAGGAGGTTCTCGTCGGTGTATCGCGAGTATCTCGGGTGAAGGAGGCAAATCGGGCCTTTGGAATAAACCCATAAATACCCTGTGCGCTACAGGTGGACTTAAGCATAAAACTCATAGTGAGCATGGTATTGTTTTTTGAATAGGTCCGTTAAAAAACTCACTCTTGCAGCCTTAAGGACCGATAAAATTATCGCTCCACAAAGGCTGCAAGAGTGAGTTTTTTAACGGATCAGTTTTTTTACTCTTCTTAAACTCACACTCCGGGTTAAAACAGCCCCTACCCCAGCTCCATCCTGGTCCTGTTGATGATCTCGTCCTTCACGGTGTCAGGAAGATCATCGAAATAGGCGCAGTACCCGGCAACCCTCACCACGATACCGGGGTACTTGCCGGGGTGCGACCGGGCATCGGCCAGGACCGCCGGGTCGAGCACATTGAGCTGCATCTCCATGCCGCCCTGGGCAAAGAAGCCCCTGGTAAGGGCGGTCATGGTAGAAAGGGCCTTTTCACCTTTCAATGAGGACACATCGAAGCGCATGTTCAGTGCATAGCCGTTGGGGGACAGCCTTGAATCAACGGCAGCCACCGAATTGAGTAGGGCTGTGGGCCCGTTCCTGTCGCGCCCGTTGCAGCACCCCATGCTTGCCGCAAAGGGCTCTCCCGCCTTTCTGCCGCTTGGCAGGGCAGGCGTCCTCCTTCCGAAGCCCACATGGGTCGTGGATGAGTAAAACCCGGAGATATAGGGGCCGCCGCGTGTGTTGCGATACCTCATCAGGGCGTCGTGGAAGATATGTACGACAAGGTCGGCGTATCGCTCAGGCATGCCGTTGTCGTTTCCGAACTTCGGGGCCGAGACCAGCGCCGCACCGAGTTTCGGATTGTCCGCAAAGTTCTTCCCCATGGATTCGATCACCTCGAGTCAGGGTATAAGACTTACGGGTGAACACCGCGTCTTCGATAGCTGCAAGGGAATCAGCCACGTCCGCCACACCCACGCCCTGGATACCGCTGGAGTTGAACTGAGCGCCGCCCGACGTCACGTCGCGGCCGCTCTCCAGGCAGCCTTTAACCAGCATGGAGGAAAACGGGGTGGGGTGAAAATCGCGGTTGGCCCCTTCGATTATCTGGATATCCTTGATCAGGCGGCTTACCATGAATGCCACCTGGGCCCTGAAGGCATCGATGAGGTTCTCCATGGTCTTGAATGTAGCCGGATCGGGTGTCGAAGCGCCCACCCTGAACCGGGAATCCGGCCGCATGCCCTTGTTCAGGGCCAGGACCAGGCACAAGGGCAGGTTGAAGAGTGCGGCATCAGTAGAGCAGAAGCTTTTTCCCGGGATGGTCGGTTCCACGCAGCCCACAACCCCATAGTCGCGGGCCTCTTCGAGGGCGTAGCCATGGGAGGTGAGCGATGCGATGGTGGCCTCATCATTGAACAGGCCCGGCACATTGCTCCCTTTGCATGCCACATCCACGGCCCGGCGCACATACTCCTCGGGAGAAGAGGTATGGATCCTTGCCATGTAGTTAGGGTCGCGCAGCCCCGCCAGTTCCATGACATCGAGGAACAGGTAGGTAAGGTCGTTCACCGCATCATTGCCGTCCTTGTCCATGCCTCCTACCGTGGCGGCCTGGGCCACCAGGTATCCTCCGTGGTACTCGCTGACCCTGCTTGAAAGGAGGAACATGTGCTCGGTGGTCTTGGCGGAGAAGCAAAGAAGCAGCTCCCGGGCCTTGTCAGCATCGATCCTGCCGGCTGCCATATCGGCCCTGTAGTACGGGTAGAGGTACTGGTCTATCCTCCCAAAGGAGACGGCGGAGTTGATCCCTTCAAGGCATACGGCCATGTGGGTGAGCCACAGGGCCTGCAGGGCCTCGTGCAGGGTCTCGGCAGGCTCCAGGGGCACCTTTTTGCAGATGCGCGCAATCTCTATGAGCTCCTGCTTTCTTGCAGGCGAGCTTTCATAGGATGCGAGCCTCACAGCCTCAGCAGAGAGCCTTTTTGCATAGTCTGCCAGGCCCTCGCAGGCGATGAGCGCTGCTGCATGGAGGTCGAACTTCGACCCATCAAGGGTTTCCCTGTAGCCTTTGATGCCGAGCCTTATCATACTGCCGTAATCGGGCAGGAAGTGACCTATGCCTCCGGACTCATTGATGAGGTAGTTGGAGGCGCTGATCTGTGCCAGCACGAAACGGATAAGCTTCGGGCTGTACCACTTGAATGCACGGGTGTTCATATTTCTGAAGGACCAGTACGGGATGACCTTCAAGAAGAGCTTCAGCCTGTCCGCCCAGGAAATAGGATAGGGATTTGTCTTGCGGGAGCCCATCCAGAGTAACTCCTCGCTCATGACTACCCCGGAGAGTTCAGGCTGCATGATGGCCGATTTCCGAAAGCCGCCCACATTGCCGACAATGAGCTCATCATCGAAGATCTTCACCGACTTATTCCGGAGCAGGTAGCGCAGTGCCTTGGCCTTACGGATCACCATAGGCTCTTTTTTATTGTCATGTTTTTTAAAAAACTCGGTGATGAGCAGCGCCCGCTCGGTACAGAGATGCACACACGAAGAGAGCAGTGCATGCTTGATGCGTGTAAAGCGCTCGGGGGGGGTTAACCTGTCATCTGGTTTCTTGGGTGCCGAATGGGCTATCATACTGATTTCTCCTCTTTAGAAATTCACTACAGGCTTAAGCTCCGAGTCCGGGTAGATCTGGCCGGGCTTGGGCGGCATGGAGTTGTAAACCCAGGTGATGTCCACACACCCGAGCGTAATGCCCCGGTGCCTCTCAAACCCGCTGAAGGTCCCCCTGACCAGCACGTCCTCCATCTCCATGGTAAGGCCGAATACGGCAACGGTTGCCCCCGGCCTTATTGCTTTGAGCTCCTCGCCGTAGGCCAGCGGTGAAAAGGCGAGCCTGGTGCTGTCTGCCGCCTGGCAGCCGATGAGCGGGATGATCACCGGGAATCCGCCCTCCCCAACAATTGAGATGAACTTTATGGTATCGAGCCTCTTGAACAGGGCCTCGGCCCAGGGCTTTAAGATGCGTTTTCCATGCCCCGGCTTAACGGCGGACCTCCCCGCCAGGGCCAGGACAGAACCCAGGCCGATCCGGGCAAGGGGCAAAGATTCCTTACCGTAGGTCTCCAAGAGGTCCATGTAGTGCACGGTATGAATGCCGAAATAGGCATTGTATCGGAACATGGGCTTCAGGTTGAACATCTCGTAGTCATCACCGCTTTTGGCCCTGTGGGTGTAGAGCGCCTTGCCACGCCACAGGCTCTTGTCCATGGTCATGATGGCAAAGCCTGTTTTCGGATTGGTCTTCACGTGCTCCTTGCTCCTGCCTTCGGAGAACTGGCCCCAGATAAGCTTCTCAGGCGTCTTTGCCTGCAGCGCGGTAATGAGGGTGACATGCGGCAGGCCTTCAGGGTTTACCGTGGCGATAAGTCCCACCTTTGCCTCGGGCTCGAACTGCTTCATGTCGAGGGCATCAAAGCGTGTATAGGTCTTCTTCATATTTTACCTCCATCACTACTCATATCCGGAACCAGGGAGACGACACTGCCGTCAATATGCACTCCCCCCTCACCTTAGGCCCTCTCCCGCCAGGGGAGAGGGGGGAAGTGTTCTCATGGGCCCGCTCAGGTGAACAATTCCCGGATCGACACCCGAGGACATGGCCAGGGTAACCAGGTGATCAGCCTGATCCTCATCAAGGAGCCCTGCCCTCTTAAAGCTCCAGTCGAGCCCCAACCCATCATACTTGTGGGTACACAGGTTATTGAAGGTACAGAGGTCCCACCTGCTTACCACTGAATGCAACTGCTTCTTGATGAAGGCGCCGATGCCTTTGATATTTTCCGGCGTTGCCGTGCAGCCCGGTATTAAAGGGGTGCGTATCCAGAGATCGCCCGGCATGCCTCGATCCTTCATGAAGTGCCCCAGCATTTTGAGGTTATGCAGGATACCCTTGTTGGTAATGCCGGTGAACCGCTTATGGTTTTCCGGGTCGATCTCCTTGAGGTCGTACAGCACAAGGTCCGCCTGCGGCAGCAGGGCCTCAAGGGTTCCCCACGAACACTGCCCGCAGGTGTCGAGCGCGGTATGGACACCTTCTTGCTTCAAAGATGCAAGCAGCTCTTTGGTAAAGGCCGGCTGCATGGTGGGTTCACCGCCCGAGAGTGTCACACCGCCTCCTGACTTCTGGAAATAGACCTTGTCCTTGATGACCTCACGCACCAGATCGTGGGTGGAAAAGACCTCGCCGTACGCCTCCATGGCCGTGGATGGGCAGGCCTGAACACACTCGGAGCATGAGTCGCACAGTAATCGATTGATGGTTATACCACTGTCCCCAAAAGCAAGCGCCCCTTTCGGACATGCCTCTATGCAGCCTCTACAGCCGATGCATCTGGACTTCACCCAATGCACCTGGGGCCCGCGTGAGATGCTCTCCGGGTTATGGCACCATATGCACGCGAGCGGGCATCCCTTGAAGAAGACCGTGCTCCTGATGCCGGGCCCGTCCTCGGTGGACATGCGCTGGATGCGCAAGATTGTTCCCTGGTGTTTGTCTTCTGCGCTTGTCATGCCTTTTCCCTTGTATGGGCCCCTCACCCCGGCGCCATGGGGGCAGGGACTGCCAACACCACCCCATGCAACTGATGCTGACAGCCCCCTAGGAAAATATTCATTTACAGCGACTCATGGCTGAGGCGGGCGATGACCTCATCCTGCAGCTCCCTTCCGATGCTCGTGAAGTATGCGTTGTACCCTGTTATCCTCACCAGGAGCGACCGGTAGTCTTCGGGCCTCTTCTGGGCGTCTGTAAGCATATCCGCATCAAGGATATTGATCTGCAGCGCGCTGCCCCCGTTTTCCACGTATCCCCTCAAGAATGACTTGAACTTTGAGCGGTGCTCCGGGTTCTTCAGCAGGGAGGGGTTGATGGTGATGGTGTGGCTCGCGCCGTTGGGCAGGCAGTTGTAATATCCCTTATAGTCCCCCGGGCCTTGCAGGTCTTTTCCTCCCATGGCCTTGCCCACGGAGTTCACATTGGCGGTGGGGCCGTTGATGTCCGCCCCGCTCACCGGGCAGATGGCATTTGAAAGGAACCTCCCCTTGGGCCTGCCGTCCGGGCTTGCCGGCAGGATGAAGCCGTCGCCCACCCAGTAGTTCCAGCTCAGCATACCAGGCCGGAACCGGCGGTTTGTGGAGATGGTTCTGTACTTCCAGGTCTCCTCGCACCACAGCTCCATAACCTTTGCAGCCATGGCATCGGCCTCATCGTCGTCGCGCCCGTATTTCGGGGCCTTGAACCTGGCCTTGGCCTGCAGCTTCTCATTGCCATCCCAGTTGGCCATGAGGGCTTCGATCATCTCGGCCATGGTGCATTCCTTTTTGTCGAACACCAGGTCCTTGATGGCCAGCAGCGAGTCCACCGTGGTGGCGAAGGTCACGGCCTCAAGGGTTGTGAAGCCCAGCTCAGCGCCCCCCTGGGTGACGTCGAGCCCCTTTTCCGCACACCCCTTCACCAGGCAGGAGAGGTACGGCGTGGGGCAGAACCGGGCCCGGATGGATTCGGAGAGCTCATAGAGCGCTGCACACCTTTGCACGATGAACCGCGTCTGCTCGGCATAGGCCTTCCAGAATGTGTCCCAGGTTGCAAATGCTTTAGCGTCGCCGGTCTTCGGGCCTGCCTGTTTCACCTTCTCCTTCTTCCCCGTTATGGGGTCGGTAAAATCAAAGAAGTCCTTCCCGTCGTTCAGGGAGAGCTCCACGGCCTTTAAGAGGTTCAGGTTGTTGTCCACCG
Source organism: uncultured delta proteobacterium (assembly GCA_963785235.1). GTDB lineage: Bacteria > Desulfobacterota > Desulfomonilia > UBA1062 > UBA1062 > MWEI01. Next base: position 244,577 of record CAWAUM010000001.1, on the reverse strand, counting down.
TGCCGGAGCGGTCATTGCCCTGCATGGTGTTCTCCAGGCAGCCCACGGGCGCGTAGTCGTGCACGTTGGTCTCGTTGATGAGGTGTTCCACCCCGGCCTTTTTCGCCTCGCGGAGCATCCCTGCCATGGACCGTTCGTCGAAGTTCAGCAGGAAAGGCGCGCCCTGGCTTACCGAGATCATGTCCACCACCTTGTCCAGCAGTGTCTCCGGCGTGCCCCGGTGCAGGCGAACGTTGGGTTTGGGCTCCAGCATGGGGGTCATCTCGTCGATGACCTCCAGCATGGCATACGTCAGGTCATTGGTCATATCATTGCCGTTTTCACCCACGCCCGAGAGCGTTATGAGCTGGCCGTAACCCGCGGTGATGCCATTGTCACCCACGCGGATCATGGCGTCGTACACCGTGTTGGCATGCACCCAGAGGCATTTCATGATCTCCTTGCCCAGTTCCCTCTCCATGCCGCCTGCAATGGACCGCTGCCAGTAGGGCAGCAGATACTGGTCTATACGGCCGAAGGAAACTCCGGGCCCGGGATAGTTCTCATCGCTCATGACGAGCATGTGTGTGATCCACAGGGCCTGCACGGCCTCCCAGAAGGTGACCGCCGGCTCCCAGGGGACACGCTTGAGGATGGCTGCCATTCTCTGCAACTCGCCCTGCCTCACTGCCTCTTTCTCATCGAGGGCCATACGCTCGCACAGCGCGGCATATTTGGCTGCCAGGTCGCGCGCCGTGGTGGCGGCCGTCATCATGGCGCTCAGCTGGGCGCCTTTCTTGCCCTTCTTGTCCTTTTGGGGCAGCATGCTGTAGCGATTATCCAGGTCTTCGTATATGCCCCTCCATCCGATCTTCAAGGCCCGTTCATACCCCGGGATGAGGTGGCCGCTCGTGGCGCCCGAGTTGCCGTAGCCGTGGTCGTGGAACCACTTCATGGATGCACGCGCGCCTTTCTTCCCGTAGATGAGCCTGTCGCGAAGCTTTGCCTCCTGTTTTGTCCAGCACTTGGACGTCTGGAGGTTGAAGCGGCCCCCCGCAATGAGGTCGCCCGGCAGGATCTCGGCGGGCACATAGTTCACCATCACCTCCCTGACGAACCAGGCCTTGCGCTCAACCAGGCTCCACTTCCAGAAGTCGGGGTGCAGCTTCACAGGCCTGGCCGCCTGCTGCATGCAGGAGCGGAAGGTCTGCATGAAGGGGTAGGTCTCGGGCACGATGTAAAACGTCATCTCATCGAACTGCACATCCCAGGGCGTGCCTGTGGTCCAGGCAGTGAACTCGTTGTTCCACGGTCGATCCACGCCCTTGTAGTAATAATCCCGCAGCCAGGTTATGCGCTTGGACAGATTTTTCGGTTCCTTGATCTTGTGAACGCTTTTGAGTGCTGCCGAGGTACTCATGGCCTTCTCCTTTTGGGCTGGTTGAGGATTGTGCGCACATGCATTTCGCCGTGGTGCAGTGTCTCGATCATGATGCTTACCGCCTGCACGGCGTTCTTGTCCGTTATGGCTTCCACGAGCCTGCGGTGGAATTGAATCGTTTCTGCTACATTGGCGGGTTCTGAAAAAAATATGCCGGTGAAATTCATGTACACGGGCTTGAACGAGTTGATGAGCATGGGGTAAATGACATTGCCCGAGGCCATGCCGATGGTATGGTGGAAGCTGAAGTCAAGCGCAGTGATCTTTTTCACATCTTTTAGGCCAATGGCTTCTTCCGCCTCAAGGATCACTCGAAACTCTTTTACGTGTTCTTCGGTGCGATTGGCCGCAGCGAGCCGGGTGTTCTCGGTCTCCACCAGGAGCCTCGTGGCCAGCAGGCTTTCCAGAAGGTCCTCGTCAAGCGAGCCCTGCTGGTAGTTGATGATGGAGTTCAGGATACTGAGCGATCCCTCTTTCCTGTAGTCATTCACCATTGTCCCCACCCGCGGCTTCATGGTGACCAGGCCCTTGGCAGCCAGATCCACAAGCCCCTCGTGCACCACGGGCCTGCTCACACCCAACTGCAGGGCCAGCTCGCGCTCCGAGGGCAACTTCCGGCCGATGGCGATCTTGCCGGTGAGGATGAGATTTTCGAAGCGCGATATGAACACTTCTACCAGGCTCTCTGAATGAAGCGGCTTCAGGATATCTTTCATGGAGTCTCCATTGTATGTGGCTGGTGGTATTGCCAGCTGACAATATATACCTTACTGGCAGGAAGGGCAAGGGGGATTTTAATCTAGATTTTGCGATTAAGCAGGGTAAAAAAATTGGCCTGTTCAAATCATGAATCTCGGTGAAGCCGAGATTCATGATTTGAACAGGTAAGGTTTTTTCCTTGCCGTGAAAGGAATTATGGTAGATCCGCTCTATTCTTAACCAGGTGGTCAGGGAGAAGCTATCTGCCGGGGCCGAGGAGCATAACGAAGGCCCTGAACAGCTCGGGATCGAACTCCCGGGCCATCTCCACCTGCATGATCCTGAGTGTCTCAAACGCACTCTTGGGTGATCTGAAAGGCCTCCCTGTAGTCAGGGACTCGAAGGTATCGGCAATGGCGCATATCTTTGCATAGAAAGGGATCTGACTGCCTGTTTTTTTAAATGGATATCCGTTCCCATCGCACCTCTCATGGTGATACAGGATGATCTCGGTTGACTCATTACTTTCGTAACGTGCCTTCCTGAGCCGGTCCTGTCCCCAGAGGGGGTGTTCCCGTATGGTCTCCCATTCGCTGTCGGTTAAAGGTTCTTTCTTATTCAGGATAGTGCTCGGGACCTTTGTCATTCCGATATCATGGAGGAAAAATGACATGCTCAATTCATCGATATTGTGGTCCCTGACCTTATCCTGAAAAAGATTGATCGCCATGGCTGTGCCATAGATCCCCACCTTTACCGAATGCATGAAGGTGTAATGGTCGTCACTGGTGATTGTCATGAAATTATCAATGACCTTACTGTCTGTCAGGATCATTTTTACGATTTTTTTTGAAACCTTTTTCAGCGCGGACAAGGTCCTCGAATTGACCCCCTGGAATACATCCTGGATGGATTTCATGGATGTTGAATATGCGATATCCGCTTTCGCCTGCGGGCTCACCTCAGGACTGGTCAAAATATCCATAAGGTGGGCGTCCAGACTCTCTTCAGGGTCAACGGAGTCCTGCACCATGAAATAGAGCTTCATCAACTCCTTGTTGAACTGCCGGTATTGTTCATCGGACAAGAGTGCCCCTCTGGCGGCAAACAGGCGGTAGTCGCCCCTGATCTTAACATAAATATCAATAGTACTTTTCTGATTAATAAAGGCTATATGATGGGGTATCTCTTTATAAAGCAATGTAGCGTCTCCTCAATAATGATCTATCGGTCCTTTCCCAAGGATCTGGATATTCACTCATGCGACACCTGAAAAAAAGAGGTCAGAATTATTAATCGTGTATCACATCAATGGAACTACGGCAAAGATACATGCACTCCAGAGGGAATGACAGATGATGAGGGTATCCAGACGCTTCAGCTTCATGTAGAGAAGCCCCCAGAAAGCACCTGCAACAGCTGCCGCCCCGATAAGCATGAAGTTGAAAGACCAGATATGCACGCCGGTATAGATCGCTGTGGCCAGAAGCCAGCCTGGGAATTCGCCGTAACGGCCCATGAGGTTGCGCTGCAGAAAGCCCCGCCAGAAAATCTCTTCACATGGTCCTGTGACGAGAAGCAGGAGGAAGAAAATACTGAAACGCGAAAATCCTGCCCCTTTGCCGTAAATGGCGCTGACCTGGTGTGAGGCAAAAGGGAAGATGTATGATGATACCGTTTGCCCTGCCCAGAATACTACATAGAGGGCAACAGCAGCAACAAGCCCTTGGAAAACAGCGGTTCTGTCAAAGCACAGCCTGTTATCCCTCAAGGTGTGCGCCCATACGGACAATGCCCCAAGCGTGGCTGCACTAAAAGATATCTTGATCCAGAAATTCAGCCAATCCAGGTAAAAGGTTACAAACCACAGCCCAAAGGCCAGTATGACTGTAAACCATACCAGCCTTGGTCGGAATCCGGCATGATTCATCCCATGAGCCTCTGGATGACCAGACCTGTTACAAGAAGAACTCCAAAGGCCGTGTCGAGTTTGGCTGTCTGGGCATCGGCATCTGCCGGGATGCTTGTCTCCATCTGCCGGAGAAGTTTTATTGCCAGCGGCAGGGAGAGGAATACCAGGAGCCCCCATGGGGTGAGTACGCCCAATAAGGTGATGATGAGCGTGCTCAGGTATGCAAGGATCATGATGGCAAGATAGACATGTATACCTGCTCTGGGCCCGAGCCAAATGGCAACGGTCCTGATATGCTCTCTGCTGTCATGCTCTATGTCCCGGATGTTGTTTGCAAAGATCACCAATGCAACCAGTATTCCGAAGGGGATGGATATGAGCAGCGCATTGAAGCTTAAGATGTGCCTTTGAACATAGTAGGCGCCTTCGACCATGAGAGGCCCCCACATGAGAAATACCGATACCTCGCCCAATGCGAAATATTTATATCTCATGGGTGGAGCGGTATAACCTATTCCAGCCAGGATACCTATCAAGCCGATGCACAATACCATAGGGCCACTGACAAAAGTGAGATAGAGCCCTATGGCGCAGGCAGCGCAAAAAAGGCCATAGGCCCCCAGGCGCACCTGCCGGGCAGGCACCAGACCGTGAACAATTGGGTGAGGCCGGTACTGCGCCGTTGCTGCCGACAAAGTATCAAGGCCGTTTCTTACATCGTAATAATCATTCAAAAGGTTCGTGCCCGCATGCATGAACACGGCGCCTGTTACGGTAAGAAGGTAGAGAAACCAGGAAAATTGACCCTCTATGGCCGCAAGGACGCTTCCGACACTCACCGATATCACTGTCATGGAAAATGACCAGGGCCTCGTTGCTAGAAACCAGTTTCGCAAGAGCTTCATGAATGTTGTCCTCTAAAGTAAGTATTTTCTCAGTCGGCGTCCATTTTTGTATCTGGATACAGCTAATGGAACAGCATGCATTCTGTCAACTATACGATCGAATTGTTTGTCATGCTCCCTCGGCACGGCCGGCCATAGCCAGGAGCACTGCGCTGACTGCCTCCTTGTGTTCGAGCATCAGCAGCCGGGCAAGACGCCCCTTGCCGAAGATCAGTTCTCCCAGGGTGGCAGCATCCACCTCAAGACGTACTGCGAGCATACGCGGCCCGTGCCGGCGCAGAAGCGACTCCACCTTGCGATAAAAGCGCTCGGCTCCGTCGTCGGACATCATCAGCAGGCGCGAAACACGCTCACCGCGCTGCACGCTGCTTTTCTTATCAGCCAGACGCAGCCCCCGCTCTTCAAGAAGAAGTCTGCGCTCCGCGCTCTCCAACCCTTGGACCACCTGTCCGGCATTATGGGCACACCGCAAGGCCGTTTCCAGCTCTGGACTGAGCTTGGCGACCGTCACCTCGATCTCACCCTCCTTCCACAGCAGCCTTGTGTTTGCGCTGAGCATGCACAGAACCTGCGGTGCTCGGGGATCTGATTCAATCAGCCTGGGCAGGCGCGGTACCGGGGCACTCAAGTGTTCAGTCCCCGCAGGAGATATACCTGTCGGCATAAAGCCTGGATTTACATTCAAAGGCCTTGGCCTGGATGGCGTGCGATTCATACAATGCCCATTCAAGGGGGATATTCTCCTTATTACAAGGATGGCTCCTGACATGCATATGCCTCCTTGGATAAAGTGTCTACCAACCTCTATCATTAGGGTGCCCTTTTCGCAAAGAAGGAATTCCTGAAGAAAACTTCTCCTAATAACTTCCAGAAAACTATATACCTGGGGAGAAAAAACCTTACCCGTTCAAAACATGGATCTTGGTTTCACCAAGATCCATGTTTTGAACGGGCCAATTTTCTTCTTTGCCTTTTTTGCTGCTGTGCAGGGGTATCTCAAGGACAACCTCTTTTTCACAGTGAGAACAATTCACTCTTGATATTTTTTTATTGTAAAGAATGAAGTAATACTTTATAGTTCATTCCTAACAAACCTACCTGGAGGGCATTATGAAGACAAGGATCACCGAAATGATGGGCATTGACTACCCTATCTTCCTTTCCGGAATGAGCTGGATCAGCGTACCCGAGATGGTGGCTGCCGTTTCAAATGCAGGCGGTCTGGGGATACTCGCCACAGGCCCCCTGGAGAAGGAGCAGACCCGCTCGGCTATTAAACAGATCCGCAAGCTCACGGACAAGCCCTTCGGTGCCAACGCATCGCTCCTGTTTCCCGGCGCCAAGGAGTCTGCAAAGGTTCTTTTAGAAGAGCAGGTCCCGGTGATCAACTTCGCCCTGGGCAAGGGGGATTGGATTGTAGAGGAAGCCCACAAATACGGCGGCAAGGTTGTGGCCACCGTAGTAACCGCACGTCACGCCAAGCGGGCCCAGGATTATGGATGCGATGCCGTAATAGCAACGGGTAATGAGGCGGCGGCCCACGGTGAATTCATCACCACATTCTGCCTCATACCGAGCCTTGTTGATACCCTGACCATCCCTGTGGTTGCGGCAGGCGGCATAGCAGACGGGCGGGGCCTGGCCGCAGCGATCGCGCTCGGCGCCGAAGGTGTCGCCATGGGGACCAGGCTTATGACCACCAAGGAAAGCCCTCTGCACAGAAACTACAAAGATCTCTCCATCAAGATGGATACCGCCCAAACCCTGTACTCAAAACGCATCGACGGGCTCTGGTGCCGGGTTTTGGATACCGAGACGGCCCAGCGCGCCAAAAAGAAAGGCTTGAACCTGCCCGCAGCATTCTTCAATGCTCAGGATATTGCCAAGTCGCTGCGTCTGCCCTTCATCAAGCTCTTCATCGGTGTCCTGCTGTCAGGCTGGAAGACCTCCATGCAGTTCGCGTATCTGGCAAACGCCTCCAAGGCCTTCCAGCTGGCCACTGAAGAAGGTGACCTTGGAAAGGGGATCCTGCCCGTGGGTCAGTGCGGCGGCTTGATCAATGACGAGCCATCGGTCAAGGAGCTTCTGGATCGGATCGTGAATGAAGCGGAGGCCATCGAGAAAAGGATGTCGGGCGTTTTTGCTTGATAGTTGAGCGCAGAAGCTGAAAAGGACGATAAAGACATGGGCCTTAAAATAGGAGAACTCTCCAGAAAAAGCGGGGTCCCTGTCTCGACGATCCGTTACTACGTGAAAGAAGGCCTCCTTCCTGCCCCGGAAAAGGTCAATAAAAAGATGGCCTACTACAACGAGATCTGCATCAAGAAACTCTACGCAATCCAGCATCTGCAGGAAAAAAAGTACTACCCTTTGGCAATGATCAAAAATATCCTGCGCCGCATGGACGACGGTTTTACCTTTGAAGAGTCTTCGGCGGTTGAGGATGCAGTGTTCGCACCCATAGCCGATGGGGAGATGAACTTGGTAGACCGGGCGGAGTTCTTAAGCCTGACCGGTTTGAAGCCCGAGCAGCTCGATGAGGTGGAGCGGATCGGCCTTATTATGCCTTACCTGAGGGAAAAGGAGAACTGCCTATACAACCCTGAAGACGTTACCGTAGCCAGGGAAGCTATCCGGCAGGTCTATCAATTCGGCATCGACCCAAATGATTTCGAGTTCTATGTCCGTCTCGGCCATGAGATCACCGACCATGAGGTGGCGTTTCGCAAAAGGATCATCCGGGGCATGTCCGCAAAGGATAACGCTGAGATAACCACGAATCTCACCCGGGCTGCCAACCTGTTCCGTGGATATATTATAAGGAGACTGTTCCAGCAGAAGATACAGTCCCGCATCCAGAGAAGCCTCAGCCGGACAAAAACATAGCGGGGCCTTAACCCCGGTTTTTGCGTTTGGATGTAACCACAAGGGCTTCATGCATCTGGAGGTGGCCATTAGCAGAGCACTCATAGTGAGCATGAAACTGTTCTTTAAATAGGTCCGTTCAAATCCATCACCAAAGCAGCCTGGAAGGACCGCTAAAATTAGCATTTCACGAAGGCTGCTTTGGTGATGGATTTGAACGGAAAAAAGTCTTTACTCTTCTTACCCGCAAAATCCGGTTTTTAAGCTGATTTTTTAATGGCGTCCCTTGATGATGGGTCAGCAACTGGAAATTTCAGGGTGCTGTTTTTCCGCAGCGAATGCTTCATATTAAGCCTGTGCGGCAGGCCGGAACCTGCTTTCGAGCCGATATAGATCCATTTCTTGTCCAGATCAAAAGGCAGGTCGTTGCTCTTGAAGACCAGGCAGGAATTCTCTGTTGATCCGAACTCCACAAAGACATAGTCGTCAATCTTCATGATGAGTGCGTTGTCTTCATCACAGCCCGGACTTTCAAGGGCCAGGATGCGGTCTTTGGCTATCTCCCGGAATTCCTTGAAAACCGCCCCGGGATGGTTCAATGCATAGGGGCCCAGCGCGAACCACATGTCTTCTATCTTGGGGATGAAATTCAGCCAGTACTTAAGGCGTTGCATATCCACCGACCTGTCCCGGCCGAGCAGGTGGAAATAATCAGTGATCAATCTACGTTTCAGCCAGGATTCGATCATGGTTCTCGCGGTATCATCGTGTACATGTGCATCCCATGCCGCCCGGTTGACCCATGGATTTCCCAGTATTGATATGGCGCAGTCACAGAGCAAGGCGTTTTCCGGCCTTGCTGCACACCGTGCATAACGGCCTATGAGCTGCGCGAGACACTTCTTCTTCAGTATCTCAGAGAGTATAATGCCGGAGTTATGGCTAGCCATGGCCAGAGACACTGCAAGCTGTTTCTTGAATTCATCATCCGTGAAACTGCATATGGCCCTGATGCGCGCCAGGACTATGACCTCCCAGATCCACGAATTCTTAGGGATGAGGAGGCCCTTGAAGGCCGACTTCAGTTCCGCGTAGTCGCCCTGTGCCAGTGCAGCGCCATAGCGTTCGCACGGGTTATCGTCAAGCAGGTTCATGTGGCTGCTGATAACCTTGACCCAGCTGAGCACGGGCACGGCCCGCTGAATTACGCCCAGATGATCCCGGAGAAAAGAGCGCAGGCTCAGCCAGTTCTTCCTGCCCTGCTCCGGTACGGCAGCATCGAATATATTGTAGTCGAAATACCCGCTCAGAAGCCCCTGGTAGCATTTCCTGAAGCGCCTGGGATTATGCGCCTGGGAGCTGACACCATCCAGTACGACTGCAAAGAGGTCCCTGTCTTCCAGCAACCGCCAGCCGTCGTCTCCAGCCTGCTGGGAAATGCCTATGCACGCATATTTCAGGTCTAAAAATGTGGGCAGCTTGGCGGATGCTCGAAAAGACAGCAGGGTCTGAGCCGATGGACCTTCTGGAGGTGGTATCTGCAGAGGTATCAAATGCAGCGCACACTTCTTGAAGGACCTTGGTCATGAGTTCGGGCTGTCCCCACGTGGCATCATGAAACACAGAAGAAAACGACTGATGCAGCTTGAAGCGTAACAGGTCGAGCGCGTTCATGGTTAATCCAGCTCTCAGTACTGGTCTGCAGCCAGTTGTATGGGGGGCGTTATGGGCCTGGTTTCTCCCATCTCCAGGAACTCCAGTTTCAGCTCTATCCGCCTGCTCTCCTCCAGGGTTTTTTTCAAAGAATTGAACGATGCCCCGCCCACCAGGAAAAGCTGCTGGATAAGCAGACGGTCATCCGGTGGTTCAGGGATTTCTCTTGAGGTTCCGGCATGGCCAGCAGGGCGCACAGCACCCTTTCGGAACGCTGCATGCTCAGGTCAAGGTTATGCAGGTACGTCCCGCGCTGGTCGGCATACCCTTCCACCACCACCCGCTTAAGCCATTTTTTACCCAAAGGGTCGCGGGCTATCTTCAATACACTGGGCACAAAGGCCCTCAAATGCTGCGCCTGCTCACGGGTGAGGCGGTTGCTGTCGGTTTCGAAGCGGGCCTGGTCGCCGAAGTCGATGGTATTGCCCTTAAGGGTGATGCCGGGGAAATCCCGTGAAGCCTCCCGTATCTTCGCCATGAGCTTGCTGATCTCCGCATCCCTTTGCCGTCTTCATGCGCTCGGCCTGTGAAACGGTATGGGTGACCGCAAGGAGCGTCACGGTCATGACCACCAGGAAAAGCACCATGAGCGCCGTCATCATATCGGAAAACGATATCCAGAAGGGCTTTTCCGCATCGTCCTGTGTTTTATGGCGGCAGGGAAGCCTTAGACCCAGCATTGCTTATCACCCTTGTCCGATGCCGAGTCGAGGACATCCCCGAAATCCTGTATTGCCCCTGATACCAGCGACACGGCCCTGGAGAGCTCTTCATGGAACTGGGTATTGCTCTTCCGGAGCGTCAGTTCGATATTCCCGGCAAACTCGGCATGCGCCTGGGCCAGCACATCAGTCAACCCATGGAGATATTCCTCCGCCTTGTTCTGGGCTATGCCGAGCTGCTCGGTTGCCTTCTGTATCCTCTCAACGATCTGGGTGGTCATGGACGCCTCGTGCCGGGCATTCTCAATGGTGGACCTGAGCTCTGAGACAATGGTTGCAAAGATATCGCTCGTGCGGGCGTGCTCGTCCATCATATCCTTTACCCCGTTCGTTGCCTGGGCGAGGTTGGATGAGGCGCCCTGGATCTCAGCGGATGCCTTCTCTATGGCCTGCATGGTACTGCTCACCATGCCCGACGCCTTTGAAAAGTCTTTGAAAGAAACCTGCAGGGCATGTGCACCTGCATTGAACAGCCCTGTGGATTCCTTGGTGATGTATGCCAGGTTTGTAGCGCTGTCACGGGTAATCTCACCCGCCTGCCTCATCTCACCCGCTAAGGTCCTGAGCTGGTTCGTTAATCTCGCCCATTATGGAGACACTCTGCTCTGCCAGTCTGCCCTGGCGCGCTTCATACTCCTGTGCCGTGTGGCGTGATTGTGTCTCGATCTGGGTAACAATGCCCGCCATCCGTTCCCCGATGTCGGTAAGGATGGACTGCATATTCCTTGTTGCATCTGTCTGGGAGGTGTTCACTTCAGAGGTCTTTTCCACAAAGACACTCATGGACCTGTCCATGATCTTCTGACGTTCATCCAGCGAGTTGACCGCGCTGTTCAGGCGTTCGGCCATGGCCTGTTCCGTTCCTTTTCCCGTGCCTGCATGGTTTCAACGCACCTGCTCACCTGCAGGGCAGCCCCCTGGATTGCCTCTGCGGTTCCTTTCAGGATGTCGCCCATTTCATGGAACTGATTGCCGAACATGCCCTGCATCTGCGAAGAAAAGCCTGCCAGGACATCGGAGAGGACCTTGTTCACCGCCTCGCCCTGGTTCGCGCTTGCCTTCTGGACGGCCATGGAGATCCGCCCCATGGGTTCCTCTATGCTCCTGGTTATACCTTGTGCGATGGTTACGGAGAGATTCTTGCTGAGCAGGGCCGAGGCCTTCATCTGCTGGGTGGCGAGCTCGGTGAAGACCTGCCTGAGGTCGGTTACCAGGGAATCCTTTATGGTGAGCGAATGCTCTGCCGAAGTCTCGGCGGCAACCACCAGGCGCGCCAGATACTCCTCCCCGGCACCGGTATCGAAGAGGCTGTCTATGAGCTGGCACAACTTCTCCACATGCCGGTAGCATGCAGTAACGAGTGATTTTTCCACCCAGATGAAGATCATGGCGAGCGTGATGGCCGTAGCGGACACAACGAAGGAATACCCCACGCTCTGGATAAGGCCGTTCAGGCTCGCACGCACCTTGTCCGCATCGCCGGACACCTCGAACCTGATCAGGCCCACGATGAGGCCCGAGAACGTGCCGATGATGCCGAGCCCGGTGAGTATCCCGGGCAGATGCTTGTAGAAAGAGGTCTTTAATGGGGTATCTACCAGGGCCTGCTCGGAGAAGAAGGTTTCAGCCAGGGTTGTGGAACGCCACCGCACCGACTTGCCTTTGCCGGAAGGATCAGCGCACTGTTGTTCATGGAGTGTTTCGCGATACTCCTGCCAGGGATGGCTGAACCTATCACTTGTCAGCATCTCCTGCGAGATCTCCTCAAGGTCGGTTATCTTGCCCTTGGAGGCAGCCTTTAAACGCCTGACCCGCTCGATGGTCGCCTGAAGGTCCTTCCTGAGGCGCATGGCCGGCAGGACGAATTGAGTGAAAAAACTCAATGCTATGGCAATAAGTGTCAGGGATATTATTGCTATGATCAGAAAATGGCGGACAAAGTCTATCATCATACCCTTTATATGAGCAACCATTGTGCCACAAGAGAAGGTGCGGGCGCTTCCTATTTATGGACAGGTCGTTACCAGGCTCTCGTCGGAAAATATTTCATGCGCGAGAGAAAATATTGCCTTTATCTTCTTTAGAGGCTTATTGGCGCGGTGAAATAGTGCCAGGTATTATAATGGGATCATCCTACTCAAGCATACTTTTGAAGTTGAACGAGCGTGGTCAGGTTCAGACACTTCCTGGCTGACAGGGATAAGTGTATTCTGATCGTTACGCCTCACTTTCGGTGCAGTAACAAAAAGCTCAGCCGTGCGAGGTACGAACATTAGCTGGAGCCCCTTGTTGGTCCGCATATGCAGACCAAGGTTTGATCTTCTTTAGCGATGGGCCTAGAGAGCGCTCTGCAACCTCCGTATCGTGGGCAGCCTGAGCGCGTAACCAATAGCCGTTGGATAGACCAAAGAACCGGCACAACCGCAAATCGGTATCAGCTGTAATCGAACGCTTGCCAGCAACAATCTCACTGATACGCTGAGCGGGTACGCCAATTTCCTTGGCCAAACGATACTGGCTAAGAGCCATAGGTTTAAGTATAGATTCCATGAGGAAATCAGAAATGACGTTAAAGCTCAGTCATCCAGCTCTTTATGCTTACTCAGGACACATTTTTCAGGCTTTCTCTTCCTGTTTCTCTCCACGCAGTGCAGCAAGGAAGAGGATCGTCCATATCAAGTCTCCCAGGGCACACAGAAAGCCGAAGAGCGTTATGTACTTGCGTAGATAGAGACGGGCAAAAGTGAGAAAGATGCCAACTTTTGCAAAGCATCCCATCCAGATGACACCCTGATTCTTTTCCGGGTCACGTGATACGAGGTAGTAACCCCACCCAAAGACGCCCACTGCTGACCAGAAGAATGCAAAGAAGGTCCGGGGCAGAACCCCGGTAATTATATTCTTTGATCCGGAGATGAGCCACATGGTGAGACTTGGCATCACCAGACCATTGAATGAGAAACCAAAATTCCATAAGGAACCCCAAAAATAGATTTTCTTCCGGGTTTCATTCTTCATGAGATTTATCCCCCTTATTGAATACACTTACTCTTTCACTTCATGAAGTACGCAAAGGGTTATTATGAAGCTTTGGTCTTTCCCCAAAAAGAGCTGCACTGAAACGATCATTTGACTAAAGTACATCATCAGTAATAGTAAATCTGTCTTGTGAAATATCAATACTGATTATGAGGCATTGTCAAGACTCGTTAAAAATGTCCCCTTTGATTATCCCCATCTCTGCTCCATGTGTTAGTCATGAGAGGGACCGTAAGCCCTATCCGTATGATAGGGCCGCAGCCAGCTCATTGGCTGGTTTTTTCGGGATCATCTTTCTGAATGATACTCTCCAGGGATATCATAGGGAGACCGCCATTTCTCTTTGCTGATCTGTGCGAAAGCTTCCAGATCAGGCTTTTGGGTGGTCTCTTCAGTGATCCTCTTTGAACTCGGATGCTCTGATAACCCCGGTACTCCAATTACAAAACTATAATAAGAATATAATACAAAGATTTACATGCTCAACTCGTCTTGCGTATTAAAGCAAAAGATGACTACTTTCATTTCAGTTACCTTATGTTCCCATTATACCCATCATTGTTTCTTTTACAAGTTAGTATGGACAGTTATAGAATACTATCACTCAAGCAGGATCATAGATCCCTGGTGCGCCGGGAGAACGGCAAGGCGGATTAAAAAGTGAAAGTCCCACGCAGTATAGGATCATCCCGACCAAGGGAACTATCCTGGGCAAAAAAGGAGATCGAGGCAATCAAGGCAACGGCACGAAAGACTTTTGTAAAAGATAAACCAATTACCATACGTCTCTATGAACATGATTATCAGGGCATCCAAAAGAAAGCGATGAAAATGGGTATCCCCTATCAGACACTCATTTCCGGCATAATCCACCGGTACATCGAAGGGGAGTTGCTTTCAAAAACGCGATAAAAGTGTTCGTGTCTTACAAGTCCTTATCCCATCCCAGAGACACAGGCTCATGAATAAGTTCCATTTCCGTCTCGCCTTCCCTGATAATGAGATGTCCATCCATGGTGAGGTCGACAATGGTGCATCTTTGGCCCTTTTCATGAAAGACCTCATAACCTTGCAACAGGCCATGGCGGAGGAACTCCTCCCTGACCGGAGCGAAGCCCTGGCTGCGGAACACATCAATCCAGGCGCAGAGGTGCTCCGATACCAACTCAATCACCTTATTTGACACTGAATCCATCATGTGAATACTGCTTCAATGAACAAGCCCTGTGCTCAAGCTCTTTTGGCCATGCCTGCTGGTTCACATTGACGCCGATGCCGATGGCGGTGATGGGCCCCCTGGTCTCACAGAGGATCCCGCACACCTTCCTGCCTGATATGACAATGTCATTGGGCCACTTGACGGCCACTGCCTCATCCGGAACAAGGCCGGCAATGGCGGCCCGTACGGCAACACCTGCAATAATGGGGTAGCGTTCTTCAGGCGGCGCGACGGTGAGCGTCATGTACACATTCTCACCGGCAGGCGAGAACCACGGCCTTCCCCGCCTTCCCCGGCCTGCATTCTGGGCGCGGGCAGTGACAAGAAGCCCCGGCCTGCTTTTGTCCAGGGCATATTGATTGGTGGAGTCCACCTGGTTAAGCTCTATGAACTCCGTGATAATCTTTTTTGATTTCAGTGGTTCCATCACCCTTGAAGCAGCGCATGGGCCTTCTTGAGGCTTATGAGTTCGAACTCAAGGTCTTGCTTTATCTTGAGCTGCTCTTCCACCACTTCCTTCTTCGCCTTTTCCACAAAGTTGGGGTTCGACAGCTTCTTGAGCTTCTCTGCGAGCTCCTTGTTCACCTTGCCCATCTGCTTGTTCAACCGGTCAGTCTCTTTGTCGATGTCGATAATACCTTCAAGGGGCACATAGACCTCGAGTCCCTTCCTTACGGAAAGGGCGCACTTCTTCGGGCGCTCGGATTCATTGGCTATAAACCTCACCTGAGAAACCCTTGCAAGGTCCTTGATATGGATGCTGTTGGCGCCCAGCATGGATTGCAGCTTTGCGTCAGGCACCCTGATGGCCACATCGAGCACCACGGCAGGAGATATGCCCGTCTCTCCCCTGATGCTGCGCACACCCGAGATAACCTCGATGATATAGCTCATGAGCTCGGCATCGTCCACAAAGTCCAGCTCCGGCCTGGCCTTGGGATAGGAGGCGATTACTATGGACTCACCCACCCTGCCCGGCAGACACTGCCAGATCTCTTCGGTGACAAAGGGGATGATGGGGTGCAGGAGTTCGAGGATGGACTTCAGCACATAGTGCAGCACCCACCTGGTGTACTGAGACCCTTCGGCGTTCAGCATGGACTTGGACAGCTCGATGTACCAGTCGCAGTAGGTATGCCAGGTGAACTGATAGAGGATGTCCGCTGCGTCGTTGTAGCGGTATTCATCAAGGGCGAGCCGTGCATCCCGGATGGTTTTGTTCAGCTCGGTCAGTATCCATTTTTCCGCAAGCCCGAGTTTTGCCGGATCAAGGGTGACCTCTTCGGGTTCGAACCCTTTGATATTCGCCAGAACGAACTTGCCGGCGTTCCAGATCTTGTTGATGAAAAAGCGGTATCCCTGGATGCGCTTGTCGCTGACTCGCACATCCCTGCCCATGGCGGCAAAGGCGGTAAGGGCAAAACGGAAGGCATCGGCCCCATACTTGTCCATCTCTATGATGGGGTCCACCATGTTGCCCTTGGACTTGCTCATCTTCTGGCCCTGCTCGTCACGCACCAGGGCATGGAGGTAGACATCCTTAAAGGGCACATCACCCATGAACTTCAGGCCCAGCATCATCATCCTGGCCACCCAGAAGAAGATGATGTCAAAACCGGTGATGAGGACATCGGTGGGATAAAACTTCTTCAATGCGGCTGTGGGCTCCGGCCAGCCCATGGTGGAAAAGGGCCACAACCCGGACGAGAACCAGGTATCGAGCACATCGGTCTCCTGCCTGAGCGCATCGGATTTACACGTGGGGCACTGCCTGGGTTCTGTCTCGCTTACTATGACCTCTTCGCATGCATCGCAGTACCATGCCGGGATCCGGTGCCCCCACCAGATCTGCCGCGAGATACACCAGTCACGGATGTTGTTCATCCACTCGTAGTAGACCTTCTCCCACTGTTTGGGGATGATCCGCGTCCGGCCGTCTTGAACGGCCTTGATGGCCTCATCCGCCAATGGCCTGGTCTTGACGAACCACTGTTTGGAGAGATACGGCTCGATGGTGGTCTTGCACCGGTAGCACCCGCCGACCGGCACCCGGTAGGCGGTCTTGTCCACGAGGAAGCCAAGATCCTCCAGGTCCTTCTCGAGTTGTTTCCTGCACTCGAACCGGTCAAGCCCGTTATACTGCCCGGCATTGGCATTCATGAATCCCGACTCATCTATGATGACGATAACTTCCAGGCCATGCCGCAGGCTCATCTCATAGTCGTTGAGATCATGGGCAGGGGTTACCTTGACTGCGCCGGTGCCGAACTCCTTGTCCACCAGGGAATCGGCAATAATGGGGATGCGGCGGTTCATGACAGGCAGGATAAGGTCTTTGCCGATCATGGCTGCGTAGCGCTCATCTTCAGGGTTGACCGCCACGGCAGTATCGCCCAGCATGGTCTCGGGCCTGGTGGTAGCCACCACGACCTCACCCGATCCATCGGCCAAGGGATACCTTATGTGCCAGAGATGGCCGTCTTCTTCCTCGTGCTCCACCTCCAGGTCGGACAGGGCGCTGTGGCACCTGGGGCACCAGTTTACGATGTAATCGCCCCGGTAGATCAGGCCTTCTTCGTACAATGTTACAAAGACCTTCTTCACCGCATTGGAGAGCCCCTCGTCCATGGTGAACCTGATGCGGTCCCAGTCACAGGAGGCGCCGAGCCTTTTCAGCTGGCTGATGATCAGTCCTCCGTGCTTTTCCCGCCACCTCCAGACCTCTGCTATGAATTCATCCCTTCCCAGGTCGTGCCGGGAGGTTCCCTTCTCTGCAAGATACTTTTCCACTACGTTCTGCGTGGCTATGCCCGCATGGTCGGTGCCTGGCATCCAGAGGGTATTATATCCATCCATCCTTTTGTAACGGATCATGATATCCTGAAGGGTGTTGTTCAGTGCATGCCCCATGTGGAGCACGCCGGTGACATTGGGGGGAGGGATTACGATTGTATAGCAGGGTTTTTTCTCATCATCTTCACTGGCATGGAAATACTTCTTCTCAAGCCAGGTGTCGTACCATCTCTGTTCAATATCCTTGGGGTCGTAATCTTTGTCGAGCATCTTGCACTCCTGATGAGGGTTATGGCACACCTCATAGCATGAACAAGGCGGAAAGGCAAAAGGCTCGAAGCGGTTATCTGATCAGAGCTTCTTGAGCTTGTCTATCTCTTCGCGTATCACCTTTTCCACAATCCCGGGGATCACTTCACGGGTTGAGGAG
Organism: uncultured delta proteobacterium; assembly: GCA_963785235.1. GTDB lineage: Bacteria > Desulfobacterota > Desulfomonilia > UBA1062 > UBA1062 > MWEI01. The sequence continues at coordinate 226,860 of CAWAUM010000001.1, read as the reverse complement.
ATAATCTCCTGGATCAGTTCCTTCACAACCGGCCTTACGATGCCTTCCAGGAGGGCAGGCATTTCTTTCCTGAATTCAGTGATAACGGCATCCAAAATGGCCTCGGTGGGCATATCAACAGGGATGCTCACCTTGGGTATTTCCACCTGGACACCGGGTTGTTCCTGAATTGGTGACAGCGTGGACGCAGCAGGGATTAAAACCTCCTGCAGCCTCACAGGCTCTTCGGGTGGGGCCGGGAATTCTTCATTGAGGGCATCAGTCTCTTCACTATTTATTGAGGGAATCTCTTCTGCCGGGGTCTCACTGAGGAGCACTTCCTCTTCTTTTGCCGTAAGGCTCACTTCCTCGAACTTGTCCTTCATTGCAAGATCTATCTCAGACTCGATGCTGCCCAGGGGCTCTTTCAGGAGGTCACTCATATCTTCTTCAAGTTTGGATTGCTTGCCCGGCTTCTTGTCAAAATCCAAAGGGGTATCATTGGGAAGCACAGTGGTGTCATTTTCGATCTCTTCAATGGAGACATCATAATCCATAGATATCTCCTTGCCGAGGTCAAAGGAATCAGGCTCATTCACAACCCTCTTTCGTGTGTCGGATTGCTGGGGCTTCTTTGGCGGGCTGCCTTCCTCCAGAAGGTCGGTAAGATCAATAATATCATCTTCTAATAAATTCTTGTCATCCATAGTCACTCCTTTTCGATAACGTACTTTGGCCCTTTTAGCAGTCACGCCTCAATTCTTCATTTCGGGCTGCCCGGTTGATTCCCTGACGCTCATCCACAAAGGCCCGCTCGTATCGATCTTCTTCCTCCCCTTCATACATATTGCATTGGGTATATGTACATATACATTATTCCACAGACCAATCAACATATCGGTTTTACCGCTCATACCTGCATGAACCGCCATCTGGGCAAGGAACCCGCAAAAGATCGAATCGGAGGCATTGGCCACTACACTCCTGATCAAATAACTCGGGTCGAGGTACTTGATGTTGGTGGGCATACCGTGTGCCTGGAAATAACGCTCGATCCGGTCCTTGAGGAAAAGGCCTATATCGTGCTTCCTTACATTGCCGGAGGCATCCTTTTCTTCGGGGAGATCCTTGAAGAACTTCTGCCCGGCTCCCTCAGCCACAACAACCACGGCATGACCCCGCGACCTGACCCTTTTCTCGAGTGTGGCCAGAAAGCCTTTCTCACCCTCAAGGTCAAAGTCCTCCTCAGGGACGAGAACGAAATTGACATCCCTCGAAGCAAGGGCGGCATTGGCTGCAATAAATCCGGAGTCCCGTCCCATCACCTTGACGAGCCCGACGCCGTCAGGCGCCCCCTTGGCCTCTGCATGGGCGCTCTGGATGACCCTCCTTGCCTCTTCTACCGCAGTATCGAAGCCAAAGGTCTTGGAAACAAAGAGGATATCGTTATCGATTGTCTTGGGCACCGCGATGATTGAGCACCGGAACCCCCTGGCCAAGGCCTCCCTGGCCACTGCAGAAGATGCCTTCAATGTGCCGTCTCCACCGATGAAGAACACGATATTCATATTCAGCCGCTCGATGGCATCCACGATCTCCGAGATATCTTCAGATCCACGGGAAGACCCGAGCACGGTGCCGCCTATTCCATGGATGTGCTCGACATAGGAAGGGGTGAGTTCGATGAGGGGATGCCTGTACTTGGGGATAAATCCCTGGAGACCATAGGTGATGCCGTAGATATTCTCCACGCTGTAGACATAGTACAATTCAAGGACAATGCCCCTGATAACGTCATTGATCCCCGGACAGAGCCCTCCACACGTTACAATACCGCACTTGGTCTTGGAAGGGTCGAAGAAGATCTTTCTACGGGGCCCGGAGAGTTCAAAGGATGTTGGAGGGGAACCACCCTGACTGCACCTGTTGAAGAAGTCCAGCGAGGTATCTATGATGACCCGCTCGCTGTCTTCCACAAAGATGGCGCTTCCCCTAACCGGGGATTCGATGGTAGCCTTCCCCAGTGACTGTATCGTGGTGTCGACTTGTTCCGAGATTATATCAAGATCCACAATAACCCTCCGTATAGGCCTGCTTATCGGATATCAGGAGGAGATTCTTTATCCGCTAAGATGTTGGTATCCTACCATAGAATCGTTCCGGAGAATACGGATTCCTGTTCGAATTATCACCTTGTGGCCCGTGGTTGCGTCAGGCCCTTTATCGCCATGGGCCTTGTGTGCTATAGCCCATTGTGTGGTGAAAGACAGCATTGACAAGACACAGCAGGAACTCATGGAGGAGATGGCCAAGGCCCTGGGCAGCTCCGGACATCAACTCGAGTCGGTCCTTGAGCAGCTCAAAGAGCTGGATGCCCTTATGGGCCAAATACAAAACATTGAGGAATACAACTCCCTTGTGGAGAAATTTAACGAGCTTCACAAACTCGCACTACACCCGGAGGGAGATGCTGATGATTCACCGGGAGGCCTTAGGGGTCTTCAAGCATACTTACATAGATATCTTCTACCCCATCCCCAATAAGAAGAGGAAAAAGACTTAGAAATGGCCACGCAGAAGCCATACGATCTTTTTGTCATAGGCACAGGGCCGGGCGGGTATACTGCCGCACTGCTCGGTGCAAAAAAGGGCCTGCGGGTCGGTATTGCCGAAGGCTCCAACTTCGGGGGCACCTGTACGAACAAGGGGTGCATCCCTGCCAAGACCTATATTGAAAGCATCAACCTCTATGATCACATGAAAAATGCCCGGCGGTTCGGGATTGAGACAGGGGCAGCCACTTTGACCCTCGAGGGTCTTTACAAGCGCAAGACCAGGATCGTAACAAGGCTGGCAAAGGGCATCGAGTACCTGCTGAACCAAGCCGGAGTAGAGATCTATAGGGGATATGCCGGGTTCCTGACAGAGAATTCCATTCAAATCGGGGATGATCAAATTGTATGCTGCTGCAATCATTATTGCTACCGGTTCTTGCCCGAAAAGGCCCGGCCTGTTCAGGCATGACGGGGTCCTGACAAGTGATGAGATCTTTGATATGAGGCAGCTCCCTTCCTCTCTCCTCATTGTCGGCGCAGGAGTGATCGGCATGGAGATGGCCCACGTATTTTCGAACCTTGGCGCTGAGGTTACGGTTATCGAGGCACTTGACAGGATCCTTGCCACCGAAGATGAAGAGGTTTCCAGAGCGCTTGTATCACAATACAGGAATGTGCGGTTCATCACATCAGCGAGAATAACAGCCATGGAAAAGAGCCCCGCATTCAAATTATTGGTAGAATCACCGGGCGGGATTGAAACCGTAACAGCAGAAGGCCTGTTGCTCTGCATCGGCAGGGAGCCGGTCATCCCGGAAGGACTGCACGCTGAAGGTCTTACGCTTACCCCATCAAGAGGCATCCGGGTAGACAGCTCCATGCGTACGAACATCCCGGGCATCTATGCCATCGGGGATGTGACCGGCTCACACATGTATGCCTATGTCGCATCAAAAGAGGCTTTCGTTGCTGTGGACAGCATTACAGGCGGCTCCCAGACTATGGACTATTCAGCCATACCATCAATTGTCTTTACAAACCCCGAGATAGCCTCGGTCGGCAAACAGGTGAATCCTCTGCTTGTAAAAAAAGGCACCTTCCCCGTATCCGCCCTGGGCAGGGCTCGGACCATGGAGGCCTCGGAGGGATTCGCAACCGTGTATTGCAGCCCTGAAGGGAAGATGGAGCGGGTGACCATCATGGCCCCTCATGCAACAGAACTCATCTCATGGGCAACACTGGCCATTGAAAAAGGATTCCATATGGAGGACTTCATCAAGCCCCATTACCCCCACCCCACCATGGCAGAGCTGCTCAAGGAGGCAGCTGAAGATTGTCTCGGCTTGTGCGTGAACAAGCCATAGTCAGGCGGACACTTTACTAATTTCAAGTTATCTGTTGACAAATACGATTACTGATCGTATATCTGATCTTATGAAGGTTACAGCACTTATCCCTGACGACCTTGTTCATGAACTTAGACATTATGCCAAAGGTAAAACCTTAACAGAGAGCTTGACCATTGCACTTGAGGAATGGCTTGCTCTCAAGAAGATTAAGGAATTGAACGGGAGCGTGAAAGACAAGCCGCTCGAATTTTTAAAGGGTTTTTCGGCTGAGAACGTACGTTCCATAAATCGCAGATAATGGTTATCCTCGACACCTCTGTCTGGATTGAGTTTTTCAAAGCAAACGACGAGATTTACCCTGCTGTTAAAACACTATTGGAGAGTCGTAAAATAATCGCTCTGGAGTGGATATTCGCCGAGCTTCTTCAGGGAGCCAAGAACAAGCGTGAATCCGATGTAATCCTGGACTATTGGAACAATATATCCAAGATTGATGCACAGGGCATCTGGATAGAGGCAGGTAAGTATTCAAATACGAACAAGCTGCTGTCAAAAGGGGTAGGTCTGATAGATGCAGCCATAATGAGTGCCGCCTTGAGAGTAGGTGCTACGGTCTGGACACTTGATCGGAAACTCCATGCAGTATTGCCGGTGCATCTCCGGAATTAAATTGTAGGGGATAAATTGGGGACGGGTTCTAATTGTTAAATTGGGGACGGGTTCTCATTTCTTTCCTTGTTTATGACTCTCATTTCAATGTGTAGCTTTGCGCATGAAAAACTGATATTGTAGAGATGTATTAGTTGAAATCACTTGTTAATGGATGCCAGATACCATGGGTAGATATGCACGAGGGGCAATAGCCAGAACTCCATATCACGTACTCAACCGGGGAAACAACCGCCAGGCGATATTCTTCAATGACGAGGACTATGCATTCTTTCTGGATGTGATGTCACTGGCGAAACAGAAGTACTCCTGCAGAATATACAGCTATGCCCTGATGACAAACCATTTTCATCTGATAGCAGAGTCTGAGGCAACAGGAGAAGACCTGGCAAAATTCGTGAAGCATGTAAGTCAGAGACATGTGCAGTATATTAACAGATATCAGAAAAGGAGCGGGACTTTGTGGGAAGGCCGTTTCAAGAGTAGTGCAATATCAACCGACCAGTATATGCTTGCATGCAGCAGGTATATCGAGATGAACCCTGTCAGGGCAGGTATCGTAGAAAAACCTGAAGAATACCGTTACAGCAGCTACCGGGCAAAGATAGGTGTGGGTGCAGGAGTTCATTCTATCCTGGATGCTGATCCATGCTATCTGGGACTTGGGGATACAGACAAACAGAGACAGCAGAAATATAGGGACTTCGTTCAGAACCGTGTTCACGAAGAGGAGTGGAAGAGCATACGGGAATCGATCCAGAGGAATTGGGCTTATGGAAACAGCAGATTTCAACTTGAGATGACGAGGGTGCTCGGGAGGACATTTGATTTGAAGAAAGTGGGGAGAAAACCGAAACGGAAAATGACGGTTGGACTGTGAAATGAGAACCCGTCCCCCGTTTCAACCCGTTTCAACACAGACCTTGTCCCCTTGACACGCTTTGTAAAAACCTGTTAAGGCTCAGCATTCAGGAGGCATTTGATGGAAAATCTGGTCGATTTCGCAAAGTCAGGCGGGCTTGTCCCCGCCATCGCGCAGGATGCAGCCACCGGCGAGATCCTGATGCTCGCCTATATGAATCAGGAATCATTCGATGAAACCATGCGCACCAGGCAGGGCATGCTACTTCAGCCGCTCCCGGAACAAGCTCTGGAGAAAGGGTGAGGAATCCGGTAATGTTCAGGACGTTGTGGAAATCCGCATAGACTGTGACCAGGATACCATTGTGCTCAAGGTGAATCAGGTTGGAGGGGCTGCCTGCCACACCGGTTTCCGTTCATGCTTCTTCAGAAAGATAGAAAAAGGAATCCTGGTCGAAGACGGTATAAGGGTCTTTGACCCGAAAGAGGTATACAAGAAATGAGCCTGATCCGTTTGGCAATACCCAAGGGAAGCCTGCAGACCTCCACCGTTGAGCTGTTCAGGGATGCAGGATGGATAATCGGCACGTCATCGCGGAGCTATTTTCCCTCCATTGATGACGCGGACATCGAATGTGCCCTGGTGAGGGCGCAGGAGGTATCGAGGTATGTTGAATCAGGCCTGTTCGATCTTGCGCTGACCGGCAGGGACTGGATCCTCGAAAATGAATCCGATGTGGTGGAGGTGGCTGACCTCATCTACTCAAAGGCCACCTACAAGCCTGCCAAGTGGGTTCTGGCCGTGGATGAGAAATCCTCCATCAAGAAACTTGAAGACCTTGAAGGCAAGAAGATCGCCACGGAACTGGTGAACTTCACGAAAAAGTTCTTCAAGGAGAGAAACATCAACGTGGAGGTTGAATTCTCCTGGGGCGCCACAGAGGCAAAGGTGGTGGAAGGCCTGGCGGATGCCATCGTGGAAGTTACCGAGACCGGGTCCACCATTAAGGCACACAACCTGAAGATAATAGATACCCTGCTCGTAACCAATACGAAGCTCATTGCCAACAAAGAATCCTGGAAGGACCCTGCCAAACGCGCCAAGATCGAGCAGATCTCCCTCATGCTCAAGGCGGCCCTGCAGGCCACAGGCATGGTGGGACTGAAGATGAATGCACCCAAGGAAAAGCTTGATGCCGTCATCGACATGCTGCCGGCCATCACTTCACCCACGGTCTCGCCGCTGCATAACCCGAACTGGTATTCACTGGAAATCATCATCAATGAATCCCAGGCGCGGTCATTGATGCCGGAGCTGTTGAAGGCCGGTGCACGGGGCATTATCGAATATCCCCTGAAAAAGGTCCTGGATGGATGATCATCCTTAAAACGCCCCAGGAAATAGCAATAATGCGGGAGGGAAACAGGATTCTGGCCCTCCTGTTCGAGCACATGGGGCCAATGATCCAGCCGGGAATCACCACGGCCGAACTCGACAAAGAGGCTGAGCTGTTCATTCGCTCACACAGTGCAGCCCCTGCCTTCAAAGGCTACAGCGGCTACCCTGCCACGCTGTGCACCTCCATAAACGAAGAAGTAATCCACGGCATACCCGGGCCCCGCAAGCTTACAGCCGGTGATATCGTGAGCATTGATGTGGGGGCGATACACAACGGCTTCTACTCGGATGCATCCAAGACCTATGCCGTGGGCACCATATCCAAGAAGGCCAGGCATCTCATGGAGGTGACGGAGAAATCCCTTTATGAGGGCATCAGCAAGGCGGTTGCCGGAAATCACCTTCATGACATCTCGGAAGCTATCCAGAAGGTTGTTGAATCAGCAGGATTCTTTGTAGTGAGAGAATTTGTAGGCCACGGCATCGGCAGGGGCCTCCATGAAGACCCTCAGATCCCCAATTTCGGAAAGAAGGGCTCCGGCCCTGTGCTTCAGGAGGGCATGACCTTTGCCATTGAACCCATGGTCAATGAAGGGACATGGAAGGTTGCCATACGTAATGACGGCTGGACAGCCGTTACCGCCGACGGATCCCTGTCTGCACATTTCGAACACAGCATCGCTATTACCGCGGACGGGCCTGTTATTCTGAGTACCTTGTAAAATAGATTTTCCGCGATCGCGGCTGAAGCCGCTCCTACAAGTATCGAGCAACTATTGCGACCCTTTGCCCTTGATCGCCACCTTGATGGTCTGGAAGATGATTACGAGATCGAGCCACATGGAGCGGTGCTTCATGTAATAGAGCTCAAATTTCAGCTTCTCCTTGGCATCTTCAAAGGTATCGCCATATGGGTAATTGATCTGAGCCCAGCCTGTAATCCCCGGTTTCGCATGCATCCGCAAGGCATAGAAGGGTATGGCCTTTTCGAGTTGATCCACGAAATAGCGCCTCTCAGGCCTCGGGCCCACAAAGCTCATATCGTTTTTAATCACATTGATAAACTGGGGCAGTTCGTCCATCCTCAGCTTCCTGATGATCCTGCCCACTTGGGTGATGCGGGGATCGTTCTGGCTGGCCCACTTGGGACCGTCTTTCTCTGCATCCTGACGCATGGATCTGAACTTGATCACCTTGAAATCCTTACCATCCATACCGACCCTGTGCTGGAGATAGAAGATGGGACCCGGAGATTCGATGCGGATGGCAATAGCGGTGAGCAGCATGATCGGTGCTGTAATGATAAGCCCGAACAGGGCGAAGACCAGGTCAAACAGGCGCTTGATGAGGTCTTCAAATCGTGCGCTCTGAAAACCCCTTGTAAATATTATGGAGCTTGGGCGGATCTCTTCAACAAGAATTCTGCCGGTTATCCGCTCATAGAAGGTTGGACTGTCAATGACTTCACACAAGGTGAACTTTATCTTGAGTAAGGCCTCAATGGGCAGGGTTCCCCGCCAGCCATCCGGTGCAACAACGAGGACATCGGGATCAATTTTATGTACAATATCGACCAGAGAGGGGGCTTCACCCAGGCACCGTAACGGCAAATCCCAGTTGCTGCGGCCGATATACCCTTCAAAGATTACGGGATAGCCGCCGGAGCGAATTTCTCGAAACAGGAACTTGGCATTCTCTCCATCACCTAAAATCACCACCTTTAAACCGGCATAGTGGGTGAATCGCAATTTGAGGTAGAGGAGACGGAACATAAATGAAAATCCGGATGTTATGGCAATAGCCATGAGAAGCACATCTCTTTCAAGACTGATGCTGGTGAGAATATAATAAATTAAGGCAAGAATGATCAGCGTCAGGCCTTCACCAAGAAGGATGGAAGAAATAAGCTCTGAGGCCTTTTTCCAGTATTTCCAGTCATAAAGTTCCTGGAAATAGAAACAAACGAGCGTGATAAGGGTATATACACATGCCTTAATCCACATGAATTCATCCGGAAGGCTTACCCCGGGAAGAAACCTCTGAATAAACTTCGCGACGTACACAGAACCGCCGGCAACAATAATATCAAGAACAAATAGTATGGCTGTTGAAAAAAACCTTCTCATCTTACCCTACATCGGAAAAACATCTATTAAATTTAAATAGCTCACAAAGCCCATTGTTCGATTGTTTATCATTCCAGCACACAAGATCGTTTACTAAGGCATGAAAATAGATCACTGCTCTGTTCTATCACAGATGATCCCCTGAGTCGTCAATGACAATTTACATGAAATTTTAAGCAGTTCACAAGAACATGGAGATAATACGAATGATTTCACCCTTAGAAGCTTCTTGTTCCTTTTCCTCTTTTGCCAACTGTGTTATCGTGAACCCATTTACTACAGGGGGAATTATGAAGAGGATCACTCTGCTCTTAGTGCTTATTTTTATTTCAATGGTTGTCCTTAACGGATGCAGCAAGAGCCCGCAGGAAAAACGGCAGGACTACCTCTCAAGCGCTCAGAAATACCTGGACAAGGGGAAATATGCAGAGGCCGCGATCCAATACCAGAATGCCCTGCAGATAACCCCCGATGATGTTAAAACACTCATCAGCCTTGGTGAGGCGCAGCTGAAACTGAGCCGTCCGCAGGAGGCATACTCTGCCTTCATGAAGGCCTCTCAAGCTGATCCAAAGAATGTAAAGTCCAGAGAATACCTCGCTTCCATGCTCCTGCTCGCTAAAAGATTTGATCTGGCAGAACAGCAGGCCTCCACGATCCTTCAAACCGACTCAAAGAATATTCTCGCAAAAGAGGTACTGGCGCAATCCCTGTTCATGAACGGGAAGCGGGAGCAAGGGATTAAGGTCATGGAAGGGCTTCTTGCGGTACAGAATCCCACAGAGGATATGTATATAAATACCATTCAAATGTATATGTCTGTGGGAAGGGTCGATGATGCCATAACCTTGGTAAATAAGGGAACCCCCCTGTTCCCCAAATCAACAAAGCTGCGTTTTGTAGCAAGCGATATCTATGCGCTCAAGAAAGACCTTGCCACTGCCAGGAAGTGGGCCGAAGAGGCCTATCGTGTTTCAGGCGGCAATGTCTCTGCCGGGGTTGCTTTGGCCATGTTCTATGCCCGCCATGACATGGAGGACCTTTATCAGGCCCAGCTTGCAGCGTTGAAAAAGAACTCTCCGCAAAGCCCTGAACCTTATCTCCTGGAGTCCTCCATACTCCACAAGAAGCATGACCTGGACGGCGCCTTGAAAACAGCTCAAAAAGCCCGCGAGCTGAAAGATTCAACCCAGATCCGCACCCTTATCGCACAGATCCTCCTGGAGAAAAAAGACGCTGCTCAGGCAAAGAAATTGCTTACCGAGACAATGGAGAAGGATCCCGGCGACATATTATCAAGAATCATGCTTGCCCGGATATTCCTGGATGAAAAAGACAGCACCAAGGCCATAGAGATGCTCAGTGAACCCCTGAAAAGGGCTCCCCTAACCCCGGATGTTGCATCAACAGCAGCACAGGCCTACATCATGAAAGGTGACGTGAAAAAGGCCAAGGAACTTGTTGAGAATTCCCTTAAGGAGAATGCTCAGAATATTCAGCTCCACAGGATGATGGCAAAAATCCACTTCCTCCAGGGCGAATTCAAGGCCGCAGTTGCGGAAACCGAAATCCTTGTCAAACATTCGGTGAACACCCCTGACATCCTCTATATCGGTGCGCTGTCTGCGCTCAGGACTTCAGGCCCCCAGGCGGCCCTGCCATACATCGAAACCATGAAAACCATCTCTCCTAATGAATGGATCACTCTCCATGCACAAATCCGCTACTACCTGGACCAAAATGATAAAAAGAATGCTTACCTCATAGCTGAGCGCGCAGTTACCCTCTACCCTCAAAATGACGAGGCCTTATCGCTCTTTGCCTACACAGCCCCTGGGGTAATCGGATGGCCCGGGGCCGTTACAAAGGTAAAAGGCATCTGCACCGCAAAAGGTACGGCAAGCTGCCATATGATACTATCAGCACTTCTGGAAGGTTCGGGGAAGAAAGATGAGGCACTCTCAGAGATAAAGACAGCCATAGGGCTCGACCCTAAAAAAGATGCATTCTACCATGTCCTGGCCCAATACTATGCACGGAACAACATGGTGAAGAATGCCCTGGAGGAGTATGAGGCTATCCTGAACAAGAATCCCAATGATATTGCTGCAGCGACCATGCTCGCCCTGCTCCATCAGAGCTCCGGGGATCTTGAGTCTGCTCAAAAGGTGTATAAGTATATCCTCGACAAGAACCCGAAAAATGGCCTTGCGGCAAACAACCTGGCCTGGGTTCTCGCTGAGAAGGGAAAGAAGGGAGATCTTGATAAGGCCCTTACATTAGCTCAAACGGCCAAGGATATGTACCCTGACGATCCAAGGGTTGCAGATACCCTTGGTTACGTCTATCTGAAAAAGGGCCTGCCCGATAACGCCTTAGGCCAGTTCCAGATGGCCTCAGAGAAACTGGGAGATGAGCCGACCATACTCTATCATATGGCATTAGCCCTGATGGATCTCAAGCGAGACACTGAGGCTGTTGCATACCTGAAAAAATCCCTGGCCGGCACCAAACAGTTCCCGGAAAAACAACAGGCGCAGGCGCAGCTCACACGCCTCCAATCAGGAAAGGCCAAGTAATCGAAGCAATAAACAGGGCATCATCCGCAACCCGGCGGATGATGCCCTATTTATTCAGACCAAGAACACTTACAGCGCACATTGCTGCCGTGGTAGACCTGAGAATCGTATTCCCCAATCTCACCGGAATAAAACCGCCCCGGGTAATCAGCCGAAGCTCTTCTGAAGAAAGCCCTCCTTCAGGACCAATAAGAATACAACAATCGCTTCCCGTGAATTCGAGTATGGAATGTTGCGCCTCTTTATGGGCCACAAGCCTTGTGTCCCACAGGGAAGATGCTTCACCCATGAATGTATCAAGAGACACCGGCCGGTGGATGACGGGGGTTGTCATCCTGTCGCACTGTTTAACCGCCTCAAGGATTATAGACTGCCACCGTGCAAATCGAGCCTCGGTTATGGAGCGTATGTTCGACCTTGATGATATGACCGGGTAGATACCTGAAACACCGAGTTCCGTTGTGCACCGGATGGCATCATCGAGATCCTTCAGGTCGAAGAGGCACATTGCCAGGTGCACGTGTGCCGTGCTTCTGTCCTGAAGGGCCTCTTCGTCAATTATATCAAGCAGGATCTCTTCTGAACCAATGGATGAGATCTTTGCCTGGAAGCCCCGGTTCCCAACCCGGATAGCGATCTTGTCACCGCTGCGCTTCCTTAAGGGGCCAGTGATATGGCGCACAGCTCCCTTGCCGGCAATGATGGCTAGAGGAAACCGGGTGATCTCAGCAAAAAACCTCGGCATCTTTCCTTTTCAGGTCCCTTATAATGAGGCTACGGGTGAACGCATATCCATGGCTGAAATCCTCAACCCTGACTTTCCGAGAACACGTTGAGCGTGACATCAGGAACAGTTTTCTGGCATTGCTGCATGAAATATACACTCCACCCCTGGAATGTCTTTTCAAAGCCATCCTCACATTGCGATACACATTCAATGGGCACGATGCAGACAACCCAGAAAGATCCGGACTCAATCCTGATGGTGAGCCCACTGTAGCTGTCCTTGATCTCAACGCAGTGAGCCCGGTAAACACCCCGGTCATTCTCCATGGCCTGCGTGTCAACAAAAGGCCTCTCGCCGGTAAGGGTGAATATGTTCCATTCAATGACGACCCATGTATTGTCACTTAAGGGGGATATTACATGAGATAACGTGATGGATCCGGCAGGGTCATACCGGTATGTTTTGCTTATCTCCAGAGTACCCTGTGTGCCGGCAAACGTAAGGGAAACACTGTCTGCATTGTCAACGCTGGACACAAGCTGGAACGGGAGATGATCAGTCAGCGAGGTGCCGATCCGGTTTTCTTTGAGGATCTTCTCGACTGAGGCAGGTGACTCAAGATAATGGGTAATGAAGGAATTCTTCCGGTAGGTGTCGTACACCAGAAGTTCTTTGAACTCTTCCGGAGTTTCATGGGCAATGTCATGAATCGACAACGGCTCATCGGCTGACTTTTTCTTTTTGTGCGACTGGGGATTGAGCACATCCTTGTGGTAAATTTCAGGGTTACGCATGAGGATATTGGAGAGACTGTAATGCTTGGGCTTGTATTCAAGGCCGAAGACAGAGGCATTGTCCTGTGGAGAGATATAGCAATTGAGTATCTTCCCCGAAATGAGCACCTCTTCGTACCCATCAACGTCGTGGTCAACCTGTTCAACAATCCAGGGGGAACCGCCCATACGGTTTTCATCGATGATCTGTTCGGCCTTCAGAAGATTCTCATAGATGGCATGCCTGAGGGCCCCGATATAGATTCCACCGAAAAGGCCATGCCAGTAGGGGCAATTACATTGCCCCATGAGGAGATGCTTCATGGCATCGTCAGACCCTTTCCCATATGTCTGCACCAGTGAGCTCACCTTCAGCATCTTTTTATGCATCAGATTAGACTCACGATACTTGGAGAGGAAGTTGTCCCACATGCCGCCCCTTAAAAATGCGCGCTTGCGGTCCCAGTCGTGCTCCGTTTTTGCCCTCTTCACCAGTTCTTCATAGTATCTGCCCTGAGGGGCAAGGAGGCTCCATTCCATCATTTCCTGATAGGTTGCCGTAGGCAGGTAGACGAGCCCGTTGGGGGGATAACTGTCCAGGGCGTGAGACAGGGGAACAATCTCAATCTCGTTTGAAACCTTCAGCATGGCATCAAAGAAACGCCTGAGCCATCCCTGCTCTATCACCCATTTGAATGTCCCCGGCCACATGCCGAATTTTTCCCCATCGTCTCCATAGGTGATTACATTCACCCCCTTAGCCTTCAGATGGAGGATATAGTCAATAATTTCATTGGGCTCTTTGAAAGGGATGAGGTAGCGCAGGTGCATGTCAATGGGAAACACCTTAAGGGCATATCCCTCCCTTTCGGTTATGTAATATCCATGGACATCATCCGGGCAAAGACCGGCAGAAAGAAAATGGCTGTCATCGAGCAGGGTATATTCAACCTTTGCCCCGGAGTTGATCTTTTTCGGGAGGCTTGGGTCCCAGATCCTCTCCGTGCACCACATGCCCCGGGGGACCACACCGAACCTGTTTTTCATATAGTCTTTCGTATATTCAATCTGTTTATGAACATCTCTTTCGGGGATAACGGGCAGAATGGGCTCATAAAAACCACCCCCCATGAGTTCCACCTGTGATCTTTCCACCAGCAGGGAAAGCAGCTCGAAAAATTCCGGTGAATTCTGATCGAACCATTCAAGTAACGGCCCGGTATAGTGGAGCGTTGCCCGAATATCCGGGTACTCCTTCAGGAGCCTCAGAAAAGGCAGATAGCATTCCCTGGCTCCCTGTTCAAAAACACTTGCATAATTACCCACCGGCTGGTGGGAGTGAATACACAAAGCAAGCATGATTTTTTTAGACATGCTACATCAACCTTTCATAACTTTTATCAGAAATTGTTAAGGATAATAAACCAGATCTTGGATGTCTTTCAACTTCCATATCATCATTGAGAAGAGATACCTATTATTTCTTTCTCTCAAGGCAATTGCAAAACTCAAAAAAGGTTTCACCCCCTCCCTCGAAAGGATCCTAGGGACCGATGGAAAATAACTTCCCCCTAATAGGCATAGTTTTACATATGCAAGCATATATTGCCCCATCATGTGCCTTGAAAGATTATTAATTTATTTATATTCAATTAGTTACAATATCTGGTCCTTGGCATTAAACGTGCAATATCTAGCACTACCAAGCACCCTGGAGGAATTATTTATGATAAAAAGAATGGTCACCTTAATTACTATGGTCATGCTCATTGGCCTCAGTATACCCGGACATACCGCTGTCATTACCTTCGATGACATAACATCGGGAGTCAGCAGCGTAAAAATCCCTACAAATTATTATCCTGATTTAACCTTCAACTCATCTGCATATGTTCAATCCGATACAAATTATGCAACTTCATGGGGCAACAGCTATGGTTCCCCTTCCGGAGAGTATGCCTTGTTCAATGGTTTTGGAGTAAAAACCATGGTCATCGATTTTTTCAAGACTGCTAATTTTTCCGGTGCAGATTTTACCGCATTTGCACAAAATGATGGCCAGAGGGCAGACTCCCGCACCGCATCGTCTATTACCCTGTTTGCATATAATGGAGCTCAACCAGGTTGGTTCGTCATCTGAATTCTTCCTGTCAACTAATTCTTACAACTGGTTGTCAGCAGACTTCTCGAATATAACAAAGCTGGTTATACAGGCAACATCCAATTCAACAAGCGCATACTGGTTGATGGATAACTTCACCTATAACCTCACCGACAGTACAAATAACCGAAACACCGCCCCTGTCCCAGAACCGGCCACCATGCTGCTCCTGGGCTCCGGGATGATAGGGCTTGCCGGATTCCGGAAGATATTCAAAAAAGCCTGATTATTCCATTCATCGAAAAAAAAGCAGGGCCGGCAAAGACCCTGCTTTTTTTATTATCATGAATGGTAGCGGAGGAGGGATTTGAACCCCCGACACTGCGGATATGAGCCGCATGCTCTGACCACCTGAGCTACTCCGCCACGGACATCACTTCTACCCAACTGCCTTGGCTTTGTCAACGGTTTTGAACCCCCATGAACCCGCGCATGACCACGGTTTCCACTCGCGGCAACGGAAGTCCTCCGGCGGCTCTTGAATGAGCGTATATCAGTTAAAGAATATCATACGAGGCAGGAATCCCGCCCATGCTCCGGGCATGCCGCACGGCATTCAACAGGGCACTGCTCGCTGCCTGGGCAGCTATGACACCGAGATGGAGCGGGTGGGCCGGTTTTTCTCCCACACAAAGACAGAAGACCATATCACCATCAAAAGGGGTGTTGAAAGGAGAGATGTGCCTGGCAAGACCCTGGCCTGCCATGCGCGCCACCTGCATTGCCATGACCTTATCCATGCAGGCATCAGTTACAAGGACACAAAGAGTTGTGTTGCCCGGCGCACCGAAACGCCCTCTCACCTCACCCTTCGTAATGGCATCCTGCATGTTGAGAAACCCGTTATCATCACGCGAGCCTGCAATGATCCGGCCCTGCTCATCAAGGACATCCCCGAAGGGGTTTGCAACCACCAGGGCGCCCATGAGGACGCCATCCGCGCCTTGAATCATGCCGGAGCCGAGCCCTGCCTTTGTACCATATGCCACGCCCCTGAGCTTGCCGCAGGTAGCACCGGTGCCTGCGCCCATGCACCCCTGCTCAACCGGAGAAGATGAGGCTGCCAGGCATGCCTCATATGCCATGGCCTGTGTCGGCCTGGCCTGTGAATCCATGAAGGACAGGTCGAATATGACAGCCGTTGGAACAACGGGAACTCTGGCCACTACAAGATCAAGCCCTATGCCCTGCTCGCCGAGATACCGCACGACACCTGATGCGGCGTCGAGGCCGAAGGCAGATCCTCCGGCCAGGCACAGGGCGTGAATTGCACTGCCGGGATGCAGCATGTCAAGGGAATCGATCTGCCTGGTGGATGTGGCCATTCCCGTAATATCCACAGCGCCCAGTGCCGGCTTATCGAACAGGATTACGGTAACACCGGTGCCCCCCTCAAGATCAGAGCAATGGCCGACGCGCACGCCATCAATTGCAGTAATGGTATTATTCTTTAGGTCTGACATTCTTTACGATGCCGTTAAATTCAGACATGATGTCTTTTACCAGGGATGATTTCAGCGCCTGGGTCCTTATCTCAGAGGGTTTGGGTTTTTTATTCTCAATCACAGCGGCGTCTCTTATTGCAACATTCAGCACCATGTCCTTCTGAAGAAAGGCCCTGGCCCTGCTGGTCAGATCCGGAAGGGCTTTCGTGAGCTGCTCCGTGAAAAATTGGTTCGCGCATGACAACGTAATCTCATTACCATTATCCTGTTCAAGGGCGGCGTTCGATGCAACAGCATAGAGAGGCTGGTCATGATCCTTCAGGTATGAAAGGAAACCTTCCCATGAAAGCGGCAGCGAGGAAGGAGGCCTCCTGTAGATCTCTACAGGTGAAATCTGTTGAGTATGGCCTGTCGGCAACACTGCCCCCCTGGAGGAAACCGCCTGTATGAGATTCTGCAGATCCACTGCACGTGGGGCTGATATGATGCGCAAAAGGATCGTCTCAAGGGTTATCCTGGTAATGCTGGTAAACTTCATGTCCTCTTCAGAACGAATGAGAACACTCAGGTACCGGTGGACCTCTTCGAAGGATATGTCGGACATGAGATCTTTCAGGAAGGCCTTCTCTTCTTCGGGCAGCGTTACATTCATATAACCGGCCTTGAGGACCATCATATTCCTGAACTGCTCCAGGAGCGATCGATAAAGCTGATTCAGATCCTGCCCGTACCGGTAGACCCGCTCAACGACATGGAGGGTGCCGGGGGCATCCTTTTTCACAATTGCCGTGACCAGATCGCGCATGGTCGATCTTCCCACAAGCCCAAGGGAATCTTCCACCGCATCAACTCCAATGAGGTCCCTGCCTGCGGCGGAAATATGCTCAAGCATGCCCTGGGCATCCCTCATGCTGCCATCGGCCTGCAGCGCTATTACGACCAGGGCATCATCAGTGATGGTGATCTGCTCTTTTTGGGCGACTGATGCGAGATGACGGACAATATCATCCACCGGGATCCGCCTGAAGTCGTAACGCTGGCAGCGCGAGAGCACCGTAACAGGGACCTTTGCAAGCTCGGTCGTGGCGAGAATGAATATCACATGCGCAGGCGGCTCTTCCAATGTCTTCAGCAGGGCATTAAAGGCGCTCCGTGAGAGCATGTGCACTTCATCGATGATAAAGGTCTTATATCGTGCCACCGTGGGTGTGTACCGGGAATTTTCAATGAGGTCACGGATCTTTTCCACCTGGGTATGGGTGGCTGCATCTATCTCGAACACGTCGACTGCACGCGATGCAGTGATATCCATACACAAGGGGCAGGTATTGCATGGGTTGCAGGATAGACCCTTGTCGCAATTGATTGCCTTGGCGAGAATCCGGGCAACAGAAGTCTTGCCCACACCCCGGGGGCCGGAAAAGATAAATGCATGGGGCAGCCTGTTCAGCTCTATGGCATTGCAGAGCACCCTCGTGACATGCTCCTGCCCCACAACATCTTCGAACCGCTGGGGTCTGAACTTACGGGCTATGACCTGATACATAAAATCATCCTCGTATTAAAACCCATATTACACAAGCGGACTGCCTTCGTCCTTACGAAAAACACTAAGGCCCTGCAAGAGACCGGGCCTTACCATACACACACAGCATCTTGCTTACCGCTGCTCCCTTCCGGGCCTGACGGGGTTCGCAGTGCTGCATTGTATGAGACCCGGCCTCTTGCAAGGCCTTGTTCATATGGCGGAGAGAGAGGGATTCGAACCCTCGGTACCGTTATTAGCGGTACACACGATTTCCAATCGTGCCCCTTCGGCCTCTCGGGCATCTCTCCTCATGCGTAACGTATTCGTGTTGGCGGAGAGGGAGGGATTCGAACCCCCGGTCCTTGAAAAAGGACAGCCGATTTCGAGTCGGCCCCGTTATGACCACTTCGGTACCTCTCCTTACCTTTTTGCTTTGAAAAAGGCCTTTATCAAAGAGCCCGCCTGATCTTCCATGAAACCGGCATGGATAACAGGCTTGTGGTTTACATCAAGCCTGAATCCCTCGATCATGGATTCCACGGCGCCATAGCGTCTATCTCTCGCACCATAGAAGAGGTATTCAATGCGTGCCTGGATAATCGCGCCCACACACATGATGCACGGCTCAATGGTGACATAGAGCCTCGAGTGTGTGAGCCGGTAATTATCAGCCAGCCGTGCAGCCTCACGGATAACCACTATCTCGGCATGCGCAGTAGGATCATTATCCATGATCATCCTGTTGTGGCCTGTAACCACATGATCATTGACCACAAGCACTGCGCCGACCGGCACTTCTCCAATATCGGCAGCCTTCTGTGCCTCTTCCAATGCCATCTTCATCAAAGAGCAATCATCAAGACCAAGCATGTATCACCCTCCAACCTTGTTCGTCAAGGGTTTGGGAGAGGCCTATTTGGAATAGATCTTAGATTTCACCTGAATGATGGTCGTACCTTTCTCTTCAGAAAGATAAGGTTCGGCTGAAGATGTCGTTGATTCTGAACTATCTTCTCTCTTGAAATCCGGTATGAGTCTTTCCAGGATTTTCAGGGCGGTCTTGGAATCACCGGAGTTCTTCACGAGCAGACTGAAATGCTCGATCCCCCCGAAGAGATCCTCCTCATCGATCCTGCTGCAGGTATTGCACACCTTGATCTTTTCATAGGCAGTGTCAATGATTCCTTCTCCATCTATGAGCAATTCCTCGTAGAGCTTCTCACCTGGCCTGAGCCCGATATATTCAATCTTGATATCCTTGTCCGGCACAAAGCCTGAAAGCCGTATCATGTTTCTTGCCAGGTCCGAGATCTTCACCTGTTTGCCCATATCCAGCAGGAACAGTTCTCCGCCCTTGCCGATGGACCCTGCCTGAAGCACCAGCATCACCGCCTCGGGTATGGTCATGAAATATCTCGTCACCTCAGGGTGCGTTACCGTGACCGGTCCGCCGGATGCGATCTGCCCCTGGAACAGCGGCACCACGCTCCCGTTGCTCCCCAGCACATTGCCGAACCGCACCACCACAAACCTGGTCCCGTTCCCGTTAATCGACTGCACGACCAGCTCCGCAACCCTCTTGGTGGCCCCCATCACCGATGTGGGCCGCACGGCCTTGTCTGTGGAGATCAGTACAAACTTCCTCACATGATACTTGCACGACAGGGTGGCAAGCTTGAATGTGCCGATGATGTTGTTGTTTATGGCATCTATGGGCGAGCGCTCCATCATGGGCACGTGTTTGTACGCTGCGGCATGATACACATACTGGGGTTTGTGCCTGCGGAATATGCGCTCCAGGCTCCTCCTGCTCCGCACATCCCCGATACACGGGATGATCTCTGTCCTTGAATCGGCAGCCTTCAAAGAATTCAGCTCCATGTCGATGTGATACAGCGGTGTCTCCGCGTTATCAACCAGGATTAGCCTGTCGGGCTTGTATCTCAGTATCTGCCTGCAGAGTTCAGACCCTATGGATCCCCCTGCCCCGGTAACGAGTATCGTCTGCCCCTGGATTTCCGCCCTGACCAGCTCCATGTCGAGCTTCACGGGTTCCCTGTCCATAAGATCTTCAAGTTTTATATCCCTGAGACTGTCGGCTTCCCCCTGGCTCATCCTTTCAGAAAGTGACGGGATAACCTTAAACCTGACCCCGCAATCCCCGCACATCTCGACAATAGCGCTTATTGCCTTTGCATTCAGATCCGAATCAGCGATGAGGATATCCTCGATCTCATGAAATGAAACCAGCTGCGGCAGGTCGGTTGCTGTTCCCAGTATGGGGACCCCATGAATCTTCATGCCCTTGTGCATACCACCCATGTCAATGAAACCGATCACCCGGTAACTGGTCTTGCTGTTTTCGTGGATCTCCCGCATGAGCTTCTCAGCGCGGGTCCCTGTCCCTACGATGAGGATGTTCCTTCTGCTCCTGAGTGATTTCCGCCAGAACACAAGCTCATCCACAAATGCGCTGTCCCTCTGGTAATAGAGCCGGACGAGAAGCCGGAACCCGCCAATGCTTATGACGGTTAAAAGAAAATCAATGACAACCACACCTCGGGATACGCCTTCGAAATGCCGGAATATGGCTAGATACCCGACAAATATCAACATACTGCAAAGGGCGCCCTTCACGATGTTCACCAGATCCCGTATACCCGCATACCTCCACATGCCCCGATAGAGTTCAAAGGCAAAGAAGCAGCAGACCTTAATGGCCAGCAGCGGCAAAAGGGTGGTTATGATCTGTTGCTGATAAACAGGTGCTATGCTGCCTTCAAAACGAATTGCGTATGCGCTGACATAACACAAAACAAGAAGGGTTATATCCGCAAGGAGTATAGTCCAGAATTTCTTTCTGAAAATAGTGGAGGAATTTCGCATCTCAAAAAGCATTATGGAATAATCCTCTCCCCAGGTACATTCATTGTCAATGAGAAAACACACAGGCCACCTGTTGCCGACAGTTTATATTGCCGTGTTCCTTTCCCCTTAGTATTCTCCATCACCGTTTACCTGAATGACATATTGCTTTTCAGCCTTGCAACCTTTTCCAGAGAATCCGGATTACCCGAGACCCCCTCCATATATTCCAGAAAAAAGGCTACTACTATGGAAATAAAAAAACCCGAGATCATGGCAAGGATTACCATGAGACTCCTTTTCGGCTTTATCTTTTTCGCCGGCGGCACGGCCTTCTCGATGACCTGGATTACCGATGCATCCCTTGCCTCATCGATCTTGGCGGACTGGTACTGGCTGAACAGAAGTTCATAGAGGGTCTCGTTGAACTTCAGGTCCCTCATCAACCGAACATATTGCGTGCCTGTTGAGGGCATATTTCCTGTCGGTACTATTACACCCCCGCCTTCGCTCTTTGATTCGAGCTTTGACAGTTGCGCCTTCATTCCCTTCAGCTCTTCCTCGGCCCTGAGGATATCAGGATTCTGCGGCGTGGAATAAGTCCTCATCACTCGCACCTGCACTTCTTTGGCCGAAATCTGCGCCATGAATTCTGAAATACCCCTTATGATCGCATCAGCCTGGGCATCGATCTTGACCGCACCGCTCTTCTCCTGGAAGCCCTTCATGGCCTCTTCGGCCTTTGACAGGGAGTCTTTGGCCTCCTTCAGCTGCTCTTCAAAAAAGAGCCTCCTCTGGGAAGCCTCTGTGACCGAGAGCCCTTTATTCATGACCCGCAGCTCCTCTATGAGTGCATTGGCCATATCAGCTGCCCGTTTCGGGTCTTTGTCTTCAATTCCGACGGTGATGATGCTGCTCTTGAGATCATTTCGTGCCTTGATGTTTTTTAATAATGAACTTTGGGCATCTTCGCGATATTTAACTTCATAGAGTTTCATCAGATCAAACCTGTCGATGATACGGTCGAGCACAGGCCTGCTCTTCAACAGACCAATATAGAGTTCATTGGGTGACTTGACCCCGGGCGCACCGCCGAGGAACCCGGCGGCGGCTCCGATCTGATTGAGGATCTGCGCAGTCATGGACGAGTTCACCTGGGGTGAAAGTATCTTTGTCTCGGCACGGTATATGGGTGACATGAGTAAACTAACGACAGCGACAAGAAAGGCCGCACCCATGGTGATGCCGATGATCAGCCTCTTCCTTTTTGCCATGACGAGAAGGATGTCGAGAAGGTCGAATTGGCCTTCATTCTCGCTGCGCTGTGTTTGATGCCCTTCCAAATCTACTCCTTGCTATTTCCTCGTCCAGAATGTCTCAGTAAGCCCTACCTTCCATATGCCACCTTCTTTGAACATCTTGAGCATGGCAGGGCTTTGAGCCTTTTTATAGATTATCTTAATCTCGGCTTTATCACTTTTTATTGATTCCATCTCCCATCTGCTCTCTTCGAGGATCATGGTGGGATCAAACTTTTTTAAAAAGGCATCCCAATATGCACGAGACAATGACCCTTCGCCAGTGAAATCTTTGCCTATGCTTGCTTCAGTGTAGTTTCCGCCCTTTGGCTTTAAAGCCTTATAGGTATCCTGCACAATGGTATCCCGCGATTTCTGAGAAAGGGATCCCCAGATCTGTGCATACTCCTTTTTCTGCATGGCTTTGAACAGTGTTTCGGCAGAGGTCAGAATACTACCTGTTTCATTATTCAAGTCTTCCGCATAAACATGGGGAGAGAACTGAAAAATAAAATAAATAAATAGGATTACAAGTTGTCTATTTTTCATTCAAACAAAAAGGCTGGAAACTCAACTGCGTTTCAGCCTTTTTTCCTGATAGTCACCTATCAAGAATAGGTGAAGATTCACTGTAGTTTAATGATGAGCGGTTGAAGATGATGACCCGCTGTTTGAGGCAGCAATTATGGCTATTCCTGCCGCCAGCACTACTGCCCCGGCAGCTATTGTACCTGCTGTGAGCCCGGCATAGGTGGCTTCGCCTCCGGAAGCACCTGCTTCACCGGCACCTGCAACTCCCGCTGCCCCGTCATTATCAGAGTCTGTCGCGCCCGCTCCGGTATCACTTGGAGCGGCGGTATCCGCTGCCATGGCCGTTGCAGTAAACCCGGGCAAAAAAACCATGCTGAAAGCAAAAACAACCAGGGTAACCAATGCTGTTTTCCAGTTTGTGAACAGCTTCATCGCGCGTGCTCCTTCATAAAAAAAGAGTAAATATATATGCTTAAACCTATCTCATCCCGACCGGCTGTTAAGGGAATGTCTCAGGTGCCTTCTTCAATGGGTACATAATAATCTTTGTATTGAAAAAATCAACACCTATTACGGGCACCCCTATTCCAGGTCATTTTTTTCAGGATTCATAATGAAGATACTGCTTGTCGATCACACATTGAACATGTCATGCCTTCGCAGCCATTCACGCTGCTATGGCAGAGCAGGCCAGGGGGTGACATCTTTTTTTCGTTTCTTAATTAGCTCAAAAGGATATATTTTTCAGCAATTCAGGGAGATTCATAACCCATATCCCATCGGGGAGTTTGTAAGTGACTTTCGTTCGACATACTACAAACTTTTCTTTGATGCGGCCCTTTTCTGCTTCTGCCAGAGACCTAAGGCCGGCGGCATCCGCAGAATCCGGGTGCTCCTTCAATTTACATTCAATAGCCACGACCAACCCCCCGGCTTGCTCAATGACCATATCGACCTCTGGACCATTGGCGGTACGCCAGTAGTTGATGGGTGTGGGATTCCCCTTTGACGATGCCTGTCTTAGTATTTGTCCGAAAACATATGACTCATAGAAAGCCCCTGCAAGAGATGACGCGAATAAATCCTTCTCAGAACGAAACCCGGCGAGGAAGGCCGCCAGGCCGGTGTCCAAAAAAATCAGCTTCGGTGCTTTGATCAATCGCTTGGTCCGATTTCCAAAATAAGGTTCAATCAGGGCAATAACGGCTGAGGTTTGCAAAAGACTCAGCCATTTACGGGCGGTGTTTGGCGCAATCCCGGTATCCCTAGCAAGATCGGAATAGTTGAGAACCTGCGATGACCTGAGCGCACAGGCGCGAATGAATCGATTAAAGTCCTGCAGATCCACAACCCGAAGAATGTTACGCACATCCCGTTCCAGGTAGGTGGCCACATAGGCAGGAAACCATAAATCCGCATCAACACCGGCATACAACTCCGGATATCCGCCAAGAAAAATATAGGAAGTCTCTTCTATGGGGCGATTGGCATCAAGCAATTCAGCTCTGGACAGGGTATGCAGGTTCAAAACCGCACATCTGCCGGCGAGGCTTTCGGAAACGCCCTGCATAAGCGGAAAAACCTGTGATCCGGTCAAAAGATATCGCCCAGGGGAGCGATCTTTGTCTATCCGGTATTTCAGATGTCGCAGCAAAGTGGGGGCATACTGAATTTCATCGATAATCACCGGTTCCGGATATTTTTCAAGAAACTGCACCGGAGCCGTTTGTGCGGCTTCGGCATTGGCCGGAAGATCAAGGCTGAGGTATGAGGCATGCGGATACAAATGGCGCAATATCGATGTCTTCCCGGCCTGCCTGGCCCCGGTGACCAGCACGGCAGGAAATTGATCCGCCATGCGCCTAAGCAAGACTTCTGAATGCCTATCTATCCACATGCAGATAATATGCACTCTTATTGCAAATCATGCAACAAGATATCTATCAAAAGTTTGTGACCTTTGCATTGCGAAAACCACCCCTGCTCTGTTTATTCTCTACAGGCTTTCAAGGCTGCGGCATGCCTGATCCAGGATGGGGTCTTCTTTTGCAAAACAGAACCGGGCAAGTCCTTCCCCCGAGTCATCATGGTAGAAGGCCTTTCCCGGAACACATGCCACACCGGTCTTGTGCAGCAGATACATGGCCTTTTCCTTGCTGTTTATTCCCGGCAGTCTCGATATATCTGCCAGCACATAGTAGGCCCCCCCTGGCACGATGGGTGTCAGCCCGGCCCGGGCCAGGGCCGTGCATATCTTTTCACGCTTGCCCCGGTATTCCTGCTCCAGATCCTGGTAATAATCCGCCTGAAGTTCGTTGAGCCCTCTGGCCACCCCCATCTGCAGCGGTGCAGGTGCGCAGACATAGACCAGATCATTGAAATGCCCGATGGTCTGGCTCCAGCGGGCATCGCAGATGCAATACCCCACCCGCCAGCCCGTGATGCTGAAGGTCTTGGAAACGCCGGAGATGGTGATGGTCCTCTCCCGCATGCCCGGCAGGGTCATGGGCGGGATGTGCACGTTGTCATCGTAGAGAAAATGTTCGTAGATCTCATCGGTAAACACAAACAGATCGTGCCTTACGGCAAAGTCGGCAACCAGTTCAAGCTCACTGCGCGAAAAGACCTTTCCGGATGGGTTGGCCGGTGAATTGACCATGATTCCCCTTGTCCGGGGCGTGACCACCCGCTCGAGCTCCTCCAGGGAGAATGACCACTCAGGCGGCTGCATCCGCACATACAGGGGAACCGCCCCGGTGGCCACCAGTGTATTGACATGGTAGCCATAGTACGGCTCGAAGAGGATCACCTCGTCACCGGGATTCAGCAGTGCCAGGCAGGTGCAGTAAAACGCACCCGTGGAACCCGCGCTGACAATGATCTCGCTTTCCGGATCGACGTCCATGCCGGTGAAACGCTTCTGCTTGCCGGCAATGGCCTGACGGAGCTCCATCAAACCGGCGTAGTGGGTGTAGGTGTTTATGCCCTGATCCATGGCCTCCCTGGCGCCTTGGAGCACAACAGGCGGCGTCTGGGTATCGCACACGCCCTGGGAGAGGTTCACCCCGCCCATGCGTTCGCACTCGATGGACATGTTCCGGATCTCCGACTGCAAGACCCACTGATGACGCTCACTCAATGGCCTAGGTCATGGTTGTTTCGAAATCCTTTCGTACTGGGGTCATTTTCCGTAAAACTTCCTTACCGTCTCAATCACATATCCACTTCCGTCTCATCAATCTCCACATTCATAGGCAGTGAACATACCTCCCGGCTCAAGCCTCCGTTTCGGGGAACCTCGTCCTCAAGCTTCAAGGCCTGGTGCCGGTAGTAAGGCTTCCGGAACTGGGTCAGTACCTCCACGCCATTGCCTTCAGAATTCCGAGAATTCGTTCCCCTGTTTTGAGCGGACCGTGTAATTCTGGTAGACATGGTCGCGGCGCGGGTCGTCGTAGTGGGGCAGCAGGAGATCCGGCAGGTCGGAAAGCGCTGTTCGGTATCGCTCTGCAATCGCTTTGCGCCGGATGATCCACTGGGGAAGGTACCGCGAGCTTTACATCGAGAAATGCCGCCTGCAGGTTGTCCAGCAGGCAGGTGAAGCCGTGGCCGTGGTATTCCCCGGTTTCCCGGTCTTCGCCGTTGTAGCGCATGCGCGTGGCAAAGAGGGCCACGTCCGGATCATTGGTGGTGATCGCCCCGCCGTCGCCGTATCCGCCCAGGATCTTGAAGGGATAGAAGCTCCAGCAGCCTGTCAGTCCCCATGACCCGGCCATTTTTTTGTTCCCTGTCCGGGGGTCAAGCATGCTTGATCCGAGGCTCTGGCAGGCGTCTTCCACGACGACGAGCTTATACTCTGCCGGCGATCTCCATGACCCGGACCATGTCGGCCATGTAGCCGCTCAAATGCACGGGGATGATCCCCTGCGTCCGCGGGGTGATCGCCGCCTCGATCTTGTCGCACATCGATGTTGAAATCCTTGCCCACATCCACCAGCACCGGCGTGGCCCCCACGTTCACCACGGCCGAGCAGGTGGCCACAAAGGTGTGGGCCGGCACGATCACCTCATCCCCCGGCCGATCCCGGCCGCCCGCAGGGACATGTGCAGGGCATCATAACCGCTGTTCAGCCCCACGGCATATTTTGTGCCCACGAAATCGGCCAGGTTCTTTTCGAACCTGCGCAACTGTGCCCGGTCGATGAGGTCGCCCTTTGCCATCACCTCGAAGTAGGCGGCATCGAGCTCATCCTTGATCATCCGGTACAATTTTGCCGGCTCAACAAACTTCACCTTATATGCCATAATCTCCCAAGTCCTTGTCCAATCTGTTGAACTGCTTGTACGATGTCATATGCAGTTGGATAGTACATATCTTCCAGAGCCCTGCTGGCAGGCGCCGGGCAGTCGGGCAGGGCAACACGCACTATGGGTTCCTTCAAGGCACCAAAGGCCTTCTCCGAAACCAGGGCAGCAATTTCCGCTGAAACACCGAAGGATTGCCATCCCACATCTGCAATCACCAGCCTGCCTGTCTTCTTCACCGAGTCAATTATCAGTTCCTGGTCAAGGGGTTTGACGGTCCTCAGATCGATGACCTCGGCATCCACTCCCTTGGCGGCAAGCTCATCAGCCGCCTGCATGGCCTCGTGAACCATGAGGGAAACCGCCACGATGGTCACGTCGCTGCCCTGCCTGCGGATGCACCCCTTTCCGATCTCCACGCGATATATCTCTTCGGGAACCTGGTCCTCTTTGTGATACAGCATTCGTTCATCCATGAACACCACCGGGTTGGGATCTTCGATGGCAGCGATCATCAGTCCTTTGGCGTCATAAGCCGTGGCAGGCATGACCACCTTGAGGCCTGGAACATGGGCAAAGATTCCGTGAATGGCCTGGGAGTGCTGGGCCGCCTGTTCGCCCCGCCTGTTGATAATGCCCCAGAATACCACCGGAACATTGGCGCGACCGCCGTTCATGTAGAACCAGTTTGCCGCCTGGTTGATGATGGGGTCCAAGGCATACAGCATGAAATCCATCCGGGGGTGAACCACAATGGGTCTCATGCCGGCGATGGCCGCCCCCACAGCCGCCCCGGTGACGCCATTTTCGGAAACGGGTGTGTCGATACCCGATCACTACCGAACCTTTCCAGGAGACCCTTGGCCGTATTGGATATATACCAGGGACTTTTCACCCCCTGCCCCATGAGAAAGACGGAAGGGTCGATATCCATCATCTGGTGGAGGGCCTCGTTGATTGCCAGGCTGTAGGGTAATGTTCTATGCGAAGACATATCTCGTCATCTCCTTTGCCTGTGGATACGGGCTTCTCTTTGCGTATGCCCTGGCTTCCCCCACTTCTTTTATCACTTCGTCCCTGATCACCTGCAGCTCCTGCCCGTCAATCAATCGCCCGCTCTATCAGATCTTGCTCCAAATTTCATGATGGGGTCCTTCTGCTGCCACATGGCGATTTCATCCTTTGGCCTGATGTCCGTGTGGAACCCCTGGATATTGTCATCTGGCCCCACATGGCCCCGGAGGCGATAGGTCATGAACTCCATAAACACCGGCCCTTCACCACTACGGCAGGTTTCCACTGCCTGCAACCCTGCATCATAAACCTGCAGCACATCGTTTCCATCCACACAATATGTCTTTATACCCAATGGCTCTGCAATCTTACTGATGGGCTGGTTCACACGACATTCCCTGATCGGCATGTGGGTCGCATAGAGATTGTTCTCACAGGCAAAGATGATCGGGAGTTTTTTCAGTGCGGCAAAGTTCAGGGATTCGTACAGAACACCTTCGCCGGTGGCGCCATCGCCGAAAAAACTCACGGTCACCCGGTTGTCTTTCCGGATGGAAGATGCCAGGGCCGCACCCACCGCCAGGGAGATGGTGCCGGCTACGATGGGCGCCGAACCCATCATGCCCGAATCCGGATCAATGAGGTGCATGGAGCCCCCGCGGCCCCGGGAGCAGCCAGCTTCCCGGCAATAGACCTCCGCTGCCAGCGCTTTCATGGAGCCCCCCTTTGCCAGGAAATGACCATGGGAGCGATGGGTCCCGAAAATATAATCACTTTTGAGAAGGGCTGTGCAGAGACCCACGGCAACAGCCTCCTGGCCGCTGCAGAGATGGCAGGGAGTGTGGATATCTCCACTCAGAATAGACTCCACCAGATCCTCCTCAAAGCAGCGTATCCGAACCATCATCCTGAACAGGGTAACTAAAGATGCAACGGAGTCTCCCATACTATCCTCCCATATCCACTGCTGCCGTTACTTGATCAAAATGGTCTTCAGAGTCAGGATTATGATCCTGAGATCCGTCCAGAAAGACCGTTCCCGAACATATTTCAACTGAAGCCTAATCTTTTCCGGCCGGATCTTTTCAAGGTAGTCCCGGTCAGGGTCCGTGCTGCCTGCCAGTATGGCCCCTTCATCCGGATTCCAGATGGAGGCCCAGTCGGTGATGCCGGGCCGGATCGTAAGGATCATCTTCTCTTCGTCCGTATAGAGGTCAGTGAACTTCTTCACCTCGGGCCGGGGACCAACCAGGCTCATGTCGCCTATTAATACATTAATGAGCTGCGGGAGCTCGTCAAGTTTGTATCGTCGAAGAAATCTGCCAATTTTCGTAATTCGTTCATCGTCATCCGAAGTGGATGAGGCCCCCAACTTTTCTGCATCCACCACCATGGTCCGGAACTTGAAGATTCGAAAGGGCTTGCCGTGGAGCCCTATGCGCTCACCCCGGTAGAAAACCGGGCCATGGTCTTCGCGTTTTATGCTCCTGGCAAACAAAAGTAAAGCCGGCCCAAACACTATCAGACCTACAACACAGCAAAGGATATCAACCGTCCTCTTGATCAAGACTGCAACTCAATATTCAAGTGAATTCCCTGTTTACGATTTGAATTCAGGCTTTGTTGATATTTCATATTTTCCGATGAACGACATGCCCATCTTGTTTTTCTTGTGTGCTGTATAACAGGCATAAAAACCTGAACTTTCAGCCAAGCTAACTGACTCAGAGCTACTTTCCTCGACCACATACCAGAATGTCTTGTTTTTATACTGATCCAAATTCAATATATATTTTATAACATTTGTGGCTATTCCCTTGTTTCTGTAATCTTCTCTTGTCCATATTTCTCCCAACTGAAGATCTTCCTTGTCCATGAAGGGAAATTTATAGAAGCCGGGAAACACGCACGTCCTGTGAACTATTTGATTCTTATCCAAAAGAACCACCATAACAAAATATTTATTGTAGAACACACCACTATGGTGAAAAAACCACCATGCTATAAAAGGATGATAGCTTTGGGCAAATTTTAATACATTGCTTATAGTAGGCTTTAAAATGGTAACGTCTGATCTTACGCCAGACAAGGTAGGTGGAACCCTGTCATTCAATATTTTATATATCAAATACAAATATTTTTGCCTCAGAGTTATTCATCTTTCTCTTACGCTTATATGCATTCATGAATCCCGGTCTTTGTCTTTGATTGCCTGCAAGAATAACTGCTCCATACGATCAGCAAGCTTCCTTACATCGAATTCACTTTCAGCATATCGGCGGGCAAGTTTCCCCATCTCAATCCGCTGTGCTTTACTCATCTCCAGATATCTCAGTAATGCCCCGACCATTTCATCGGGGTTTTCAGGGGGAACACTGAACCCGGCTCCAGAAGCAGCAACAGGGTCATTGGGTGCATTACCAGAAAAGATAACCGGCCTTCCTGATGCAAAATAGTCATACAACTTGTTAAGATTAATACCAAAGCTATATGCTTTCGAATCGAGAACACATGCAATGAAAATATCTGCCTCCATTTGAAGTCGAGGCACATCTGATTTTGGCACTGGATCACGAAACTCAATATTCGATAATTTATTGAATGATGCTTCCATTTCACATTCAGGCCGCTTCACACCATCGCCTACGATCACAAAACGATACTTGTTATTTCCATTCTGTTGAAGGATCGTTGCCGCCCGTACTATGGTTATCACATCATGGGCAAAACCATATGCGCCGACATACATCGCGATGAGTGGAAGCTCTTCACCACCGTCATACCCATCAAGACCAGTGTAAGGCTCAAGATTTACTCCATTTGGAATACACGCAACTTTCTCCGGATTGCTGCCGCTCTCAGATACATGTTCCTGGAGAAATGGCATAGTTGCACAAATGCGCTGGGCTTTGCGATAAAGGTGCTTTTCAATCAAACGAAATGCATAGTAAACCGGACTTCTTTTAGAAAGGCCTCCATCGTAAACCAATGCAATGGGCCAAACGTCCCTCACTTGATAAACAAAAGCTGCGCCTTTTTCGCTTGCAATTTTTGAAGCTGCCCAACCGGCACTAGGCGGCACAGAATCACCTATAACCACATCCGGCTTTTCGGTAAGGGCTCGGGCCACCTGGATAGAGCGCCACGCATACGAGAGCATGTTCATCCCGCGCCTCCAGCCGTTCCCAGTATAGTGAATGGTTCGCAGCCAGACAACCCTAACACCGTCTATCTCTTCGACACGCCATTTTTCGTGTGTCCCTAAAAGCTCCTCATGGGTCCTATGAAAATAGCTGTTTGTGAATATTGTGACATGATGACCGCGTTTTATAAGTTCACGGGAATAGTCATATGTTCTTGATGTGTGGCCTTTTGGTTGTTCATAGGCGGAAAAAAACCAGATATTCATTTTCTGTATAAGTTTCCTTTTAAGGATTTATCAGTGAGTTTCAGCGCAAAGGATAAAGAAGATATGAGCATCGTACCTTACTTTTGTTGATCCATTGTATCATTGATATAGATTAGGAATGCTGTTGATCCGATTTATTGTGGAGGAAAAATCAAGGTTGAGGATATCAGTATAACATTTATTTAAATTATGTACAAAAGGCACATATTTTATAGAATGTTGCATTCGATTATCTGATATTCCTCTTATTAGATCATTACTGTCCCAACGTTCACTTAATAGCGTCATTCTGAGAGAACACTGTGTGTCCAGAATCTGCTAGGCATCTACATCTACAATCATGCAGGAGTATGGCCTTTTCCAGAAATATATTTCAAATCGATTAACATTGGGACAGTAGTGATATTAGATCAATTTTTAAAAACCAGTTCCTGATACAAATCAATATGTCTCTGGCTAACTTTTCGTAAATCCATGTCAAGTACATGTCGACGAAGATTATTTGTGTTGGATTCAGATAATGTGCGGCAGATACTATCAGCTAATATATTTGGTTCTGGAGGACAAATATGGCAAGAAGGTTCCTGATAAGCAATATCCCTCAAGTCACTAACATCGGTAGACACGAATGGCAAGTTACACGCAAGAGCCTCTTTAATTGCGTTGGGCCAACCCTCATATACTGAAGTGCAGAGTAATCATATCACAAGCGCCTACAAACAAAGGCATCACTTCATGGGCTATGTTAGAGGCAATACGCAATCGAATACCTCCCATATGATTATTTGCTCGTTTTACTGCCTCGATTGCCAAGGGAACACGCTTGATCGGGTTTGTCTGTGAGAGTGATGTGAAAAGAACCCATTTACCCCCGTCATTAGAAAAACCTAATTTTGTCCTAGCATCCTGTTTATTTATTGGTTTAAAGTCCTCAAGGCTGACTGGGCTAGGGAAGCTTTGCACATGTAGATTAGGATACACTCCCTTAACTTCTTTTTCCATGCGATGAGACATAGTAATAATTGTGTCATAATTGCGGATTACCAGCCTCGTCATTGCTGTTGAAATAAGCCCATGTATCGCTTGGTAACATAACGTCTCTTTGTAACGGTACCAATCCGATCCACACAAGGAAAGTACTTTTGGTATGTTCGTAGCCCCTGCCGTTGCAAAAGCACAAGCCGATCCAAACTGGGCATGAACAATGTCGAATTCACATGCTAATCTTCTAACGTAATCCCGAGCGCGAAGTATATTCCTTATTGAGCCAAGGTTACCAAGGTAACATAATTTTAGATCAACCCCGAGTTCGCGCACACCCTCGGCACATAGATGCATAAAGCTTCCGCTATTCTTTACAGTTGGGTCAAAATTATGTGTCCAAAGTACCCGCATTATTCTTACTCATTATGACCTAATGCCTACAAGATGAATTCAGAAGCCTGGCAGAAGATATATTTTGCATAAAACTAAAGGTTTACTTTGTTATTGCAAGTGTATTCTTCAATAGATCGTGCGAACAATAACTGATTCCTTTATATGTCAAGTGTTGAGTGCCATATTACTATGTAATCTTTTGATGACTTGCATCATTTTACCAAGAGTTTTCAGTATGATAGCTAATAAAAAATACGGCCCCGTAAACATCATCACCATTTTGATAGGACCGATCAACGGGGATCGGAAGCTTAATATCACGGTATAATAGCCCACAATATAAATAAAGGGGACAAGAAGGAATTCGTAATTGAATAAAACTCTCGTTCTAAGAAATTGGAGAAAGCTTCCTATTAGCAAACCAAAGAAAAAAAATTGAATAAGTGCACCAGGAATACTGAAATTCACATATGCTTCTGCTAAGGGAGAATATCCAAAACCTTGACCTTCACTCCAGTCACTAATATATTCCTTTGCAAACTCTTCTGATAAATCCAATGGTCTATCAGGCCATATAACTTTGGGAATCAGAACACCCAATGAATTTATATATGTTGAGCCATATTTCAATTGGAGTGAATCATCCCCTATTATACTTGCAAGAGAATGCATAGGCCCTGCCGGGTCAAGCCGGGTAAATGAAATTGAACTCAATGACATTCTATCGATAACATCCACAAAGGGCATTCGGGTTCTATATAGGTTAAAGAGTGGAACTAAAATAATAACAATAATCGATCCTATCAGTGTCAAAGTAACAAATCTTTTCAATGATATTTTCTCGAAATTAAAAAACAACAACATGTAAGCAATGCCAACAAGAGGGGGTCTTTATCTGCCGTCAAGATTCCAACCGACAGAATGGAAATTACGATTACTATGAAAATTAACTTGCCCTTCCAACCATATCCCGTGCGCATAATAATTCCTGCAATGAGAGCGAGGGCTATCAATAAATGCATCTTTAATAAACTGTATAATGGGGATTTGTATGTTAAACTGTATGCTGTTGTATAGTCATACTGTGCGGCGAAAATATCTCGATAAAAAAGAATCAACGCGGAAAAACATATGAACACAACACACAATAGAAAAACAAGGGTCCGTAAGAAAAATGTTCTATCGGGTCTATCATCAGTACCCATCACAACCATATTAACTGAGAATAATCGATATTTTGATAACTTCAACCCAAAATAAAAACCAAATAATGAAATAATACTTAAGAAACAGTATTAGGTTCCTTTCAACAGATCCCAACTTAATCCAACTATTGACAAAAAAGTAGTCTTCCCCTTTCAAATACATTTCAAATGGAATAAGAGTAAAGTATGCAAACCCAGCGAGGCCAAAAACAAAAAACACAGAGAAATACCCTTCCATGCTTTTTCTTTTCTGAGTGAGTCCAAGCCACACAATGAGATAAAATATTAAAAGAAAGAGTTCCATCAGTTTTTATTCTGAGTCAAGATCGCCCTGTCCAAATGAATTCTATAGTATGTCAGCATTCCCAATGTATAAAAACCACACACCAGACCAGAAGCAACACCAGCTCGAGTTGAAACAACATAACTAATTAATCCCGCCATGATGAGAAAGACAACTAGTGATATCAAACAATTGATTGAATTGTATGATGTCTCATGGAATGCATCAATGAAACTTCTCAGGTAGATAAACACAGAATAAGGCAAGGCCACCAGAGTTACAGCTTTCAGAATGAAGAAATCAAAGCCAACCCTTTCAGGCAAGAAAAACTTCATAGTCCACTCTGAACCGAAGAAGAGCACAATACTTATTATTACTGCACATATGACAACTTTTAGAAGAATATCCCCGGTACTCTTAATAAGATAGTCTAGTCCTACCATCCTTAATCCACATCATTGCCTTAGGGAGTAGCAAAACGCTTATAGGCGATAGTGGGATCGTAATAAGTGTCAGGATAGTGAGACTAAAAGATATGTCTCCGGCAGCATTGAAGTCCAGCATGTGGGCAGTCAGTACAGGGGGTATTACAAACATCAATTGGAGGGCGATGTCTCCTGGAAGCCTTTTAATACTGTACCTGGTAACACTTAAGAGAAGGGGCAAATTAATGAATGTACCAGATCCACGAAAAATATGTTTTGCGATAAAGACCATACTCATCAGTGATGATAAAACCCCATACATGACTAAGTAAGCAGAAATATCCGAACTCAACAGAAAGACAATGAGAGGGAATATTAGGAGGTTCACCAATTGTATAAGATTTGCGATTAAAAAACTGTTCAGACCACGATAATATGAATATACAAGACTACTCAGCATTCCACCGAGCAAACACATAACCGTGGGATTCAGAAGGTAGTGGAATTTACTATCACCAAAAAAAAGATTAGCCAGGAATCCAGTAAATACATTTATTATAATAAAGAGTGCAGCAAACAGTACAACTGTTATGAACAATGAATTTCTCAGAATTTCATATTTTTTCTCATCAGCATCAGTGCCATTTACACGTGCTACTTCACGCGGGACACCTACACCCATTCCAATTGCCATGATAGGCGCCAGAAAAGCAATGATCCTCTTCACAAACGAGACGCATAAAATCCCTGTGTCCCGAATTGCGACTGTGCTAGCCTATACAAGATAACCGTTGCTCCTATAACCCCCAGAGTCACAAGGAAGGTAATAATATAATCCCTTTTTATACTGTCAGTCATTATCACCCACGACTCAATCTGCCGCATAGCGTTATCGAATTTTCCCATGTCAGGATTAATTAGTGATACTCGTGCATCGCCGATTTCCTTCAGGTTCACTAATCATACTACTTAATACCCCCACCTTTTTAAACATATTTTGGATTGAGGCGAGATTGCCCATCTCATAGTGAAGAATAATAGATCCTCTTATGACCTTTTTGAATGACTCCATCTTGGGTTCATAACTTGTTGTACAAGCTTATTAGCTTGATTGCTTCGATATCCCAGTTGTACTTTAAATTCCACTGCTTTTCGGCCATGCCGCCCCATGGCTTCGGCTTCTGCGGGATGATCTAGAATCCAGCGAAGCGCCTCTGCTATTGCCTTGGGATTCAATGGATCAACAAGTAAGCCGCACCCCGCATCATCGATGATCTGCCTCCATAGCGGAGAATTCGGATGCAATAACAGGGAGGCCAACAGACATGTACTCGAACATCTTGTGTGGTTGGGCGTCGATGTGGTTAGGCAACGGGTGAAACAATACCAATCCGGCTCTGACCTTACCCATAATCTGGGCCAAATGTGCTCGCGAGACCTGCCCATGATAATGCACTGTGGCCCACCCCGGAAGTATCCAGCAGTATATCTTCAAGGCTGGATGGGCTGAACTTACCAGCCAGTTCGAGTCTTACCCCGGAGATGTCATGCAAGCAACTCAAATGCACGGACCATCTCAATTAGCCCCGCTGTTGTCGTAATAACGCCAACATATACAAAGCTTAGTGGACGCTTCTCTATAAGGGATCGTGCTTGACGCAATCAGTTCAGTTACCAATAGGAAAATTCTGCACTCGTAACTGTTTTGCTGGCGGGAAAGTGCTCGGCAATCTTGGGAGTTGCCGGGACGATGGCATTGAAAGCCTTTGTACCAAACCATTCCACAGCGCTGATAACCCAAGCCACTGGTTTTCGAATTATCCAAGGCAGATAGTGTTTGCTGAGGGTCTGACGAGGTACGTCTTCGTGTACGTCGTAGATGACCTTTTTACCGAGTACCTTTCAGAAGTATCCCCAGTGGAATCAACTCCGGGTCATGGAAGTGGTAGAGGTCAGCATTCAGATTTTTTGCGAGTTGATAAACACGCCATACCCTAAGGGTCATTCGGCTCATTCGATTACTGGAAGAAGGCAGCGCAAGAATTCTTACTCCTTGAACCGTTTCATCATGGGTATGGGGTGCAATGAGGGTCACCTGGTAGCCTGCTTCTACCAATGACAGGCACTCTTTGTAAAAAATGCGCGTATCAAAGGGGGAATGAACCGAGGTGAGATGGCAAATGTGGACCCATATCTCTGCCTATACCGACGCCAGCTGGCGATAGAGTTGTAAAGCGTCTGCCCGGTACTTTCCCAGTTATATTTATCCTGAACAGCCTTATAACCTGCATTTCCCATGCGGTCGCGCATCTCCGGATCATCATACAATCGCTTCAGGCACATGGCCAGAGCCGCTACATCACCTGAGGGGTAAACCAAACCACAGCCGGTTTCTTTAACAATCCGCTCCATGGGTATGCAGTTAGAAGCGATGACCGGACGCCTGCAGATCATATACTGGAACAGTTTGTGATTGATTGATGCATCGTTGTGGGGTGATTTAACCAGCGGCGCCAGGCCAACCTGACTGGATTGAATGTGTTCCATCACCTCTTCCAGCGGCCGCCAATCAACCAGAACAACTCGATCCTGAACCCGCTTTTTATCAATATAGCGCTGAAGTGCCTTTATTGCAGCCTCATGGCCTCCGATCAATACCACTTGCAGACCGGGTGTCTCTGCCTGAGACAAGAGGGCAACTGCATCTATCACTGTATGCAGTTCTCGGGTGGCGACAAACCCCCCTGCATAAACTACTTTGAACTTTTCATCTGCTGCACATTCATGCTTCTTGTCGATTTTAACAGCGCGGTCCGCCAGGGGGGTATAGTTAGCCACTATATGGATACGTTCCGGCGCTACGCCGAGACGGAGAATGCGTTCTCGTGCCTCCTCTATTACCACGATCACCGCATCGGCCCGGGGGACAGTCCGGCGCTCGTACCTACGCCATTTGTCGATGGATACCGTGAGGCGTTGCACCAGCTGAGCCGCGGACATTCTTCCATACCGGGTATCATGCAGGGCTTGAGCCATCATCTCAGGATAATTTTCGTGCAAATCTGCAACTACGGGCAGATCCAATTTTCGGGCAACTTCCAATGCATCACCGAGTAAAGGCAAATCATGAACATGCAGTACATCGATTTTATGTTCTACCGCATAAGCGTTTAGAGCTTTCTTCCAGGCAACACTTGAGCAGGTTGCCATGAGCCGTCCATTAGCCCACCACCTTCCGGGCGTAGAGAAAACACGCTGCACATGAAGGCCGTTACACATTTCTTCAGCTTTTTGATTGCCTCGTCTCGGACACAGCATAAAAAGCTGATGCTCTCGTTTCAACACACTGGCTTCTTTTTCTACGCGAATATCAGGAGGAAATCTTTTTGTCAGGACCATTCCTATTCGCATTGTTACCTAAACCTGTTTTTTATGACAACAAAGCCTTTTCCATATACCAAAGACAGCTGTTGAAGAGACCATACCCTTCAATGCCTTCATTTC
This sequence comes from uncultured delta proteobacterium, assembly GCA_963785235.1. GTDB lineage: Bacteria > Desulfobacterota > Desulfomonilia > UBA1062 > UBA1062 > MWEI01. The sequence continues at coordinate 188,496 of CAWAUM010000001.1, read as the reverse complement.
ATTGCTTCTGATCTCTTGCAGCCCTATCATAAAAATCATGTAAATACAGATCCCTGCCACAATGGTAAGCGCCAGAAAAAACAGGCTCGGCCGGACATATGCTCCAGCCATAACAATCATCAATGCCATTGCACCCGATGCGAACAGCGCATTCCATAGTGTTCTCCAGGGAAAGATCCATGGAAGGTATCTATTTGCAGAGAATATGTTCAGCGCCAGCAGCATCCCATACGATACAGCCGTATTTACAGCCGCGGCCACAAATCCGAAACGCGGCACCAGAAATATATTGAGCAGCACATTTATCAAACCTGCTATAAAATAGTTTCGAGCCATTATCATGGTTTTTTTTGCTACAATCAGTCCGGTATAGGCCTGAAAATTAAGACTGTAGAGAAACGTGCCCAGGGCAACCCAAGGTAGAGCCCTAGCACCTGGAAGATATGCATCGGTCGTCATAACCCGAAACACAGGGACAGCAAGCACTGATAGTCCCACTACCATGGGAACAACCAGAAGCAGGGTTATGCGGGTGATCTGCCCCAGCAATTGCGGCGTTGCGTCCTTGTGTTCGCTTTCCCATGTATTGATAAGGATCGGACCAACAGCCAGCATGAGAGGAGAAACCACCAGGTTAATGCTCTTGCTGGCTAAGCTGTAACTCATTGAATAAACGCCGACCTCGTAAGTCCCCCTGAAAAATTCTATAATGTATCGATCAGAGAGCGTCAAAATCCACGAGCCCATGGCAGCAATTCCAAGGGGTAAACCATAAACAGAAAATTCTCTGAGTGTCTCACTTGAGATGTGGGCTATTTTTAATTCAATACCTTGCCACAATAGCCACCACCCCATGCCTAGACTGGCTGTTGTCATGGCTGCCAATGACCCCAATAAGATGCCTTCCACACCAAAATCCAGCGCAATTACCAAAGTAAAACCAATGGCCAATGCCCCAAATACTTGAAGCAGATCGAACCCCACAAAAAGTTTAGACCTCTGGTCGGCCCTGAGGACTGTCTGGAAAATTGCATACAAGGTACTGATGACAATAATCCCTCCGGCCAACGGGAAAAGGCGAAATACGTTCTCACTCACAGTGGCCCTTGCGACAAAGTAGACAGGAACGGCTACTATGGTGCAGACCATCAGAGATAAGGCGGATGCGCACAGCAGATTTGAGTAGAACCGGTTCAGCTGTCCCTGCCTCCGATAGTGGGGAAGAAACCGCATCACACTGTTAGACAACCAGTTGCTTACAGCGATAACGCCTGCCGAGGTAAACATGCCGATAACAGCCAGAACACCATATTCCTCAGGCCGGAAGAGACGCGCAAAAATGGGAATTGTTATGAACGCTGCGAGTGCCGGCAGCAGTTTACCGGGGAAATAAACCGCAATATCCTTGACGGATCGCTTTAAGAGGATTTCTATCATTATCTCATAAAGTTATTGAACATTCCTTTTTACACACCCGCTCAGGGCAAGCCCATCTCTCCCGCATCTCTCCGGAACCCCACTCCCGTATTCCTCCCCATGAAATCAAACAAATTGTTATAGTGGCTGATATCCTGCGCCACATCCCGCGTCCACGGCGACAGCGAATACCAGTACGAGGTCCTTGAATCCTCACCCTTGAAGAGCCTCAACGGGATGGTCACCAGAAGTCCGCTGTCCTCGTAACCCCTGTTATATTCATCCGTGAATTTCGATGTGTCGGTTATGCCGTACCAGGCAGAGACTATGACGCCGTTGATGAACTTTGAAACCGTGAACCTTGCGCCCAGGTCGCCTGCCAGGAAGCGGCCCGCCTTCACCTCAAAGGAGATCTCCTGTTCCGGGAAGTTCACGCGCGTATTCCAGAAGGCAGTTGTGTACAGATCCTTCTCATCATCTTCCTTGAGCTTCAGCGGGTTGTCGGGGTCCCTCTTCTTCACCGCGCTGCCGCTGAAGCCCGTCATGATCCTGCCATCCAGCATGGGCATGGCCATTTCACCGTCGAGCCCTGCATACTGGATCTCCAGGATTCCTCCGGAGATCCGTGCATGCACCTCATGGGAGGTTTTCACTATCTGGTCGAACATGAGCCTTCCCAGGGCCACGTTCTGCTCCTTGTACAGGGCGATGTCGCTCCTGACAGGTATGGAGAGCGGCTCGTTCACGGTGGAGATGTTGTTGAAGGGGTAGCCTTCCAGGGCTGCCACAAAAGACGCGCCTTTCCACGGGTGGTAACTCGACCACACCTCCAGGCCGAGGCGTGCCTTGAAAAATCCGGACGGGTCGTTCAGGAAGGTTTCGATCACGGGCCTGAAGCCGTATTGCACCAGCTTGGTCTGGCTCCTTTGCATGTCCGGCGTGCTTGCTATGCCGGTATCCAGACGGGAAAGGTACAGGAGCTCCCGGGCAGTGAGCTTCTCTGCATGCCACTGGTCAATATCCGACCTGGTTGCCGTGAACCGCATCACAGGAATCCTGTTTTCGGTGAGGGTGATGGAGACATCCTGAAGTGTTTCCGGAGTGATCTCCTGGACCAGGCCCATGATGACCGAGATTGCCTTTGTGCTGTAGTAATAGCGCTCGTTGCGGGCATCTATCCACAGGCTGCCGCCATCCAGAAAAACGCCGATATCCGAGAATCCGGAGTGGTACAGGGCGGTTATCAGCCTTTCTTCAAGGGGGGACACCCTCATGGGTTGCTCTTCCCGATAGGGCGAGTCGTATATGGGGATGATGGGTTTGCCCATATCGAAGTCCAGGGCCACATTGACGCCGAACTGTTCCCCCCTCTGATAGCTGAGGTCGATCTGCGTCCACTTCAGGGGTTTCCACCTCAGACCGACATTCACCTTCCATGGGACCGGTTCATCAAAATATTTCTCAGTATCTTCAACGTCGTACAGGCTCATTTTGTGGAACTGGATGGCGTTGTATTCGACCATAAGGGCATACTTGTCCGAGGGTGCGAACTGGAGCCCTGCGAAGACCCGGGCATCTTCCCACCACTGCTTTGGATCGGAGAACAGCTCCATCTCGACACCTTTGCCCGAGGGGAGCAACGGCCTGTCCCCGAACCTGCCGTTGCCCAGGCCCAGCGTAAAATCAAAGGGAAAGATCTGCTTGCTCGCCACGATATACTGCGATGCCAGAAGCCTGGTGCCCGACGGGTCCATAATGCCCACGGCAAGGGCAGGGACATACTTGCCCTCGGGGATGAACTGGAACTTGAGGTCGGCCGACTTGTCCTTGTTGTTGCCATACCCCTCGAACGTATCCTTTTCCACCTCGTCACTCGTGCCCAGAATCTCCGTTACCCTGCCGTCGATCTCCAGGCCTTTGAACGGGCTGATGACACCGTAATAGGTCCGCGCCGGATGCACCTGGCTGATGCCGAAACGCCAGCTGTTCTCTCTCATGACCCGTGCCGTGGGAATCTCCATAAGACCGGTGCCGCCCCAGCTGGAAGAAAAGGTGAAGGGTTCGTCTGCGGCAGAACAGAGCGAAGATATAAGGAGAAATGAGACGGCAACCACGAAGCATCCCTGCACCGTCATGACGATCAGAACAGGTTCACAACCACGCCCGCAATCACGGCCATCTGCATGAGGATCTGGGTGATGTCCTTGACCTCACGCAGCCACGCTATCTGCGAAAGCTGCTCCGGGACAATGATGGTGTCTCCCGGCTCTATCTCTTTTACCTCACCACCGAAGGCGGACATCTCCCATCGCGACCGGGAATTGCTCCAGCTGAATACCCCATTCGAGAATTTCCTGGCAGAGCCGTCCACCTTCAGGACATAGACATTGTCCGAATCCGCATACCTGGTATATCCGCCTGACATGTCGATGTAATCCCTGTAGTTATACTTCTCCGAGTAGATATAGCTGCCCAGGGACATGACGGAACCCATGACACTCACCGAGCTGTTCATGGTGGGGATATACAGGCTGTCGCCATTCTCCAGCTCAAGGTCATATTCGCTGCCCTTCAAAAGCCTCAGGTGTGCCAGCCTGATGGTCGATCCTCCCTGATGCCTTCTGCCTTTTCAATGCCTCGAGGAATGCCTGCTTGGATTCCAGCTCGACCTTTTTCGCCTGGATCTCTTCAGCAGAGACGGCAGTAGATGCCTGGGCCGAAACCCCTGCAAGCAGTTCCCTCTCCAGCCTGGCAACCATCTCATCGAGGCCCTTCTGCTGCACATCCCTTACCTGCTCCCTTTGAAACACAGCGCCGCGCAGGTATGCACCGTCGACATAACCCCCTGCCCTTTCAATGAGGGAAGAGAGCCGCTCACCCTTCACAATGGTAAACGTCCCGGGGAATCTGACCTCGCCCGTTATGGAGGCGGTTCTGTATAAACGCCATTCCGGAACGGCGCGGACAAAGAGATAATCATCCTCTTTCAGGCCGATGTTGCTGTTAACATCACCGCTGATGGCCTTTTCAAGGTTGATGATGATCTTTTCGGTTTTGGGTCCGCTGCCGGTCACGGTAACCCTGGTCAACTCGGCCTCTTTGTCATAGGCATAATACTTGAGCCCGCCGGCCATGGATATGAGTTCTTTCACGGTCATTCCCGCGGTGAACCCATATTCGCCGCCCCGGTTCACGGCGCCGGTGAGCCTCACTATCTTTCTGTCCTGCACGACCTGAAAGACCTTGAGCAGATCTCCTGATTGAAGGGCGAGGGCATTATTCGCCATGGACTCCAGGTCCGATTCAAAGACCACCTGGGCCCTGTTTTCCACAATCCTTTCGATCTGCACCCTGCCCTTGAAGGCCACCGCGCTCAACCCACCGGCCATGCCCACGAGCTGGGATATCCTGTTCTCGCCCTTGAGCTCATAGATGGCAGGGGTATGTACGCTGCCTGCAATGCCCACCAGGGACCCCACGGGCGGGATGAAGATCACGTCTTCGGGCATGAGCCGGATATCCTTTGTCTTGTCGCCCTTAAGCAGCAGGTCGTACAGGTCGAAGTGGGTCACGGTGCTGCCGTTCCTCTCCACGCGGATGTCCCTCATGGTTCCGGTCTTGCTTGGGCCTCCCACCTGGAACAGGGCGTTCAGGAGCGTGGACAGGGAGGATATGGTGTATGACCCGGGCCTGTTGGCATTGCCCACCACATACACCCGGATGGTCCTGAGCGAGCCCATGCTGACATTCATCTCAAAGCCCGTGTAATACCTCGACAGCTCCTTATTGAGTACAATCTTCAGCTGGCTGAAGGTAAGGCCGGTAACGCCCAGCTGACCGAGCTTGGGGAGGCTGATGGTGCCGTCCCGGTCCACCACGCTGGTCCACTGGCCCTCGATGCTCCCCCAGATGGACACCTTGATCTCGTCACCCGGTCCGATGACATAATCAGGGCCCACGGGCACGTCTTCGGCCGGGGCGAAGCTGGAAGGCGACCGGCTGAACAGGTCATACCCGAACTGTTTTATGCTGGTGCTCACCGACGGGGACATGGTGCCTGAGACATACTGCTCGAATTCGGATGTCTTCTCTTCCAAGGGGGCCTGCAGGTTCTGCGGCGCAGGCTGGTCGGCCTTGGGCTGGATGATGGCCTGCTGCTGCGGCAGGGTGAGCGGCGAGGGGCTCAGCGGATTCAGAGAAGGGGATATGGGGATCACCTGGACATTCTGGGCAGCAGCGACAGAAGCACCCAGCACAGAAAGAATCAGCATTACACTCAATCCCAGCACTATCTTTTTTATATCCATGATCATAGATATCCCCTCCTGGTTATCTTGAACCGAGAGCTTTGCATAACAAAATAATTGTTTATGAAAATGGCTCAATCCCTTGTCTTGGAACGCACATCCTCTTTGATTCTCTGGATATGGCCCCTGCCGAGGCCCTTGACCTCGCACCCCAGTTCAAAATACTTCCTGATCATTGCATCGTCGAGTATTCCGAAGCAGTCGATGATGGCTGCAGGTGCCCCGATCATCTTTACCACTGCTTCGGGTTTCAGGGTCAGGTAGTCCTTGTGCCGCACGGCCAGCACCACTGCATCGGAGCCTTTCAGGGTGGATTTGAGGTTTTTGCTCACCCTGAGGTCCTTGAGGATTTCCTGGTTTCTGAAGAAACGCGCCCAGCTCGAGCCGACACTGGGATAGGTATCCTGTGATTCGAATTCCCACCAGTGCTCCACATAGGGGTCGTGCACGCGGATGTTGCCGCCCATCTCCACGACCTTTCTCACAATGAGTTCGGAGCCGCTGTAGCGCGTATCACCCACATCTTCCCGGTATGAGGCCCCGAGTATGGTTATGGTGGACGCGGCAACGATCTTGCCCATGTTGCGCAAGGCATCACGCACGAGGTGCACGGCACGCAGCGCCCTTGTGTCGTTGATGTTGATGGCATCAGGGGTGATCCTGAAATTTTCGTCCTCGAAACCCATGAGGTGGCGGTAGGCCCAGACGCCCAGGCCGCCATCCTTGGGCAGACAGTAACCGCCGATACCCGGGCCGGGAAAGATCATGTTGCTGTGGGTCGGGCGCACCTTGATGGCCTTGATGACCTTGATGAGGTCCACCCCGTTCTTCTCGCAGAAGTTGCTCCACTCATCGAGGAAGGCCAGGATGGTGGCACGGTAGCTGTTCTCAACGATCTTGGAGGTCTCGCTCTCGATGGGCCTGTCAAGGACGGTGAGCGGAAACTTTTCAACATTGAGCACATCGGAAAGGAACCGCACCACTTTTGTTCTGCTTTCATCATTGATGCCGCTGCACACGCGCCAGAAATCGCGGATGGACTTTACATAGTCTTTTCCCGGGCATCACCCGCTCATAGCTGTGGGCAATGAGCGGCTCGGTTTGAATGCCGCGCTCGGTAAAGGCCTTCTTTATGGCCGGGTAGGCGATGTATTCCGTGGTGCCGGGCGGCACCGTGGTTTCGATAAGCACCAGGCACTCGGGCGGGATCTTCCCGGCAATGATCTTTATGGACTCTTCCAGTGCAGCGATCTCTGCCCTGCCGGAGGTGCAGTTGCCGAGCTCGGCCTTGAGAAAATCGCACTGGACATCCACCACCACCACATCGGCCAGGGTGAGCGCATCGTAGGTGTAGGTGGCAATGAGGTTCTTCCTTTCAAGAACACAGCGCTTGATGAGGATATCCACCTCAGGGTCTTCGGCCTTCACCGGGGAGACACCGGAGTTCAGCATGGGTGTCTTCCAGTAGCTGCGCGGGCTGGGGCGCTGCATGCCGATGACAAACTTTTTGGACTTTCCGGTTTTTCTGTCCGTGCTGTCAGCCACCACGGCGGCCATGACGGCGCCCACAAAACCCAGGCCCATAACCACGACGATCTCGTTGCCCTTTTTCCGCTGTGCGGCAGCGAGCTTTTTCAGACGGGTGAACTCGACCTGGTAATCGTTCTTTCCGGGCAGCGGGTATTTCCTGCCATCAGGGCTGATTGAATATTCCATGAAAAAAACCTCCTCTTTTGATTCTATTGATTAATACACTGCATCTAGTGCTTCCATCAATGTGTCACGCCTTCTCTGTGCAAAACCTTTTGAAGGGTCATGAACAAAATCTTAAGATCAAGCATGAAGGATTTATTTTGTAAATAAAACTCATCGTACTCAACCTTTAAGGGTATGGGAAGATCATCCCTCCCATTAACCTGTGCCCAGCCGGTGATGCCGGGCATAAGGGTATGAATGCCTTTGTGTGTCCGTAATTCAATGAGATCATATTGGTTGAACAGGGCCGGCCGCGGCCCGACAAAGCTCATGTCGCCCCTGAAAACGCTCCAGAGCTGCGGGAGTTCATCCAGGCTCAGCTTTCGCAGGAAAGGGCCGATGGAGGTAAGGTATTTTTCCGGGTTTTCCAGGAGATGGGTGGCAACAGGGGGGGTATCTAGATTCATGGTTCTGAACTTGGGCATCTTGAAAACCGTATTGTTCACACCAATACGCTCAGACCAGTACAACACGGGTCCTTTGGACGTAACCTTGACCAGCACGGCAATAACCGCTGCGGGGATCACCAGGACCGGCATCAAACAAAGAGAAAAAAATACATCTAATGCCCTTTTCATATCTGCATTTCCCGGATCGTCTCTTTCCAGCCTGACTTAAGATCATAGTGAGGCACAAACCCGAGTTCTTTCTGAATGAGACTTCCGTCAACGGCAATGTCTTCAGTGTACTTGTCTATCGTCTCCTGTGTTATGGGAGGTGTTACGCCCATGACCCGGCATCCCTTTTCAACAAAGCCAACCAATGAACGCGTAGGACCCACAGGCAATGACAACCGGGGTGGCTTGCGACCAAGGGCAGAGCAAATGGATTCAATAATCTCATTCAAGGTATGAAACGAACCATCCGTTACATTGAATACCCGACCTGCCGCCAAGGAATGAGAAACAGCGAGTACAGCCGCACGACCGACATCCCTATCATAAACCAGGGTCCGCCGATTGAGACCACTTCCGATGGGGATAAATCGGTTGCGTGCCAAGGCGTACGTCAGCCGTTCATAGTTTCCTTTGATGCGGGAACCATAAACCGCACCCAGACGCAATACGGTACCCAAAGGTTGACCTTCGGCGCCCTTGGCATTCAGGACAATCTGTTCGGCAGCATGTTTGGTCTGGGCATAAAAGGTCTCAGGATGAGTCGGCGACATTTCATTGAGAATGCAACCATCCGAAGGTCCATACACCGCAATCGTGCTGAACAGAACAACGCGCTTGACCCCCGCCTTCATCGCAGCATCAACTACTGTCGCTGTACCGCCAACATTGATCTGTTCATATTTTTCACGCAGCTCGGGCACGGGGTGAACTATGTGCAGAAGCGACGCCAAATGCACAACCGATTCAATCCCTTCCATCGCTCCCTGCACAGCTGACACATCAGTTACATCACCAATGCGTGTTTCAACATCATCAGGCCAAAGCCCACGTGAGGGGGGATCAATTGATACTGTGCGGATTTGATAACCCGCACCAAGAAAGGCTTTTACTACAACCGGCCCTACGGCTCCGGTGGCGCCTGTTAGAAGAACCTTCATTGAGGTCGATGTAATAGCTGAAATCCCTTAACAAGGTATTTCGAATAGACTTTCAGTAAATTTGTTTCAATCCCGTTTTCCCGGCAAGCACGAATTATCTCGTTATTCAATACCCAGTTGCTCTTGATATTCTTCGTACTGATGCCTCCTGTTCTCATATTGATAATGACCCGCGGAATGTAGCTGAATGATATTTTGTGTTGAGAAAGGAATCTCACTAGAAGTTCATAATCAGCCGCTATCTTGTAATCGGTTTTAAATAACCCATACTGTTCATAACAGTCCCTTCTCACGAAAAAGGTGGGGTGTGCCGGCATCCAGCCAAAGGCAAATCTTTCCGGTTGAAAATTCGAGGATCGATAATAGCGTACAACTTCATCCGGATTGTCTCTCTTCACATACACCAGGTCGGCAAAAACAGAGTCTACGCCCTTGGATTGAAATTCCCGTGTGACCAGGTCAATGACATCAGCGTCCGGATAGAAATCATCCGAATTCAAGATTCCAACAACCTCCCCGGTTGCCATCTGGATCCCCTTGTTCATTGCATCGAATATTCCGCCATCCGGCCCGCTTATCCACTGTGAAATATTTTTTTCATATGCCCTGATAAGGTCAATGGTTCCATCACTCGAACCGCCATCGACTACAATGTATTCAATATCATCATACCCTTGTCTTACAACGCTCTTGATGCACTCTTCTATGTAAGCCTCATTATTGAGAACGACCGTGATAATAGATACCTTCATGCAGTATAGTGAAGCCGTTACGACAAAATATCAGCTTCTCGCTTTCCGACACCATTTACCGGATAACTCTCATATTTATCCAAAAAAAAGAATCGATCGACATCGACCGACCTGTCTTTGGACTTGAGACGCACATGGTGACATGTCCTGATAAGATCAGGGCACGCTATGATGTCTTTTGAATAGGTGACGTAATCGTCGTTCATATCAATCCGTGGTGCCGGGATTATGGGAACCCCATGGTGTGATAAACAATCACCGATCATCACATCATCCATTAATTTCAAATTTTTGCGGGTATCTGCCAGAACTTTTCTGACATTTCCAGAACTGATGAGAAAACCGGATCCCGATGCGAATTTCAGAGTGTATTTTCTGAAGGGTATCATGAATACCCTCCTGAGGAAATCGAACCTGTTCGTGAAACTGAATAAAGAATTATAGGAACCTATCAGACCGGCATAAAGATTATCATCTTCATGCTGCCTAACGAAACTCACTAAATTTTCCACATACACATACGAAGACAGGTTGGTCCGGAAAATATAATCGTAATCGAAACCTTCGTGTTCAATAAATTCGAATGCCTTCAATAATTTTCGTGCAGTCCCAGAAAGGGAATCATCAGTTGACAAGTGGAGCGTGTTATTCACCAGATGATCTCCGGATGCACCACCTTGATAAAACAGACAGCGTATGGATCGACTCCCGGCGCGCTGGACCCAGGTACTGTTACATGCCCGAATAAAATCATTGTAACGATGATCCTGGGTACTCAAGATCAGGATTAAAATGTTTGGTGTTTGTTCCATGGAGAAACCCTTTGATGATTGCTCGTTGAATTAGTTTTTTAATCCATTCTCAGTCACTCGATATTTTTATTGAGCTCAATCTGATAACACTATCGGGGATCAGATCCTGCACAAGCAAAAATAATGCTGTCCATGCCAAGACCTTTCTACAAACACTCAGAAGCCTCTTCCCCGGACCTAATTTTAGAACATCTCTTTGAACTCTATGGGATTCCATGATGAGAGAGAATGGTTTTTGGTATGAGGTGTCCCCAACCCGAAAATGTACCAGGGATTTATTGAATACAATCGATGTTATGCCTAAAGTATACAGTTTCGCTATCAGGTAATAATCGCCGGTAATCTTATAGCTCTCGTCATAACCTGCAAGCTCTAGAACTTTATTCCTGTAGTATGTCGCCTGATGAATCCCGGGCAAGCCATGCCATATATAGGTGGATAATACTTTTGGAGCACGATAAATTGACCTGCCGCTTGGCAGTATGAGCATGGCACCACCGAACAAGACATCAGCGCATTGAGCAGCGTTCATCAATCTGTCCTTCACAGATCCTAAAATGGTATGGTCCGGGAAATAATCACCTGCATTCAGAAAGACCACATAAGAACCTCTGGCGCGATGTATCCCTTTATTCATCGCCTCATAGATGCCATGATCCGGTTCACTGATCCATTGGAGGGTGGAAATCTTTAAACATTGGAGAAACGAGAGGCAACCGTCTGTTGAGCCTCCATCAATGACAATCCACTCATAATCTTTACAATTCTGCGCAATAACACTTTCTGCAGTTTTTTTCAGACCTTCACTATCATTACATACAACAGTTATGATTGAGAAAAATGGTATCTTATCAGCTATGTTGTTCATTCTGGGTATGCATCCTAAAGATGCAGGACTAGTTCTTCACCGGCTTGATCAGCCTGCCGCTCTTCCAGGCCACTATCACCAGACACATGAGGAAAGACATCTCGGGTGTAAGAAATGCGCCGTTAAAAATCATCATCAGAAGTATCGAGGCAACAGACAGCTGTGTTTCAACCGTGATTCTGTTCAGCATTGATAATCTTAAAAAGTGGAGTAAAAAAACAAGACCGACCAGTAATCCAAACACCCCAGTATAGATAATGGCAACCAATATCCCATTATCCAATGGATACGCAAGTTGCCCGAGAGGCAGTCCTAAAGGAAAGGCCTGGATATAATCCAGAAAATAATCAACCGGCACACGCCATCTGAAGTGTCCGCTTGTCCCGGCTATAAAAAGCTCACGTATTCTATCCATGCTCAAAGCGACTAACCCTAACAAAAAAAAAGCAGTGACACTGATTTTCAAATATAAATCTTTTTTGAAAACAGAGTTGATCCAGAGGAGAAAGGTTATGCCGGAGGCCAGCAGGCCTGTCATGGAATTTATTAAAAGCAGCAACGCAAGTTGCATTGAATAGTACTTTTTGAATTTATTAATATTCCTCACTACTAAATAATTTGTCAGCATGAGGATGACTACTGCATTGGTTGATGGTTCCCAATAAAAAGCGGATGGCCTCACTGTGCCATGGATACTGATAAAACGGTATGGATCATAGATGCCACCGATACTATATTTACCAAAAGGATTAAAAAATAGCGGCACACCCGCAATGAAGAAGCCGGCGAACTGCATGATGGTCAGAATACCCACAATAACTAAAGATGCCTTAATTGCCCTATCGAGCGCATCCATTATCCTCGGATTTATTTTCATGCTGTTGATGATCAGCAAACTAAAGCAGAAATGAAAGTAAAGAAGATAGGTCCTTATGAATTCGAGGTAATTAAGCTTGTTGTCGGAAATAAATCCCACTATCCCTATTATCACCGGAAATAAAAGTGCGCATGAAAAATAGAGCGTTAATCGATACATTTTAACATTCAGCCTGCACAGCATAAGAAAAACAACCGGGTATGCGACTGCTATTGTCATTTGATAATCCGGCAATATGTTTATGCCAAAATTCAAAAACACTATGGTAAAACAACAATAAATGCCTACAATCAATTCTCGCGCAATGAACATGTCCATCCCGCTAAGGACTTGTATTAAGAATTTGCTCAATACGGTCCAGGTTATTGGAGATGCCTTCACCGTGCTGATCGCACAGGAATGGAACAATGTGTTCTATGACCTCTATTGGATGATTCCACCATTTGATTATGAGTAAACGACGAATGACTTCATCAGAAAATCTTTGTATAATCTTATTTGCCGGGTTCCCACCCACAACCGTGTAAGGATCAACATTGGAAACAACATGAGAATTAGCGGCAATAACTGCACCATCCCCGACTGTTATCCCACTGAGAATGGTTACATCTCTGCCTATCCACACATCGTTGCCTATGCGGATATCTCCATTGCTGAATGGGTGACCTTTCACCGGCCTTATTTTCAGTAATGATCCGTAAACATGACCAAAGGGGAATGTGGTGATCCAGTCTGTACGGTGATTGCCTCCGCAGAATAATTTCAGTCCACTTGAAATACTGCAGAATCGACCGATTGTGATAGTTGTTTCTTCTCCCCAAGAGAGAATTTGAATCTCATCGTATCCATACGTAAAGCACCCTACGGAAATACATTTGTTAGAAATAACTACAACCTTATCCTTGGAATCATCATATGTGCGCCTGAATAATTTTTTTATCAGAAATTTCATGATGAGCTTTGGTTCATGAGTTACTTCGGGATATGATAAAATACAATTTTCATAAGGCCATAGCCTTTATTTCATTGCCTGAAATTCCCAGATGAAATGCTGCATCATCTTACGATACATGCGACAACATAAATTTTTAAAAAACAATTCAATTGGCCCCATCACTTCTGTCTCATTCCTAAAATAACACCACTGGGCACGGATAACCTTAAACTTCCCGATAAACCCATACATGGATGCCCAATTGTGAGGCTCCGTAAAGTATTTATGGGTATTTTTCGTGATAATATTTACATGGGTCGGGTCTACAAATACACTTTCCTTCGGATATGCCGGTGTTAGCGCATAAAATTTTCCACCCGGTTTAAGCACTCGATATATTTCATTCATTACATGGATAAAAGGATATTCATTTGCCCCATCAACAGATATCAGCCTTGGGATATGCTCAATGAAATCATATGCAGAAACTGAGTCAAACATGTTGTCTTCAAATGGCAGGTCTGAATAGACTACATTACATCTTGTATAGATGGCATCTTGATTGCCATGAAGCTCTCCAATATCAATACCGTATAGATTTGCTTGCCCATACGGATTGCGCGGATTATTCCCACACCCCAGATCAAGGTGCCTTGAGTCTGATGACTTATTGGTCTTCCGAGTCATATGCTAAGAAATTAAACTATTGCGGAGAAACTGAAAAAGCTTTGAAGTATAAATAATTGGTCGCACACGGTAACGCATTATCCTTGCCATTGAATAGGGTATCCCATTGATGAATCCGGATTTCATCATCATCTTATTTAATTCATGATTTGCTTCGTCTTCATGAAAAACAGCCCCAATAAAATTATTGCCTTCAGCAACCGGATCAATTTTTATCACACTCTCACCCCAATACTGAAAGAACGATACGTGTATAAGGGCCGCCTCCTTTATCTTGGGATAAAAATGGTCAGCTAAAAAAACCTGATCATAATCATGTGGCCATGTATGTACATCAGGGGTCTTTGATTCCAGAAGGGTGGAAAGAATTCGGAAGGAATCTTTCTTCATGCCAAACATCCCCGCAAGTATAGGGGCAACGTGTAATGGATGGTCACGTATGATATGTACCGACTTATCGGACTGCATCCATTTTATTACGAGATCTCGTTCTCTTTGTGTCAGTAATGAATCAGCATCTCGAAAAATTATACTCTCAACATTGGGGCTCGCTGTTGGTAAAAACCTCCACATCTTCGGGGGCAATTTTTTATTATCAATTTTATCAATGTTTATGGTGACAATTCCATATTGCTTTAGTTGACTTAAATATTGAACGCTTACCGTTTCATCGTGATATACATATATTGTCCATCCCGGAAATAACCGCCCTGCTATTTCCGCATTAATCAAGAGTGGGGCTGTATATCTTCGGTTATTCCCGTAGAGGGAATATGATATTATACTTCTACTTTGCTCCATTCTTTTCTAACAATCCATCATATACATCATTGTGTCGCTTTCCTATCACCCCATAACTAAAATTATGCAGCGCTTTTAGCCGTGCGTTTTCTGATAATACCTTCCAACGCTCCTTGTCCTCCAGAATCCATTGTATGCCGGCTGCTAAATCCTGATATTCGTATGGTTTCGCGAGATAGCCGTTTTCCTTATGATTTATTATGTCTCTCGGCCCTGTCGCATCAAAAGCGACAACCGGCGTTCCGCATGATAGCGATTCAGATGAGATTTGACTGAAAGATTCCTGCCTGGAGGGAACAACAATTACATCGGCTGCTGAATATACGAGGGCAAGCGTAAGGTCATCGGATAGTTTCCCAATGCATTTAATTTCACATCCAAAATCTAATTCATTTTTTGAGTTACTCTCTCCCCCAAAAATCAACAGCAATAAATCATTTCTTCGAACAGACAGAATCTGCAACGCTTCTTTCAGCAAGTCAAAGCCTTTATTCATATCAGCCATACCTGATATGGCCCCAAATGCTATAATGGTTTTATTGTTATCGAGATTCAGCGCATTTCTCGCGAAACTTTTATTGAGGGGTTTGAATAAGGATGTGTCTATTGCATTGGGTATTCTGATTATTTCTGAATGATTGATCAAGGGACTTTTTTTTACCTCATATTCCATCCATCTCGAAGGTGCCACAATGGTTAAATTCAGTTTTCTATAGATAGATCTTTTTCTTTCAAAATTAATTGTTGTCAGATCATGCTCTCTACAACTTTTTATCTGTGGACAACGACCGCATTGTGCTTCAAATTTATGACATGACCCGGTTACATGACACCCGCCTGTGATCGGCCACATATCATGCATGGTCCAGATGATGGGCTTTTTAAAACTGGGCAGGCCTTTTATCGGGATAAATCCGTTTCCGATCCAGTGCAAATGAACTACATCTGTTTTAACCCTGTATATATTCTCAAGCCATTTTTGTTGAAGCAAGGCGGGTCCGATATTTAATGAAAAATATGTCGTGCATTTGCGATAAAGCAATTTTCTATAAAGGCGTTCTCTCACTATCCCGGTTATGGCTGATAATTTTTCCCGGGACGTTTGCGGCTGAATGAGGTCTTTATCATTTATTGATTGTGCGCCGGTTATCACCTGGGACTCACATCCTACGGATACGAGACTTCTATGCAACCGATAGGCTGCTGTCTGGCAGGATGCCGCGTAACAAAGATGTGTCACTTTCTTCATAATTTCTTACCTGGCTTTAATTCCTGGCAAGATGTGCCTTTAACACTCGAATACTCATAATCAACGCCGCCACCATAATGAGAAAATCTGTTGCTATCATCAAAGTTGCACTACCAACCAATTTATACTCTTTAGATATAATCAATAATAAAGGAAGATGAACTATTAATACCAATCCATAAATTTTCGTCATGTAGACTTCTTTCTTCATCGAGAGAAGCAGCATGTAGGATATCTGAAGAATACCGAAGAATAAGGGGCCTACCGCCACTATCCTGATGAGGTCTAAAGAACCGGAATATTTATCAGAAAATAATAAATTTATGATGATATCAAACCCACCAGAGTAAATTAACAGAGCAATAACAAGCCCGAGAGTAATGTTTATGAAAACCACAAATTTCAATAATTTTTTTAAACCATTCAGACTAGAGACAACGAATTTGCTGATATCATGATAAACAGCCATGGATATGGGAGTGATCATGGCGTTTAATGTCTTCATTATTTTATCCGCAACTGCAAACACCGCGACTGCACTGTTGTTCAAAACCAGACCGATAATGATCAGGTAGCTTCCCGTGTATATCGTGGACAGACCTGATGTTAAAAATGGATAAAGTCCGGAAGCAAAACCATTGCGAATGTCTTGCCTGGTAATGCTTACCTTCTTCACTAATTTATATCTTCTGATTAAAAACATGCAAAATATAGCAACAACAAAACCGGGTAATGCGGCTATGAGTATCGCGTTTGCCAAATCAGAGGGGCTTCTCACAAATAAAAACAAAAAAGGAAGACTTAGCAGACGAACGATCAGGTTGGCGAAACTTGGTATTTCCAGTTTTCCAAGCCCCTGAAAAAAATACGTGGTGCTTAATAGGGAGCTGATAGGCATAATAAAGGCTAAAAGATACATTGAAAAGTGGTCGGATATCTTATCAAGAATCAGGCCTAAGAATAAAAGGATAAAGAATGAAATAAGGCACAATAAAGTTTTTACCCACAGGCTTACCCAGAAAACTTCAGAATTTTTCTGGACATTGTTTAAGTTCATCGCAACATCACGTGTTGCAGTCAGATTAATTCCGTAATCAACCAGCAAACTCAGGTATGCAAGAATAGCAAATATAAAATTATAGAGACCGAATTGTTCAATCCCGAGGGAGAAAGCCAGCCATGGAAAAACAATCAATGGAATGACAAGATTGCTTATTTGAAGGCCATATAACGATATGATGGCCTTGATAGGTGAACTCGACTTCACTTATAACCGCAAATAGAGTTACACAAGAGAATTATATTTGTACTTTGCACTTTCCTTCCATTCCATAATAAACGCAATGAGAACTCCAGAGAAAAGCCCTGCTATTAATCCTATTAAGATAATCTTGATCTTTCTTGGCTTGATATGGGTCTTGGGTAACTCTGTTTTCCAGGCAAGGGAGATACGCTGGCCACTTTCCATGTTTTCCAGGATGGAATTTATACGATTATACTTCTCGTGTAGTGTAAAAAGGTCAATGGATGGAAGATATACAACAGTATCGCTGGCTAACTTGATATTCATAACAGGATTATCAATGATAGCCTTCAAATCCTCCCTGTTCTTCATTATAAGTGACTTTTGCATTTTTAATCTGTTGGATATACTGGGGCTTGAAAGCACAAACCCAGGCAAGGCATCCATGAGGGTGACACCAGCTTGACGGTCATATGTCTCAATATCTACCCATAATGAACCTGATCCTTTTATATCTACTACCCTGACATCACTAATCTCATTCAGATCCTTTTCTTGCATACCCACCATGCTTAATAGTTTATCTTTTTTCTGATCACTCATCTTATTAAGTTTATCAAGCATGGAAACAGTTTCAGAGAGCTCAGCCTGATTGAAAAGATCCCCATCCTGCATCTGGTTAATCATAAGGATATTGTGGACCCGATAAACCTTCTTGGCCGATGCTGCGTATGAAAAGGCAAGCCCAGTGGATACTACTGTAACAACAAAGATTATCAGCCACTTCCTTTTCAAAGTAAGCAAAAGGTCATAGAGATTGATATCCTTATCGTTATAATTGTCGTTTATTTCATCCTTATCCATACCCGCCTACCCCTACTGGTTTATCATCTATGATGATACAGTCACACATAAGTTCTGTAATGCAGACATTAGTAATAACCCCTTAAGATTTCAGCCTCAGCCCTTTATCCGATTTTTTGTATTCCTTGCCGCAATGAGAGCATTGGAGTTTTTCATCAAGCCTGTTGCCGCACTCGCACATCCAGCCGATCTGTTTGGCGGGGTTGCCCACCATGAGGGCATGGTCGGGGGCGCCACGGGTTACCGTGGCCCCAGCACCGATGAATGCATATGCGCCGATGGTATACCCGCATACGATGGTAGCGTTCGCACCGATAGTGGCTCCGATTTTCACCAGGGTGGGCCTCAGTTCATCCATCCTGGGGATATGCGCCCTGGGATTGAAGACATTGGTGAAGACCATGGATGGCCCGCAGAAGACATTGTCTTCCAGTTTGACACCCTTGTAGATGGAGACATTGTTCTGGATCTTGCAGCCGCTGCCCACGCTCACATCAGGGCCGATGACCACATTCTGGCCGATACTGCACCCGTTGCCGATGGTCGAACCCTTGATGATATGGCTGAAATGCCAGATCTTTGTCCCTGGCCCCAATGACTACACCATCATCTACATAGCTTGATTCATGCACGGAATACTCATGCGGCTTCTTCATGAGGTCTTCCTTCAGCATGATCTTCCGGCCGTTGTTGTTCAACGAATCCTGGCTCGCCTTGAGTATCCTGAGCACCTCGATGCCTTCCCGGGCATCGGTCACCGGTGCCTTCCTTTGACTGATGCATTCAATGAAGTGGAGGCACTCTGCCTTCAGCGGCTCGCTCTGTTCCACAACAACCTTTATCTCGTCTTTTTTATCAGGGATGGGGATGCCGTCATGCCACTGGATATTGTGCGGGTACAGAAGCAGTTTTTCACCCCACGGCACCGTGTCCCTGAAGACCGCCATGTTCTTCTCACCCACAACGACCAGCATCTGCTCCTTGAAGGGGTGGAGCCACGAGACGAATACATGCGCCTTGAGCCCGCTGGCAAATTCCAGGTGGGTGGTGGTGACATCGGCTATCTTCTTGTGGAGATAGTTGCCGCCTGTTGCCATGACACTTTCCGGCTCTTCCTGGGCAAGGGTGAGTATCATGGAGATGTCGTGCGGGGCAAAGCTCCACAGGATATCCTCTTCCCTGCGGATCTTGCCGAAGCTGAGCCGGTTGGAATAGATGTAATGAATCCTGCCCAGCTGGCCATCCCTTATAAGTTCCTTCAATTTGATAAAGGCGCTGTGATACTGGAGCAGATGCCCGACCATGAGGATGAGCGATTTCTTCTCGGCGATCTCTTTGAGCTCTTCGGCCTCATCTACATTGAGCGATAAGGGCTTCTCCACAAAGACATCCTTGCCGGATAAAAGCGCTTCCCGCGCAAGGGAAAAGTGTGTTTCCGCCGGCGTGGCAATAACGATGCCTTTCAAGGCATCATCATTGAGAAGATCCAAGAAATTCGTGGTGTATTTCACCTGTGGATACTTCTGTCTGAATGAATCCAGCGCAGAATCGCTGCTGTCACAGACACCATAGAGCGCTCCAAGCTCGGCATAATTCCGCACCAGGTTCTTACCCCAGTATCCGGATCCGATTACAGCGACCGTTACATTCTTCTGTGAATCATGCACTTCATCTTCCCCCTGCCAATAGATGCGGCAACCTGTCTATTTAATGGATTTGAGGATAACTTGAGAGATTCTCTCCTGGTCTTCATCTGCAAGATAAGGGTGCATCGGCAGCGAGAAGATGGCCTCAGCAGTTTTTTCGGATACAGAGAAATCACCTGAGCTGTAGCCTAAATATTTATATGCCCCCTGGACATGCAGGGGCTTCGGATAATAGATGGCACTCGGGATCTTGGCATTCCTGAGTGCATCGAGGATGACATCCCTGTTCTTGCAGAGAACTGAATACTGGGCCCATGCGCTCTTGTTACCCGGCTTGACTGTTGGGCACGTGAGCTTCTCCGAAACGCCGAGCAACTGGTTATACCGCAGTGCCACCTTCTGCCTGAGCTCGATCTCTCCTGCGAAGATCTCGAACTTGGCCAGCAGGATAGCTGCCTGCAGGGTGTCGCACCTGCCGTTGATCCCTATGCGGATGTTATCATACTTGTCTGATCCCTTGCCATGAACCCGGATGGAATCAAGCCGGGAAGCGAGTTCGTCATTATTGGTGAAGACCATTCCACCGTCTCCATAGCATCCCAGGGGTTTTGCCGGGAAAAATGAGGTGGCTGCAATATCAGCCAGGGAGCATGCCCTGGCGCCATTATACTCGGCTCCAAAAGACTGCGCCGCGTCCTCTATGACAAACATACCCTTGTTTCCGGCCAGGTCATTGATGCGCCTGTAGTCTGCGCTCTGACCAAAAAGGTCCACGGCAATGATCCCTTTTGGCTCAAGCTTTTCAAACCCGTCAGGCAATGGATGTCTCTTGGGGTTGCGCTCCTCAAGTGCTGCTATTGCTTCTTCAAGCCTTTCAGGATCGATGTTGAAGGTATCCGGCTCGATATCCACGAATATGGGTGTTGCCCCCAGCAGAGAAATGACCTCTGCCGTTGCAACAAAGGTGAACGGCGTTGTGAAAATGGCATCACCGGGCCCGACACCATACGCCATAAGGGCCATGAGAAGGGCATCCGTGCCCGACGCACATGAAACTGCATGCTTTGTGCCCACAAATTCACCGAGTTTCTTCTCAAGCTCTCTGATCTCGGGGCCCATGATGTACTGTCCGTGTGCGAGAACAGTCGTGATGTTCTCCATGATCTTCCCATGGATCAACTTCTGCTGGTAATTCAGGTCAATGAACTGCATATCCGATTAACCCCCTGCTTATTAAATTGCGTATTAAATAAAGCTCCGCCATTCGTGGTGAATAGCCTGTTTTAAAAGCACAAAAGAATGGCCGCCACATTGTTGCTCATATCACACTATCGCATAGCACTTTACAAATCAAGATTACCATAGAATTAGCCATGCCTGTCATCAATACCTCCCCCCTCGCAGAACCAATTCCGGTCGGATTTCCTAACCTGGTATGTTTTTCGCATTCCACCATCCCATGGCCAAAGAAAATGAGAACGGTCAAGAGCGAACCGAACAACCTACCAGTAAGCGTATCGATGAGTCCCGCGAGAAGGGACAGGTCTGCAAGAGCATCGAGGTATCCACATCCATGCTCTTTCTTGCGACAATCTTGGCATTTTATTTTTATATTCCGGCTATTGCATCCAAACTTATGGTTGTCGTCAGAACATACATCTCTGAGCTTTCCATGTGGGACGGGTCAAACTTGAGCGTCATTGCCATTGTAAGACACGGTGTCTTTGAGCTCGCAATGATAGTAATGCCCCTGCTTTTGCTCTTCCTCGTTATCGGCTTAGCGTCAAATATCATGCAGGTCGGCTTCCTCTTCAGCTCCGAGGCCCTCACCCCGAAGTTCTCCAAGCTCAATCCCATAACCGGATTCAAGAATAAATTCATGTCCATGAGGAGCCTGGAACAGCTCGTCAAGACACTGGTAATCATGACAATCATCTGCTGGGTTTCATACCGGGCCATCATGCGCGAACTCCCTGTCTACCCCCCTCTCATAGGGGCCGATGTAAGCGTCATAGTATTGACTATTTTTCGTTCAGCGATACGCCTCCTGTGGGATGTGTTGTGGATCTTTATCATTATTGCGGCCGCTGATTACACATTCCAGAAGTGGCAGCACACCCAGGATCTTATGATGACGAAACAGGAGATCAAGGATGAGTACAAGCAGGCCGACGGAAATCCCCTCATCAAGAGCAGGATACGCTCCATTCAGATCCACATGGCCAGGAGACGAATGATGCGGGATGTGCCCAAGGCGGATGTGGTCATAACCAACCCCACGCACCTGGCAGTAGCCCTGCAATATGATCGCGGCAAGATGATCGCACCCACGGTGATTGCCAAAGGTGCAGGAACGGTGGCGCAAAAGATAAAGGAAGTGGCGAGAAAGGCATCGGTCCCCATAATCGAGAACAAGCCGCTGGCCCAGGCGCTCCATAAATCCGTGGATATCGGGGAAACCATCCCGGAAACACTTTACAAGGCGGTGGCCGAAATCCTGGCATATGTTTACCGCCTGAAGGCAGGGGTCAGATAAATGGCAGCACAGAGTCTTCCCATCAAGTTACCGGAAACTATTTCCAGCGACATTTTCATGGCAGTCGGCGTCCTTGCGGTTCTTGCAATCGTCTTGATGCCGCTGCCTACCTTCATGCTGGATATCCTGCTCACCTTCAGCATAACGCTGGGCATCATCATACTCATGATGAGCATGTACACCACAAGCCCGCTGAATTTCTCCGTGTTCCCCTCATTGCTGCTTCTCGTGACCCTTTTCAGGCTGGCGCTGAACATCGCATCAACCCGGATCATCCTCCTGCATGGCTTCGAGGGTGAACTGGCCGCAGGCCGCGTTATCCATACCTTCGGCCAGTTCGTGGTGGGTGGCAGCTATGTAGTGGGAATCGTCGTCTTTTCAATTTTCGTCCTTATAAATTTTGTGGTCATCACCAAAGGCGCCACCCGCATCGGCGAAGTCACGGCCCGGTTCACCCTGGATGCCATGCCCGGCAAACAGATGGCCATTGACGCTGACCTCAATGCAGGAATGATAACCGAGAACGAGGCCCGGCAGCGCAGGGACCGCATTGCCCGGGAAGCCGAATTCTACGGGGCCATGGACGGCGCCACCAAGTTCGTCCGCGGCGACGCCATTGCAGGCATTGTCATCGTATTCATCAATATTATAGGTGGCATCATCATAGGCATGATGCAGAACGGCATGCCATTTCAGGACGCACTTAAGACCTATACCCTGCTGACTATCGGAGACGGACTGGTTGCCCAGATCCCAGCGCTCATCATCTCATCGGCCGCCGGTATCGTGGTAACCCAATCCGGAGCAGATAAATCGGTAGGCAAGCAGATCTCCGAGCAGCTTGCCTTCCAACCCATGGCACTCCTCACTTCTGCAGGAATCATCTTCATCTTCGGGCTGGTCCCGGGCATGCCCCACATGGCCTTCCTTACCATGGCCTCCGTCATGGGCGGAATCGGGTGGGTAAGCCTCAGGTTCAAGGCTGAAGAAAAGGAACCGGAAGAGATTCCTGCGCCTCAAGGCGAAGAGGTATCGGCCGAGGCACTGCTTCCCCTGGATCTCATCGAGTTCGAGGTGGGATATGGCCTCATATCCCTGGTGGACACCTCCCAGGGCGGGGAGCTGCTTGCGCGTATCAAATCCATGCGCAAGACCGTTGCAGGCGAACTTGGGGTCGTAGTCCCCCCCATCCATGTGCGGGACAATCTCGAGCTCAAACCCAACGAATACCGGCTGATGCTCAAGGGTATTGAGATAGCCAAGGCTGAGGCCATTGCCGACAGGCTTATGGTCCTGAATCCCGAGAAGGTGGATATCGACATCCCGGGCATACCCGTCAAAGAACCTGCCTTCGGACTGCCCGGCCTCTGGATTAAAAAGGCCGACAGCGAGCGCGCCCAGGTGGCCGGGCTCACGGTAGTCGATGCGGCCACGGTGGTGGCTACCCATCTGACCGAGGCCATCAAGGGCAATGCCCATGACCTGCTGGGAAGGCAGGAGCTGCAGTCCATCCTGGACTCGGTATCAAGAACCCACCCCAAGGTGATCGAAGACCTCATTCCAGGCACCATGCCCGCCGGAATCGTTCTCAGGGTGCTCCGGAACCTCCTCAAAGAGAAGGTCTCTGTGAAGAACATCCTGACCATCCTGGAGACACTGGCGGACTTCGGACATATATCCAAGGACCCCGATATTTTGACAGAGTATGTCAGACAAGCCCTCATGCGGACCATCAGCGTACCCTACATCCTGGGTAACACCATCAGCGTACTGGCTCTGGACCCCAATATAGACGGCATGATCTCAAGCTCCATCCAGCATACGGAACATGGTTCGTATCTTGCATTAGATCCTGAGAAATCGCAGAAGATACTGATGACGTTGAACAAGGAGGTAAACAACGTGGGGAAACAAGGGCTCGTACCGATCCTGCTCACATCGCCCATCAGCAGGGCATATGTGAAACGGCTTTCAGAACGGTATATGCCTGACCTGGTTGTTCTCTCCCACAATGAGATACCGCCTGATGTGACTATTAAAAATCTGGGATTGGTGAGGATCGATGCAAATTAAAACCTATATGGCTGCCTCCATGAAGGACGCGCTCTCGCAGATCAAGACCGAGCTTGGTGCCAATGCGGTCATTATCTCAACCCGCGAGATCAAGGAAAGCGGTTATGGCCTCATGAGCAAACCAGTAATTGAAGTGGTTGCCGCTGTTGACTATGACGGAGACAGCCTTATAAATAAAACGCAGGCATATAAGGCTTACCCGGGAAAACCGGTTGCTCCCAACCATGCCTCACCTATTATGCAGACCCCTAATCATATGGGTGATGAGATTATTGAGCTGAAAAAGATGCTCAAGCAGCTCATGAACCAGAGCAATGTGGTCCCACAGAGCCCCATGCGGGAGAAGCTCATGAAAAAGGGCGTCCGCGAGAACCTTGCAGACCTCATCATCACAAAGCTTGGGCCTGAGACCACCGAAGATGAGGTCAAAGGCCTCCTTTCAAAGCTGATCCGCGTAGAAGGGCCCACGGATGACCGTATCTGGATATTCCTGGGCACCACCGGCGTCGGCAAGACCACGACAATTGCCAAGATTGCCGCCAGGGCCGTATTCTCTGAGGCCAAGCGGGTGGCACTCATCACACTGGACAGTTATAGGATAGGCGCCATAGATCAGAGCCGCATTTATGCCAAAATTTTGAATATCCCGTTCTTTTCCGTAACGACCCCATCCGACCTCAAGATCGCACTGAATCAGTTGAGCTCCACCGACCTTATCCTCGTTGACACCGTCGGCCGCTCACCCTTCTGTAGCGAGTATGCACGTCAGTTAGTCGGATATTTTGACGGCATCAAGGCCTGCAGGTTTCTCCTCATGCCGGTAGCTACCCGCGACCAGGAGATGGACACTATCACCAAATCATTCTCCCCCCTGAAAGTGGACCGCATGATCTTCACCAAATTCGATGAGGCCCACGTAAAAGGCAGCGTTCTTTCACACAATCTGATCCACCGTTTGCCCATCTCCCATATAACCAACGGGCAGCGGGTCCCCGAGGACATTGAGCCGGCCGACACAAACAAGATAATAGCATGCACGCTTGGAGATGCATAATGAAGGATCAAGCCCATACCTTAAGAAGAATATTCAAAGAAACTACAGCCATCTCCCCAACAGTCCTGTCCGTAACATCGGGAAAAGGCGGGGTTGGAAAGACGAGCATCGTGGTGAACATAGCCATCCTGCTCGCTGCACGCGGAAAAAAGGTGCTCGTGCTGGATGCCGACCTCGGCCTGGCCAATGTGGATGTAATGCTGGGCCTTGCCCCTAAGCTCACCATCAAGAATGTACTGGACGGACAGTGCTCCCTTGATGAAATCGTGATTGAAGGGCCCAGCGGGATCAAGATCATTCCCGCATCGTCGGGAATCCAGGAACTCTCTGACCTGAATACCGAGCAGCAGATAAGCATCATGGATTCACTCGACCATTTCGAGGGTGCCCTTGACTACATGATCGTAGATACCGGGGCAGGGATATCCAAGAACGTCATGTACTTCAACGCAGCCTCCCAGAGGATTATTGTGGTGGCGACCCCGGAACCCACGTCAATAACGGATGCTTATGCCCTTATCAAGGTATTGCGCAGGCAATACGGCATCAAGCGATTCGACCTTATTGTCAACAATGTGAATTCAAAGTCTGAGGGGGAACAAGTGTCGGAAAAATTGTCTATGGTATGTGAGAGATTCTTAGGGGATGTGGCATTGGAGATCTTAGGCTCCATTCCGCATGACAGAAACATTCCTGAATGCATCAAGGCACAGAAGGCTTTTGTGGGCCTTTTCCCACAAAGCGAGGCCACCAAGAGACTTTCCCGGATCGCGGGAAGGCTCGAGGAAACCTCTCTTTCGAACACCAGCGGAAACCTTCAGTTCTTCTTTAGAAAAATGCTCTTGAATCAAGCGAAAGGAACAGGCCATGCAGGATATCGTCTACACGGAACTTACTGAGGAACAGAAGCTCAACCCGAAGGTGCGGGGCAAGATAATCAACGAGTTCGCGCCGTTGATTAAGTACATTGCAAGCCGTATTGCCATACGGTTGCCTCCCCATATCGACCTGAACGATCTGATAAATGCGGGTGTCATTGGGTTGATCGATGCCATCGAGAAATTTGACGCCGGCAAACAGATCAAGTTCAAGACCTATGCGGAATTCAGGATAAGGGGCGCCATCCTTGATGAGCTCCGCTCCATGGACTGGGTCCCACGGTCTGTGAGGCAGAAGGCCCGCAAGGTGGAAGACGCCTATGCAAGGCTCGAATACAGTCTTGGCAGGCCGGCCAGCGATGATGAAGTGGCACGAGAGATGAATGTCGACATGGATACCTTCCACCGGCTCCTGTCCGACACTGCATCCGTATCCCTGCTCAGCCTGGACGACCTCGGCGAGGACGATTCCGACCTGTCCAAGCGGAACCTGCTTGAATTCATTATCCAGGACGACAAAGACTGGCCGTCGCATAAAATCCGCTATGCCGAGGTCAGCACCATGGTAGCAAAGGCCATCCAGTCGCTGCCGGAAAAGGAACGCATGGTGATCTCCCTGTATTACTACGACGAGCTGACCATGAAGGAGATCGGTCATGTCCTCAAATTTACCGAGTCGCGGGTTTCCCAGATACACACAAAGGCAATCCTCAGGCTGCGCTCAAAGATGCAAAAGATCCTGAAAGAGATCAATGTGTAAAAAAGATTTGCAGCAAAATATTCGATGAGAACGTAAACGGTGCTTGTACCGGAGGTATCTATGACAACAGATAAGAACATGAAGATCCTCATCGTGGACGACTTTTCAACCATGCGCAGGATTGTGAAGAACATCCTGAGGCAACTTAATTTTGTAAATATTACCGAGGCCGACGACGGATCAACCGCCCTTGAGGCGCTCCAGAGGGAGAAGATCGACCTGGTGGTTTCGGACTGGAACATGCCGAAAATGACCGGCCTGGAACTGCTCAAGGCGGTCCGCTCCGATGACGCGCTGAAGCACATCCCATTTCTGATGGTAACAGCCGAGGCCCAGCAGGAGAACATCATCGAGGCCGTGAAATCCGGTGTGAGCAATTATATTGTCAAACCCTTTACCGCGGAGACCCTGGGCCAGAAGATCAATCAGATATTCAACAAGTAGGTGAAACGTGGAAAACGAACCTGGGAGAAAGGCGGACCTCGATAAAGAAGGCATTCTGTTCCAGGATGCCGGCAAGGCCGAACTTGACAAAGACGGCATTTCTCTGGAAACCGGAGAACCACAGGCGCAAGCCGGCGCACAGGAGCCAAAGCCCGACCAGGAGCCGGGGAAGAAGCCGGCTATAAATAAACGCCTGCTCCTGATGGCCTGCTCCGGTGCTGCTGCACTTCTGGTGCTGCTGAGCGTCATAGGGTTCTTCTTTTTCCATGGGCACGATGAAGTTGCAAAAGATGATGTTGCAAAAAATGTTGCAAAAGCAGTCCAACCCCAAAAGGTGTCCCCCTTTGGGCCTGATGGAATGGTCCTTGATCCGTTTATGGTCTTCTACTCAACCAACATGCCGAAGAAATCAGGTGTACTCGTTGCACAGGTGAGCCTCAAGGTGGACCCTTCCGTGATTACCTCCATTCAGAGCAAGCTCTTCGATATCAGGAGCATCATATACAGGAGACTTCTTGCAGCAGCGAGTGTCTACTCACAGACCGAGATTACCTTGATGCTCTCGGATGATCTTATGGATTATCCTATACAAGAAGTGGCATTTGTCCAGTACAGCGCAAAATGAATGGGTAAATTACATACTATCGGAGTCAATTGCAGGATTAAATTATTTTTTTTTAGGATGTTGAGGGCATTATGAATTATTCCACAATAGACGCACTCATGAAGTCGGATGACTCTTCTGACCGTCGCATGGCAGCCACCATGCTCAGTGAGTCCGGCGATGAACCCGCTACCATCGGACGTCTCGTAGAGTTGCTCAAGGATACAAATGGAGGGGTCAGGGACGCCTCACAAAGTGCGCTCATGTTATTGGGCGGCAGAAACACGGTTGAGAAAGTGGCCCCACTGGTGGGCATTATTGATCCGGGCTTGCGTAATGCCGCTATCGACATCCTCAGGAAGGTCGGTGATGACGGTATTGATGTCATGCACAGGCTTGCAGTTGATGAAAATCCTGATATCAGGCTCTTTGTGCTCGATATTTTAGGCACCATCGGCAACCCCGAGAGCGTGGACGTGCTCATCGGAGGGCTCGCCGATCCGAATCCCAATATACGCAATGCCGCAATAGTTTCTCTTGGCCTCCTTGGAGACCCAAAGGCCTTTGAATATATAAAGCCTCTGATCGAAGACGAGGAATGGATCCGCTTCTCCGCCATAGAGGCCCTGTCTCAGATACCCCATGAGAATACGGCTGGTTTTCTCCTTGAACAGCTCGAAAGGTGGAGTCTTGACGAGCTCACCGTATCCGCACTGCTGGAAACAATCGGCAAGATAAAACCCAAACAGTGTGTGAACGCCCTGATCGCCATGCTCGAAACCGCAAATGCATATATTGAAACCGAGATCGTCAAGGCCCTGCTGAAGATCCTCTCCCCTGACGAAATCGCCTCACTGCCGGATAAAGACGCACACATCATCAAGACCATCATCGATATGCATCTGAACGATGTTGAGGAAGAGCTGCTCAGCGAGATGCTCATGGTACTACCCCGCATCGGCGATGAGGCCAGCGTGCAGGCAATGGTAGAGCTCGCCCGCAACACAGACCCGGACACCCACCCTGAGAAGTTCGGAATAGTCACTGATGCCCTGTGCCGGATCGGAGACGTAGAGGCTATGGTGAAACTTCTCGATGCCGAAGACAAACTGAAAATCCTCGCTGCGAACGTCCTGGCAGGAATAGGTAAGGATGAAGGTGCCACGCGGATATGCGAGAGGATCTTTACAGCCCAGGGCTATGTAAAACGTGCCATGACCGATGCCTTGGCATCCATCGGGGGGGCATCTTTATGTGATACGTTCCGAAGGCTCCTCATGGATTCTGATGGCCATGTCATCTCGTCATCACTCCTGGCCCTTGCGAGAAACGGCGATCCGGATGATATCAGTGTAATGGAGCCATACTTAAGTCATAAATATCCCGATGTGCGTGAAACGGCACTGATTTCCGTGGTCATGATCGGGACCGGGCGTGCCCATGAGGTATTCATGCATATGGCCTCAACTTCCGATCAGGGCAAACGCATCACGGGATTAAGGGGTCTTGAGCACATGGAAAGTCCCTGCCTCCACCAGGTTTCCGAAAAACTGTTGCAGGATGAAAACTGGGAGGTAAGGGCAGAGGCGGTAAAGGTCATCAGGGATAAGGACCTGCCGATCACCACGGATATGCTCAAATCCCTGCTCGCTGATACACATGAGCAGATCAGGTACGCTGCGCTCGATATCATAGGGATGAAAAAGGTCGAAGAACTCAAAGAAAACCTTCATGCCGCCATTGACGGTGATGACATGTGGGCTGCATCCCATGCCATTGAGGCGCTGGGTAGCTTCAAAGACGCTTCTGCCAAGACAAAACTCCTCGATCTCTTAACCTGCGGGTCGGACTTTTTGAAGATCTCCGCAATAAAAACCATTGCCGGGTGGGACGAAGAGGCACTTGCTGCAGAACTGGAAGAGTATATTGACGATCCGAACCCGGATGTGGCCCGCGCCATCGTTGATGCCATTGACAGGCTTCAGGGGGTGAGCTTCTAAAGATGCAGGCCCATATACTCGACGCGAATCAATAATATAGACGATCTCCCTACTCTACCCTCTGTAGCTCTTGAGGTCTTGAGCCTTGCCCACCAAGCGGACGTGTCGATCCAAAGCATTGCCGAGTCCATCCACAAAGATCCCCCTCTGGCCGCAAAGGTGCTGAAGATGGCCAATTCCACCTTCTACCGCAGGGGTGACCGGAAGGTAGAGACCCTGCACCATGCCATTATTTTTCTGGGGCTGGCCGAGATCATCAACATTACCACCTCGCTTTCGGTCTTTTCCGCACTCAAGTCCCACCGCGCAAAAGAGGTCTCCATCAGGGAGAGTTTCTGGGATCACAGTGTCGCCACGGGTCTTATTGCAAGATATATAGACAAGAAGCTTGGCATGAGGTCCCTGGGCAGGGAGTTCGTAGCCGGTCTCCTGCACGATATCGGCAAGATCGTCCTCGACCAGTACTTCCATGACGAATTCGTTGCAGCCTATAACCTGTCCATTGAAAAGGACAGGCCCATGTACGAGACGGAGATGGAGTTATGCGGGACAAACCATATGGAGGTCGGTTATTACCTGGCCCAGAAATGGAACCTGCCCGCCTACCTCGGGGATGTCATACTCTGGCATCATCAGCCGTCCCAGGCTACGCACCGGGATATGGTTGCGCTCATCTCCATGTCGAACCTCCTGGCAAAGGCCAAGGAGCTATCCTGCGGGGGCGACCGGATGTCCTTTATCCTGACCGATGAAGAGGCCTGGAATGTCCTCAAAGAAAGAGGCTATGCCGTTGA
Source organism: uncultured delta proteobacterium (assembly GCA_963785235.1). GTDB lineage: Bacteria > Desulfobacterota > Desulfomonilia > UBA1062 > UBA1062 > MWEI01. The sequence continues at coordinate 157,587 of CAWAUM010000001.1, read as the reverse complement.
TGACCTTGACATAGAACGTATAACCTTTGAGATGGAGTCAATCGGCGACCAGGTGAAGAATTATATCGACATGGTCATGGATCCCACCACGGCGGAGAAGGCCAATGGATGAGAGCTCAGGGGGCACCTGCCCAAAAATGACTGACGAGACCTTCATCCTGTTACGCGACTTTATCTATGAACAGTCCGGCATCTACTTTGCCGACACCAAAAAGGGCCAGCTTGAGACCAGGCTCGCCACGCGATTGAAGGCCAACAACCTTGCCAATTATGATAAATACTATTACCTGCTCAGATATGATCCCCAGGCAGCACGTGAACTGATGGCGTTGTTTGACTCGGTGACCACCAACGAGACAAGCTTCTTCCGGAGCCCGCCACAGATCCAGGCGTTCCAGGAAAAGGTGCTTCCCGATATCATCGCCCGCAAAGATAAGCAGCAAGACCCCCAGCTCCGCCTCTGGTCTGCCGGTTGTTCTACGGGTGAGGAACCCTACACCATGGGCATCGTGATCAAGGAGGTCTTGAATAACCGGTGTCCCAACTGGGACATAAAGATCGTTGCCAGTGACATCAGTGAAAAGGCACTGCGCTCGGCCAAGGCTGCCATGTACAGTGACTACGCACTGCGCTCGGTACCGCCTGAGGTGAAGCAGACATTTTTCATTCAGGAAGGGAGCTCATACCGACTCATTGAGGATGTTCACGGCCTGGTGGATCTCCAGTACCTCAACCTCAATGATGTCAAGCGGGTACAGATCATGAAGGGGTTTGACGTCATTTTCTGCAGAAACGTTCTCATCTACTTCGATGACTCAGCCAGGAAGAGGTTTGTTTCTCAGCTCTATGACAGCCTGAACCATGGCGGTTATCTCTTCATCGGCCACTCGGAATCTTTGCACAATATTTCAAGGGCTTTCAAGCTTGTACATTTCCCCGGGGCTCTGGGGTATAAGAAGGAATAGGCGGAGGTTATCGTTCATGGAAACGGTCCTGATTGTTGATGACTCAAGTACAGTGAGGAAATTTCTCACACATACCCTCAAGACAAAGAATCTAAGATGCATCGAGGCCTCGGACGGTTTCGACGCACTGGAAAAACTCTCACAGAACCCGGAGATCAAGCTCATCATCTCAGACCTGAACATGCCCAACATGGACGGCATCGAATTCATCACTTCAGTAAGGCAGGACCCCCTGTACAGGGATCTCCCCATTATCATGCTCACCACAGACTCAACACAGGAAAACAAGAAGCTCGCCTATGATTCAGGGGCAAACCTCTATCTCGTAAAGCCTTCACCTGCACACATCATCCTTTTCAAGGTGATGAGCCTGCTGGAGGCGGACCGGTAAACAGTCTACGGATCCTGCTGAACCTCCTGCCCATTTAACAAAAAGACCCTCCAGACTTAACCTTTTGCATGTCGAGCTGATAAAACGCGGCTCATGCATAATCCCAAAATACTTCGTTACGAGAGAAAAAACCTGACCTGTTCAAATCATGCATATCGGCTTCACCGATATGCATGATTTGAACAGGCTAATTTTTGGTTTGCATCTCGAAATTGATGAGATCGAAATATCTTTTCGAAACTACTAATAAAAAATAACGGGCCGGATATTTCCCCGGCCCGTTATTTTTGGTGTGCGATGATTCAGGGTTCTTTTTACGCTTGTTTCAATCAATTACCTATGCCTGATGATGCCTTACCCTTGAACTGATCTGATCTCGTGTCTTGGTGAAATCCATATATATTCTCCCGATGCACAACGATATTGCCAATACAAACAAACCAAGCATGAATGCCGGCTCGGTATTGAATCGGATATCGATCCACCGTCCGACAAACAGGAACAGGAATGAGGAGATAACCAGGGTGAAGCTCCACGCACTCATAAGGATGATATGGTTGAGATTCTTGTTATTGAGCTTGTCTTTTCCAACCCTTTTCATGGCTCTTACCTCCTCTCCTTTTTTAGCCCTGCAGTTCCCGGCATTAAAGACTTTCAGGGCTTGAAAACCTTACCTATATATGACCTGCTCAGCTGACCAGGCCTTTCACTGCCTCGATGACCGGTGCGGTGAACAGGGCTACGAGCACTGCATACAGTGCGAAAGATCCCACTGCCTCGCTTAAGTACATCCTCTCATAGCGATACTTCAAAGAGATGATGGTGAGCCCGCCCATGATCAGACAGCCGAGGTGGAAGTAGGGGAAGCTGTTGCCGCCGGAAGTCGCTGCTGCTGCAAAGGCAAAGGTACCGGTAATCATCACCACGAACATTGCTACGATTATTGTCTGGATTGTCTTTTTCATTGTCACTGCCCTCCTTCATGATTGCTTAATGATTATGTATTGAGCACTAACCGTGCCAATTGTTCGGACAGAATGAATAATGCTAGATAACCTATTAATATTGCGTACGATTAACTGAATAGCCGCTCAAGAATGCACTGGCCCGGACCTGAGAAAACCATGATCCATTGAAAAGAATGTTCAAAGGCATTGAATGAAATGTGAGATCCTACAATTCCTGTCCCGGCACAAAAAATATATGCGGCTTCAGCAATACCGGGTCTTCCCCTACTTTCACACGGGCCCGGTATACATGTTCGATATTCTCTGCAGTAAGAACCTCTTCCGGACTCCCCTGGGCGTGGATGCGGCCATGGTCCATGAGTGCGATGGATGTGCAGTAGAGGCTGGCCAGGTTGAGGTCGTGCAGGGTTACGAGCACGGTGAGCCCGTAGTTGCCGGAGAGCCCTGTTACCAGGTCCAGCAGCCTTATCTGGTGGCCGATGTCCAGGTGCGTGGTGGGTTCATCCATGAGGAGGATCTCGGGCTTCTGGGCGAGGCCGCATGCAAGGAACACCCGCTGCATCTCTCCTCCCGAGAGCCGCTGGATACGCTGTGACCTGACCCCGGTGAGGTCGAGCAGGGTAAGCGTATCTTCAACGATTCTGCCGGTCTGCCGGGGTGAAGGGCATCATCCTGCCCCGGTGGGGGTATCTTCCCATGAGCACATATTCCTCCACGGTATAGGGGAAGGACAGCGAGTGGATCTGGGGGATGAAGGCGGCCTTCTGGGCAAGCTTCTTCCTGGGCATTGTGAAAAGGTTTTCATCACCCAGGAAAATATTCCCCTGCCAGGGTTTCATGAGGCCATAGATGCACTTGAACAGGGTAGTCTTGCCGCTCCCGTTGGGCCCGATAAGTCCGAAGATGCCCCCCGGGATCGGCAGCAAAGGAGACCCCGTCTACCACCGGGTGGTCCTGATACCCGGCACTCAGGTTTTCCACCCTGAGCCCTGTCATCTAGATAACCTCCGGGGGAGACGCCTTGAGCAGGTATGCCAGAAAGAAGACGCCGCCTGCGATCCCGGTAATTACCCCCACAGGCAGCTCATAGGGCCTGATAATGACCTGGGAGAGCGTGTCACACAACAGCAGGAAGGTAGACCCTGCGAGCATGGATGCAGAAAAAAGCACCTGATGGTCTGCCCCTACAGCCCGGCGCATGGCATGGGGGATGATGAGCCCCACGAAACCTATGATACCGGATATGGCCACACAGACCCCGGTGATCAACGAAGCGACCCCGAGCAGCACAGTCTTGAGCATGCCTGGAGAAAAGCCTAAGAGGTGAGCCTTTTCGTCTCCAAGCGAGATGAGGTTCATGTCCCTTGTCAAGAAGCTGAGCAGAAGGATCAGGGGAACCACGATCAGGATGATCACGGGCGTTGAGACGGTATCGGTAGAGCTGAGGCTGCCCATGATCCAGAGGATGGATGTATGGACCTCCCGTGCAGTGGCTATGGTGAAGATGAACATTACTACCGAGGAGAGAAGGAAGCTCAGGACCACACCGCTTAATATGATGGTCGTGGTGGAAAAATCCTTCAGGGTGGACATGAAGATCACCGCGGTAATGCTCATGAGGCAACCTGCAAAGCACAGCCCCACCATGGACAGACCTGAAAGCCCCAGGGTTATGGCAATGGTAGCCCCGAGGGCCCCGCCCGCAGATACCCCCAATGTAAAGGGCTCAGCCAACGGATTTCTGAGCACGGCCTGAAATGCCACCCCGCATCCAGCAAGACCTGCGCCCACCACGAGCGCCCTTATGATACGCGGGATGCGCAGTTCCCAGATGAGGGTATGAGCGGTGCCGGAAGACCCCGGGTGGATCAGCGCATCGATGACTGCAGCTGCCGGCAGCTCAGAGCCTCCCATGAAAACTGAGAGTAAAATCGCACATGCCAGCAGAAAAACCAGGATAAGAAAAGAGGTAACCCTGTTCATAAAATTCCGGGGTAAAGCATGGCCACTACCGCTTTATACCCCTTGAGGTACATTACCGGTGTGGGTTGGCAGACCATATCTGCCGGGAGATCATAGACCCGTTTCCTGCTTACCGCACTGATTACACCGAATCGGCCCCAAGCAGACCCGGTGGAACCAGATCCCATCTGGCTTACCACCACAATGACATCGGGGTTTCGCTTGATGACCTCTTCCGCATTTACCCGTGGATAGGGTATGGGTGCATCCCCAAAGATGTTGACGCACCCTGCCCTGCGGAGCATCTCGCCTGAAAAGGTAGCACCGCTTGCTGTTACAAGCGGGTTATCACCAAGCTGCCAGAACACCTTCAGACTTTTACGGCCATGGATCTTTGCCTGGATGTCGTTCATCTGTACCCTAACCTCTGCGATTATATCCTCGGCCCGCTGAGACCTCCCCACCATGGCACCGAGCTCTTTAAAGGCCAGACACATGCATGCGAAGCTCTCGCATCCATTGAAGACATGAACCTTGCATCCCAGCTTTTTCAACGTTTCAACATCAGACTTGCTGTTGCAGTCCGTGCTTGCCAGCACGAGCTGCGGCCTTAACGAATAGGTCTTCTCGATATTTATGCGCGCAGGCGAGCCCACCAGCTGCTTGCCGGCGCCGGCTTTTACCGGAGAGTAGCTGGTAACGCCGATAAGCAGGCTCTGGGCACCCAGGTCATAGATCTCCCTGGTGATATTGGGCGCCAGCGAAACGATCCTTCACGGGCACTTGATCCTGGCCGCCGGAAGATGATGGTATAAAGATTGAGAGAAAAGAAAACACAATGGCAGCAAAAGAAGAAAACCCATAGGTAAACGCACTTTTCATATGTGCATCCTAATGTATACCCAGATCAAGTTTACAGGCAAGGTGTTAGCACTTTTGTGATGATACTGTTTTCATTCAAATGATTGTGTCAGCCTGCCGCCTCTTCAGGGGCCGCCTTCTTTTTCCTGGTGAAGTAGACTACCAGGATACTGATCTCGTAGAGGAAATACAAAGGGATGATGAGCAATATCATGCTCAAGATATCAGGCGGGGTAAGGAAGGCTGCAGCGGTGGAAATTATGAGGAATGCGTATTTCCGGAATTTCTTCAGCTTGGCATGGTCCACGATCCCCATCTTGGCAAGGAAGAACATGACCACCGGCAGCTCGAAGGTGATGCCGAACGCTATGATCAGGCTCATGCAGAGGCTCAGGTATTCCTTCATGGAGGGCAGGGCCTGGATACGATCATTCGCGAAACTGAGGAAGAACCTGAATGCAAAGGGGAAGGCTACAAAAAAGGCAAAGGATGCCCCCAGGATAAAAAAGACGCATGCCATAATCATAAAGGGCACTATATAGGTGCGCTCCTTCTCATACAGGCCCGGAATCACAAATTTCCAGATCTGGTAGAAGATCACCGGAACTGCCATGAAGAGCCCTGCGAAAAACGCGATCTTCATATAGGTGACAAAGGCCTCCTGCAGCGAGGTGTAAATAAGCTTTCCCCCTTCGGGCATAGCCTTGACCAGGGGATACGTCAGAAAATCAAAGAGCTGCTGGGAGAACGTAAATGAAAGGAGAAACCCCACGATAATCGCGACGAAGCACTTGATGATCCTGCCTCTGAGCTCTTCGAGATGATCGGTTACCGGCAGTTTCTCTTCTTCCACGTGTGGTTCCTCGTTTAAAGAATCTTTAAGAGTTCTTCTCGGGCGGGGTCTTGGTGTCAGGGGCCGCGGCATCCTCCTCAGGGGTTGCTGCAGGTTCAGGGGCCTTCTCTTCGGCGGGCTTCTGCTGGGGATCGTTGCCTGTCTTGATGTCGGATGCGGTCTTTATCTCGCGCTTGAGATCGTCTGCAGCCCGCTGGAATTCACCGAACATCTTGCCCAGGGTCTTTGCTATATCGGGCAGTTTCTTCGGACCGATGACAACCAAGGCAATGGCAAGGAGAAGGAGTATGTGCGGGAAGCTGAGTTCAAACATGGTATTGCTCTATAAAGCATTTTATCAAGCCCTGTCAAATGCGGGTGAAGTATTAGGATTTGACTAATGGGAGCACCTTACATAATCTATGTCCTGCCATGAATCGCAGAACTATCCGCAAAGAACTTATAATCGAGGGTACAGGGCTCCACAAGGGGACTGCAATCACGCTAAGGCTCAAAGGGAATTCAGAAGGGATTGTGTTCATCAAAGACGGGAGGAGGATTCCCGCCACACCCATGAATATCATCAACACCAGGTTGAACACCACCCTTGGTGATGATGATGTGTCCATCTCCACCATAGAGCACCTCATGTCAGCCTTGTATGGTCATCGTATCACGGACTGTGATATCTACGTGTCAGGCGATGAAATGCCTGCCATGGATGGTTCGGCCCTGCCCTTTTTCCGGCTCCTGGAAGAGTCGGGTATCGAGTCATTAGGCCCTTCATGTGACCCCATTGTACTTGCTTCACCGATCCGTTTGGAAGATGGAAATGCCTGCATCGAGGCCATGCCGGGACCGTTCAGCCTGTCCTATGAGATCGATTTTCCAGATCCTGCCATAGGGCTTCAACGGTTCAGCTACCTTGGTGAGGATTATGCAAATCAGATCGCCCCTGCCCGAACCTTCGGAAGGCTTAAGGACGTAGAGATGATGCGCGCTGCAGGCCTGGCGCAGGGCGGCGGCCTGCACAACGCCGTAGTGGTTGACCATGACCGCATCATCAATCCTGAAGGCCTGCGTTTTCCCGACGAATTCGTCCGCCACAAGGTTCTGGACATATTGGGGGATCTGTGGACTCTGGGTTCGCCGCTTGAAGCCCGGATCATTGCGGTAAAGGCAAACCATACCTTGCACATTCGTCTTGCGAAACAGATCCACTTGGGCCTATGCCAACAGGGGCAGGGATAAATACATGTCTAAGAAGACCAAGGAGATGATCATTGTCGGCGGCATCATTATCGTGATGATCCTCATGAGCATTGCAAAGACGAACCTGAGCACCCTGGGGCTCGTACCATCTTCAAATGCAGTTGTGTTCACTGTAATCAGCCTTAATGTAGTGCTGCTTATCCTGGTGGTTTTCCTGGTAATCCGCAATATTGTGAAGCTCATGCTCGAACGCAGGAGGGGGGTCCTTGGCACCAGGCTCAGGACCAAACTTGTAGTAGCCTTTGTAACGCTGACAACCATACCCTCTGCATTGCTGTTCTTTACCAGTGTGGTCTTCCTCAACCGGAGCATGGAAGGATGGCTTTCTACGCGAGGTGGAAACCGCTATTGAAGAATCCATGACTGTGGCCAACATCTATTATAATGAAGCCTCTGAAAATTCCATCCATTACGCCGCCTCTATATCCAAGGAGATCACCGAGCGCAGGTTACTCAAAGAAGACAACCTTAATATCCTCAAGGCACTGCTGGAAGAGAAGATGGCCCTGTTCCGGCTGTCTTCGGTGGTGGTCTTTTCAGCCCAGGGCGAGGAGCTGGCGAAGATCATCTCGCCCGGCATCCAGGCCGAGGCCATGCCGAGACCCGAATCCGGCATTGTCAGGTCCGCCATGCAGGGCAAGGGAATGTCGCAGATTGTGCGTAAAGGCAAGGCGGACATCATCGAGGGTATTGTACCCATCCAGTCGTCCTTCAACCCGAAGGATATTGTGGGTGTCCTTGTTGCTGACTACTATGTCCCTGAGAGCCTCTCGGCAAAAATCAGTCTCATCAAGGGTTCATTCAAGGATTATTCCCAGAGTCTCAGGCTGAAAGGCCCCATCAAGACGAATTACATCATCCTGCTGACATCGGTGACCCTTCTTGTAATCTTCTCTGCCGTCTGGTTCGCATTGAATATCGCCAAGGGCCTTCTCAATCCCATCGAGAAGCTCGTGGAAGGCACCCAGAAAATCTCCAAGGGCGACCTGGGCTTCAAGATCGATATGAAGGCCAACGATGAACTGGGGATCCTGGTGGACGATTTCAATATCATGGTGGATGACCTCAAGGACTCACGCAAAAATCTTGAAACCGCATACAATGAAATCTCCATGAGAAACCGGTATATCCAGACCGTGCTCAAAACCATATCCGCAGGGGTGATCACCATCAATAAGGATGACCAGATTGTGTGGATCAATCCCTCGGCAGAGTCCATGCTCGGACTCACTTCAGAAAAGACCATGGGAAAAGGGATTGAAGAAGTTCTCTCGGGTGAATATCTGCCCATCTTCACTGACCTGGTCTCAGGACTTAATAGTTCAAGGACATCCTCCATCCAGAAACAGCTTACCCTGTCCCTGGACGGGAAGTGGCTGACGCTCCTCGGTCAGGCCTCTGTCCTTCATGGGGATAATTTCGAACGTATCGGTATGGTCCTTTTTTTCGATGACCTTACCCAGCTCCAGAGGATGCAGCGTATGGCTGCATGGCGCGAGGTGGCCCGCAGGATCGCCCACGAGGTGAAAAACCCGCTCACCCCCATACAGCTCTCGGCCCAGAGACTCAGGCGCAGATACCTGGACAAGCTCGGAGACGATTCGGAGGTATTTGACGAGTGCACAAGGGTCATTATCAACGAGGTGGATGTGATGAAGCGCCTGGTGAATGAATTTTCCGCCTTTGCCAGGATGCCCTCGTCCATGCCGAGACCGGAGGATTTCAACAAGGTGGTCACTGATGCCGTGGCGCTTTACCGGCAGGCCCATCAGGCCTTGGAGTTTGTTCTCGATCTGGATGAAGGCATGCCCAAAATGGACATCGACAGCTCCCAGATGAACAGGGCCGTAACCAACCTCTTGGAAAATGCCACTACCGCCATCCTGGAGAGCGACAGCCCTGTAAAGAAGATTACGATCAGGACCGGCTATGACGAGGATGTGCACATTGCAAAGCTGGATATTATTGACACAGGCCCCGGTATCCCCAAGAACGTAAAGGAGCGGATGTTTGAGCCGTACTTCTCCACCAAGAAGGGCGGCACGGGACTGGGACTGGTTATCGTGAACAGGATCATTTCGGACCATAACGGGTTTATTCGAGTCAAAGACAACGAGCCGAAAGGCACCATCTTCAGCATAGAGCTGCCGGTTAAGGGGTAAAGAATGAAGCACACCATACTTATTGTAGACGATGAAGAAAATATCAGGCTCTCACTGAAGGGTGGGCTGGAAGACGAAGGATACAATACCATTCTTGCTGCATCCGGCGAGGACGCCCTCAAGATCATCGAGAAACAGGACGTGGACCTCATCCTGTTGGACATCTGGATGCCGGGCAAGGACGGTCTCCAGATTTTGGAGGAGATGAAGAATGCCGGATTCAGAATTCCGGTCATCATCATGACAGGCCACGGTTCCATCGAGACCGCCATCCGGGCCACACGGCTCGGTGCGTTGGATTTCATAGAGAAGCCGCTCGACCTCAACAAGATCATCATCACGCTGAACAACACTATCCATTTGCGGGCACTGGAGGAAGAGAATGCCCTCTTGAAGAAGAAGACCGAGAAGGATGATGAGATCATCGGCTCGTCGCCTGCCATCTTAAAACTGAAAGCCCAGATCGACCGCTGTTCTCCCACCGATGCCTGGGTCCTCATCCTTGGAGAGAACGGAACGGGCAAAGAGCTGGTGGCGCGCAGGGTCCACAAGAACAGCAACAGGTCAAGCTTTCCCTTTGTTGAGGTGAACTGCGCCGCCATCCCGGAAGAACTCATTGAAAGCGAGCTCTTCGGTCATGAGAAGGGTGCCTTTACCGGGGCCGCCGAGCGAAAGCGCGGTAAGTTCGACCTGGCCCACAACGGTACACTTTTCTTGGATGAGATCGGTGACATGAGCCTGGCCACCCAGGCCAAGATTTTACGCATCCTCCAGGAGCAGCGTTTCGAGCGGGTCGGTGGCGCCCAGACCATCCAGGTGGATGTGCGCGTGCTCACGGCCACCAACAAGAACCTTGAGCAGGAGATCGCGGAGGGCCGCTTCCGGCAGGACCTTTATTACCGGCTCAATGTCATACCCATTAACGTACCGCGCCTCATTGACCGCAGGGATGACATCCCGGAACTGGTTGATCATTTTCTCCAGCTCTTCTCCCCCTTAAAGGGGGGTAAGAAGAACATGACCGACAGCGCCATCAGGAAACTCATGCAGCATGACTGGCCGGGCAATGTGCGCGAACTCAAGAACATCATCGAACGCCTTGTCATCATGACGCCTGGAAACACCATAACGGCCGATGACATTATGCAGCTCGGATCTAAACCCGCTTCCGAACTGGACAAGATCCTGGATCTGGTAGAGTTCAAAGATGCACGCTCCGAGTTCGAGAAGATCTTCATCGAACGCAAGCTTATGCAATGCGGGAACAACATATCCAAGACCGCCGATCTGATCGGCGTTGAGCGGAGCAATCTGCACAGGAAGATCAAGAGTCTAAGTATCGATGTGGAATGAGACAGGCTCAGTACGCAAGGACCCCGGCGGTAAGCTGAACATCGCCTTTGTCTACCCGAACACGTACTGGGTGGGCATGTCGAACCTCGGACTTCAGCACATGTACCGCCTGTTCAATGACCAGCCCGGAATTCTCTGCGAGCGGTTCTTTACGGACAGAGCGCGCTCAGTGGAATCGGACAGATCTCTAAGCGATTTTCATGTCATCGCCTTTTCCATCTCCTATGAGCTGGATTTCATCGAGGCCGTAAAGATCCTTCAGGCCAACAACATACCTGTGGCCGCTGGTGACCGGGGAGGCAAGCCCATTGTAATGGCAGGAGGTGCGGCCATTACCTCAAATCCCGAACCCGTTGCGGATGCCTTTGATATCTGTTTCCTGGGTGACGGCGAGCCCTTTCCTGCCCTTCTTGACATAGCCTATGCCGCAAGCGCCGGATATGAGGAATTTCTTGATAGAATGAACCTGGTGCCGGGGGTATATATCCCGTCGCGAACCCGGCCTGTCTATGAAGGACCGGCCATTGCAGGATTCGAGGGCCAAAGACCGCAACTCTCCTTTAAGACCGAGTTGGATAACCCGGCCTGCACCAGCATCATCACGAAGGATACGGCATTCGGCGACATGTATCTTGTGGAGATTGCGCGGGGATGCCCCTTTTCCTGCAAGTTCTGCAGCGCCCGGGAGATCTATGCCCCCTACCGCAGCGCGCCCATGGAAAGGCTGGTCCCCATCTTCGCCGAGGCGGCACGACACCGTAACAAACTCGGCCTGGTGAGCACCTCGCTCAACAACCACCCCGGGGCTGCTGAGATCTTTAAAGAGATACAGAATCGAGGGCTCAAGGTGGCCCCGCCCTCACTCAGGCCGGGCATGATCAGCAATGATCTTATAGAGGCCCTGGCCATTTCAGAGGTCAAGGGTGTAACCCTGGCGCCGGAGACAGGCTCGCAGGATCTGCGGTTTGCCATGGGCAAGCATATCACCAACGCCACCATCTTCGATGATGTCAGGGTGCTGGTGGCATCGGGAATACGGGACATAAAACTCTACTTCATGGTGGGATTACCGGGAGAAACCCTTGCTCACCTCGACGAGACCATTGACCTTATAAAGCGCATCCGCCAGACGTTCATCCACGTCTCAAGGGGCAATAAGAAGATCGGTACGGTGAGTGTCAGCATCAATACCTTTGTACCCAAGCCCCACACGCCCTTCGAGCGCCATGCCATGGTCGAGCAAGGCGATGCCAAGATCCGCATCAAGAGGATCGTGAAAGGTCTCAAGGGCGAGAGCAACATCTCGGTTGCGTTTGAAGGGCCCAAGTGGGCCTTTCTCCAGGCCCTTTTCGCCCGGGGTGACAGAAAGCTCCTGGGGCTTATCAAGGAAATGGCAAAGCATGATCCGGCCAACTGGCAGCGCCTCCTGAAGCAATGGCAGCTCAACCCTGATTATTATGCACTGAGGCAAAGGGATGCCGGCGAGATCCTGCCGTGGTCCTTCTATGCAACACAGTGCAGCAGGGAGGATACGTATGAGAGCTAAAGGAATGGGGGGCCAGAAGGACCTTAATGCAGGCCACAGGCTCCGGCTGAAAGGACGCCTGAGAAAGTCGGGAAGAAAGGCATTCTCAGATCATGAGCTTTTGGAACTGCTGCTCGGCTATGCAATACCACGCAGAGACACCAAGCCGCTTGCCAAGTTCCTCCTTATAAGGTTCGGGACCTTCCAGGCCGTGCTCGACGCCCCTTATGAAAGTCTGGAAGAGATCGATGGCATAGGTGAGCATGCATCAACACTCTTCGGGCTTTTCAGGGCCTGCATGAGTCGCTATATGGAACCCTCAAGAGATGATTCACCTGTTATCACCGGACCTGAGGATGTGGCTGAATATGTGAGGGCCGAGATCGGGGGCGGCACGAAAGAGCAATTCATGGTGCTTTGCCTGAATGCAGCAGGCAGGCTTGTGCATTCGAAGGTCATGGCAGAGGGCACTGTGGATGCGGCACATGTCTACCCGAGAGAGGTCCTCAAGGAGGCCATCTCTCACAATGCCACTGCCCTGATCCTGGTGCATAACCACCCGTCGGGGACCCTTCACGCTTCCGAGCAGGACATGCTCCTTACCCGAGCGCTCACGGACATCTGTTCGCAGGTTGGCATCAGCCTGCACGACCACCTCATCGTCACCAGGGGTGGGGCCTACAGTATCAAGATGGGATCATGCCTCAATATCACCTAGTTTCTGAGATACAAACCAAAAATTGGCCTGTTCAAATCATGCATCTCGAAGTGAAGCCGAGATGCATGATTTGAACAGGAAAGGTTTTTTCCTCTCTCAACAATGGGGCCTGTCAATACTATCCAACTTGTAATTTGCTTTGCATTAACCCCATTTGACTCCGTTGTAATTTTCATGCATGACGCCTTCTGTAAATCATTTGCAAAGGTAATGTAATTCAAATGTGAATTCAAATAATTAGATTGTTAATGTCCTTGATCTAGTCGATATACCCCTTAACATTGAGCCCAAAGGGAGAACAAAAATGGAAACAACAAGCCCGGTACATCCGCTCGGATCGCGAGCCAACATATTATTAGCAAGCGTTTTTGGACCTTATGCACAAGACGATGAATATGGAAGCAGGAAGATCAACCCAATGGAGCTCTATCATAACCAGGTCACGCGAGAGCAGGGGCCTTTTTCTCTGCGCATGTTTCACCGTTCATTCGGTTTGATGCTCCTGAAGGAAAACATCGATGCACCGTGCACGCTCCTGGACTTTCCGAGCCTGGAGCGCTTTACAGACGAACTAAAGGATAATTCGTATGACATTGTCGGTATCAGCGCCATCATACCCAATGTGGGCAAGGTGAAAAAGATGTGCGAACTGATCCGTACATACCTGCCCAAGGCAACCATTGTCGTGGGCGGACATATTGCCAACCTGCCGGATCTCAAGAATACTATTGATGTTGACCATGTCTGCAAGGGTGAAGGGGTTCGCTGGTTCAGAAAATTCCTGGGCGTCGATGAAAATGCCCCCATAAAGCACCCCTACGTCTATTCCGGCTACGGCACCCGCATCCTGGGAATCAGCACTCCCGACAAGCCGGTAAACACCGCGGCAATGCTCATACCTTCAGTAGGGTGTCCCATAGGGTGTAATTTCTGCTCCACCTCCGCCCTCTTTGGGGGCAAGGGCAAGTCCATTAATTTCTATGAAACTGGGGATGAGCTCTTCAGAGTCATGTGCGACATCGAGGCAAAACTTAAAATCAGCGCCTTTTTCGTGATGGATGAGAACTTCCTTCTTCACCGGAACAGGACACTTAGGCTCCTGGAACTGATGAAGGAAAACAACAAATCATGGGCCTTGTTCGTTTTTTCCTCCGCCAGGGTGCTCAAATCATACACCATGGAGCAATTGATGCGCCTGGGCATATCGTGGGCCTGGATGGGACTGGAAGGCGAAGAGAGCACTTATGCAAAACTCAGCGGGGTCGAAACAAAAGAACTCGTGCAGGAGCTGCAGTCCCATGGCATCCGCGTGCTGGGATCAACCATTATCGGCCTGGAGAATCATACCCCTGATACTATTGAGCAGGCCATAGACTATGCCATAAGCCACGACACGGTCTTCCACCAGTTCATGCTCTATACCCCTGTTCCCGGCACGCCTTTATACGAACAGCACAAAAAGGATGGAACCATTTTAAATGAGGACGAGCGTCCGGCTGCCGACAATCACGGGCAGTACCGTTTTAATTACCGCCATGAGCATATCAGGGACGGCAGGGAAACCGGCTACCTGCGCAGTGCATTCCTGCGTGACTTCGAAAAGAACGGCCCCAGCCTTGCCAGGATGATACGCACCATGCTGGGCGGCTGGAAAAGGTATAAGAACAATCCTGACCCATGCATACGCAAGCGCATGGCATGGGAGATAAAGTATCTGAAGACCACCTATGCCGCAGCAGTATGGGCCATGAAGAGATGGTACAGGGATGATCACCGGATGCATGACATGATGGGTTCACTATTGCGTGATATCTACAAAGAATTCGGATGGAAAACCAGGATCATTGCCCCGTTGTTAGGGATATATGTACATGCCAGCATCAAGAGAGAGCAACAGAGGCTTGCTGACGGATGGACCTATGAGCCGAGTATATTTTATGAAAAGAATGCCAAGGCGCTGGAATTGGAAGCCCTGGCAAAGGCCAGGAGCAAGCCGGACAGGATCCCGCAGGGCACCTTTGTGCCTACTGTTGCACAGAATTGAAAAGACCCTTGCACAAACTTAATATCAGCCTGTGCTGAACCCTCCAAACATTTTGTTGAGTGAGGAAAAAACCTTACCTGTTCAAAACACTCATCTCGGCTTCACCGAGATGAGTGTTTTGAACAGGCCAATTTTTGGTTTGCATCTCAAAAATATTTTAGGTTGTGCAACGGCCTGAATCAGCTGATAAATGAAAATCTAAAGGAGTGGGGGAGGCTGTACATGGCCTCCCCTATCACCGCAAGTCCTATAAGGCTTTATTTCAGTCGGCCTTGATCCTGATCTTCTTCTGAGCCTGCTTTTCCCTCTCGAGCTTGGGAAGGGTTATGGTGAGCACACCCTTCTTGAAAGAGGCCTCGTGCCTTTTCCGTATTCACATCCTTGGGGATGGGCAAGACCCTGGTAAAGGTCCCGAAGGAGCGCTCAAGATAGTACGACTCTTTATCCTTGAGCTCGTTCTCCTCCTTCTTCTCCCCTTTGATGGTCAGGGAGTCCTTGCTCAGGCTGATCTCAAGATCCTTCTCGTCAAGCCCGGGCAGTTCGGCACTGACCTGGATGGATTTCTCATCCTCGGTCATGTTCACCTGCGGGGTAAAGGCCCCCAGAGATTCCATCTCTTGGCCCACGGCTTTATGCCGGTGCCCTTGAAAAAGTCGTCAAAAAGCCTGTTCATCTCCCTCTGGAAAACATTCAGCGGATTGCCTTCCGGTTCCCTGTTGACAGGAACACCCTTTTGTCCCCACCGAAACGGAGTCAGATATCTCATGGTTTTTCACCTCCTTCTCCTTAATTTTATCCTACCTTGATAGGAATATTTCTGGTCTTGACCGCCTCTGCCTTGGGCAGCACGATGCTGAGCACACCGTTTTTCATCTTTGCCTCAATCTTGTCCCTCTCAAAGGCCTCGTTCAGGGTGAAGGCCCTGTAGTAGTCGCCGATACCATATTCAGAGTAGGTGACATTGTGTTTGTCAAACTTCAAATCGCCTACCTGGGCTTCGATAGTCAGTACGTCGTTCTCCAGGGTGATATTCACCCCCTTATCGTCGGCACCGGGCATGTCTGCATAAATATAAAGGTTATTGGCATCCTCAAGGATGTCCACCTCCGGTATGTATGTGCTGCGGTCCTTGGTCCTCTCGGCTACAGGCGTTTCTTGCACCTGCGCCTTTTCGGGATTAAGCGCCTTACTCGTATCTGCCATAAATGATCACCTCCTTATTTACTTTCCAGTCGTTACACTGATCTTCCTGGGCTTATCAGCCTCAGCCCGGGGGAGCTCTATCTTGAGCACGCCATTTACATAGTCAGCCTGGACCTTATTGCCGTCTACATTGTAAGGAAGCTGTACGGTCCGGTAAAAGTTCCCTGCTCCACGCTCCCTGCGGTGCCAGGTTTCACCCTGCTTTGATTCCTGTGCCTTCCTTGTCCCCCTGATGGTAAGCGTGTCGCCGGTTACGGTAAGATCGATGTCGGCCGGATCGATTCCCGGGATCTCGGCAGTGATGATGACGTCTTCTTCACCCGTATGAATGTTCATGGGCGGATACGCGGCTTCAGGCCGGCGCCTCGGAAGGGTAAAGATGCTGCTCGCATCCCGCTGCACTCGATCAATTTCACGCCACGGGTCCCATCTCCAATCTGGTCTTGCTATGGTTATCATGTTTTTCACCTCCCAAAATCAGTAGGTTATGATTTTTCAGAATTATTTATAGGGTCACTTTGTAAAATTTCAAGGGGGAGAACATGAGCGCCTAAGGCAAGAAAATCTTTACTGTACACCGCAGCTTTTTGATGCTAATAATCGCGAATCCCGAAAAGAAGAGTAATTGAAAGGCTATGGCAGCAAAGGGAAAAATTACCATCGACCAGGGACTCTGTAAGAGTTGTGAGCTGTGCATCACCGTATGTCCTGAAAAGGCAATCCGCATAGCTGAAATCTTCAATCACAGAGGCTACCATCCTGCAGAGTTCATCGTTGAAACCTGCAAGGGATGTTCTCTGTGCGCAGTAATGTGCCCGGAAGTCGCTATCGAGGTATACCGTGGATAACGCCGAAAAGGTACTGATGAAGGGCACGGATGCCATTGCCGAGGCTGCTGTCCAGGCAGGATGCTTGTGTTACTTCGGCTACCCCATAACCCCGCAGAACGAGATCCCCGAATATATGTCCAGACGTATGGAAGAGGTGGGCGGTGTATTTCTCCAGGGAGAAAGCGAGATCGCATCCATCAACATGGTGCTCGGTGCAGCGGCAAGCGGAGCACGTGCAATGACCAGTTCGTCATCGCCCGGCATCAGCCTCAAACAGGAAGGGCTCTCCTTCCTTGCCGCCCTTGAACTTCCTGCGGTCATCGTCAATATCAACCGCGGCGGCCCGGGTCTTGGCAACATAGCCCCCAGCCAGGGTGACTACTACCAGGCCACACGGGGAGGCGGACACGGCGACTACCGCATGCCGGTCTATGCACCCGGAACGGTCCAGGAGCTCTATGACCTCACCATGAAGTCCTTTGACATCGCAGACATGTACCGTTCCCCGGTCATGATCCTAGGCGACGGCATGATGGGCCAGATCATGGAGCCCATTGTCATGCACAAAAGGAAAGAAATAGAGCTTCCTCCCAAGGATTACATCCTTGACGGCGCCTCTGGAAGACCCTCACGCATCGTTAAATCACTGATCCTGGACCCAAGGGCCATGGAAGAGCACAACTGGAAGCTCAAGCGCAAGTACGACCTCATGAGAAAGGACCTCCCCCTGCACGAGGAGTACATGACAGAAGACGCCAAGCTCATCGTCGTTGCCTATGGCACGGCTGCCAGGATCGCCAAGGGGGCTGTAAAGCGCGTCAGGGACAATGGTCTGAAGGTAGGGCTCATCAGGCCCATCACGCTGTGGCCCTTCCCGGATGAGGCCCTTGCCAACCTCGCCAAGCAGGCCAAGCTTTTCTTAGTCTTTGAAATGAGCACCGGCCAGATGATCGACGATGTGCGCCTTGCCACCCAGGGCAAGGTGGACTGCGAATTTTACGGCAGGCCCGGCGGCGTCGTAGCGGCACCCCAGGAGATCTCCCGGATCATAGAGAGGCACTGGCTGCAGAGGGAGCTGTAATGAAAAAGGTTTTCACCAGACCCAAATGCCTGAAACCCACCCCCTTCCACTACTGCCCGGGGTGTGGGCATTCCATAATCCACAGGCTCGTGGCGGAACTCATCGACGAGATGGACATGAGCGGCAGGATCATATGCGTCCCGCCCGCAGGATGCGCGGTGCTGGCATACAACTATTTCGACATCGACACCTGCGAGTCGGCCCACGGCAGGGGCTGCGCCATTGCAACAGGGTTCAAGAGGGCCCTGCCCGACCGTATCGTCTTCACCTACCAGGGCGACGGCGACATGGCCGCCATCGGCACTGCAGAGACAATCCATGCAGCCAACCGGGGCGAGGTGATCACCAGCATATTCGTGAACAACGCAGTCTACGGCATGACCGGCGGCCAGATGGCCCCTACCACCATGATCGGCCAGAAGACCAGTACATCACCTTATGGCAGGCGGTCAAAGGTGGAGGGATACCCCTTGAAGATTACAGACCTCATTGCACAGCTTGAAGGTGCTGCATATGTGGTACGGACATCGGTGGCCACGCCGGCCAAGGTCATGGCCACGAAAAAGGCATTGAAACGGGCCTTTGAGATACAGATTGAGGGCTTGGGATATACCCTGGTAGAGGTGTTGTCCCCCTGCCCGACAAATTGGAAGGTGTCGCCCAAGGAAGCCTTCATCTATCTGGAAGAGATCATGGAAAAACAATACCCCCTGGGCGTTTTCAAGGACATTACCAAGAAGAAGGATAGCTGATATGCTCAAGAAGACCATCATGAGCGGCATAGGCGGACAGGGAATCTTGTTTTCCGGCCTGTGCCTCGCCTGGACGGCCATGCTTGAAGATCATCATGTAACCTACCTCCCGTCTTATGGCGCTGAGATGCGCGGCGGCATTGCCTCGTGCACCGTTGCCATCTCGGATGAAGAGATCGCGTCGCCTGTGGCGTCATCTCCCGATTATCTGGTCGTTATGGACAACGAGTCGCTGATCAGGCTCCAGAATCAGTGCGCATCGGGCGGGGAAATCATTATCAACTCCAGCATCGTCACAGACAGGCCGGGCAGGGGAGATATCGAGCTTGTAGAGATCCCGGTCAACGATCTTGCGACGGTCGACCGTGGGTGAGCAGTATGGCAATATGATCATGCTGGGCGCCTTTGTGAACAGGACCCACCAGGTAAAGTTCTCCACCATGATAGACAAAATGGACATCATACTTGGCAAATCGAAGATCAAGTTCAAGGACAAGAATATCGAGGCCCTGAAGGTCGGGTATGAATATTTTTTGAAGGAGAAGTAGATCATGCCTGTCAAACAATTTCGGCTCCAGTCTGCAAACGTATCCGGAAAGCTCTCATACCTCTCTGACGTCCTGGCCAAACACGGCGTGAATATCCGGGCCATCTCGGTGGGACTGGAATCCAAAGAGGTATCATCCATCTGTATCGTGGTGGATGACCCGAAAAAGGCAAAAAACGCCTTCCTATCAGAGGCTGTCGAATTCGAGGAGTCAGATGTAATGGCTGTGGAGATGCCGGATCATCCGGGCGGCATGAACGCCGTACTCAAACCGCTGCGCGATGCCAAGATAAATGCCATTGCCATGTACCCCTATATCGGCAGGGCAAGCAACCCCATCATGATCATGGAGGTTGACAACATCAAGGTTGCCACCGAGGTGCTCAAGAGAAACTGGGTCAAGCTCTGGGACAAGGATATTTACCGTCTGTAAACGTTTCCCCTTAAGGAGGCTATCCAACTTCCCCCTGATGCCTCTTGCCCGGGAGTTCGCGCAACGTGAATCGGCCAACCTTTACAATGGTATCATAGGCGTCCCATGCAGACATTACGATACCAAACCCGATGGGCATGAGCCGCGATTTTCTCCTGAAGGGAAGCAGCCTTTTCATGAAAACCTTGACCCACCTTGCCAGCCCGAAGTTTACATATCGTGCGGGTAATAATTTTATAATGAATCTCTGAACATAGGCCTTTGAGTCATTCCCAGGGCCTGATGTTTCAATCCCATATGCCCGGCCTATTACGCTGATGGCAAATTCTTCCATGCCTTCATGATCTTCCGGATCCAGCCCATGAAGTATGTAAAGGGCCATAATAAGGGTAACGCTCTGGTCCAGGACAAAGAAATCCTCCAGGCTTATGAGTGCCCATGAAATAATAGTGCCGATACCCGGAAAGGCAGAGGGGAGGTTGATGAACGCGTTACGCACGGCCTGGCCCTGGGCCAGGTCTTCAATGAGGTTCTGAAAGGAGACGTGCTCGCCGTCTGCAGGTATTTCGCGGCGGACCTGTGCCGCAAGTGCCCGGGCCCGTTTGATATTACCCTTCAGAAGCCCTGTGATGAGCCTCCTGAAGCGGCCGCTGATGGCGCTTAAAATTTCAGTGTCATTCCCGTTCATTGCACTCATCATGGGTACCTGGCTGGAATTGTTCATGTTCGTTCATGACAAAATTGCCCTCTTGTGGTATGTACTGGGATGTTTAATGGTTTGTAAAGGGGTCATTCTTGACATACTGTTATTTTTCCCATAAAGGATCATTTCTTTTTCATGCAATCAAGCGCCGCCATGGCGCAGGCCATATACTATAAGGAGGAAATAAAATGGGTATAAAGTCCATTAAAGACCTGGACCTGAAGCAGAAACGGGTGTTGATCAGGGTTGACTTTAATGTGCCGCTCGACGAAAACATCAACATCACCGATGATGCCCGCATCAAAGGGGCCCTTTCCACAATTCAGTATGCCATCAGCCAGGGGGCGAAGGTCATACTCATGTCACACCTGGGCAGGCCCAAGGGCAAGGTGGACAAGAAAAAAAGCCTCATCCCTGTGGCCAGGAGGCTCTCCGAACTGCTCGGTACCAGCGTGAACATGGCGCCTGACTGTATCGGTGACACGGTAAAGTCCATGGTGAACTCCCTGAAGCCCGGCGAGGTCCTCCTGTTGGAAAACCTGCGCTTCCATCTGGAAGAGGAAAAGAACAACCCCGATTTCGCCAAGGAACTGGCCTCGTTAGGTGATTGTTTTGTAAATGACGCCTTTGCTACTGCGCACCGTGCGCATGCATCCAACGTGGGCGTGTGCGCATATATCAAAGACACGGCTGCCGGCTTCCTTCTTTTAAAAGAGGTGGAATATATCAACAAGGCCCTTTTGTCTCCACAGCGGCCATTTGCAGCCGTGTTGGGCGGCTCCAAGGTCTCGGATAAGCTCGAACTGGTGGAAAACCTCCTGGGCAAGGCGGATAAAATCCTTATCGGCGGCGGCATGGCCTTCACCTTTGTGAAGGCACTGGGCCAGGGGATCGGCAAGTCAATAGTGGAAGAGGATCTCCTGGATACAGCCCGGTCCATTCTGGAAAAGGCCAAGGCCAGGGGTGTAAAACTCTACCTGCCGGTGGACGCACTTTGCGCTGCCGAACCCAAGGAAGGCCAGGCTACATCATGTGCGACCATCCAGGAAATGCCGGAGAACCTCATGGGGCTTGACCTCGGGCCTGCAAGTATAGCCCTTTTCTCCGAGGCCCTCTTCGGGTGCGGAACAATTGTCTGGAACGGTCCCATGGGTGTGTTCGAAATAAATGCATTTGCGGCAGGGACGCTGGCTATCGCCAAGGACATGGCCTTATCCAAGGGCTTGACCATTGTGGGCGGTGGTGATACAGATGCTGCACTCCACAAGAGTGGGCTCACGGACAAGGTAAGCTTCGTGTCCACGGCAGGCGGCGCCTTCCTCGAGATGCTCGGCGGCAGGGTGCTTCCCGGTGTAGCTGTTCTGGATAAGTAGGAGAACTTATGAGAAAAGCTCTCATTGCAGGCAACTGGAAGATGTTCAAGACGCTGGAAGATGCGGTTCTTTTTGCAAAAGAGCTGGCGCTAAAGGTTAAGGACGTATCGGACAGGGAAATCCTTGTCTGCCCTCCGGACCTTTACCTCTATCCCCTTATCCAGGCACTGGCGGGTTCACCTGTGTTTGTGGGGGCACAGAATATATTCTGGGAGGATCAGGGTGCCTTTACCGGCGAGGTGAGCGCCCCCATGGTCAAGAGTACAGGCGCACGTTTTGCCATTATCGGTCATTCCGAACGCAGGCAGTATTTCTCAGAGACCGACGAGACAGTCAACAAGCGTCTGAATGCCTGCCTCAAGGCAGGAATCACTCCTATTGTCTGCGTGGGCGAGACCCTGGTTGAACGAGAGGCCGGCAAAACACTGGACGTGATCGGTAACCAGATGAAAAACGGTCTCAAGAATATCTCAACCACACAGGCAGCACAACTGGTGATCGCCTATGAGCCGGTCTGGGCCATTGGCACCGGAAAGACGGCCACACCCGAGATCGCCCAGGAGGTCCATGGATTCATACGCTCACAGGTGAAAGACCTTTTCGGCCCTGAGATTGCAGGCGCAATACGCATCCTGTACGGTGGGAGCGTGAAGCCGGACAACATTGATGTACTCATGGCTCAAGCAGATATCGACGGGGCACTCGTAGGGGGCGCAAGCCTCGATGTGACTTCGTTCGAGAGAATAATTCGATATAGAGGGTAAAAAAATGTATGCACTTCTCATAACAATCCACGTTTTCGCATGTATCTGTCTGATAGTGGCCGTGCTTCTGCAGGCCGGCAAAGGCGCCGACATCGGCGCGGTTTTCGGAGGGGCCGGCGGCCAGGCCTTATTCGGCAGCTCCG
The DNA here is from genome assembly GCA_963785235.1 of uncultured delta proteobacterium. Lineage (GTDB taxonomy): Bacteria > Desulfobacterota > Desulfomonilia > UBA1062 > UBA1062 > MWEI01. Next base: position 134,705 of record CAWAUM010000001.1, on the reverse strand, counting down.
GCCCGGTAGACTTCATGAATAAGGCCACACGCGTCTTGGTGGTGGTATTCATGCTCACCTCGTTCACCTTAGGATTTTTCGCACTCCATAGGCCCTCCAAGAGCGTCATGACTTCCAGGCCTGCCCCTGTCGGCCAGACAATGCCTGTTGCGCCTGGTGCCGCACCGGCTTCAAAAGCACCGGCCAACAATGCGGTGATCCCTGCAGCACCTGCTGCCCCACCCCAGGCACCTGCACCTGCTACGAAATAGCACGTAAACGCTGCCGTATTCCACGATCCGGATACTTGATGGATAAGGAGACGGCAGCGTTTCTTGTATATACTCCCTTAGTAGCTGGGACGGTTGACGTTCTACAAATACTCCCTAACTCCTCCTAACACTTTGTTGTCGGAAGAAAAAACCTTACCTGTTCAAAACATGCGTCTCGGTGAAACCGAGACGCATGTTTTGAACAGGCCAATTTTTGGTTTGCATCTCAAAATTATTTTTGAGGTTGTGCAATGGTCCCCTGCAGTCATTTGACAGCCTGCATGCGTTAATGGTAGCTCTTGGTCAGGATTAATAAGATAAACGCAAAGGGGAACCCTCATGTACTGGGACAAAAAAAATGAATGCATCTCAAGAGACCAGCTTGGTGAACTCCAGCTCAAACAGTTGAAAAAGACCGTGAAGCGAGCATCCAAGTCGCCCTTCTACAAAGCCCTTGGGCTCAAGGACTTTACCATATCCGATCTATCGGACATCAGGAAGCTTCCTTTCACCACCAAGGACGATCTGCGTGCCGCGTATCCATACGGCATGGTCTGCACCTCACTGGATAAGGTGGTCCGTCTTCATTCATCATCAGGCACAACAGGGACTCCGACTGTTGTCTATCACTCCATGAAGGACATCGAGCGCTGGACCGGGCTTGTAGCACGTTGCCTCTTCATGGCCGGGCTGAGAAAGCATGATGTATTCCAGAACATGATCGGTTACGGGCTGTTTACGGGAGGCCTGGGCCTGCATTACGGCGCAGAGCGTATCGGTTGTCTCACCATCCCCTCCGGGCCCGGCAACACCAAACGCCAGCTCAAATTCATGAAGGACTTCGGCACGAGCGCCATCCATGTAATCCCGAGCTACGCACTGCATCTGGCAGACGAGATCGAGGCCATGGGAATAGATCCAAAAAAAGAATTCCCTGCACTGAAATACGCATTCCTGGGAGCAGAGCCCCATACCGAGGCAACCAGGAAGAAGGTGGAGGAATTCTTCGGCATCGATGCATTCAACTCATACGGCCTTTCCGAGATGAACGGCCCGGGTGTTGCCTTTGAATGCCCGGAAAAAAACGGCCAGCACATCTGGGAGGATGCCTATCTGGTGGAGATCATCAACCCCGACACGCTTGAGAGCGTTGCCCCGGGCGAAATGGGCGAGCTGGTGATCACGACGCTGCAGAGGGAGTCCATGCCCATCATCCGCTACCGCACCAAGGACCTCACCTCTATCATTGAAGGCCCGTGTGCCTGCGGGAGGACTCACTCCAGGATAACCAGGATAACGGGCAGGAGCGACGATATGCTTATCCTCAAGGGGGTCAACATCTTCCCCATGCAGGTCGAGGCCGTGCTCATCGGTATCGCCGGAGTAGGCAGGAACTACCAGATCACCCTTGAATCCAAAGGGCACAATGACCATATGATCGTCAGGGCGGAAATAGACTCCAATCTGTCCATCCATGACTTCAAGACACTGGATTCGCTCAGGAAGAGAATCACCAGGGAGCTGAGAGACGAGATCCTCATTACACCCGATGTCATCCTGTGCGAGCCGGGCGGGATACCGGTGGCCCAGGGCAAGGCCGTCCGCGTCATCGACAACCGCAGCCTTTAGAATTGCCTGAAGGATCTAAAGATATAAAAGCACATACCTTTGGCTGCTGCTTGCCGAATGGAAGAAATCTGATAGGAATAGGTAAGGACCGGTGCTTGGCCGGATCAGACTTGTGGGATGCCGTAGAGATACTTCGGGTGGGATGAACCAACCGGAGGAGTCAGTCTGCCTTCTGCCCTTTATTCTTGTCCTCGATATCGCCTTTCGCTTCCTTGCTCGAAGGGGTTTCATCCACAGCGGATTTGAAGTTCTTGATCCCCTTCCCCAGGGCCGCTCCCACCTCGGGCAGTTTGCCGGCGCCAAAGATAACAAGTACGATAACCAGCAAGATGAGAAGATGCGTTGTGCTAATCATGGTTATTTGTCCTCCTTATTACTAGTAGCTTACAAGCATTATCACACTTACCAGGCCATGGCAACTCATGTCGGCAAGTCGGACGGGTACCTTTTCTGGATATCAATCCGTGATTATATGCTTATATTCCATGGCTCATTCTAAGTTGAGCTTGAGGGAAGATTGCATTACAGTAGGCACCTATGCATAAGGAATTTTCACTTGTCTGCCTCTTTATCGACATGACCGCAAGGGGTACCCGCAGGGAAAGGCTCGACCCTGACGTGGCTCGGACATACTTGGGCGGTAGGGGCATAGGCGCCTATTTTCTTAATAATACACCATCACTGAAAGCATGTGATGCTGATGCCCCGCTCATTTTTGCCATCGGCGCACTCACAGGTTCGCGTATCCCTTCTGCGAGCCGCATGATGATCTCTGCCTTCTCTCCCCTTACCAACACGGTGTGCAGCTGCTCCGTGGGCGGCGGGCTCGCCTGGCAGATGAAGAAAGCGGGCATTGACATCATCCATATAACCGGACACAGCCAAAGGCAGCTCGTAGTATTTGTCGAGGATGAGACAGCAAGATTTGAAGAAGCCCCTTTGGCAGCCGGAACACCTTTGTCATCCGTGTTCGAACAATTAAACCCGCTCAAGGGCTCAACCGCAGCCGTTGGGGAGGCAGCATTCAAGGGCTGCCAGTATGCCTCCATCATGGTGGACTCCTGTTTTGCCTCAGGCAGGGGTGGGTTAGGACTGGTCATGGCGTCAAAAAACCTCAGAGCCATTACGGTACGAGGTAGCGGCAGCGCACATGCCGAAGTCCACGATCCTCAGGCAGAAGAAATTGCCCGCAAAGACATCTTACGGCTCTTTGATGCATCGCCTGCCATCATGGGAAGGTCGGGGATCAGCACCTACGGCACAAGTGCCCTGGTAGACCTCATGGCATCGCGTTATATGATGCCCACGGCCAATTTCCGCAGGACCTATTTTGAAGGTTACAAAGCCTTCAGCGGCCCGACCATACGATCAAGAGAACAGCCGAAACACTATGCCTGCCACGGCTGCCCCATTGCCTGCAAGCAGAAGTCTGCCAGGGAGATACCCGAGTACGAGACCCTGTCGCACTTTGGCGCGTTGAACGAAAATGACGACCTCGGGTCCATCATAGAAGCAAATCATATCTGCAACGAGACCGGCATGGACACCATAACTGCGGCATCCACCTTAGCCTGCCTGGCTGAAATAAAAGGCGAGCGTTATACCGGAGAGGGCCTCGTGAAAAAGGTGCGCGACATACTGGGCGCCCAACAGGATTCAGGGCTCCTGAAAATGGGGTCCGCCGTGCTTGCCCGCGAGCTTGGTGCTCCGGAGAAATCCATGAGCGTCAAAGGCCTGGAGCTGCCGGCCTATGACCCGAGGGGGGCCTATGGCATGGCGCTGGCCTATGGCACATCAAGTCGTGGCGGATGCCACCTGCGGGCCTACCCCATCGCACACGAAATCCTTTGCAAACCTGTCGCCACAGACCGCTTCTCATTTTCCGGCAAGGCAAGGATCATCAAAATAGCAGAGGACCTCAATGCAGTCATCGATTCCATAGGTGCCTGCAAGTTTGCATGCCTGGGCGCCTCTCTTGAAGAATATGCAAAGGGATTCGCTGCGGTAACCGGGCTTGCCTACGACACCCAGGACCTGCTCCGGATCGGGGACAATATCTATACCCTTGAACGCCATATCAACACCCTAAGGGGTTTCACCCGCAAGGACGACATGCTCCCGGAACGGTTCTATAAAGAGCCCGGCACGAACGGCCCGGGCATCGATATCCTTCCCCTCAGCAGGGCGGCCTTTGATGAGGCCCTTTCCAGATACTACCGGATTCGTGGATGCAACGAAGACGGCACACTCACCGAGATGCGCATGAAGGACCTGGGCATATGCAGAATCAGGTGAACAAATATCTTAAGAAATTGCTGGACCACGGCCTCATAACTTCCCCGGCCGATGCGCAGCTCTATGGCCTGGATGATGAGATTTACACCAACAACGACAGGATACCTGAAGAGGTCAGGGCACTATTCGATGATCTCGCTATTAACAGCCTGCTCATAGCAAGACCCGATCCACTCAGGTGGGCGATCATCAGCGAACTGGCCCTGGCAAACCCGGGCCTCATCTCCCCTAAGGACACCGAGAGCCTCACCTTTATCCATGATATCCCGGTGGTCGAATCGTTTGATCCGGGCCTCGTTGCCTGTGCCCTGAATTCCCGGAAGGGGTGCATCGTCAAAGACCTGGGTATCATTACCACAGGCACAGTGTCACTTGAGCAGGCCTTTGTCGTTGTGAGCTCCATATGTTTTGCCTGCTTTGTCAAATTCTTTACCGACATTTTATTGGGCCTGCAAGGCCTTGAAGGAAATGCGCCACCATCAGTACCGCAGATCGATGCCTGCCAGCGGTTCCTTTTACAGCTCGCACCTCCTGCTTTCTCAAACCCTCTTTCGGTAACCCCTCCCATAGACGAAGCCGGCATCATCAAGAACATGGATGAGACAGGCAAGGCAACCGTAGCAGCAGGGCTGGTGGATTCCTTTTTCGGCAACATCTCATTCAGGAAAGACGCGCTCATATACATCTCCCAGACGGGTTCCTCCCTGGACGAACTCCCGGGACGCATAGACTGTGTGCCCCTGGATGGCTCCTCCACGTGCGAGATCACTTCATCATCCGAGCTGTGGGCCCATGTTAAGATATATGAACTCACAGGCGACAGGGTGATCCTGCACGGCCATCCCCGATTCTCGGTGATCATGTCCATGGCGGGCGGGCCCTTGCAGTTCGGCCATACGAGAACCATCGGCCATGTGCCCGTGGTGGCCGGCGAGGTCGGCGCCGGCAGACACGGGCTCGTACACACATTGCCGCAGGCCATGCAGGCGGACCATGCAGCCATTGTCCACGGCCACGGGGTCTTTGCAAGCTCTGCAACCTCTTTTTCCAAGGCCTTTGAAAGGCTCTCTTCCGTAGAACGGATGTGTTTTGAAAAATATAAAGAGACCCTGGGCATCAGGCTTTAAAAAAAATTAGACCTCTGCATAACCTCATATGTTTATTAAACCCAGATTTTGAACGGATCAGTTTTTTACACCTCTTAACCGCAAGATCTGGGATAAAGAGAACGGGCTTTACCCATTATGTCCATGTTCCGATTGACATATCTATGAAAATGCCGGACAAAAACATAGGATGAAGGGGGATAGGCTATGAGAAAAATATTCATGCTTTGCGTGGCCGTTCTTATCATCACAAGCGCGGCATCAGCAAAAGAATTTGCAATTATAAAGGACACCATGTTCGGCAGCCAGAAGATCGAGATCTATCAGTCCTTAAAAGATGCCTTGGATAATTACTCGGGCGAAGGCAAGCTCTATGAAATAATCCTCAAGCCGGTACAGGTGAAGCGCATAGAAACCAAGAAGAAGGTCGAGGTATCCGAATTCAAGTGGTCGGTTGATGAGAAGGTTGACAAGTCTGATAAGAACGATAAGACCGAGAAGATCGAGAAGATAGAAAAGACGGAGAAGAACACTCTGCCTAAAAACTGACCGGGCCATACCTTGCCGATATTCAAAAACAAAGGAGGATTGACATGGATGAATTTGAAGCACAAGCCAAAAAGATCCTGGTACAGAAAAAGCACAGTATGCATGAGGCGGCCCTGGCCAAGGCCATCAAGGATCTTGAATATAATCTTGAGCACCATAACAAATACACAGGCCCGGAAAGCCTGTTTGCCCATGTAAAGGCCAACGCCGCTGCACTGCTTTTCCTCTGCCAGGAGCGGAAGCGCGACAGAGACAAGCGCAAAGGCGACTTCACCAAGCCTGCTAACGAATTGCCACCAGCCGGCAGCGACTTGGTTTAATCTTACCAATATGAGAATGCATATATTCTAGATATCCTAATGATATTATTAGTTATTAACTGAACTTGCATTTCTCTCCTCTCCATAGTATAGCCCTTGTTAATGTTATTGAGCCTGATATATTTATCAGGAATTTCTACGGGGAGGTTCCATCCCATGAACAAAGACATAAAATTGTTCTGCGTGCGGAGCTTCTTATTTGCATGCATAGCAGGTTTCCTGGGGCAAATCTTCCTACCTTGCGTACTATACGCCAGCACCGGCATAACTTCTTCGCCAACCGGGAACGGACTGGTAAAAGAACAGCTTTCACATAAACTGCCCCCTGCCCCATTAGCAAAACCCATGAAGGCATATGCAATTCAGCAAGGCGATGTATTCTGTGACATCCTGGTGAAGACCGGGGTATCAAGGAAAGATGCCCTGTACATCTCGAAAAAGGCATCCCGAGTCTACAAGCTTACCAGGATGCGGCCGGGCAGCGAGCTTGAGTTCTATTTCAGCCAGGATGGCACAACCCTTCAGGAGATTAACTATTCGCCATCCAGCAGGAAAAAGGTTGTCCTGTATAACGGCAAGGTTATCAGTCTCATTCAGGAAAGAGTGACTACCGTATCCTCTCCAAAAAAACAATCTGGTGCAAAACTGAATCAGCCGCACAAGAATAAACTGGTGCCTGCCAAGGCATCTATTCCTCAAACAAAAACCACTGCCTCAGTAAGTACTGGCAACACAATGAAAACATTCTCATCCTATAACTGCGGCCTGCCTGAAAGTGTTCGCTCAACCACCCAGACCCCTTACGAGCTATTAGCAAGCGGCCTGGTACTTTTACCGGAACTGCCGCCATGGAACAAAAAAACCTTAACAGCAACGGAACAAGGCACGTCTTCAGATGCCGATAATCAGGACCTGTCATCAACAAAATTCCATGCCCCCGGCAAGAAGAAGGGTACTAAGCCTCAAAGAGCAGCCCTATCCAGGAAGGCACACCAGCGCCGCATAGTAAAAGCCGATGAGGCCACTTTCCTCAAGGTGCCGCTCACCTATCGGAGGGTATCATCCGGATTCAGCTACTCCAGGATAGATCCCTTTACCAATTCGGCTCAACCCCATCTGGGCATTGATTACTCTGCCCCATCCGGGACTCCGGTGTATGCCATAGGACCAGGCAGGGTGAATTTTTCCGGTTGGGATGGGGGCTATGGAAAGACCGTCCGCATCATGCATGCAAATGGATACATCTCGCAGTATGGACATCTCTCACGTTTTTCCCGGAATATCCTCATGGGAAAAAGGGTAAGAAAGGGCGAGATCATCGGCTATGTGGGCATGACAGGGCGTGCAACAGGTCCTCACCTCGATTTCCGGATTACTCACCGGGGGACATATATAAACCCGGAGAACATGGAGTACAGCTCACATAAACCCCCTTCAAAGAAGAGCGCAGGCAAACAACGCCGTGTATCAAGAGGTTGACAGAAAGAAGAACGGTCTTCTCCTGCCCTGTAAAAAATCCCGGGCAATGGTCCCCATAGTGCCCATCTTCATAATACTGACAATTCTTGTCTGGAATCCGGAAGCATTATTCGGCGGTGTTCGCAGCAAGACAGCTGATGAGAAGGCGCTCCGAGTACACCGGGTGCTTGCTGTAGGCGATATCATGCTCACCGGGAGCGCAAAATTACTTCTGCAGGAAAAGGGATATGACCATCCCTTCCAGGATAAAAACCTCTCGAGGCTCATTGCCTCTGCTGATGTTGCATTTGCAAACCTTGAATATCCTATTACCATGAAGGGCGTCCGTTACCAAGACAAGGAATACACCTTCAGGGGTGATGCGGAATCGCTCAAAGCCATCAAAAAGGCCGGATTTGACCTCCTGTCGCTGGCGAATAACCATATCATGGATTACGGTGAAAAAGGCCTGAGGGATACCATCAGGCAATGCCGAAAAAACAGATTCGCCTTTGCCGGGGCAGGGGCTGACCTGGCATCAGCAAGCAGGCTCGCTGTCATAAAAAGGCGCGGGATTCGCTATGGCCTCCTGGCCTATTCCCTTACCTTTCCCGAGGAGTTCTGGGCAACCCCCGGCAAACCGGGCACCGCACACCCCGATTGGGCGCAGGTGGGCCAGGATATCAGGGATGCCGGACCAAGGGTAGACATCCTCTTGGTGAGTTTCCACTGGGGAGAGGAACTGAAGAGCGAGCCCAAGAAGTATCAGATCGATTTTGCTCATCATGCTATAAACTCGGGCGCAGATATGGTCCTCGGCCACCACCCTCATGTCCCGCAACCAGTAGAGATATTCAAGGGCAGGCCCATCTTTTACAGCCTTGGCAACTATGCCTTCGGCGCCATCAGTGATAATGCGACGTTCAGTTTTGCACCAGTGACAAGGTTCAAAGACAATGTGCCGGTACAGGTGATCCTGTACCCACTGAATGTAAACAATCAGGAGGTCGGGTTCCAACCCAGGCTGACCAGCGGAACCCCGGCAAAAAAGATCATCACGCATCTGAAGGATATTTCAAAAAGCTTCAAAACGGACATCCTTTATCAAAACGGGATTGGCAAGATCATGATTGCTACCGAAAATCCTGCCCCATCTTTGAGCACATCTAAGGATGAGAACCTATCCTCTCTTGACTCCTGCCCTCATAAACCAGAATAGATTTGTGATCATACCTTGAACGTGTTTTGCAATCCGGTATTGCCATATCCTTTTTTTCGTTATAGTTTTAATACGGTTAAGGTGAGATAACGAGCCCATCACAGGAGATATTCAAACCAATTTTATATCATAATACCTTTACTCTGCTCTGTTGTGAGAGATCTTGACCATAAAGGGGGCGTCATGAAGAAAAAACTCTTTTTCTCAGGTCTTTTGTTAGGATTGATAGGATTTTTCCGTAATTCCATTGGGTTGGTGTTCAACAAATGATACTTTCCCGGCTGAAAAAAAACAAAAGTTAAACTTCTATTTCGGCCTCCCTGAAAAACCTGTTTATTCAAAATCTGTCGTGGATTCAGCGAAGAGCAATTATGTATTTGATCCTGTTCTGCAATTTGACCTGGTGCAGCACGACTTCATCATCAAAAACACCTCGAATCAAATTCTTGAACTGAAGAAGGTGAAGGCTTGCTGCGGCAGTCTTGTGGAAACTTACACCCGCGAAATACCGGCAGGCAAGGAGGGTGTCATCAAGACGGTACTGCTGACAAATCGACGCGGCGGTGAGGAGATACAAGGCACAATCCAGGCAACAACCAATGACCCCAAACACCCTGAATGGACTATCGACATCTCCTGCTTCGTAAAGAAGTTTGCCGATATTTCCGTCTTTACCATAATGCTGAACGGATCCTGGCGCGAGACCATCGAAGGCTCGTCAGTCATCATTCCTACCCATGAGTATCCGTTCAAGATAACCGGCCTTAAAGTGAAGAAAGGGCTGGATATCACATATGCATACAAAGAGATAAAGCACTCCGGCAAGAAAGGATATCTCATCACGGCTAAGAATAAAAGGAAAGAAGCCGGTGTTATCAGGGATACGATTTATGTGCAGACGGACAATCCGTCCAGACCGGAATTTATTATTCGTGTGCAGGGTAAAGTGATCGACTGATATACATCACTTGTTATCCGCCGGTCCCCTTTCATAGAGATCCAGTGTCACCTTGTTGCCGCTGATCAACATCATGGCCAGGACATTGTCATTGATGAATCTGGCTCTGTGGGAGATGGTCTTGCCGTAATAATTTATTTCCCAATAGAATTCCTTTTTCACCGGGTCGTAAGTATAGGTTTTAGGTGTTTCGAAAAAGGTATAGGTCCGGGTGGTCTTTTCGTCCGGGAAGAAAACGAAGGTGCCGTCTTCCTGGGGTCTCAGGTAAAAGCCGTTGAGATCCTGTTTGTTGTCATCCACGCTCATCCAGTTGCCCTGCCAGAAATCTCTTGTGGGTGCATCACCGGTCTGGACAACCTTGTCGAGCAGAGGGATATCTTCCACAGATTCAATATTGAGGCTGTAAATCTGTTTTTTGATCTCTTGAATGTCTTTCGGATGGTAGATGACAGCTTCAGCCTGGTTCTCTTCCGAGGCCGTTTCAGTTCTATGCGTAAACTGGTTGAGCTTTGTTGGGGGTAGATTTGTCTGCTTTTGTGCAGATGAAGGATCAGGTATATCTTTGGTTTCGGGAACGGGTTTGTCGTAAAAGAAATACCAGCCGCAGGCGAACAGCAGAACACCGATGATAATATATTTTACGATATTTTTATTCATTGCACTTCTCATCTTGTTGCCGTCAAGCTTACATTCCAACCGCTGTGAGCGCCATCAACATGCCCACCACGATCCAACATCGTCGAAAATCAGCGTAAAATAATCTTTGGTACCTGTCAAATAGTGTAAACGGCACTGACCACATAACTGATCTTGAGCGCCCATAGGCAGCGAGAAGGCGGCCGCCGCATGTGAGCGGCGGCATCACCTTCAGGACAGGCGGTTCATCAGTTTAGCGATACATATTCTGCGCAACCATCGTATTCCAGATCAGGTTGGCCAATTTTTGTGACCCACTAGACGTTGGATGGATATCATCCGATTTGATATCCGCCGGCACGATGATGGATCTCGGGTCTACGTAGACGTATATCACACCGCTTCCGGGTGCGTATGGTGAGAAAATACCCGGATAAATATCGGAATAGGCAAAATCGATGGCTTCGTTCTTTTCAATCTCAGAGCCTTTCACGTGATAATAGCCGAGCCACACACAGTAGTCGGGCGACTTGGTGTACATGGAATATAACATGGCATCCATTTTATCGCCGAGATAATCGAGGACATCGATACAGCCCTGGGTCAACGGATCCGAATCGCAGTCAGCGCTCCCCTGAAGGATATCATTGGCACCGCCGTCGGCAATGACCGTATGCAGTGTGGTCCTGCCGAGTGCCGTGTTTAACTGGCTCTGGATCGCTGCGATCTTAGCGCCGCTCACCGATCTGTCTTTGTACATTTTGCCGGATAAGGTCTTCAGCTTTGTCTGGATTTCACCCGACAGATCAAAAACCGAATCACCTACGATCTGGACATTCTGTTCGGTTGCCGTTGGATTATGAAAATCAAATGATGAGCATCCAATCGTGGCCAGGGTCATTCCTGCTAACATGCCGATCGCTAATAAAATCCTGATTAGTTTCATGATACCTCCCCTTTATTGGTATGTCTTAACTGATATGACAGTTGTGCCGCTTGTTATGTAACTCATCAAAATGTATTACAAAATCATTGCAAGTCATATATTAATAATTGTCTATGTTACTATTATATGATAATAAATTTGAATGACAACATGATATAAATTGGGGCATAATATGGGGTATTCCCCCATAGCAACAGGCATTAGCTTTAATAAGGAGTGTTCATGTTATCATCTACGAATCATGCCAGCCGAAGAAAAAACTCATCAAACAGAAAAAATGCCAAAAAACTGTTGCTGGAAAATGACAGGAATTATCGTCTGCTGGCAAATCGTATAACCGATATTATCTGGGCATTGGATCTCAAAACATTCCGACTGGAATATGTGAGCCCGTCTGCGGAACGTGTCACTGGATATACAGCTGAAGAGTCTATCGGCGCCCGCTTGGATTGGTTTGTAACACCTGAAGGATTAACAAGCATCCAAAACGTTTTTGTTCAGGAATACGAGAAAGAAAAAAACAATCAATCCAATCCGAGAACGCTCGATTTTCAGGTCTATCATAAAGACAGGCACCTGATATGGTTGGAAGCCTCAGCCTGTTTCTACCGGAACGATAAGGAAAAGGCCATCGGCATCGTGGGCGTGGCTCGGGATTGCACCATGCGCAAGGAGGCGGAAATAAAGTTACGCCAGAGCGAAGAAAAATATCGTCATATTATAGACAATATCAACGAGGCCTATTGTGAAGTCGACCTCGCCGGCAATCTCCTTTACTGCAACGATGCCACAGCCGTTATTACCGGTTATACCCAAGATGAGCTTATGGGTAAAAATTTCAAACATTTTTTAGATGAGGCCAACACAAAAGCAGTTTATGAGGTTTTTAACCGGGTGTATCGAACACACCATCCTGTAAAAGGATTTGAGTTCGAAATTAAAGACATGAAAGGAGTTCGAAAACAGCTTGATCTGGCCGTGTTGCTGTTGAAAAATGCAGCCGGGCAACCCACGGGCTTTTGTGGTTTTGCAAGAGACATAACCGAGCGCAAAGAAATAAAAGAGCGCCTCAATACTCTCCTGAAGGAACGAACCTCAGACCTCATACAAACCAATAAAACCCTTGAAAAAACAAATATTGCCTTACAAGTCCTCCTGGAAAAAAAAGCTGAAACGAGAACTCAGCTTGAAGAAACTGTACGTTTTAACGTCAATGAGCTGGTAATGCCGGTCCTGGCCAAACTGCAACACAGCGGGCTTTCCGGCAAACAGAAAACCTATGTGGAGAGTATGGCCAAAAACCTGAATGAAATTGTCAAACCCCTGCTGAAAGGCGTTCCTCAAGGTTTTTTAGATTTGACGCCCAGTGAAATTCACATGGTCAATTTCATCAAACAGGGAAAAACAACAAAAGAAATTGCCGAGCTTCTTAACATCGCCACCAGCACCGTCGACTTTCACAGGGATAATATCCGCAATAAGCTGAAAATAAAAAACAAGCGGGTCAATCTACAAACCTATTTGAAGTCGATTGAATAGTGTTTTGAACGGAACAAGTTTTCACGCTTCTTCAACGCAAAATTCGGGATAATTCCTTAAAGAGCAGGTAACCTGCCCAGGAGCAGCCTAACACCATACAGATCAGGCCGAACCACATGGCCCCTGTTGCGATGATGTGGTCATAGGGCAGAATACCCAGTGTTCCAAGAATATTCTCCCAGTCGTGGAATCCGGGTTTCTCCTTGCCGGTCACCCCACCCAGAAGCATGAGCTCCAGGCTGCGGGCATCATTGATGTATGGGGCCATGTCAATGAAGTTCTCACCAAACCACCACAGCGCCACTGATGCACCAAAGGGATCACGCGTTTTCAGGAGAAGAACAACAACACAAATCATGGGCATAATGAGCTGGAACAGGCTCCCGCCGAGCACGGTCAAGAATTCTCCGAATAGCCCAAAAAAGATATGCCCTGCCTCATGGAAGGGTACGTTCACATAGTGGAGAATGTTGTTGCCGGCCTCTTCAATGGGGACAAAAAAGAGTTTAAGACCCCAGGCAAAAATGGCCGCTATAAGGGCGGTTTTCATGGCGAGGATGATGGGATCGGGATCTGCCTTTACAGAAAAGAGAAGACTGTTCAATGTACCGGTTGGGTAAGTTGCGTCTATCTTGATGTCTTCATCAAGATGGCCTTGCTGGTTATCAGCATAGGGATGAATCTTTCCGAAAATAACACCACACTTTTGGCATTCAAAATATCCATCCGACTGCTCATGCCCGCATTTTGAACAGATCATGGTGAGATCCCTGCATAGAAGCCAGACAGGGGCACAGAGGTATCACCGGTATACATTATCCGTGCATAATTGTAATTTGAATGCCCTTGCATGTTCAACCCTTCCCTTTCTTTCGGCACAGAGGTTACTATTTATGAACCATGAATAGGTAGTAATCATGATTTTAAAACAGCTCTCTCCTATCATCTAGACATCATTATCATTCAAAGCGTATTATTATCCACAGCATCCAAAAAAGCCGCTGCTAGATGTATTTGATTGATAAATGAGGTAGTGTATGAGTGATTTCTTTCAATGCGGTCGTATCGGTACGCTCCACCAGATCAGCTCGGTAAAACTCGAACGTTTGGAAGACGAGCTTCGGCAGTATGTCCGCTTTAAGCCTGTCTCGCTGATCCTGCCCTGCCAGTATTCCGAGATCACAGGCACTGCATTGTCCGGAATCGTAGAGCACTTGAAAGGCGCAGATTATGTGAAGCGTATTGTGGTGACCTTGGACGGTGCAAAAAAAGATGGCTTTGCCAGGACAAAGGCATTCTTCTCGGACCTGCCACAGGAAACCGTGATCATCTGGAATAACTCGCCTTCCATGGAGTCCTTCTATTCGCGCCTGAGGACCGAAGGCCTGGTGGATACGGCAAGCGGCAAGGGAAGGAGCCTCTGGATGGCAATCGGCTACCTCCTTGCCCGCCACGACACAGAGGTGATTGCCGTGCACGATTCCGATATCCTCACTTACGAACGCTCGCTCCTGGTCCGGCTCATCTATCCGCTTGTGCACCCGAGCATGGAGTATGAGTTTGCAAAAGGCTACTATGCCCGTGCGACCAACCGTCTCCATGGCAGGGTCATGCGGTTGTTCGTAATCCCGCTCATCAGGGCGCTGAAAACCACTTTGGGGATGCTGCCATACCTGGAATATCTGGACTCGTTCCGCTACCCCATATCCGGCGAGTTTGCCGGCCACGCCGACCTAATGCGCGTAAGCAGAGTGCCGGCCTCCTGGGGCCTGGAGATAGGCATGCTGGAAGAGGTTTACCGCAACTGCGCACCAAGACGCATCTGCCAGGTGGACCTCTCTATCGAATATGAGCACGTCCATCTGGAATTATCGGATAAAGACGCCAGCAAGGGGCTCCATAAGATGTGTATCGACATCGCCTGCACCTTGTTCCATGCACTTGCGGCAGAGGGCTCCTCTTTCAGCGAAGCAACGTTCAGATCATTGACGGTGGCCTATCAGCTTATCGCCCAGGACATGATAAGATACTACGAAGACGATGCAGCCATCAATGGCCTGCTCTTTGACAGGCATTCCGAGGAAATCGCGGTAGAGACCTTCACCAAGGGCCTTCACATTGCTATCATGGAATTCATGGAAGATCCCCTGGTAGTCCACTTCATCCCAAGCTGGTCCCGGGCGAGTTCGGCATTGCCGGGTATAACATCAGAACTGGTTGATATTGTGGAGGGCTGACCAATCCCAGAGTGAAAGAGTCTATAACTACCCTATGCATTGTCTTAAGAGTAAAAACTCATATTGCGCTGGATTTGTTTTTTAAAATAGGTCCGTTAAAAACCATCATCTCGCAGCCCCCGGGACCGAGATATTCAGCGTTCCGCAAAGGCTGCGAGATGGTGGTTTTTAACGGATCAGGTTTTTACGCATCTCAAACGCAAAATCCGAATTAAAAGCAAATTCCGAGTCAAGAACCGTGGTGGCAGGTTCACATACCATCCCTTCCCCGCTCTTGACCTGCCTGACACACCATGTATAAGGTACGGAAGAAAATCATGGGGTAAAAGGATCACCTTGTCCATCAAGACCGACGTGATCATTATCGGGGGTGGCGCCACCGGATGCGGGATAGCCCGGGACTTGGCGCTGCGTGGGGTGCACCACTGCCTGGTGGAAAAGGGCGACTTCGCCTCGGGTGCCACCGGGGCATGCCACGGCCTGCTCCACAGCGGGGGCCGCTATGTGGTGAACGACCCTGAAGCGGCACACGAATGCATTACCGAAAACACGATCCTCAGAAAAATCGCCCAGAAGTGCGTGGAGAAAACCGGTGGCCTGTTCGTCCGCCTGCCCGGCGACTCCAAGCGCTATAGGGACCGGTTCCTGAAGGGCTGCGAAGAGGTAGGGATTGAAACCACCGTTCTCTCCCCGAGCAAGGCCCTCGACCTGGTGCCGAACCTGAACACGGCCATGGAAGAGGCCATTATGGTGCCCGACTGCTCCATCGACCCCTTCAGGCTCTGCATGCTGAACGCCTACACATCCAGGCACAGGGGCGGCGACATCCTGACCCACCATGAGGTCATCGAGATCATCAAGGAAAAGGGCATATGCGTAGGGGTGAAGGCCAGAGAACGCCTTACCGCACAGATCAAGGAGATCAGAGCGCGCATCATTATCAATGCCACCGGCGCATGGGGCGACAAACTGGCCCGCCTAGGCGGTTCTGAAGTCCCCATGACCCTGTCCAAGGGCAGCCTTATCATCTCGAACCACCGTCTCACCAATATGGTTATAAACAGGCTCCGGGTGCCTTCGGACGGTGACATAATCGTACCAAACGAGGCGGTGTGCCTTGCAGGTACCACATCCATCACCGTCCAAAATCCGGATGTGCTGGAGATTGACCCCTCAGAGGTGGATGTCGTGGCCAATGAGGCCGAGAAGATGATCCCCAGTTTCGGGACGACCAGGCTGATCCGGGCCTACACCGGGGTAAGGCCGCTGCTCAAGGCTTCCGGCACCGACGGCAGGTCCATCTCACGCGGCTTCAAGATCATCGACCATGAAAACGGCATGTACAGCATCCTGGGCGGCAAGCTGACCACCTACCGCCTCATGGCAGAGAAGATGGTGGATGTCATTATGGAAAAATTCGCCATGAGGGCGACCTGCAGGACCGCAGATCTGCCTCTGGAGGGCCAGGATGAGCTCAGCGGCTATCCGCTTTCAAAGAGACTCTCCAGCATGGACGACATTGTGTGCGAGTGCGAGCTTGTGCCACGGCGCATTGTTGAGCACGCCATCAACACCATGGGTACCCATTATGTGGGAGATATACAGCACCGGACCCGGTTGGGAATGGGTCCCTGCCAGGGGGGCTTCTGCACTTATCGTGCGCTCGGCATCATGCAGGAGCTCGGCAAGGTAAGCCCCGAGTTGTCGATCAAGATCCTGACCGAATTTCTTCAGAGGCGGTTCAAGGGGATCAGGCCTGCGCTGTGGGGCGACCAGCTCCGGGAAGAGCAGCTGATCGAGTATATCTACCTTGGCATACTCAACATGGAGAACGCTTAAGTGAATACGCTTATGCACGATGTGGTAGTCATCGGAGGCGGTATATCCGGGCTCATGGCGTCCATCTACCTTGCAGGCAAGGGATTCAGGACAGCGCTCATCTCCCGGGGGGACCCGGTGTGCTGCCTTTCCACAGGCTGCATCGACGTACTTTCCACCGCCCCTCACCCGCTGGATGGTTTCGGTGATCTGCCCGAGATGCACCCCTACCATCTCGTGGGCAAGAAGGGTGTTGAGGAGGCCTGCAAGTTATTCAAGGAGATCATGTCGAAGAGCCCCATCCCCTATGTGGGCAGTATCAGAAAGAACCGGGAGATCCTTACGCCCATAGGCACGTTCAAGACCACGTGCCTGGTTCCCCAAACCATGGCGGCATCCTCTGGGTGCAGGGATGAATACGTGCATGTGATATCCTTTAAAGGGATCAAAGACTTTTACCCTTCCTATATCACATCCAAGCTGACCAACACCGGGTTTTCCCTCTACGATGCCGGCGTGCCCTCAACCCTTGCCATTGCCGCCCGGTTCGAAGAAAAGGGCTTTGCCGCGGACTTTGCCACATGGATCGCAGGCCTCGAGCTGCCGCCTGGCAAGGTGGCCTTGCCGGCGGTTCTGGGGGTCAATAATCCTGTAGCCATCATGGAGGAGATCTCCTCACGCATCGGCAGGGAGGTGTTCGAAATCCCCACCCTACCGCCGTCCATCCCCGGCCTGAGGCTTTTCCGGGGGCTTAAGGCCGCTCTCCAGGACCTTGGCGGAGATGTCTTCTGGGGTATGCCCATAAGCAGCGTGGAGCGACATGGCCGTATCATAGAGGCCGTGACCCTGGCCACCCCGGCCAGGGCTACGCGTGTGCAGGGCAAGGCCTTTATCCTGGCAACAGGCTCCTTCGTGAGCGGGGGTCTTTTTGCCACAAGGGATTCGGTTTACGAGGCCGTGTTCGGCATCCCCGTGCATGTACCAGGGGCCAGGAAAGACTGGTTCTGGAACGACTTTTTCACTGCCGGGCATCCCATCGAAGAGGCCGGGATCGAGGTGGATTCATCCCTCAGGCCGAAACTCGCTGGCCTGGAGAATCTCTTCGTATGCGGAAGCATCCTTGCCCGAAGCGAGGTCATGAAGAACCACTGCGGCCACGGCCTTGCACTGGCCACAGGCCTGAAGGCCGCCAAGATGTGTGAGAGGTTGATCACATGACCTTCGAGCATTGCGTACGCTGCACCATCTGCGTGGAAAACTGCCCGGTCTATAAGGTGGAGCCGCGCTTCCCGGGGCCCAAACAGTCGGGCCCCGATGCCCAGCGTTTTCGCCTCGACGGCGAGAAGTCCGTGGACCAGTGGGTCAAGTACTGCAGCCAGTGCCGAAGGTGCCAAGTCGCCTGTCCCTATGGCGTAGACGTAGCAGAAATAATCCTGAAGGCCCAGCTCAAGTATGGAATAGAACATTTAAGCCCCTTTACCGCCCATCTGTTCGCCAATGCATATCACCTGAACGCCTTGGGCTCGACCTTTGCCCCGATTGCCAACAAGGCTGCTTCATTCAATGCGGCAAAGGCAGTTCTGAGCCTCCTGGGGATATCCCGCGAGCCTGACCTCCCGGAATTCCGGTTCTTCAATATGGAAAGGGGCAGGAGGAGAAAGGGTAAAGGGAGAAAGGTGGCCTTCTTTTATGGGTGCCACTTGAACTTCAACAGGCCCGACATCGGCTGGAAGATCAGGGACATGCTGGTATCCATGGGCTGTCGGGTGGTCATGCCGCGGCAAACCTGCTGCGGGCTGCCGGCTTTGGGAAACGGCGATTTGGACATGGCAAGGAAATATGCCCTGAAAAACGCCTCGGTATTGACCTCATTCATCAACAAGGGGTTCGACGTAGTGTATGCCTGCACCTCCTGCGGGCTTACCCTTATCCAGGACTATCCCGGTATACTGGAGGCACCGGGGGGGAAAAAGATTGCAGAGAACACATATAATGTGAATGAGTACATGCTCTCCCTTCTGCAGGGGGATAAGGAAAAGAGACCTCTGGGACGCCTGGAGAAAAAGATTGCCTACCACATACCATGCCATTTGCGTGCATTGGGGATCGGCTACCCCGCAGTAAAGATATTCGAGCAGATCGAGGGACTTGAATGCTTCGTACTTGATGACAACTGCTGCGGCCTGGCAGGTACCTATGGCTTCAAGAAGCGTAATCAGGACACAGCCCATAAGCTCGGCGAGATTGCTTCAATACCCATCCGGGCTTTAAATGCAGATGCCATAGTGGCTGATTGCGGGGCGTGCCGCATGCAGCTGGGCCACTTTACCGGACTTAATGCCATGGACCCTGTGGAAATAATTGCAGAGGCCATGGCAAACAGTATAGACAACAAGAAAAAAACCGGGCATGGAATAAATCACTGGTTTCATAAACACCATAATAAGGAGAAGATATGAAGAAGGGCTTGATTATTATTTCATTGTGTCTTGCATTTTTTACACTGCCAGCTCAGTCCCAAGCCGCAGCCACCCTTGAGGTTGTCCTCGTGGATTCCCTCTGGGGTGCAGGTATTGGTGGGCTGGTGGGCGGCGCTACACTGGCCTTCATGGACCACCCTGGCGACCATTGGGAGCGCGTCTATCAGGGCGCTGCGATTGGCGTCATCTGCGGGGTTGCCTTCGGCCTTTACGAGATCCGGCCCATGTTCTCGTCTTACACCACCCCATCAGGGCAGAAAGAGCATGTGTACGGGCTCAATCTGAGCATACCTCTTAATAAGCTCCATTATTAATCATGCATTAATGCGCCGGGGCAGCTTGTCCCGGCACATGGATATCAGTCAGTGAAAAGGTTTTGATTCAAATTGCACTGCATTGGTATCTTAATTTTTCTCATTTACATCTTAAGCTTCTTTGACACTCACACCCCCAGCCCCTTTTCCAGCACAATGGTCTTGGTGAGGGATTGGTTCATTTCATGGCGCTTGAGCGCCAGTTCGAAGAGCTTTGTGATCAGGGTAGTGTATGGGATACCTGTTGCCTCCCAGAGCTTGGGGTACATGGAGATGCTGGTGAACCCGGGGATGGTGTTGATCTCATTGAGATAGAAGGTATCGTGTGATACGAGGAAATCGATGCGTGCCATGCCTGAACCGCCGATGGCCACAAAGGCATCCACGGCCGCGAACTGAATTTCCTCGCTCATTGCCTTGCCGATCTTTGCAGGGATGATGAGCTCGCTTGCGCCATCCACATACTTGGCATTGAAGTCATAGAACTCATTGCTGGGGACAACCTGGCCCGGGACGGATGCCTGGGGCTCGTTGTTGCCGAGGACCCCCACCTCGACTTCAAGCGGTCTTTCCACGGCCAGTTCCACGACTGCCTTGGTGGAAAAGCTCAATGCATATTCCAATGCCTTGATGACACCATCCATATCAACAGCCTTGCTTATACCGATGCTCGATCCCATGGTGGCGGGTTTGATGAACACAGGGAATTGCAGCGTTTCCTTTATCTCCTTGAGAACCTCTTCCCGGTCGGTATCCCACATCCACCTGGATACACATGTACCTTTCACTACCGGGATGCCATGCTGTGCCAGAACGCGCTTGGTCATGTCCTTGTCCATGGCAATGGCAGATGCCATGGTGTCGCATCCTACACAGGCGATCCCGGCAAGCTCGAAAAGCCCCTGGATGGTGCCGTCTTCGCCCCTAGGGCCGTGGAGCACCGGGAACACGGCGTCTACTGGGGTAACCTTGCCGGAACCCATATGAAAGAAACCTTTCTTATCAGGGTCCGTACAGGGGATGACCGGCTCTGCATTGGTAATCTTGCCGCTCCTCAGGCTGTCAAAGGCCCCTTTCCCCAGAAGCCACCTGCCGGCCTTGTCTATGCCGACATAGACCGGATCGAACCGGTTCGTATCAATGCTGCGGGCAATGGAGTCCGCTGAAACTATGGAGACATCGTGCTCAGTGGACACACCACCGAAGATAATGGCGACCTTGATCTTTGCTTTCAAAGAATGCACCCTCCTTTTAGGCACCATACTTGGTGAGCCTGTCGGCGTGTGCCAGTGCCAAGGGCATAAGGTCCACATGGCGTATATGCCCGAGGCCGCCTGCCATGCATGGGCGCTCACCAAACTCCACCACCGCGTCTTTGCGTATGTTGTTCGCATACAGAAGCACGGGCAGCTCATGCCAGGAGTGCGACTTTAAGGCAGCCGGGGTGGAATGGTCGCCGGATATGAGAACGACATCCGGCATCAGGGACATAATCTCGGGCATGAGGCTGTCCACCTCCTCGATGACCTTCACCTTGGCATCGAAGTTGCCGTCTTCGCCTGCCGAATCGGTCTTCTTCACGTGGAAGAAAAAGAAGTCGTACTTTCCCCATGAGTCCTTCAATGTCGCAACCTCGCTGGCCAGTGTCTCGCCTGCATCCAGTACATCCATGCCCACCAGACGGGCAAGACCTTTGTACATGGGGTATGTGGCAATGGCGCATGACTTGAGCCCGTAGACCTCCTTGTAGGATGGCAGACCCGGATCCTTGGCAATACCCCGCAGGGTGCACCCGTTGGCAGGCTTCTCGTCGCGAAGCAGGACAAAGGCCTTTTCTAACCAGGAATTCAGAAGCATCGCGCTCATCTTAGCACCCGCGTGAAGGGGCTCCACTTTGAGCGGTTTCAGGCCTGTCTTCTGGGGGTCTGTCTCGCTTAAGCCCTCCTCCAGCCCTTCTCCTTCGAGTATGAGCACGAACCGGTAGTCCTTGACAGGCTCCACAATAACCTTGACCCCTTCCAATGTAATCGACTTGAGCTTGTTCACGAGCTCTGCGCACTTCTCGGTAGCGATCCTGCCCGCCCTCCGGTCGGTGATTACCCCGCTGGCCGGATCAAGGGTGCAGAAGTTGCCGCGTGCAGCCAGGCTCTTGGGAGTCAACGTCAGCCCGATGCCCAGGGCCTCCAGGACACCCCTGCCGATGGCGTACTCCAGTGGATCATAGCCGAACAGCCCAAGGTGGCCGGGTCCGCTGCCCGGGGTGATGCCGACACCCACCGGCGTCGAGAGCCCGCAGATGGACTCCTTGCAGAGCTTGTCCATATTCGGGGTGCGGGCGGCCTCCAGTTCGGTTTTGCCGTACTCATTCGGCAGGCCTCCGACGCCGTCCAGAACGAGCATGAGGATCTTCTTGTCAGAAGGGACATGGAGTTCTTTCATCAGATCGATCTGTTTCATGCATCACTCCTTGGCATTGGGAAGAATAGGTACCGGAAAAGGTGCAGATACCGAAGAAAAACATATACAGGCTTTGGGGAAAATATCAAGCTTTGATCAGGTAATGCCCTGCTCGAAGGCCTTTTCAATACATGCCCTGGCACCGTCCATGGTCTTCTCCCTGCCCACGTTTTTACACAGGTGGTGGCCGAAGGTGAGATTCTGGGAAAGCCAGAACAATGAGATCTTGAATCTTTTAAGTGCCACATCAGGGGTGAAATGGACCAAGAGGAGCCGGTGCAGCTCAAGCATCACATCCATGAGCGCCGGTGGATTATGCTGTATGGCACCAGCTTGGAGCGTCTTGATATCCCTGAAGATCCAGGGCCTGATAAGTGCCTGTCTGCCGATCATCACGCCGTCGCAGCCTGTCTGTTGGAACATTGCGATCGCATCCTGCGCAGACCTCACATCTCCGTTTCCCACCACCGGTATCTTAAGGGCATCCTTGAGCGCTCCGATATATTCCCACTTTGCCCTGCGCGACATGCCGTCTTCTACGGTTCTGGCATGGAGAACGATGAAGTCGACCCCGGACTCCACCAGCATGGCGGCGAAATCCAGCATGGCCTTTACATCCGGGCTGTGGCCGATCCTCATCTTGACGGACAGGGAATGCTTTACCACCTTCCTTACCGCTGTAACTGACCTCTGTGCGCCAAGGAGGGGTCCTTCATGAGCCCTGCACCCCATCCATGGCAGGTTACCTTCTTGAGCCAGCATCCCATGTTGATATCCACACCAAAGGGCCCGAAACCATCGAGCCTGGCCCCAGACTCCTGCATCTTTTCAGGATCATTGCCTGCTATCTGGAAGATGAGGTCGTCAAGCCTGCTCCATTTCAGGTAAACCGATACCCCGGGCTTTTCACAAGGCACGATGCGGGCATTGAGCATCTCGGAATAGAGGAGGTCGCAACCGGTGAATGATCGTATGAGATCCAGGCACGCCACATGGCTCAAGTCCACCATGGGCGCCATGAAGAGCGCGTTCTTTTTAAACAGCGGCATTCCCCTATGATGCCTTGGGGTTCCTCAGTATCACCAAAGCATCCACGGCTATGGGCATGTCATCGTGGATGATCATGGGGTTTATGTCTATCTCGGCCACCTCTTCAACCTCAAGCCCTATCCTGCCAAGGTTGATGAGTGCATGCGCCAGGACTTCCCTGTTCACGGCAGGCTTGCCCCTGAAGGCGTCCAGGAGCTTTCTGGCCCTGATCTCGTCCATCATCTCCAGGGCGTCGCGCATCTCTAGGGGGGCGACCCTGAAGGTGACATCCTTCAAGACCTCGGTGAAGATTCCGCCAAGGCCGAACATCACGCAGGGGCCGAACTGGGGATCGCGGATAAGACCTGCCACAAGCTCGCGCTCACCCTTGACCATCTGCTGGACAAGTATGCCGTCGAGCTGGCCCATACCGCGCTCTGTGAGGGCTGCATACGCCTTCTCGAGGGCCTGATCGCTATCAATGCCGAGCTCGATGAGCTTGTGCTCGGTCTTGTGAGTGAGCGTACGGGAAGAGCCTTTGAGCACCACCGGGTAGCCGATCTGCTTGGCAAACGAGAGGGCTTCCGTGATGCTGGTTGCAACAAACTCCTTGGTCACCGGGATGGAGTATGCGTCCAGGAGGCGCTTGGATTCGTATTCGTTGAGGGCCTTGTCACCTCTTTTCAGTGCATCTTCAATGATCTTCATAGTATCTCCCTATCCTTACTTTCAAAGACTACTGTAGTACTAACAGAAAATACAATCCATGTGAATGGTTATCTGAGAACAGCCGTAACAATGGAGCACTCCCTGAGTGTTAGTTTCCTCTAGCTGTCATTTCATCAATGGAAAAACCCTTCCTCGTTCAGAACATGCCAATGTTTCAGTCTGACTATTCTGCAGTTATGGAAAGATCTCTTCAATAGGATCCTTCCCGTTTTCCATTACACATTTTAGTGTTACCACGCCCATCCTTGACGAACCACGACTCCCGGTATACTTAACCAATCATGCACACAATGTTCATTAATTATAAAAATCATACAAACGAGGCAACGAAGAACATAACATGAAGCTGGTGGTAACTGAGATCTTTTATTCCCTCCAGGGCGAAGGGCCTTTTATCGGCTCTCCGTCGGTCTTCATACGCCTGGGCGGATGCATAGATCCCCTGTGCCCATGGTGTGACACCGAGTATACCTGGCATGAATTCAGCGAGATGGGAATCAACGAGATCTCGCAGAGATGAATCGATATGACTGCAGGAATGTCGTCATCACCGGAGGGGAGCCTTTTCTCCAGTGGACCACAGGGCTTAAAGACCTTCATGAAGAACTGGTCCGGTCCGGATACCGCCTGTCTTATGAGACCAGCGGCAAGATTGATATCCCAGCACTTGAAGATGCTACTATTGTCATGAGTCCGAAATATATTGAGGGGAAATGGCATCTCCCTTTGGAAAACATCCCCAAGGCCCACTACTATAAATTTGTGGCCGAAGATGCTGAAGGGCTTTGCGAGATCGACCGGTTCGTGAAGGACCATGCCATATCCAAGGATCGTGTGTTTATAATGCCCCAAGGTATGACCAGGGCCGAACAGTTTAAAAGGATGGAGCCGGTCTTCTCCTTCTGCAGGGATAATGGTTACATCATGTCCCCAAGACTCCATGTACTGATCTTTGACAACAAAAGGGGGGTATGATGGAAAGTGCGGTAATACTCCTCTCCGGCGGCATGGACTCTGGTGTGATGCTGGCCTGGGCAAGGCCCCGCTTCAACCATTTACATGCCTTGAGCTTTGATTATGGTTCAAAGCATGCTGCAAAAGAGCTCATCATGGCTCAACTTCTTGCAGAAGTATACGGTGCCCGCTTTACAAAGGTGGAACTGCCGTTTGTCAACACCCTGTTCTCTTCCAGTCTGTTACAATCAGGAGAAGAGATCCCGGACGGCCCTTACAGAGCGGATTCCATATCATCCACTGTAGTCCCATTCCGAAACGGGATCATGCTCTCGGTTGCTGTCGGCTATGCCGAAACCCGCCAAATCCCACTTGTGCTCATTGCATCACATTCAGGAGACCATCCCATATATCCTGACTGTACCTTGGAGTTTACCGAGGCCATGTCACAGGCTGCGACACTCGGCACCTTTGCCAATGTGAAGGTCGATGCCCCCTTTACAGGATTTGATAAGAAACAGATTGCCGGAATAGGCCGTGATTTGGACTTTGATTTCACCCGGACCTGGTCCTGTTACAAAGGCTTGGAGCTTCACTGCGGGGCCTGCGCAACCTGCCTGGAAAGAAAATATGCCCTGGAATATGATGCGGGCCTTGACCCAACGAGGTACCTGGAATGAACCAAATGCCGCTTGGCAATAAAATCCCTCACCCCAAGGGTCATGATCCTTCAGTGCTTTATCCCATACCAAGAAAGCCCTGCGGGTATAAGCTCTACGGGTATGACCTCTGGCGGTCTTATGAGCTATCCTGGCTTAACAGCAAAGGCAAACCCAGGATAGGTATCCTCGAGATCGTCTATCCCGTTGAAAGCAAATGCATTGTGGAGTCGAAATCCCTCAAGCTCTACTTAGGCGGCCTCTCATTCGAGAATTTCGATTCGGCCAAAGGGGTTGAAGAAATCATCCGGCATGACCTTGAGCATATCCTGTCAACCGAATGGATCTCGGTGCGAATCATTGAACAGGCTGGCTTCCCCGAGATGACCTGTCGGCCTCATCCGGCTGGCACCTGCCTGGACAACCGGGATATTCAGATTACTACCTTCCAAAGGGACCCTGCCCTGCTCTCATGCTCACAAGGCTTATCTGAGGAGGAACTCTACTCGGATTTATTGAAGACCAACTGCCCTATCACAGGCCAGCCGGACTGGGGGAGTGTGGCCATATGCTACCAGGGAAGGACCATCGATCACGAGGCGCTGCTGAAATATATCTGCTCCTACCGTGATCACGAAGGATTTGCAGAAGAGGTGTGCGAGCAGATATTTTTAGATATTATGGAGAGATGCAAGCCGGACAAGTTAACTGTCAGGTGTTTTTATACCAGGCGGGGCGGCATCGATATAAATCCCTTGAGGAGCTCTCACCCGAAAGACACAGATGATATCGACAGGGCAAGGCTCATCCGCCAATAGTGCCCACCTTTGAAGATCTTTCAAAAGATAGTCTCCTTGGGATTACAAGGGAAAGATTAGGTAAAAGAGTAACATCATGCGCTTCAATGCGCCGTGATTGATACTGTCCCTTTGATATCTGCCTTAAATCCGTACATCGCGAAATCGCCCAAGCTCGGTCCAGTCGTATCGTTCCCTATGCGAATGGCGCCGATGGTGTATTTGTCGATGTTGATGGTCATATCGATCAGGTGTGTGCCGAGACCCATAGACCCGAGACCCATCAATCCGAGACCCGGCATAGCGAAGCCAGGAACGAAGCCAGGAACAGCTAAATTGGTCATGGCTGTATTCGTGATCGTGGCCGTGGGAGCCCTATTGACAATGGAGCCCTGCATAGTTACGTCGCTGAGATTCAAGAGTCCGTACTGTGTAGGCATGTTGTCAATATGCGAATTGAATGTCGTAGTTGTATCTTCAGCAAAACCTGCCTGACCGATGACTTCGCTTAAATCGGCATCGGACAAAGCCACCATCTTGGCTAATCCTGCCTGCGGTAGTATGAGCATCGCGATCATACACAGGGCAGCAAGTAGATTTGTTCTATTCATTGGAACTCCTTTCTGATGAGGTTCTCCAGGCGACCCGGCTGTCCACACTCCGTGTGGACCCGTGGCTTTCCGGCCCATGGTTACCCATGGTGTGGCTGGTGTAGCTGTGCTGGTGAATCCTTTTCAGGCAACCCGGCTGTCCGAGCACTTTTTCGGACCCGTGGCTTTCCGGCCCATGGTTACCCATGGTGTGGTTCTGAAGGAGGCGACCCGGCTGTCCACCCTACGTTAGGTATGGACCCGTGGCTTTCCGTCCCACAGTTACCTGTGGTTTGGCTTGTGAAGGAGTGCCCGAGGGACCTCTCAAGGAGATCCTGGCTCAAGTTTTCCCTCTTTGTTTCTCTTGAAGGGCGCTTTTTGCTGCTTTAAGTTACTCTTTTACCCATGTGTGGCCTCTGGAGCCAAAGAGCACACATGGCTCTTTCATAAGTTGTCAAAGAACAGTTCAGGCATGAAAGCCCTGCTATAATTTAACCTATCGAGCACAATGACAAAAACATTAGCCCTGTGATGTAAATAAAACAGTGTTTCAGCAACGCCGCAAAAGTGAGCTGGGAAGGGCGTGTAAGACCGCTTTGATTAAAGGATTAAGAGCCCCTTGGATTACAAAAAAGGAACTGCAGTCCATAGGTTTTAAGCAACATCCGGAATGTCTGTGATATTTATCCCGGATTTTGCGCTTAAGGCCACCTGTCGTGTATAGTGTATTTATTTCAAAATCAGGATTTAAGTTCTTTTGCCATTTGTTTTTCCTGGAGCGGATTGCCCATCTCTTTCCAGAGCTTGAGCGATTTACCAAAGCACCGCTGCGCCTTTAATGACTTACCGGCCGCCTTGAGGAGATTCCCCCATGAACCAATGATCCAAGCCTTATGCGGTTTCATCATGGATGAACAGGCAAGGGGATATGCCCGCGATAGCGCTTTATGGGCAGTATCATATTGACCTTGTGAGGTACATATCTCGGCAAATACCCTTAATGCCCAGATGAGCTGGTCCACATTGCCCCTTTGCTCATTCCAGGTTATACTTTCCCGGACAGTACTCTGTGCAGCGTTATAATCACCCAGGAGGCAGTATGCCTCAGCCAGTGCGTTCAGGGCATAGGGCACACGGTTGGCAACACCATCCCGTAGGCCTGGTAGTGCAGTATTGATGAGCTCCTTTGCCTGCGACGGATTGCCTTTTTCCAATGCAATCCATGCACGGTATAGATCCTTTAACGAGCCCGGGTAGTATATTTCTCCATCCAGCGCATTAAATGCCTCCAGGTCTGCACTGGCGCCTTTTATGTCTCCGAAATACCGACACCGGAAATAGATGGAGCCCTGGATCCTCAAATAGGAAAGCCCACCTGCGAGCATCCCAATCTTCATCTCCCGCGAAGATACATCCTCAAAAACCCTACGGGCCTCTTCAAATCTCCCTTCAAGGCAATATATGTGGGCAAGCCACATATCGGCCATGAGATCAATATCCATATATGCACTACTGAATCTCTTTAGCTGTTCGTACCAGGAACGTGAACCCTCCATATCACCCTTCCATACGCTTGCAGCCAAAGTAGTCAGGACATTGATGGTATAAAGGAACCGGTCCGATGCATCGAGAGCAGGCCGGGCCTCATCAAGCAGGCGCAACGCATCAAGGGGCTTACCGAGAAAGGTGTAGGTGTAGGCATAGACAGTATGTGTTGCCGCAATCAATACCGGATTGTCACGGATGATGGCTAAGGCAAAGTCATAGCTCTCTTTTGCCTTATGAAAAAGACCCTTCTGGGAATAGAGATTAATGAGCCGGATGGAACAAAAGGCCTCTTCCTCATGAAGGCCCTTAAGACGGTAATAGCCCGCAAGCTCTTCCAGGGCAACAATAGCCCGGCCCGGATTGAACACACGATAGCATCTCCAGATCCCTTCTTGTATGGCCACAAGCAGCTCTTCTCCACCGGGCAGTGTTTTGTCGGCATGGAGATATTGTTCTGCTGATAAAAAATGCGCACCGGCCTCGACCCAGGCACCTGTTGCCTGGCAGTGTTTGCCGGCTTCCATATGATAATAAAGCGCCTTTAAATGTTCCTGCGCCTTCCCGAAGTGATAGGCAAGTTCTGAGGCATGATCCTTTAAACATATTCCGCAACTATCTTCTATGGCCAGGGCGATCTTCCTGTGCAGCCTGATCCTCTCTTTCTTCAAGAGGGTCCTGCTTGCTACATCACGGGTAATCTCATGCTTGAAGATGTATTCCCCCTTACTGACAGATTGGATGAATCCGTGTTTGACTGATTCATCCAAGCCCTCTTTCAAGACATCTTTTTCTGAACAAACCAAGGCCAATAGGGTTTCAGTAAATATCCTTCCAATGAGTGCCGCTTCCTGGAGTATCCTCTTGGAAGCAGCCCCCATATGATCAAGCCGCGAAGAGATGAGACCATGTAAGGTTGTGGGCAGCTCAGCCAACCGGCCGATTTGGCAATGGTCGGATAGATCCACCCCCTTTTCCAGGAGGTAGTTGACCATCTCTTCAACAAAGAATGGGTTGCCTCCCGTTGCTTCTGCCAGAGAGCTAACCGTCGTATCAGGGACCCGGACGGCATTAAGCATATTATTAAGCATCGTGCCCACTTCTAGCTCACCGAGCTCCCGCAGGACAAGGCGGGCAGCTAAAAAGGGGCTCGCCACGCCATGTCGGTGCGTAAGGAGCAGCAGACTTGGACAGGACTTATCCCACCTATGGATTAGATACGTCAGAAGATCAAGTGTGCTCTGGTCAGCCCAATGGATATCCTCAATGCAGAAAACTGTAGGCTGATTCAAAGCCGCAGAACTGAGCAGCCATAGCATGGCATCACTGCCTTTCTCCTTGAAGATATCGGGAGATTCACCACCGGAGGTAGTGCACAATCCATGAATAAGACAAGGTGAGCGGCATACTCCCCGGACAGTCCATGTCGGGTTAAGGCCTTAGCAATTTCTTCTTTGCTGCCATGCATACTATCGAGCCCCAATAATACCTGTATGAGTCTCGAAAAGGGAAAGTACGGCTTAGAGCTTGTATGATCGAAACAGGTTGCTGTTATAAATGGTACACTCTCATCAAGAGTTACCTTAAATTCTTCAATCAGCCTGCTTTTACCAACACCTGCATCGCCGATGATGCACGTTACACCGCCTCTCCCTGATTGAAGATCCCTCGCCTTCGATAGAAGCATAGACAGTTCATGCTCGCGGCCCACCATGGGCGAGGTAACACCGCCAATCCTATGCACTGCAAGCGGGACGGATCTCTCATGGATAACCTTATACACATGGAGAGGTTTTCGGAATCCTTTGAGCATCTTTCTGCCTAACCATTCGAGCTGAAAATAACGCATGGTTTCTGTTACGAGCGCCTCACTTATCAGTATCTCTCCATCGGCGGCTAAATCGCACAGCCTGGATGCAATATTGATAGGTTTACCCAGTGTTCCGTGGATGGAGTCGGTAGGCATACCGGTGTCCATCAGAACCTCACCTGTATTGATACCGGTATGCATATTCAGACGGATGTTGCAGGTTTCCGGGAGGAGAATATTCATCCCCTCAACAATCTTGTGTATTTCCTTGGCGGCCAGGATACCTCTTATAGGATCGTCTTCTCTCGCTTTAGTATTGCCGAATATTGCCACTACCGCATCGCCGATATACTTTTCCACAGTGCCGCCGAATCTCCTGATGACCAGCGTTGTTTCGCTCAATAATTTCGCCATGAATGTACGAAGCTCTTCATGGTCCAACCTTTCCGACAACAGGGTGTACCCGCTTAAATCCGTACAGAGTATAGTAACAAAGCGGTATTCGGATCTGGCCTGGTGATCATGAAGACCCGAACCGCACTGATGACAATAGCGGCCGGTCGGGACCACGGGAGCACCGCATACAGTGCACATATTCATTTTTTCCCTCCTTACAAGCAAAGGTTATCTCTGCAGACTCATCTTCAAGGAGGGATAACATCTGAATTCATATTGACCGTAAGGTCAAAATCACAGATAATAGATAGATATTCTCTATACTCCATTTGAAGTGTAGATGCTATGGTAACAAAACTCAAAAAGATCCATATTGCATAGTTTACATTTAACACATTAATTTAATATCCTTTTTAGGGGAAGATCTTTATGGACATCAAAATCACAAAGTGTTCACCGGACAAGCTGAAGGCAAAACCGGCAGATGAATCCAAACTGGGCTTCGGCCAGATCTTCACGGATCATATGTTTACGGTAAAATATATGGACGGCAAGGGTTGGCATGAACCCGTCATCGGCCCTTACGGTCCGATCGTCCTTGACCCCACGGCCATGAGTCTCCACTATGGTCAGGAAATCTTCGAAGGGCTGAAGGCCTATTACGGGAAGGACGGGAGTATCTACCTGTTCAGGCCCATGGAAAACATCAAGCGGATGAATGCCTCGGCAGAGCGCCTGTGCATGGCCACAATCGGTCCTGAGCTGTTCATGGAGGCCATGAAAAAACTTGTCCTTCTGGAACAGGACTGGATCCCTCGCGGCGCCGGAACATCCCTGTATATCCGCCCGACCATGATCGCCACGGAGCCGGCCCTGGGTGTCCACCCGGCAAATCAATATCTTTTCTTCATCATTGTCGGTCCTGTGGGGGCTTACTATCCTGAAGGGTTCAGTCCGACGAAGATCTATGTCAGCGAGGATTACGTCCGGGCGGTTCGCGGGGGTGTCGGATACTGCAAAAATGCGGGGAATTACGCAGCCAGCCTCTACGCCAGCCAGAAGGCCAAGGAAATGGGGTATACGCAGGTCCTTTGGCTGGATGCCATTGAGCGGAAATATGTTGAAGAGGTGGGGACAAGCAATGCCTTCTTCGTGATCGGCGATGAGCTTGTTACTCCACCGCTCTCAGGCTCGATCCTCCCCGGTGTCACACGGGATTCCGTCATCGCCTTGGCGCGGAGTTGGGGCGTGAAAGTGAAGGAACAGGCACCGGCAATGAGTGAAATTGTTGCA
Organism: uncultured delta proteobacterium; assembly: GCA_963785235.1. Taxonomy (GTDB): domain Bacteria; phylum Desulfobacterota; class Desulfomonilia; order UBA1062; family UBA1062; genus MWEI01. The sequence goes on along the minus strand of CAWAUM010000001.1, from coordinate 102,691 downwards.
GGGATTGCTAACGGATCAGTGAAAGAGGCGTTTGCTTCAGGTACGGCAGCCATTGTCTCTCCTATCGGCCAGATCTATTATCAGGGGAAAGAGCACGTCATCAATGGCGGCAAAGCAGGGGCCCTGACGGAACGCTTGTATAAGGAGATCTTACAGATCCAGTATGGAGAAAAGTCAGATCCCTTCGGCTGGCGCGTGAAGATATCGGATTGAGCTCGAAGCACCTGGACTGCTGGACTATCCATAAAACATATAATAAAGGCCGGGGAAATAACTTCCCGGCCTTTTTATCTGGTTTACAAGTTGCCTTGCCTGAAGAACCCGCCTCTTAATGCAATCTTAAAAAACCCTGACCATGATGAGGAAGGCCACAAGGGCGACAGCCAATGCAGTCTGGTGCTCGGTGTTTTCGATGGTCTGGGCAAAAGACCACAAATGCTTGCTCCCATCAGGATAGGGATTTAGCCGGGGCATGAAATAATCCACCTCACGCTTATACTTGAAAAATTCCTCACCGAATCTCTCTTCCAGCCTGCCCCATTCTATCTTCTGCTTCCTCGGTACATAGGAGATGAAGAATATGAGGCTGGCAAGGATCCATATGACCGCATTCATAGCCATGATACACATACCTGTGCCGATAATAAAACTGCCGAGATACAACGGGGACTGGAGATACGCATAGGGCCCGGATGTGGTAAGCTCCTCGTTCTTTCGAAGGTGGCCCGTGGCCCAGAACCTCAGCGCTTCACCTGCCAGGACAAGGATAAACCCAATAAAACACGATGCCCAAGAAGGGTCGGCAAATATCACTAGCAGGGCTATGGTCCCATAGAGAACCGCAGTTTTGCTTGTTACCTTCCTAAGTTTATGCTCCAAATCCATGTTTCATACCTCCACCCTTAACTAGACAACGCTATGTATCCGTTTCTTCACCACCCCGTCAAGCCAAACCTGGATCACCTGATTTTCAGGGTTATCACCCGCCCAGGAGAGGCTTCTTCGCCTGCTTCCTGATCTCTTTCTCATCGGCCCACTCGATAAGGCCTGTCTGGATGTTCACGAGATTCAGCGTAAATTTATAATAGACATCCTTGACGCGACCGGCTGATTTTCTGATGGAGGCAAGCTCTCCGTAGAGGAAATAATCAGCTCCCACCAGTTTGCCTATGGACTTGGCCGTTTTCGGGTCCACCATCCCGGAGCTCGCCTGGAATTCAAGCTGGTTGACCATCTCGTCCTTCACCTCTCCGATTGCAGAGAACTTTACCTTGCCGGATTTGAGCAGGGTTACCTTTATCTTGTCGGTCACCGACTTGGTGTCAATGTGCTCATCCGTCCTGTTTCTCACGTTCTGGACATAGAACACCGGCCTGTTACCGGAAGAGATCACCGGGGTTGCAAGCAGTGAATTCACCATTTTTTCGGCGATCATCTGCAGGTCCGTTGAGCCGAAATCCGCTGTGACCGTCTCCACCTGATCAGGGTTGCCGTAGTTCACCTCCGGCGTACTGGCACAGCCCCAAAAAACCACCAGCGCTGCAAGGCTGAGGAAATGCACTGTTCTTTTCATATCTCTTTTCTCCTTCTGTTCGTCTCTTCTTATGATTCCGTCACACCGTGGGGCATACGCACCATTAATTTAAACCCTGCCGCATCTGCTCCGGGTGATACCGAGCGAAACCCCTTTGATTCTTTCGCCCCGAGCACGGCAGGTATCCATGAGGTGACAACCGATATCTCGTACCCTCGTGCATCATACCAGATAAAGCGATACTCAAAGGACAAGTCTCTGTCGCTCTCATTTTTCAGCATAACCTGCACCTCAAAGGAGTTGACCCCATCAAGCGGCTTTATGCTCACATCGCCATAGCTCAGGTTCCGTTCGAGGTATTTGTCATTGATCTCGATCTGCTTGGCGCTTACACCCATGGGACCCGCCTGAACATTGAGGATATTGGGGGCTGTCCCTGCGCAGGCAACCACAAATAAGGTTAGAATAAAATAGAATCTGTTGATTTTTCTCATGCCGTACCTCCTTACTTAGAATGATTTCGTATATATGGCCAGGCCATTTTCCGTGGCCCTGCAGTATACTATCACGTGAGATGCCCCTTGGGGAATCTGTACGGTTGATGAGGCGTGTCCAGGCTCATATTCAATTGAGAAGTCCTTTGTGGACCTGGGCACGAAAATTCTTGCCACCTGTATCTGTTTAGGGAGCATGGACCATGCCCTCAGGTCTGCGTGCTCGGTAATGGCTGAAAAGAGTGTGCCGAAAATCGCACCGCCTATCCCATGATCCTTGGACAGCTGGCTGGTCATCTGGGCCTTGAGATATGACCTCACGATCTGTTTGGTAAAGATAATGGGGAAGTCATCAAGGAGGTTCCTCGCTGCCACGGCATCAACATCAAAGACCGTGGATGTCTCCTCACTGATGCCGCCCGTTGTGACACGTCCGCCATGGATGGCCGACGGGCTGAATTGGTAGATGGGCAGTGATGCAAAGACAAACCCATGGGCAGTAGGGATGGGAAGGGTCAGCGGCACTTTATAAGGCGCCAGACCATAGCTGAAGACCACGAATACATCAATAGAATCTTTCTCGGTCTTCATGTCCTTGCCGAATTTTTTCTCCCAGAGTTCCTGGTCCTGTCTGAAACCTATCTTCCTGCTCAACCGGATAAGGTCACGCTGAAGACTTGGACAGGAGGGATATGCTTCAAAGGCCTTTTTCATGTCGATATAGGCATCATCGTTCTCGCCGCCGAGTTCATAGACCAGTGCGGATATATAGGATGCGAATGCATTGTGATACACACCATAGGCACTTCCGGCCTTTTCCTTGAGACCCTCGTATCCCTGACGGTCAGCCTTCATAAAGGAGTTCTCCCAGTCTGCCGAGTGCGTGTCCTTCCGGGCTTCCTGGAGCTCTTTTTCATGCTTTTCAGAAAGTTGTGTCTGCCTTTCATAGGACTTGCGGACTTCCACCCGCGCACCCTCGAGATCGCCCTTCATGAGGTAGTTCATGGCATTGAGGGCATGCAGGAGTATGATCTCAAAATCTTGGCCTTCGTAGGGCATGATCTGTTCGTTAATAAGCAGTGTCCCGGCCTGGGAAGCCGTGTTGCTTGCGGAAATCACCGCCCTGTCATCGATGTCTTTTCTCTTGCCGGCGGCCTTTTCAAACTCCTCAGCACTCTGTGCGAACTCTCCGAGATCCTGGAAAATCTTGCCCCTCTCGAACCGTATCAGGATCTCATCTTTCCCTTCTGCGGACTCTTCGGGAAACGTTGCAAGCGCCCCTTGAAAATTACCTGTTGAGATCGATGCCCTTGCCGGCGCCACCTTGTGGGTATAGTTCTGGAGGCTTGAACATCCGGAAAGCGCCATCAGGAGGCTCAAAGAGACAATGGGTACAAAGGTAAGCGTTCTCAACCTATACCCTTTCATTGTCATTCATAGATGCAAAACTCATGGCCATTGTTTACATGCTGATAAATGATGGCGACCTCTTATCAGAAGGCCACCCCTAGGTTTGCAGTTATTCCGCGTCGATAATCATAACCTAGACCTACATTGAATGCCTTTACCACATAGCGCATGCCGAGCATCCAACTGACATTATTGTCCGTGCTTTTTGTCCTATCAGGGTTAATGACATCCTGGGTTGCAAACCCTACCCCTGCGACACCAAAGAAGGCAGGCACAATCTCAGCCCCGAATATTGCACAGATCTCCTGCTCGTTTCCATTGTTGTATTTCCTGTCTGAGACAGTCTCGTCGGTATCTGCTATGCTTCCTCCGATCCCGAGGCTGAAAGCCCCGCCATTGGGGTGGTAGGGAGAAAGGAATATCCCGCCCAGTTCGAGCCCATAGCTTGCCGCATGAACCTTGCCTCCATCGCCGTAATTTGCAAGGATATACCCTGCCCCATGTGAAATTACAGGAAGGACTATCATGACAAGTGTTATGAGAATAATCTTCTTCATATCTTGACCTCCTGTGAAATCGTTTCTATTTTAAATATACAATAGTCATTGGCATGAGTTAAAATCAAGTTGCTTTATGTTAATCCTAAATGGAAGGATTTCAAGTCATGTATGATGTGATCATTATCGGAGGCGGGCCTGCAGGACTTACCGCAGGCATCTATGCAACACGGTCGAACATGAAGACGCTGCTCATACGCAGCGCCTTCAAAACAAGCCTTATCACGACCACTGACCTCATCGAAAATTACCCCGGGTTTCCTGATGGAATAGGCGGGTTCGAGATTATTGAACGCTTTGCCCAGCAGGCACTCAAATTCGGCCTATCCATCCTTGACGAAGATATCATAGCTGTTGCAAAGACCAGTGCAGAAGGTCATGATGCCTGGGAGGTAAGCACATCGGGCTCTGTTCACCAGGCATTGTCCCTGATCATCTCTACCGGCACGGAATATGCGCACCTCAATGTACCTGGCGAGGTCGAATTCACGGGCAGAGGGGTATCCTACTGCGCTACGTGTGATGGTCCTTTTTACCGTGATGGCAAGCTTATCGTGGTAGGCGGTGGAGATACTGCGGTACAGGAGGCCCTCTATCTCACAAATTTTGCTTCGAGAGTCACCATTGTCCACAGAAGAGACAGGCTCAGGGCAACAGCTGTACTGCAGGACCGGGCGTTTGCCAATGTCAAGATAGCGTTTGCCTGGAACGCCGTTATCGAAGATATCGCCGGAGACTCGGTGGTGAAGACCGTCAGGCTCAAGGATGTCAGAGACCCCGGGAAGATAACGACTGTTGACGTGGACGGGGTTTTCATCTTCACCGGCACTATCCCCAACACTGAAATCTTCAAGGGAATTGTTGACATGGATACGCAGGGCTACATAAAGGTGAATGCACATATGAATACATCCGCCAAAGGAATATTCGCCGGCGGAGACTGCACGGACAAACTCCTGCGGCAGGTGGTCACGGCCTGCGGGGATGGAGCTACCGCAGCCTTTGCTGCATACGAGTATGTCAGCACACTCAAGGGTACTTCGTACGACAGGACCAAGACCCCTTAAAGGAAAAGGAGGAGATCATGCCGGAAGCAAAATTTGTGGATAATCCGGATACTGCCATTACCCTGACGGATCAGGATATCAACGATGCAGTGGCCAAGTATCCATTCATCGTGGTGGATTGCTGGGCGGAGTGGTGCGGCCCATGCAAGATGCTGGGTCCCATCGTGGAGAACCTTGCAAAAAAGCATGCAGGGCAGATTGTCTTCGGAAAGCTGGATGTGGATAAAAATCCCGATACTGCTAAAAAATATGGCATCCGTTCTATTCCGAATCTCCTGGTCTTCAAAAACGGCCAGAAGGTGGGGGACATAGTAGGCGCCCTGCCCGAGGCAAAACTCATTGAGCGCATCAACGCTTTGAAAGGTTAAACGGCAATCCTTTAAACTTTAAAAAAGCCTTTTGCTGTCAAGCAGTATGGTGACCGGGCCATGGTTGATGATTGAAACGTCCATCGTGGCCTGGAATTTTCCGGTCTCCACCTTGCCGGGAAAAATTCCTTTGATCTTTACAACAAGACCTTCGAACTTCTCCCTGGCGGTTTCAGGCGCCTCAGCACGCGAATAAGACGGCCTCCGGCCCTTCCTGGCATCTCCGTGCAGGGTGAACTGTGATATGAGAAGGATTTCCCCGCTTATGTCTGACACGTCGAGGTTCATCACCCCGTTTTCATCATCGAATATCCTTATGCTGCAGATCTTCCGGGCAAGGTAGTCAATGTCGGAGGGCCCGTCACCTGCCTCAATCCCAACCAGGCAGCACAGGCCCATGCCGATCCTCGACAGCACCGAACCATCCACGGTTACGGATGCCCCCTTTACCCTCTGGACCACTGCACGCATCTCTTCTTGCTCTTAAAAATATTGATTGGGAAGGCCCCCTTCATGAGGGGGCCTTCGGAAAATGCTATCTGATGATGGTCATGGTCATGACCATGCCCTGCCGGTAGATGCTGATGCTCATCTTGATGCCCTTGAGGTCATCGGCCAGCTTCTTGAATTCCTCAAGGGTCCTGGTGGCCTTATTGTTCAAGGACAGGATGATATCTCCGGGCCTGAGGCCTGTCTTTGCCGCTGCCGAATTGTTCACCACCTCGATGACTGCCACACCCTGTATATCGGGCTTGAGACCCAGTGTCTCCCTCGTGGCAGGGGTGAGGTCTGCAACAGTTGCGCCGGCGAGAAACTTGTTGTCCTGTATCGCGAGCATGTGCTCTGGTATCTTGGCCTTGGCAAGGTCACCGGCCACAACGGTAAAGACCTTTTCCTTTCCGTCCCGCAAGACCTTGACCTTCACTGATGCACCCGGCAGGACCTCGGATATCTGGAATCTCATGGAGGAGGTATTCCTCACCGTCTTCCCATCAATTCCTATAATGACATCTCCCTGCTTCAGGCCGGCCTTTTCCGCCGGAGAAGCCTTCATAACCTCAGAGACAAGCGCGCCTCTGGCCGTGCTCAGCCCAAGACCCTTGGCGAGTTCGGGCGTGATTTCCTGTACACTGACCCCAAGCCAGCCTCGCACCACTTTGCCGTACTTATCGATGCTCTTCTTGATGCCCATTACGAGGTCTATGGGGATTGCAAACCCTATACCCACACTTCCTCCGGACTGGGAAAGAATAGCTGTATTGATGCCGATGAGTTCGCCCTTCATGTTCACCAGGGCGCCGCCTGAATTGCCGGGATTGATGGAGGCATCCGTCTGGATGAAGTTTTCATAATCCGTGATGCCAAGGCCTGAGCGGCCGAGCGCGCTGATGATACCCATGGTGACGGTCTGCTCGAGACCGAAGGGGTTGCCGACTGCCAGGACAAAGCCCCCGATGCGAAGCTTGGAAGAATCACCTATCTTAATTGCAGGCAGTCCTGTCTTGTTGATCTTGATGATGGCTACATCACTCTTGGGATCGGTCCCTATGATGGTGGCAGGATATACGCTGGCATCGGAGAGCCTTACCTCGACCTTGTCAGCCCCGCCGACCACATGGTTGTTTGTCACGATATAACCATCGGATGAGACGATTACACCCGAACCCAGGGCCCGCTGGACTCGCTCATGCGGTATGCCGCCGCCGAAGAAGTCTCTGAAAAAAGGATCACTGAATAAGGGAGACTGCTGGGTTACCGTTTTCATGGATGCTATGTTCACAACCGAAGGCAGCACCTTTGCTGCGACATCGGCAACCCAATCGCCCTCAGTGGAAACTGGTGCATCCGCCAATGAGATACCTGAGAAACACACTATTAAGGCTACACATAATAGAGATGTCTTTATCCTCGCCATTGATGTCCCTCCTTTTCCTGGCAGGGGACATAACACAGAAATCCAAGCTCATCAATGGATTTACCCTTGTAAACTCCTACACAAATCCTGTATTAACCTGATGCCATGGGCATAAACAGCACCCGTGGCTTTCATAGGGCTAATCCAATCGATCTTCTCAAGGAGTTCACCATCTGCGAATCTCTGGGCTCACGTAAAAGCCCATACATAAAGGCCTTTAACCTGGAAAAGGCATATGGAGAGCTTCTGGGTGATTTCCTGGTAAACATGGGCCTGCTTGAGCCCTATTCGGTTGTCCTTGAGATGGGTGGTGGTTACGGCAGCCTCATGCACAGCCTGCTGACCTCCCCGCATGGACGGCTTATACAAAAGGCCTTCATGATGGATTTATCCACGATGCTGCTGAAAAAACAGCGTGAAAGGCTTGAAGAGTTTCCTGACAAGGTCTCCTTCATCAAGGCCGATATCCACGACCTCAAGGGGGCCAAAGGCCGCCTGGACCTTATCCTTATAAACGAGGTCATCGGCGATCTCGATACAGCTACCGACCTCGATCCTTATAATCTCCCCGAAGATGTGTCACAGCTCATTACAAACTATGGGCTTGAAATTCCCCTTCAGGGGCCATTCAATTTTAATATCGGGGCGCTGCGGCTCTTGGAAACCATCTGCAGGCTCGGAGGTACCGGCATTCATCAGCGAGCATTCCTGCGACCCAATCATCCCTGGCACTATGCCCTACCTGACCGAAGGATTGGCTCTTGATTCCTTCCCCAGGGAGATCCCGCTCTATGCCCACAGTGAGTATACCATAAGGTTCTCGCATCTTATCAAGGTGGCCCGCGCCTTCGGCAGGACCATCTCCACCGGGCCGCTGCTGGATCTCCTGGGGATTAAAGATGCTACTGCATTGAGGTTTATCTTTACCAGCCACGCCTGTTCAACGGAAAAACAGGAGATCATCCTAGAGTTCCTTGACCATGTGCGCGAATACCGGTGGCTTGTTATTACCTGACACCCTTAAATGGAATTTTTTACATAGGTCCGAATCACGGATCATTGCGTTTTATGTAGAAGCATAAGACTCGGATCTATGTTAAAATCTACAGTCATCTTGCAGCCTTAGGAGAATGCTAATTTTCCCGGTCCTTAAGGGCTGCAAGATGAGATTTTAACGGATCAGCTAAGTCCTAAAGCAAAATCCGATGGATCCTCCATCAGTCTTGATGAATATGGCCTTCCACTGCGATAGTTTTTTACGTCGATATTTTAAACCGCAAAATCCGCCTTGATTCGCCCCCCCCATGCACTTTAAGATTTACTCTCAATGAGATTTCAATTATAGCATCCATCTACCCGATATACCTTTAATCTATTTATTGAGGTCGCACATGACACAGGAAAACAATTCGGACGACTCCACCAAGACCATGGCAGAGCTCCTCGATTCCTACGGCTCGGAACAACGCGACACCATCCAGGTGGGAGACAGGATCAAAGGCAAGATCATTTCTATTGGAAGAGAGCATATTTTCGTGGACACCGGATACAAGATGGACGGCGTCATCGATCGCTCAGAGTTTGCTGACGAGGAAGGAAACCTGCCTTATGAGGTCGGCGACACCATTGATGCCTTTGTCATGTCCCGGCGCGGCGGCGAGATCAAGCTGAGCAAGGCCATCTCCGGAATCGGCGGCCTGACCATCCTGCAAGATGCCCACGAAAAGGCAGTGCCCATCGAAGGGAAGGTGTTGGAGCAGGTCAAGGGCGGCTACCGGGTTGAGGTGGTAAAACGCAAGGCCTTCTGTCCCTTCAGCCAGATGGACCTGTTCCGCGTCGAAGACACTGCCGTCCATATAGGCAAGACATACCTCTTCCTCATCACCGAGCTGGAGGAAGACGGAGACAATATTATCCTTTCCAGAAAGACCTTGCTGGAGCAGGAACAAACCAGGATAAAAGAGGCCTTCTTCGACCGCATGGAAGTAGGTGCCGTGCTTGAGGGCAAGGTGAACAGGCTCATGCCCTATGGCGCACTCGTGGAACTCTCTGAGGGCATTGAGGGCATGATTCACGTATCCGAGATGAGCTGGTCAAGGATACTCTCGCCTGAAGACATCCTGCACATAGGCGAGAAGATCACGGTCAAGGTGCTCAGCATCGAGCAGGACCCCAAGTCCAGCCGCAAGAGGATATCGCTGTCCATGAAACAGGTAGGGGACGACCCCTGGGTCAGCGTGCTGAACCATTTCAAGCCCGGGGAAAGACTCCGCGCAAAGGTAACGCGAATCGCGGACTTTGGTGTGTTCGTTGAGATAGCACCGGGTATCGAGGGGCTCGTGCACATCAGCGAGATGAGCTACAAGAAGCGCGTGAAAAAGCCCCAGGACATGGTCTCGGTGGGTGACGAAGTGGATGTGATGATCAAGGACATTTCGCCTGAATCCAAGAGGATCTCGCTTTCCATGAAAGAGGCCGAGGGCGACCCTTGGATCGCTCTGGGCGAGCGCTTTAAGATCGGCCAGGTGGTGGAAGGTACTCTGGAGCGCAAAGAGAAGTACGGCTTTTTCGTCAACCTGGAGCCCGGCGTTACGGGCCTCATGCCCAAATCCAAGATCTCTGCCTCCTACGATGCCCACGAGATCGAGAAGAAGCGCGAAGGTGACAAGATCACGGTGTGCGTCGAGGAGATGGACATCACCAACCGCAAGATCACGCTGGCCCCGGGAGACGCCCATGCAGGAGGCGACTGGAAGGGTTTTGCCTCGGAAACCGGCAAATCTTTCGGCTCGCTGGGAGATAAGCTGAAATCGGCACTCGATACCAAGGATAAGAAGTCAAAGTAGGGATATAGCTGTCGGCTATAAGGGTTATTCCTGCAGAACAAGTTACTTTGATTGGGGCAAATTTTTCTGTATACGTGTCATTCTTACGTAGCTCGTTTCACATCTCGGGGTGGATTACTTTAACTCTTTTATTTTCAAAACAATACCTCTGCAGTATAAACGTTTTTCGTAGCACAGCCGTTACACTTTCACATGACGGCTATGATGTGTCAAACCCCCATCATGATCTCTTCTCTTAAAAGAGTGCTGGCGCCGGATGTATTATAATTTTCAAGACATGCCGAATAATCTTGATTGTTAATATGACTTGTATAATAGTAAGACCATAAGTCAACTTACTATTGGAATAGCGATGGAGACAAAAGGAAGATTCATCTCGCCAATCCGGAAGTCGCCGGCTATACCTACGCTGGTGGCTGACCAGATTATCGACCTCATCAGCCGGGGCAAGCTCAAACCGGGCGACAGACTCCCATCCGAACACGAAATGACCGAGCGCTTCCGCATCAGCAGGATCTCGCTGCGGGAGGCCATGAAGCTTCTTGAAGCCAAAGGATACGTGGAGTCCCGGCATCGGAAAGGCAAGTATGTCAGATCCTCTGCAGATGCCGGAAGGACGTCTCTCGAAGACCTGTTGCTTGTGGACCAGGAGAAGATCTGGGAGCTGTTGTGCGTCCGCCGGATACTGGATTCCGAGGCGGCCCGCCTTGCCTGCCTCAACGCATCGGCCAAAGACCTTGCACGGCTCAAGAAGATATACGAGCGCGCCGTAGAGGTAGGAGAGGACGCGGTGCTCCACAATGTGGTTTTAGGCGGCAAGCTCTATATCGATTTTTTCACCGCCCTTTTGGAATCGACGAAGAATTCAATCTTTCTGCATATCCGCAAGTCAATGAATTCACTGCTTATAGGCGCTTTGCCCTACAGCAGGAAAAAGCTTTCAACCATCGAGGGAAGCTCGCGCACCATTGTCAGGCAGCTCTATGCGCTCTACCAGGCCATTGAAAGGCGCGACGGTGATGCAGCACGCCAGGCTACTGTGGAACATATCGATTATCTGAAACGATCATTGAAAAAGGCATTATCGGTCACCTGAATCAACCCTCCTGTTTCAAGGGCCGCCATGACTGTCTTGCCCGTCATGGCGGCCCGGTTCAAATGTAACCCGGATTTTGCGATTGAACGCTGCATAAGCATTGGTTGGCTTTACACATGAAACGCATAGTGACCATGGTTTTGGTTTTTAAAAACTAGGTCCGTTCAAAACCTGCATCTTGCAGCCTTTGAAGAATGCTGAATCTATCGGTCCTTCATGGCTGCAAGATGCAGGTTTTGAACGGATCAGGCTTTTACGGCTCTTCAACTCAAAATCCGGGTTTAATAAATTGTAAAAAACTCCAAGAAGGTATCACCCCCGCTTGAGCGGGGGTCCAGAAGTTCTTGAAAAGACTGGATTCCTGCCTTCGCGGGAATGACAATCTAGGACTTTTTCAATTAGCTTATATAACTTACATCAGGATGCATGGAACTTTTTGTTCTTTGCAGCCATTTCCACCAGGATATCAGCCGGCTTATAGAGCGCTCCATAACTCTGCTCCAGGCGTTTCATCTTTTCCACTATTGTCTTGGCGCCCACGGCATCGATGTACCTGAAAGGACCGCCCGTGAACGGCGGGAAGCCCAGGCCGAACACGGCGCCGATATCACCATCCCGTGCACAGGAGAGGATTCCCTCCTGGAGGCACAGCGCAGCTTCATTGATCATGGCCATGGCCAGGCGGTCCTGAATTTCTTCGGCTGCAAAGTTCTTCCTGGCTCCGCCCAGGATCTCGTAGACCTCGGTATTCACCGGCCTCCCGCCCTTCTTTTTCACCAGGCCCATGAGGCCCTTCTTCTTGGGCTCGTCATAGACATAAAAGCCCTTTTTGTTCTTCCTGCCCTTGTATCCCCTCTCGAAGAGCTTGGTATATCCCTCAGAGGCCTTCAGACCCCGTGCATCGAAGAGCTTTTTCACCTCCCCCTTGGCGACGTGGGCCGCCACGTCTATGCCCAGCTCATCCACTAAGGTGATGGGCCCCACCGGATAGCCGAACTGTTTCATGGCCGTGTCTATTGCCTTGATCTCGGCACCTTCTTCGATGAGTTTCATGGCTTCGTTGAGCATGGGGATGAGGATGCGGGTGGTATAAAATCCCGGGCAGTCCTTCACCACGATGCAGGTCTTTCCCTGGGCGATGCCGAACTCCAGGGCCGTTGCCCTGACCCAGTCAGCGGTCTTGTCCGTGGTGATGATCTCAAGGAGAGGCATCTTGGGCACCGGTGAGAAATAGTGCATGCCGATGATGTTGGCGGGCCTCTTGCTCTTTTGTGCAATAAGGGTGATGGGCAGCGCTGATGTATTGGAGGCAAAGATGGTCTTCTCGTCGGTGGCCGCCTCTACCTCGGCTAAGATCTTGTGTTTGAGGTCGATATCTTCGAACACGGCCTCGATCACCATGTCGGTGTGCGCGAACCGGCTGTAATCATCGCATGCCAGCAGCTTGCCATACTGGACATCGCGTTCGAACCTGGTGATGGACCCGGACCTCGCCCTCTTGTCGAGCCCCTTGTATATCTCCTTCATACCCTTTGCCGCCGCGTCAAGGGAGACGTCTTTTATCAGTATGGTTTCACACAGACCTGTGGAGACCGATGCAATACCGTGCCCCATAAGCCCTGCCCCAAGGACCGCCAGCTTCTTGACCGGCAGGGCCTTGTCCTTGTACGGGTTCTTCTTGAGCGCGGTCATGCCGTCAAAGAGGCTGCGAAGGGCCTTGGACTTGCCGTCCATGACCAGCTCGCCAAAGACCCTGATATCGTTGGCGAGCCCCTTGTTGAGGCCATGCTGAAGCCCGAACTCCACCGAGGAGATGATGGCAAGCGCAGCCGGGTACAATCCCAGGGTCTGCTTGTGTACCTGCTTCCTGGCCTGGGAGAAGACGACCTTGCGTCCCATGGGCGTCTCGTTGAGAAACCGGTTGAGCGTCGCATCGAGGACCTTCTGCTGCAGGCCCTTCTTCTTGTTATTCCTTGCAGGGGCCTTGACCCCTTTATCCGCCAGATCACCTGCCTTTCTGATAACCACATCCCTCATGCCCTGCTGCATCACCACCTCATCCACAAGGCCCATTTTGAGGGCCTTCTTTGCCCTGAGGTTTCTGCCTGTGAGCATAAGGGGCAATGCATTGGACAGGCCGATGAGCCTTGGGAGCCGCTGGGTACCGCCTGCAGCCGGGATGAGGCCGAGCTGGACCTCGGGCAGGCCGAGCGATGTCTTGGGGGAATCGGAGGCAATCCGGTAATCCGCCACCAGCGCAAGCTCCAGGCCTCCGCCGAGACAGTTGCCGTGGATGCCGCATACCACTGGGTACGGCAGCGATTCGATCCTCGCCAGGACGTTATGGGCCTTGGTGATGTAGGTGACCACCTCATCCTTGGACTTCATGGCATCGAGCTCATCCACGTCCGCGCCAACCACGAAGTTGTCATCCTTGCCGCTTAATATGACGAGCCCTTTGACGGTAACGTCTTTTTCCATGCTGTCAAGCAGGCCGGAAATTTCTGCGAGCAGGCCGCTACTGACCTTATTCACCTTGGAGTCCGGGCAGTCGATGGTGACTGTCATAACCCCTTTTTCGTTCTTCTCTACCGTTAAGTTTTTCATGGTGTCAAACCTCCTTCACTTCATGCATTTGCCGCTTCAAAGATAATGGCATTTCCCTGCGCCCCGGCACCGCACCCGGCCACGACCCCGAACTGAGAGCCCTCGTCCATCATCCGGTTGCAGCAGGTAGTGATGAGCCTGCCGCCCGTGGCCCCGAAGGGATGACCCAGGGAGAGCGACCCGCCGTATCTGTTCAGTTTGTCATAGTCGATCTCGCCCACGGCCTTGTCCAACCCGAGCCTTTCCTGGGCAAACTGCCTGGAGGCCAATGATCGCACATTGCCGATCATCTGGGAGGCAAAGGCCTCATGGATCTCGAATACGCCGATATCTTTGAGCTTGAGTCCGGCCTTTTTCAGTGGCAGCCGGGATGGCAAATGCAGGGCCCAGCAGGAGCTCTTCCACCAGGTCCTGCCCGGTATAGGCATATGACTTCAGATAAGCCTTGGGCTTCAAACCGAGTTCTTTTGCCTTCTGCTCGCTCATGAGGAGAACCGCGGCACCGCCATCGGTTAAGAATGACGAATTCGCAGCCGTTACGGAGCCATATTTCTTGTCAAAGGCACCCTTGAGCTTGCCGAGCTTGTCCAGGGCCGTATCCTTCCTTGGGCCGTTGTCGCTCACGATGGCCTTGTCCTTACCAGGGCACCACCACCGGCACGATCTCCTGCTTGAAGATACCGTCCTCCTGTGCCTTGGCGGCCCGCTGGTGCGAGAGCACGGCATACTCATCCTGTTCCCGGCGTGAAATGCCCAGACGCTTGGCAAGTATCTCCGCGGTCTGCCCCATGAGCAGGCCTGTTGCATACTCGGCCACGGCAGGCTTTTCAGGAAGCAGGAAGTCCAGCGGGTCTCATGTTCTTCAGGTGCTTAAGAACACCGGCAAACCCTTTGGGTTTATGGTACATGGTCATATCGAGGATGAACCTGCGGAACTTCTTGGATACCTTTATGTCGGCATCCGAACAGCTCTCCACGCCCCCTGCGATCACGATATCTGCATTGCCCGTCTCGATGAGATTGGCCCCGTTGGTGAAGGCCATATTGGCCGACACGCAGGCAATTGTGCAGGTATGCGCAGGCACATTGATGGGCAGACCCGCGCCGAGCGCCACCTCGCGCGCCACGTTCGTCGTGGCGATGTCGGTGGCCACGCACCCCATCAGGACATGATCGATGTCCTGGGGAGAAACGCCTGTCCTGGCCAGGAGGCCCTTCACTGCAAAACTACCGAGCTGCCAGGCCATGAGGTCGTAAAAACCGGTACCGGAGCGCTGGAACGGGAACCCGGCACCCGTCGATGACCACGACCCTGCGCGCTGACTTATCTGTTTTTTTTGCCATACTCCCTCCACAATCTCATAATCTTGTTGTTTTATAGTCCAAGCTGCCTTGAAATGATGAGCAGCATGATCTCGGATGTGCCAGCATAGATGGTCTGGACCCTTGCATCACGGAACATACGGGCAATGGGGTATTCTTCCATGTACCCGTAGCCGCCGTGGAACTGGACGCATTGTGCCACCACCCGGTTGAGCATCTCGCAGACCCAGTACTTGGCCATGGATGCCTTCTTGATATCTTTCCTGCCTTCAATATGATCGATGAGCAGGCTCTCTACAAAGGCGCGACCCACTTCCACCTCGGTCGCCATCTTGGCGAGCTCGAAGGAGATGTACTGGAAGCGGCTGATGGGCCTGCCGAAGGCCTCACGCGTCTTGGTGTATTCGATGGTCAGACGCAGGGCCTCCTCGGCCGCCACCTGGGAGCCCATGGCGCATACGAGGCGCTCCTGCTGGAGCTTGTCCATGAGAAAGTAGAATCCCTGACCCTCAGGACCAAGAAGGTTCGATGCCGGGACACGGCAATCCACAAAGGCCATCTCGGAGGTGTCCTGAGAATGCATCCCGATCTTTTCGAGCTGCCTGCCCTTTTCAAACCCGGGCGTACCTGCCTCCACCACGATGAGCGACATGCCCTCGTAGGGGCTGGCGGCATTCAGGTTGGTCCGGGCGGCCACGATGACCAGGTCGCAGTTGATGCCGTTACTGATAAAGGTCTTCTGTCCGTTGATGATGTAGGAATCGCCGTCTTTAACCGCTGTAGTGCGTATGGCTGCCAGGTCGGAGCCCGTTCCCGGCTCGGTCATGGCAACCGCCGTGATAATGTCACCCGTGACGCAGCCGGGCAGCCATTTCTTCTTCTGTTCATCGTTACCGTAGGTGAAGATGTAGGGCACGATGATGTCCGAGTGGAGGTGGACCAGGAAGCCTCCACAGTGTGTGCGTGCCATCTCTTCGGCAATAATGAAGGAATAGAGGAAGTCGGCCCCTGAGCCGCCGTATTCCTCACTCAGCCATGGACAGAGGAATCCCTGTGCTGCGAATTTCTTCCAGGCCTCCTTGGGGACGATCCCGTCTTTCTCCCATTTATCTACGTTCGGGGTGACCTCTTTTTCGAAATACCGCCTCACGGATTCGCGGAAGATCTGGTGTTCTCCGGTATAGTACTTATCAAGCAATGACATGGCATCCTCCCTTTACACGTTCAATTTACAGCGATATCAGCTGACCATCTGCATGGAGCTTGCGAAGCTCGCGTTTGTTGAATTTACCCACGCTGGTCTTGGGGATATCTTTCAAGAAGATGATCTCGTCGGGTATCCAGAAGGCGGCCTTTACCTTGTCCTTGAGAAAATCCTTGAGATCGTCTGCGGTCATGCTCTGTCCCGGCGTGACAACGACACAGGCCAGCGGCCTCTCCTGCCATTTGGGGTGCGGTACGCCGATAATGGCCGCCTCCATGATCTTGGGGTGCGACATGATCAGGTTCTCCAGGTCCACCGAGGAGATCCATTCGCCCGCGCTCTTGACCAGGTCCTTCTTCCGGTCCACGAGCCTGACATAACCCTCTTCGTCGATGGTGCCGATATCGCCGGTATGGTACCATCCGTTGCGGAAGGTCTCCTTGGAACGCTCCGGATCCTTGTAGTATTCGTTGGCGATCCAGGGGCCCCTCAGGCATATCTCTCCCCACTCCTTGCCGTCCATCTTGACCTCGGCACCGGAATCGTCCACAATCTTCATCTCCAGGCCCAAGGCGATGATGCCGATGCTCGTCTTGACGTCATAGAGCTTCTCTGAAGGCCAATCTGCCATGTAGCTCTTTGGGATTGCAGCGGTGGCAAGCGGTGTGGTCTCGGTGGCGCCGTAGGCCTGCTTGATGGGGAAGCCGTACTTCTCGTTGAGGTCGATCATGAGCTGCCTGGGGATGGCTGCCCCGCCGCTCGCTATGGTCTTCAGCGTGGAGAAGTCATGCCATCCGCCTTTTTCAAGGTAGTCATACAGGAGCATCCAGATGGTGGGGACGCCGGCAGTGAAGGTAACCTTTTCCTCGGCAATGGTCTTGCAGAGCTTCTCCATGTTGATCACCTCGCGGCCCGGAAGCACCTGCTTGCATCCGGCCCCCACAGCGGCGAACGGCCCGCACCAGGCATTGGCATGGAACATGGGCACGATGTGCAGGGTGCAGTCCGCCTCGCTTGCGCCGAAGGTGACGGCCACGGCATAGGTGTGGAGGATGATGGCCCGGTGGGAATACACAACCCCCTTGGGGTCGCCTGTGGTGGCCGAGGTATAGCAGATCATGGCCGGGTCCCACTCGGACAGGTCGATGGGGAAATCGTATTCCTCGGGGAACTGGGCGATGAGGTCGTCGTACATGATGAGGTTCTCTATGCCCGATACCGGCTTCTTTCCAGTGTGGGAAAGCACCACGATGTGCTTGACGCTCTTGAGCTGGTCTTTGATCATCTCCACGAACAGGAGCAGGTCCTCATCCACGAAGATGACCTGGTCTTCTGCATGATTGATGATGTACACGAGATGATTCATGGGCAGCCTGAAGTTAACCGTGTGAAGGACCGCCCCGGAGCACGGGACACCGAAGTAGAGCTCCAGGTGCCGGTGGTCGTTGAGTGCAATGCTCGCCACCCTGTCGCCGCGCTTGATACCCAGAGATTTCAGTGCATGGGCGAGCTGGCATACCCTCTTGTAGTAGTCTGCATAGGTGTACCGGTGGACAAACTCGGGAAACACGGAGACGATCTCTTTTTTGGGAAAGTATTTTGCAGACCTTAACAGAAACGTCCTCAGAAGAAGCGGGAAATCCATCATGGCTGAAACCTCCAATGCATTTTGTATTATTGTATTACAATACTAATATATGCATTATGTATCGAAACAAATCAAGCACGTTTTTCGAGGTGAGATATCTGGGCAATTATTAGATCCCCTTCTTCTTAGGTAGGGAGACTGTGTCGTGCTACACGACCGTCATTTCGAGCTCTCTTCGGTGGCGCAATAATCCCGGCAAGACATGAACCTCTAACCCCTTTTCTTTGACAAAGATCCTAACTTCCTGATATAAATATAGTATAACCATGTTCACAACAGCATGAAATGGAATGACAACAGCCTGACGCTTTTGGAGGAG
Source organism: uncultured delta proteobacterium (assembly GCA_963785235.1). Taxonomy (GTDB): domain Bacteria; phylum Desulfobacterota; class Desulfomonilia; order UBA1062; family UBA1062; genus MWEI01. The sequence goes on along the minus strand of CAWAUM010000001.1, from coordinate 84,303 downwards.
GGCCCAATACAATTCCACGAATCAGCCCTTCAGTCACGAAGTTTAAGCGCTTTCAGCTTGAATAAGTTACTACCAGTTTTTTTAATGTCTATATATCTATAACAATATAATGTCTTGCACTCAATATCTGGGTATATTGCATTTGTGCAACGAATAACAATGGGGATATACTGCAAAAGCGCAGTATAGTTATTGGTTGGGCATTATGGAGGTTATATGAGAGTTTTATTTTACATATGCTTGTTGGCCATTGCCATAGCTTTCTTTTGTACAGCATGTAGCAGCGGAAGTTCTCATGAAGATCAAGCCGGACAAAATGAACAGACTATGGTTAAGTATACACAGATAGACACGACTGGGAATGTCATTAGTGAGGTCGTGCCTCCTTCGAAAATCACCAAGCACGGACTGATCATGAGATCTTCCGACTTCAGTTGCTTATCAGCATCACTCGCAACTATTTTGAAATATTCATTCAATGAAAATGCTACCGAGGAAACGGTGATGCAAGGAATGCTCACGTATGGCAATACAGAAGAGATAAATCAACGAAAAGCTTTTTCACTCCTGGATATGAAGACGTATCTTGAAGCCATAGGGTATACTGGAACAGGCTACAAAATAGTTGATGGGATATCGCTTAGCCAGCTTCAAAATGATACCTTCGACTCTTTTGCTCAAGTTAGCATTACTCCTATTGAAATTGCCGGAGTCAAACGCTTTGTAGTATTAAGAGGGTACGACCAAAACAATATCTATCTAGGCGACCCGTCTAACGGAAATATCTGTATGTCAATCCAGAATTATGCAGGTGTCATTTGTGATAATACAATCTTCGTTGTTGGTCGCAATGATTCATCCCAAGAGGAATCCTTCATCCTATACGAGACAAAACCAAGTATGAGATATATGAAACACATTGACGATGCATCTATGGCGGAAATATTCTAATCCCTGCATGTGGTTAGTTTCTAAGCAACTTATGACAAATGGCTAATAGATGCAGAAGAGAAAAAAAGATAAGGGGCAGTTCCTTTTCTCACACAGCTGGGCTATCTGTGCTACATTCAGCCATAAAGGCAGCCCCAACAAATTAATCCAGCGGACGGCTTACAGCCGCCGCTGATCATCGCGTGAGGATAATCATACTTGATGATTTTTTCATGAAAACACCATAGGAGAAACAAGGCAATGACAGAAAAGGTATTGGATCACTGCCCTAAATGTTCAAGTAAGATTACCAACGAGGTTGAGTGTGAAACCTGCGGGATTGTTTATAAAAAATATTTTCAGGCCGAGGCCCGGAAGAAAGCCGAGGCTGAACATGTTACGATAGAGGCGACCGGTCCCGGGAACCGTCGCGTGGTGATATTGGTGAGTCTGGTTCTCATCTCGACCTTTGTGGCTGGAGTATATTTTGGTGGGCGATCACACTTTTCATCTGACCCAACTAGTGTTACTCCCCCGGCAAATGACCCAAAGAACCAGCATGCCAAGGAAAAATCTTCCCGATCATTGCCTATTATAATAACCGAAACCTCAGATAAGAAGTTGTCGGATCAAGAACCCATCCAGAGAGCTCTAAGCTCGACTGTCTCAGTTCGCACCCCCTGGGGCAGCATTGGGTCGGGATTTTTTATTGGTGAGCATGCCGTCATAACAAACAAGCATGTCGTCATGTTCGATGACACGGACTTTGAAGCATTCAAAACCAGAGTAGAGCGGAACCGGAAGATAATTAATCTTGAAGTTGAAAAAATCAATGAGTGGAAAAAAAGGATGCAGCAGATGCCTGCCGGGCCAAACAGGAGTCAATTGGAGCTTATCATCCAGGGCAAGGAGGGGGAAGTAAACAAAGCATTGCCTATACAGCGAAATGAAGAGGAAAAGCTTGCGAAGTTAATGGACCAGAAGTCCTCCCAGGATGTCAAAATAGTCACGGCTGACAACAAGGAGTATTCCGTTGACAGTATTATAACCAGCGCTACCCACGATCTGGCCCTTTTGAAAGTCTATTCGATCTCCGGCCGGGTTTTGAAACGGAATACAAAAGAGCAACCTCTTGAACAGGGTCAGGTTGTATATACTATCGGGAGTCCTTTGGGGTTGAGCAATACCGTGACTTCCGGGATTTTTTCCGCATACAGAAAGAAGGTCAACAGTGACGAAACATACCTACAGATAGACGCAGCCATCAATCCCGGAAACAGTGGCGGCCCCCTTATCGACAAGCAAGGGAATGTATTGGGCGTTAATACCATGGTCTTAACCCAAGCCGAAGGTATAGGATTTGCAATTCCTATTGAGGTAGTATTTGAGGATTTCTCGGCCTCGTTATAATTCTTTTTGCAAAAAAGGGGACGGATTTATTTCCGAAGGGCTTAACCAGCGGAGCATAAAACCTGAGACATCATGCTGGTTTCATAAAAAAAGTCAGGGACAGAATCCACCCCATGCATCCGGATTCTGACCCCTGATCCCTATAGAGCTGTTTCCTTTCTCTACTCGTAAATCTTCTCGCCTTCCGCATCGGCGTTCACGGCATCGGCCTCCACATCGCGCACATCCTCTTTTGATATGACCTTGTGGTATTCCTTGTACCACTCGTTCTGGATGATGAGCTGCATGATCTCGTTAGCCGCCCACCCAGATCATGGAGAGCCTGATGTCGCGCACGATGCGCTCAAGCGGGTACACGTTCGTGTAGCCGATCCCGCCCACTGCCTGCATGCACTTGTTGGCAATCTCCCAGGCCGCCTCAGTCACAAACTTCTTGCTCTCGGAAACAAGGCGCCGCACCCTGGTTGCATGGACCTTGCCCGAATCCACGGCAAGGCAGGTGGAATAGACCATGGACCGTGCGGCATCGAGCAGCATCACGGAATCCGCCACCTTGAAGCCCACGGCCTGGAAACTCTGGATGGGAAGCCCGAAGGCCTTGCGCTTGCTGGTGTACTTCGTGGCGATCTCTATGGCCGGGCGGACCGATCCCAGCGTCATGGCCGCAGTGCCAAGGCGCTCGGGGATCATCATGCGCATGAAGACATCGAACCCGCCGTTGATCCCGTTCAGGGCATAGCGCTCGGGCACGCGCACATCCTTGAGCACGAGCCGGCCTGCACCCCCACCCCGCACACCCATCAACCCGTAGATGTACTTGGATTCCACACCGCCGGTTCTCGGCACCATGAAGGCGGTCATGCGCTTGTGTGGCGGCGCATCCGGGTCGGTCACCGCATAGACCAAGAACCAGTCCGCACCTTCGGCACCCACGATGAAGCGCTTCTGACCGTTGATGATCCAGTCATCGCCGTCTTTTTTCGCATAGGTCGTGGCACCGAAGAAGTCAGACCCACCCCTGGGTTCCGTCAGCCCTTCGGCCGCAAAGGTCTCTCCCTTGAGAAGCGGGACTACCACGGCCTGTTTCAGCTCGTCATTGCCGAACAGCGTAATGGCCTCACACACGATATCAGCACCCACGCCCCACAGGCAGGCCAGCGAATAGCTGGCAACGCCCACTTCCTCGGCCACGATGGAGTCATCGACCCAGGTCAGCCCCCTGCCGCCGAGCTCTTTGGGGAGCCTGATGCCAAGGAGATTCCTTCGCCCCGCCTCCTTAAGGTATTCGTGCGGGAACTGGATCTTTTCAGCATCCATGTCGAGGATTAGCTGCTTGGGCACCCACTTGGTAAAGGCCCGGGCCTCATCTCTGAGTTTTTTCTGCGCATCGGTCATAATGTAGTCAAACATGGACACCCCCGCTGATATAACGTTTTGTTGTATTATTATCCCTCTTTGTTATATTCATGTCAAGGCTTCCCTGCGTACCCAAAAATGGGCTTGCCTTTTCATACCCGGGGAACCTACATGGAACGTACCCCTTTGGAGATGCGGTCATGGGATTTAAAGAAATCGGGAAAAAGATCCAGCAGGCCCGCGAGGAAAAAGGCCTGACCCAGGTGGGACTCGCACAGACACTGGGCATCACCCAGGCTGCCCTGTCCAACTATGAACTGGGAAAGCGCAGGCTCTACCTCCACCAGATCGAAGAGATCGCCCGGCTTCTAAGCAAGGACCTGGAATACTTCATCAGCTCCGATGATGAGGTCGTACCCGGACACAGTCCTGATGTATCCTCGCTTCAGGACCAGCTCATCTCCTGCATAAAGGTCATGAACGAAGGCGAGCTCCAGGCCCTGTCCCTCTACCTCGACTTCCTTGCTTGGAGGAAAAACCATGGATGATCTCAGCCCCAAACAGGGTAAGCTCGTTGAACAGGCCCGTACATTTGCCCGGGGATTGTCCTGCCATCTGCAGGAAGAGGAAGGGAAGATCGAGCAGGCCCGAAGGCTCTTTGCCGCCTTTGCCCGGAAGGGCTACCATGCCCTTCTTTTACCTAAAAAGTATGGAGGCAAAGGACTCGATTACCTGAGCACCGGGATCGTCTATGAAACCTTGAGCGCTGAGATACCCGGAACCCTTTCCGGCCCCCTGACCTCGGTTCATTGCGCATCCATGATAGAGAGCGCCTGTCAGAACACCTTTCATGAGCAGCGCCTGAAGGCCATTGCCAAAGACCGTACACCGGCGGGGTTCTGCCTCACCGAGGAGACCGCAGGTTCCGACATAACCGCCCTAAGCACTACAGCGCTGAAAAAAGGCGATGGATATGTTGTGAACGGCACCAAGAGCATTGTCATCAACCATGCCATTGCACGCATCTTCATCGTGTTTGCCGCTTACCCCACAGGATCGGGCCGGACTGCATTGAACGCCTTTGTCATGGATGCGGACACCCCGGGAATACGCTTGAGCGAACCGTACGACACCTTGGGGTTTGCCGGCGGGGTAATGGGGAGCGTGTCCTTTGACAATGTCCGCATCCAGAAAGACTGCCTCCTGGGCGAACAGGGCAGCGGCTACCTCCTCTTCATGGAAACCCTGGACAAGGGACGGCCTCTGGTTGCGGCCTGCTGTGTGGGCGAGACCGGCCGGGCGCTCGATCTGATCGTCCGCTATGCAAAGGACCGTGTGCAGTTCGGCAAGCCCCTGAGCACCTTCCAGGGCGTCACCTTCACTCTGGCTGACCTTGCCACAAGGGCCCATGCGGCACGACTCGTCTACCGGGACGCTTTAGAGCGCATCGATGCGGGCAAGCCCTTTACCATGGAGTCATCCATGGCCAAGCTCTATGCCTCCGAGGTCCTCTTCGATTGCGCATCCTTCGGCATGGATATGCTCGGACACAAAACCATCACCGCCACAAGCGAGATCACCCGGATCTACCACGATGCCAGGCTCATGAAGGCCATCGACGGGACGGCCAACGTCCAGAGAATGGTAATTGCTTCCCAGCTGTGATCGCGTGATGAAGTCAACCATGGCAAAAGGGTACCTGTCGGTTATAGCAGCCGCCCTCCTGTGGGCCTCCTGCGGCACGGCAGGAAAGGCGCTGTTCAATGCGGGCATGTCACCCTTTATCCTTGTCCAGACCCGCGTAACCATCGCCTCTGTGATTATTGGAATGGTCCTACTTGTGGGGAAACCCTCCCTGCTCAGGATCAGGGTGCGTGACATAGGCTACTTCCTGTTATTCGGGGGCGTGTTCATGGCCCTGATGCAGCTCTCCTATTTCCTTGCCATCAGCAAGATACAGGTGGCTGCAGCTATCCTTGTTCAGTACCTGGCCCCGGTTCTTGTGGCTGGGTATTCCATGATCTTCTGGCATGAGCATGTGACGGCAAGAAAGGTTATCGCGCTGATACTCTCCATCGCTGGATGCTATCTCGTGGTAGGCGGGTACAGCCTTAAGCTGCTGAGCATGAACAGGGAAGGCATCATGTGGGCGCTTCTGTCTGCCTTTGCCTTTGCGTCAACAACCCTGCTTGGAGAAAAGGGGATGCAGAGGCACAACCCCTGGACATCTCTGACCTATGCGCTGCTGTTCTCGGCCTTGAGCCTTAATATCGTACAGAGGCCCTTGCTCATCATTTCAGAGTCCTACACGATGCAGCAGTGGGCGTCCATTCTCTACATCGTGGTATTCGGCACGCTCATTCCCTTTGGCCTTTACCTGGTCGGGGTAAATTACATCAGGTCCACACGCACCATCATTACCGCAACGCTGGAACCCATTGCCGCGGCCTTCATGGCATTCTTCCTTCTCGATGAGTCACTTTCCCCCTTACAGATCACCGGGGGTTTATCGGTAATTGCAGCCATCGTCATGCTCCAGTGGGAGCGTGAACATGATGTGCTCTCGCCGGATACTATAAGGGCAAATAAAATAGATTAGAGCACGATGCAGCTAATGGAATTGTTTTTAAAACAGGTCCGTTCAAATCTTCATCTTGCAGCCTCAAGGACCGAGATAATCAGCATTTTTGCAAAGGCTGCAAGATGAAGATTTGAACGGATCAGGTTTCTACGCATCTTAAGCACACGATCCGGATTTCATTTCCCTGTTAACAGAATTATGAAGGTATTCTTTCTTCTAAAACCGTCTCACCGAGATTGCCATTGACAGCCTATAGGCTGCCCCCCTATATTGTTTTTCCCACTCCTCATACAAGGGGGCTTTTTAAGCGGAGCATTCCGCGCATCGTACCCATTACGTGATGTACGGATGTGAATATCTTAAAGGTTGATTCCAAAACTTATTTCGAGGGGGAGCTAATGATGAAGTTCATGAAGTGTCTTCTTGTGGCAAGCATGTTGTTGTTCATGGCTGCACCGGCAGCGATGGCTGCAGACAAGGAGCCGGTAGTTATCGGCCTCCAGGGACCCATTACCGGGGCATGGGCCTATGAAGGCCAGATGGCCAAGCAGTCGTGCGAGATTGCAGCGGATCTCATTAACAAAAAGGGCGGCATCCTGGGCGGCCGCAAGGTCGTCATCAAGGTGGAAGACGATGCGGGAGAACCCAAGACCGGCGCCTTGGCCGCACAGAAGCTCGTGGGCCAGAAGGAAGTAGTGGCAGCCGTTTCCACCTATGGCTCATCGGTATGCGAACCGGCATCCAACATCTATGAGAAGTTCAAGAAGGTGAACATCGGCTACGGTGTCACTGCTGTAAGACTTACCGAGAGAGACTTCAAATACTTCTTCCGCACCTGCGGCAGAGATGATTCCCAGGGCAAGTTCTTTGCCGCGGCCGTTCCCGCAAAGTTCAAGGCCAAGCGCATTGCCATCATGCACGACAACACCGCATTCGGCAAAGGCCTGGCCGAGGATACCAAGAAGGCTCTGGAGCCCATGGTAACGGCAAAAAAGGTGGAGATCGTGTTCTTTGACGCCATCACCCCCGGAGAGAAGGATTACAAGGTCTCGTTGACCAACCTGCGTGAAAGCAAACCCGATGTGTGGTACTTCACCGGCTACTATGCCGAGGCTGCCCTGCTCGTGACCCAGGCCCGCGACATCGGTATCAAGTGCCCGTTTGTGGGCGGCAATGCGGCCATCAACGACGAGTTCGTGAAGATCGCAGGCATCAAGGTTGCAAAGGGCTGCTACATGACCAACGAGCCGCTGCCCGGCGACCTCCCCTACAAAGAGGCCAAGGACTTCCTGGCTGCCTACAAGGCAAAGTTCGGCGACATCCCGTCGAGCCCGTGGCCCATCTATGCAGCGGATGCCGTGAACATCATCGCATATGCCGTTGACAAGACCAAGTCCACCGACTCGGACAAGCTGGCCGATTACCTGAAAACCAAGGTGAAGAACGTGCCCGGCATCACCGGCCCCATAGGGTTTACTCCCCAGGGTGACCGCGTAGGCGTGCCGTTTTACCTCTATGTGGTTAACGATGCGGGCAAGATCGTGATCTCGAAATAGCAACCAGACATACCATTGTGCATATGAGGCGATTGCATACGTCAGAGACTGTCATTCCCGCGAAAGCGGGAATCCAGTCTTTTCAAGAACTCCTGGACCCCCGCTTTCGCGGGGGTGACACCCTTTTTGATTTCCGCAATTGCCCCGCATAAGATACACAATATAGACTATGCAACTTTTGCTCGAACAGCTCATCAACGGCCTGACCATCGGGTCATTCTATGCGCTCATTGCGCTTGGATACTCCATGGTCTACGGCGTACTGAAGCTCATCAACTTCGCCCATGGTGACTTCTTCACCATGGGCTCTTATCTGGGCTACACAGTGCTGGTGTTCGGCGCCACGGCGCTCACCATTCAATTCGGTCCATGGACAGGCATGATAGCGGCGATCGGCGTGGCTGCCATCAGCATTGCACTTGTGGGCATCCTGGTGGAGAGGGTCGCATACCGGCCCGTGTACCCTGCCGGCAGGCTCCCTGCAGTAGTATCGGCCCTGGGCGCCTCCATCTTCCTGCAGAACACCATCATGGTCATCTGGGGCCCCAGGTTCCAGGCATATCCTGCGGAACTCATCCCTGCCATGCGGTTCCAGTTCGGCCAGATCAACATCACCCTGCTCCAGATCATCATCCTTGCCCTGTCCTTCATCCTCATGTCCGTACTCTATTACATCATCCAGCGGACCACCTTCGGGGCAGCGGTCCGCGCCACGGCGCACGACAGGAACACGGCAGCGCTCATGGGGATCAACTTCAACAAGGTGATCCTGTTCATCTTCACCCTGGGGCCGGCGCTCGGCGCCACCGCCGGGGTCATGGTGGGCATGTACTACCGGCAGATAAGCTTCACCATGGGGTGGAACTACGGGCTCAAGGCCTTTACGGCAACCATCCTGGGCGGCATCGGCAACCTGCCCGGCGCCATGTTCGGCGGCCTCATCCTGGGCGTGCTGGAAATGCTGGGCGCTGCCTACATCTCGGCTGCATGGAAGGACGTGTTCGTCTTCCTGATCCTCATCCTCGTGCTCATCTTCCGGCCCACCGGGCTGTTCGGGGAAAAGACGGCGGAGAAGGTCTGAGCCTATGAACCAGAATCAGCAAACCTTCCTGGGCGTCCTTTTCGGCAAGAGGTGGTACCTGCCCCTTTCCTTTATGGCCATTATCATCGCCTATCCGTTCTTCGTGAGCAACTACCTCATAGACATCGCCTTCTTTTTCGGGATCTACGCCCTGCTGGGCCTGAGCCTGAACATCGTGCTGGGCGAGGTGGGGCTCTTTGACCTTGGCCACGCGGGCTTCTATGCCATCGGCGCCTATGTGACCGCCATCTTGAACACCCGCTACCAGATCCCCATCCTGGTGCTGCTGCCCATCAGCGGCCTGGCTGCGGCCCTGTTCGCCTATATCGTCTGCTCGCCCATCATCCATCTGAAGGGCGACTATCTCTGCGTGGTCACCATCGGCATGGGCGAGATCGTGCAGGATCGCACTCATCAACAACCCCTTTGACCTCACGGGCGGGCCCAACGGGGTCTTCGGCGTGGACTTCCCGAGGATCGGCAGCTTTGCCATCGATTCTTCCATTAAGTACTACTTCCTCATCTGGATCGTGGTGGGGCTCACCATCGTAGGCCTCGTCAGCCTGCAGAATTCCCGTATCGGCAGGGCCTGGAACTGCATCCGGGAGGACGGGATCGCCGCAAGCTCGGGCGGCATCAACGTGAGGCACTACAAGCTCCTGGCCTTTGTCCTGGGCGCCGGACTGGCAGGTGTTGCGGGCAACATCTATGCGAGCAAGCTCATGTGCGTATCACCCGAGAGCTTCACCTTCTGGGAGTCGTGCCTCATGTTCTGCATCGTGCTCATCGGCGGCATGGGCTCGGTGCCCGGCGTGCTCATCGGCGCGGCCTTTATCAGCCTCTTTCCCGAAATATTCAGGCCCTTTGCCATGTACCGCATGCTCGTATTCGGCTCGGTCATGATCATCATGATGACGTTTAGGCCCGGCGGATTCTGGCCGAGAAAACGTGGCGGTGTAAGCTTCCGCCCGCTCCTGGAGGACACCGGCGATGGAGCAGTCTAAACCGCGCAGCACCAATGACATCCTCCTTGAGACAAGGGGGCTCACCAAGATCTTCGGGGGGCTCAAGGCGGTAAGCGACTTTGACCTGAGTGTGCGCAAGGGTGAGATCCTGAGCCTCATCGGCCCCAACGGCGCGGGCAAGACCACGGTGTTCAACGTGGTGACGGGCATCTACAACCCCGAGCACGGCGACGTGTTCTTCAAGGAAGAACGCATCACGGGCAGGAAGCCATACCAGATCATTTCCTCCGGCATCGCGCGGACCTTCCAGAACATCCGGCTCTTCCCGGATATGACCTGCCTGGAAAATGTCATGGCAGGCCAGCACTGCAGGGCGACCTCAGGGCTTATCTCCTCTGTGTTCAGGACACCCGGCATGAGGAGAGAGGAACGCGGATCAGGGAGGTGGCCGAAGAGAGGATCAGGCAGGTGGACCTCTGGGAGTTCAAAGACGAGCTCGCCAAAGAACGTGGCCTACGGGTCGCAGCGTATGCTGGAGATCGCACGGGCGCTTGCATCGGGCCCGGAGCTTCTGGTGCTGGACGAGCCCAGCAGCGGCCTGAACCCCAACGAGACCCACGACCTCATGGAATTCCTGAAGGAACTCATCCGCGTCGAGGCGCTGACCATCCTGGCTCATCGAGCATGACATGAACGTGGTCATGGGCATCTCCGACTGGGTGGTGGTTATGGACGAGGGGAAAAAGATCGCAGAAGGCCCGCCTCTGGAGATCTACAACAACCCGGACGTGATCGAGGCCTACCTGGGCAAGGATGACGAAGGAGAAGAGCATGTCGGCCCTGTTGTCCGTTGGTGACCTCCATATCCGCTACGGCGCCCGTGAGGTCCTCAAGGGGATCAGCATCAGCCTGGACGAGGGCGAGGTCGTCACGGTGCTGGGCGCCAACGGGGCAGGCAAGTCCACCCTGCTCCAGGCCGTGTGCGGGCTCATCCCCATCACCAGCGGCACCATCACCTATGCCGGAGCGACGCTCAACAAGGTCCCTGCCTATGAGATCGTGGTCAAGGGCATCTCGCTGTCCCCGGAGGGGCGCAGGGTGTTCCCCACGCACACCGTGGACGAGAACCTCAACCTCGGCGCATTCACCCGCAGAAAACACAAAGAAGAGATCGTCAAGGCAAAGGAACGCGTCTTTTCCCTGTTCCCCATCCTGAAGGAACGCAACAAGCAGCTTGCAGGGACTCTCTCAGGCGGCGAGCAGCAGATGCTGGCAATCGGGCGCGCGCTCATGAGCAGCCCCAGGCTTCTCCTGCTGGACGAGCCTTCGCTGGGCCTGGCGCCCATCCTGGTCAAGCAGATCTTCGACATCATCCGGGAAATCAACAGCCAGGGGGTGTCCATCCTCCTGGTGGAGCAGAACGCACACAAGGCCCTGAGCGTTGCCACAAGGGGCTATGTTCTGGAGAACGGCAGGATCGCAGCCTCCGGGCCCGCCCACATCCTCAAATCGGACGAGAAGATCCAGGAGGCCTACCTGGGCGGTGCCGCGCTGAAGCACAAGAAATAGTGTCTCTCCCAAGGTGCTTACATCCCAAAACAGCTCCTTGCATCAGACTGAGCAGCGCCCATACACCTCTGTTATTGCCCGGGCAATGGCAGCGGGCTCTTCTTCCTGGATAAAATGCCCGGCCTTTGTGCGCGTAACCGGCGCATCAGGCAGGATTTCCATCACCCGGCGAAGCACCCTGCCCAGGATAGGGTCTTTCTCCCCCCACACAATGGCGCTAGGTCCCTTAAAGCCCCGGATGAATCCCTCACATACCTGAAGTTCCTGAACGCTCGGGTGCGTGAGAGATGACGGCACCATGCGGGCAAGGGCCAGCGGAGCGGCGCGGTCGGCAATGTGGCAGAGCGGGTATCGGTAGGCCCGGGCCACCTTGCCCGCAATGGATGATGGATCGCCCTGTGTCTTGGCCAGGACATTCTGCGGAAATCCCAGGACCCTGAACACAAAATCGCTGATAATGGGGAGGTTGCTGAACCGGTGGAACATGGTGGGGTGAAATCCCTGGTGGGGCGGCCTCAATGCGGTGTTCAGGACCACCAGGCCCTTCAACAGATGCGGCCTGTGGGCCAGGGCCCTCACCCCGATGGGTCCTCCCCAGTCCTGGCATACGAGGATCAGCCCTTCAGTCCCCAAGGAATCAATAAAGGAACCCAGCCATGAGGCGTGGCTGAGGAGGCTGTGCTCCTTCAATACCTTAGGCTTGCTGGAAAAGCCCAGGCCGATGAGATCCGGGACAATGCAATGAAGCGGCACATCCTCAAGGAGGTGTACTATTTTTCGGTACAGGAAGCCCCATGTTGGATTGCCATGGAGCATGAGCACCGGCATCCCCTTGCCCCATTCCATGACATGCATGCTCTCCCCGCCGACATCCACAACCTTGCGGCGAACCCGGGCTGGGAGCATATCGCTGATCCATTCAGGCATGTCAGGTGTCCTGAGGTCTTCCATACATGATCTCCTTTCATGGCTCTCATACATACAGGTACAGGTCCATCTTCGGTTGCTATCAGGACTGTTCACTTTTATAAGTTAGATATTATCGTGATAACATCACTTTTTCAAGATGCCTGGAAACCGGTGTTGGTCTTTATGTCATCACCGCACCAGGGGGGGTGAGTATTGAAACTACTCACTAGGCCAGCAATCGCTGAAATCCAGTCATAGCATCTGTGATGAGTGCATCACCGGACTTGAGATAAGAAGACAGGGAAATAAAGATGATGAGTCAAAGCAGCTAAAAATTCCCCCGTACAGAGACAAAGGAAGATGCAAACCGATACATTAACACACTGTCGAATTGGGATTTAATCATCCAGGTGGCTATTTGTGGAGCAATCGATAGTATATGTACTGAACGTATTCAATTTCCTTCACGGCAAAGAAGAGATCTATCTTATATTACCTTTTCCGGCAAAGACATTTCCACGATGAGCTTACCCTCTCTATATGATGCATTAAGGCTTCCCGGATGCCTTTCCACGATCTTTCTGGTTATGGCAAGACCGAGCCCTGTGCCGCGGCCGGCTTCCCCTTGTATTCGGAAGAACGGCTCAAAGATTCTTTTGAGGTCTTCTTCGCCGATGGGTTCACAGGTATTCATGACGACTACCTTCACAACGCCCGGGGCCTTGGCCGCTGCGAGAATGATCTCCCCTTCTTCGGGGGTGAACTTGACGGCATTGTCCAGGAGGTTGGCGAGCGCCGTGCGGATCTCCTCGCGCCTGGCATGGATGGTCAGCGGCGCCTGCGGGAGCTCAGCAACAAGCCTGATGCGCTTGTGAGCGATGCTGGGGCCAAACCGGCTCAGGAGGTCGCCTGCCAGCGTTTGCATGTCGAAGTCTTCACTGATGCCTTGCGCCTGCTGGATATCGAGCTTTGAAAGGGTGAGGATTTCTCCGATGAGGTGATCCATTTCCTCGATCTCCTCCTGGATGCTTTCCAGATATTTCTTCTCCTGGGCCGGGTCGTGGAGCTTTTCCAGGAGCAGTTCCTGGGCGATACGGATCCGGGCCAGGGGCGAGCGGAGCTCATGGGAAACGTTTGCTGTAAGCTCTTTGGTGGTTTTAACCATGCGCTCGATGGTCTCGGCCATGTGGTTGAAGGCCCCTGCCAATTCGCCGATCTCGTCATTGCTCTTCACAGAGGCCCGGCAGGAGAGGTCGCCCCCTGCAATTCCCTGGGCGGCATGCCTCAGCTCACCTAAGGGTTCGCTGATAAATCGGTAGATGGGCAGGATGAGCAGCGCCACGATGAGCCCGATAGCCATAAGGCCCAGGGCAAAGGGGCCCTCTGCAAATTTGTGTCTTGACCCATGGAGAACAACATGCAGCATGCCGGCCTCACCCCCGGCCAGCTTGACCGGCATGCCCATATACGGTTTACCTGCATCCGTGCCTGATCGAATATGGGCAAAGCACCTGAATCTCTTTAGATTGGTCTGAGTTGTGTCTGGGACACCACCCCCAAAGGTGCGCACAAGGGTTCTGCCTTCACTGTCTGTTATCCAGAATTTGGCTTCATATAATTGTGCAAGCCTGTTGAGGAGATCCCGGATTGAACCATTATCTTCAAGCTTCTGCGCGCCAGGGGCCTGTATCCGTTCTTCCAGAAGTTCGGTTATAACGAATTTGTTGGCCTCCACTATCTGATAAAACTCATCAAACATGCCCTTACGGGCAACCATGTGGAACAGGGCGAAGATAAGGATCCCGGTAATGAAGAAAATGATTATAAACGAGAGGAAAAACTTGAGGTATAGCTTGGAGATTCTCATGACCTGTCCACGAATATATATCCTGATCCCCAGTGGGTCTTGATCCAGTCACGATTTCCGGTGAGCGATTCAAGCTTTGCCCTGAGATGGCTGATGTGGACATCGATGCTGCGGTCAAAGGCCATGAAGTCCCTGCCACGGGCCAGGTTCATGAGGGTATCACGGCTCAAGACGGTATTGGGCCTTTCCATCATGGCCTCCAGCAGCTTGAACTCCGCGGTGGAGAGCTCGGCCTGCCGCCCTTTGAACCTGAGGACCTGCCGGGGAAGATCCAATTCCAGTTCCCCGATACGGATGGTATCCTTGACGTCGGGAGTTTTTTGCGCAGACGTATCGGCCTCTACCCTCCGTAACACCGCCTTCATCCGGGCCAGGAGCTCACGGGGGTTGAACGGCTTGGCCAGGTAATCGTCGGCACCGAGCTCCAGGCCTACGATCCTGTCCATGTCATCACCCCGGGCCGTGAGCATGATCACCGGGACGGCATGACGGCTGCGGATCTCCTTGAGCACCTCCAGCCCGTCATGACCCGGCATCATGATATCAAGGATGATGATGTCGGGCTTGTCTTCGGCAATGGCTTCCATGATCTTCATACCACTCAATAAGGACCTCACTGTGAATCCGTACTTTTCCAGGTATGTCCTGAGTAGTTCCTGGAGCTTGGTATCGTCATCCACCAGCAGCATCTTTTTCATATTGAGCCGGATCCTTTCTCCCTGGCAAGACCATTTACACTGTTTTTCAACCCTTAACACTTTTTTACATTCTCAAAAAATCCTTTTTACAAACCCGGCGTATACCCCTAACCATTACACAGAAATGAACTTAAGGAGAACAGCATGAAAAAGACGCTAAAGATCGATGGTACTCGGATTGGCAGGTTTAATAGTAGCCATTACCATGGGGGGTTGCGAGAGGGGATGTTGGACTAAGGGGCATTCACCGGATAACATCCTGAAAAAGGTCGACAGCGAGGTGAAAGAGCTGGGCCTCACGGCCGAGCAGCAGACAAAGTATCAGAACATCCGCAGTCGCCTTGAAGTAGATGTGCGAAAACACATGGACACCATGAAACAGCTGCACACAGATATGGAGAAGGATCTCAAGGGAGAGCGCCCTGATGTGAATGCCATGGCAGCCCAGCTGAAAAAGCAGTTTGCACAAGAGGGCGATCCACGAGTGAAGCTTGTCGATTACTTCGTGGAGTTCTACAACATCCTGAATCCGGAGCAGCAGAAGAAGCTCATCGATCACATGGGCAAAGAGCGCAGGTGTTTCAACTGGCGTTCCTGATTCCGGCACCTGTGACAGCGGGGCAGTATACTCCAGCCCCGCTGTCATGCCCTTTCATTGAGGAGATACATACAATTTTGTCAGATTCTCAAATGAAAATCCGAGGATCCGTAGTATAGTTGGAATATATGTCCTTATCAAAAAAGGCCCTACCCGGTATAACAGGTGCGTTGATGGCAGTTTTTCTCTGCGCGGTCACCCCTTTGTGGAGCGCTTCCCTCTATACCGGACAGGTCTCCGACCACTTCGACGGTAAGCGCTTTTACAATGATGTGCCCGACCATACCTTCGGCGACATGGTGAAGTGGCTCTGGGAGATGGAGACCACCTCCTGGCCGGAATGGGTAGATGACCCTGTGCAGCCAAAACCCCCTGAACGTGTAGGCGATGGCGGACTGCGGGTCACGTATATCAATCACGCAACTGTCCTGATCCAGATGGACTCTTTGAATATCCTCACCGACCCCATATGGTCAGACCGCGCCGGCCCTTATTCATGGCTCGGCACCAAGCGGGTCCGTTCTCCCGGGGTGAAGATGGAGGACCTGCCCAGGATAGATGTGATCCTCATCAGCCATGACCACTATGACCACCTGGATCTGCCCACATTACATACCCTTTGTGCCCGGGATCAGCCCCTTGTCCTGACCGGCTTGGGTGTAAAGCCGTTACTGGAATCAGATGGGCTTTCAAAGGTCATTCAACTGGACTGGTGGCAGGAGTATGTCCTGAAATCTTCAAACATGAAGTTTGTCTTTGTGCCTGCGCTCCATACCTCGGGCCGGAGGATTTTTGAAGAGAATGCCACCCTGTGGGGGGGCTTTATCATGGAAGGGGCACACGGAAGGGTCTATTTTGCAGGGGACACGGGGTATGGCGGTTTCCTGGATAAGATAAAAGAACGCTATGCAGGGTTTCGTCTGACCATCTTCCCCATGGGCAACTATGAAAAGAGGTGGTTCATGAAAAACCAGCACATGAACCCGGACGATGCAGTGAGGGCGCATATGCTCTTAGGGTCGCAGCAGAGTGTGGGCATGCATTTCGGGACCTTTGTGGAACACCCGGAACAAACCATTGATTCCCATGAAAAGGACCTGTCGGAGGCACTTAAACAACACGGTGTCCCGGCATCCGAGTTCTGGATTCTGAAATTCGGCGAAGCCAGGGATGTGAAGTGATAAATCCGGATTTTGAGATTGAATGTACACATAAATACACACGGCTTCAAGTGGCCTTAAGCATAAAACTCATGGTGGAAATTGTCTTTTTTTAAAAATAGGTCCGGGAGAAAAAAGCCCAACCACGCATCAGTCTTTTTTCTTACCCGCCTTCTTTTTCTTTGCAGGCGCCCGGCGCGCTGCAGCGAGCGCCTTCCTTGCCCATTCCACGAGGTCGTCACTGTCTTCCAGAACGTCAATGGGCACTTCATAGTAGCTCATGACATATGGTGTCTCGTCAAAGGGCTTGAAGGGTTCCATACCGGCCTGTTCAAAATCGGACCGGTTCGTTTCATCCACCTTGAAATAGAGGGTATCGTAGGCGATAAGGGCGAAGATGGTGCCGTCCAGATAGAGGCCTGCCCCGCCGAACATCTTGCGGGAGGTGACAACGCCCAGACCTCTCAACTGGTCGAGGGCATAGCGCACAAACTCATTATTCACTGACATTGATTTCTCCTGTATTTAAAACTTCATGCCTTTTCAGAATTACCACGCCCTAAACGAAGCGAGAAATCGAGCTGGCCGTTGGTCCTGTCCGCCCGGATGAGCTTTACCTGAACGATCTGTCCTATGGTCTGCCGTGGTGACTGCGACCGCTTGCCCCTTCGTGAAGGTTCGCCCTGAAAGGTATCATTCCTTATCAGCCCGTCAACGGGCGGATCAATGACCTCGATGAACATGCCGTACGGCATTATGCTCGTGATCACGGCCTCGAACTCATCGCCCAGGCGCGACGCCATGAAGGCGGCAGCCTTTATCTTGAGCGCCTCCATCATCGCATCATCCGTGATCTTCTCCCGCTCGGTCACCTCGGGGGCCACCTTCTTGAGATTTTTCAGGCTAATATCCTGCTCCTTCTTGGTTGCGCCCTTGGGTTCCAGGGCAGCCTTGACGAGCCGGTGTATTACCAGGTCAGGGTATCTCCTGATGGGTGAGGTAAAGTGGAGATACCCCGTGCAGGCCAGCCCGAAATGACCCAGGTCTTCGGCTGAATACTGCGCCCTGGTCAGTGACCTCAAGATGTTGGTGTTCACAAAACCCTCCAGGTCTTTCCCCTTGTAGGAATCGGAAATGGCCTGGAGCACGCTCGAGACATTCTCCGATGAAGTAGCCGCCTTCTTGAGCCGGCCCAGGAGTGCGGATGAGAACCCGATCTCGCCCAAGGTCTCCATGAGTTCCAGGAGGTCTTCGGTCTTTGGTGGCTCGTGCACACGGAACAGCACAGGCATGTGGTGTTCCAATAAAAACGTGCATACCGTCTGGTTCGCCAGGAGCATGGCCTCCTCGATGAGCCTCTCGGCCGGTCCGTTCCTGGACCTCTTGATGCCCTCCACCTTCCCTGTGCTGTCGGTCGTCATCTCCACCTTTGACATGTCAAAGTCCAGGCCGCCCCGCTTTCTTCTGCGTTCCCGCAGGTGCATTGAGAGCTTGTGGAGTTCGCCCAGCCGCCAGGCTATCTCATCATCAAAGGCCTTTTCAGGGGCCTTTCCCTCCAGGAACAGCCCCACCTCATCATAGGTGAGCCGGGCGCGGGACCTTATGACAGCCTCGAAGACCTTATGAGAGACCACCTTGCCCCTGGGGCCGATGACGATCTCAACAGCCATGGCAAGCCTTTCCTGATCGGGCTTGAGGCTCATTACATCATTGCAGAGCACCTCTGGGAGCATGGGTATGGCGACCTCGGGAAAGTAGACGCTGAACGACCTGGCCCTGGCCTCCATGTCCAGTGCGGTGCCCGGCTTTACTGCATGCGCCACATCTGCGATGGCAACGGTAAGCAGCATTGTCTTGTCTTCAAGCCGTTCGATGCCGACGGCATCATCGAAGTCCCGGGCATTGACGCCGTCGATGGTGAAGAGCACCCGCCCCCTGAGATCCGTGCGGCGGAGAAGCTCTTTGTTCATATCGATGCGGCTTGCACGCTCGGCCTCGCCTTGAACCTCCTCGGGAAAACCCCAGGAAAGGCCGTATTTGACCGTCACCATCCTCAGGTCATCCCCCACGCCATCCGGGATGGAAAGCGACCTGTCCACCTTGGCCTCCAGTGTGCCCACCTTCCTGATGCCCTTTGGGGGGACTATTGTGACAGTAACCATATCGCCGCTGCGGGCATCACCCTCGGAGCCCAGCGGGACGATTATGGTGTACGGTATCGGCCTTGCAGGCTCCAGGACACCGAACTTGCGCAGCCTCACATACTTTCCGCTTATGGTGCGCCTGGATTGGGTGATGATGGATACGACCTTGCCCCGTAAGCCCTTGCGGTCGCGCCATACGCTCACCTCCACAAGGTCTCCGTCAAGGGCGCCGTTCATGGCCTCCGGGGGGATGAAGACCCCGTCATCCAAACCCTTGGCATCCACAAAGGCGTATCCCTTGGGGTTCCATGTCAATTTACCGGTAATGGCTTTTTTCATTCTCTTATCCATAGGGTAAAATCCTACCATTGCGCATCCTGGCATGCAATGATAGAGCGTAGACAAGCTTTAAATAACATGCAGAAGACGAAAACCATGGAGACATCGCTCAAAAGGAAACGACTCTACGGTCCTGATGTACACCTGATCTACCAGGACGGGGCGCCCCTTGTGGAAAAGACGTATCGGAACAAGCCTTGGCTGGTTAAAAAGTCCGGTTCGCTCCTGGTGCGCTGGGAGACATATATCTATTCAAAAATAAAAGGCGTCACCGGCATCCCTGACGTCATACAGAGCCCGGATGCCTATACCATCACAACCACCTTCATGGGGGGGCATGACCTGAGGGCGCGGGGAAGCAAACCTGACGAGGCCTATTTCAACAACCTGGAGGAACTCATCAAGGCAGTCCATCTGCAGGGTGTTGTACACCTGGACATGCGCAACCGCAGGAACTACGGCATTGACGATGACGGGCATGCCCTATCTTGTGGACTTTGCCGCAAGCTTCTACACACCCTTTAAAGGGCCGTTGTGGAGGATGCTATGCAGGATAGACTGGATGGGATACCTGAAGGTGAAGGCCAAGCTTAATCCTGTACTCCTGTCTGCTGAAGAGAACAGGCAGCATGCCAAGGGAAACGCCCTGAGCCGCCTGTGGTTTCCATCAAAGATCGTGCCTTTCTTAAGAAACCTATTTCGCCGGTTCTCCCGGTGAGCCGCCAAGTTGGCGCAGTGCTTCCTCCTCCTGCCGGATCTGGCTCTTAATGGCCCGCATCCTGAGATAATGGGATGCATGCCGGGGAAGCTCTATTGCGATAATGGGAACCATTCCGGCCACAAAGAAGACCACCATGAGTGTCCAGAGCTGGAGAGGCACCATGAACCGGTAGCCCAGAAAAGAAAGGGTAAAGGCCTGTATGTTGTTTACACAAAAAGTGATCACCACAAACAACATGAGGATGGCAAATACGATTCTTAAATACTGCATGGAATTCCTATACTCCCTCATAAATAGTGAAATCAATCTCAATAGTCACATGAACATAATTTGGAATCAGTATGAATATTACAGTCTTTGTATTTGAGATGCCTAAACCTTGATCCGTTAAAAACTTAATCTCGCAGCCTTTGCGAAGCGCTGATTATCTCGGACCTATGGCTGCGAGATTAAGTTTTTAACAGACCTATTTTAAAAGCAACAGCATGGTCCTTATGAGTTCATACTTACGGCTATCCTGAAGCGCATAGAGTATTAACGGGCACATTCAATGCAAACTCCGGGTTTAATGAAAAGGGTATTGATATTTTTACCGGCCCCATATATATACCCCTGTTTGTGTCTCTTATTCACTTCCAGGACAATAGAGGAGCCGTGAATGCCAAAGATACGTTCCTTTCGGGGAATCAGATACAACGCTGATCAGGTTGATCTGGCAAGTGCGGTATGCCCCCCCTATGACATCATAGCGCCCCCGCAAGTAGATGATCTTTATAACAAGAGCCCTTATAACGCCATAAGGCTCGTACTCGGCAAGCAGTTCCCCAAGGACAACAAGGACAACAACCGCTATACCAGGGCACGGGATTTGTTCAAGCAGTGGCTAAAGGGCGGTGTCCTCATCCAGGATAGCAAACCTGCACTGTACTACCACGAGCAGACCTACACCTATCGGGGACAAGACCTCTACGAGAAAGGGCTTTATTGCATCGGTACGCCTTGACGATGACGACAAGAAGAATATCCGGCCTCACGAGCATACCATAAAAAGCCCCAAGCTCGACCGGCTTCGCCTGATGAGTGAGGTGAGAACGAATTTCAGTTCAATCCTCGGCGTCTATTCCGACTCCAAGAAGACCGTTGAAACTCAGATCAAGGCCAAACTCGGATCTCCTGACATCGATTTCTCCACCAAAGAAGAGACCAACAGGCTCTGGATTGTTGATGATGCAGCACTAATAGAGAAAATCGTAAAAATGATGCAGAGCAAAAAGGTCCTTATCGCAGACGGCCAGCACCGCTACGAGACCGCCAAGATCTATCGCGACCGTATGAGGGCTGCATCCGGCAAGCATGACGGAAATCAAAATTACGACTATATCCAGATGTATCTCACCAATATGGATGACGGCATCAGGATACTGCCTGTTCACCGCATCATCATGGACAGTATGGGTGTCGGTCTCGTGGACCTGGAATACCGGATCAAGGATATCTTCAACATGGTGCCCTTTGACAACCGCAAGGCGTTTATCACGGCCTTGAATAAGAGCGGAAAAGGGAGCATCGGCCTGTATGTAAAAGGCATACCCAGATTTTACCTTCTGCAGCTTGCCCGTGATACCGAGTTGGAAAAATATCTGCCGGCAGGCACCCATCCGCTTCTGAAGAATCATGATGTGACCATCCTCCATGAGTGCATAATCGACCCCATTTTAGGCATCGGCACAAACCTGGAGAACAAGCGCATCATGTTCACGAACAAGGCCGATGAGGCTATTGACATGGTGACCAAGGAATAGGCCGATATTGCCTTTCTCCTCAACCCACCCACCATGGAAGATGTTTTGGAGGTCGCAGAGGCAGGCCTGAGGATGCCGCACAATTCAACCTATTTTTATCCCAAGGCCCCGGCAGGACTGGTCTTCCATTCCCTGGAATAGAATAAAAGAAAGAAGCTTGACTAGATTCAATGATTCTTCTATTTTCGAATAGTGATTCAGAATCTGAACGGCGATTCCCGGTCCATGACAAGAAAAGAACGGGAGATGGCATTAAGAAAAGACGCCATCCTCGATTCAGCACGCGAGGTCTTTGAAAAGGAAGGCTTCTTCAATACTACCATGGCCCAGATTGCTGCAAAGGCCGAATTCGGAGTCGGGACACTCTACCAGTTCTTCCCCAGCAAACAGCTCCTCTTTGCCGAGGTGATCAGGCAGGGCCTGGATGACGTCATGAGCTCGCTCAAGAATCTCCTGGCAAAGAAAACGTCGTGGCAGGAGAAGCTTCGGATCTATGTCGACTTCAACATCGGCTGGATCGAGAATAATCCCGGCTTCCACCGACTGATCTATGAGATATACTTTACGCCCATCCCTGAGATCACACCGCATATCTTCGAGCACATCAGGGATGTACACAAGGAAAACGTTCGCCTTACCCGAGAGATCTTCATGGAGGCAAACAGCGAGGGTGAACGTTGTGACCCGGAGCTGAAATCCATCATGCTCCTCGGCATCATCCACACCATTGCTCAAACCTATTTTCTTGGTATTCTGGAAAAGGCACCGGCAGAGTTCACGGCCGGAATTATGGAGGAATTCCTACGGAGGTTACCACAGTGAGGAAAATTATTTTTATAATCATGATCGGCTTTTTCTTCTTGGGGGTATTCAGCGCACATGCATCCGATTACATGACGCTCGAAAACTCAATCAACATGGCCATCGAGCGTAACCCCGGCGTTAAGGCCCAGGATCAGGACGTACTCGGGAAGGATATGGACAAGAGGTCCCAGTTTGCCCAGATGCTCCCTACGGCTGACATGTCATATGGGTACCAGCGGATAGACAAGGCTCAGTCCATGACCTTGCCGTTGCCACTGCCCATGCAGCCCATAACCGTTCCCTTAAGTAATAAAGATAACTATAAATTCGACATTGAAGCGAAACAGGTCCTCTTTGCCGGCGGGGCCCTTTACAACAACTACCTCATCGCCAAGAACGATTACCTTGCATCCGAGCAGGACAGGCAGAAATTCATCCGCAACCTCAAGCTCACGGTCATTGATACCTACTACGGCGTGATCAAGGCCAGGCAGCAACGGGAGTTGGCCAAGAGCAACTTGGTTTCTGTCAAGAGCCACCTTGATGTGGCCAATGCCTTTTTCAATCAGGGAATGATCCCGAAAAACGATCTGCTGGAAGCCCAGGTGACATTTGCACGAAGCGAGG
This sequence comes from uncultured delta proteobacterium, assembly GCA_963785235.1. Classification (GTDB taxonomy): domain Bacteria; phylum Desulfobacterota; class Desulfomonilia; order UBA1062; family UBA1062; genus MWEI01. Next base: position 61,186 of record CAWAUM010000001.1, on the reverse strand, counting down.
AGCTTCTTATTACCACTGAGAATGCGGTCAAGATTGCCGAGGCAAACCTGAACATCCTCTTACAGAGAGACCTTATGGAGGAGGTAAACATTGACTCTGAAATACCCATCACAACCATTGACCTGACCTTTGACCAATCCCTTGCCTCTGCCATGGAAGACAGGCAGGAAATCAAGACTGCAAAGCTCCAGGTGGAAAATTCCTCCAAAGGGATAAACCTGGCAAGGTCAGCCTTCATGCCGAGTGTGGCCGCCACCTATGGCTACGAAAGGACCGGCGAGAATCCGGATACAGACGATTATAACTCATGGAGGGCAGGCATAGGCCTTACCTGGAATCTCTTTTCAGGGGGTGCAAGCTACTGGAACTACAACAAGGCACAATACATGAACTCCAAGGCAGGGTATCTGCTGGAAAGCCAGAAAAACCTGGTAACCTTGGAGGTAAAGAATTCATACCTCAATATCCAGGAGGCAGCGGCCCGCTTGCAGGTGGCGGAGAAGGCCATAGCCCAGGCTGAAGAATTAGCCAGGATACAGAAAGACCGGTACAACCTCCAGGTAGCGACCACCACCGACGTGCTGGACGCCCAGACCATGCTCGTGCAGGCGAAGAACACCTATCTGACTGCCCGAGCCGATCATGCACGGGCCATAGCAGCATTAAAGGCATCCATGGGCACCTTGTAGGCAAATTCTCCTCCAAATACTATGCTCATAAACCCCCGGGATATGCCGGGGGTTTTCTTTTTCTTTGCTATACAGAGCCCGGCCTTGATAGTGATCATTCAAGTGTGCTAACCACTCCCCCATGACAAAACAGCTCTCCCTGACAGCCGAGATATCAAAGGTGCTTGCATGCCCGCCTTCGGAGCGCGGCCGGGGAATAATAGACTCGCCGTATACCAAAGAGATCCTCGAACAACTGCCTCCTCAGGAGACCTATCTCATCATCAAGGAAGCCTGGGGCTCGGATAGCCAGATCCTGCTCCAGTATGTGCCTCCCGAGGCGGTGTGCCACTTCATAGACCTTGACTGTTGGGATGGGGAGAATTTCTCCGTGGAAGCAGGCATGGAATGGCTTGTTGAGATCCATAATGCCTCTTTCGAGTCTTTTATGCAGGCGCTGGAAACCATGGACCTGGAGATACTTGTGCTCCTGTTTCAGACGTATATCGAGGTGGTGCACGTAAGGCCTGCTGACGAACAGATCCCTGATCTTATCGATGAAGGCTTCGAGAGCATCGATAATATGTACTATTACCGTATCATCTTGGATGATGACCACACCCACTTCATCAAGGAAATGCTGAGCATCCTCTTTACCAGTTACCGGGAGCTCTATTACATAATCCTTGAAGGCGTCATGAACGAACTGAAGACAGGGATGGAAGAGACTACCTTTGAGCGCAGGTCTTTGCGCCTTATGGAGATGGGCTTCCCCCAGCCGGACGAGGCCATCAGTATTTATCAGCGCATAAGGCCGCAAAGGCTCCTTAACCAAGGCATCATAAAGGAAAAGACTCCGATTATTAACAAGAATCTGAACATGCTCCCCACTGTATACCTGGAACAGTTCTCCCGGGAAAGGGGCCTGCTCGTAACAGAACTTGAAAAGACCTCTTCCGAGACAAGGCAGCGGTTTCTCTATGAGATGATCTATCTGGCCAATAAGATCATTATGGCTGATTTCAGGCCGCTCAATAGCAGTGAAGAGATCAAGCACAGCATGGAGAAGGCAAGTTCTCTTGCCTCTTTAGGGTTAAGCATTGCCATGAAAGAAAAAGGCGTCAGTGCGGAGAACGTCTTACGTGATATCAATGCCGAGACCCTGTTCTCACTCGGGTATAACATGATCTATGAGCAACAGCACAGGCTCAGGCTCCTCCTCAATGATATCGAAGTGTCCATGATCCCGGAAAGGCTCAGGGAATATGCCGAAGGACTCCTGAAAAAAAGACCTCTGTTTAAGAACAAGGAGTATTCTTGCATGGAGGACCTGGAAGAGATAACACGCTTCGTTGATAAGATCGAAACCATGGCCCGTATCATGCCTGCCTTGGAATGGGAAGACCAGATCCCGAACCTGGCCGGGACCAATACCGGGGCAAACCTCGACATGGAAACCATCATCCTTACCTCTCTGGCAGTCAATGCCACCACGAAGCACCCCCGATTCCGCCCTCTGATCATTTCAGAGCTTCTGAGCTTCCTCACCCTTACGACCCGTCACAAGGGCTCCATCCATACCCTGGTGCCATCCTTCACCAAAGACATGGAGACATACCTCCTGGGCCTCAATGGACACCTTGGATCAGGCTGTTGTTGCAGATCTTGCATCCTCACTTGCCATAAGGCTGGAAGAGGAGATCGGCGGCCTGAAAGATTTAGACCAGCTCGATCCGCGGTTTATCACCTGCTTTACCGTAAAGCTTAAGCCTTAGCCCCAAAGCATTGACATCTACAGGCACGATGTTAGTAAATACTTTTGAAGGGATTACATTTCGAATATCGGACACATTAAAATAATTATCTGCAGATTGGGAGGAGCTTCTTATGAAAAAAGGACTTGGAGTGGCCTTTGTAGCGGTGTTTGTGTTCTTTATTTATATTTCACTGTGTGGATTTTCCTCATGCACAAACGCTTCGTCACAACCAAAAGGCGAGCCCGGTAGTATGGTCATGACGGCTTGCACTGCCTGCCATGGCTCACAGAAGATATGCGATGCCCTGGGCAAAAAGGACAAGGATGCCTGGACCCAGACCGTGAACAGGATGGCGGGAAAGGGTGCGGCGCTCGAAAAGGACAGCATCCCCCAGGTCGTCGACTTTCTCGCAGGCCTGAAAGCCGGATCACAACCCATATGTAAATAGGGCATGAAAAACTGGCACCAGTTTTTCATGCAGTTTCAGCTGGATTTCAAGCTGTGGCTCTGCTTCATGGCGTTCTTCCTTGTCTTTCGGATTGCGTTTATCCTGACATTCAGAAGCCATATGGAAAAAACGAGCTCCGTTTCCACCCTGCTGGCAACCCTGGTTAATGGCGCACGTTATGACGGCGTAGTCGCTACCTTGTGGATACTGATCCCTTTTGGCTTCAGCATATTAAGCGGCTTTATCAACAGTGCTGCCTGGGCAACAGAGGCGAGGATGATTACGGGCATTGTGTTCATGGTCATCTCCTCTATTATCTGTGTCATTACCATCTCATATTTCAGGGAATTTGATGATCAGTTCAATCACTTCATCTTTAATCTCATCTATGACGATCTCAAGGCCTCAATCCTTACCATCATCAAGGCATACCATGTCATAGAGCATGCCATAGGCATAACAGTAATTGCGATCCTCGGCTGGTACCTGACAAAGGTGTTTATCAGCAGCCCTATACTCTCGCAGGCTCTAACAGAACAGTTATTCTCTTCCCTGCCTTCACAAATTGGTGCAACTTTTGTAATCATCTACTTGCTCATCATTGGCGCCCGAGGTACACTGGGCCTCGGCCCGCCCTTGCGCGAGAGGCACGCAGCCATCACAAAAGACAAGTTTCTGAATAAGACCGCAATGAATCCGTATAAGGCCCTGGCCTATGCCATCGCCCATCAATTAAAGCTTTCCGGCACAGACGGCATCAAAATATTTCTGCCTGACAAGGGGATAGCAAGGGCTGCACAGTTTGTATTCTCAAATAAAGAGCTCCATGACGACCTCGACAGGTACATGCGCACGCAGGCCAAAGGACCAAAGGGCACACCGCCCCGCCACATCTTTTACATCGTGGCGGAAAGTTACAGCGCATGGCCTCTGTGGGATAAGTATTCATCGCTCCATTTGACGGATGGATTGAAAGGGCTTGCCCGAGAAGGCTTCATGATAGACCCCTTCATCTCGGGTTCTCAGGGAACCATGGGCACCTTGAACACCATTGTCACAAACCTCCCTGATGCCGGCATCACTACAAACTACCGGCCCACTGCGCGATCTCCCTATCCCACAAGCATCGCCCGGATATTTAAAGACATGGACTACCGCACCAGGTTCTTCTATGGCGGATTTTTAAGTTGGCAGCGGGTGGGTGACTTCTGTAAAGACCAGGGTTTCCAAGAAATCTATGGCGGTGGTCATATGGGGGACTGGGCATCATCGAATGAATGGGGTGTTGACGATGAGCACCTCTTCGATTTCGTCAAAAAAACCATCAATGATGACCAGCCCAGCTTCAATCTCATCCTTACCACGAGCTTTCACCCCCCGTTTACGGTTGGTGTAAGGGCCAAGGGGTTCACCCTGAATGCGATCCCTCCCGAGCTCAGGGAGTTTTGCCTTGATGATATCGACTTCGCCATATGGGGTCACCTCTGGTACGCAGACAAGTGTATTGCCGACTTCGCCCGGCAGATCACTGCAAGGCTTCCGGATGCCTTGGTTGTGATCACTGCAGATCATGAAGCAAGGAGAACAATAAGCAAGAAACCGGATATCTTTGAGAAAACTTCCATACCGTGCGTCTTCTACGGTCCTGATGTCCTTAAAGGCATTCATCCTCCATCAAAGATGGTGGGCAGTCACCTTGATCTCACCCCAACCCTCGTTGAACTCGCTGCCCCTGTGGGGTTTACCTATCATACCCTCGGTAAGGATCTGCTGGAACCGCGTTCCTGCCCAGTCGGTGTCGGCAAAGGCCTTGTAATAGGATCATCCTTCTTCCTCGATATCAATGCAAACCCTCGAATTCATTTAGTTCCAGGCACTATTCCCCCGGTCACGCAAATAGATATCACACAACTGAAAAGGCTCCATGATTCACTCCATGGAATTGCATGGTGGAGGGTTATGCATGGTCCGAAGATCGATCCTGCCCAAAAAAACCAAACCGGGTAACATCAACTTCTATTACATATTGACATTCCTTCAATACGGACTATCATTATCTATTGCATTACTTTTGCGTTTCTCTCTGTCGTGATTCTTTACCTGAATTGTGCATTATCATGTATTCGAAGGTTAACCATGAGAGGCTCACCTCCATCCCATGGTTTCTATGAGGACACCACATAAGAGGGAGGACAGACGATGAAAAACCGCAGAAATGACAGGCGTGTACATTTCCCATCCAAAATAGATGCAACCATAACCTACAGCGATGCATTGAAGAAGGTAGCAGGTGGCCTCATCGGAGACATAAGTACGAACGGCATGTTCATGTTGACAGAATCGGTCCTTGACAAGGATGCCTATGTAACCATGCGCCTTAACAGTGAAAACTATATTGGAAAGTCAGTCTATATACAAGGGCTCGTTGTACGCACCGATGACCGCGGAATGGCCATCAGGTTTACCCATGCCAACGATGACGATATCACCACACTTTTGAGCTATTAATCTGTACACATTGAGATTAAGCTCCTTTTTGATTGAATCGTACGGAATATTGATGAATGTTGTACGTTAAAACTAACAATGTAAGTCAGTTTTGAGCAAAACCATTGACAATAGGCTATTTGCTATGTTTATGTTAGCTTAAAGTAAATATATCCAGATTTATACCTATTTGTTATGGTATTTCTTTTCATTCAAGGTCAGAAAATTAACGTATGTGGCACTTTGCCCCAAGAGCGGAATTGATTTTTTTCAACAATAAATTGACTAAACAGGGAGGAAATGCATGAAGTGTTTTAAATCAGGGATGTTTACTCGTGGTAGTGCCATTTTCGTATTATTTGTAGTGGTGACCGGGTGTAGTCTTATCAGCGTTCCAGTGATAAGGAATGCCACACGCAACGATGTCGTGAATCTGGGGGATTCCATATTCGCCCTGTCCGGCAAGATTCAGGATAATCTTCACAGCTGGTCCGGACAGACCTTCCGCCGGTATGCCCTGTCGGGCTCCATGGTAAGTCATATAGCCGACCAGTATGACGACGCAAAGGCTGATAATTCAAATATCCAGACCATCTTCATGGACGCAGCCGGCAATGACATCCTGATCCCTGCAACCCTTTTTGATCCCTACAACTGCAAGGTTGACTGGTGGGAATCAGGGCTTTCATCAACATGTAAGAACTACATCAATGATGTGTACGTAGACGTGGTGAATCTCCTGAATCAGATGGGCAGAGACGGCGTGGACAATATCATTTTCCAGGGGTATTACAACGTGAAGAATGGCCTCATCGGAAGCACGAAATTAAATCAGGCAGTAGCTTACGGGGATGGAAAGCTTGCCCTGGCAGTCCAGAACGCAACTGCTGCACCGAATTACCGCGTATTCATCGACCCGCGGCCGTTCATCGTCAATTCCGACATCGTCATAGACGGTGTCCACCCCAATGATTCGGGTTCGCAGAAACTTGCCACCAGGATCTGGGCCATACTCCAGCCTCTTCTTTAAAGAACCAGCGGTCACGGTGGCCTTTGAAAAGCCTCCGTGGCCGCTCCCATATTGCATTCATCTGCCTGGATGCAAACAATGGTTTACGTTCCCTGCTCATTCCAGCATAGAGTTCATGAACTTTCACTTTGATACAAGCCTGGGTTGATATATAACAAAGTGTCGGAGATACCCGTAAACATGAATAGAAAATTGAAAATATCTGGCATAGTGCTCGGCACAGCCGCCATCGTCTCGGTGATCGTTTTCTTTCTCATACATGATTCAGATCCCAGGCCTGATCATAATCAATTCCCCAAAGAGATCGGGGAAACACCTCTTGGTGCACAGGATCCTTTAAGTAACCAGTTCGTCAATGAACTCAAGAAGTACTATGGAAAAACGATCTCGGATAAAAGCACCCAGGCAGGCCTTCTCGATATAAGAAACTCCATCATGCGGTCCAAACCGGACAAGGGGAAGGCCCTGTTTTATGCTTTGCTTAAGCGGGCATTTCCTGATCAAGCCGATGCAATCATGAACACGTTGGACAAACTGGACCAGTATGACCTCTGGCTTCAGGAAAATAAAACCATGCTTTCTCAAATGACTGCCACTGAGAGGCTTGCCGCCTTAGAAAAAAAGAGGAGAGAACTCTTCGGCGAGGATGCTCAGAAAATCTGGACAGGCGAGCAACTGGCAACAGAAGCAAGAAAGGCAAAGGTACAGGATACGTTAGCCTACCTGAATCATTCCGACGATACGACCATGGATGAGAAGGTCGAAGTGTACCAGGGCACACTCCGTGAGGCGTATGAGGGTACCCCGGAAAAATTTATCCTGGATCAGGATCATCTCCTGACAAAGGTATTTTTCAGCATTGACTCTGTACAGAATGAACTGAAACAGATGAGCCCTGATCAACGCCAGCAGGAGATAAACAGAATCCGCAAGAAAATGGGGCTCACGGAGAAGCAACTTGAGTCGATGGCAAAACGTGATGCAGATAATGAACAGCGCTGGGAATCCGGCCTGCAGTATATGAAGGAGCGCGAGGCTGTTGTTCAGCAGTACACTGGTCAGGAACAAGAAGAGAAACTCAAGGCGCTCAGGGAGCAGTACTTCGATGATGAGGCAAAGACCATCGAACTCGAGGAAAAGGATGATTTCTACCGGTTCAAGAGGCCGCACATATACGGGAGAAACTAGCACTGATCATGGTCCTTGTTTTCTGCGGATTCCCCCTGATATATGAGAGAAACAGTGCTATCCTACAAATACTTATCAGCCGATCTGCGTTCAGGGATGTAGCTTTCAGTGATCTTCCCCTCATTCCAATCGGAAGAGACATAGAGATTGCAGTAACAGCTGCCGAATTCCTCAACATCCGCCACCCGGTATACGCACGGGCAGATAATGTCGCGGTCTTTTTCCTTATCACCTGAAGCAAGCCTGCACGGGCAGCACATATAGCCATAGCGGTTCTTGTTGATAAGCAGCGCATCGATCAGGTCAAATACCCTCTCTTTATCTTTGTTGAAAAAGTATCCCTTCGGCTCCTGGACCTTTTTCAGCATTTCATAGAGCTTTTCCGCTTCGTTCATAGACCCAGAGCCTCCTTGATCTCACGGTCCTGGAAACCGATGATGACCTTGTCTCCGCACAGGATTGTTGGGAATGTCAATTTCGGGTTGTACTTTCTCACTTCGTCAAGAGCTGTGGCCTTGTCTTCGGCATCGAGCAGATCCACATCGATGCAGTCATACTGCACCCTCAGATCACTCAGGAACTTTTTTGCGGCCTTGCAATGGCTACAGGTGCTTAATGTATAGATCTTTATTGCTTTACTCGTCATGGTCTTATCTCCTCTTCTTAATATCATAATGGTTTTATCTAGCAGATTCAATACCGGCATGTTGACAGAATCATGTTTTCAAGAGAGAATATGGCCTTAAGATCAACGCGGAGGTACTTCATGGAATCCTTTGAGCAGAATGTCGGGACCATCGACAGATTCGTGCGTGTAGGCATTGCGGTCATTATCCTTATATTCCTCCTCATGAGAGGCAAGGTGTCGTTCATCTCAGCCATTGCATTAATTGCCGGAGGTATGCTGCTTTCAAGTGCAACTTCAGGGGTGTGTCCGCTCTATACACAGCTCGGTTTTTTCACAACAAAAAACAGCTAAGAAAAAATCGGCAGGTTAGCCTTCACGCAAGGGGGACGCGTGAGGTCTGAGCTCAGGCGGTTGCCTTGTAATAATTGATGAAGTACTCCACACCCGACCAGAGGGTAAAGTACAGCGCTATCCACACAAAAAAATCACCTGCAAGTTGAAACTGCAATCCAAGGATCGGATAATGTACAATCAGGGGAATAAGCGCGGTGCACTGGAATGCAGTCTTGTATTTACCCAGCCAATCCGCTGCAATGATAATTCTCTTCTCCGCAGCAATACTGCGCAACCCTGTCACAGCAAGCTCGCGGGCTATGATGAGGGCTACTATCCAGGCCGGAATCCTCTGCAATGGAATGAGCATGATCAAGATGGTGCCCATGAGGAATTTGTCCGCTAAAGGGTCCAGCAGCTTGCCTAAGTCTGATTCCTGATGGTATTTTCTGGCAAAATACCCGTCGAGATAATCGGTGATCACGGCCACCACGAAGATACTTGCGGCAATGAGGGATTTTATAAGGCTGTCATGGATGAGCAGCAACGCAATGACCGGGACCATGAAGATCCGCGAGACGGTCAGTGCATTTGATATATTCATTCCCCAGCATAGCCTCCCCCATTTAATCTTGCAAGGACACTTCTAACATAATTGGTTGTCTCTTGGTAGGGTGGAATTCCACCATAGGTGTCCACCGCATTCGGTCCGGCGTTGTAGGCGGCCAGTGCCTTCATGAGATTTCCATCGTATTTTCTGATCAACCAGGAAAGATACTTCGTTCCCGCTGTGATGTTCTCCGTGGGGTTCCACGGGTCTGAAACACCAAGGTCCTGGGCTGTTCCGGGCATGAGCTGCATAAGGCCCATAGCTCCCTTGGAGGATCTGGCCATGTGGTCGTAGCCCGACTCCACCTCGATGACACTCTTGATGAGTGTAGGGCTCACACCCTGCCCTCTGGCAATAGCGCCAATGATACTGTCATACTGTGTCTTGGAGTATTTCTTAGCGGCATAGTGCGATTGCGCATACTGTGGATATTGGGGATATTGATTCTTTCTCGCCTTCTCCTTGGCATAGAGCTTCCAATCGGCCCCCATGGGGCAATTGCTGAAATGCATCGTGCCGTCAGGCCCGCGCCTCATGAAGATATCGGCGTGGCCTGGGATCGCCCACATAAAAATGCTCGCAACAGCGCAAAGTAAAACTAATGTCCTGGTATTCATAATTGTCTTTATCGTCATTTAGAATAATTTATTCAAATATTTCATTATTGTACTTGAATTACTATACCCGACACATGAACTTCATTTCAAGTGTCTTGTGGTGCAAGAGGCTTTATCCCTCGTCTCCGGGAGAGGAAGACCCTCATCCTTGTCCCCTGGTTCACCGAGCTGTTCACGGTGATGAAGCCCCCATGCTCCTCGATAATCATGTACACCTTTGAAAGGCCAAGGCCCGCACCGCGGGACTTACTGGTATAAAAAGGATTGAAGATATCCTTGATCTCGTCGCTGGGAATACCCTTACCCGAATCAATTACATCTACGATTAAATAATGGGGGTGAAGGCTTATACTTACTACCAGCGAGCCCTTCCCTTCCATGGATTCGCATGCGTTCACAAAAAGGTGCCAGAAGGCCTCAACCAGAAAATCGTGGTCCGCATAGATCTCTTCAAGGCCCTGGGGTACATTCACCTCATATGCCACGCCGCTGAATTTCCCTGGCCCGAAGCTCTTGATAAGGGCATCATTGATAATGTCTTCTATATGGGTCATGGAGAAGTTAGGCCTGTGGATCTTGGTGTAATTCACATATTCTTCGATATCCAGGATCATGGCCTCCAGTCTCTTGACGTCCTCGATGATGTAGTCCACGTACACCTTTTCGGCACAGTTCTGGTCAACCGACTTGCTCAGGCGTCTGGAGAACCCCCCCAGCGATGTCAGCGAATTCCTTATTTCATGTGCGACACCCTCGACCACCTTGCCCAATGAAGCCAGCTTTTCGGCGTTGATGACCTGCCTGCGCATCATCTCGATGTCGGTGAGATCCCGTATAACCAGCACTATGTTGTTCGCATACTGCTCGCTCTTCAGGGTTGAAGCGCTCAGCAGCCCTGAAAAAATCCCGCCATCGGCCTTGCGGAAGGTATACTCACTCTGGAAGCATTCATCCCCTTGTAGGGATGCCTGTCTGATATCCGCAAAGACATCTACGCTCGGGTCCGGAATGAGCACATCCACGGGCTTGTTTTTCATATCTTCAAGCGATCCCCAGAGCTTGTGGGCCATGTGATTCATGAACTGAACAGTCCCTTTGGCATCGATAGTGATAACCGCCTCACCCATGGTCTCGGTAATGGTGACCATATAATCCTTATAGGCATCACCCCTGGCCCGCAGGCGGATGTTATCAAGCTGCAGCGCATGCTCGTTGATGAGCTTTTTTGCGATATGCACAAGGTACTGCATGGAAAAGGGCTTGGTGACGTAGTCCTTTGCCCCGGCCTTCATGGCCTGGACCGCCGTGTCCTCGGACCCCTCGCCGGTGATAAACACCACCAGGGCATCAGGATCTATGGTCATGACCTCTTCAAGGACATCGACCCCGTCCATCTTGGGCATGAGGTAGTCAAGGAACGTAAGATCGGGCTTCTCCTGGGAATAGAGATCAAAGGCCTCCTCGCCGTCGTATGCCTGCACAACGTCAAAGCCGTGCTCAATGAACATCTCCCGCATGGCCTCGTTGAGGTCACGGTTATCGTCGGCAATCATGATCTTCAGCTTATGAGGTGTGGTCTCATCCATCTTACAAATCCCGAATCCTGATTATCTCGTCATTTTTAGAGTTTTTCTTGACCTGCGCAACTGTCCTCCCGGATGGAAGAATAAGGTCAGGGGCGATTTCTGCAAGGGGGAAGATCACAAATGCCCTGTTTTCCATCCTCGGATGCGGCAAGATAAGGCGTCCCTGATCAAGGATCATATCATGGATGAGGAGGATGTCTATGTCAATAGTCCTGGGGGCATTTGTGTATGGCCTTACCCTTCCCAGAGTATCTTCCACCCTTTGACAAAGATCCAGCAGCTCCATGGGTTCCCCCTCAAAGGCAACCTCTACAACCATGTTGAGATAGTTGCCCTGCCCTGATGCCACCTCCACCGGGACTGTCTCATAGATGCGTGAGGCCTTTATGATCTGGGCACCGCACGTTGCAAGGTGTGATAACGCCTCTTTAAGATAAGCCTCCCTGTCACCGAGGTTTGACCCGAGAGAAAGAAATCCTCGCATCATGCAACGCGGTTTGTCAAGGCCCCGATACCCTCGATGGCTATCTCGATCTCGTCCCCCCTGACCATGGGGCCGATTCCGGCGGGCGTTCCCGTGGCAATGATGTCCCATTTTTCCAGGGTCATGACCGATGAGATAAATTCGATGAGTTCGAATACATTGAAGATGAGGTTATTCGTGTTTGATGACTGTTTGATCTCACCGTTCAGGCGCGATGTTATGGCAAGGTTATTCGGGTCTGCAATATCCGTAACAATCCACGGACCAAGGGGGGCAAAGGTGTCAAAGGATTTGGCGCGTGTCCACTGGCCATCCTTTACCTGCAGGTCCCTGGCTGTGACATCGTTCAAGCACGTATACCCAAGGATGACATCGCCGGCCTCATGAACTCGAACATTCCTGCATTTCTTGGAGATGACCACGGCCAGTTCCGCCTCATAATCAACTCGGCTGGACTGGTCAGGGTAGATGATCTCATCACCGGGGCCTATGACGGATGTTGAGGGCTTCATGAAGACAATGGGTTCAGCCGGCAATACAAGCCCCATCTCCAGGGCATGGTCCCGGTAGTTCAGCCCCACGGCAATGATCTTGCCCGGCAATGCCGGTGCCAGGAGCTTGGTGATCGTGATCGCGCGGCCCTTTTCCGAGGTGTCCGGATTCCACTGGCTGAATGTCACGTCCGTCATCCGTGCAATACCAGGTGGTGCGCCCCGGATGATGCTACTCCTCTACCGATCTTCATAGCTGATACCCAGGACATCCATCATGGAGTAAAGGCCCGGCTGTTTGCCCATAACCCACGCCGCGGCCTTTATGGCCCCACGGGCAAAGTTTTCGCGGCTCTGGGCCTTGTGGGTGATCTCGATGCGCTCGCCAGGGCCTGCAAACATGACCATGTGCTCTCCCACGATGTCTCCTGCGCGGACGGTCTGGATGCCGATCTCGCCTGTGGGCCTGACCCCGATTATGCCGTGGCGTTCATACCGGGCATGGCTGTCCAGTTCGATGCCCCTTCCCCTGGCCACGGCCTGAGCCAGCGCCAGTGCAGTGCCTGATGGCGCATCCTTTTTGAGCCTGTGGTGCGCCTCCACAATCTCCGCGTCATAGCTTTCATCCAGAAGACCGGCCACCATGCTCACGATCTTGAGAAGCATATTGACCCCGATGCTCATGTTCGGTGAAAGCACAATGGGTATCTTTGATGCAAACAAGTGCGATCTTCTCTTTCTGTTCACCAGTAAACCCTGTGGACCCGATCACCATGGCCTTGTTGTTCCCGGCCGCATACGAACAAACCTTAAGCGTGACCTCGGGGAAGGTGAAATCGATAATGCAGTCACAGGCGGCAAAGGCATCTGCTATCACGGAAGTCGCTTGTATTCCGGCCTTTGGATATCCAAGCACTTCACCCGCATCTTTGCCGATAACCGGGTGGGCCTTGTCTTCCAGTGCTCCTTCCAGGGCAAAGTCAGGATTATCCAGGATTGTCCGCGCAATGAGCGTACCCATCCTCCCGCCAAACCCCACAACGCCGGTCTTGATCATGGGAAACCTCCAGGGGTTAACTGATGCATCCGTAGCGCTTGAGCACCGAGGCAAGCATCTTCTTATTGGCGCCACCCATGGGGCACAGGGGCAGTTTGAATTCCTCGTGCATCATTCCCATCATGGCCAGTGCGGTCTTTACCGGGATGGGGTTGGTTTCCATAAACAGGGCCTGGTTGATTTCCAGAAGCTCCAGGTGGATCTTCAAAGCCGTTGGTATATCAAGGGAATCCCATGCCGCACACAGGGCCGAGACCCTGTCCGGCAAAACGTTTGCCGTAACGGATATGGCGCCGACCCCGCCGCAGCACAAAATGGGGTAATTCAGGGCATCTTCACCCGAGAGCACGCAGAAATCATCCGCAGTGTCACGAACGATCTGGGAGCACTTCACCAGGTCTCCGCTCGCCTCCTTGATGCCGACGATGTTGTCTATCTTGGATAATTCCACAACGGTTTCAGCTGCTCATGTTCACCCCGGTCCTTCCCGGAACGTTGTAGAGGATGCTGCGGGATGTCACATGCGGAGGCAACCGCCTTGTAGTGTTCAACAAGCCCCCTCTGGGTGGGCTTGTTGTAATAGGGGGTGATGAGCAGCGCCGCATCGGCCCCGGCTTCCTTGGCATGCTTGGTGAGGCGGATGGCCTCAGTCGTCGAGTTGGAGCCGGTGCCCGGCAATGACCGGGACCCGTTTGCCCACTTCATCCACCGTGATGTCGATAACCTGCTTGTGCTCTTTATGGGACAAGGTGGCTGACTCTCCCGGTGGTGCCACAGGGCACGATGCCCGATACCCCGCCTGTCAATGACGAAATTGATCAGCTCTCTATACGCCTTCTCGTCAACCATGCCGTCCTTAAAGGGTGTTACAATGGCGACGATCGCACCTGAAAACATCGTTCTCCTCCCTTTGCGTAGACCAGACCGTCGGGGACGGACTCCCCCGCGATGAGATCTTCATAAGACTGCCTGTGTATTACCACAGAATAGTTTTGACCATCTACCAAAACCTCCGGCGGTTTGGGACGGGAGTTGTAATTGGAGGCCATGGTAAAACCATAGGCCCCGGCGCTCATCACCGCGATGAGGTCGCCCCTTGATAGATGCGGCAGATCCCGGTCTTTTGCCAGAAAATCGCTTGACTCGCAGATGGGCCCCACCACGTCGGCCTTCTCGGTCGGGCCGTTTCCTGCCACAAGGGGCTTTATATCGTGGTAAGCGCCGTACAGCGCCGGGCGGATAAGATCATTCATGCCCGCATCCACGATGATGAATGTCTTCTTGTCCGCCTCCTTGCGGTAAAGCACCCGGGTCACCATAACACCCGCATTCCCCACGATTACCCGGCCCGGCTCGAAGATCAGCTTGATGTTCAGACCCCTGACCGCATCGATGATGGCAGCGCCGTATTCCTTGGGGTGAGGCGGATGCTCGGATGAATAGGTGATGCCCAGGCCTCCTCCCAGGTCGAGGTATTTGAACTCGATGCCAAGGTCCTTGATGTTCGCCATGAGAACCTTGAGCCTTTCTATGGCATCGATGAACGGGCTGATGTCGGTAAGCTGGCTGCCGATGTGGCAGGCAATGCCCACGATCTCAAGGTGTTCCATATCTTTTGCCCTGAGGTACTGCTTAAGGGTTCCCTCGATATCGATGCCGAACTTGTTCTGCTTCATGCCCGTTGAGATATAGGGGTGGGTCTGGGGGTCCACATCCGGATTGACCCTGATGGATATGGGTGCCTTCTTGTGCAAGGACCCCGGCGCGTTCATTGATGACCTCCAGTTCCTGCTCGCTCTCGATATTGAACATCATGATGCCGGCCTGGATGGCCATGTCGATCTCAACGGTAGTTTTACCCACCCCGGAGTAGACGACCTTGGATGCAGGGATTCCTGCCTTGAGCGCCCGGAAGAGCTCGCCACCCGAGACTACATCGGCACCAAGGCCGTGATTTGCCATGAGGGTGAGTATGGCCAGATTGGAATTTGCCTTCATGGCAAAGCATGTCTGGTGGTCGATACCTTCTAGCGGCTCCTCAAAGGCCTGGATATGTCGCCTGAGGGTGGGAAGGCTGTAGCAGTAGTACGGTGTGCCGATCTCGCGGGCGATCTTTTCAAGGGGCACTTCAGCGCAGCACAATTGCCCTGCCTTGTCATAGTCAAAATCATGCATAGTTAGCTGTCCCTTCCTTTGATAATTGGATTCCTGTTACTGTTTTTTCACCACTATCCTCGCCGGCGTGGTCCATTTCGTGGCACCATGTTCTGACAGCGATACGGTAGACCATATAGTCGGATTCGGGTGAAGGGTCTTTCAGGACGACCTCACCGGGCTTCTCAAGTGTGATCTTGTGCTTTACCACAAGGTCATCCGTGCAGTTGGGGCATAATCCCTTGGGTTTGCCCAGCAGCAGCACCGTGGCATCTTGCATATTGCACTGTGCCTTTGCAATAACCTCCTGGCCGACAAAGGCGATGGAGCCCATCTCCACTGGGTCAGGGAGCGTGGGCGGCAAAGGCGGCATCTTCCTGCCGCAGCCCAAAAAGACAATAAGGATAGTGACCGTAATGAAGAGCGACCTAATCCTCATGAGCCAGTGACTCCAGGGCCTGGCGGGCTTCCCTCAGGGCCTTGCGCACATTATCCCTTGCCGTGCCTCCATAGCTCGTCCTCCTGTCCATTGAGGATGCCGGGTCAAGCACTACGAACACATCGGCTTCGAACAGGTCACAGAAGGCCTTGAGCTCAGATATTTCAAGGTCGGAGAACCTCCTGTGCGTGCTTATAAGCATGGATACGATCTCGCCCGTGATTCGGTGTGCCTCCCTGAACGGCAAGCCCTTTGCTGCCAGATAGTCGGCCATGTCCGTTGCAGTGATGAACCCATCCTGCAATGAACTGTTCAAGGATTCGGCCCTGGGGCTCATGCCGCCCACAAGGCCTGCCATGAGCCGCAGTGACGTGCCGGCCGTATCGAGAGCCTCGAACAGTGGCTTCTTGTCTTCCTGCATATCCCGGTTATAGGCCAGAGGCAGCCCTTTCATCATAATGAGCAGTGACATCAGGTTCCCATAGACACCACCCGTCTTGCCCCTGACCAGCTCCGCCACATCCGGGTTCTTCTTCTGGGGCATGATGGAGCTGCCCGTGCAATAGGCATCGCTCAGTTCAATAAAGGAAAAGGGCTGCGAGTTCCAGATGATGATCTCCTCAGCAAGCCTGCTCAGGTGCATCATGATAACACTGCAGACAAAGGCCGCCTCTATGGCAAAATCACGGTCGCTCACGGCATCGATGGAATTCCTGGACGGACCTGAAAATCCGAGATCTTTCGCTGTCTGCTCCCGGTCGATGGGGTGCGGTGTGCCTGCCAGGGCAGCGCTGCCCAGAGGAGAGACATTGACCCGCTTCATTGCCTGGGCAATGCGCTCATGATCCCTTCTGGCCATCTCGAAATAGGCGAGCAGATGATGTGCAAGGGATACCGGCTGGGCGTGCTGAAGATGCGTCATGCCCGGGATAATGGTGTCCACATGCGCCTCGGCCTTTCTAAGCAGCGCCTCCATGAAACCCTTGAGTTCCTGTGCCATGTCGGAGAGCGCCTTACGGACATACAGCCGGAAGTCCGTGGCCACCTGGTCGTTCCTGCTGCGCGCAGTATGGAGCTTCTTGCCCGCCTCCCCGATCCTTCTGGTAAGCTCGGTCTCGATGTTCATGTGGACATCTTCCAGCGCCTGGCTGAACTCGGAAGGTCCCATTTTCGATATCCGCCCTGATGGCTTCAAGCCCCTCGATAATAGCCCCGGCCTCTACAGCGGTGATCAGGGTGCATGATTGAAGCATACGCGCATGGGCGATGCTGCCGTCGATGTCCTGCCCGTACAGCCTGCTGTCGACATCTACAGAGGCGGTGAATTCCTCAACCTGCTTGTTGGTGCCTTGCAGAAACCTTCCGGACCATGGTTTGTCAGTCATTTTTTAACCTGAGCCCTCACCTTGAGCCGCAGGGCATTGAGCTTGATGAAGCCCGCGGCATCCTTCTGGTCGTATACTTCGTCTTCACCAAAGGTCGCTATCTCGGGGTTGTACAGAGAGTTCTTCGACCTCCTGCCCGTGACGGTGCAGTTGCCCTTATAGAGCTTGAGCCTCACGTCCCCGGTGACCCCCTTCTGTGTCTCGTCGATAAGCGTCTGGAGCACCTCGCGCTCGGGAGAGAACCAGTACCCGTTATAGATGAGCGCGGCATATCGTGGCATGAGCTCATCGCGCAGGTGCATGACTTCCCGGTCCATGGTGATCTGCTCCATGCCGCGGTGCGCGGCCTTCAAGATGGTGCCGCCCGGCGTCTCGTACACGCCGCGGGACTTCATGCCCACATAGCGGTTCTCCACGATATCAACGCGGCCGATGCCGTTGGCGCCGCCTAATTCATTGAGCCTGGCGAGCAGTTTGGCAGGGCTCATCTTCTTGCCGTCGATGGCGACCGGGTCGCCGTTCATAAAGGACATCAACGATTTCCGTTGGTTTGTTCGGTGCCTTTTCCGGGGAGCAGGAGAGCACGAACATATCCTCGTCCGGCGCGTTCCAGAGGTCTTCCAGTATCCCGCCCTCGAAGCTGATGTGCAGCAGGTTCCGGTCCATACTGTAGGGTTTTTTCTTGGTCACCGGGACAGGGATGCCGTGTTTCTTGGCATAGTCGATCATCTTCTCCCTGGACGTCAGCTTCCACTCGTCCATCTTCCAGGGTGCGATTATCTTGATGCCCGGGTAGAGCGCCCAGGCCCCCAGCTCAAAACGGACCTGGTCGTTTCCCTTGCCCGTGGCGCCATGGGCCACTGCATGGGCCTTCTCCTTCCTGGCAATCTCCACCATGCGTTTGGCAATGAGCGGCCTGGCAAGCGAGGTGCCCAGGAGGTAGAGCCCCTCATAGGCCACATCGGCCCTGTAGGCGGGAAACACGTAGTCCCTCACGAACTCCTCTCTGAGGTCCTCGATATAGATCTTTTTGGCGCCGGTCTTCATGGCCTTTTCTTCCAGACCGTCAAGTTCTTCGGCCTGTCCCACGTCTGCAGCAAAACAGATCACCTCATAGCCGAACTCGTCAATGAGCCACTTGAGGATAACCGATGTGTCAAGACCGCCTGAATATGCCAGTACTACCTTCTGTGCTCCCATGACGACTCCTTTTACGCTCGTAGTAGAAACTCCAGGATGGCCTCCTGGATGTATTGTCTGTTCTGGGCCTGCTCCCATACGATGGAGCGCCACCCCTCCAGGACCTCTTCGGCAACCTCCTCGCCCCTGTGGGCGGGGAGACAGTGCATGAATACCGCATCAGGACCGGCTGTGTCCATGAGGGCCTCATCCACCATATACGCCTCGAAGGCCCTTTTGCGCCGCTCGGCCTCGCCCTCCTGGCCCATGCTGGCCCATACATCCGTATTCACGGCAATGGCCCCTTTGACCGCCTCTTTCAAATCACGCACCACCAGTACCTTGGCGCCATCGGCCAGTGCGGCATCCATGATATTTTTGTCAGGATCGAAGCCCTCGGGGCAGGCAAGGGTCAGTTCAAACCCCAGCGCAGCAGAGGCATTGATCCAGGAGTTGGCCATGTTGTTACCGTCGCCGATCCAGGCGACCTTTTTACCTGACAGATCCCCGAACCTCTGGGTCAGGGTGAAGCAGTCGGCAAGCACCTGGCAGGGATGCAGCAGGTCGGTGAGCGCGTTTATCACAGGCACTTCTGCATAGGAAGCCATCTCCTCGATGCGGTCATGGCCGAAGGTCCTCATGACAATGGCGTCACAGTATCCGGCCAGGATCCGGGCCGTATCCTTCAAAGGCTCACCGCGGGCTATCTGGGAGCCTTCCACACTGAGCACTACCGGGTGGGCGCCCAACCGGGCAATGCCCACTTCAAACGACACCCTGGTCCTCGTTGATGCCTTCTCGAAGAGCAGCACCACCGATTTACCCTCAAGTGATCTTGAAGGGCTTGCCTGCTTGAACCGGGCTGCATTCTCAAAGACATCACCGATCTCGTCAGCCGTGAGGTCGCGGATGGATAAGAAATTCCTGTGCTCCATTATAGTCCTTTCTCCTTCAGGATGCCCTCGATGATCTCAAGGGCCTGGTCGATTTCAGCCACACTGATGACAAGCGGCGGCACAAGCCTCAAGATGCGGCCCTGGATGACGTTCAGCATGATGCCGTGCTTGAGCCCTTCGGCGGGCATGAAGGAAATGTCGGCATCGAACT
Source organism: uncultured delta proteobacterium (assembly GCA_963785235.1). GTDB lineage: Bacteria > Desulfobacterota > Desulfomonilia > UBA1062 > UBA1062 > MWEI01. Next base: position 41,538 of record CAWAUM010000001.1, on the reverse strand, counting down.
CGGCACCCACCATAAGGCCCCTGCCGCGAACGGTCCTGAGTGCCGGATGGTCCTTCTTGAGCCCCTGAAGTTTTTCCATCAGGTATGTGCCCTTCTCAAGGGCCTGCGTCGCAATATTGTCCCTGAGCATGATTGAGAGCGTGGACAGAGAGGCTGCCATGGCCAGGGGGTTGCCGCCAAAGGTGGATGCATGGGTGCCGGGGACGAGCACCTGGGCGATATCGGGCCTTGCTATCACGGCGCCCACAGGGAAACCGTTGCCCAGGGCCTTGGCCAGGGTCATGATGTCCGGCGTGATGCATTCGTGCTCATGGGCAAAAAGCCTGCCGGTCCTGGCCATGCCGGTCTGCACCTCGTCCAGCACCAGCAGGATGCCTTCCTGGTCGCAGAGCTCCCTTACCTTTGCAAAATATCCCGGCTCAGGGATATTGACCCCGCCCTCGCCCTGGATGGGCTCCAGCATGATGCCTCCCACCTCAGGGGTAATGGCTGCCTCGAGGGCATCAAAGTCCCCGAAAGGTACGGCGAGAAAGCCCTCGGGTATGGGATCGAACCCGGCACGGTATTTGGTCTGGCCGGTAGCGGCCAGGGTCGCCAAGGTCCTTCCGTGAAAGGATTCCTGGGCGGTAATGATGCGCGACCCCCTCTTGGTCTTTGTGTTGCAATATCTCCGTACGAGCTTGATGGCCCCCTCGTTGGCCTCAGCCCCTGAGTTGCAGAAGAAGACCTCTGCAGGAAACGAATGTTCGGAAAGCATGGTTGCCACAAGCTCCTGCTGGGGGATCTCATAGAGATTGGAGCAGTGGAAGAGCCTGTCCGCCTGTTCCTTCAGCGCAGCAGCTACCTCGGGGTTCGCATGGCCCAGGTTGCACACGGCAATGCCGGCAACCATGTCCAGGTACTCCTTGCCTGCATCGTCAAAGAGCAGGCAACCCTTGCCCTTGACGATCTTCACGGGCTGCCTTGCATAGGTTTTCATTACATGGTTCACTATTATGTCACTCCTTAACGATCTGGGTGCCTATGCCGGAGTCGGTAAAGAGCTCCAGCAGGATTGAATAGGGGACACGGCCATCCACGATGTGGGCCTTCATAACCCCGCCATCCAGGGCCTTCATGCAGCACTCCAGCTTGGGGATCATGCCGCCCGTGACCACGCCCTTTTTCATGAGGCCGGGGATCTGTGCATATTTAAGGCTGGAGATGAGCTTTCCCTTCTTGTCCAGCACGCCCTGTTCATCGGTTAAGATGATAAGTTTTTCCACGCCCAGCTGGCTTGCAATGCCTGCGGCCACAGTGTCGGCGTTGATGTTGTAGGTGAGCCCGTCGTCGCCCACTCCTGAAGGGGCGATGACCGCCACGAACCCGGCCTTTTCCACGGCATCGATGATCTCGGTGTTGATCTCTTCCACCTCACCAACATGTCCCATGTCCAGATCGTTTACCACGGTACCGTCGGGCTTCTTGCGCGGCGAGTAGAGTTTTTTCGCCTTGATCAGGCTGCCGTCCTTGCCGGAAAGGCCCACCGACTTGCCGCCTTGCGAGTTGATGAGGTGCACGATCTCTTTATTGATGCCGCCTGCCAGGACCATCTCCACCACATCCATGGTCTTGGCATCGGTCACGCGTTTTCCCTCGATAAAGGTGGATTTGATGCCCATCTGCGCAAGGACCGAGCTGATCTGGGGACCTCCGCCGTGGACCACCACCACCTGGATACCGATGTACTGGAACAGGATGATCTGCTGGGCAAAGAGCTTCTTCAGCTCAGGGTCCACCATGGCATGGCCGCCGTACTTGACCACGATCCGTTTACCCCTGAAATCCCTGATGTAGGGCAGGGCCTCCACCAGGACCTTTGCCCTCACAATGGCCTGTTCCATCAGCGTTATCCCCTTCACGGGCCTACCTGCCCGAGCTTAAGCCAGCGCCCCGGACGAAACGCGGCTATCATAAGAAAGCAGCTATTTACCCAAATCCTGCGGAAAATGAAAGGATAAAATGGTGTTTTCCCCAGCCCGGGGCCAATGTCCGCAATCAGCGTCCGATCATGTCCTGTACAAATTTAGTATATAGGGTCTTCTTATGTTTATTTCTGTGCACCCAGGTCCTCCCTGGGGCAAGACAAAAAGGGAAACGATACCTGAAAAGCCTTTGTAAGGATTGGCGCTATTTCGCTTTCAAGCCTTTGAAAAGCGCCATGACCTGCACAGGGATGAAATCGGAAAGCCTGCGGGTAAGCAGCCGGGAGAACCAGTTCAAGATGCTGTGGGGCATGAACTTGGAGAATCCCAGGTAGAAGATCCGGTTGTGGAGGCCGGGCACATACCGCTCCTTGCCCTGCATGAACGCCTTCACACCTTCAGAGGTGACCTCCTCCACACCCATGAAGGACATCATCATGGGTATGTAATCCGAAGGGACACCAGCATCCTCGATGAGGTGCGTCCTGGTAAACGGCGGGTTGAGCGTTGAGACGACAACCCTGCTCCCTGCGGGCAGCTCAGCCCTGATTGCCTCGGTGAGGCTCTGGGTCAAGGCCTTGGTGGAGGCATAGAGTCCCAGCGTCGGCACGGGCTGAAATGCTGAAACCGACGAGATGTTCAGGATTCCTCCCTCTGATCGCTCAATCATGGCGGGCAGGAAGAGGCGGCTCATTTTGGCATAGGCCACGCAGTTGAGCATGATCATGGTATTCAGCTTCTCCATTGGCATTTCATAGAATCTGCCGAACCAACAAATGCCTGCATTGTTCACCAGCACATGGACCTCGGGCACTGACCGGAGGACCTGATCATAGAGCTGCTCAGGGCCATCGGATTCCGAGAGATCGGCATAACAGGTCCATGTCCTGATCCCATACGTGCGCCCCAGTTCAGCCGCCCATTCCTCCAGGCGCTCATGCTGGGCCGGGTGATCAGCCAGGACAAGATTTGCACCCTCGGCGGCAAAACACTCGGACAGTCCCTTGCCGATCCCCATGGAAGACCCGGTTACGAGAACATTCCTGCCTTTGACTTGCACCCTCATTGCTGCTTCCCTCCTATTGCAACTTCAGTGCAGTCCTCTACCGGATGCCCCCTGTTTCCTTCACATGCCGGGCGAAATCGTCGAAGGCCTCCCTGGTCGTATACCTGAATTCATACCCGAGCTCTCTCTTGACCTTGTCGTTGCTCGCGATCCAGGGATAGCGGATGAGGTTGAGGCAGGGGCTCGGAGACTCGGTGATGAACTTGGCCCGCAGGTGCCACATAAGGCTGTTCATTGGCCACAGGAGCCATATCGGTATCTTCAATGGCCACCCGCCCAGGATGCTGAGCATCTCGTCAAAGGTCATGGTGCCGTCGGCCGCCAGGTTGTAGACCCCGGTCTTTTCATTCTTCAGCAGGAGATACATGATCTCCACAAGGTCGTCCTCGTGGATAAACTGGAACGGTGCGGTTTCAGACGGAAGGATGCAGATCTTCTTGCACAGTTGCCGGGCTAAGGGGTTGGTGAACCCGGGACCCACGACAAAACACGGCCTGATCACGGTGAGAAGGATGTGGGGATGGGCCTTCTCGAAGCCCTGGGTCCATTTCTCCAGCTCCTTCTTATTCTTCGCGTAGATGAAGTCATCGTTTCCCCGAAGCGGGCTCTCCTCGGTTAATACCCGCGGGTTGTCGGGATGGAACCCGTATGCCGTGCTCGACGAGCAGTCGATGATCTGGGCGGCCTTGTGGGCAGCGGAAGCGGTAAGGACGTTGATCGTGCCGTTGACGTTGATGTCCTCCATGAGGGCCGTGTCGTGAATGGGAGGGAGGATATAGGCAGTATGGATGACGCAGTCGATAGCCCTGCCGGAGAAGACCTTTTCCAGATTGTCCCGAACATCACACCTGATGAACTCGAGCTTCTTTGAGGAATACGCAGGGAGCCTGATATCGATCCCCGTAATGCGCTCCACCTCGGATTTGCCTTCAAAGAGCTCTACAAGCTTCTGCCCGAAATACCCTGATACCCCGGTGATAAGGATATGTTTCATGGAGACATCCCTTCCATTACAATAAATCAAAAAATTATCCCCCCGAAGGGACTTCCCCTCGGGGGGACTGTCTTTATTCCACCCAGACCACCTTGGGGAACTCACGCTCCACCGGCTTGTCCGTCTGTACGGCCGGATATCCCAGCGTCAGTACCGTACAGGGGATATCATAGGGCCAGGAGATGCCGAGCTTGGGCCAGTATTTCTTGGTGCCGGGGTCCATCTTCAAGGCTGTTGACACAAATCCCACGTAGCACGTGCCGAGCCCGAGCGAGTGGGCGGCCATCACCATGTTCTGGGCGCAGATACCGATGCCCAGAGATGCATCGGAGATGTGCATATGGTGCGCGAGCAGGATAATGGCACAGGGGGCATCGAAGAATACACTCAACGGTTTATCTCCGAATTTGGGCGTGAGCAGGGCCTGCATGGCCACCATGGGACGCTGGTCGCTCCCGGAGGGTTTCGCGAATGCCAGGGTCTTCTTCAACGCCGTCCTCAAGGGGTCCTTGCCCTGGTAGAGTTTGGTGAACATGTTCAGGAACTTGAGCACGGTCACACTCATATCATTCATGAGTGCCTTATCCGTGAGCACCACAAACTTCCATCCCTGGCAGTTCCCGGCCGACGGCGCAAACCTGCCCGCCTCCAGCACCCGGTGGATGAGCTCTTTCGGCACCGCATCGGGCTTGTAGATCCGGGTGGATCTGCGGTTGTAGATCACCTTCTCTGCCCCGGTGAGATTTGATTCTATCTCACTGAGATCGAGCGGTTTGTCCAGCATGAGCGGGTTCGGTATTCCCGCTCCGCGCTCGGCATAGTCGAAATCGTATGCCCACCTGCCCTTGTCGATCTGATAGTAATACGGGAAGGACAGCGCTCCCTGGGGACAGATGGCCTCGCAGTTGTGGCACGCGATGCAGATCTTCCCGAAATAGGGCATGCCGGTGAACTTCGGCTCCTTCATGCCGCAGCCAAGGCAGCGCTTGCCCTCGCTCTGCACCTGTTCCAGGCTCAAGGGCAGGTTCACCTCGGCATCGGCATGGGCGAGTCTCTGCTCCACGGTGAGCTCTTTGGCAACGCTCCGAGCCATCTTCGGCCATTCATTCAACGGGACATCCTTGTACGATATCTCTTTCTTTTCCGGCAGACCCGCCTTCCTGCCATTGATAAAGGCATCGATGGCAAGGGCCGCCTTTGAGCCCGCGCCTATGGCCTCCGGCAACCAGTCCCGGGCCGCTCGCCGCATCGCCGCCTGCAAAGATCCCTTTCTGGGAAGTCTGACCCAGTTCATCGGCACCGATCCAGGAAGAGCCCAAGAGTCCTTCGAACCCTTCGGGCAGCAGGGCCTGGCCTACGGCCGCTATCAGCGTGTCAAAGGCCACTTCGAAATCGCTCCCCTTGATGGGCACGGGCCTTGGCCTGCCCGACTCATCAGGCGCTCCGAGCTCCATCCTTACGCAGGAAACGCTCCCTTTACCGTTCGCGGACACGCGCACAGGGGCGCACAGGAACTCGATCTTCACACCCTCGGCCTGCGCCGCCGCCACCTCTGCTGCATACGCAGGCATCTCGGAGGCTGTTCTCCGGTAGAGGATGGTCACGTCCGAACCCATCCTGCGGGCTGCACGGGCCGAATCAATGGCAGTGTTGCCGCCGCCGATGACGACTACCTTTTTCCCGAGTTTGAGCGGCTTGCTCTCCTTGATGGATTTCAGGAAGGCAAGGCCGGAATAAACATCCTTTGCGTCCTCGCCCTTGACCCCGAGTTCTGTACCGGCCTGGGCGCCCACGGCCACATAGATTGCCTTGAACTCTTTCTTCAGGTCATCGAGCAATACGTCCCTGCCCACGGTAGTGCCGAGCTTCATGGTGATGCCCAGGTCGATGATCTTCTGCAGCTCACTGTCCACCACCGCCTCGGGCAGCCGGTAGCGGGGGATCGCATAGGTGAGCATGCCGCCCGGCTTCTTGTTCGCCTCATAGACCGTTACCTGGTAGCCGAGGCGCGCAAGCTGATAGGCGCATGACATGCCTGAGGGTCCGGAGCCGATTACTGCCACCTTTTCCTTGAGTGACTTTGCGGGTTTCTCGAAGGCGAGCCCCTTTTCGATCCCGTAGTCGCCCACGGCGCGCTCCAGAGCCGTTGATGTTGAGTGAACTGTCCACACCCGAGCGGTTGCAGGAGCTTTCGCAGGGATGCGGGCAGACCCTGCCCGTGATGGCGGGCATGGGGTTGGTTTCGGTGATGATGCGTCCAGGCATCTTCAAGAGATCCCCCTTTGGACAGGATCTGGAGATAGCCACGGATGTCCGTCCCTGCCGGGCAGTGGTACTGGCAGGAAGGCTGCTGAAGCGCAGAGGCCTCTTTCCTCGGGACCATCTCCAGGGTCTGACACGGGCACTGCTTGATGCAGACGCCGCAGCCGATGCACTTGTCTTGATCCACCTGTGATGCTGAACGGCCTGGACACAACCGGCGGGTCGTTCAGATATGTAAACCTGCTCGATTCAAAGGATTCCGACATACGCTCTACCCCCTCTTTTCATGAACACATCCTGCCCGATGTAAAACAGGCATCACTGTGTATTCACTCTTATGAGACCTTCTCGAATATATGGATGGTCATGGATGCCTCTTCGACACCCAGGTTTCCGCCGCCGTTTTCCGTCAGGCCGATGCGGGCGCCTTCCACCTGGCGCTTGCCTGCCTCGCCCCGGAGCTGCTCGGTTACCTCATGGATCTGGGCGAGCCCTGACGCCCCGATGGGGTGCCCTCGGCATTCGAGCCCGCCGCTCGTGTTCACCGGCAGTTTCCCGCCCAGCGTTGTGGCCCCGGATTCCGCAAGGATCCCACCTTCCCCGGGCGCACAGAAGCCCATGGCCTCGTACTGGTGCAGCTCGCCGTAGGCCGTGGCATCGTGGAGTTCTGCAAGGTCGATATCCTTTGGCCCGAGCCCTGCATACTCATAGGCCTTCTTCGAGAGCCTCTCCCCGATATCGACCCCGTCGATGTCCCGATCGGTGCCCGAGCCGAGAATGGAAGCGAGTATCCTCACCGGGCGCGCATTTTTCAGTTTCTTCAGATATCTTTCGGAGCACAGGATGGCCGCAGCCGCACCGTCTCCCACAGGCGCGCACATGGGCACGGTGAGCGGGTAGGTAACGGGCCTGGCATTCATGACCTCGTCCACGGTCATGGCTTCCTGGAACTGGGCGTTCGGGTTGAGCGAACCGTGGTAGTGGTTCTTGGAGCAGATCACCGAGAGCTGCTTCTTGGTGGAGCCGTATTTCTTCATGTGCCACCTGGCGCCCATGGCATAGGCATCCATGAAGATGCTCCTGCCTTCGCCCGGGGGCGTCTCGCCGTCGGGGAGCTTGAAATCGAGCTTCTTGTTGAGCTCCATGAACATGTTGATGTGCTACTCGAAGTTCTCCACGTCCATGCAGGTGGCGTATGCGCTGAGCGAGAGCGCCTTGTTGGCGTTCGTGATCTTCTCCGAACCCAGTGCCAGGACCACGTCGTACATCCCTGCCCTTATGGCGGTATAGCCCAGGTGCACCGCCGTTGATGCGCCGGCGCACGCATTTTCACAGTTCACGATGGGGATGCCCCGGAGCCCGGCATCCCAGAGCATGACCTCGCCCCTGATGGAATGCTGGTTTGCGAACATGCCCCAGAAGGTGTTGGATATATATGCCGACTGGATATCGGCTTTGGTCGAGCCCGGCATCGGCTAGGACCAGGTCCAGGGCCTGCCTTTGCCATGACACGGACCGAGCCGTCGAGGTACTTGCCAAAACGTATCATGCCGACGCCGATCACATACACGCTGTCCATTTGTATCTCCTTTTCATTGATGGGTGTGATCCTTTTCTTCTCATGTGACGTAGTAAAAACCCTGTACCTGTGTCAGCTCCCGTAGGGGATTTCCCCGTGGAGGATCTCGCGGCCGACGGCCAGTGTCAGTGTTTCGTTGGAGCCGTCCTCGATCCTGGTGGAGGTGATGTCCCTGAAGAGCTTCTCGATGACATACTCCTTGGTGAGGCCGTTCCCGCCGAAGATCTGCACCGCGTTCTGGGCTACGTCAAAGGCGACCCTTGAGCAGTACACCTTGGAGGCCATGGAGTAGGTGGTGTTGGGCGGGAAGCTCCAGAGGTTATAGGTCATTACGTTCCGGGAGAGCTGCCTGGCCGCCTCGATATTGATGAACATCTCGGCGAGCCTCCTCTGGACGTCCTGGTGCTCGCACAACAGCTTGCCGCCCTGGACCCTCTCCTTGGTGTAGGAAAGGGTCTCTTCGAATGCCGCCCTGGCGCCGCCGACGCACATGATCGCCATATGGGCGTTCGCCGCACCGAGCACGAGGTCGGTCATCTGCTCATAGGAGTCGGACACGCAGAAGATGCGCTCCTTGGGCACCCTCACATCGTCGAAGTAGATCTCGCCCTGGGGGAGGTCCCGCTGGCCGATCTTCTCCAGGGTTTTACCCCGGGTGACCCCTGGGCCCGTGAGGTCTGCTATGGCGATGCCGCCTCCGGCAAGCCCCATGGATGGGTCGGTGCCGAAGAAGAGCAACGCCATGGATGCCACGGTTCCGTTGGAGACCCAGGCCGCCTTCTGGCCGTTCAATATCCAGTCGTCGCCGTCTTTCTTGCCCACGAGCTGGTGGCTGATTTTCGGGTCATGGAAGTGGGGCTGGTAGGGCGTGAGGATGTCGGAGCCGTGTTCAGGCTCGGTGATGGCCCAGCACCCCAGCATGGAACAGTCCTTGTCCGCAACGTATGGCTTGAGGAGAATGTCCTCGAGCTGCGGATATTCCGCCAGGATCATGTTGGCGAAGAAGGTGGGAAAGACATCCACGCCGCAGGAAACCGCAATCCCGATGCTCGCCGCGGCCATCTCCTCGAAGAATATGTGGAGCCCCAGCGGATCGAGCCCGATGCCGCCGTACTCCTCGGGGATGAAGATGGTATGGTAACCGAGTTCGTGGGCCTTCTGCATACAGGTCCAGTAAGGGGAGCCCTTTTTGGCCATGTCCTCCGCGCTCATCTTGTCAAGCTCGATGGAAGCGGGCCTGACCACCTCGGTGGCGAACTTCCTGACAGCCTTCTTCAGCGCCTCGTGGTCATCGGACATTGCAATCGGGTCTGCTACCTGCAGATCGAGAAAATCATATGCCATGGTGTTTGCTCCTTATTTTTAAATTAGGCTCATGCCTAAAATCTATGCACATTCGCCGCATCCTTGCTGAACTCATCACGCAGCACGCGATCGAGGTTCTTCTCGGAAGCGGTCTTGGGAATATCGCTCACCACCTGGAGGAACTGCGGGATGTATCCCTTCTCCAGGGTCTTCTCCAGCTCCTTGTAGATCTTTTTCACATCGAGCTTCGCTCCCGGGGCCAGGACGATGGCGGCCACGATGTCGCTCTCGCCGGGCGACCCGGATTCCGCAGGGATACCGTACACGCAGACATCGCTCACATCGGCCAGATCGGCCAGTGGCCTTCTCCACGTACTCGGGCAGGATGAAGTCTCCCTGGCGCCTCAATCCCCCGCCCTTGCGGAAATCGAAGAACAGCCAGCCGTTCTCATCCTTGTGGCACATGTCGCCGGTGCGCAGCACCCCGCCCCGGGTCTTTTCCTCGGATGCCTCCTTCTTGCCCAGGTACTCCACCTCCACCTTGCCCTGCTTCTGGGCCACCACAAGCTCGCCGACCTCTCCGGGGGCGCACTCGGTCTCGTCGTCCCGTACGATCTTCGTCTCCATGAGCCCTTCGATGGGCTTGCCGAATGATCCGATGGGGCCCTCGCCCGGGGGATTATGGGCGAACCCGCCCTCCACCGCGGCGTACCACTCGTGGATCTTCACGTTGAAGCTCTTCTCGAAATCCTCCCAGATGCTCCGCGGCGTGCCTGCGCTCGAGCACCTTGCGCACCGGGTTGTCGGCGTCGTCTGGCTTCCTCGGCTCGCTGTAGAGGCCCATCATCATGCCGCCCAGGAGCGAGAACGTAGTGCATCCGTGCTTCCTGCAGATGTCCCAGAGCCTGCTCTTGGTGAACTTGCGGCTGATGACCGAAGGGATGTTCAGCATGAGCGAGGGCACGAGGGTCACGGACTGGGCATTGCCGTGGGTGAGTGACAGCCCGGTGTAGAGCTTGTCGTCTGCGGTGTACTGCCAGATGAACTGGGCGAGCATGGTGAACTGGGGCATCCGGCTCGCCTTGATGACCACGCCCTTGGGGTCGCCCGTGGTTCCCGAGGTGTAGATGACCTCGAAGGGGGTGTTCAGCTCCCTGTTCATATTGGCTGGCAGGCCTGCCTCAGGGCCGTTCAGGATCTCGTTCAACGAGGGGTACTGGCTTAGGACCTTCTTATCGAACCCATCCTTGTACACCACCCCGACCACCTTGACATCCTTGAGCTCAGCGAGAGATTTCTCCACATCAGGGGTGAATTCATTGGTGAAGATAATGCCCTTGGAGTTGGAGTCCTTTATCTGATAGCTCAGCTTGCTCCCCTTGGAACGCGGGTCGATGGGCACCACCACTGCTCCTATGATGGATGCCGCGAGCAGGGTGTAGAGAAATTCCGGGTGGTTGCGCATGACCAGGCTGAAGCGGTCACCCTTGCCGATGCCGGCGCGTTGGAGGGCCTTGGCCACCTTGCATCCGTTTATGAAAAGGTCTTTATAGGTGACGATCTCATCTGCCAGATTCTCCCCGTTCTCAAAGGTGATCACAGGGAAATCGGGCATCTTCTCGCACTTCAGGGCCACTTCATCCGAAAACAGTCCGGCTACATACTCTCCCGACATAGCTCCTCCTCACTTCCTGTTGTTATGAAAATCTAAGGTTGCATGTTAATCGTGAACTGCTAGAGACCGTGCTTTTTCATGTACTCCGGGTACATCTCATAGGCCGGCTTCAAAACGGGCAGGAGCTTCATCACCTTGGCGATGTTGCCCTTTGACTTGATCTTGCGCATGGCAAGCGCCACCGGCAGGCTCAGGTCCTTCTTCCAGAAGGCGTGACAGACATCGCCAGCGAGCTGCATGGTGACATCGGCCTTGAGATTCTGCTCTCCGAATTCCACCCCGTCCGGGCCTACCCAGATGATGGCGCTGGGGTCCGTGATCTCGTATTTGATCTGGACATTGGCCTCTTTCAAGGCATGGCTGAAATCGTCCCTTTCAGAGAGTGCCTTCCAGAAACCGCCGAGGACTTCATAGAGATATTCCGTATTCTTGAAAACCGCCATAGTAACCTCCCCTTTAAGAGTATTCGTGCCGGCATCATGTTGAACGACAACAAAAACATGTCAGCATATTGTATTACAGTCAGCTACAAAGCAACTGGCGTGCCAGATCCGGCTCCTGCTACGATTATTCGCCGATAGCGGCTTGAGGAGAGGATTCACCTATCCGGGGCATATGCCATGATGGGACCTAGCCGGAAGAAAATATTCGCATCTTTGCAAAGGACATTGTCTGTAAAAAGAGCTTTCTCTATTGATATCAGTCTAGTGGGATGGTTCGCGATCCGGCCAACGTTTCGCGCCTGTGCAAAAGACCTAGGTGGTAAGCTTGTTTTTCTTCCGGTAGAGCGTGGACAGGTCGAGACCGGACATCGATGATGCCTGCTTGAGATCATCCCCTGCCGTGGCGAGCAGTCCTTTGAGGTAACTCGACTCGAATCGGGCCTTTGCCTGTTCGTAGTTGAGTGGGAGCGCCTCTGCCATCTGCGGGCCCGTACCTATGCACCGGTATTCCAGCGGGAGGTCTTCAAAGGTGATCACCTGCCTCTTGGAGAAGACGGCCATCCTCTCCACAAGATTACGCAATTCTCTTACATTACCTTCCCAGGGGTGTTGCATGAGGCAGCCGAGTACTTCGGGTGAAAACCGCCTTTTCTTGATTTCATTGTGCTCACAGACCTGGTGCATGAAGTGATCCAGCAGCAGCGGGATGTCTTCGGTCCTGTCACGCAAAGGCGGGACCTCTATCTTGATGACATTGATGCGGTACAGGAGGTCTTTCCTGAAGACACCGCTCTTGACCAGGCTTGAAATATCCGTATTCGTGGCGGAGATAAGTCTGAAGTCCACCTTGATGGGTTTTGTCCCGCCGACCCGCATGATCTCGCATTCCTGGAGCACGCGGAGCAGCTTTACCTGGAAAGATGGCGAGGTCTCACCGATTTCATCCAGAAAGATGACCCCCCCTCTTGCCGCCTCGAAGTATCCGCGGGTCGTTGCATTCGCTCCGGTGAACGCCCCCTTCTCATGACCGAACAGGGTGGGCTCTAAAAGGGTTTCGCTCAAGGCCCCGCAGTTGACCGCGAAGAACGGTGCCTCTGCTCGGGCACTCTGGGCATGGATATACCGGGCGATCACCTCCTTGCCCGTCCCGCTCTCACCCAGGATAAGCACCGGGAGTTCCAGGCGTGCGACGCGCGTTGCCTGTTCGATCACGGTCTCCATTGCCTTGCAGGCATAAACCATGGTGTGCTTGCCAAGGCCTGAGCCGATCTGTTCTTTGAGTCTCTCGTTCTCGCGCAGGAGCCTTCGCCGCTCAAGGCAGTTTTTGATATCCAGCTTGATCTTGTCGATGCTGCTGAAGGGTTTGGCAAAAAAATCGTTGGCGCCCAGTCTCATGGCATCAATGACCGAGTCCATGTCGCCATAGGCGGAGATCATGATGATCATGGTGTCCATGTCCATGACCCTGATGCGTTTTAAGGCCTCCATACCGTCGATGCCGGGCATGCGGATATCCATGATGATGAGGTCGAAGGCCTCGCTGGACCATCTCTGAAGGGCCTCACTGCCGTCCCTGGCAAAGCTCACTTGGTAGTCTTCCTGTGAGAGGATCCCCTTGAAGTAAACCCGTGTGTACTCTTCGTCGTCCACCACGAGTATCTTGGGCAGCTCTTGTTCCATATCGTCCTCAGCTTGTAACCGGAAGGTAGGTGGTAAAAGTAGAGCCCTTGCCGAGGGCGCTTTCTACGCTGATCCTTCCGCCATGGTCCTGGATGATCCAGTAGGCAAGACTCAGACCGATACCCGTTCCGTCGTCAGCATCCTTGGTGCTGAAAAAGGGCTCGAACACCCTGGGGATGTCCTCCTCCGGGATCCCGCACCCCGTATCGGCGATGGCCACCACGATCTGGCTGCCCCGCGTGTGGTCGGGCCCGCACCTGACCCTGATGACGCCGCTGCCGGAAAGGGCCTGGCCGCTGTTGATGAGCATGTTCATGAAGGCCTGCTGGAGAAGCACCGGGTCGCCGCGGATGACAGGGACGTCGTGGTAGCTCCGTTCCACCTTCACCCCTTTGAGCTTGGGGTGCTTCATAAGCATTTCTATACCTGCATCAAGTACGTTCCTGATGTCCATGTCTGCCTGCGGGATGCCCTCTTGCCTCCTGGAAAACCTGAGTAACCGGGAGATCACATCCTTGCAGCTTTCTCCCGCCTCCCTTATCATCCTGACGTAGGAATATTTCTCATCATCAACGTCGATCTTCTGCAGCAGCACGTCCGCAATGTTGATCACCCCCACCAACGGGTTGTTGATCTGGTGGGCAAGGCCGCTTACGAGCTCTCCGATGAAGTTCATCTTCTGAGACTGGATAAGGTTTTTCCTCAAATTGTTCCTCTCCTCGATGTCCACGGCAAGGAGCAGGGTTGCAATATCTTTACCGGTCCTTTCGTCTTTTACCTTGGTGCTGTAGAGCTCGATGGGGAAGCTGGACTTGTCCGAGCGGTATATGTGGATTGTACCGTACCAGAGAACCTGGGAGGAGACGGCCAGATCGAGCTTGGGGAGCTCTTCCTTGGGGAAGAATCTGTCCACCGGGGAATTATAGACCTCGCCCGCCTTGAAACCCAACAGGCGTTCGGCGGTCTTGTTAAAGCTGACGACCCTGCGCTTTTCGTCCACGGATATGACCATGTTGGGCGACGAATCGAGCAGCTGGGCCATATAGCTCTGGGACATCCTCAGCTCTTCCCCGGCCTTTTCGGATTTACGTTTCTCGCGGTAGAGCTCGTCTTCGATCTCAACAAAAATGGCGATCTTTTTATGAACCTTGAGCCTGCTTGCCAAGAACTTGATGACAATATCCCGCTTGTAGAACTGCGGATAGTAATGATCGAGAATCAGCGCCTTATAGGGGGCTGTGCTGTTCATGACCCTGTCAAAGAATTCAGTTATCTGGGGATACTCGAAAGTCTTCCGGTAGATATCCCTGATATCGTGGTCGATGAGCTGCCAGCGCTTCTTGCGGGAATTCTCCTCCTGTTTCTTGTTCATATATAAGATGTTTCCATCCTCATTACAGAGGATCAAACCGATTGGCGCCTCCTCGATGATGGTCTCCAGAAGCACGGTACGCTCCCTGAGCTCAGAAATTTCGCTCAAGGCGGAAGGATTGGACGAAGAGCCGTGGTCAAGCCGAAACAGGAAGGTAATGTGCTTCCCTGTGGGAATGATCTGGACAGCATAGTTCCCGGTACCGAGTGTAATACCCTCAAACACCCCTCCTTCCTTAAGGGCTTCCGGGCTGAGGATGGTTTGAAGGACAGGGACATGCTCAAAGAGATTCCGGTTCTTCTTCAGGGCACCCTCTTGCATGAAAACTCGGCACCCCGGGGTTGCATCCACAATACTCAGATCTTTTTTTGTTATGATGAGTTCATGCTGCATGGCCTCATCCTACCACATGCGTTATGGGTGTGGCAATTGAGCGCCTCTTTCTCATGACCCACATGGCTGTTGACACAAAAGCCCAGTACATGCAATTATCTGCGGAGAAATAATATGGAGAGAGAAGGATGGGACTGAAGGCCCTGGGAGACAATTCCAAGCTTATCGGCATCGCCGTAGCTGTAGTATTCGGCTTCATCTTCATCCTCCAGAACTTTGAGCAGACCTCCTTCCAGTTCCTCATCTGGACGCTCTTCACCGCACCCAAGTGGATCGTTGTGTCAGGTACTTTTCTCCTCGGGCTGGCCTTCGGGTTTTTGCTGGGCAAGAAGAAAAGCGTATAAAGCTTTTCTGCTGGGAGCGAGCACAGTGAGGCCCCTGGTCAAATTTTCGGGGTTTTGTCTTGCTCGAAGCGAGTTGGCTATTTGAATCTCAACAGCTCATCTCCCAGCCTGTTGAGCTCGTCCCGTTCCTTCTTCAAAGGGCCCTGCACGAGTTCGTTATGTTTCGCTATGAGAGAATTGAGCTTCTCTGTGGCCTGTCCCTTCTCTTTCTCGGGTACCCTGGGCAGGTTTGCTTCGAATTCCTTGCCGGAAGCATATTGTCTTGCTGCCTCTTCAAAGGTGGCAAGGTGCTTATTCGCGAGATCCAGATATTTCTGAAGGTCATCTGAGAATCTGATGAGAAAGTCCGCCGCTACTGGATCATGTATGTCCGGCCTGAGCATCATGCAGGAAATGCGGGTCTTGTCCACCAGGTCTATCCTGGATCGGAGTATATCCGCCGTGTCTTCTTTGCCCAGTGTTTCGGAAAAGGCCTTAACAAAATCCTTATGGATTGCCATGGCCTTGCCGAGTTGGGATTCTTGGGCAGTATCCATGGGCGCAGGAACAGCCTTTTGTACTGGTGCTGGCACCGGAGTCTGGATGGGTTCTTCTTTCTTCGAGCACCCAAGAACCAGGAAAAGGCACATGAAAATGATCATAGGTTGTACGTATACAGGATGACGCATAATCTGACTCCTTCATGGGGAGATATAACTCTTAAAAGGATTCTTATGATTTAACTGTCAGGTCATGATAAGTCAAGCCGACACTGAAATCTGCAATCTAATATTAAAGAGAGCGGGCTCGTGTTTTGATGGTCCGAATTTGATAGTTTTAGAGCTTACTGGAATTTTTCGACAGCCTCCTCTGAAATCTATGTGAACCATAGATGAATAACTGGATTCGAAGCCTTCGCAGGAATGACGACGAGTATATATTGAAAGCCTGGGCGGGCATGTCCACCGCCCATTATTACCGTTACATCCTCTCGATGATGGCCTTGCCGAACTCCGAGCACTTCAAGCAGTGTCGCCCCTTCCATCTGCCGCTCCAGGTCGTAGGTGACCTGCTTATCCGAGATGGCCTTGGCAATGCCCTTGCGGATGAG
Source organism: uncultured delta proteobacterium (assembly GCA_963785235.1). Taxonomy (GTDB): domain Bacteria; phylum Desulfobacterota; class Desulfomonilia; order UBA1062; family UBA1062; genus MWEI01. The sequence goes on along the minus strand of CAWAUM010000001.1, from coordinate 25,371 downwards.
CTCGGCAGCCTCGGTCCAGCCGAGGTGTTCGAGCATCATGGCGCCCGATAATATGAGCGAGCCGGGGTTGATCTTGTCCTGGCCTGCGTACTTGGGCGCCGTGCCGTGGGTGGCCTCGAAAACCGCAAAGGGGATGCCGATGTTCGCACCCGGCGCCATGCCGAGCCCGCCCACCTGGGCGGCCAGGGCATCCGAGATGAAGTCGCCGATGAGGTTGGGTACGGCGAGCACCTCGTACTCCCCAGGCCTCAGGAGCACCTGCTGGAACATGGAATCCGCGATGCGGTCGTTGATGAGGATCTTTCCCTCGGGCAGCTTGCCCTCATATTTCTTGTTGAGGTCGGCCTCGCTCACCGTCACATCTCCGAACTCCTCTTTGGCCAGCTCATAGCCCCAGTCCCGGAATGCGCCTTCGGTGAACTTCATGATGTTGCCCTTGTGCACGAGCGTCACGGTCTTCTTGCCATGACTGATGGCATACTCGATGGCCATGCGCACCAGCCGCTTGGTGCCGTGCACGGATATGGGCTTGATGCCGATGCCCGAGTCGTCGGATATGTGAGTGCCCATCTGATCGTTCAGGAAGGAGATGACCTTCAACACCTCGGCGCTGCCCTTTGACCACTCGATGCCTGCATAGAGGTCTTCGGTGTTCTCACGGAACACAACGATGTCCACAAGCTCGGGCCGTTTCACCGGGGCCGGGGTGCCCGCGTAGTATTTCACCGGGCGTATGCAGGCAAAGAGGTCGAGTATCTGGCGAAGCGCCACGTTCAGGCTGCGGATGCCGCCGCCCACGGGCGTGGTCAGGGGGCCCTTGATGCCCACGAGGTACTCTTTAAATGCCGCTATGGTCTCATCCGGCAGGTAGGTGCCGAACTTGGCATTGGCCTTTTCGCCTGCATAGATCTCTTTCCAGATTATTCTTCGTTTGCCGTGGTAGGCCTTTTTTATCGCTGCATCAAAGACCATCTGCGAAGCAGCCCAGATGTCAGGCCCAACGCCATCACCTTCGATGAAGGGGATGATAGGGTCATGAGGGACGTTAAGCTTTCCTTTCTGATACGTTATCCTGGTTCCTTCCATTGCAGTCCTTTCTCTTAGAACGAATTTCTGTGCAGCTCCTCCCAGAGCAGCCGCTGGTAGTGCTGAAGGTCTTTGGGGCTCATGCTCGTGCCCCTGGCCTCGTACATGCTCTGGATGGCCTTGACCATGTCCTCGAACCTGATGTCCAGACCCAGTACCCCCACCATGTCTTCCTTGTCATTCAAAACAGGGGCTGAGACCGTGATGATGAGCGCCCCGGTGATGCGCGACGTGGTGACAGAGCTCACCTGGAGCCTGCCCGTCTCCACGGTCCTGATGAACCACTCCCGATCCGAGCAGTCTTCATTTTCCTTCATCTTGTGCATGAACTGGCCGCGATACTCGGGCTGGGTGATATTCTTGGTTATCTTGATCCCGAGCATATCCGTGACATAGGCAAACTGCACAAAGGGATATTCCTTGATGAATTCGGTGATGACCGGCTCCTGCTTCTTGGGCTTCATGCTCTTCATATCTTCGTTTTCCAGGAGCTTCTCCATGAGCTGGCTGGCATACTCCTGGGCCTCATACTTGATGAGGTCGAAGCCCGACAGGAAGAGGTGGGGGATGAAGCGCATGGCGAGTTTCTCCAGCTCCTCGTCCGTCATGGAGGTGTTGCGTCCGTCCTCGAAATCCCTGACGATCTGCTGGTACATCCGGTTGATGCCGGGATGGCGCTTGTCGATCCTATTGGAATCCTCAAGCTTGAAATTGGAATTCACCCAGTGTGCGATGCCCGCCTTGCCGGACTTGTCGGTGATGGCGATCTCGATGGGCCGGTTCAGGAATTTGTCCGTGTTGAAGATGTTGTAGATCTCCTCGTTCTTCACCAGGCCGTCCGCATGGATGCCCGCCCTGGTCACGTTGAAGTTCTTGCCCACAAAGGGGTAGTTGCCCGGGATATGGTAATTGATCTCCGTGTTCACATACTCGGCGAGTTCGGTGATTGCCCTGGTGTCAATGCTCTCGTCGTTACCCCGCAATGAAAGGTACTCAAAGACCATGGCCTCCATGGGGGTGTTGCCCGTTCGCTCGCCGAACCCCAAGATGGCGCAGTTGACCGAACCGCACCCATAGAGCCAGGCCGTGGTGGCGTTTGCCACCACCTTATGAAAGTCATTATGACCGTGCCACTCCAGCAGGTGCCCCGGCACCCCGGCATCGTCGATGAAGGCGCGGACCAGTTTGTCCACAGCCCTGGGTAGCGCGGCCCCGGGAAAGGAAACACCATAACCCATGGTGTCACAGAGCCTTATTTTCACGTCGATACCTGATTCTTCCCTGAGCTTCATGAGCTCCCGGGCAAAGGGGATGCAGAATCCGTATATATCGGCCCTGGTCACATCTTCAAAATGGCACCTGGGAATGATGCCCTGGCTCAATGCCTCCTTGACGATGGCGAGGTAGTCATTCAGTGCCTTGCGGCGCGACCACCCGAGCTTGAGATAGATGTGGTAATCGGAAACCGAGGTGAGGATGCCGGTTTCATCCAAACCGAATTCGCGCACGAGCTTCAGGTCGTCTTTGTGGGCGCGGATCCATGAGGTCACCTTTGGAAAATTATACCCCTTGGCAAGGCAGGCCTCTGCGGCGGCCTTGTCCTTTTTTGGAGTAGAGGAAGAACTCGCTGCCCCTGATGAGTCCGGAATCCCCGCCGATGCGGTGCAGGAAATCAAAGATGCGCTCGATCTGCTCCACGGAAAAAGGCGGCATGGATTGCTGTCCGTCCCTGAAGGTGGTGTCGGTGATGAAGATGTCTTCTGCGGGCTGGATGGGAATCAGCCGCATATCAAAGTCTATTTTCGGAATTTCGTCATAGTTGAAGATGGAGCGGTAGTAGTTGCCGCGCTCGATCTCCTGGATGCCTGATTCAAAGTTCTTCCCAGGGGTGTAGTAAAAAACCCTCTTTTCCGGGTCCCATCTGGCCATATTATTTCTTCTTCCCTTTGGGAGTGTATGCGTCTTTGGGTATCTTCTCCGGCTCCGGTGCGCCTGCCTCCCTGCGGGCCTCAATGATCTCTTCGGTGGCCATCTCCCTGGGGATCTTCAGGTCCTGGCCTGCATAGAGCACCTTGGGGTCCTTGATCTGGTCGCGATTCGCCTTGTATATGAGCGGCCACATGTAAGAATCGTTGTAGATCTCATACTTGGAGGCAATGCTCGGCAGGGTATCACCTTTTTTCACCACGTAGATGGTCGGGTAGGTGTCCGGCAATGCAGGTTCTGAGCTCTTCTGGATCTCATCGCGTTTCTGGGTTATCTCGGTGTCGAGCTCAACGATACGTTTCTGCTTTTCTTCGGCCGTCTTGCTCTGAACGTCCTGATAGGCGGCGTTGAAGCTCAGTGCAAGCGAATGCAGGGTTTTCGCATCGTTATCCATGTAAGCCTTGAGCATATCCTGGTAAAGGAGCAGCAGAGAGAATGATTCCTTTTTTGCATACTCGAACCCCGAGATATCTACGACCTTCTTGAGATTTTCAGATGCAGCCTCAACAACGGCCTTTCCTTCATCATCAAAGGCTCGAAAGCGCCCTGAATGCCTTGATGAACGCCTCTGAGGCCTTTACGTCATCTTTGTGGTCCAGCGCCTCAAGGCCCTGCCTCAGGTCGTTGGCCAGCAACTTCATGGCTTCCTGTTTAGGGTTGGGCTCTGATCCTTCCTGTGCGGTCTTGGTCGTGGCACAACCGAAGAGAAACAGCACCAGGAAACACACGCTGCAGTATCTCCTCATTTTTTTCCCTCTATTATCTTCAGGCCGAGCTCAAAGAGCTGCTTGGGATCGACGTCCGAAGGGGCCTCTGTCATGGTGCAGAAGGCCTTTTGTGTCTTGGGGAAGGCAATGACATCGCGGATGCTCGTTGTGCCGGCAAGCAGCATGATGAGCCTGTCGAGCCCGAAGGCGAGCCCTCCGTGGGGCGGTGCGCCGTACTGGAGTGCCTCCAGCAGGAACCCGAACTTTATCCTGGCCTCTTCATCACTCATCCCGATGGCCTTGAAGATCTTTTGCTGGAGATCCCGGGAATGGATTCTGATGCTGCCTCCGCCCACCTCGCTGCCGTTGATGACCATGTCGTAAGCCAAGGCCTTGACCTTGGCAGGGTCGGTATCCATCAGGGGGATGTCTTCCAAGGCCGGCGAGGTGAAGGGGTGATGGACCGACAGCAGCCTGCCCTGCTCCTCGTTCCATTCGAACAACGGGAAGTCCGTAACCCACAGGGCACTATAGGTATCAGGCTCTATGAGCTTCAGGCGTTCGGCCATATGCAGCCTCAGGGCAGACAAGCTTGCATTTACCACATTCTTCTTGTCTGCAATGAACAACGCCACATCACCGGGAGCCATATCGAGCCTCTGTGCTATGCCGGCCAACTGGCCTTCCTTGAAGAATTTCGTCAGGGTGGACTTCCATCCATCCGCATCCAGGCGGGCCCAGAGCACCCCCTTGGCGCCATAATCCGAAATGGCGGGCTAGCAATGAGTCCAGGTCCTTTCTGCTGAGATTATGCGGGCCCTTGACCGCGATGGCCTTGACCGCCCCACCGAGCGCAACCGTGTCGGTGAAAACGCGGAAATCGGTTGTGGCTGCAATATCCGAGACATCGACGAGCTTCATGCCGAAGCGTGTGTCGGGCCTGTCATTGCCGTACTCGTCCATGGCCTGGCTATAGGTGAGCCTTGGAAAGGGCCGCTTCAGTTCGAGTCCTTTGGTCTCTTTGAAAAGCTCGGCTATCATGCCCTCGGTTATGTCGAGGACGTCATCCATGCCCACAAAGGACATCTCGATATCGATCTGGGTGAATTCCGGCTGCCGGTCAGCGCGCAGGTCCTCATCGCGGAAACATTTGACAATCTGGTAATAGCGGTCAAAGCCCGAAACCATGAGGAGCTGCTTGAAGAGCTGGGGCGATTGGGGCAGGGCATAGCACCTGCCCGGGAAGATCCTGCTGGGAACGAGGTAGTCTCGCGCACCCTCGGGTGTGCTCTTGGTCAGCACAGGGGTTTCCACGTCGATAAAGCCGTGCTGGTCCATATACCGCCTGACCGCAGATGTGGCCTTGTGCCTCAGGAGCATATTCTGCTGCAGGGTGGCCCTGCGCAGGTCAAGGTAGCGATGTTTGAGTCTCAAGGTATCGTTGACCTCGGCCCCGTCTTCAAGGATAAAGGGCGGGGTCAGGGCCTCGTTGAACACCACCACCTCATGGGCCGTTATCTCCACATCTCCTGTGGACATGGCAGGATTCCGCATCTCTTCAGGCCGCCGGAGCAGCTCTCCCTGTAATGGCGATGCAGTATTCGGGCCTTAGGGTGTGGGCTACGGCGTGGGCCTTGGGCTGGTCTTCCGGATTGCAGACCACCTGGGCAATACCGGTGCGGTCGCGTATGTCGAGGAATATGAGCCCGCCTAAGTCCCTCCTGCGCTGGACCCATCCGAACAGTGTCACGGATGTACCTTCTGAAACGTGGTTGATCTCGCCGCAGTAATGTGTCCGTTTCAATCCTTTCATCCCGCTCGTCACGTGTTATCTCCTTTATTCACAAGCATGGGTTTAATCTCTTCAAGGGCATCTTTTCTCTTAACCGTTCGCTGGGGCACATCATTGATCATATCCTTGAGAGTAAGGGTGGACGAATCCACCTCGGTCCCCCCAATGATGATACAGACAGGGTACCCTGCTCTGTCTGCGCGGCGCATCTGGGCCTTGAAGCTCTTGCCGAAGGCCGCCTCAACCCGGATACCTGCAGCCCTGAGTTCAGCCATGAGGCCTAAGGCCTCCTGCTCCACCCGGGGTTCAGCCTGGGTTACTACAAAACACCCCTTGATGTGCTCGTTACGCTCACCCATGAGCATGATCATGCGCTCCATACCGAATGCGAAGCCGATACCGCCAACAGCCGGACCTCCCAATGTGCTCAAGAGATCGTCATATCTGCCGCCGCCCGCGATGGCGTTCTGAGACCCGAGACCCGTGGCCGTTATCTCAAAGGTGGTCCTGGTGTAATAATCAAGGCCTCTGACCAGCCTGGGGTTCTTCTCATAGCGCACGCCAAAGGCGGCCAGTCCTGTCAGGACTGTTGCATAATGGGTCCGGCAGTCTTCGCAGAGGTGTTCTTCGATGAAAGGTGCGCCCTGCACCGCCTCCTTGCATGTAGGCACCTTGCAGTCCAATACCCGCAGCGGGTTTGTATTCATCCGTCTTTTACAATCGCCGCAAAGGTTGTCCTGTCTGGAGGCGAGGAACTGCTGCAACGCCCCCTGGAACATTGGCCTGCATTGCTTGCAACCCAGTGAGTTCACCTCCATGAGCAGCACATCGCTGCCCAGGATGGAGCTCGCCAGGTTATAGGCCATGGCCAGCGTCTCGGCATCTGCCAGAGGGCCGTCCTCGCCCAGACGCTCGGCGTTGATCTGGTGAAACTGGCGGTATCTGCCCTTCTGGGGTCGCTCATAGCGGAACATGGGCCCGAGGCTGTAAAGCTTGACGATTGGGTCTTTGTTCAACAGGCCGTGCTCAATGACCGCCCGGAGCACACATGCAGTTGCCTCGGGCCGAAGCGTCACCGAGTCGCCGGATTTATCAATAAAGGTGTACATCTGCTTTTCCACTACATCGGTGTCATCGCCAATGCCGCGAAGAAAGAGTTCTGTCCTTTCCATCACGGGCGGCCTCAGCTCGGAAAAGCCGTAGAGTGAAAAGATAGTTCGTGTAGCTTCCTCAACAAGGCGCCACTTGGCCGCCTCTTCAGGAAGGATATCATTCATGCCGCGTATTGCATTGATCACTTTTCACAGCCCCCGGGCCCATTCGGGCCTGATCATCTTCGAGGAGGTGTCGTCAAGCGCCTTGTCGATGAGCCTGAGGATCTCCTCTTTGTCCCGGGGCAGGGTCCCGCTGATGGGCAAATAGTTGGATGCGTGCTCGGAGCCGAACTTGCAGTCGGTGAGGTAAGGTCCTCCACGAACCACCTGAGCTCCTGCAGGGACTGCTTCTTGTCAATGAGCTTGAAGCCGTCACCCATCATCTCCTGCTCGTAGATCTTCTCGTAGGGTCCGAGCATAAGGGTGAGCGTTGCCAGAAAGTTCGGGTCGATGGCATTTGCCACCCGGGCAGAATCCTTGGCATGGTCATAACTGCCCCCTACTCCACCCAGGCCAAGGATGATGAAGGTGGACATGCGCAGGCCGGCATCTTTTGCCTTCCTGCAGACTTCTATGATCAAAGAGGCCTTTGCCCCCTTCTTGATCCTTTTCAGGAGGGGATCATGACCGGTCTCGATGCCGAGGTAGAGGACATCGAGCTTGCGTGCCTTGAACTCCTTTAGTTCTTCAATTGTCTTGTCCTTAAGGTTGGTGGGGCCAGCATAGGTGCTGATGCGCTCCAGGTTGGGGAACCGCTGGTTCATGAGGTCGAGCACCCTGATAAGGAAATCCGTTGGTGCAGCCAGAGGATCGCCGTCAGCCAGGAAGATCTTGCGCGTCTGGGGGTAATGCCTCGCCATCTCAATGACTTCCTTCTCGATCTCATCGAAAGGCCTCACCAGGAAATCCTTGGTCTTGTACATGGCACAGAACATACATTTGTTCCACGAACAGCCTAACGTAACCTGGAAGATAAGAGAGCGAGCCTCTGAAGGCGGCCTGTAGAGCGGCATATCGTATTCCATTGATTATCTCCTTGCGATCCTTATCATGATGCAGGTACTTCCATTGTTTGTAAGATGGTTCTTTAGGCCTTATCTTGGCGGATGTCTGTCCTATAATGATCCTTGATAGGTGCCTTTCATGAGCACACCTCTAGCCTTGTTTCCATCTCTAAGTGTATTACACAACCACATCAGGGGAAAAAATTCAATCCATATTCGGGCGGCTCAGGGCTTCAGTCCTTTGTCCTGCACGGGTAATCCTGCGGTTTGTAAGGCTTTATGTCGAGGATGGGCGTGCCGTCAAGCAGGTCGACGTTTTCCACATAAAGCATGTTACCCTCTATTTTAATAAGCTTAAGGATCGACATACCGATGCCATTGGGCCTGTTTGGCGAGCAAAGGCTGAACACACCGCGCAACTGACCCACGCCACGTCTCTTCTGCATGAGATTATAACCCGCAGAGCGGTGGAAGTGGAAGAAGACCATGATATGGTCGTATTCATTGAGCCCGGCAAGTCCTTCCTCATACGCCTCAAAGATCTCGATAGTCCCTTTGATGGAGGATTCGGTATAAAACTTGGGCGCTGTGTCCGGGTCAAAGAGCTCACAGTGCATGATGCCGATTGGGGTGTATAAGATTTCCATGGGTATCTTGTAACTCATATTCATAGAGAAATTCATCATGCAATTTTTAAAAATTTAATTTATACTTATCAGGCCCTAAAACATTTTTTTTATTTTATAATGGAGGAGAGCAGACAATGAAAAATGAACTTATCAAAAACCTGATCGTCCTTCTTATGGTAACCGTGCTGTGTTCCGTATTCCTCTTATCGTGTGATGTGTTCGATGACAAAAACAGCAATGCTTTCAAGGTGTACGATATCATACCGGCCAACGGAGCAACGGCTACTTCACAAAGCGTTACAATATCAATTACGTTCTCAAATGACATTGATAAAACGACTGCAACTAACGCAACAATCCTTTTGACGGATGACAAAGGAAAATCTGTTGCTGGAACGGTTTCCTCGTATGGTATAGCCGTATCATTTACACCAACGGCTAAGCTGGACAAGCTCACAACGTATACCGTGACAATAAAAACCCAGCTGAAAGACACTCATGGCAGGTCCCTCAGTTCGGATTACACCAGTAGTTTCACCACAGGTGATGATTCCGCTTAGGATTTATAGCCTAGAACTCTCAACTCCTTGACCCCGGGACTTCCTCGCCCTATAACAGCAACATGCATGTCCCCGAACATCTCGTGATCAGACCGCCCAGCGAGGCCAGGAGCCTTCTCATCAGGACCGTACGCGGTTGCAACTGGAACCGGTGCCTGTTCTGCGGTATTTACGATTATTTCGATACCCCCTACTCCGAGCGTACCGTGGGCGAGGTGATCAAAGACATCGACGCCCTGCATGAAATGTACGGAGACATCTTCAAGACCGCATTTTTAGGCGATGCAAACCCGCTCCATCTGCCCACGGACTTTCTCGTAGAAGTCCTGAAACACCTCAGGGCGAAGTTCCCTTTCGTGAATCGGGTTACGGCTTATGCCAGGGCATCAAGCCTGGCCAAGAAGACGCAAGCGGAGCTCCTTGCCATCCATGATGCGGGCCTAGACCGGGTCCATGTGGGGATGGAGAGCGGTTCGGATGCGGTGCTTTCGCTGCACAAGAAGGGTACCACCCAGAAACAGCTCATCGATGCCGGGGAAAAGGCCATGACCTCGGGCATGGAGTTGTCTTTCTACTTCCTTCTTGGGCTGGGCGGACAGGCACTGTGGGAAGATCACGTTAAAGGCTCGGCCTGTGTAATCAATGAGGTAAAGCCCCACTTTATCCGGGTGCGGCGGTTGTGGATCCACCCCATGTCGAAACTCATGGAAAAAATACATGCCGGCGAGTTCATTGAACAGACCGCTGAAGGCACGGTTATGGAACTCAGAGACCTAATTGCCGCCCTGGATCCAACGCCTGCAGTCCTCGCCTGCGATCATTCAAACAACTATATCCAGGTCTTCGGCAGGCTCGATGAAAACAGGGAAGAGATGCTGCGCCTCATCAACACCTTTCTCGCCTTACCGGAAAAGCAGCGCCAGGAACACTACCGGTCGATACCATCGGTGATATGAGAGGATTTTTGATAGAAATCTTTTCTTAGCCCGAACAATTCAGTGAGTTTCTTCGGAAACTCACTGAATTGTTCGGGTCAGCTAAAACCCTAACCATATCGCATCGTCAGTTTACACCTCTTGCCAGTTTTCCCTTGACTTCTTAGGGAGTTTTCTTTAAAGGCCCTAGTCTATGGCAACGAGAATTTTGACAAATAATTCTTTCGGGTTTTTCTTTTTTGATTAGGTCTGCCTGCGTTTAAGCTTTTTTAGATCTAGTCAAAAAAAGCCGTAGGTAGACCGTACTTGTCTACCTGCGGCTTTTTTTTGTTCATGAAGCGGTACCCCATCACAGGTGTGATGGACAGAAAAAACTGTAAGGGAGGTAGTGTTATGAAGGGGAGAGTAAGTTCAGCATTGATTATGGGGGGGTTGTTGCTTGCAGTCTGCTGCATTACTGCGCCAATCGCGCATGCCAAGGATATCAAGGTGGGCGCTGCCATCAACCTCACCGGCCCGGCATCCACCTGGGGCCAGTACCATGCCAAGGGACAGCAGGATTACTTTAAGTACGTCAATGAGGTCAAGGGCGGCGTCAAAGGCAACAAGATCCAGATGATTACCGTGGATACTGCATATAAGGCATCCGAGGCCGTGGCTGCGGTGAGGAAATTCGCCATGCAGGACAAGGTGGATATGATAGCCACCTGGGGGGCGGCAGAAGGCATGCAGGCAAAACCTCTGCTGCAGCAGTTCAAGATCCCGGCCATCAACTACTCCACGGCCTGGGAGCTTCTGCAGCCGCCGGTTGACTACATGTACCTGCCTTTCGGCAACTACAAGCTCGACTGTCAGGCGGTCATGGAGTACATCGCTGCCGTCCATAAGGACCCCGGCGCACCGAAGATCGGCCTGCTGACCTACAACAACCCCTACGGCCGCTCCATCCACGAGCCGAGCAAGGAATACGCCAAGACAAAAAACATCGATCTTGTTTCAATTGAGGAATTCCCGCCCCAGACCGTAGACCTGACCACCGAACTCTTACGGCTCAAGCAGAAGGGCGCCCAGTATGTATTCATGCAGATGCTGCCAGCAGCCATCATCAGCACCCTCAAGAGCGCGGACCGCATCGGCTACAACCCCATCTTCATAGGCACCTGGACATCCACGGACCCCGACTTCTTCAAGAATGGTAAAGGACTTATAAAAGATCGCGTGAAGATGCAGTTCTGCGGCGGCCTGCCCACGGACAAAGCCCCTGGCATGAAGATCATGGAAGAACTCTGGAAGCGCTACAAGACCGTCGACTCCTTTGACACCGCCTACTGGGAGGGCGTAGTCGTGGGCATGATCATGGAGAGGGCATTCATAAGGGCACAGGAAAAGTTCGGAAAAATCACACCAGAGAACATCAACAAAGCCATGGAAACCTTTAACAATGAGGACTTCGGAGGATTAGTGCCAAATATTACTTACACCAAGGACGACCATGGCGCTTCCTTCAAGGGCAGGATAGTCCAGATCCATGAGAACGAGACCTTTACACCCCTGACCAACTTCTTCACCCCGGGCAAGGACAAGATCAAGATACTGAAGTAGCAAAGGATTCTTTGTGAGGGCATTTCGAGGGCATCCACGAATATTCTCCGCCGACAAGATGGCGATGAGGCAGGCTGAGCTTGAGGTCAAAAGCCTGTCTCTCGCCTTCGGCGGCATCCAGGCGGTCAAGAATGTGGACCTGTCGGTCCATACCGGCGAACTCGTGGCAATCATAGGGCCCAACGGCGCGGGCAAGACAAGCCTGCTGAACTGCATCACGGGATTTTATAAGGCGACAAGCGGCGATATTATCTTTAACGGCCAGAGCATTGTACATATGCACACCCACAAACTCACCTCGCTGGGTATCGGAAGGACCTTTCAGAACATCGAGCTCTTCCCGGGTATGACCGTTCTCCAGAACATGCTGCTGGCCCGCCATACCAGATCATCATACAACTTCGCCCTGGCGTGCCTGTATTCCCCTTCAGTCAAAACAGAAGAGATCAGACATCACGAGATATTGGAAGAGATCATCGACTTTCTTGAAATGCAGTCCATCCGCAAGGAGCTTGTTGGCTCTCTGCCCTATGGCCTGCGCAAGCGTGTGGAACTTGGCAGGGCCTTGGCCTCGGAACCCAGACTGCTGGTTCTGGACGAGCCTTTTGCAGGCATGACCCTGGAAGAAAAGGAGGATATGGTTCGCTTCCTTTTAGAGCTGCACGACGGGTGGGGCCAGACCATGATCCTGGTGGAGCATGACATGTCCATTGTCATGAGCATCTCCGAGCGTGTCATTGTGCTCAACTTCGGTGAAAAACTCGCCGAGGGAAAGCCGGAAGAGATCCAGGACCACCCCGATGTCATCAGGGCCTATCTCGGGGACACCACGGACCTGGGCCTGGAAACTCAGGAAGGGGCATAGGGGCTTATCATGGGCCACAACGGAAAGACTATAACCAAGGTCAGCCAGGCTCACCTGGACAAGATTTCCAGCTGCACCCTTCCCCAGGCCCTTGATCATCAGGCCTTGCTACTCGGCAACACACACATCGCCATCCGGGAAAAGACCTATGGTGTCTGGCAGGCCTTCACCTGGGTAGATTACCTATCTTATGTGAAGTACACCGGGCTTGGGCTCAAGGCCTTAGGACTCAATCGTCACGACCATGTGGGCATGATCATGAACAACCACCCGGAGTGGCTGTTCAGCCAGCTCGGCTCTCAGGCCTTCGGCGCGGTCAGCCTGAACCTCTTCACCTCTGCCGTAGCGAGCGAGCTCACATCGGCACTGAACCGCATCCAGGCACGCTTCATCCTGGTCCAGGACCAGGAGCAGGTAGACAAGCTGTTGGAGCAGCAGGGCAAACTCCCGCACGTCCAGGTGATCATCTATGTGGACCCCACTGGCATGAGGGGGTATAGAGATAACAAGCTCCTCATGAGCTATAAAGACCTGCTTGACCTCGGGAAAAGGCACGAGACCAGGCACCCGGGTCTTTTCGCCGAAGAGATTGCCAAGGGAAAGCCGGACGATGTGTGCCATATGATCCTGACATCGGGCACCACGGGCATCTCAAAACTGGCCATGCTCTCCCACCGGAACTATGCGGCAATGGGCAGGAAGTGGATCGAATCCAATCCGGTGGGTATCGGGTCCAACTGGCTCTCCATGACCCCACCCGCCTGGATCGTGGACCAGATGTGGGGATTCGGAGTGGCCTTGCTCGGCGGGATGACCATGAACTTCCCCGAGACGCCCGAGACCGTGACGGCCGACTTCCGGGATATCGGGCCGGGCCTCCTCATCTCCTCTTCTCGCTTCTGGGAGGACCTGGCTTCAAAGGTCAGGGTGAAGATCGACGATGCCGGTCCCATCAACCGCGCCATGTTCACTTATGCCGAACGGATCGGCACGGCATGTGTGGACCTGAAATCAGCCGGGAAGCCCCTACCTCTTGGCCTGCGTTTCCTCAATGGTATGGCTAAGGCGCTCGTGTTCAATCCCCTCCTCGACCGAGTAGGCTGCTCGGGGTTCATCAGCGCCTACACCGGCGGCCACCCAATCAGCCCTGACGTGATCCGCTTTTTCAGGGCCTGCGGATTGAACCTGAAGCAGTGTTACGGCCTCACAGAGACCTGCGGCATCTTCCAGGCCCAGCCCGATGACGAGGTGAAACCCGAGACCGTGGGCAAGGCCCTGCCCGGCACCGAGGTGAAGATATCCAAAGACCAGGAGGTCATGCTGCTTTCCGACTCGGTCTTCGCAGGCTACTACAATGATTATGAATCAACGGAAAAGGCATTTGAGAACGGATGGTTCCTGACAGGGGATGCCGGTTACCTCGACGACGACGGCCACCTGGTGATAATCGGACGGAAGCAGGATATCATAAGGGATAAGGAAGGCAATGCCTTCTCCCCTGACTTCATCGAGACCAGACTTAAATTTTCCTTATATATTAAAGAAACCATCATCTTCGGTGAGGGCCGGCCATTCATCACGGCGCTCATCAACATCGATCTTGGCAATGTGGGCAACTGGGCCGAGGACCGTATGATCCCGTACACCACCTATACGGACCTGTCAGGGCGGCCCGAGGTCGAGCAACTCATCCTTGAAGAGGTGAAAACAGTCAATGACCAGTTGCCAGGGCCCATGAAGATAAAACGGTTCATTCTGCTCTACAAGCTCCTCGATGCCGATGACGAGGAACTCACCCGCACCGGCAAGGTAAGGAGGCGCTTTGTCTACGGCCTCTACCTGCCCATGATCGAGGCCATGTACACAGGACTGACGGAACTGCCTGTCAAGGGCAAGGTCCGCTACCGCGATGGACAGGTGGGCATGGTCGAGACAATAGCCCGCGTAATAACTGTGTTTTAGGAAATGCACGAACCAGGAGAGAATACATGGAATTCTTCTTACAGCTCCTCATAAACGGCCTGAGCGTCGGACTTCTCTACGGCCTGTCGGCCCTGGGCTTTGTCATGATCTTCAAGTCGTCGTCCGTGCTGAACTTCGCCCACGGCCAGCTCATGGCCATGGGCGCATATTTCTTCCTCGTGCTGGTATCGTGGATCAAGGTCCCGGTGATCCTCGCCTTCCTCATCACCCTTTCCGGAAGCTTCGTTCTCGGATTCGTTGTGGAGCGCCTCTTCCTGCGGCCCTTGATCGGCGAGTCGCTCATCTTTGTCATCATGCTCACCGTAGGTCTGGCTTCCATGTTCAAGGGACTGCTCCTGTTCTTCTTCGGGGGCAACCTCCAGACCTACCCCGATTTCCTGCCAGGCGCCCTTGCCATCCAAATGGGCACTATCTACATCCCTCCGGTATATGTGGCCTCCTCGCTGCTGGGAGTGATCTTTCTGGTGCTCTTCGGGCTCTTCTTCAAGTACTCGCCCCAGGGCATATATATGCGGAGCGTGGCCGACAACCAGACTGCCGCCATGTCCTTAGGCGTCCACGTGAAGAAGGTCTTTGCCCTGTCCTGGGCCATAGCGGCCATGGTCGCAGGCATGAGCGGCATTATGCTCGGGACCATCAACGGCATCAATGTGCACGAGATCAGTTCGCTCGGGCTCAAGGTCTTTCCGGTGGTCATACTGGGCGGACTGGACAGCATCGGCGGGGCCATTATCGGCGGGATCATCATCGGGCTGCTGGAGACCTTCACGAGCGGATACATCTCTCCGTCACTGCGCGATGTGATCCCGTATATCGTCCTGGTCGTCATCCTGCTCATCAAGCCCTATGGCCTCTTCGGCCTGGTTGAGATCGAGAGGGTGTAGAATGAAGCGGCTTCAATTCCACCCGTGCGGGAACTACAAGGAACACTACGGCCAGGAACTCACCATCTTCGAGACGGATTTCGGCCGCATGTGGGCCTTCATCGGGCTCGCCTTCCTCTTCGGGGTAGTGCCACTTCATCAGCTCCCCCTATCTGCTCTATGTCATCAACATGACGGGGATCGCGGCCATTGCCGCCTTGGGCCTGAATATCCTCATCGGGTTCACAGGCCAGATCTCGCTGGGCCACGGGGCCTTCTTCGGCGTAGGGGCATATGCCGGGGCCATCCTGGCCACTACGGTTGGCCTTCCCTTGTGGATCTCGATTCCTGCGTCCGGGCTCATCACCGCTATTGTGGGCATGATCTTCGGCATCCCCTCGGGCAGGCTCAAAGGGCTCTACCTCACCATCGCAACGCTGGCAGGCCAGTTTATCATCGAATACATCCTTGTGCACTGGGACAGCCTCACCAAGGGCACAATGGGCATCATGCTGCCTGAGGCAAACCTGTTCGGCCTTGCCATCAACTCGGATACGCGATTCTTCTACCTGATCTTCATATGTCTGGTAGGCCTCACCTTTGTTGCATCCAACCTCATGAGAACACGCTATGGCAGGGCCTTTATTGCCATCCGCGACAATGACCGGGCAGCTGAGGGCATGGGTATACCCATCTTTTTCTACAAGCTGCTCGCCTTTGCCATCAGCTCCTTCTATGCAGGCTTTGCAGGCGCTTTGTGGGCATACTACATGAAGAGCATATCCACCGAGCCCTTTACCCTGGGGCTCTCTGTGGAATATATCGCCATGGTCATTATCGGGGGCCTCGGCAGCATCCCGGGCTCCATCTTCGGGGCAATCTTCATCACGGGCCTCAACGAGGTTTTGCGCTTTGCAACGGATGCCATGATGAACATCTCCGCACTGAGCGGGTTCGGGCTCAACATGGCATCACTGCGCGAGTTTGCCTTTGGTCTGGCTATTGTCCTGTTTATCCTGTTCGAGCCAAAGGGGCTCGCAGAACTGTGGCGCATCGTACGGTCCACCTTCCGGCTATGGCCGTTCTCCTACTGAGGTTCATGTGATGGAAGACTCTACTACCGATACCCTGCTCCAGCTCAACAACATCAGCGTTGTCTATTCGGATGTCATCCAGGTGCTCAAGGGGGTGTCGCTCAATGTACAAAGGGGCCGCATCGTATCGTTGCTCGGGAGCAACGGGGCGGGCAAGACCACCACGCTCAAGGCCATATCCGGCCTGCTCAAGCCGGAAAACGGCAAGGTGACGGACGGCAATATCATATACGCCGGCGAGCTCGTACAGAACCTGTCTCCCGAGGAGCTTACCCGCCTGGGCATCATCCAGGTCCTGGAGGGAAGGCAGCCCTTCAAGTACCTCACCATTGAAGAGAATCTGAAGGTCGGGACGGCAACACGCTGGACCAAGCCCTACAAGAAGGACCTGGATCTTGTATATGGCTACTTCCCTGCCCTGATGAAACGCAGAAAGGCACTGGCCGGTTACTGCAGCGGGGGCGAACTCCAGATGGTGGTTATGGGCAGGGCACTCATGGCCCACCCCAAACTGCTCCTTTTAGATGAGCCATCGCTTGGACTTGCGCCGCTCGTTGTGAAAGAGATCTTCCGGATCATCCGTCGGATCAACGAAGAACAGGGGACCACCATCGTCCTGGTAGAGCAGAACGCCAATATGGCACTGCAGATCGCCCACTATGGCTATGTCATGGAGAATGGCCGTGTCGTGATGGAGGGAGAGGCGGACAACCTGAAGGAGAATCCCGACGTGAAGGAGTTCTACCTCGGGGTAAGCGCAGGCGGCACAGCCAGGTCATACCGGGACGTGAAGTCATATAAGCGCAGAAAGCGGTGGCTGTAGGTGAATGATTAGTGATGAATGAATCGTAGGGTGAGAGGGGGTTTGATGTGAACACATTATCTAGACGATCTTGAAACCATGACCCGCCATGAGCGGGAGACATACCAGAACAAGAGGCTCTCCGAGATGGTCCGGCTGGGCTTTGAGCGTTCACCAAAGCTCAGATCGGTCCTCCAGGATCGCTCTTTGAAGCCGACCGATATTCAGACCGTCCATGACCTTGTGAAGCTCCCTATAATTTCACGGGAGCAGCTTGTGGACATGGAGGCAAAGGAGCCTCCCTATGGAGGGCTGGCTGATCCGAATGCTGTTATCGAGCGTATCTTCACCTCTCCGGGGCCGGTTTATGAACCTCACCTGGGTTCCCATGACCCGCTTTGGGCCAGGGCCTACAAGGCAGCAGGCTTCGCACATGGAGACATCGTGCTCAATGCCTTTTCCTACCACATGGTAGCGGCAGGCCTCACCTTCCATGGAGGGCTTAACAAGGTTGGGGCAACCGTAGTTCCCTCGGGATCTTCTGCCACCCAGCAGCAGGTCCAGCTCATAAAGGACCTGAACATAACGGGCTACACCGGGACCCCGAGCTTCCTCATGGCAATCATCACCAAGGCCTCGGAGATGGGCTATGACTTTGCAAGAGATTTCAAGGTGAAGCGTGCGAGCTTCGCTGCCGAGCCCCTGCAACCCTCTCTGAGACAGCTCTTCGAGACCGACTACGGCATCGATACCTTTCAGATGTACGGCGCAACAGAGGTGGGGGATGTGGCCTATGAGTGCTCCGGCAAGAAAGGCTGGCACCTCTGCGAGGAGGTGATCGTTGAGATAGTGGACCCGGCAACGGGAGAACCCGTCAACCCCGGAGAGCTGGGAGAGGTAGTTGTGACAAGATTGAACCACATCTTCTTCCTGCTGCGCTTCGGAACGGGCGACCTCTCAAGCATCATCGAGGAGCCATGCCCATGCGGCAGGACAGGCTTAAGGCTCTCAGGCATTGCCGGAAGGGTGGGCGACGCAGTGAAGGTCCGCGGTATGTTCATTGCCCCAAGCCAGGTAAAGAGGGTCTGTGAAACCTTCCCCGGACTTGTTGTTCAGCTTGTAATAAGCCGCTCGGGCCATCGGGACAACCTGACCGCCAAGCTCGATGCCCAGGCTGCCGGCTTATTGGGAAATGAATTCCAGGCGCGATTCGAAAAAATCTTTCAGGAGATCTGTACCGTCAAACTGGATAGCGTGGAGATCCTTAACCCAGGCAGCCTTTCAACTGACACAAAGCTGTTGGTTGACGAACGAACGTGGAAATAGGAACCCTCTACTGTTCATTCTGTGCGTTTATTTCTATGGTTGTGGGCTGGTAAGATGAAACTCCTTTGATGTCGTGTAGTGATGAAGGACGCTATTCTGCAGGAGGATCAGATTACATTTGTTATACAGTTCATCCATGATCAGGACAGTCATCTCTTTCTTTGCCTGTCTCGCCTCTTCCCGGAAATCATCAATTAATTCCATCATCTCAAGGATTGACGATTTCCTGGTAAACACATAAGTTCTTCCAAAATTTCTTATCTTTCATGATGCATCCTTGATCTTGAAAAAATAAATGTTACTATAACGAGCTCAGGCTAGGCCTGTCTATAATGAAAGAAAGGTTATAAATTAGTGGCTCTATATCACTAATAGAAGAACGTGCCATTCTATCCCAAGGTCTGCAGGTAAGACCTCAGGTTCACCTTGTTGTTTTTCAGCCCAGTCTTTATGCGGATCTTATACCTGTAGGTATGGACCGTATTGAGAGAAATATTTAATATCTCTGCGATTTCTTTCGAGCTCTTCCCTTCTTTGACCAGTGATGCGACCTGTATCTCGTTTGGCGTGAAGCCAAGGAATTCCGAGGAGACTTTCTTGATGAAGGGTGAAGTGATCTCTCCCAAAAGGGATTTTATCATGGAACTGATCCTCATCTGGCCCTCTGCAAGGCCGGATGATTCCAGTTTCTCAATGTAGGGCAGGACAGACGTCTTGATATTCGAGATGATATTCATCTCCATGTTTACCTTGTCCTCTTCCCTCTGTTTGAGCAGAACCTTCAGTGCGGAATTCATCTCTACAAGCTCTCGGCGGCCCTTTTCCAGTTCCATTTCCCTGGCCCTTAAAGCCGATTCACCCGCTTTCCTTGCCTCGTTCTCCTGTTTCAGATATTCATATGCCTTTGTGAGTTCAGCTGTGCGTTCATTTACGAGCTCTTCAAGCTGATAACGGTGTTTCTTCAGCTCTTCCTCGACTTGTTTTCGAAGAGTGATATCGCGCGACACACCATGAATCCCACTGATTTCACCGTCATGATCACGGATAGCGCTAACAATACACTCCATCCATACCGTGGAACCGTTTTTGTGATAATATTCCAGTTCCAGTTTGATAGTTCTATCCGGATCAACTCCCTCTTCCTGGTCGTGCATGAGTTCTGCGCTCAGGACCTCAAGGGCGTAAGCATAAGATTCCGGGGTCAACATTTCGCTGGCCTTTTGCCTCATACGCTCCTGTGGCGTATACCCCAAGACCCTTTCAACAGAAGGGCTGTCGTATGTGAGCTGGAAATCCAAGCCGGCAGTCCAGATAATGTCGTACATCTTCTCTGTCAGAAACCGGTACTTGGCTTCACTTTCACGCAGGGCGTTCTCTGCCCGCTTGCGCATATTGATGTCTCGCGACACCCCATGGGCCCCGAGAATCTGCCCGTCAGCATCGAGCAAAAGGCTCGCATTCACTTCCATCCACACGGTTGATCCGTTCTTGTGACAATACTCAAGTTCCATCAGAATGGGTTTTGTAGTTTCACTGCCTTTTTTCTGCACCCTCTGGATCTCAGCGACGAACATATCAAAGGATTTTGCGGCGGATTCGGGGGTCATCGTTGACGAGGCCTTCTTTCCCAGGCGCTCCTGCGGCGTATACCCCATGATTCTTTCAACAGAAGGGCTCATGTAGGTAAGGTTGAAATCCATATCCGCAACCCAGACGATGTCGTTTATCCTCTCTGTCAGGAAGCGGTACCTGGATTCACTCTCCCTCAGGGCATCTTCGGCCCTCTTCCTCCGGGTAATGTCAAGGGCAGTGAAGGTCACCCCGGAGGTAAGATCTCCAGACACAATGGCAGCTGAGGTAAGAAGGATGTCTATGATTTGACCATCTTTCCTCCTCCAGCGCGTCTCCACAGATCCCATACCGAGTTGTTCCATCTGTCTATTTTTCTTCAAGCCTACCTGGTCGAATTCCTCCTTGGTGGTATAAAACATGCTGACTGATTTCCCGAGAAGCTCTTCCCGGGTATATCCCGTCATCTCACAGATACGGTCATTGACCTCGGTGAGAATTCGGTTGACAGCCACACCGATCCCTGTGGGCGCTGCACGAAAAATACTGTTTAACCTCGCCTGTCGGTCTATAAGCGCCTTCTCCGCCTTACTTTGCTCGGTAATGTCAAGGATATGGGAAAGGAGATGTGTTTTATTATCAATGTTTATAAACCTTGCTGAGTGGAGAATCTTACGGACCACCCCGTCCTTGACCTTATAATCCATGCTTATAAAATCGGCTTTACCTTGACGGGTAATTGCCTCATTTAGATTATCCCTTTGTTCAGCAGATAAAATACCAAGGCCAATGGTGGTTTGCCCAATACCCTCATCACGGGTGTACCCTGACCAGGCCTCGCACGCACTGTTGAAATCTACTATTCTTCCGTCTGCGGGATCTGTTATCACCATGGGGGCGGGATTATCATGAAAGGCTGTTGAGAATTTCTTCTCAGAGGAACGGAGTCTCTTTTCGGCCGTCTTGCGCTCAGATATGTCCCGCGCAGCAGCAAATACACCGGCTACCTGCCCGGAGGAATCCCTGTAGACTGAGGCATTATATAACACCTCGGTGATATGCCCATCTCGATGTCGAAGATCGAGCTCGTAATCACGTGCCAGCCCTTCCCGGAACACCTGCTGATAAATGGTTCTAGCCTTCTGGGGCTCGGTGAAGTAGTCCGAAAAATCCCTTCCGATGAGCTCATCCCTTGCATAGCCTATTACTTGTTCCGTGGCCATGTTCACATCGGTGATCCTGCCGTCCCGACCAATGGTCACAAGCGGGTCCAGGCTTGCTTCAATGAGACTGCGGTTGTAAGCCATCGCTTGTTTCAGGGTCTCTTCAACCTTCTTGCGCCCAGTGATTTCACGCACTATTGCCCACATGCTTGTTGGTTTTCCCTCATCATCCCTGATAAGGATTGTCCTTAACTCGATGGGGAAAATTGTACCGTCCTTCCTTCGGTATTCTTTTTCGTAGATGTCAGAATACCCCATGGGTAGTATATGATTCTGGATAATGGCAGCCTCATAGGCATGCCATTTTTCGGGGGTTAGATCTAAATAAGTCAGTTTTTTAATCTCTTCCCAATCATATCCAAGCATTTTCAGATAGACTTCATTGCATTCTATGATATGGCCATCCATGTCGACACTTACGTAGGCATCTCTCATTGTATCATGTAGTATACGATACTTGGTTTCTGATTCACTTAATGCCAGGTCAGTATGTCTTTGATCAGTGACATCCAGCAACACCCCGTCAAAAACGATTTCATCCTTTTGCTGCCTGGGTTGAGAAAGGCCCCTGATATACATCTCTTTTCCCCCGGGGCTGATGTACCGTACCTCATGATCCCATCTGCTGAGTGTGCGGACAGCTTGCTGGATCGATTCCAGAAACGCCTCTCTGTCTTCCGGGACAATACAGGAGGTAACAAGCGGAAAGAAATTCTGCAGTTCGTTTTCTAAACCCAATAGCTCGAAAGCTCGTTCGCTCAAAAAGTAAAGCCCCATTTCACCATTAGGCCGGGCATAGAATTGATACACCGCCCCAGGGAGATTGTTCGTCATGCGCCTGAAGCGATCCTCACTCATCCGAAGTGATTCTTCAGCCTGCTTTTGCTGTGTGATATCCGTTACCACTGTAAGTAAATACTCATCCTGCCCTATCTGTATCTTTGTTGAGTTGAAAAGCCCATATCTGAACTCTCCCCCCTTTGTGCATACCTGCAACTCGAGGTTCACCACCCGGCCATTCTTGATGAATTCGCTTAATACAACCGATCTCTGCTCAGGGGTAATTAAACCTATCCCCTGTTGAGGTATTTCCGATTATCTCCTCACGCGAAAGACCCATGAGATCTAGGAAAGCATCGCTCACATCAACTAGCTTCCTTCCTTAATAGTGCTGATGGCCATGGGGACTGAGTTTTGCAAAAAGACCTTGGCAAACTTCTCTTCGCTTTCTCTGCATAATTCACTTGCCTGAAAATTCCTTTCTTTTGATTCTAAATCGGGTGTGTCAATAACTTTTTGGGCATTGATATTATCTTTGGCCCAATTGAGCTCGGAAGATGCACTTTCCAACTCAGCGACCCTTTCTCGTAAGTCATCCAGCTGTTTTATAAGCTGATCTCTCGTCTTCTCCACCTCTGTCATTTTACAACCCTCTTGAGAATCATGATCCTACGGCCGTAACGATTAGTATTGGAAGCAGTCCATTTTGTTCACTCATGAAAACAGCTGAACTTGTTCAGGATTATATTAGGAAACAGGATTATAAACCCCTTTTGCATCCATTAAGACATAACCCCCCCCACCATGCAGGTGAAAAAATCGCTTTCTGCACTGAAAGTAACTTTATGAATGAACTCTTTACTCGAGTTCATACAACACGTTAACCTGCTACATAATGAATATCTGTATTAAAAATTATGCTTTAATCTTCTTTTTTGATCACTTTCAATCGGAGAAGGTCGATATCTGTCTTGGGCTGGTATTTATTAATCAGATCACCGATAGCCTCATTTACCAGCAGTGAAAGCTCTTTACCCGTTAAAGCAGAAAGCACGGTAAGTGCCTTTGTATATCGCTCCTCAATGTAATAGTTTCTTTTGATTAATACCGCCTTGTTGTCACCACTTCTCAGTGCCAGGGGCTTCCTTCCTCTTACACCCATAATATACCTCTCTCTAATTTTATATTACCGCTATTGGCGTGCCGTTTATATTCTAGATCTTTTCTTTTTATCAAGGACTGAGAATAATAATAATCTTCTATATTCTTTTATCAAGCCTTCTGAAATCTATTAT
The DNA here is from genome assembly GCA_963785235.1 of uncultured delta proteobacterium. Classification (GTDB taxonomy): domain Bacteria; phylum Desulfobacterota; class Desulfomonilia; order UBA1062; family UBA1062; genus MWEI01. Next base: position 2,116 of record CAWAUM010000001.1, on the reverse strand, counting down.
ACTACACTCGGCACGAACATCTCGGTAAAGAGCCTCAGGAAGCCTGAATCGGTCAGCCCCGCAATGAAGTCACGGACCATCTCAAAGGGATTGTGGGAGTTTATATAACGTTCTCCAAGCCTGTCCAGGAAGTTCGTAAAGACCAGCGAGGACCGATCCCTCTCCGCTACATCTTCCACGAGGCGGGCGAACACCAGCGAATACATTGTCCTGATCTTGCTGGACTCTGCCTTTACTAAAGGGTTGGTGTAGATCTTCTCGTAATTGAACTCTTTCAAGGCCGTCAGTGCCTTGAATATCCGGGGTGTATAAACAATTGCATTACCGGAAGAATGGCGGGCGAGGTCCTCCACCAGGGCATAGACGATCTTGCCATTGGAGTCCCCGAGCACGCGTACCACTGCATTCGGGAGATCATCCCTTGATATGATGCCGAGCGAAATAGCGTCCTCGATATCCCTTCCAATGTAACTCACCGTGTCCGCAACCCGCACAAGGCAGCCCTCCATTGTCATGGGCAAAGGACTTTCCCCTCTAAGTGCGGCTTCCAATTTCAAATCGAGATCCTCAAAGGACACACCCTTTTCCGGAGATACGGATTGTTCGTTCATCTCACCATTATGGCAAAGGATTCCGTCCAGGACCTGCAGGGTGAGGTTGAGACCATGGCCTGTTTTCTCGATGCGTTCAAGTGCCTGAATGGCCTGGAGGTTATGCCGGAAAGGATCGATACCGGCGCCTGTGCAGAGCTCATCTAGGTAGCGTTCCCCGTCGTGTCCATACGGCGGGTGCCCGATGTCGTGGCCGATGGCAATGGCCTCGATGAGGTCATCATTGAGTCCAAGCTTCCTGCCGATGGTCCTGGCGATGCGGGAGAGGAGCTGTACATGGATCACCCGGTGGGATATGCCCTGGTGGCCCACAAGGTAGAACACCTGCGTCTTGTCGATATAGGAGGTGTAGGCCTGTGAGTGGAGAATACGGTCCACATCGATAGAGAAGGCATCCCTCATGTCGGCCTTGCTTGCTGCCTCAGGCCGCCTCCTGATACCCTCGGCGGGATGGGACTTCTTCATGATTACTGCTGAGTAGATATCTTTGAAAACTTGGCCACCTTGTCGAACAGCACAACCAGGCCTTTAAGCAATGCGATCCGGTTCTCGCGGACCTTAATATCCTCGCTCATGACCAGAACCTTCTCGAAGAAGCTGTCTATGGGATCCTTGAGACCTGCAAGCAGCTTGAGTGCATCAATGTACTCTCCCTTTTCGGTATGGGCGACAAATGCACCCTCCATGGCCTGGAAGGCCTTGTGCAAAGCCTTTTCCTCGTCCTGGGCGAACAGGGCCGGATTCACGTTGGAGGTCGGGGCTGTCTTTTTGAGAATATTCTCCACCCGCTTGCTTGCCGCGCAGATGGATTCGAACCAGGGCTCTCTGCGCATGGTGGAAAGGGCCTGAGCCCGCTGAAAGGTGTCTACGGGGTCGTCAAAGGTACCGATAACGGATTCTATCACATCACCGGGAATTCCCCTGCCCTGGAGGATGGCGGCAAAACGGTTTGCAAAGAAGACTACTTGTATCCTTCTTCGTCTCTTCTGCCGGCCTTTTCAGCTTGGCAGTAAGTTGTTTGAGAGCCTCGTCCACAAGCCACGATATTGAGATATGGTACCCCTTGCCCAGCAGGATGTTCTCAATGGCTATAGTCTGCCTGCGTAATGCATATGGGTCGGAGGTACCGGAAGGCACCATGCCGATGCCGAAGCAGCCGCAGATGGTGTCGATCCTGTCGGCCATGCCGATGAGGTCTCCCACCACACCCGAGGGGAGCATATCCTCGGCGGATGCCGGCAGATAGTGTTCACGGATGGCCACGGCCACTTCAGGATCAATACCCTGGCGCAGGGCGTATTCCCTGCCCATGATCCCCTGGAGTTCGGGCAGCTCGCATACCATAAGGCTGTTGAGGTCGCCCTTGCACAGCGAGGCTGCCTCTTTCACCTGCGCCTTTTTATCCGGCGCCAGCGTCTCGGCCAGGGCCATTGCTACCTCGCTGAACCGCTCCACCTTTTCATAGGAGGTACCCAGATCCTTGTGGAAGATGACGTTCTTGAGAC